>CANNDC010000008.1 GCA_947503265.1 uncultured Alteromonadaceae bacterium
GGCGGCGGTGGCGGCGGTGGCGGCGGTGGCGGCGGTGGCGGCGGTGGCGGCGGTGGCGGCGGTGGCGGCGGTGGCGGCGGTGGCGGTGGTGGCGGCGGTGGCGGTGGTGGCGGTGGCGGTGGCGTAGGATCTACCACTTCATTAGGTTCGGGAGTGGAACTACCGCCCCCGCAGCCTGTTGCCAACAATGCAATACTTATCGAAACGAATAACTTGGAATATTTCACTCAACCAACCCCTATTTTCTCGCGTTAAATAATGTCTCGATACTTTTCGCAGTCCGCTGTTTTATTGGTACTAACTAAACTCGCTTCGCATTTTGCAACCAAAACAATGTATGGAGGGCTAGCCTACAGATTTACATCTCATTAACAGCCTAAACACGCTAAAGTGACTCTATTAGTCAGTTGAGTTGGTATAAATTGGGATTTCGTCGCATAAAAGTCCCTTGCTTTTCAGATAGTGAATTGGTCCAATGGCATGAACGGGACGTAATTAATAGCCTGAATTTTGAAAAAATAAGACGTCAATGTATAAACGCAAACTTTTCTATTTCGGCCTCACAACCGCTTTTATATTGCTAGTGGCACTGACGTGCTCAGCGATTTCAGCACATTTAACCCGAGAGAATCTCAAACAAAGCACCATTGCCCAGTCGTTATTAGTGGAACATCAACAGCTATCCAGCATTTCCTACCGCTTGTTTAAGCAGTTAACGGACGAAGTCATCTTTGGGCAAAACGCTAACCAGGCAAATGTCCGCAAAAAACAAACCTTGATTGAACAGTCACTGGCAAGTATTACTCAGTTGGAATTGAAACAAAGAGAAGCGCTTGGCGTTGAATTTACGCAAGGTAGCGTAGAGGACACGGATGAGCTCGCAGCATTGATCAATACCATTATTGACGAATTTCGTGCCGTGGTAAGGAGTAACGACACAACGCCTCTGAATCAACAAGAAAGATTGAAGAGATTGCTTGAAGACACCATCGACAACCAGTTTAGAGAAGCAATAAATGCCGCGGTCTCAAGGCAAAGCAGAGTTGTTGCAGCAATTAATGCGCGAATAGATACCTTAAATACAGCGATGGTATGGTTCACGATTGGCTTGGGAGCGCTTTCTGTTCCACTCATTATTTTTGGCTGCTATTGGCTTTTCAATCAGCTATACCAGCCAATTGTATTAATTCGAGAAGCGACCAATGCCATCGCTTCAGGCCACTATAGAAGACCCATATCTGTCACACTTGATGATGAATTTGAAGGACTTGCTTCGTCTATAAATCAGCTTGCTGAGAGATTAGAAGAGCATGAGATAAAAGAAGTGAAATCGAGAAAAGAGCTTGAATTTGAGGTTGAACAACGAACTCATGAACTAACTAATGCTAACTTGCAACTGACAAAGATTGATTCGCGACGTCGTCAATTCATCGCTGATGTTTCTCATGAACTACGTACTCCATTGACAATAATACGCGGGGAGGCTCAGGTTACTCTCAGATTAAAATCGGCTTCTGAACTAGACTACAAAGAAACCTTGTCAGCCATTTTAGAACAAGCTGTCAATTTGAGCAGACTGGTAGATGATTTGTTACTGCTAACCCGTGCTGAAATGAACCAACTGCATTTAGAAATTACTGCGGTTCCCATCAAGTCGTTATTTGCATCAGAGGTGAACAAGTGGCAAAGGTTGTATCAAGATCGCAACATTTCTTTGCTTGGCGTTGAAGAGTTTGATGATGTTTCGGTAATGATAGACAAGCCTCGAATTCAACAGGTTATTTCCATTTTGATGGATAACGCGACTAAATACAGCGCCTCTGGATTGTCGATTGAGGTCCATTTAACCAAGAAGAATCGTTTTCTTAGTGTTTCAATAAAGGATGAGGGAGATGGCATCTCTGCTGCTGAGATTGAAAACATTTTCGAACGTTTTGTGCGCTTTAGCAAACACAATGAAGGTTTAGGGTTGGGGTTACCTATAGCCAAGGCGATTATTGAAGCCCATGGAGGAAATATTTTGGTGGAATCAATTCAAGGTGATGGCTCGGTATTTTCCATCACTTTGCCTTTGGGTGAGTCCCTATGAAAATCTTGTTAGCAGATGACGAAAAACCCCTTCTGAATTTCTTAGAAAGAGGCTTGCGTGCAGAAGGGTTTGAGTGTCTAACAGTCAACGAGCTGCACGAAGTTTTGCCATTTACACGAAAACACCACCCTCAAATAATTGTATTGGATAGACTCTTTGGTAATGAAGACAGCCTGAGCATTGTTAACGCACTAAAGTCACTTCCATCTCCTCCAATGATACTGATGTTGACTGCGTTAGACGAGGTTAATGAGCGAGTAAAAGGCTTGCAAGAGGGAGCTGATGATTACCTGTGCAAACCCTTTGATTTCGATGAGTTGTTAGCCCGCATCACCGCACTACGAAGACGGCTTGAAAAACCGAAACAATCAAACGATAAGAATTTAATAATAGGTTCGTTGCAAATCGCCTTGGACGAGAGAGTAGCGAGACTGGAAGGCAATGAAATACCCCTTACTAAAATCGAATTTGAACTTTTGCTATACCTAGCTGAAAACCAGAAAAAAGTGCTTTCAAGAGAGAGAATTCTAAGTCGAGTATGGCAAACTCACAGTGACCCAAACACGAATATTGTCGACGTATACATAAGTAGGTTAAGAAAAAGACTCGATGAAGATCCTGCGATCGTCATCGAGACTTTGCGTGGAAATGGATATCGACTTGGTCTGAAAGACCAAGTCTGAAACTAATAATTAGTTGATAGGTGAAAGCAACTTAGGATTAGTTACTAGGTTACGCACACCGTGCGCATGATCTTCGTTGAACACATTGTCATTACACCACTCACCAACAGAATTAATATCCACAACGGCTGTCTCAGGTCTCACGCTCCAACTTACTTGCAGAGGTGATGCTTTCTCGTTGTAAGCAGGTCCAGTCGTTGAGCCTAAATATTGGATCGGCACACCTGTATTACTTGGAATGTTCGGTGCTTGAGCATAGCCATTTACGGTTGCTACTTTAGCCATGTCTTTAAAGTCTAATGCATTTTCATCGTTAGCTAACACGATAACCTGACCTTCGACACGCAATCCTGGGTTCATCGTGCTATCCGCAAGGCAAGCACCTAACGTAGGACCTGGAGATACTTGAGCAGAAGAGTATACGAAATGGACTTCTATGGTATCACCAGATTGTAGAGGGTCGCCTTTACCTGCACAGATTTTAGACCTGACTGGCTTGAGCTGGGCTTTGGTTAAATCCCCGTTGTATTTATACCCAGTATTTTTACCTTTGCCATCACCATTTCCAGCATAAGTTGTGAAATCCCCACCCTTATGTTCAGCGTTTTTATGGAAATGAATGTTACACAGATTCATTTGACTACGATTAGGAGCTGTACCAAATTGGCGAAGATTAGTACCGTAGCCTTGATCAATATCTCTTGGAGATTGAGGACCAAACCCTTTTCCATCTGTATTCGCTTCTAGCGCCGCACGATGTTCTTTGATGACGCTATCGCTAACTGATTTTGCGTTTGCAGAGAATGAAAGAACCAGAGTTCCTGCAATTGATAGAGCAAGGAGGCTTTTTTTGTTTATTTTATTTATCGTATTCATTGTTGTTCCTATTAAATGCGAAAGTGCTGATAGGGTGTGGTTGCTTCAAAGTGTAGTCTCAACACCCTACTGTGCCAGTAAAATTTATTAATTCAATACTAAAAACGGTAACCAACAGAAACCGTGTAAACCCAAGGATCAATTTCAATACTTTCGACGCTGCCAGCGGCACCATTGAGATTGAATGAGGCTTCTGTGTCAATATCTATCCAACGAATCGAGCCGTTCACAAACCAAGTATCATTCAGCATGTAGTCAACGCCAGCTTGGAATGCAAGTCCAAAAGAACTATCTAGAGATAAGTCTGTTAGCCCCGCTCCGTCGTTGGCAGCGGTAAATTCCTCATCAAAGAAGATAGTGTAATTTAAACCAGCTCCTAAATACGGTTGGAATGCGCTAGACGGATCATTTAAGTAGTAATTTACTGATACGGTTGGAGGGAGGTGAGTTACTTCACCTAATTGGTCGCCTGTTCCAAGTGGGTCACTGACATTAAAGTTTACATCATGTTTGAACGGAGTCGCGGCCAAAACCTCAACATTTAGTCGATCAGTAAAAAAATAAGCGAAGTTTAGCCCCAGCTGTGTATCGTCATCCACCGTCAAACTGACGCCAAGGTCGCTACCAACAACAATGTTTGACGACGATTCGTCAGGGCTTACATTTGCCAAACCTGCTCTGACAATGATATCCCCTTCCTGAAAGGCGACAGCTAAATTAGATGCGCCCAAAGACGCAAGGGCAAAAATAGCAAGAAAGCTTTTTTTCATAACTCACCTTAATCAAATTAAATTTAATCACTGCTGGGTAGTCTATTGAAAGAATCTAAAAAAAACTTAACCTCAACATTAAAATTAGATTAAAATTTTATTCATTATTTGAGCATTAGTTTGTGAACCTACTCATTATCATTTCTAAATCACAGGTCATTTGTAAATCACAGGTCATCGCTAAATCGCGGATCATTCCTAAATCACGGCAAATTCTGCTAATTGTGTTTAGTGTAATGTCATTGCTTTGGCTTCCAACGGTTTTTGCTACGGCTGATCTCTCTGTCGAAAAAATTCGCATATTTCAAGATATCGAATACGCTAAATTTGGCGACAGAGGCGTCTACCTAGACGTTTTCGCACCTAAAGGTAATGGTGATTATCCTGGCGTTGTCCTTGTCCATGGTGGTGGTTGGGTTCAAGGAAAGAGGCAAGGGTTTCAAAATCTCGCAGTAAAACTTGCCGAAAAAGGCTATGTCGTTGCCAATATAGATTATCGCCTTGCTACCGAGGCTCTATTCCCTGCTGCAGTTCTCGATACAAAAGCTGCGATTCGATGGTTAAGGAAGCATGAGGATACTTATCAGGTTGACCCCGATAATATTTTCGGTATTGGTGGTTCGGCCGGAGGGCACTTAATTGCCATGGCGGGATTAACCCAAAATCGTGACGTGTTTAGTGATCAAGAAAATAATCCTAATGTATCTGGTAAATTGAATGGCATCATTATTATGGGTACCGGCGTCGACCAGGTTAGTCGTGTTAAGAAAGCCAAAGACCAGTACGTTAAGAACAGCGCTCTATTTTTTGGTAGTCGATACGCTGAAAATCCGGAAATTTATGCGTTGGGCTCACCTATCACTCATATAACTGAAAATACACCACCGATATTAATGTTGGATGGAAGCTTAGATCGCCCCGGCGAACGCTATGTCGATTTCATTCCTTTGCTGAATAAACATCGTGTCCCTTTTGACTTGAAAATAATAGAAGGTGCAAAACATGGTCAGTGGGGAAGGCCTGAGTTTATTGATTTGTATATTGAGCAATTTGATCGTTTCCTACAACAACATCAGCAATAGCGTGTGTCTGGCATGCAAGGGGTTAGTTAGTACACACTTGATCAAACAGTGAATGCCGCCTAGTCTAGATAGTTCACTCCGTATCTAGGAAAGTCGTCATGATGTTCACTCATTTTTTTAAGCCAGTATTGATTGTCTTTGCTGCAATGGTCATTGTTTCTTGCAATCAACCTCAAAAAACCACTCAGGTTTCACAAGTCAAGACGCCAACACCGTCAATTGACAATCCCGCTGAGAGCCAAGATCAAGCGTTAATCGAATATTTAGACAGCTTGTTTGAAAGGGATGTACGCCAAAGTCCTAATTATCAATCTCAGTTGGGAGTGGATTTTGGTGGTTTAGACAAATGGTCGGACACTTCAGATAGTCATACTCTCGAAGAAATTGCTGAGACAAAAGCAGATTTAGCGTATTTACAAAGCAATTTTGACTATGACGCATTGAGTGCTGATGGAAAATTAAGTTTTGATATAGCCACAGCGCTATTTCAAGCCAAAATTGAAGAGGGAGAATTTTATCGACATTCCTATGTAACCGACCAGTTTGTCGGCCAATTTATGGCTCCTATTACCTTACTGCAAAATAACCACACGGTTGCTTCCGTTAATGATGCAAAGAACTATATCGCTCGGCTTAACGGAATAGAAAGTCTTAAAGGCGATATGGTTGCGCGTTTACAAGATAGAGCTGAATTTGGTGTGATAGCGCCGGCTTTTGCCTTCCCAGACATGATCAAAGATATCAGTCAGGTGTTAACGGGCCGCCCCTTGGATGATAGTGATTATGACCATCCGTTATTCAGCGACTTTAAAGCAAAAGTCGGCAAATTAGATATAGAAGAAAGGCAAAAAGAGGTCTTAGTACAACAGGCCAGTGAAGCGCTAAAAACTGCATTTTTCAATGGCTATTCAGCTTTGTTGACTGAAACCAAGCGTTTGCAAAAACTTCAGGACGTAAACAATGGTGTGTGGGCACTTCCGGATGGAGAAGCCTTCTATAATATGCGAATAAAACGCTTTACCACCCTTGAGCAAAATGCCGATGAAGTGCACAAGATAGGGCTTGCAGGTGTTGTTCGCATCCACGGCGAAATTCAGAAAATCATGGATGAAATAGGCTTTGAAGGAGACTTGCAGGCATTTTTTGAATTTGTGCGAACCGACCCAAATAATTTTTATTCGTTTGATGATCAAGGAAGAGCAGAATTTCTGAAAGATGCACAAGCGGATACCGACCGTATTTTTGCTGTTGCTGATCAGTATTTTCATTCTCTACCGAAAGCCGGTTTGGAAGTGCGACGCGTTGAACCGTGGCGTGAAAACTCAACCAGTATTGCGTTTTATAATCGGCCTTCACAAGATGGCAGTCGCCCCGGTATCTATTATGCCAACTTAGCCGATATGTCAGCTGTGCAAAAGTATTTATTCCGCAGTATTACCTTCCACGAGGGCGTCCCCGGTCATCATTTTCAGTTAGCTAGAACCCAAGAACTCGAAGGGCTACCTAAGATAAGAAAATACCGCACGCAATCTGTCTACACAGAAGGATGGGCGCTCTACTCTGAGCATTTAGCCGGTGAAATGGGCATGTCTGGCGAACCTTTATTTCAAGTCGGAAGATTACAAAGCGTACTATGGCGAGCGGTTCGTCTAGTTGTCGATACGGGCATACATTCCAAACGCTGGACACGACAACAAGCGATTGATTATTTCGCAGAAAACACCCCAATCGCACAGCAAGACATAGTCACCGAAGTGGAGAGGTTTTTTGTACTACCCGGCCAGGCATTGAGCTATATGACGGGAATGAACACGATTCTTGCGTTGCGAGAAAAAGCCAAGACAACATTAGGCGATAAATTTGATATCCGTGACTTCCACGATGCTGTGATTGGCGCTGGCAGCATGCCCATGCCATTGCTCATTAAACGGGTAGATGCCTACATCCAACGGGCACAGTCAGAATAAATGTCTACAGTTTAAGGATTACAAAGCTCACACTGCCCAGGATCAATAAATTCTGTTTCACTGGGCTCTTGGACTTCAAATTGGCAGATGCGACAGCGTTTAATAAAGGCTTTGGGTACGTTAGAAGCCAGTCCACAAGCAGTGCATCGAGCCCCCTTGACTGCTTCGACGCGCCAAAAGTCTGGAGCCTCGCATTCAGGACAAAGTGCACCGATACGTTCGCTAAGTTGTAGTGCTGCTTTACGAATGTAGTCTTGCCTTTCAGGACAATACATAGCCCTAAAATCCGGCTCTAGCATAACTTGCTGATGTTTGAATTCCATTTCTGATTTCAGCTCAAGTGATTCAATAGCCTGTAAAATATCTCGGTACTCAGTTAGACCTTTGAGTAATCTGGACTTGGATTTTAAAATCCACCCTTGTTTCCCATCGAAATCACTTCTGATCTTATCCAATTCAGCGAATGACTGAATGGCAATTTCATTGACTTTAATAGGGCCTTGAGCAAAAGACACGATTTCAAAATCATTTTTAGCATCGTAAAGCACTAGAATCTCATCATCCCAGTTCATCAAGCCTGCCATCGGCCCTCCACCAAAACTGCCTTCACTGCCAATCCCAATATCCAAACCGGTCGCCTCAATAGCTAGCTGGGCTTTTTTGCGAGCGCAATCAACAGGAGAAAATGTACGGGCAATTTCACCACTAAAAGTACCGAGTTCGTCAGTATCAAACGCGTCTGTGCTTTGTATAGATATATCCAATGGCGCTAAAAATGGCTGAATTAGAGGCAGCTTGTCATGTTTAGTGAGTAATGCTGCGTTTCTGCCGTTGAGACGAGTTGCTGATGGGTTCACCTATTAAGCCTCTACATTGATTGGATTGACATTTTTTAGGGTTTTACTGCTAATTAACTCACCGAACTTAAAAAGTGCGTATTCTCCAGGTTGCAACACATTCCAGTCTTCGTCGTGAGTAAGTGGCCGTGTGGTAATCACGGTAACTATGTCATTGGGCGTGGTCTCTTTTTGAAAATCAATTATCCAATCAGAATCGATTAACGTTGCCTTACCAAAGGGGGCTCTTCTTGTTATCCATGTTAAATGGTTACTGCAGAATGCCAACACATATACGCCATCGGTCAGTAACATATTAAATACACCTAATGCTCTTAGTTCATTCACTTTATTTGCTGCAAAACGAAAAGCACTGCTCATATCTTTGGGCTTCTTAGGAAAACGCTCTGCAAGTTTTTCAACCAGCCAACAAAAGGCTAACTCACTATCTGTGTTGCCTATGGGCAGTTGCTCTTCCACAGTAAGCATTTGTTTGTAATTACTTAGCTGTCCGTTGTGGGCATATGTCCAGTTACGCCCCCACAATGGTCGGCAAAAGGGGTGCGTATTTTCAAGTTTGATGCCGCCACGATTTGCTTGGCGAATATGACTGATGACAGATTTGGATTTAATTGGGTATGTTCGAACCAGATTCGCTATTTCAGATTCACAACTCGGCAGTACATCTTTGAAACTTCGGGATCCTTTACCCTCGTAAAATGAAATTCCCCAGCCATCTCGATGAGGGCCTGTTCTTCCCCCGCGCTCTAGCAATCCAGCAAAGCTAAAACAAATGTCAGTAGGGACATTGGCAGACATACCAAGTAGCTCACACAAACCTAACTCTCCTATTACATCCTGTTACTAGTATATGAAAAACTAGACCATTGTTCATATGACTTTCCGCTTATTTTACATTCTAAAACGGCATTGATACTCATACCTCAATTTGTTTGGCTAATTTTACAAATTCGTCAATGTAATTGATTTTAGTTTCTCCCTTTCGTATACCAAGATAAATTTGCTTGGTGATACCTTTCTGGCCCAATCTCAAGCTCGTGATAGGCATTTGCTTCGAATATTCTTCCACCAGCCAACCCGGAAGAGCACAAACACCGCGTCCTGCCGCAACCATCTGTAGCATGATTTCGGTGGTTTCAATAATTTTGTGTTGTTTGACAGAACAACCGGCCGGCGTTAGAAATTGACTAAAAATATCTAATCGCTGCGGTTCGACAGGATAGGTAATAAGCACTTCGCTATGTAAATGTTCTGGATTGATGTAATTTAGTTTTGCGAGTTGATGAGTGTTCGCAACAACCAATTTATGTTCATAATCAAAAACAGGAATGAACTCTACACCAGTCTTAAACAGTGGATCTGGCGTAACCAATACATCAATATCATAGTCAAATAATGCCCCCATTCCACCAAACTGAAATTCTTGTTTTACATCAACATCTACATCTGGCCAAGCATGCATAAAAGGGGCAACCACTTTGAGCAACCATTGGTAACAAGGATGACATTCCATGCCAATCCGAAGTAGTCCACGTTGTCCCTTGGCAATCTGAGAAAGCAACAATTCGGTATGTTCGAATTGCGGTAAAACCCGTTTGGCAAGTGATAAGATCTGCTGTCCCGCTTGGGTCAACCGAAGGTTTCTGCCATGTTTCTCCCAAACGGCAACACCTAACTGACTTTCAAGCTTTCTAATGCTGTGACTTAAGGCCGATTGGCTCAAATGTAAGGCCTCAGCAGCTTGAGTTAATGTTCCTTGCTGTTCGATGGCCGTAAGAATGGATAAATGCGAACGTTCGATCATATTAATTAATGAGTATTTTTCATGAATAACTGAAAATATATCATTATTTTTAATCGTTTGTACTCCCTATCATACCGCCATCTTATTTTTTGGAGTTCGTTATGATTAAAATACACAACCTAGGATTCCCGCGCATTGGTCCAAAGCGGGAGTTAAAGTTTGCATTAGAGAAATATTGGAACGGTAAGTCAGATGAAACAGAGTTAGTCAAAGAAAGTCAGGCATTGTTGCTCGACAACTTGCATCGACAGGCCAACCTAGACTACCAGCCAATAGGTGATTTCTCTCTATACGATCACGTTTTAGATCACAACATTATGTTTGGCAATGTTGCCTCTCGTTTCGTTAAGCAAGATGACTCTGAATTACAGCAGTATTTTAGAATTGCTCGGGGAAGAGCACCTCAAGACAGCGATTGCAAGTGCACCGCCGCGGGCGAAATGACCAAGTGGTACGACACAAACTATCACTATATCGTGTCCGAATTTAGCCAAGACACACAATTCTCATTGTTTGATAAGCCTTTGATACGTCAAATCCATCAAGCTAGAAGCCAAGGATTCAACGTGAAACCCGTCATTTTGGGCCCAATCAGTTATTTATTATTGGGTAAGGCAAAAGACCAAGTTAAACCTCTTTCACTGTTGGAAGATCTATTGCCCTGTTATCAGCAATTACTTAAGAATATTTCTCGTTGCGGCGTCGAATGGGTACAAATTGATGAACCAGCCTTAGTCACAGAATTGTCTCCCGAATGGCAAAATGCCTACAATTTTGCTTACCAGTGCTTGTCTCAAACTAGGGTAAAACTCTTGTTGGCGACTTATTTTGGCGAGTTAGCAGAGAATGGATCGCTTGCGGCTAAACTGCCGGTTGACGGCCTGCACATTGATGCGGTTCGAGGCCGAGGAGATGTTGAGAAGGTGCTAAGTGAATTACCTAAAGATAAAGTACTTTCTTTGGGTGTCATAGATGGTCGTAATATCTGGAAAACGGATTTAAATTCAGTATTGGATTGGATTGAACCCATTGCACGCGAGTTAGAAGAGCGATTATGGCTCGCACCAAGCTGTTCTCTTTTGCATGTGCCCGTGGATTTAAACAGCGAATTGTCATTGGATCCCGATTTAAAAAATTGGCTAGCTTTTGCTACGCAAAAATTGGCAGAATTGGCTTTGCTGGGTAAGGCAGTAAATTTTGGGCGCCAAGCAGTTGCAAATGAACTCAATGAAAACGCACAAGCAATCGCCAGTCGTCAACAATCGCAACAAGTGCATAATTCTCATGTAAAGCAAGCAATCGCGAACATCAGCTTAAATGACTATCAACGCCAAACAAGCTTTGAAGAGCGACACAAATTACAACAATCTCAACTCAATTTACCTCTGTATCCAACAACAACGATTGGGTCATTTCCACAAACACAAACTATTCGTCAAATTAGACGTCAATACAAACAAGGTGACATTCAGCACGACGGCTACATTCAATCTATCCGAGCAGAAATTGCAGATTGCATAAAACGTCAGGAAGAGCTGGGTTTAGACGTTCTTGTACATGGTGAAGCCGAACGCAATGACATGGTTGAGTATTTTGGTGAGTTACTAGATGGTATCGCCTTTAGTCAGTTTGGTTGGGTGCAATCCTATGGTTCACGTTGCGTTAAACCCCCCATCATATTCGGTGACGTATCTCGTTCTCAGTCAATGACAGTGGAATGGACCAACTATGCTCAATCTCTTACGCAAAAGCCCTTGAAAGGTATGCTAACCGGCCCAGTTACTATTCTAAATTGGTCTTTTGTGCGGGACGATCAAGAACGTGCCGAAACTTGTCAGCAAATTGCATTAGCAATACGAGACGAAGTTCTAGAGCTTGAAGCATCAGGAACAAAGCTGATCCAAATTGATGAAGCTGCGTTACGTGAAGGCTTACCACTGAGAAAATCACAATGGTCAGAATACCTAACTTGGGCAATTGATAGCTTTCGATTAAGTGCCAATGGCGTCGCTGACCAAACTCAAATCCATACTCACATGTGCTACTCGGATTTCAATGACATCATAGAATCCATCGCTAGGCTTGATGCAGATGTTATCAGTATAGAAACGTCTCGCTCAGACATGGAGCTACTCGACGCTTTCAACGACTTTAATTATCCAAATGATATCGGTCCGGGTGTGTATGATATCCATTCTCCAAACATTCCAACTGAACAAAGTATTATTTACTTACTGCAACGGGCGGCAGAAAAACTGCCTGAGGAACGGATTTGGATAAATCCTGACTGTGGACTGAAAACTCGCCGATGGGAAGAAGTTATTCCGGCATTGAAAAATATGGTGAATGCAGCCAAAACCCTTCGACAAAAATCTGTCGCTGCATAAAACGGTAGCTGCATAAAACAGTAAATGTAGAAAGAATAGAATCAGCTGGAAATTTGGCTGGTTCTATCTTTTTGAGCAAAAGATTCTGATTGCCGATTGCTCGGTTCGTAATAAAAAGAGTAAAATAAATTCCTTTTAGTTATTACAGGTTAATCCGTGAGCTGGATCTTATTTACCCTTGGTGCGGTTATTATGCAGACGTTCCGCAATGCACTGCAAAGCCAGCTTAGCGAACATGTAAGCACCTCGGGGGTCACCCTCGCCAGATTTTTATTTGCCCCGCCTATCGCGCTTTTTTATTTATACCTACTGCATACCTTTTCTCAACAGCCAATCCCTGAATTTAGCCAAGGTTTTTTGGCGGTGATATTACTGGCTTCTGTGCTGCAAATAGCTGCTACCTCTTTGATGGTAATATTGTTTAAACAGAAAAACTTTGCGGTGGGCGCAGGTTTAGCGAAAAGTGAAGCTTTGGTAGCTGGTGTACTGGGAACCATTTTTTTTGGTAGTCAGTTAAGTCTATTTGGTTGGTTAGGAATATTTATTGGTGCCGCCGCAGTTTTTGTTCTTAGTGGTGGCGGCAGAAAAGGTGAACTCAGCTTAAAAACTGTCACGATTGGTCTGGCTTGTGGAACATGTTTTGCACTAACATCTCTGTATGTTCGTGAAGCTGCACATATGTTAAATGTGCCTTTTCCGCACAGTGCAGCATGGGTTTTGTTATGGGTATTGTGTATTCAAACCATGATCTTGCTAGCCTATATTACGATTAAAGATAGAAGCATATTCAGTGCATTAAAAACCCAATCCAAAATGACCTTAGCCACAAGTTTAACCAGTTGTTTAGGCTCTATATGTTGGTTTAGTGCCATGGCGTTGCATCATGTAGCTTATGTCAAAACGTTGGGGCAGATAGAAGTCTTATTTACGATTTTGATAGCCGTTTTTTGGTTAAAAAACCCCGTGAAAAAACAGGAGATTATCGGTTTGTTATTGATCGCCTTTGCAGCTATTTTAGTCATGTGGGCCTAAACCAATATGCCAATAGAAAGTACGCCTGAAACTGCAAACTATTTAGTCCCTGCGGGGTTATTCAAGACTACTTTAGAGGTAAAACGGAGTAAGTTTTTAATCTTTGTGAATTTGGCACCTAGCCGCGTAGATGCGGAGGGTTTTATTCGTAGTTTGCGCGAACAACATCCTCAAGCTAATCATGTATGTTGGGCATATATTGCTGGCGCGCCCAATACCACTATTCGCTCAATGAGTGACGACGGAGAGCCTAGTGGTACGGCGGGCATGCCAATGCTCAAAGTCATTGAACATAGTGGTTTAGGTGACATAGTAGTCGCTGTTGTACGTTACTTTGGTGGAACTAAATTAGGCACAGGAGGCTTGCAACGGGCCTATTCGGAAGCAGTGACGTTAGGATTAGAAAACCTACCAACTCAAATTAAAGTCAGTCGAATGCATGTGAATATAAAATATGACTATGATCTTGACGGCGCTATCTCTCGACTTATTTCCCGCTATGATATCGAGATCGTTAAATCAGACTATGCAGAACAAGTGAGCAATCAGTTAGCTGTGGCAAATTCACAGTGGAATGATTTTCAACAAGCACTTCTTAATGTGAGTGCTGGAAAAATCTTAATATCCTTAGATTAAACGCAGTTCAATTGGAACACATAAGATAAAACAACCATTGCTTAACCTATGCTAGCTATAGGCTAGCTCCGTTCGGCAAGTTTTTGGATTTACTGTATCTAGGGTGGTGCCTAGGCGGCAAGAGCTTAACCAACTCTTGCCTTACTAAACCGGTTGCGCCAAGTACTAATGCGGATTTTTGGTCAAAGTGTTCCTTTATATGAACCTAAGGTGCGTGTTTATTGTACGCTTAAAAAATGTATTTGGCGTTTAAACTGTTTGATCTGGCGTTTAAACCAAATATAGTTACCTATAAATAAAATAGAGCAGGCGGAACATATCCCTGCTACTAGATAGTGTTTATATTCAAGGGGTCGCTCAAACAGGCCAATATAGGCGATGACTCCAACAATAAATAATATGACCAAACACATTATAGTCATGATGATTTGGCCAATGCGTAACTCTTTCACTTTATATTCAGACTGATTTAATAATACGGTTACATGATCTTTAGTTCTATCTGCAGAAGCGACAATAGAGCGACTTAAAGAGACGTAACTATTAGCCACTCCTAGTACTATTAAGGCTAAAAATATTGAATAAAGGATTTTATCGGCAATTGAAGGTAAGCCTAGATACATTTCCCACACAATGTAGCCTCCCGCCAGTACACCTGCGACCAGAGCCATTATGACTTCGATTTTGTTATTACGATTGCGTTTATTGATTTGGGCAATGAGCGTATCTGGCGTGGGAAGTTGCTGTTGCAGTTGATCATCCTTGCTATGCCAGTTTTGCATAATATCGTCCCAAGAGTCCTGTTGATGTTGCATTATTTATCCTCCAGTAATTGTTTGAGTTTGGTTTTTGCTCGATTAAGTTGCACGCCTACATGGCTGACTGATAAGCCAGTAATTTCGGCCATATCTGTATACGACATGCCTTCTAACGACATCACCACCAGTTGCCTTTGAATAATAGGTAAGCTGCTGATTTTGCTGGTGATATGGGCTAAAGACTGCAAGGTGTTGGTATAGGATTCTATATCACTGCGCTGACAGGCAATGTGGTCGTGAAGCTGGGTAATATCTTGTTTGCGACTTTGCTTAGCGACATGACTGACTGCTTGGTTATAGGCGACCTTGTATATAAAAGTGTGCAGAGAACTCTGTTGTTTAAACTTGCCTAATGCTTGCCAAATCGCTAATAGCATATCTTGGAATAGATCCATCTGGAGTGTGGGGTCGGCTTCAAATGTCGCGGCAATCTTAAACAGCGATAGTTTGTATTTGGCGACAACAGATTCAAACGCTTGTTGGTAATTAGACATGTTTGATTGCCCTTGTCAGTGACCTAGCTATGCTAGTCTTGCGCTGCCGACAACAATCAACCCCTTGAGTTGCCTTAGTTTTTATCGAACCATTAAATGAAATTGACACAGTCGTAATACTTATTAAGTGATGAATACCTCGTTAGTAGACATTGAGCTAAATTTATTACAACTATTTTTAACTTATTGCGTCTGATTTGGCCGACGAGAGGCAAAATGTGACTAAACTTCTGCCTCTATCATTGGCTTGGCTATTTTGCTCAGGGCTGTTTGCTATAGTGTGTGCTCACTCTCGGATTTAGCTATCCAGAACGGTTAGCCCCAAGTACTCATTTTCCTTTTCTTTCAGCTCATGCTCAGCAAAATGCAGCATAGCTTTATGTACATGCTGTGCAAATTTAGGATCGTAGTGATTGTACATCTCTGTCATTACAGGATCGTTAATAGTGGCGTCTGCCATTTGTAAGTATATATCGTAGGTTAGGCCGTTAAATTTTCCTTCACCTGCCGCTTTGTAGCACATTCGATTGGACAGCACGTAGGCTTCTTTTATCAAGCTTTGTACCTCGGTCGAGTCAGTGGGCTGTGTGAGTAGCTCAACATATTTGATTGCCCATAGATGAGAAAGCTTTGTTTCTTCAGTCATTTCTGTGGCAGATAGTTGGCCATAAGCTTCGAGTATCAAATCGCCATTCGATTCGCTATTAATCAACTGGGTTTTCCACTCTTTGGCCTTATTAGCAGGAAATTCTTCGAACATGATGTCTATGTTTTTTTCGCCTTTAATTACGCTCATTGTTGCCTCAACTCTATTAAGTATGGATTTAGTCTCTGATTGTCGTTGCAATAAAAGTGAGCGTTGCTTTTGCAAAGCATCCAGTAAGTCATAGTTTTCTGCGGTCATGATGGCCTTTATCTGCTCAAGAGGCATGTCCAAAGCCCGATAAATCAAGATTTGTTGTAAACATGCAGCATCATGGGCAGAGTATTGGCGATAGCCATTGTCGGCTCGACGGGCAACCAGTAGTCCCACCTCATCATAGTGATGCAGTGTTCTAACACTTACCCCAGCTATTTTACTTAGCTGGCTAACGGAATAACGCTTGTTCAAATCTGGCATTTACAAGGCTCCTTTATTGCTGACCTAAACAAGCTTGAGCTATTACGCGACGTGAGGGTCAAGGTTTTTAATTGTAATAGTAATTTTTAACAGAGCCTAATCAATAACAATCCTTAACATTCCTGTGTTGGTTGTTTATGCTAAACCGCTCCTGATTGTCGGATAGCGTTGAAGCATTTTTGTTTTAAGGAAAGAACACTATAGCTGAATTTTTGGCTGAATATACACCTTACATCATGATACTTTTGGTTGGTGTTATCACCATTGCATTTCGCTTTAAACACCGAAATAAACCTTTATTGTAAGTGGTGGGAGATGAGGTGATAATTAACCCTAGTCCACAACTCAGGTTTTCATTGCACGCGCCCACGCAATGATGCCTTGATTCAAGAGTCCGTGCTTTGAATGGATGGGTTAACTAGGCAAGTCTGAGGGGCAAAAATGTACGTAAACCGGACCTTGGCTCGATGATAATTAACTGGCGAAAAAGAGCGAATTTCCTACGGTGAGGTTCTTGCTACTTTATTAAGTGCTCTGTTCCTTAGATTCTATTTGCCACTTTTTCTCCACTGATCAGTCTGATATTCAACCTGAGTCAAAGGTCTGTATTCTCTTTGTCCGGATTTCTGGCTGACATGGCTTGTCACAGAGGCAAAGTTTCGTTGAAAATCTAGCACAACCTTATGCTTTTCCGCATACATCCGCACGAGCCCACGAACTAAGCTTTCCTTGAATCGCCACCATTTCGGGCGCTTATCAAGACCTCTGATAACAATATTGCCAAACCCCTTAGTTCGCAATGATTTAAAATGGCTTTCGAATTCCATTTTATTCATTTCCGGAACTCTAACTGCCTTACAAACCATTTGGTAAGAATAATAAATGTGGTCAAAATGTCGGATTTGATCAGCCGAATCAGCCATCGCCCAAAGAACATAATGGTAGTTCTCATCGCGACCAAGAGTTGCTTTGTCGTAATCTGCGCGAATGTCTTCCGCTATTGAATCTATAGCTTTATCAAGTGCATTCAAAAAGTGCTGAAATTCTATAGGTGTATCTAAACCATTTTTGAAAGATTCACTAAGCAACTTCTCACAAATAAGGTGGATATAAGAAGGAAAACCGTCACTCAATCCTGAAATTTTAAAGCGAATATCTTCAGGTAACGTAACGTCAAATTCACTAAAAGCCCTGTTTATTATTTCAAAACGACCATCCCAAGATAATGGTTCAATAAATTCTTGATGTATTTGCCTTACACTTGATCCATGCCCGCCTAGCAAATCAGTGAGAGAAGTCGCAATGCCAGTGAAAATTAATTTGGTATTGCATTCGATGTTGCTAAGCGCTTTTATTAAAACAGCAAACCGCTCCTTCTCTACGACGTCTTCTATTGTGTCAAACTCATCTATGACGATTACTGTAGTTTCGGCGTATTCTTTTGAAGCCTTGGCAAGAATTGATGCATATGTGCCCTCATCGTGATGGGATATTACTTTCTGCTTGAAAGTTTCCTTATTTGAAGCACTAGCGCTGAGGCCACAGAAACCTGCTTTACCAGAAACAGTTGTTGCTTCTGAAGATAATTCCTTTCCATCCGTAAGCTCGAAAATAATGAAGTCCATTACAGAACTAAACGTACTACTTTTAGCACAATTAACTATGATGTATGGCTTGTTTTTAGACTGAAACATTCCTGCTACAGTATAAGCTATTGAAGATTTACCAACTCCCCTGTCACCGTATATGAAGCAATGTCGTCCTTTGGCATACAACGCTTCCTCTATACTTTCTAATTGTCCTGTCCTTCCAAAAAGAAACTCCGCTTTATCAACAGGCGTTGAAGGTGAAACGATCTTGTGCAAACGCGTAAAAAATTCTTGTTTTTCCATGGTTTAAGAATAAATCCATTCAGAGATTAAATCTTCGGATACACTAGTATATTGAAGTGTTGCAAATAAGTCATTCTACACATCATACTCAGTTGGACGCATACCAATCAGTTTGTTGCTTTCAGCAATTCGTACACATAAGTTGCATAATTGAACTCAAGGTCTAATGGCGCCAATCAGACAAAAAAGGACGGCAAAGTATGTATTTCGGAACTTGAAGCCTTCTAAACGCATACAGCAGCAAATCTTGCAAACTAGCCCTTCAGCGATTCTTCAATTTAGTGATAAACATGGCTTGTGAACGGATTTCCGCAGATCTGTGCTCGCTTTTTCTACTCATACCTGATTGTGAACCTATTGCGAAGATGTTAGGTGGATTTCCCATTAGCTAAGAGCTTTGTATGTTTATCTCGAAAGTCATTGCAAGGCGTCCCAGTCTATTCTAATGTTATGTTATCAACCCAAATTCAAGTTGATACCGAGCATTTCCATGATGAAATGTAAAAATATGAATTTCAATGGAAGGCCTTCAGGCGTCTGGCGAAGCAAATATAAAGAGTACAGTTATGACATTATTACCAGAATTGGTGGGTCAAATCCTGCCTGTAAAGATTTACACGCTTAACGATAAGCATTTCAAAAAACCAAAATCCACCACCAACATTACCTTTGAGCTAGAACCGCCAATTGCGCCATTGCTCCAGCATGTAAGTGTTCGCAATACCCCAATAAAGTTACGAACCGACAAAGAGGTGTTGTCTGTTGATGAGGTTGCCAGCCAAGTGACTAGGGACTGGGCCGTCATAAATGATATCTTCACTCAGTTTACCAACAGTGAGTTTATTGTGTCTTTTTACCGTCTTATTCAACAGCGTTGTGATGCAATGGAATCCATGATCCGAGATGATGACGGAGAGCTGATAAGAGGTTATCGCGCCAAAAAAGCCATCGCAGAGATGTTTTCTAGCCTGCTAAGCACCGAGACTCACATCATTGCATGCGGGGTAAGCAAAGGAGGATTATCGATTAACGATAATCCATTGGTGAATTCTGGGTTGACTCATTTTGTCAATCCATTTGCCATGGGTTTGTTCTCGTTTTTGGGGATTGATGCGTGCAATTACACCATAAAGGAGTATGACACTCAGGTGAACAAAGCGTCGATTGGAGTTTATGAAATCGGTGGCGCGATGAATCCACTCGGTGACACTCTTCATATAGCGCAGTTCAGGTTGTGCTTATTGTCGGCTTTCGTTGGCTTTGTGAAAACGATAACCAGTAAATCTCAAATAGATTTTGAGCAGACTAGTCCTGAAGTGTTTAAGTTATTGCAAGAAGCGAAACAAACCAAACAGGAGCTAGAGACTTTGGTTGAGAGTTGTTTTCCTTCACAGAAGCTGACCAAAGAAGAAGTTTTAGGTATTGAAGCAGTTCGTTCTGATGACAACTATCTTCAGCTCAAACAACTTGGATTGGGTGTCGAAGCTGAAGATCAGTACTATGAGTGGGAGTCGTGGGAGCCTATATTTTCTGCGATCGCCAAAGAGATTGGCGCGAGGCGAGTTAATCGTTTTAGCACAATCCCAAGGCCACATAATGACTATGAATATCATGACCCAGATCCGGAATTCTCACCGCATATTCCACTGCCAAGCCTTAAGGTCCGAAGTGGGATTACTCGATTGTTTTCTCTCATTGCGGATACTTCCACGGTAGCCGCCAAGTGCTTTGACATGAGTACATTGCGCATTAACGTAGCCTCTTCGTGCGATTACAACCATCAGACCGGTGAGGTGGATACTACAGAGTACTTGAGAATCTGTAGAGGGGTTAAAGAGCCGCTCGCAAAGCGAGACCTTCTCATCAGTTTTGTTTTTGACGCGTAGGGAAGTGGATATGACTGAGCAAGATTTGAAAGTGAAAGCCACATTGTCCGACTGGGTAAACGACTTTATTTCAAGAAGACGCCAACGCGGGCAGGCGTGTGTGCGAGCAGATGTGGCAAGGTTTCTTGGTGTGAATGAGTCATCTTTTTGTCAATACACGTCCGTGTATAGTGAGAAAAAAGCGCCGATGTTGTTTCAGGTGAAGGTGTGTTTGATGACGGGTCACTCAATCATCGAACTAAACCCGAGTCTAGAAGCGTTAAGAGTGTTGCATCATTAAAATGGTGAGTCAATGAAAGCATCACTCCCTTCTTAATGCTAAGATTGCGCATTGAGAAGGGAGTGATTTACAAATGCCCTTAGGTGGTTATGCTGTGGATTTTAGGTCGTCAAATTGTTTACAGTTTTTAACTCCAACTATTACTAATAGAAACTACTGACACAAATCACATTCTAAATGGATTTTTCTCAGCGTCGCCTTTCTGTGCGTTTGAGAAACTTAAGATTTCAAACCTGAACGGCCGCTCTTTGTCTTTTAGAGCCGGTAGTTACAAACTGTGCGGATGAAAAGTACGTTTTGTTGCCTGTGAGCCTAAATAACATTAAGAAGCCTTAACGAAACAAAGCGGACGTTGATAGTTAGTTATTCGCTACAGTTTTACTGCCTCTTTGAATAGTCGGCTCAAAGCTAACCAACTTACCTAATAAAAAGAAATACTTCATAGAAGAAAATAAGAATGAACAACTACTCGTGTCCATTCTCTGGAGTTTGACCATTCACTATTTGTATTATTAGAACGGGGTTAAATAGAGTGAGAGTAAATCAAAAACCCCACACTCCAGCCTCAGGATATGGCAGAGGACGACCTTGTTTGACAGCAATACGATTGGCAGCACGTTTCTTAGCGTTCAAAGTGGCTAGCGTTAGCGCAGTTGGTATATCCAAGTGTGCGCCAAGTGCCACTTCTACCTCAACAATAGCAGCTTCAAACTCTGTATTTAGCTCATCCGAGCTTGGACTTTCTTCGCCTTTAATTTCTTTAGCTGCCAAAGCTCCCAGTTCTGACCTTAAAGATTCGCTACTGAGTACTCCACCCAGAAACTTAATAAGTTCACGGTCACGGAATTCCTTGATATCAATATTGGTATCGAAAACACCGACAGAAAATGCAAATTGGTTAGAATCATCCGTGTATTTCTCTAAACGCCCTCTCGAAGTGTAGTAATCTGCGCATGAACGCCAATAACCTTCGTACAACTCTAATGCTTTTGTTTGCTTGAAATAGGCATCTTTGACAACATCAGTTGCATCCTCAGGTGGAGCTTTCAAGACATGCCGTTGTTGCTCTCTATGTATTTTTTCCAATTGATTTCGGGCACGTTGAAGTAGTTTAGTTAATTGATCATCGTTTAAACGGCAATAATTAAAATTTGCTGAATCGGGAGTGATTAACTGAATTCCGTGTGGTGGGCTTTGGAGTGCGCTTTGGGTTGCTAACTTAGAGTAGCTGTCCGCGCTAGCTGATAGCTTTTTTGAAGAGCCTGTAAAAACATCTGCTTTTTTCTGCTCTGTTTTGGTGAGTTTTGGATAAACCTTCCAGCTTGAATTGACCACAGAGCTGCCTTCAGAATATCTCTGAAATGGCGAACCTCTTTTTATTCCTGAATATTTCAGTAAAGTACTTATTGAACTCGCAGTACCCGGACTACTTAAATTTATATTAAGTGTGAAATCACGCTTTTTGGAATCACGTCTACGCTCTCTGATACTATGATCTACAGCAACATAACGAGATTCAAATCGAAAACTGTCAAGCGTAGAGGATGGCACGATATCTATTACTGCCACGAGACCTGGTACACTATTTCCCGCGAAACGTTTGTCTAGGAATTCGGCAAGCGCGTCGTTACCAGGCTTCCATTTTTTGGTTTTGGCCTGTTCTTCAGTATCTTTCTCATCAACGACCGACTCATCCCCCCTGTTTAAGGTTGAGTGCATGTCACTTTCGCCAACAAATTTATTCAGTGCCAGATAGCTTTCACTCATTTGCTGCAACAATAGCGCTTTATTCGCCTCATTCTTAGTATTTTTGGTGCTTTTTGACATTACAACTAGGCATCTTGAATTGAATACCAGCTTAGCGTTTGCAAACAACCCTTGCGGATCGTTGTCGTTTGCATGGGTGCGGCCCGCGTATAACTTGCTGTCTCCATAGTGCAGAGTATCTACGACTTTTTCTTCGGCAGTCTCTTTTAGTGTCTCTCCAGCCAAGTTCAGCCCGTTGCTTACTATCGCAGAGCCTAATGAAGACAAAACCGTTATTAAAACAGACGATAGTTCGACCGCTCCAGCTTTGTCAGGAGGATCCAGTTCAAGAACGTTATCAAGATCGTATGGAACAGCGGTAGCATCCCCAGGACACGTTTCCAACCACTCTATTTTTCCTGATGAAGTACTTGCCTGAGTCATTTGGCATCCGCTTAACAACAAAGTTACTAGTCCTATTCTGATGAAATCCATTGTTCTATCTCCTGTTTTTTAATAAGAGTTGCTACGTTAAACCCCTTTGCGGCGATACCACCGTTTGAATCTTCACTCACGAGAACATTTCTGTGCGTGTCTGCATCACATGGGGCATCTGAGTTCGACGGGCCTCGATGGGTTGCAATAAGGCGCACGCCACTATCAGTAAGTTGTAAAAGGCCGGAACCTGACGTTGACTCTCTTGTTTGGCAACTGTGATAAACACAGTTATCCTCTGAATCGTAATAAACAACTGCACACAGCTTTGGTTTAGAAGCACGCATATAGTGAAGTTGAGTGCTATTCAGGGATAACTGGCGATAACTTGGAAATGGGCCGTAAAGCCAAAGGCCATAAGGGGCTGGAGGCTTATCTGAATCAGAAATCAACTCTGCAACGGTACCTTCGAGCGGGACAGCCAGCTTTAGCACAATAAAATCGTTGTTTGCATCTACCTTTGTTTCTGAAACATCGGATAATGTATTTGACAATACGGTTACGCGAGTTCGACCTTGCTTTTTCCCACGAACCACAAAATCAATTTCGCCTGCATTTAAAAGCGCAACCAGATTTCTTGGACTTCCATCATCATGGTAAAAGCAATGCCGCGCCGTAATTATGTGTTGACTGGCGATAATTGTACCTCCGCAGAAAGGTTTTCGGTTGCTTCCAACAGCAAGAATACCAGTTACTTCCTTTATTGCTTCTGGTATTTCTGTATCAGGCACAAAGCATTCTCGTTCATAGCTTTGCAGTCCATAAAACCCAGAGAGATTCTGCACGGCAGCTGCACACTCCATTCTATCGACAATAAATGGCCTGTATTCTGGGCGACTAAATAACCCATCTTGAGTGACTGGGAACTGCGGTACAACGCGGAATGGTCTCTGGTCACCAAACAAAAACTTAATAATTTGTTCATAGTTTCTAGGCTCAGGTTTAAACCAAGGAAGTTCTTGGCGCATAATTAAGCTTTCTCTAAAGCCGAGTTCAGGATCCAGTGGAGGCATTGTGGGTTGAAGAAGTGGAATCACCAGTTCCAAAGGAGACAAATGAGGTGGAGTAGGTGTATTACCTTTCGCCAATGAATTTGATAAAGCACTACCAAATTTATCTACGGATGCATGATTTCGATTCAACTCCGAATATTGCAATGTGTCTGCATTCACCTTGAGATCATCGGTGGCAACTTCTTGCATCGGCACGGGGTCTGAACAGACATATCCTGATACAGCAAGTGTTAATACAGCTACTCCCCCTTTTAACCAGCAGTTTTTAAGCATTTAAGTTAAGTCCAATTCGGAGAATGTATGATTAATCAAAGAGTGACGATAAATGCGAGGTTCTCTCACCTAGCACTGAAAAACATTTTATTCTGTTTATAAAATAAACAAGATGACGTCAAGATCATAGCTGTATCACTGACATTGCTGTAGCTCAGAAGATACTCAATTATTTAGATAAAAAAGGCTGAATGCTAATTAATTAACCGATCGTTTTCTTGCCACTTTTAAGTGCATAGCCTGAAGGTACTTTTAATCAAACCTCGTTCAATTGGAACATGTTATACAAAACAATTCATGAATTGCCAGATAATAACATCAGTAAATTAGCTAAAAAGTGCGCCTTTTAATTAGCTCAAATATGCAGCTTGTGTTTTTGATACTTCAGAAAGTGAATGACCGCTATTGAGTCAGCTTTCTTAATCGTTAACTTTCTCATGAAAAGCCTCAGCGGCCGTTCCTTGTCTAAATCTGACTAAATTTCAAAATGCGTTTTTCAATTTTTAAAAAGTCTGAGAGTCTTCTTTGCGATCAAACCAGCACTTTGACTTAGCTTAATTTTTTAACAACCCAACCAACTTTTGCACAACAAAGGCATGTTGCTACGGTGTTTAAAATAGCTGTTTCCAGCCCTAGAATGCAAATAGCCGATTAAACGTAAACAACATCACGCCCAAGGCCCTTTATATTGGCGATGAATCATTCCTTCTTGAATTCATTTGACAGATGTTCTTTTGACGATTCCGATAGCCAAACAATACAGAGCAAGATAATAACTTAGCATTATCGCAAGGTGTTCAAATGGTATAGGAACGACAAATTTATTAATGCCAATTAACAAATCAGAAACCATGAATACAACTGCCCCAAAAATCAAAATTTGATGATTTTTGGCAGCGAGTATAGCGCTAGCAGACATTGCAGAGATGACCAATATATAGGCTGCAACAGGTAGCAGTATATCGCCAGCAACAGGAAGAATTAAACTAGCAGCAGCAATCACTGAACCGCCAAGTATTGCAAGCCAAATCGATTTGTTTGGTGTCCAGTAACACCATTTCACGAAAAAGCAGGCAAATAACAGATGCCCTACTAAGAATGCAGATAATCCTGTCAGAAAGCTATGTTCAAATGGCAAAGCCAACAGCATATCTCCAAGAGCACAAAACGTGAAGGCAGCCACAACAAGGACTTTGCCGTTAAAATTTTGACTCAATATCCACGCAGCAAGCATCAATGCCGGTATTGCTTTGTGCAAAAATGATAATGGATAATCGCCCAGAAAACTGAAAAACACATAACTTAGAGCTATCCCCCAAAAAAGTGCGGACTTCATGCAGATTGGCTTATCATTTTTATCAATTTCTACTCCGTTCTAGACGTTTAGAATGAGCTAAAACAATTAATATAAATTACCCTCAATCACAACATTTTATAGGCATTAAATTTAGCATTCTAGCACTATGAGGATGCTATCTATAAACTGCTTTATTGCTTTAGCGCTCGATTTTCAGCCCCGTCACGCAACCTGTCATATTTGGCATACATACTCAATTTGAGCCACTTGTGAAATGACCTTCTCAAATGACTAGGACCTACCAATTTCACCTTACCTTTATCGATTTGTTGCTCGAGACTTCGAATTCCCCTCCAAATTTCTACGAACAAGCGCAGATCAGATTGAACTAGAAGATCGGTTTCAAATCCCGGATGTTTTAGGCACATATCGATCTTTCCGCCCTCTGATACAAGCCAAAACTGTCGCCATTCTTTGACAACGCCGGTAAAACTAAACTCAATTACCGTGCGCTCTTTCGGCATGGATTCAAGGTCCATTCTCAAATGCATACTCCAAGCGAGAAATGCCGGATCTAAATCATCCATTTGCATGTCTCTAGCCCAATGCTGTCCCCAAATAGCCAAACCATCTATGATTGAACTAAGCGCCATACCACTATCAGTTAGATGATAGGTAGATTTGCTCGATGTAGGACTAGGACGCTTTTCAACAATGCCTTCTGCAACTAACTCATTTAATCGCTGCGACAGTAAAGAAGGGGACATTCTTGGCAACCCTTGGTGTATCTCATTGAATTGACTCAAGCCATCTAGTAGTCGGCTAATAACGAGGATAGTCCAACGTCGACAAAGAATTTCCGTTGCCAAAGCAAGTGGGCAATATTGACCATATCCAGCTGCCACAATAATTTTCCTTCTGAAATTCACTACACTTTTAGTACTAGTATAGAAAGTGTTCAAATAATAAGCTAAGTAAGTTGAGGAGGAATTTCCGATGAAGAGATACTTACTTTTTTTATTTGTACTGTTCTCCATCTGTGCTTGCAGTAGCATTGAAACTCGCCAAGATATTTCGAAAAACACGCAGTTTCTAAGTGATTGGAATAAAAGGGTATTAGAAATTGCAGAGCGTGAAGATGGTTTTTTAACGTTAAAAGGGGTAAGAACCCTGTCTATGATGCACATTGCGATGCATGATGCCATTAATGCCGTTGATAACAAATTCACACCGTATGCCTATTCCGGATCCCATAGACAAATTGATCCGCGGGAAGCCGCGATATATGCAGCTTTTTATGTCGCTACAGATCAATATTCTGAAAATAAACACATTTTTAACGAATTGCTAAACCAGCAGACTAGCCAGCAGACTAGATTGCAAAAAGAGAATGCTGGTTTATCGGAAAACGAATTAGGTTTTGCATCAGCACAAGCTATCTTAACTAAACGTGATAATGATCGCTGGAGCACAGAAGCAGAGTATTCTTGGCATCCAATGGCGCCGGGTGTATATGCAGAATTCAACGAGCATAGTGGCACACCGCAAGGTTTTATTTTTGGAGCGGGTTGGGCAAAAGTAGCGCCCTTCGTATTGTCATCACATGATCAATTTAGAGCGCCTCCACCGCCAAAAATTAATAGTAATGCATACACCGAGGCGTTTAACGAGGTAAAGCGTGTCGGTGCGCACAAAAGCCAAAGTCGAACTGCTGATCAAACTCATCTGGCTATGTGGTGGAAGGATTTTTCTGAGAATTCTCACAATCGGCTTGCGCGACAATTAATAGCGGAAAAATCGCTAAGCTTACATGACTCTGCTCGGCTGTTCGCATTGATAAACATGAGCATTTTTGATGCGTATATCAATGTGTTTGATAACAAGTTTTTTTATAATCATTGGCGACCTTACACGGCAATCCGTTGGGCTGACAAAGATGGCAACCCCGACACTGAATTAGACGAAAACTGGACTAACACTCACAATCATACATACGCTTTTCCATCTTATCCTTCAGCCCATGGCACAGCATGTACGGCAGCTATGGCAGCTTTTAGTGAAGTTTTTGGTGACAAAACCCAATTTACTATGACGACATCGAGCGTCGATAAGGCAGGTCCTTTTTCCGGGAAAATTGCCATGGAACCAACAACGCGCTCTTTCACTCGCTTTTCCGAAGCCGCTTTAGAATGTTCCATGTCGAGAGTCTATCTGGGAATACATTTCCGTTATGATTCAATTGAAGGCAATAAGCTGGGCGATAAAATTGGCAAATATGTGATTGAACAAAGCCTTAACCCAATCGAATAAACCGATCATATTGAAAACAGCTGACCTATTGCTCTACGCTTTAGCCAAAGATGACTCCAACTCTTCCAAAGATTTGCCTTTAGTTTCGGGTAAGAATTTAAATACCAGCACCAAACCAATAAATGCCATTATTCCATACACCAGGAAGGTGATAGCGGCGCCAAAAGTAGCCAATTCCCATGGGAATACCAGTTGGACTAGGAAGCTCACGGCACTATTGGCAACACCTACCAGAGAGATAGCGATACCACGAACGTGATTGGGAAATATTTCAGAAAATAGTACCCACATAACTGGTCCGAGAGACATGGCAAAAGAAGCCACAAAGCCTATGATCCCTATCAAAATGAGTGTGGCATTCATCTTAGTTGCCAATTTAAGAATTTCACCTTGATGATTATTAAATACTTGTTCACCAAGCAGCTCTGTCATTTCATTCTTAAAATTCACATCCGAATCAAAGACCTGATCTTGGATATTAGCTAAGGCTGATGCAGACGGTGCATCTATTTGTTGACTTAATGACGCTATCGATTGTGAGTCTAAGGAATAAGTTGCTTGTTTAAAGCCCCAAGTGCACAAAATCATGCTGATCACGACACCAGACAAACCAATTAATAACAATGGCTTGCGGCCAAACTTATCAATAGTCGCCATAGCAATAATCGTAAAGACGATATTCACTATGCCTATCCAGATTGCTTGCATAAACGCGGCGTTGGTTCCTACCCCACTTTGCTCAAAAATAGTAGGGGCGTAGAAAAATACCACATTAATACCCGTTACTTGCTGCGATATACCGACTAACAAGCCGATCAATATGGGGAAACGCATACGTTTGCTAAACAAAAAGCCTAAGCGCACTTTCAAAGATTCCGTATGTGTCTCAACACTGGCTTCTAACGCCTTGATTTCTGCAGCAACCACTTCTTTTGAAAACAGCTTTGCTAGCACGAGTTCGGCTTCTTTTATATATCCTTTCAACAACAACCAACGAGGACTGCGAGGAATGGTAAATAACAATACAAACCACAATAGCGCAGGAACCATTTCCATTCCTAACATCCAGCGCCAAACATTATCGTTGATACCCCAATCGCTTACCCAAACAAGATCACTTTGGCTGAGCTGCAGAAAGTAGTAGTTGGTAAAGTAAGAAACTGAGAAGCCTAAAACAATATTCAGTTGGTTGATTGACACCATTTTTCCGCGATTTTCAGGCGTACTTATTTCAGCAATATAAATAGGAGCAATCATCAAAGAACAAAAAGCCATACCACCAAGCATTCTTGCGACAACCAACATGGTAAAATCGGTAGCAAAAGCGGATGCGAAAGCCGACAAGAGATACAAAAAAGCAATAATGATTAGTGTTTTGCGGCGTCCAAAGGCGTCACAAATTGCGCCAGCGGTTAAGGTCGCTATGATACCGCCTAGTGTGGGAGAACTCACAACAAAACCTTGTTGCCATGCACTCAATTCAAAGTCATTAGCGATAAAACCAATAGCACCTGAAATAACCGATGCATCGAATCCAAAGATAAACCCACCAAGGGAAACTATGAAAGTGTACTGTAGTGTTTTACTCATTTTCGGCTTCTTTTATTTTTAATTTTCTATGTTCCGTAACAGCCGGAATGTAACACACATGTAAAAACCTATTGTGAGTTCGAGTTCAAGCGGACTATTTAAGAGGCAACAAGGATAGATAGCTGGTTTTTTTCCGAGATTAACCGCCATCCAACCATTCTGGGCTTGATGATGACACCCCTATTTTCGCCGCCAATTTAATAGATCTAAAAGGCGTATCCCCATAAATCTACTCACTGTGGCGCCAGTAAATATGGGTCATAAGCTTTTCATTAGGAATTGATTAGCTAACCATAAGGACTAATCCGTACATTTCCGTTTTACTTAACTCGGGTTAATTAAAACTGGAGATCAATAATGAATAACCTTTTTACCAAAGCACTAATACTAGCGTTTTCACTAACCATAGCGACAAGCGCTTCAGCTAAACTGACAAAATTTGATTTTACGATGGGAGGGTTCTCAAACGGCGGATCAGTAACTGGCTCGTTCAAGGGGGAGGATTTGAATAATGATGGTTTTATCAGTTCATTTCTTTTCAAGCAAGATATCGATTTTCTGAATAATGA
The DNA here is from genome assembly GCA_947503265.1 of uncultured Alteromonadaceae bacterium. Classification (GTDB taxonomy): domain Bacteria; phylum Pseudomonadota; class Gammaproteobacteria; order Enterobacterales; family Alteromonadaceae; genus Aliiglaciecola. Next base: position 29,967 of record CANNDC010000008.1, read on the forward strand.
TTTTGAAGTTGGGATGAATGAAGTCACCAGCGCAGAGTTAACCTTCAATGGTTTTTTTGACGCTGGCAGGATGGGGGCAGATCCAGATCCCATCACCACTTTCTCGACCGCGAATGATTTGACCGATCTCACCGACGAGTTTTTCCCGGGTTTTCCATTGGATCTATTCTTTCTTTTGAATTACGACTTAAATGGTGGAAGTATTTTGGGTGACGGCAGTACTGAAGGCTTCTTGATGGGCACTGCAGACCAACCCTTTGTATTCGGCACAGGGAGGTTTTTACCTGCGCCTGCAGGAATTGTCTTCGATTCAAATATGGGGCTTGCAGGCGGCTCTACGCTTACTTCAAAACTCATTCAAGACGCAGCCAATGGTACTCCCTGCATAAATGGCCTTGCTTGTGGTGTCGTTCATTCTGTTATCGACGACCCAGTGACCTTCGTTGGTGTTGGAGGATTCGATATGACAAGCGGATTGCTTGAAGTGGTTGAAGTTTCTGCTCCCGGCGGTATGCCTTTATTCGGTGCGGCGTTAGCAGCATTGTTTGTTATTCGACTCAGAAACAGTGCTTTAGTTTAACTAACACGGAATTATTCAAACTTAACGGTAAAGCTTAGAACCTCGGTTTTAAGCTTTCTTTGCCCCCGATGCATTTTTACAGAGTGTAGACACTCGATAAATTTGGAATAAGTCAAAAATGCTGCAACAAAGAGAAAAGCGTTGAGACAAATTCTTCAAAATGCATTTGTGTGGTGATACAAAAAAGCAATTGTGATTTGTATTTTGCGGCGTCCAAAAGCGTAACAAATTGCTCCAGCGGTTGAGGTTGCTGCGATACCGTCTAATGTCGGATAACTTGCAACAAGACCTTGTTGCCATGCGTTCACTTCAAAGTCATTTGAGATAAAGCTTCATTATGGATCTATTCGTCTCCTTCTGAAGTTCTGCGCAATTGGCTTGAAAATATCAATAGTGTAGCCGATACCATAATCCATCCCGCTAAGACATAAAGCGACTGGAGAAACCTCCATGTTGTTGGATGGTTCGCAATTGTTTTGTAGCCATTCACGATATCACAGATTTGAATGCCCTCTGAATTACAATTTTTATCCACACGACTTGCGTTAAATATTGTGTCATAGCTTTTGTCATTCCTAGGGGGAGAAGGGTCAAAAGGGCGGATAAGGCAGCGTTCTGATTGATCTAATTCAATTAACGGAATGAACATGTCAACGGCAAAGACCCCATAATCAATAGTATTGCCACAACGAATATTAGTAGACTTCACATAGCTATTGGGCTTCAATTTATTTGTTTGCAAACTCAATATAAATTCCTCATTATTAGGCTCACTCGCAATTGCATACGGCGTTACTGCAGTTGACTCGATAACTAAAAAACCGTTCTCGTCCAATGATTTTGTCGCCCATGTACCTAGGAAAATAAATCCCAAGATCGTTAAAAGTGGGCGTCTGAGTGACAACCCATAGCGAAAACTGGCTCTATAAAAATAGTCCCAAAAAGTAAGAAATAAGCGCAATATACTCTTTGCTGAAATAATCAAACCAATGAATAAGCAAATGAATAGAGAGCTCCCTAGATTTATCCCAATTGAAAAACCACCGTTCGAAACAATCTTATAAAGTGAAATTAATGGAACGAAAACACTTAATATCAATACATAATTAGGCAAAGAACTTTTAAATTTGTTACGAAATTCCAGCCCTTCTTTATATATTCTAGCCTCATCAATGTATTTAGCAGCAGGTTCTAAACCTGAAGAACGATAGTTCCTAGCAACTCTTCTGAAGCTTGCAATGTCAATTTCTTTAGCTCCATTTGTCGTGTTATCCAAATCATCATGATAGCGGCTTAGCCATAGCAATCTCTTTTCTTTGAAGTTAAATCCTTTAGAGTAGAAGCTAATATCATTTAAATAACCTCTTTTATAAATATCATCGGGAGATAAATCGACTTCGTTAACAATTTTACCAATTGTTTTCTTTCTACTTTGTAATAGTTTATTAAGTCTATTTTTTAGTCGGCCAAATGCATTAACTTTACTGTAACTAGAGGTGCTTTCTATATAACTCTGACCATCTTCATGTTCCTCGTAACGTTTAAGCATTTTCGGATTGAAGCGGTCCGTTTTAAAAAAAACAAAATCTCCCCAACCATGGCCACTGCCGTCTGCAAGCAATTCACAAGAACAATCAGATAAGTTTACAAGCGCAGAGCGGTCAACTCCCCAAATACGACGTAGTACATTTTCATTGGTCTTTAGCTCCTTTAGATTGAGCTGCGAAGGAAAAAGCTTGTCAAAAGGTTGTTTCTCTGATGCCTGTGACCTGTTTAACTCAATCACTCCTGACCTACCTGGCCCTCTACTAATAAACTCGCCAAAGTCTGCTAAAGGACAAAATAATACAGGAGTAGTTTTACTTTTCAGAAGATCCTGTTGTTCTTTCAAATCTAAATGCGATTCATCTGGTGAAGAATCATCAGTCGATTGATTGTTGAAATGATGATTGAAATCGGTGGAGCAAACATGAGTATCATCAAGCATTTCAACGCTAGAATTAAACTGTTTTAACTTGAATACTGCCAACCAAACACTTTTCTGATAAGTACAAGCTGCAGGTATGAACCACGTTATTTCGCTTTCTTTCTTAGCATTAACGGTTTTATTTTCTTCTTCAACTTTGGCTTTTTCTGCTGCTTTTTCATTCAACTTTATTAGCCAATCACTAAAATTCTGTTTTGCGAACCTGTCTTTTCTTGGATCCCAGCCATTAGGTATCTTAAAATCCGAATCTTGGTAAAATTCTATTGCCTCCTTCAGTGAAGAAAATCCATTCATTTTCTCTATTATTTTAAATTCTTGCGTTTCATTTTGCGGTTTCATGCTTACATGTTTAATTTTATCTGGCCTTAGAATTTGGCACTTTAAATTATTTAGTGGGGGACTAACTTCGCTATTAATAGACTTTCGATTGGCTTCTTCTAGGTTACCAAGTGTTACTATTCGAAACTGACTTAGCCCTTTTTCTTCATTTTCAGTAACTAAAAAAGTGCAAAATAAACAGAGATATTCGATAGCTTTTTCCTTTGTATCTAAATTTACTCCATATTCTTTTGGTAGCTTATGGAAAACATCAGAATACCCTGATAGTTTCGCGTCATGCCTTCCATCTTCAAACTCGATTGAGCTCAACAATCCCACTTTAAAAGGTTGATTTTGAATTCTTCTATCTCTCCATTCGGAATCTTGTTTTTCGATTGCTTTAGTAATAACCAATTTCGCACGTTTATCTTTAAAGCAACTTAATTCATACTTACTGGCGCTTATTTGATCTGGAGCAAAGTTTCCGCCTACATCAATTGCTCCGTTTATTGAACATCGCTCAAGAGTCAATGTAGGCCAATTTAGCTTGTTCAAATTTTGAGTTCTGCTAATAGAGGCATCTTTAGGGCCAGGTGTGCTCCATTGCTCTAGATTTAGATTTCCTAGAGAAGATTTCGAAAAATTGAGATCCTTTACCATTCCTTTTATCTTAGTATCCGCTTTAACTTCGGAACCTGAGAAATCAATAAGTGATGCACTTCCATATATATTAATTCTGATTTTTTCTGCATTGGTCCCTAGGAATTTCCCTGTTTCAAATCCAAATGTCGAAATCGATAAACGCTTGACCGACGATTCAGAGAAATCGAGGCTTTTCCATTCAGCATTTTGATCAGATAAAATGGCAGTTTTTAGCTTAACTCCAATACGGTTGCAATTGGCTCCTTTAAAAGACAATGATTTCAATGGAGAATCTTGTTTACTCCTTTTGTTAGTAGTGCCAATTAGGTTTTTATCTTCATCCAAGTCAGAGATATATAAATTTTTGCATGACAGTGAAGTCCCTACTACATAGCACTTATCAGAGACACCCAAAGAATCCCCAAAGTCGACACATTCGATGACGATATCTTCTGCGACAACTGCGCTGAGAAATACCATACCATTTATCTCTGAGGGATATCGCTCTTGACTTATATAAACAGTTCTATGGAATTTACTACTTTGAAAATTTAACGCTCTTGGTCTCTCAAAAGATTCCTCACTTTTAGATGACTTAATCTGTAAATATCCGTTGTGAATAAATGCACCAGCAATCCACAACTCAGAATGGCATACAATATTCAGTGCAGAAAGCCCGCCAATGATAGCAAAACAAGGACTAAACATGACTCGTTTATGAAAGGTACAATCGCTAATATTCAAAGCGTTAAAAGAGTAAAGACTCTCTTCATGATGATTTTGTACAAATTCAAAATCTTCAACAAATATGCTGTTCTCAGCCGAAAATCTGCCCTGAATATTAGAACCAGAAATATTGGCAACAAGAGAATTGGCGCTTTTTATTTCTTGCTTCTCAGCTCGAAAAAGTTCTCCTTTGAAGTTATAAGCTTCCTTTAAGTAAGTTTTCCCATCTTCATCATTCTCCATTGCAAAAGGTCTAATTTGAGATAGATCTAGGTTGCCCTTCAACTTAGAAAACGTCAGATTAATATGACAGAGCGTTTGACTAATGTCGGTTACTGTATTTCCTCGATCAACACCGAAGCGAGAGCCTCTCAAACTCAGTGATGTTAGATGTGATGAAGCAAAACAAACTCCATCCTCAAATAAACACTCGATGAACGATATAGGCTTTAAACTGCTACCACCTTTTCCCGATAATCCTTCAAGAGATAAACGACCTTTAATTCGAAATCCTCTTAAATAAAAACGTCCCACTTGGTTATGATCAACCAAATTAAGAATACATTTTCTAAGATCACTTGACGTAATAGATGGCATATTTTCTTTTGGAAACGCTGCAAATTTGCCGCTGCCGGGGACAAGCTCCTTAGGCAACGGTACAGAAATTCCTGAAGCATGTTGATTTTCAAGCCAAGCTTTCCTTATTCCTTCTATATTTTTGACATAACGAAATTTCATCTCTTTTCCCTATCTAACCCACGACAATTTCGACTAGAAACCTAGAGCTACAAATTAATCCCTAATATTTCTGTACATCATTATTTTGTCTTTTACTTTTTTAAAATGATAGTTTTTTAACAATCAATTAACATTTCTCACAGAAGCCTGATTTAGAAAGGGGCATTACAATATACTTTGGCTTGAATAGTCTGCAGATCAATTTTTTTCATACCATTTAATTATTGAGGATGCATTTAACCGAAAGATACTGGGCGTTTGTATTTGCTTCATCTTTTCTTGCATTGAAATATTTTTCAATGCACCATCAAAAAATAATTTGCCCTGAAATGTGACAATAACCATCTAATTTTTTCTATTCAATTCAATAACCACATGTTTAATCAGGATATTTTCTATTGGCCCACTAATTGCTAAGACTAGTCTGAGTCGGAGGCACGTAGATGTCATCGATCAAGTTGGCGGTAGCGACAAATTAAACGCAAATCGTTTTTATTAAAAATATAAATTTCTCGAGCAAAGGCGCTCACGTTTTTCTGCATTAAAGTGCAGCAAATTGTGAGCGTCTTTTTTGTTTTTGGAATTTAAAAATTATTACAGAAGAATCTCTGGAGTACATGATGGCTTATTTAGAACCGAGTGAATTCGCTACCAAAATGGTTGACGCGGGTGAACAAAAAATATTTATGTCTACTAAAGACACCTTAATACGTGCTTTTATGGCAGGTGCAATATTGGCATTGGCAGCGTTTTTTGCCATAACCGTGATTACTAAAACAGGGAATCCACTTATTGGTTCACTACTGTTCCCTGTTGGTTTCATAATGCTGTATTTAATGAAGTTCGACTTGCTGACTGGTGTTTTCACACTTGTGCCACTTGCCGTGCTCGATAAACGCAATGGTTGCACAATGAATGAACTATGGCGCAATTGGGGGCTAGTGTTCATCGGTAACTTCGGTGGCGCAATTACGGTTGCCTTCTTTGCCTCCTTTATTCTTACTTACGGTTACCAAATTGAAGGTGGCGCAGTAGCAGAGAAAGTAAGTACCATAGGTGAATCCAGAACATTGGGTTACAAAGAACAAGGTATCCTTGGTTGGTTTACTATCTTTATTCGCGGCATGCTGTGTAACTGGATGGTTTCTATGGGTGTAGTAGGTGCAATGATTTCTACATCAGCTGGTTCCAAAATGGCTGCGATGTGGATGCCAATTATGTTGTTCTTCTACATGGCCTTTGAGCACTCAATTGTAAACATGTTCTTGTTTCCATTCTCAATGATCATGGGTGGTGATTTTACCATCGGCGATTACTTATTGTGGAACGAAATTCCAACTGTATTGGGCAACCTAGCTGGCGGATTATTATTGGTCGGATTGCCTTTGTATTTCACACACGTGAAAACGACTAAAGAAAGAAAAGCGAAAGAAAAAGCGACAGAGACGATAGCTGCTCTTTAAGCTTGTTAGCATCAGCGGCCTAGATGGTCGCTGATTTGCTTTTGCACCAACACGGATTAACACACTATGACTTTGCGTTCTCTTGCATCATGAACCAATCACCCTCTTCTTTGAAAGTGACAATTGGTCAATACAGTTGCAAAGGTGTTAAACCTATCAATCAAGACTTTCATGGCACAGTAACGCCAAACGAACCTCAACTTACGTTAAAGGGAATCGCCATCGCGTTAGCGGATGGGATCAGTACCAGTGACGTCAGTCAACAAGCAAGTGAAACCGCAGTAAAGAGCTTTTTAGACGATTATTACTGCACATCTGATGCTTGGTCAGCTCAAACCTCAGGCACTAAAGTAGTTGAGTCCATTAATGGCTGGCTTTCCGCAAAAACACAAAAAAGTGAATACCGTTTTAACAAAGAAACGGGGTATGTTTGCACATTCAGTGCGTTAGTCATTAAAGCGCATACAGCACATATTTTTCATGTTGGTGATAGCAGAATCTATCGAGTGAGAAATAACATACTGGAACAAATAACCAAAGATCATCGGGCTTGGACAGCAGACAAGCAAAGCTATCTAAGCAGAGCTCTGGGTGTGAACCCAAGAATAGAAGTAGATTATCACTCAGTAACAACACAAGTTGGCGACTACTTTCTTTTGTGCACCGATGGAGTCTATGAACATCTTGATTCCGACAAATTATTAACGCAATTGAATAATAGTGAGCAAAGCACTCCAGACATGGTGGCAGAATCAATTGTGTCCCACGCTTTAAGAAACGGTAGTACTGATAACCTCACATTGCAGATAGTAAAAATCAATGAGCTGCCCGAAACAACAACCAGTATATTGCAGCATCAGATAGATAACCTCTCGCTGCCTCCAATACTGCATGCCAGACAAACCTTCGATGGCTATCTCATTTTACGAGAAATGCATTCAACGCCCAGAAGTCACGTATATTTGGCAGAAGATACCGAAACTCAGTCTCCAGTCATTTTAAAAATTCCCTCAACAGAATTAAGACACGATCCAATTTATTTGGAACGAATTCTGATGGAAGAATGGGTAGCTAGAAAAATTACCAGTGACCATGTTATGAAGGCGGCTCGGCAAAATCGTGAACGCCAATATGTCTACAGTGTAATGGAATTTATAGACGGCATCACTCTCAAGCAATGGTTAATAGATAATCAAAATCCTGATATCGAGACCATTCGCAGTATCGTTGAGCAGATAGCTAAAGGCCTACAGGCCATGCATAGAAATGAAATTCTGCATCAAGACCTTAGGCCCGAAAATATAATGATTGATAAGACGGGGACGGTCAAAATCATTGATTTCGGTGGCGTTAAAATAGCCGGTCTAGCCGAAACTCAGCAAATTAGTCCAGATGACGACATGCAAGGCACCGCCCTCTTTATGGCACCGGAATACTTTATTGGTGAAGCCGCGTCTGAGAGTTCAGATCAGTTTTCTCTAGCGGTTATTGCCTATTACATGCTCTCTGGCAAATTCCCTTATGGGACTATGATTGCCAAAGCGCGCACTGTTTCTGCACAGAAAAAGTTAAAATATCAAACTGTTCTGGATGACGAACGAGAAATTCCAGCATGGATTGATTTAACGCTCAGAAAAGCACTGCACTGTAACCCCTATAAGCGATATGGTGAGCTTTCAGAATTTATCTACGAGCTTCGGCACCCCAACCCCAAATTCATCAGAAAAAGCCGGCCTCCTTTAGTAGATCGTAATCCTATTCTGTTCTGGAAAAGCCTATCTGCGATCTTGTTCATCGCAGTCATTGGGCTACTAGCCTATATCGATGACCTTAAAACACTAATTGAGACTTTGTCTCAACCATAAACAATTGAAAAATGAGGAAATACTATGATCACTAGTAGAGAAGAAGTAACAGCACAAATCATGTCTGCAAAAGTGCTAAAAAGTATTAAGTGGAGCGATGTCGCATCGGCAATCGGCCTATCGAAAGAATGGACGACTTCGGCTTGCTTAGGACAAATGGCCTGCGATAAAGCGCAAGCAACTAAGATTGGCGAAATCTTCGACTTGTCTGACGAAGCCGTTGCCTGGCTACAAATTGCTCCTTACAAAGGTTCATTGCCGACGGCTGTACCGACTGATCCGCTAATTTACCGTTGGTATGAAGTGGTGAACGTCTATGGCTCGACAATCAAAGAATTAATCCATGAAGAATTTGGCGATGGCATCATGAGTGCAATCGATTTCTCCATGGACATTCAGCGTGAAGAGAATGAAAAAGGTGACCGTGTCAACGTAGTGCTCTCAGGTAAGTTTTTACCTTATAAGACGTACTAGAATACGAGAAATACAGGTGCCAGCTAACCTCGTCTTGGGGCAGAATCATAGCTCAGTCTAGTCAATGCTAGCTTGGGTTAGCTGGCGCTGCTATTGGGCCGTCAACTCTTCCAGTTGCGATACAACGTCTTCAGCAGACACATTTTTAAACCCAAGTGCTTTACTTAGAGTTCCGGCTTGTAAAACTCGACTTCCCGAACAGGTATTCACGTGAGAATTCTTTTTATCATCGATAGATGCGAACAGCACAAACACCCAGCCGGGTTCTGCGTATACGCCACATGAAGCGGTATTTTTACCTGTATGATACCGATGTTTCTCCCCTGCTTTCCCCTCGCCTTTATAGGCATTTTTCATCAATACAAAATGAAGAATATTGTAGGTTTCAAATTCTTCAATTGAATCAAGGATTCCTATGGTGACTGAGCTAGCATCATTAAAATAGTCCGACAGATTTCGTTCAGCACAGCGACACCCATAGGCATCTGCTGGTATCAGGCACAATACAAAAATTAGAGAGACTAATGTTTTGGTGTATTTCACTTTGTTCGCCCAATCAACCAGCCAGCAATGACACCCAAAACTAATGCCACAGGTGCAAAAAATAGTGGTGCTATGACCAGTTCCAATCCATGAGGGAAACCGGGAAAAGTTTTGTCTGGTAGAAAATTTGGCCAATAGGTTAAATTAGCCCAAAGCATGATAAACAAAATGGCTAATCCACCGCCTAATGCCACGCCAATTTGAACAGATTCGCTGGCTTGGCGACGTCTAAATACCCAAAGTATTACAGCAAAAATGGCAAACGGCAGCAGGCTAAGCAAAGCCGTGAGTAATGGGTTGCGTTTAGCTTGGCCGTACTGTTCCAATAGAGACGCAAATCCGGTACCTGTGTGGTCAGCCGAAAGTGCATAACTAATCAAGTATGCCAATGGCGATACCAATAGTAGTGTCGCAAGTAGCAACAACCAGAAAATCATCCACGGTTTTTTCATTAATTTAATCCAAGTCAATATGCTTTGCTTTATCGATAAAAGTGTCAGTAAAAGCCAACCTAGCCTCAGTAAACGCTTCTTTGGAAAAGCTGCCCCAATGGGGGTAAGTATTAAAATACAACTCGAAGAAAGCTTCACCCACTTCGGGTAATAAAAAACTCCATATTTTTTCCACAATTCATCCATTTTTAGCGCGTATTATTAAATATGACGCTGGATATTTTGCAATTTGCTTCCAAGGACTAAGTGTAGGTGTATTGCCCCTTGATTCAAGTTTGGTCAAAATTGCTACAGCGTCCCCATGCTCTCGTTGGCGCAAACAATTGGTTCTGGAGGTTTTATGGTAGTTTTTTTATTTACCAAACGGATGCTTTCCCAAATAAGGTTTCAAATACCGGTAAAAGGGGTTGTACATCTACCCACTATCGCCCTGTTGTTTTACATGTTTTCTGCCAGTCAGGCCTTTGGAATACAATGTGAGCTTGAGATTGTCAACGAGTGGGGCACGGGGTATACCGCTTCGGTAAAGATCACTAATGATACCGAGCAATCGATTGACGGGTGGAGTGTTTCGATTGACTATAGTGATGCAACGCAAATTAATAACACTTGGAATGCTAAATTAACAGGTGCAAACCCTTACCTCGCAAGCAATGCTAACTACAATGGCTCAATTGGCCCAAATCGATCCGTCACTTTTGGTTTTAATGCATCCAAAGGCGTAGCGAACACACCAGTCACACTTCCAGTGCTGGGAGATAGTTGCGCATCAGACACATCAAACCTGCCGCCCGATGTAGTAGCAACTAGCTCTACATTGAGTGGTGTAAGCCCACTAATAGTCGAATTTGATGCTAGCCAATCATCCGACCCTGAGGGAGCAACAATTCTGTATTCTTGGGACTTTGGCGATGGCAACTATGCTGACCAAGCCAGTCCAACACATACCTACAGCCAAGCTGGCGATTACCGAGCATCGCTTATTGTCAGTGACGGTATTCTCAGCGCTCCTCCCGTTTATTTTGATGTGAAGGTAGAATCGCCTCCACTTAGCGATGCCGTGTGTGAGTTCTCTGTCAACAATGATTGGCTATCCGGTTTTACAGGACAAATAAGAGTTTATAACCACACAGATGCCACTATTGAAGGCTGGAATGTATCCTTAAGCTTTGACGACAACACTTCACTAAGTGGGGTGTGGGATGCCTCTTATTCAGGCAACAATCCCTACCAAATCAGCAACGCCAATTATAACCAAACTATTGAGTCTGGAGGCTACGCCACCTTTGGTTTTAACGCTCAAAAAGGCACCTCAGGCAGCGCGCCCACTTCCCCAATGTTAGGAGGTGTCTGCGGATCTAATGTCGATGTAAATCAAAAACCCATCGCTGTAGCCAATGTTTCTCCACGCCAAGGTGTTGCCCCGCTTACAGTAACCATGACAGCATTGGAATCAAATGATCCTGATGGTGATACCTTAACTTACCTATGGGGTTTTGATGATGGGAGTACATCTACCCAAGCTGAATTGGAAAAAACCTTTGAGCAACCCGGAAGTTACAACGTCAGCTTAACTGTAAACGATGGTGAAATTAGTTCTGACATCGTTAATATTGGCATTGAAGTACTTGATCCAACAGCACAAGTTGGCTATCAGTTAAACCCGCAAAAATCGTCACTGTATTTTGTTTCAACCAAAAAAACACATCTAATGGAAAACCACTTTTTTACGGATATGGCCGGTAACATTAGCCCTACGGGTGAAGCGTCTCTGACCATAGACCTAAATAGTGTTGAGACGGGTATCGACATACGAAACCAGCGAATGCGTGATTATCTTTTCGAAACAACGAGTTTTCCTGAAGCTGTAGTCAACCTGAATCTAGATATGGAAATGCTGACTAACATCGCCCAAGGTGCAAGCATAAAACATGACATTTCGGCTCAATTGTCCCTTCACGGCTTCACTGCGCTGCTAGAAACACAAGTGAAAATTACTAAGCTCACCGAGACCAGTCTGATGGTACAAAACGTTCTGCCAATTATTGTCAATGCTAGCGATTTTGATTTGGAAGCCGGCATTGAGACCCTTCGAGAGCTAGCAAGTCTTAGTGTGATTAGTTACACGGTTCCAACAAACTTTACCCTTATTTTTGATGCTCAACCTTAGTCAGGAGGCAAGATGATGAATTTTTTAAATACAAACGTCACCACCTCTGTTCGTATCGGGGTAAAGAAACTAGCATGTATCAGCGCGTTGTTGCTTTTTGCTCAATCTGCAGGCGCTGCAGAATGTCATTACGACATCGTCGACAATTGGAATAGTGGATTCAAAGTTGAGGTGTCGATCATCAATGATGGACCAGCAATCGAAGATTGGCAGATTGATTGGCAATGGACCGATGGCGCTACCCTAAACAATAGCTGGAATGCCAATTTTGATTGTCAGTCAGGTAGTTGCAGTGTTACACCACCAACTTACGCCACAACAATAGCCAATGGACAGACTTATACCTTCGGATTTGTTGCCAATAAAGGTGTAGATGAGCCTTCAGTAGTTTCCATTAGCAGTGACATATGCAACGACTCACAGATTCCAAATACAGCCAGAGTAGCTTGGCAGCTTGATGCTGAGAACTCAAGTATCCACTATGTATCAGTGAAAAAAGATCACATTGCAGAAGTGAATACTTTCCTTGCGGCAGATGGTGAAGCCTCGGCACTGAATGGTTCCATAGAATCTAATGGCAATGCATTATTTAGTGTAGATTTAAACGACGTTTCCAGCGGTATTGAAATTCGCGATGGTAGGCTCGTGTCATTGCTATTTGAAACTGGGCTTCTGCCAACGGCTTATTTCAATAGCAGTATTGATTTGAACTCGTTGACTACCCTGAATGTCGGCGAAACGATTCAACAATCACTCACTGGTACGCTAATCTTACATGGCGTTCAGCAAGACATTATCTCAGAAGTACTTATCGCTAAATTGTCACCTACACAAATATCTGTATCGACCCTCGCTCCGGTAATTATTGACAGCAAGAATTTTGATTTAGACGCAGGTATTGAAGCCCTGCGACTGGTCGCTAATCTCAGTTCAATTGGAGAGTCAGTGCCCGTGTATTTTTCCCTGACGTTTACGGCCAATACCGAAGAAACTACCCAACCCTTAGCAATGCCAACGCCACCATTTGCACCTTCTGAACTGCAAGCTACGTTTGATCCGGTCAACTTGCAGGCTAATTTGGCATGGCTGGACAACAGTGAGCTAGAAACAGACGTGTTAGTGAGGCGCAAGGCCATTGACGGTCGTTGGCAGACCATCGCCGAATTAGCTGCGAATGCCACAGGCCTTATCGAAGGATTGCCAGACGCTGGCGAATTTAACTATAAAGTGATTTCGCTCAATAACGGGGTCCCCTCTTTACCTAGCAATATTGCAAATGTTTTAGTAACCGAGGGGAACCAACTTGCACGGGGTCAGCAGATTTATCAAAACGATTGTGCAGCGTGTCATGGTCAAAATGGTGAAGGCATTGGCAGCTTCCCCGCTATTAATACGGAGCGCAATGTTGCTGATATGATCGACTACATTCGCGACTTTATGCCGCAAGGCAACGCAGCAACGTGCGATCAACAGTGTGCCGAAGACGTGGCTGTATTTATTGAAACTTTGTGGGTGACACAAGCCACCTGTGACGTCGACTTAACGCCAATTAGCTATGGTCCACGACAGTTAAAAATCCTGACTCGGTTTGAATATCAAAACAGTGTAGAAGATTTACTCGGCGTCGACTTTGCTGCCTCAGACGGCTTATCAGAAGACACAAAAGTTGGTTTTTTCTTAAATAATACCTATGCTGCAATTGTACCTACCTCCTACAGCAACTACTTGCTGGTAGCAGAAGAGATTGCACAATGGTCTGCACAAAGAGACTTTGCACCAGCCCTTGAATGTACCAGTTATAATCAGGATTGCGCAGATAAATTCGTTGCGGAATTTGGTCCGAAAATATTCCGTCGCCCATTGCATGAGGAAGAAGTGACAACCTATCTCACTATGGCAAACGGCAGTCATACGAGTGGCGATGTAAAATTGGGTATCCAACTCGCGTTGGAAGGAATGTTGTCTTCGCCGCAGTTTTTGTATCGCCACGAATTAGGTGAAACAGCTATCGATAACCCAGATATTGACTCAGATGCTTATGAGTTAACCCCGCACGAAATGGCAACTTTCCTTGCATATACCTTTACTGGTTCAACACCAGACCAGACGTTGTTAGACGCTGCAAACAACGATCTGCTTGAAACCGATGAGCAAATAATGACACAGATCGCACGGATAGCGGATAACGCCAAAGGCGTAATGAGTAAATTCGTCGGGAGTTGGCTTGGTACTGAAGACCTTGATTTGGCCGCAAAAGATCAAACGGCTTGGCCTGAATTCGCTGATTTAGTGCCCCATATGATCAACGAAATGAATGAGATGTTTTCTTATGTTATGTTGGAGCCCAATGAAAATTTTCGTTCTTTGTATACAGCAGACTACACCTTTATCAATGAAGCACTGGCCCAGCATTACGACATAGCTGGCGTTGAAGGCGACGAAATTCGCAAGGTAGACACCAATGACCGAGGTGGAATTTTAGCCAATGGGGCATTTATGGCGCGTTGGGGGGAACAAGTAGAGACCTCGCCAATTTTACGCTCGGTTCGCGTCAGACGGCGTATGTTGTGTCAAGACCAACCCGATCCTCCGGCCGGTACTTTTGCAGCGCGTGAAGAAAAGCTCGCTGAGTTATCTGAATTGCTGCAAGACCCGACAACGACTAATCGTCTCAAGTACCATAGGTTAACCGAAGACACACCTTGCACTAACTGCCATTTGCAATATATCAATCCTCTTGGGTTTGGCATGGAAGATTTTGATACTGTGGGTAGAGTCCGTAGCACTGATTTAAATGGTAATCAGATAGATGCAATGGGAGAACTTTTTGCTCCTATTAGCTATAGCGACATCGACACCTTTATTCCTTTTGTAGGAACCCAAGAACTAGGGGGCATCATCGCCGACTTAGAATCAGCACAATCTTGTTTACCTAAACAAATGTTCCGCTATGTCTTAGGTGTTGGACATCAAGAGATAGATCCTGCAAACCCGGAAAGTACGCCATTATCTGATGCGGAAAAGTCTGGTTATGCATGTGAAATTGACAGATTAACTAACACATTAATGGATGAAAGCCCAAGAGCGATGTTAGAAAAATTTGGTGCCTTACAAGCGGTTCGATACAGAAAAGCCTGGCAAAGAAACTAACTGACAATAGATTAGAGGAATCAATCATGAAGAAATCTCAATTGAATTCACTTAGGTTGTCACGCCGCAGTGTATTGAAAACGTTCGTTGCTTCGGGCATATCTAAAGCAATAATTAGCAGCTCACCGCTTGTAGCAGGAGTCTTGTTCGCAAGACACGCGGATGCACAGGCTACCGGGCCCAATAAAGCTGTATCGATTTACGTTCCAGGTGGCGGTATTCACGAATTTTGGGCGCCCACTGGTGCAGGTGAGAGCATGCAATTACCGGCAATGTCAATGGGTTATGCCGGTGTGAAAACCGACTGCAATTTCCTCCTTAACATGTCTCACGAAAGCGCTGGGCACGGCAGAATGCCTCGACTTTTATCAAACCGTTGGGGAGGCTCAGATTCCTACGATGTGTTTATGGGTAAACAATTGGGTCCAGACATGCCATTTACCTTTGTTAACTTGGGTGTACACAGCAATGGCCAGGGGTATTTAACCCGTAACGGAAATACCCAGATCCCATTTGAAGACAATCCGTTTAACGCATTTAAATTGCTCTTCGGTAACAATAGCGGTGGAAGCTCGAAGACTCCCATATTAGATGCACATGCCGATGCCGCTAACGCAATAAAGTCTAAACTGGGTAGCCATGAGATTGAGCGGTTAGACTCGCATTTGGATGCCATCTCAGATACTCAGCGGCGTCTCGACGACCTTGTAGGTGGCAGTAGCTGCTCTGCCGCACCCAATACAGAAGAATTTGGATTGACTTACGACACATTTAGTCAACAAGCCAGATTGCAAGCCGATATTGCCGTTGCTGCGTTAAAATGTAATATCACCCGGTCTGTCTCCATTGCCTTTGGAAATCATCAAGGGCAATTTCGCATACCCGAACTCAATTACACCGGCAACTACCACCAATCGATTCACGGTGGAAGCGGCGGGCTACCGAATTACCCACACTACACCGAGATGAGAAACCATTTAGCAAGTCTTTCTGCCTATGTTGTTGAGAAACTTCGTAATGAAGGCATATTAGATAGCACTGTGGTGATAGAAACGACCGATATGGGCCATGCCGACAAACATGCAGGTACCGACGTACCCATGATGATTGCAGGGGGTGGTTCTGCGATTAAGACAGGCGTGACGACCGCTGCTGGCAGTAGTTATAACCAGCTAGATTTACTGCATACTGCGGCGAAAAGCTGTGGAGTCACTCTGGACTATGGAAAAGAGATCCCTAATGTACTGGCTTAGTTAGCCATTGAGTGCTGATTCCGGTAGGACGCTATTCTGCGTCCTTAACCAATCTAAGATGTTTGCGATCTTGTCTGTCGCCATAAATATAGATGCCGTCTGCTAGATCTAAGTACCAGGCATAGTGATCATAAAAATGGTATGGTGACGAAGACCATAAGTGCCCATTTGGCTGATTAGGGAACACAGATAAATTAATCGCCGGATTGCTACACTGCAATTCTACCAGAGTTGCCAACTCTCGAATATTTGGAACCCGCCATCCTTGCGTTGAGCCTACTTCTAAAGCCTGCAACCAATTCAAAACTTGCGCAGTGCCTTCTTGGCAATTCGTTCCAGCTTGCCCCAATAAACAGCGATGCCAAATCAAACTGGTTTTCTTATCGTAAACTTCATCAAAACCATTAAAAACGTACCGTTGCATAGGTGCATCTGACTGAGTGTTTGCTTGATTGCAAACTTGCTGTGCTTCCAAGTTGACTGTGTCAGGTTTAGCCAGCCCTTGTTGAATAAACAGAAACGCCATTAAAATGATTGCCGCGTTAAACCATACTTTGTTGCTAAGCCATGCTGTTAGTTTGCCTGTTGTTACTTTCATCGGCATCAATTCTCCTTTTGTTTATTCGTGCGAACTAACCTAACAGGGTGCTTGTCTGTTTTGCGTAGCGGACTAGTGGTGCCAAATTCAAAGTCGACAGACCAGGCTTCAATTGGACGGTTCGCCAAAGGGTTCAAGGTCCAGTAATAGGTGTTCAACGTGTAGGGGAAATACTGGATATCAATAGCAGGTTGGTTGCGACCAAAATGAACCAAGCTGGTTAATTCTTGCCTCATAGGTACACGCCAATCGTAAAAGCCACAAAGGCCTTTTTTGTTGATCCGACTCGCGTACTGCTCAATGTGACAATAGCTTCTAGGGTTGTTGGGTTTAAAGCCAAAGCAGTCTTCGCCGCTTTTGTTCCAATCACCGATCTTTCCACCGTTGTTTCTGTGATTAGAGTTGTACCAGGTAAACTTATGCAGATTGTGGTGTGAGCTATCGGTTTGATTGTCATTCTTCACTTCCCACATCAGGCCAGTCACCTGATCAGAAACACATTGCCAAATGTCTGCGCTATCTGGAAGAATTTTGCCTTCCTTGTTAATTTTACGATAGGAAAAGACAGATTCGGACTCAGAAGAAAGCCCTTTACTGCGACCGAAACCGCAATCTTGTTGGTTTAAAGCCTGCGCCTTTGGGTTTGCTGTTGATTCTTCCGAGCTCGTCGCCTCGAACAAACAAGTTGGACTATTCCCTTTAGGATATTCCCCCCTAAAGGAGATTCCCGTGTCGTTTATACCTTTAGCATGCGATGGCATAAAAAATAATGGAATAACCAGTGATGCGGTCACCAGACCATAAAGAATGACAAATCGGTTCATATTGCCTCATCTATCCAATTTCAACATAACGGTACCCTGCGCCATACTGGGCTTGAATAAAGTCATGTTCGGGGAAGATCCCCTTGAGTTTTTTGCGTAAATTTTTGACGTGACTGTCTACTGCACGGTCTGAAACGACTCGGTAATCTTTGTATATCCGGTTCATGATCGTTTCCCTTGAAAACGGTATACCCGGTTGCTGTTGCAGGAGTCGAATCAGTTCAAACTCCGAGGGCGTCAGTTGAATAGATTTTGACGCGTAAGATACTTTTAAACTGATGAAATCTAATACCAACCCACGGCCTTTTGGCTCAGCATCAAAGCGAGTCAGAAAGTTCCGTATTCGCAACACTAATTCCGCCGCGCTAAACGGTTTACAGATGTAATCGTCTGCTCCAATCTCTAGTCCAAGCAAGCGTTCTTTTTCGCTGACTCGCGCCGTCAGCATAAAAATAGGCACATTAGATAATTTTCGAATAGAGTGGCAAATAGCAATCCCGTCTGACTCAGGCAGCATAATATCAAGCAACACTAGGTTAGGATTGTGCTCAAGTACGTAAGGTAGTACCAAATCCCCCTTGTCCAAATGGGTACTGGTAAAACCGGCTTTGGTGAGAAATTTCGACACTAAATGTGCCACTTCTTTCTCGTCTTCGACAATTAAAATGTGTTTATTCAAGCACCTTACCTTTCAATTTATACACTGATATATATTGTTTAATTTGCCCTAGAGCCTTTTAGCGCTTTGCTACCTATTAATTGTTCTGGCCAAGCGATTTGAATCGCGACTCAGTGTAAAGGGGGGTAGTTCAGCGATAGTGTTTCATATTACTGTGACTGTATTGGCAACATAAGGGTGACACACAGGCCCCCTAGTTTACTCGGTACAATTTCCATTCGTCCTTGATGCGCTTCAACCAAGGTTTTGCAAATTGCTAACCCCAACCCAGCCCCTCCGGTCTCTCTTGAACGAGAGTATTCAACGCGATACAAGCGCTCACACAACCGTTCTATCTCCTGTTCATCAACCCCGGGAGCACTATCTTCTATACTTATCAGCCACTGATTGTTTGCGATATTGGAGGTTAAATGAATGCTTCCCGGAGTCGTCGTGTATCTTATGCTATTACAAAATAAATTAGTCAGGATCTGTTGAATACGTTGTGCATCTATCCACATAGTTTGCTCAGGTTCTATATCTATATTGTCTGTAAGACTCAAACCAGCATTGGCCGCCAGAGCTCGATGATTGGTAATCTGTGCTGTCAAAAAAGGTTTCAATTGGGTCGATGCCTTGGTAATGGTCAAACCATGACTATCTGCAAGTGACAATTGATATAAATCCTCGATGAGTTGATTTAGCTCATCAATTTTACTATTGAGCATGGAATAAGTGGTTTGCGGATCTTCAGAAATGTCGTGTTGTAGACTCTCAACATGCAGTCGCAAAACGGTCAAGGGTGTTCGTAATTCGTGGGAAACTTCAGCAAGTAATTCATCTTTACGTAGTGCAGACTCCGTCAACATAGACTGGCGTATCGCTGATACTTTGCGTTTTTCTCTTTCTTTCAGCGCCCAGAACAACACGACTAACAGCAACATAACCGCGATTGCAATGCCCGCATTTCTTTCCAGCGTGACTTTTTGCATACCAATTTCAGCCAAGCCTTGGTCTTTCTCTAGCAAGGCTATCTTATGTTGTTTCGCTTGGTTATCAATATTGTGCTGCAATAGAGCAATGGTTCGACCGTGCAACTCTTTATTGCGCTTATCTTGATAATTGTGCAATGTTTCACGAGTTTTGAGTGCCATGCGATAATCGCTCTTGGCAGCAAGTATGTTCCCCTTGAGAGTTAAAATATAGGTGATTTGATGGGCGTTATCTCGCTCTAATGCATCGTCAAATACCTCTTCAATTAACGCCAATGCATAATCGTACTCTTTCATTTTGTAGGCCAGATCGGCTAAATACATATTGCCGCGCACAATCAACACTCTGTCTTCAGCCTGTTTAGCCAACTCAATGCCCTTAATAAATGCGTCTCGTGCTGGAATAAAGTTTTCTTTTTGCACCGCTATCTGCCCACTGACAATCAAAGCCCAGCCTTGGTTGCGCATTGAACCAATCTCTGTAAACAACTGATAAGCCTTTGTTATATGTTGCTCGGCAAGCGCGGTTAAACCGAGTTTTGCGTCCATCTCTGCAAGTCGAAGGTGATCATAAGCCATATCGTTTTTGAAACCCGCTGCTTGGTCTAGCGCTAGGGCTTGGGTAAAGTAGTTTTTAGCCTGTTGATAATCTTCGGTAATGACATAAATACTGGCAATATTGTAAAAGGTATCAGCGACAGTATTGGAATCCTCAATTTCCAAACTTATGCTTAGGCCATCCTCAAGAAACTGCAAAGCTTGGGCGTAGTTTCCTAAAAATTTATGCCCCAATGCTATGGCGGTAAGAGCAGAAGTGGTACCTTTATCATTATCCAGCGCGCGATAAATGGTTAAGGCTTTGTCTGCTAATGGAATCGCTTCCTGGTACTTTCCGATTGTCCGTACCGCTGAGCTTAAAGCAATTAATGTGATTGCAATTTCGTCTTCTAAACCAAGTTGCTCAAATTTCGACAATGCCTCACGATGAGTTTGCTCGGCTAGCGAATAATTGCCCGCGGTGTAATGAAGATCTCCTCTATGCCGAAGTGCTCGAGCAAAAAAATGTTGATTGCCAGTATTCTTGGCCAGCTTTACTAGCTTTTCTAGTTCATTCTCACTGGCGTTAATCTGCCCCAAGGTTTCATAGGCGCGCACCGATATATCGAGTATTTGCAGTTCCTGTTCGATTGTCCTTGGAGTGTTTTTGTCTAAGCTAAAGAGAATATCAAGTGAATGCTGAGGGGTTTGAAACAATGCTGCTTTAGCGTCAGAAATCTTGTCATCAATTTGTTGGGCGAAGGTAGCTAACGAAAAACCAATAAGTATAAGAAAAATTAGTTTGTACAGCACAGATTATCCCTAAGACGTAAAAGGTGTTGACCTTGTGGGTAAATCACATCGCTACCGAGTAAGAATCTTTTTTGAATTTAGTGGGCACAAAGCTATCACTAAGGGTATAAATATATCAAATTAATCCAGTAACATTGTGGAGAAAAGTAGGAGATTAACCTACTAGTGGTTTTTCTCTCAGTGAGTGCTAGTCTGTAAACTACTGTTTCTAAATAGAGAAAACTTAATGAGCGCAAACACGAATTTGACTCGCCGAGAATTGTTAAAAGGCATCTTGGTGATCCCGGCCAGCGCTGCCCTCACCAACTACTCTTTTGCAGGGGTAACTAAAGCAAACTTCACGACTTGTGCTCTTGGTCACAATGACCATGGCAAGACGACCTTGACTGCTGCACTGGTAAATGTAGCAGCTAACAAGAACCTAGTTTCTTATGAAAACGTTAATGCTGCCAAGGTAAATAATATAAACGGAATTCAATTTAAAGCTTCGAGTGTTCATTACGAAACCGCTAAGCGCATATACACCCATCTCGATTGCCCGTCGCATTTTGATCATATTAAAAACTTGATTGCGGGCGAGAAAAAAATAGACGGTGCATTATTAGTCGTTTCCCTCAGCGATGGGACGATGCCACAAACTCGCGAACATATCTTACTGGCCAGAAAGGTAGGAATAACTAAGTTTATCGTATTCTTGAATAAAAAAGACTTGATTGCTGGAAATGAATTCATACAGATGGAAGATGAATTCATACAGATGATTGAGGAAGAAGTTCAAGAATTACTCAGCGAATATGATTATTCGAAAGACGATGTTCGAATTATCTCTGGCAGCGCTTTAACAGCCTTGCAAGAAGGAGCGACAGCAGCGAGCGATATAGGAACAAGGAGTGTGCAGTCTCTTCTAAACGCCATGGATGAGCACTTCCCAGATCCGATCAAGAATGTAGATAAACTCAGCAAAGCAAAAACTCTGCGTACCTTTAGTGCACTAGTTTATATTCTAGCTAAAGATGAAGGTGGTCGAGAAGCGCCGTTTTTCAAAGGGTATCGTCCCAATTTCGCCTTACCTACACTGGAGACTGAGTTATCCGGTGAAGTGATGCTTCCTGCAGTGGTAGAAATGGTCATGCCTGGCGACAACTTGCAAATCAAAGTTGAACTGGACACGCCAATGGCAGTCCATTCCGGGCAGCGTTTTATTATGAAAGAAGGCACTAAGACCATAGGTGCAGGTATTATTACCTCCCTTGAATCAGTTTAAGGCCTTAGCGAAACTCAAGCATATCAACATCGAGTCAAATACCTCGACCGCTTGCATTGCGGGTTTTATTGCTCAGCTAATTGTTGTCTAAACCAGGTTATGCTTGATGAAAAAGTTTCAGGCACTGCGGTTCCGTGATCAGCATTCTCTATTATATTCAACCCGCTGGTCGATAGTCCTAACTTTTTGCCACGTTTTAATAGCGCAACAAAGTCATTGGTAAATGCCATGCTTGATTTCTCTAGTTCACCTATAGAGACAAATACGCTGGTATTGGCTTTCTCGCTTTTCGTTGATTTGTCTGCGCTTAGTTTGTTTAAAAACTTAAGACTAGATTCGTCCAACGAAGGACTTCCTAACAGGTAGTAGTTAAAGGTAGTTGGCGCTTCAACTAGCATATACGCTCCGAACTCAGCCCCCATTGAGTAGCCTAGGTATGCTCGGGCGTCAGGCGCTGCGCGGTAATGACTTTCAACGTAACGAATAACCTCGTTTTGAATAAAGCTTAAATGTTTACTGGCTTGACCAAATTGGTATTTGGCTTGAATATCTGGGTTTTGGTGTGCGACGAACGAGTAGTCTTTAAAACGACTGGCAAAGGCTTTTCGGTGGCCATAATCTATATCTTCTGGCATGTTTTTTTGCCAAGAAATTCCCACCAAAATAACATCAGGCATAAGAAATTCCGTCGTACCGGAGAGCAAATCAAAGTGCCAAACAGCATCTGTTGTGTAGATAACGGGGTAGCGTGTTGGAGGTCGTCCTTCGTCAGATGAATTGTTACCATCCGACGAACTATTTTTAGATTGCGAAGCTACCATGGCCTTAGTCTCAGACAGGTAAACTTCAGGCAATTTGATGTACAGTTCGTACTGACCACCAGTTGCCTTATCTTCAAGGGAAATTACCTCAGTCCTAGGCATTTCATATTTTTTGGGTTTTGCAAAAAGAGAGGGTGAACAACATAAGATGAGTAACAGAAGTAGCAAGGATATTTTCATGTTTGTTCCTTGGGAATGAGCTTTGTGGAGCGCTTTTATTAGCGCTTGATGTACCGCCCTTAAGCTAACTTATTCTTGTAAAAATGCTTGATTTCCCCCTGATTTATAGATGATTTTGCGATGAAAGTAGGTAATAAATTGAATTACTCAACTGTTAATTCCACCACATCTTTTCTTGCTGCTATTCTATGTGTTATCAATATGGCTTGATCGTTTACGTCAGTAATGTCATCTACCGTGTCAGGTAATTGTCCAAGTAGGTTGAAAACATCGTTTTCAAGGGAGTATTTCCACAATTGGAACTGATTATTTATGCCATAGACAGTGTCGTTTCTAACGGTGAAGCGTTTGTCACTTCCTTGATCCACTAGTATCGGAATTAGCTCGTGTTCCGCAACACCAGATTTCCAAAATCGGTCTACATTGTCAGTGTAAAGAAGGACGCCATCGTTAGTTTTTGTCGCCCATGTTACTTCGCGATCCGAAAGCGTTTTAAATTCACCGTTGATGAGATTAATTTCTACTAGTGTGATTTTTCCAAGAAGTGGGATATTGGCAACTGCCGTTTGATTTTTGCTATCCCAATGAAATAAATTTCGCACGGGATATCCCAACTCAATCAACTCTTCTCTGCCATCTAAATAGAGATGTTTTAGCTGTGACGATGCATTGACGATAATACTCTCGCCATCTTCAGCCCAAAGTATGCTCCGTATGTAGGTATTGGTTTGAAATTGACTGACTTGTCTAATGTCATTATTCGATGCTGTGGTGTGGTAAGGCGCACTTGCGATCCACACTTGGGACGTGCCATCTCGTTCTGAAGAAAAAGCAATAAGCTCCCCATTGGGTTGATACTTTGCGCTACTCTCTTCCAGCATAGAGCGCATTGCAGTTTCATATTCGACGGAGGCATTCAAAGACTCAGGCTTATTTGTGGACGGCATTGGCGAGAAATGCGCTGGCGGAAATTGCGAAAGGGGGATAGATACGATATCGCTGTCGTAATGCCCCTTGATCGCCAACATTTTCTTACCATTTGGATGAAATATGGGCGTACCTATCGCATCAGTTAGCGGTATGCTAATACGCTGAATTTTGCCTTCAAAAGACAATGTGTACAGTTGTTTACCTGTACTGAAAATCAGGTGGTCATCTATGGGTGAAAATTTCGGATACACATAATTGTATTTTGGTATCAGGCCATTGAAATCAACTGGGTACCTCGAGAGCAAATCGCCATTTAGAGTGAGCTTTTCGATATAAAGTACGCCAGTAGAGTTCACCACAATAAGAGCAATAACCTTTTTGCTTCTCGAGAAATCGAATGACACTATACTGCCCTCTTCGACCTCATAAAGTGACGTGCTTTCATTTTCTCCCACGGAATAACGTATCAGTCTCCAGCGGCCTTGCTCTTTTTGTAAAAGAGCTATCTGGTTTTCCCCAATCCATTTAGGGCTTTTAATCTCCGTGTTTTTACATTCCATCAATGTAGTTGGTGTTTGTGGAGCTAGCAGTGCTCCTGCAAAATCGATCTGTTGTAGTTGGAAACATTTTTTCTGTTCAACGGGCTCTGAGCAATTATTTTGCATGACAAAGCTAAGAGCCGAACCATCTTCTGAAAATGTCAGGCTACCATATTGGCCTAACTCTTCAGTAAGCTGAAACTCTTGTTGAGTCTCAACGTTCTTTGCCCAAATATGGCTACTGCACATTACCTCAGGAAAACGTTGAAAGACGATAAACTTCCCATCTGGTGAATATGCGCTAGCAAGCTCTCGGTTGTCTGTCGAAGTGAGCAGGCGCATATCATTTATTTGTAAAACGTTTGAGGGTGAAGATGAAGGAAATAAAACACCAAAAGCCGCAACGAGAGAGATGAAAATCACTAAAGTGATTAAAATATGTTTTGTCTTAAACCTAACTTTGTCAGTCGCCACTTCATTAGAATGGGTATGAGCACTGCTATTACTTATGATCATGTTATCTATTGCAGTATTATCTATTACAGTGCTGTCTATTACAGAGCTATCTATTGCAGCGTTATCTCTGTTGGAAGGGGCTAAAGATGCTTTGGTGTCTTCCCAACGGATATTAGACTCTAAGCTGTAACCCTTTTTCGAGTGAGTTTTAATGAAACTCTGGGCTTTACCATCATCACCGAATGCTCTTCTTAGTTGCGCAATACAACGTTGAAGCGTATTAGGAGACACAACGGTACCTTTCCAGACATGATTCAACAAATCGTCTTGGCTGACCACTTCCCCTTGGCGTTCCGCAAGGTGTGTCAAAACGGCCAGAGCTTTGGGCGGCAGCGTTTGCGCTTT
Organism: uncultured Alteromonadaceae bacterium; assembly: GCA_947503265.1. Taxonomy (GTDB): domain Bacteria; phylum Pseudomonadota; class Gammaproteobacteria; order Enterobacterales; family Alteromonadaceae; genus Aliiglaciecola. The sequence continues at coordinate 55,345 of CANNDC010000008.1, forward strand.
TTGATTATGTGTTATTTGATTTCTTGGTACGTCAACAAAAAAACCGCCAATCCAATATCGTTCGTTCATACGCTCTCTAATTAATAGGGGAAGAAGCACTGGTATCGCTAATGCCAATACCCATGACAATTCCGCACCAGTATAACCCGTTGAAAAGAGTAACAGTTTCCTGATCACATAGAAATCAGCGAAAAATCAGGCCTTTTTCATGACTATCGCAAGGCCACTGTTAGTCTCGTATCGACGGTACGGCATAAATTCATATTTATTTTATGTCGTGAAAAAAATAAAACGGAAATATCATGACTATAAAAAGAAAGACCACAGTATTGCTAGCAATGACTTATCTCCTTGGTGTAACGAGCATCTCAGTTGCTGAGATCAGCACTAACCAACACCTTCCCCCCACAGCAACTAAAGAAGAGGCCAAGCTTATTCATTGGCGAATGCCCGAGACAGATAAGAGATTTATGGATATTCCAGAGCTTACATCGCCATTCATCGATACCTCGCCTGCCAACCTTAACGATGATATTCCTGTTGGTATTTCGTCGAAGCAAGATATTGACGAGGCTCGGATTATAAATCTCGCCAAAGAGGTGGCATCAGACAAACATGGGAAGTACGACAGTATATTAATTGCCAAAAATGGCACTTTGTTATTCGAATCTTATTTTAAACGTGGACGTGTAGATTTATCTCATCCTCAATCATCAGCGACAAAAAGTTATACCTCATTAGCACTGGGTAGAGCAATTCAGATGGGTTACCTCAAAATGGAAGATTTAGATAAACCTGTGATTAGTTTTCTTGACAATTTAGATACGTCAAAGCTTGTCGCTGGCGCTGAAAAAATTACTTTGCACAACGCATTAACGATGACAACTGGCATTGTTATTAGTGAAGAGGGTTGGGATGCGATGAGAAAGGATCTTGAACGAATTAAAGGTCTAGGTGAAATTCAAGCAATTTTAGAAGATAGCGCCCCCATAAACGATAAAACGCAGGTTTTTAAATATGGCACAGGTCCCCAATTTGTCATGCAAGTGATTGAAGCTGTAGTTCCCGGCTCTGCCCGCGATTTTATCGACAAGGAACTGTTTGGTAAGTTAGGTATCACAAATTACGATTGGCGCACTGCACCTAGTGGACTGCCTGAATCTGGATGGAACGTGAGTGTAACGTCGAGAGATATGCTTAAAGTAGGCCTAGTAGTTCGAAACAAGGGGAAATGGAAAGGCGAACAACTTATACCTGAAGATTACATAGATCGCGCCACAAAAAGACAGATAGTCACCGGAGATGACGATATTTATGGCGGAGGTCAATTGGTATCAAATCAGGGATATGGTTACTATTGGTGGAGTACCGATATTGAATTTGACGGAAAGAAACACCATGCTTTTTCGGCTCAAGGTGGTGGTGGCATGTATATTCTGTTAATACCAGATTTTGATTTAATTGTTGTGGTTACCGCCCACGAACGTAACGATGTTACACAACAATTGATTGCTGAACGCGTTCTACCCGTTTTTGCTAAAGGTTGATTTTCCACAACAAAATAAAAATGCTTTCGAGAAGAACGTATGGTTTTAAAAATTTTGAAAATTACAGAATTAGAGTGATGACCCACTGTGGATGCTGGTGACCGTAAGGTATGGTGTAATTAACTGAGCGAGATGAACGCTGATCCCTCATTTTTGGGGTAAAGCCAGGATGTGCAGACTGGGTGCGTTACCATGGAATGGTTCATTTTGCCGTCATCCCCGTTCATTCTGCCGTCACCCCCGAATGTTTTTGTCGGGGATATTCGCAATGCCTAGCCAGATCCCAGCCTAAGAGCGTTGCCGGGATGACATAGTTTTTCAGACATAAAAAAAACGACAAAAGTCGGTTTTAATTATCTCCCTTGAGGAAGATGGTACCAGAGGCCGGACTTGAACCGGCACACCATTACTGGCGGTGGATTTTGAAAAGATTGTGTCTTTTTAATTTAATATAATCAATAAGTTGAAAGCTTGAAAAGGCACTTTGCAAATTCGTTGCACAGCCAATGATGACAAAAGTTTAAATTTTTTAAAATTCAGACTATAATAAGTCTATATTTAGACCGTCTTAAAAGCTATGAAAACTCAAACAGTTTCTTACATGAAAGAACATGCCAATAATTTGGAGTTAGATAACCCAATTTTAGTGACACAAAATGGAAAGCCAAGGTATGTGATTCAGGATGCTGATGATTATGAAGAGCAACAGCAAACATTGGCTTTGTTGAAGCTGATAAATCTATCAGAGCGAAGTGCAAGTCAACATGGATTGATGGACTTGGAAGACGCATTTGATGACGTCTAGGTATAATATAAAAGTTACACCAGTCTTCAAATTGTGTTTAGAAAAGCTTGCGACTTTCTTAACAAGGAAATTTAGTCATTCTGTCGCAACAGAAACAAGACAAGCAATCAAAGAAAAAATTTCTACTCAGTTATCGACTCAACCATATGCTGCCCCCCGAAGTGAGAGGCTAACCGAGCTTGGTCTGACTGAGTATCGGCAATTGCTAATAGACAAACACAACGTTGTATTTTTTCGTGTTGATGAATCCAATAGCACTGTCATACTTTTATTAGTTATTGATTCAAGACAGGATCTCAAAAAGTTGCTGTTTGAAGTGAATTTACTCGCCTAAATACAGTGTTGCTTCGGAATTTCTGATTGTATTATTATTAACATTAGCCAAAAATAACGTAATATGCGCATAATACAAACATAACGCGAGGATATTTATGAATGTCACTTTAGGTTCAGAATTTGAAAAACGCATTAATGAAAAAGTTGCCTCTGGCCTTTATACTTCAGCTAGCGAAGTAATAAGAGATGGGCTGCGTTTGTTGTTTGAGAAGGATGTATCTAAGCAACAGCAATTAGAAATATTACGTGAAGAAGTTGGCAAAGGCTTTCAGCAGTTGTCTGATGGGCAGACTTCCAATAAGTCTGCACTGGATATTTTTGCTGAAGTAAGCAAGGAAATTGATGGCAAGCTATAAACTTTCTGCGCTTGCCGAAGAAGACTTGCGAATCATATCTGCAAGAACCATTGAAGAATGGGGCAGACCCCAAGCTGAAAAATATTTGTCTCTTCTCCACCAAACTATGACACAAATCGCCGATACTCCAAATTTGGGTAAAAACAGACCTGAGCTGTTCAACAACGCAAAGAGCTTTCCTGCTCAGAAGCACATAATATTCTACTGGAAGTCTGAGGCAGGGATTGAAGTAGCTAGGATTTTGCATCAAAAAAAATGGATCCACTTGCAGCTTTCTAATGTTTTTGTCGGGGATATTCGCAATGCCAAGCCAGATCCCGGCCTTAGAGCGTTGCCGGGATGACGTAGTTTTTCAGACATAAAAAACCAACTCGAAAGTCGGTTTTAATTATCTCCCTTGAGGAAGATGGTACCAGAGGCCGGACTTGAACCGGCACACCATTACTGGCGGTGGATTTTGAATCCACTGCGTCTACCAATTCCGCCACTCTGGCAAAGTGTCTAGTTTAGTTCCATTTAGAACAAACTGTTTGGTATGCTCGCTGTGCAAACGAGTGGCACGCATTATAGCTAGGCAAATTCAGCTTGCAAGTATTTTGTGCGCTAGCGGTGGTTATGTGATGATTTTTTGTTCCGTTTTCATTTACGTTAGGCCCCTCCATGGGTTAGCCCATTCCATGCGTTTTTATTCTACGAGCTTTAATTTGAGTAGCGAACTCTGGCTCTAATGCAGACTGGGTTCATATTGCTTAAGTTTGCGAGTGCTTTATTAGTGAGAAATTTGTATATTGACCTCTTTCGTCTTCAACAAGATCACACCGAGTAAAATGACAAGTAGTAATAATAGTTTTCCCAGAGCAGGCTTTTTTCGCCGTCTTGCAGCAATAATTTATGATGCCTTGGTGGCTGTTGCCGTGGCCATGTGTGCTTCCTTAGTATTCTTACTTGTACTGATGATTTGTTTCCAAAACGGCCTTGTTGATCGAGCCAACACTGAACACTTCATGGACTTTTTCCGGCAATCCGTTTTATTTACCAATTTGATGCGAGTGTGGGTTTTACTTTGGGTCACTGGGTTTTTCCTTTGGTTTTGGAAAAATGGCGGCCAGACTATCGGAATGCGAGCATGGCGATTGCGATTATTTAGCATGAATGACAAACCTATGGGCTATGGAAGAGCTGTAATCCGATTGATCACTGCCTTAGGCGGGTTAGGAACCTTGCTTGTTTTGCTGGACTTCAAACATAAGTTGGCACTTCAAGACCGACTTTCGAAAACAGAAATTCTTGTGTTATCCAAAGATGCTAACCATCACAAAGCATGGAAAACGATTTAAATGACGCCTTCATCACGCAACATTTTTGAGTCTCTATTCAAAGTGCAACAAAAAGGTTCGACACTCCGAAAAGAGTTAGTTGCTGGTTTAACAACCTTTGCGGCTATGTCATACGTGTTGGTGGTTAACCCTAGTATTCTTTCTGCTAGTGGCATGCCCATCGAGGGGTTGATCACGGTAACGGCTCTTGCGGCTTGTATTGGCACGTTAATGATGGCGGCCATGACGAACTACCCTATTGCCATGGCACCGGGGATGGGCCTCAATGCATTCTTTGCGTTCACTATTTGTATTACCCGAGAAGTTCCATGGGACGCGGCGTTAGGCATAGTATTTTGGAACGGTGTGTTGTTTTTACTGTTGTCGCTACTCGGGGTACGTAAGAAAATAGCTGAGGCAATACCTCATTCACTAAAAATAGGTGTGCAGTGCGGTATCGGGCTATTTATCGCTTTTATCGGACTTAAAAATGCAGGCTTGGTTGTCGACAACCCTGCCACTTTTGTTGCTTTAGGTGACTTGTCTGACCCTGCAGTTCTACTGGCGTTAATCGGTATTATAATCACGATAGTATTAGTGGCTAAAAACGTCACAGGAGCAATTTTAATATCAGTTATATTGCTCACAATATTGGGCTTTTTTATTCCAGTTGGTGAAGGCTCACTTACTTCAACGCCCTCTGCAATATTTGGTATGCCAGATAGTATCAAGAATACATTTTTCGCTATGGATATCATGTATCCCATTGAGCATTTTGCGCAAACCTGGGATCTGATTTTCGCGCTGTTATTCGTCAACATGTTCGATACCATTGGGACCTTGATAGGCGTCTCTCGTAAAGCCAAGTTATTAGATGAGAATGGAAACTTACCCAAAATAGGAAGTGCCATGACAGCAGATGCTGGTGCGAGTGTTGTAGGTGCGGCTTTGGGAACCTCTCCTGTTACCTCGTATGTGGAATCTGCTGCTGGGGTATCTGCTGGAGGCCGCACAGGATTGACTTCAGTCGTGGTAGCAGGTTGTTTTATTCTGGCATTGTTTCTTACTCCGTTGATGAAAGTGATCCCATTGATGGCAACCACACCAGCCTTGTTGATGGTGGGCATTTTTATGATGGAGTCTTTCAGGCAAATTGACTTTGATGATATGCCGTCTCTCGCAACTGCTACGGTAGCAATGTTAGCTATGCCACTTACATTTAGTATCAGCGAGGGCATTGCCCTTGGTTTTATCACTTATGTCGGTATCAAAATGGGGACGGGTAAATTCAAACAAGTCTCCTTGCTCACTTACGCATTGGCAGTGGTGTTTTTGCTCAGGTATTTATTAGATTTAAAGTAGATATCCGTTTATTGCCGTCGCAATAAATAGGTTGCAATACCCGCAAACACTGCACTAGGTACCAAGGCTCCGAGCACAGGTGGGATCTGAAATACCAAACTAAAGGTGCCAAAGGTTTCATTGCTAATAAAGAATGCAAAACCAGCAAGCACGCCCAAGATAATCCGCGCTCCCATAGTGACACTTCTCAGTGGACCAAAGACAAAAGATAAGGCCATCAAGAGCATCACGGTAATGGAAATGGGCTGTAAAATTTTACGCCACATCGCCAGACTGTAACGACCAGAATCCTGACTGTTGTTTTCCAAATAGTTTACGTATTCAACCAACCCTTGTATTGAAAGCGCTTCTGGTTTCACTGTGACCACGCCGAGTTTGTCGGGGGTTAAGGAAGATTCCCAACTTCCAATATTGACAAACTGGCTGCGAATTTGTTGGTTGCCAATGAAAGTGTATAAAACTTCATTTAGCTGCCATTTATCATCCACAAATTGCGCTTTTTCAGCGGTAGTGATCTGTCTTAAATTAAGTTGGTTATCAAATTCATAAACGTTGATATTCAGTAGGTTATTGCGATCGACCACTTCGCCAATACTGACAAAATTATCACCGTCTTTTGCCCAAGTTAATTGCTCAGACGAAAACAAACTTCCCCCTGAAATAGCCTGGGTTCTTAACTCTTTAGCTTTGGATTCGCTGATAGGAGAAACCCATTCACCTAATGCCATTACGAACAACACCATCACCAGTGCAGATTTCATTGCTGACACGGTAATATTCATGCGTGATAAGCCGGCAGACTGCATGACTACCAGTTCTGAATTACTGGCGAGCAATCCCATGCCAATCAAGCCCCCTAGTAAGGTCGCCATAGGAAAAAATTGTTCTAATTCGCGAGGAAGACTAAGCAACACGTAAACACCAACTTCGGTGATCCCGTAACTGCCCCTACCAACACTTTTCATTTGCTCGATAAATTTAATCAAGGCACTCAAGCCAACTAAGACAGTCAAACTTAGAGCCGTTGTGCTTAACAGCGTTCGCGCAATGTATAAATCGATAATCTTAAACACTAGGTACTTCTCCCCAGTGCAGATCGAATCCTAACGCCCACAGCACGGCCTTTCACAACCAGCGTGACACCTATTAAGAAAATCAAAACATGCACCCACCACAATCCTAGTTGTGGAGGGATTTTTCCGTCCTCCAGCACTTTTCTGCCTGCCATGAGAAGCAGGAAATACCCCAAATACAATAAAAGTGCAGGAAACATTTTGCCAAATCGACCTTGGCGAGGATTAACGGAGCTCAATGGAACAGCTATGAGAACCAAGAAGGGTAATGACAGCGGGATGGCAATTCGCCATTGCAATTCAGCTATCGCCTCTAGAGAATTGTCATCGAGTAATTGCATCGTTGGGTACGCGGTCAATTTTCGGCGTTTCTGCTCAGTTTGTTGCTCAGCTATTTGGATCTGATATTCGTCAAATTCGATAACTTGATAATCGATTCTTCCGCGCTCACCTTCGTATTGCAAACCTTCTTCTAAAATCAATTGTTGAGAGCCATCTGCTGCTTGTGAAACCTTGCCACGATTGGCATACACAATATGTAATTTTTGTTCCTCTTTTTTATCTTGTTGCGCCAAGAAGACTTTATTTAGTTGCGAGTTATCTGAGTCGATTTCATGGACAAACATGACAGCTTTTTTGTTGCCTGTCTCTTGGAACCTACCTGCAATAAGCGCCGCAAGGCCAGTTTCCGAACCTGCCTTTTCCTGCAATTTGTATTCACTTTCCATTGACAGCGGCGCCAACCAAAGGGTCAGCAAGGCAGTAATCACCGCCATAAACAATGACAGCGTCAGCATAATTCGGGTGATGTACCATTCGCTTATTCCACAGGCACGCATGACAGACATTTCGCTGTCTACGTAAAGTCGTCCGTGGGCTAACATGATGCCCAAAAACAAACTCAAAGGTAGAATAAGAGAAGCAAGGTAAGGAGTGCTAAGGGCAAGGAAACCGATGACTAAGCTGGCAGGTATTTCACCATCGGATGCATCTGCCAATACTCGGACAAAATTACGTGTCAGGAAAATCGCCATAATGACCAGAAAAACCGCCAGTTGCGATTTGACTGTTTCTTTAATTAGGTAGCGAAAAATTAGCACTTTTGTTCCAAAGGAAAAGTCGCTTTTTTAGTGGCATGATAAGAAATATTAAGTAAACTTAGTGTTTTCACAAGTTTAATTTATGAAACAGCCGAAATAAAGGCTTTCTTGACTTGTATTTGCTTGATTTTGATGTTGATTTACCAAAGATTGATAAAGGCATCCAAAAATCATCGATTTAGCCAACAATAAAAATAAAAGTTCATCAATGCATTGGCAGTCAAAATGCCACATTAAATGACAAATTTCGACGAGGAAATCCCATGGAATTTAGCGTAAAAAGCGGTAGCCCAGAAAAACAACGTAGTGCTTGTATCGTTGTGGGTGTATTCGAGCCTAGAAGATTAACATCTGTTGCGGAACAACTCGACGAAATCAGTGAAGGCTACATTAGTAACTTGCTCAGAAGAGGGGATTTAGAAGGAAAGCCAGGGCAGATGCTTTTACTTCATCATATTCCAAACATTTTGAGCGAGCGCGTATTGCTCGTTGGTTGTGGTAAAGAGCGTGAACTCGATGAAAGACAATACAAACAGATCATATCCAAAACCATAAAAACCTTAAACGAAACCGGCTCAATGGAAGCAGTGAGCTTTTTAACAGAGTTACATGTTAAAGGCCGCGATATCTACTGGAAAGTCCGTCAAGCTGTTGAAACAACGCAAGACACACTTTATACCTTTATGCAGTTAAAAACCAAGAAAGGCGAGCCAAGACGTCCACTTCGAAAAATTGTTTTTAACGTACCCACTAGACGTGAACTCCCCGTTGGTGAACGCGCAGTTGATCATGGTTTGGCAATAGCAAATGGCATGAAAACCACCAAAGATGTGGCGAATATGCCGCCCAACATCTGCAACGCCAAATACCTCTTAGAACAAGCGCAATTGTTAGAAAAACAATTTGATAGCCTAGAAGTTGAAGCTATCGGTGAAAAGAAAATGGCCGAATTGGGCATGAATTCTTATCTCGCTGTCGGGCGAGGTTCTGCTAACGAATCCATCATGACCATAATGCATCACAAGGGCGGCCCAGATGACCAAGCACCTATTGTCTTGGTCGGCAAAGGATTAACCTTCGATTCGGGTGGCATTTCAATCAAACCCAGTGAAGCAATGGATGAGATGAAATACGATATGGGTGGCGCAGCCGGAGTCATCGGCACCATGCATTCAATAGCCTGTATGAATTTACCCATCAATATCATAGGTGTTTTAGCCGGTTGCGAAAATATGCCTGATGCGGATGCATATCGTCCGGGAGATGTCCTTACCACCATGTCTGGTCAGACAGTAGAAGTGCTAAACACAGATGCGGAAGGCAGATTAGTATTGTGTGATGCTTTGACCTATGTAGAGCGCTTTGAACCTGAACTGGTCATTGACGTCGCTACTCTGACGGGTGCATGTATCATAGCGCTTGGCGCCCATGCGTCTGGTGTAATGAGCAATCACAATCCCCTCGCCCACGAGTTGTTAAATGCATCTGAACAAAGCGGTGATAAAGCCTGGCGTTTGCCACTTTGGGATGAATACCAAGAGCAATTGGAAAGCCCATTTGCAGATATGACAAACCTAGGTGGACGTGCCGCGGGTACAATCACGGCTGCTTGTTTCCTATCTCGCTTCACCAAAAAATATAATTGGGCTCACATGGATATAGCGGGAACCGCATGGAAAAGTGGTAAAAACAAAGGTGCTACAGGACGGCCTGTGCCCATGCTATCTCAGTTCTTAATGAACAGAGCTGGATTGGAAGCAGAAGACTAGATGACGCAAGTTACCTTTTATACCCTTGAAGAGGCACCTGATGAAAAGACCAGTGATAATAGCATGGCTTCTTCAGATAGAGCCTTGCTAGCCTGTATGCTTGCGGCGAAATACTATCGAGCTAAAAACAGATGCGTGGTGATTTGCGCAACCCAAAAAGAAGCAGAAGAGTTTGATGAGCTTTTGTGGCAACGCCCAATGGATGCGTTTGTGCCTCACAATTTATCTGGAGAAGGGCCAGCCAATGGTGCTCCAGTGGAGATCAGTTGGAAAGCGCTTGAAGATACTGTTAAGCCTTTTTCGAGACCGATTCTAATTAACCTGTCTGAATCACTTCCCAAAGATGGCCAGAAATTCAGACAAATAGTCGATTTTGTGCCCGCATCAGAACATGCTAAACAAGGCGCGCGGGACAGATATAAACAATACCGAGCTTCGGGTTTTCAAATGAATACCGAAGCTGCAAGCAGCATTAACGAGATACAAAATGGATAAGACTTTTAGTCCACAAAACATTGAACAAGCCCGATATAAACACTGGGAAGACAAAGGTTACTTTAAAGCCAGTGGTGAAGGTGAGCCTTACTGCATTTTACTTCCCCCGCCAAATGTAACAGGCAATTTGCATATGGGTCATGCATTCCAGCATACGATTATGGATGCGTTGACGCGTTATAAGCGAATGAAAGGCAACAACACCTTGTGGCAATGTGGAACAGATCACGCCGGTATTGCGACGCAAATGGTAGTTGAGAGACAACTTAACGCACAAGGGATAACCCGTCACGATTTAGGCAGAGAAGCCTTTGTCGACAAAGTGTGGCAGTGGAAAGAACAATCTGGCGGTAATATCACCCAGCAAATGAGACGCTTGGGAACCTCGCCCGATTGGGATCGTGAAGCGTTCACCATGAACCCAGATTTGTCAGAAGCGGTTCAAGAAGTTTTTGTTTCCTTGCACCAAGAAGGCTTGATTTATCGTGGTAAGCGATTAGTCAATTGGGACCCTGTACTGCACACTGCGGTCTCTGATCTTGAAGTATTAAATGAAGAAGAAAATGGCTTCATGTGGCACATGCGTTACCCCCTTGCAGACGGCAGTGGCGAATTAGTAGTTGCAACCACCCGCCCTGAAACTATGTTAGGCGATACTGCTGTTGCCGTGCATCCGGATGATGAACGTTACCAACAATATATTGGCAAACAAATTAAGCTCCCTCTAACCGATAGACTCATCAATATCATTAGTGATGATTATGTGGATCCCGAGTTCGGTTCTGGCTGTGTAAAAATCACACCTGCCCACGATTTTAACGACTATGACATGGGCAAGCGTCATGGCTTAGAGATGATCAACATCTTCACTTCTGATGCAAAAATTAATGAAAACGCACCTGAAAATTTCCAGGGTTTGGATCGGTTTGAAGCCAGAAAACATGTTGTTGAAGCACTAGATAATGCGGGTTTATTAGTTAAAGTTGAAGACCATAAACTCAAAGTGCCCAGAGGTGATCGCAGCGGAGCTGTAATCGAACCCTACTTAACTAATCAATGGTATGTTGCCGTTGAATCCCTCGCTAAACCTGCCATAGAGGCAGTCGAAAGTGGCGAAATAAAATTTGTACCGGAAAATTGGAATAAAACTTATTACCAATGGATGTATAACATTCAAGATTGGTGTATTTCGCGCCAATTATGGTGGGGACATCGAATTCCCGCTTGGTATGATGACAATGAAAATGTGTATGTTGGTCGCAGCGAAGCTGAGGTGCGTGAAAAGCATGGGTTATCTGAAGAAGTAAATTTACGTCAAGATGAAGATGTATTAGATACTTGGTTTTCGTCTGCTCTGTGGCCATTTGCCACTATGGGATGGCCAAAAGAAACACCAGAACTTGAAACCTTCGTTCCCAGCTCAGTGCTAGTTACTGGTTTCGATATCATTTTCTTTTGGGTTGCCAGAATGATCATGATGACTAAAAAATTCACCGGCAAGATTCCTTTTAAAGAAATATACATTACCGGTCTAATACGTGACGAACAGGGCAATAAAATGTCTAAGTCGAAAGGAAACGTGCTTGACCCAATAGACCTGATTGATGGTATTACCGTGGATGCGTTAGTTGAAAAACGAACGTTCGGTATGATGAACCCGAGAGACGCAGAAAAAATTGCCAAACGTACTAAAAAGCAATTTCCAGATGGCATAGAGTCTTATGGTACAGATGCGTTGCGTTTTACGTTTGTTGCTATGGCGTCCACCAGCCGTGATATTAACTTTGATATGGGCCGGGTTGAAGGTTACAGAAACTTTTGTAATAAATTATGGAATGCAAGTCGATTTGTTCTGATGAATACAGAAGAGCAAGATACCGGTGTCAATGGCGAAGCGCTGGAACTGAGCTTGGCGGATAAATGGATTTGGGCTCGTTTTCAACAGACACTTAGCGAATACGAAAGCGCCATTAAAGATTACCGATTTGATATTGCCGCTCAAGCGGTTTACGAGTTTACATGGAACCAATTCTGCGACTGGTATTTAGAGCTGTCTAAACCTGTTTTGAATTCTGATAACAGTTCAGATATTCAAAAACGCGGTACACGCCATACACTCATCAATGTTCTCGAAAATCTATTACGATTGATGCACCCTTTTATGCCGTACATTACCGAAGAGATTTGGCAGCGAGTTGCTCCGCTTTGCGGCACACATGATGATTCGATCATGACGCAAGCCTTCCCGCAAGTAGATAGTTCCAAACAAGATCAGGGTGTGCTGCAAGATATTGAGTGGGTTAAAAGTTTCATAGTTGGCATTCGGAATATCCGCGGAGAAATGGATATATCGCCAAACAAACCTCTCAACGTTTTGTTAAAAAATGTCAGTCAGAGCGACGAAGTTCGCATGCAATTAAGTCAACAATTTCTAACTCAAATGGCCAAATTAGAAAGTGTAAAGCATCTTGCTGATGATGAAGAGGCACCAGCATGTGCCACTGCTTTAGTGGGAGAAATGGAAATAATGATACCCATGGCTGGTTTGATCGATAAAAATGCAGAACTTAGTCGTATTGCTAAGGCACTGGAGAAAATTGAAAAAGATCATGGGCGTACACAAGGGAAATTAGCAAACGAAAAATTCGTTAATAATGCACCTGCGGCCGTTATAGAAAAGGAGAAACTTAAACTTGAAGAGTTTACTATGCAAATTAGTAAATTAAAGGAACAACGTCAAACGATTCAGGCTCTGTAATTTATGAAGTGTTTTTTGCTTTGCTTCGCAATGATGGGGTTTGCTGTACAGCACCAATTTGTGATTGCGAAAGAATCAGACAATTTACAAGCGTCAATTCTATTTTCTGCTGAAATGCAGTTATTAGGGCGTAAGTCTGATGGTGGCTATGCCAGACTGGCATCCGTACTTTCTGAATTGAAGCAAAACGATAGGCCAATTTTTTTCTTGTTTGGCGGAAATAGTCTCGGGCCAAGCCCCATGTCTACTTTTGACAGCGGGTCTCACATTGTCGATATCCTGAATAGCTTAGGTCCTGATGCTATGGGCGTGACAAAACGCGAATACAGCTACTTTGAAGAGCAATTGTCACTGCGTGCCTATGAAGCGGCTTTTCCGATGGTTGCAACTAATATCATTGACCCAATAAACATGAGCATTCAAGACGGACTCGTCTCTTCTGTCGTCATATCTAAAGGGGATATCAAACTTGGTGTATTGGCCATTGTCGACCCAGATGCAGCACAACAATACCTTTTGCAAAGAGTAGAAATACTGGATATTAAAAATAGCATTATCAAAGAAGCGAAAAAGCTAAGAGAGAGAGGTGCTAATGTTATTACGGTTATGCATGCGAAGCAGTTTACTGCTATCGATGACTTGCTGAAAGAGGGAATTATCGATTTCAGTTTGTTGAAAGATAGATATCTGGATTTATCCGACAACACAGGGTTAGGAGAATTCCACACCTACAAAGACCCTAGAGTTATTCTAACTCAGCCCGCAGAGGTTGCCATCGTTGATATTTTTATTAACAGTGACGGCTTAATTGATATTCAATGGAGTAAGAAATCCCTATTGAATCAGCTGGAGGATTCTGAAGTTGCCAAGCAACGCAATGACTATTTACGACGTCTAGATCGCCTGATGGACTTACCGCTCGCTAAAGTCACTGAATCATTCGATACCAACAGAAAAATTGTCAGAACCAGGGAAAATCGCTTTGGAAATTTCGTCGCTGATACTTTACTGTCTTTCACAGATGCGGATGCGGCTCTCATTAACAGCGGTATCATTCGCGGCAATACTGAGTACCAACTCGGACACACATTTTCGCGAAAAGACTTAGCCAATGAATTGCCATTTAGAACCGGCGTGGTGGTTTTAGACATTAGTGGTCGAGATCTTATCAATACCATTGAGTCCAGTTTAAGTGAATATGAATTGCAAAAAGGCAAATTTCCACATGTGGCTAATATGCAAATTCAATTTAATAGCAGCAATAGCCTAGGCAGTCGCTTGTTAAGCTTAAAAATTGCGGGCAAAGAGGTGGTTGAAGGCAAGTTATACAAATTGGCTACGACGGATTACCTCTTTAGTGGAGGAGATGGATATATTTCACTTAAGAATGGCAAATTAAGTAAAACAAGTGCCGCCACACCTGCCCTGCTATCCGATCTGGTTATGCAAAAAATCATTACAGAAAACCGAGTAGGGTCTCCCCTAAGTGCCAGAGTGGTGAATGTAAATGACCGAGGATAACGCAACAAAGCAAGTTAACAGGTTGTCGCTGAATTGGGTCTTTACTGTCTCATTGTTGTGTATCTTTCTTGTTTTCTTGTTTGTCAGTGGTCTGGCATATTATCGCTTAGTCAGCGTTAATCAGATCTTAGAAAACATCGCTCAAAATGAAACGCCTAAAATTCTGTTGTTCGATAAAATTTCAACTGAAGCGACGTCTCTGGTTTTCTATACCGAGCAATTAGCGCAAGCAAAAAATCCGCCTTCGCTTCGAATAGCACAATCAGCAGCAACTTCCCAATTAAATTCGGTTGGGGCCCTCATTGGTCGAGGAGACTTTCCTGAAACGGTTCTTGTAGAATTTAGCGCGATAAATGCGGAAATAATGGAGTTAATTCAGCTAGTCAAAGACAAAATTAATATTGAATCGGAAGTGCAACAAACAGAGCAGTCTATGTACGCTTCTTTTAGTGATTTTTTGTCGGAAAGCATTACCTCAGATTCGTCCAATGTTGACCTTAAAAAAACAGAATGGGGTGTTAGTTTTTCTAACCTAATCGCCCTGTCTTCGCAAGTTATGAATACCAATCGAATTCATGAAATTAATCGTACAAAAGAATTAATAGCCAACAAATTCGAAATATTAAATAGTGAATTAGCGAAAAAACTGCCTGCCGATAAAAAGCCGTTGGCAAATGCACTTAGCCGGCTGTTTAAACTCTACGTATTGTCAGGTAAAGGATTGATTGCACAACGAATAATGCAACTCAGAGTTGATGGCAGAACGCGAGGAAGAGGAGAGTTTACTAAGAAGTTGGTATCAGACTTTTCGCGGTCAGTTGGATTCCAGACGCAGCAGTTAAATGGACAAATCATTAGGGAAACAGAACGCACGAATGAGTTTGTTTCACAGCAAATTCATGTTGTTGGTCTAAGTACCTTGTTAGCACTATTGCTGTTGGCGGTCATCGGACTAATTTTACGAATACGTGTAATTGAGAGACTGACACTTCTCAATCAACTTGTGCTCGGTCATTTAGATGTTGATAAGAATGAAATCAAGCTTCAAGGCAACGACGAAATTACTGACATAGCGCACACTTTCAAGCGATTTACACGAACGATTGAACAACAAAAACAAGCGCTTTCAGTTTTGGCAATGTCTGATGGATTGACTGGAATCGCGAACAGAAGAGCGTTTGATGAAGAACTGGATAGGCAAATAACCGTCGCTAAACGACTGCATCATCCACTTTCAGTTTTGCTAATAGATATAGACTTTTTCAAACTGTATAACGATAAATATGGTCACATCCAAGGTGATGAGGCACTTAAAAGCGTCGCAAAAGTGCTTAAAGAATCCCTAAACCGAAATATTGATTTCGTGGCACGCTACGGCGGAGAAGAATTTGTTTGTATATTACCGAATACCGATATTAATGGCGCAATACAAGTTGCGAAGAGATTTGGAACCGCCATTGCCAATTTACAGATAGAACACAAATACAGCGATGCGGCTCCTTATATTACCGTTAGCTCAGGTTCCGCAACCTTGCAAGCTAGCGAACTTAATCTGCATTCTCATGCAGATGTCCTAGTTAAAGCAGATAAAGCCCTTTATCAAGCGAAAGAAGCCGGCAGAAATCAAGCACGCGCATATTCTGAATAGCTAGTTTATTAACAGCTCATCCATTAAAAAGAATTTACTGTCATATCCATAAATCAGCCTGTGTGGGCAGATTACTCTTACTGAATTTCCATCCGATAAAAATATTTATCTTGTAAAACCTGAACTTTTAAACTATTTTGATATCATAATGATATCACTTTGAGTTTGCATGAATGGAAAAGGGTGAAATGATGATAAATGAAAAACAAGGTTTCTCGATCAGTGGTTATGTGATGGCACTGGTATTGTTGGGTGCGGTTATATTAGAACTCTGGTTGATAAGTAGCCTCCACCAGCCAGAGAGTACGGGTGAGATTCTTCCAATCGGTTTAGGCGTGTTAATTGTATTTTGTTTTGCTGGCTTCTTCATGGTTCAACCGAATCAAGGCAAAGTTTTAACTTTATTTGGAAGTTATGTCGGCACGGTAAGAAAAAATGGATTGAGATGGACTGTTCCATTTTTTATTCGCAAGGCTATCTCGCTTAGAGTGCGTAATTTTGAAAGCGCTAAAATTAAGGTCAATGACAACTTAGGCAACCCCATCGAAATAGCAACAGTGGTAGTCTGGTCGGTTACTGATACCGCAGAAGCCATGTTTGAAGTAGATGACTATGAAAGCTATGTCACTATTCAAAGTGAGTCTGCGCTGCGTAATCTGGCTAGTTCGTATGCTTATGATCCTCGAGACGAAGAGGACAGCAGTAACATATCATTGCGTAGCCACCCTGCAGAGGTTTCTCAAAACCTGAGAGCTGAAATTCAGGAGCGACTAGGAAAAGCTGGCGTTACGGTTCATGAATCACGAATCAGTCACCTTGCCTATGCCCAAGAAATTGCTAGTGCTATGTTACAGCGTCAACAAGCTACCGCGATCATTGCCGCTAGGAATAAAATTGTAGAGGGTGCCGTGGGTATGGTAGAAATGGCGCTGGAAAGATTGAAAGAAAAAAATGTAATTGAGCTTGATGAAGAACGCAAAGCGACCATGGTCAGCAACCTGTTAGTTGTGCTCTGTGCAGATAAAAGTACTCAGCCAGTCATTAATGCTGGCAGCATCTACTAATTTATAGTGGCAGAATGAACGGAGACGATTTTGGCCAAAAAGGCGTACCCTTTAAGAATCAATGAAGATGTATTATCTGCAATGCAACGCTGGTCAGACGATGAGTTGCGGAGTTTGAATGCACAAATTGAGTATGTGCTTCGCGATGCGTTAGTAAGAAATGGAAGAGTAAAATTGGTGCAGCAGGTAGTCACACAGGTTGTAGAAGAAGAAAAGCGAAAAAAGGGAGGCTAGCGCCTCCCAACTACCTAACACTAACCTCTTCTATTCTTATCAGTGAACGTCCTTCTGAATAAAACAGGTATTAACAACAGCATTAGATAAGAAAAGCTACCCCCACTTTCAGTGACTATGATCACATCCGCTGGCTCGGCTTCAAATGATCGACTCTCAATAGTCAATAAATTCAAATCATCGTCAGTAAGTCCGTCAGAACTGGCTACCAATTGGTCATTCAATCCATCGTAGATTTCAATAAGCATTTCGTAATCGTCGCTCGGGAACCCGGTATCAAAGGTACTCTCTACAAAAAGTGTGTCTTCGCTTGAGTCACCTTCAATAAGAAACAATGACGTAGTATGTATTTCTTCAAATACGTCCCCTCTTGCCAAATACAACCTCGCATAGACTTCAGCATGGGTATATACAGTGTCGACATCGAAATCGACTGTGATGGTGGAATAATAACCATCTGCATCCAAATCTACATCGAAACTAACAAAGGAATCGAATATCCAAAAGTCGGCAGAGTTAACAACACTCATTCTAGATTCTCTATCTAGGGGACGTCTTAGCGGTGCCGCAGATTGCTTGGCTTCATGTCCATTGGCAGCGGCTTTGGCAAAAGATTGTATTCCTGTCGATTTTTTCTCAGCAGAAGAGTGTTTAGTAAAAACACCCAGTTGTTTACCATGCTGAGTTTCCGTAGACGTTACCTTGATGCTGTTCACATCAAGGGTAGTCTCTTGGGCATTGATAGAACAAGATAAAACCAGACATAATCCAGTGATTATTTTTGCAATAGATGCGTGTGACATGTGCCCTCCAATAGAACCATATTGTTACTTTATGGCTCGTATTGTGGGCTAACTAAGATGAACGAAAACTGAAAGCTAACTTAACCTTTCAATGAAATGAGTACCCCAACCGTCATAATGTATATCGTGCTTAAAGGCGATGGAAAGTAATTTATCGGTATCATTATTGAGCGATTCCACGTCTAGAATACGCTCTACCACAGCATCAAAACAGAATATGGTACCACCGTCATCAAGCATGAGTTCCTCGGCGTCACCCACTTCAAACCCAGCTTTAAAAGCATCTACAGCCGCTTTTTCCAACACATCGAAATCGGAATGGGCAAAGTGATGCTCAATACTGTGTGGCTTAGAAACATCACTTCCATCTTCGGTTAGGGCTGCGACCGTCTCTTGGTTAAATTCGTACCATTCCAATTTCTCTTGTTCAATATTCATCTTAATTCTCTCTTTTTTCTATCAAAGCCACTTCAGCATCTAATTGTTCGATTTTGAGCCTCATCTTGTCATGGAAGTATTTTGCCCAATATTTGGATCCCTTTGAACTGTCAATCGCTTCTGGCTCAGATAATTCAATCAGTAGTTTTCCATTGTTCCAACGATTCAACTTTACCTTATTGTGAAGATTACTCGCCGCAACAGTGACTATCGGTTCATTGGCAGCAAGGGCAATTCGAAATGCGCCCGTTTTAAATGGTAACAGCCCTCTTCCATAGCTTCGCGTTCCCTCTGGAAAGAAAAATACCGACAGGCGCCGTTCTTGAATTCTGGCCACGGTCTGTTTTAACGTATCTTGAGCACGACCGGTATTTTTTCTATCAATTAGGATGTTGCCCGAAAGCCAGTAAAGCCAGCCAAAAACTGGAATTAACACCAGACTCTTCTTACCCACAGTTACCACTCCCCGTTGCGCAGAGCTACATACCGTGATCAAATCGTAACTATTTTGATGGTTGGCAATAAAGACAAAAGGACCCGTTGTTTTGACTGACTCCGGCACTCTAATTTCAACATCTAAGCCAACCAATTTAGCCATAAAGCCATAAACTTTTCCGATGACAAATACGTTATTTTTATGAAATGGGCGACATATACACATGAGAATCATCGCGGCATTTGCGACGATAAAGTAAATGAAAATAACTAAAATTCTAACGGCTGCTAACACAGGTAGTCTCGATATTAGGAAGGTCATTGATTATACCGTTTTAAGTGTAAAACCCAATAACTCAAATTGTCTTGTCAGAGCAGTCTTATATAAAATTGGTATAAAGTGTTTAGTTAACAGTTAGCTAACTGCTGCCGATATAACCTATTACAAGGGAATTGGCATCAAAGCTGAAGAAAAGTGCACATCATTCGAGTAATTAAATAATGCAAATATTCACGCCAGAAGAGTTAGAAGAAGACATTTTAACTGACCTATTGGAAGAGATTAACGAGCTGTACGAAGCCTCGGAACAAACTCTAATTGAACTTGAATTACGCCCTGAAGACAACGAATTGCAGCGTTCTCTATTTCGTTCTGTGCACACCATTAAGGGAGATTTAGGACTAGTCAATTTCAAACCAATGATTCCCTTGTTACAACATGTGGAAGATTTACTCGATTATTTGCGCAAAGGCCAGGTTAGTTATACCAGCACAATGAGCGATCTGGTTTTGCTCGCAATGGACAAGGTGAAAATTTTTGTATCTGCTTGTTTTAACGAAGGCAAAGCCGAATACGATGCGGACGTAATTGCTCGTCTAATTGACAAAGTAAAACAAATTTCACCTGAAAATGTAGGGCTACATGAAGCCCTTCTTGCCGAAGCGGTGAATATCTTAAATCCCAGCATGGGCCAAGATAATACCTCGCCGGATGATTCTGTTCATGAACACTCCGCATCCCAAATATCAACTGCCCTGCCCAGCACCGGGATTCCTAAAGATATTAGCAAGCCCAACCAGGCGGATATCCTATTTTTTCGAGAAATGATGAAACCGATTGAGAAACGCTCTAATTATTGGGAGGGAAGAAGTGACCGAATTAGTAAGCTTGCGTTTTACATCAATCAAATAGCAGGATCCCCTATTAATAATGAGCAATTAGCCGTTGCCTGTTACGTGCACGATTTTGGTATGGCATTTATGCCACTCAAACTGATTCACAAAAAAGAGAAACTCACTGACGCAGACTTCAATCTAATTCGTTCTCATGTTTATAAGAGCTCTCGATTATTAGAACACCTAGATCATTGGAATGATGCGCGAAATATAGTCATGCAGCATCATGAGCGTATTGATGGTTCAGGTTACCCATTGGGTGTGAAAGGTGAAGATATATGTGACGGTGCAAAACTCTTGGCCATTATTGATTCATTTGAAGCCATGACTCAAAATCGCGCACATAAAGACAATAAGCGACAAATGAAGAAAAGAGCGGTAATTGAGATAAACAAATCTCCGGTGGGACAATATTGTCCAAGATGGCTGGGTTATTTTAACGCGGGTATGTCTAATTTGCTCAAAGTTCAATAACTGTTACTGAGAACAAATAATCATTCTAGGTTAATAGAAGTCGATAATTCCTTTTATCGACTTCTCTTTAAAATTCAACTAGCTATACTCTATTGCTTTTAAGGAAGGATTTAACCTCACTTGCATTACGCTCATTCGAGAATTCAACAAGTGTTTTACCATCACATTTTACGCCAGTGTTTTTAGCTACGCGTCGCAAAACACTTCTATCTGAAACGCCTAGGTCTCCAACAAAATGATTAAGTGACGTTTTTAACAGACTTAAGTCATCATTTACGATCGCTTCGCACAATGGTGCAAATTCCAAATCACCCACAAATTTTACTTCTTTTGTCGCTGCGTTAGTCGCAGTCGTAGCAAACGAAACCGAACTTGATAATAAAACGGCAATTGCTAATTTTTTCATATTAATACCCTACTTATCTTTTCTAGTTAATTTAATCCCTATCGAAGCGTTTGCTTTCGACCACTTGATACTATTAAACCTGCAATAAATTGTTGTTCTTTTACTGTTCGTATTTGTTTAATATGATGTAAAACGGGTAATAAAACATACCATTAACATTCTATCTTATTGTTTTTAAACATGTTTATTTATTGTGGGGTTATAAGGAATATAAAAGTAATAATAAAACGATATAAAAAAAGTGCTTTTTCCATAAGAAGATGAGTATCAAAAAACTGACATTGAGCGGATTGTTAAAAATTTTCACAAATAAAAAGGGATAACTATGATAGTTATCCCTTAATTATTAACAACTTAGATGAATTTTTTAAAACTATTTATAACCTTAACGCCTTGTCACCTCTGGCTAAACCACATGCACCAGTGCGCGAAGATTCAATAACTTCAGTATACTCTGCCATAGCCTGCGCAAAAGCATCCAACTTGTCGCTGGTACCGGTAATTTGGATAGTGTAGTTTTTAGCGTTTACGTCGACTATCTGAGCTCTAAAAATATCAACAGTCCGATTCACCTCTGAGCGCACCGAGTCACTTTTAGCAGACACTTTAATCAGCATTAGTTCTCGCTCTACATGACTACCTTCGGTGAGATCTGCCACTTTCAGCACATCTATCAGCTTGTTCATCTGTTTCGTAATTTGCTCAATGATTTTATCATTGCCATGAGTCACTATGGTAAGTCGCGACAAGCTTGAATCAGTAGTGGGAGAAACACACAATGAATCGACGTTATAACCACGTTGTGAAAACACACCAACTATTCGAGACAAAGCACCGGGTTCATTTTCCATCAATACAGAAATAATTCGTCTCATTAGGTGCGCTCCGTCTTACTTAGTCTCATATCATCCATCGCACCAAATTTAATTTGCATGGGATATACGTGTTCGTTTTGGTCAATTGCTATGTCCATGAATACCAGTCTATCTTTCAGTGAAAAACAGCGTTCCATTGCAGCATCAAGTTCTGAGGGATGATTAACTTTAATACCCACATGCCCATACGACTCAGCTAATTTAACGAAGTCCGGCATAGAATCCATATAGGAGTTTGAGTGTCTGCCTTTGTAAATCATATCTTGCCACTGTCTAACCATTCCTAACGCTCTGTTATTGAGAGAAATGATTTTGATCGGCAAATTATATTGCAGACAAGTTGATAACTCCTGAATATTCATTTGAATACTGCCGTCACCGGTAACCACAACGGACACGGCTTCAGGAAGTGCCATTTGCACTCCCATTGCAGCAGGTAAACCAAAGCCCATTGTTCCTAGACCACCTGAATTAATCCAGCGTCTCGGTTTGGCAAAGGGATAATATAAAGCGGCGAACATTTGGTGTTGACCAACATCCGAGCTGACATAGGCTTCACCCTTAGTGTGCTTATAGACTGACTCAATAACTTCTTGAGGTTTGATCAATTCATCGCTTGTTTGGTAATCCAAGCACTTGCGTGATCGCCACTGATTGATTTGTTCCCACCAATCTTCAAGCTTCTCTTTTTGAGAAGAAAGATCTTTATTTTCCAGCTGAGCTAACACTTGCTGTAATACTTTGTCCACCGAACCAACTATGGGCACATGTACCGCAACGGTTTTAGAAATTGAAGCAGGATCAATATCAACGTGAATAATGGTGGCATGTGGGCAGAACTTAGCGACATTATTGGTGACCCGATCGTCAAATCTTGCTCCTAATGCGAATATGCAATCCGCATTGTGCATGGTCTTATTTGCCTCTAGCGTACCGTGCATACCTAACATGCCTACGAATTGCTCATGTACACCTGAAAATGCACCTAGTCCCATCAAAGTAGAAGTCACTGGAGCATTTAACTTTTCTGCTAAAGTGGTAACCAATTCGTTGGCTTCTGATGTTATCGCTCCACCGCCTACATAAAGAACGGGACGTTTGGCCGCCAGTAATGTTTCTACCGTTTTCTTGATTTGCTTGTTGTGCCCTTTGAGCGTCGGGTTGTAAGAACGCATAGTCACATCAGTTGGATATTCATATGGGTGTTCTTCAAGAATATTGACAATATCTTTTGGTAAATCTACAACGACTGGTCCGGGTCTACCGGTATTTGCAATGTAATAAGCCTTTGCAATTGCCATTGGAATATCAACGGCACGTTTTACTAAAAAGCTATGTTTTACAATTGGACGAGAACAGCCGACCATATCACATTCTTGGAACGCATCTTCACCAATGTGCATGGAAGGTACTTGGCCTGACAACACAACCATTGGAATTGAATCCATGTAGGCTGTTGCAATACCCGTAATTGTATTCGTTGCCCCAGGACCTGAGGTAACTAATACAGTACCCGTTTGTCCAGTGGATCTAGCATAACCATCCGCCATATGGGCAGCGGCTTGTTCGTGGCGGACGAGTACATGTTTGACATCATCTTGCGCATATAACGCATCATAGATATCCAGTACGGCACCTCCTGGGTATCCGAACACATGTGTCACTCCCGAATCTTTAAGTGCACGCACTACCATGGCTGCACCTGACATCATTTCCACCAGAATTCCTCCTGCTCTCTTAGATATAAAATTGTTTAAAATCAATACAAACTGATTCAAAAAGAATCAAGGGGGGTGACTATACTTGAGGGAATAGGAAGATTAAACAGCTAAAAGTCAAAAAGTGAGACATTTATCCTAACATATACCTATTTTAGGATAAATATCCTAAAATAGGTCTAAATTATCACTTTAACTAGGATAGATTTACATATACTTTACATATCATTCATTATCTACGTCTAAGGGCAAAACGGAGTCATCATCGATTTCCTCTATATCGTCCGCATCCTCGTCATTAACTTGCTGTTTCTTATTGCCGTAAATATTGCCTAATTTGGGTCGATTAATCCGCTTTTGGTATTTAACCCAAGCTCTTTCAGCGGGGTTTTCGGGTTCTTTTTTGCCAAAAGCAGCTTTCAAAAACTCATGGTCTTCTTCGCTCTCAGCCAAAATATTGCCATCCACTAAAGCGGCAATTAAACAACCGTATTGTGTTAGTGCTTTCGCTTCATTTATCGAAAAATCTCCGGAGCGGGAGAAGCCA
This sequence comes from uncultured Alteromonadaceae bacterium, assembly GCA_947503265.1. Classification (GTDB taxonomy): domain Bacteria; phylum Pseudomonadota; class Gammaproteobacteria; order Enterobacterales; family Alteromonadaceae; genus Aliiglaciecola. The sequence goes on from CANNDC010000008.1 coordinate 79,601, forward strand.
TAGGGGTAGTTTTTAGTATCCGTAAATACTCTCTTTACCAAAATATCTCTTGTCACTAAAGTCATAGAAGGAGTCCCAAAAAAATAAAGGGGTTAATAATCATTAGCTGTTAGAGAATAAATAGTTTTAAAAACGAAAAGTGTCAACTGGTTTTTGATGAAATTTTTACTTTATAAGCAATAAGGAATTTGGTGACTATTAATGCTCACATTCGCCAATTCTTTTCGAGGGCGTCAGGACAAGGTTGAGTGCTGGTTACTTTTTAGGTACCCAAGCCCAAATCATCTCTGCTATGACGGGTTCAATTTGATTGGAATCTGTAATAACAACTTTAACTGCTACTTCTCCTTTGGGTTCAGTGTTCATCATAGCAATTTGCGCGTCAGTCACATTGGCAACTGCAGTAATATCACCACTACAACGCTTTACATAGTCTAGCTTCATCGTCTTTATTAGAGGTAATTTGTCACCGGGAAGATTAATTCCTACCACAAAACCTGTAGAAGACTCTGCCAACAATGCCATAGTGACAGCGTGTACACTACCAATGTGATTTTGCACCTTTTTACGATTTTTTTGCTTGAAGGTGACAGACTTTCCATCGGTTTCAACTATGTCTAACCCTGCGGTTCCTGCTAGTTTCACTTTATATCTGAACATCCAAGTGATTAAGCGGGAGCTCAGCCACTGGGGATATTGATTAACTTTGTTTACAAATGAACGGAGTGGATTAGGGGCTGACATAAAACTACCATCTGGTTTGACCAGATGGTAGTTTGCCTTTATAACGTTGCGATTACAAGCTCATCAAGCAAGCTCTACATTTTCACCGTGAAGCCAAAGAATGCGAAACGCCCAACTGCACTGACGGGGTACGCGTAATTTGTCATAAAGGGTTGTTCGTCGGTCAAGTTATTGATGCCGCCACTTATAGAAAGGGTATCGTTAACTTGATAGCTAGCTGATAAGTCGTGGATCCACATATCATCCATAAATACTGCATCTCCATACAATGAGCGAGCTGTATCAATTTCGACAAAGCCAAGCAACATTTCATCAACGTATTGATTTTGCAAATTGACGTTAAGGTCGCCAAAAGTCCATCCTAGACTAACGATTCCGGCAAGTTCGGGACGTCTTATTTCTCCTAATTCAACATCAACAGAAGTTGAGTCCAACGGGTTATCAAAGTCATTTAGCTCATCCACTTTTGTGCCTGACACGCTAATATCAAACTGATGCTCATCTAAATCAAATAAATATCCTAACGAAAAGTCATAACCACTGGTTTCACGTTTAACAAAGTTAATTGCTACGGAACGAATAAAGTTAAATCCACCGAAGAATATAGAGTTCGAGTCGTCATTACGTGATTGCAAGTCACAAAACGCAGGATTGAGGCCAACCCCCCTAACGCAACCATCAGCGATGTTCTGGCCGCTTACAGCATTTATTGCGTCCTCAATGGTGATGTCCCAGTAGTCGACAGATAAGCTAAATCCTTCTAAATACCCTGGTGTGTATACGAAACCAATTGAGGTTGTTTCGGCAGTCTCTTCTTGCAATTCAGGGTTGCCTCCGGTTACGCCACCAAATGCCGCTGATAGAGGATCTGCAAATACGTAGTCTCCATTAGCATCCGTTGGGTCTAAACCGATTGATGTAAAAATGGTTGTACAGTTGGCTTGAACGTTGTTCGCCAGATCAGCTTGACCTCCGTCTCGAAGTGCCTGTATTTGCGCTGCGTCACAGGGGTCCACCGGCCTAAACGTCGTGCCAATCTCAGGGCCAAATAACTCTGTCACGTTTGGAGCTCGAATTGCTTCTGACACATTTACTCTGAACCGTAAATCTTCTATCGGCGCCCATACTACTCTGGCTAGCCAGGTGGTGGTGGTACCAATGGTTGAGTAATCGGAATAACGCGCAGCCAAATCTAGTGTAAGCTCTTCAAAAGCGGTTACACCTTCGAGGATGGGAATAGATAACTCTGCAAAAATCTCACTGACATCATAATCGCCAGTTTCGTTGATAGTTGTGGTCGCAGGTCGGAAGGTCAACTTGGCATTGTCTGACACATCTGCGATATTTGTTCCGGCAGCAAATGCTGAACCTTCAGGAATCACACCACGCTGCCATGGATCGAAAATGGCTTCCGCTTCTTCTTTACGATACTCTGCGCCAACTGCAAAAGCGACCGCTCCGCCAGGCATCTCGAAATACTCGCCAAGATCACCAGCTAAAGTCGCAGACAACACAAACTGGTCAAGCGCAATTTCATCTTTTTCCTGAACCGTAACCCAATCAACTGCCTCTTGGGTAATACCAGTAGCCCCAGCCCAAATATTTAGCGGAACACATTGATTGCTACCCGGCGTGAATGAAAAATAACCTGGGTCATAATCGGGGATATTGAAAGGGGTAGTTTGAGCAGGAGTGGTAGGGTCTAGATCCGCTCTACATCTTGTCTCCCCTGTCGTTGGATCGCTAACTGCATCTATAGCAGCCAAAAACCTGTCGTTTATGACCGCATTTTCGCGAGTTGTTTCTAAATCAAAACGCCCCCAAACGGCACTAATCTCATAGTTGAAATCGTTGTCTAAAATACCTTCAATACCAGCAACCACTCGGAATGTTTTACGATGGTTTCTTACATCACCAGAACCAATACTTATTGGGTCAATGGTAATCCCTACCCCACCCGTGCTCTGAGCCGTTTCACGAATAAATTCAGGAAGGAAAGGGTTGTCAGGCTTTCCTAACAAGAGATCCCAGAACGACGTGGGCTGGGCATTGTTGAGTACTTCTTGCTCGGAAAACTTTAACTCTCCATAAAGTCGGGTATCCCCATCTATGTCATAACTACCCAATAAGTCGATGGTCAGCTTTTCTTCAGGAATAATGATGTAACTATCTTGCCGCTGAATAGTGTTGAACGAGTCTCCGCCGAATCCTTGGAAGCCATTCGCAATTAAGCCATCTTGCACTGGACGATAACTACCGTCTTCAAGGACGTTCCAGCAGCCACCTAAAGCACCGAAAGACTCAGCACCAAATACCGAGTTGTAACCGGTAAAAGAGTCATAACAATCTGCCACCCCGTTGTTGTTCAAATCGATAGGCGTGGTTGGGTCAAAGCCATCAAACGTAAATGCATTACCCGGGACTATGTATCCGTAGCCAGAGGTAAACGGAAAGGTGCGCCCGCGCAAAACCGCTCGCTGAGGTGCCGCCGCTGCATTTGAAATAAAATCAAGCTCAGATTGAGTTAGTGTTGGAGAGCCACCAAAGATATCAGAATAGGCAGTAGTGAATGCCTCTGCGCTTTCTGGTACTTCTAAGCCAAAAGTCGGTCTATCATTAGCCGGATTGTAATATTGTGCAAAATTTGGCATTGACGAGGCGGAAATGTCGCCTTGTTGGAAGCGCTTAGCCGGGTTGACCCAGTCTCGACCAGAACCGATAAATTCTCCCCCGTCTCTTTCTGAAGCCCGCAAGCCATCTGATTTTCCATATTCTACGCTTACGACTAGGTTACCTTTGTCTTTAGCAAAAGAAGTTCCGTATAATCCACTTAGCATGAGCTGATTGGAATCGCCCTCTCCTGAAACGCCAGACTGTACATTAAACTCAAAACCTTCGAAGTCATCTTTTAAGATAAAATTTACAACACCGGTTACCGCATCCGCACCGTACACAGCAGACGCGCCACCCGTTAGAACCTCTACATCGCGGATAAGATTGACTGGAATAGATCCGACATCTACGGCACCTGACCCTTGATCGCCGCCTACATGACGCTTGCCGTTAACCAATACCAAGGTGCGATTAGCACCCAAACCACGCAAACTTAAAATATTTGCACCATCCGCGAATCCAGATGCTTCGCCGTTATTGGCATTTGCAGCACCTGTTGTGGAAGACGAGAATAATGCCGGTACATCATTGATCACATCGGTAATATTAAATTCGCCTGAAGAACGAATCTCTTCAGCACCAATAGATTGAATTGGAGCACCTGAACCAATATTGGCGTCTCGTATGATTCGCGACCCGGTAATTGCCACTCGCTCAATATCTGCCTCGCTTGCATTTTGCGCTTCTTGAGCAACTACTGAGCTTGTCGCAGAGGCTATCGCCAGTGCAATGGCTGACAGCTTGGTAGCTGCACCATATTTTGTGTGCGTTCTTCTTGGCATTTTATTCTCCTGAATCAAGAAATTGTTATGTGAACTTTTTAATTGTTATTTATTTACCCTAGAAAGATTTTGCACGATTCATGCCTAAAAAAACGGCCAAAAAGACCGTAAAAACAGCTAAAATTGCATAAATATGCACAACACCCGCATAAATTAAATAAATCCAGAAAACACAACCAATTGCACCATTTCAACGCATTGAACAATCTAGTTAAAGAACATACCTTTCTTATTGATTAATATTGACTTTTCGTAGGACATGCAAGAAAGTCGTGCACTAAAGCACCACGTTTATGCAATAGATTATGCATAAAAATACATTACTAACGTTTTAGTAGATTTTTGGCTGCAAAAAACTAATACACGGTTAAATCGGCTTAACAGCAAGGGGTTTTGCATAGAAATATTAATAATCCGTAGAAAGGGGGTATCCGCGCAAAAACCGCGGCAATGTTGTATGGATACAAAACTGCGTCTGCCCTGCAACCACGGAAATGTCGTATAGGTCGCTAAGCGATTTTGACGCTTCTAGAGTGTATTGACTAATTCTGAAGATTTGGAGCGGGAAACGAGACTCGAACTCGCGACCCCGACCTTGGCAAGGTCGTGCTCTACCAACTGAGCTATTCCCGCATATGGTGGTGTATTGCCTTGGTTCATTCTGAACCGGGAGCGCATTTTACAAAAATACAGACGTGACGCAACTATTATTTTGCGTTTTTTCCCATTATTCGTTGCTTCGGTCTAGATATTGAACACATGCTGACGGTAGTAAGCCATTTCAGCAATGGATTCTCTTATATCATCTAAAGCTTGGTGAGAACCTTTCTTTTCAAAACCATCTAGAATTTCAGGCTTCCATCGTTTTACTAATTCTTTTATCGTGCTTACGTCGATGCTTCGATAATGAAAATAATCTTCTAATTCAGGCATGTACTTAACCATAAACCGTCTGTCTTGGCCGATAGTATTGCCGCACAGTGGCGATACGCCACTTGGTACATATTGTTTTAAGAATGCAATAGTTTGCGCAACTGCGCCTTGTTCGTCAACTTTACTGGCTTTGCATCTGGCTGTTAAACCAGATTTCCCATGTACATCCACACACCAAGGATCCATATTATCCAGAATTTCATCTGATTGATGAATCGCAATAACAGGTCCTTCAGCCAGTATAGTTAGATTTTTATCCGTCACTATTGTGGCTATTTCAAGAATGACATCTGTCTCGGGGAACAAGCCCGTCATTTCCAAGTCAATCCAAACTAAATTTTCGTTATCTAAAGGCATTGTCATTTCCAAAAAAGCCAGTTGAGGTAATGGAGTATCAAAATCACGTCGATGACGTTAACATAATGAAGTATTCAGAACCAATGAAACTCAACCTCTTGGCGGTAAATATTTAAGTGGCAAAGAAACCAAAGTTAACCCATAAACAACGCAGACAAGTTTCGACTAACCGACAGAAGAGGCTTGCGTCGGTGGATGTTTGCGATTCTGATGAACAATTGGAGAGCAGTCGAGAAGGTGTGGTTGTTGGTCGATTTGGTAAACATGCAAATGTGGAAGACGAGAGTGGCGAAATATGTAAATGCCACATTCGTAGAACGGTTGGCAGTGTTGTTTGTGGAGACCGAGTAACGTTTAGGCCGGGCAAAGACCAGAGTATTAACGTAAATGGCATTATTGAATTGGTGCACGATAGAGTTTCCGTGCTCACGAGACCGGATTTTTACGATGGTGTGAAGCCTATCGCCGCCAACATAGACCAAATCATCATAGTTAGCTCAGTACTTCCTGCTCTTTCACTTAATATCATCGATCGCTATTTAGTCGCTGCTGAAGATGTTTCTATCAAGCCCGTGCTATTGCTCAATAAAGTCGAATTATTAACTGACGAAGAACGAATTAATGTAGATCAATCACTGCAAATATATCGGGATATAGGGTACACAGTGTTACTCACAAGTTGCGTCACCCAAGAAGGTGTGGCTGAACTGAAGTCTATACTTAAAGATAAAATCAGTGTGTTTGTTGGTCAATCTGGCGTAGGGAAATCTAGCTTGATTAATCAATTGTTGCCTGAAGCAGATGAAGCTATTGGTGATATATCTGACAACTCTGGTCTAGGGCAGCACACCACGACGGCAGCAAAGCTGTTGCATTTTCCTGCAGGAGGCGACTTAATCGATTCTCCGGGAGTAAGAGAATTTGCTTTGTGGCATCTGAGTCCTGAAAAGGTGACCCATGGATTTATTGAATTTAGGGATTACTTAGGCGGATGTAAGTTTAGAGATTGTAAGCACCTTGATGATCCTGGTTGTCTCATTCGAGATGCGGTCGAAAAAGGTCAAATTAATCGAACCCGTTTTGAAAACTATCACAAAGTCATAAGTGGAATGGAAGATCAACGGCCGACTCGCAGTATTCCTAAATAAAATAATATGAGATAGACCCACTGAATCTGACAAACTGGTCAGATGATGTTGTACAATCCATTTGGTCAACTTTTGGAGTGCTTGAACTTGTTTAACTGGTTAAAAATTAAATTTCAATATGTTCTGCCTAAACATCTATTATCTAGACTAGTAGGTAAACTAGCGGCAGCAGAAGCAGGCTGGCTTACAACGACATTGATAAAGCTTTTTATAAAACAATATCAAGTGGACATGTCGGAAGCAAAACACGCAGATCCAGCATATTACAAGACATTCAATGAGTTTTTTACTCGTGAGCTTAAAGACGACGTCAGGCCGATATGTGAAGATGTTAAGCACTTGGCCATGTCTGTGGATGGAACTGTCAGTCAGCTAGGTAAAATTGATTATGACCAGATATTCCAAGCGAAAGGCCATAGTTATAGCTTAACCGCTCTATTGGGTGGTAACCCAGACATTGCAGAGCCATTTAAACAAGGTGACTTTGCAACCATCTACCTATCTCCAAAGGACTATCACCGAATCCATATGCCGATGGATGCTCTACTGACTGATATGGTGTATGTACCGGGTGAATTATTCTCAGTAAACCCACTGACCACAGAAAATGTGCCTGGATTATTCGCTCGAAACGAGCGTGTTGTTTGTGTTTTTGAGTCTCCAAAAGGCAAATTCGCTATTGTATTAGTGGGTGCTACCATTGTGGCTAGTATAGAGACGATTTGGGCAGGTACGGTTACACCTCCAGCAGGCAAAAACATTCAACATTGGCGTTACCCTAAAGACAGTGAAAATACCATTAGCCTTAAAAAAGGTGAAGAAATGGGTTTATTCAAGTTAGGGTCTACTATTGTTGCGTGTTTTGAACCTGACATGATCGAATTTAATGGACAATCAGCCGGTGATACAACGCGCCTAGGTGAAATTTTTGCGACTTTGAAAAACTAATTGTGGATCCCGTTAAGAAAAGTTTGTGGTCGCTGCATTTCGCAGTTGTACTTCTGGGAGCCACAGCGTTATTTTCAAAAATCATCCCGCTTTCCGCTACTGATATTACATTTGGTCGTTCAATCGTGGCCTTCTGTGTGCTCGCAATCATTGTTAAGTTGTCAGGCTCTAGTCTTAGGCTTAAAAGTGCACGTGATTACTTAATTGCTATCGCGTTAGGGTTAGTCATGTCAGCCCATTGGGTTGCCTATTTTGCATCCATGCAATACTCCTCAGTTTCAGTAGGGATTATCGCGCTCTTTACTTTTCCTGTCATAGCGGTATTGCTAGAACCGTTTTTTGAAGGAATCCGTTTGGTTTGGCAAGACATAGTCAGTGCCTTGATCGTATTAATTGGAATTTTTCTGATCGTACCTGAGGTGAGCTTAGAAAATGAAGTCACTCTGGGGATTGCCATAGGGGTATTTTCAGCCTTCTTGTATGCGTTGAGAAATTTGTTTCATCGTAAATTCTTTTCTCATTACAGTGGCGCTCATGCCATGACCTATCAAACTTTAGTCATTTTTCTCAGTTTATTCTTCTTTATCTCTGAAGACATGTATACGGCCAGTTTGGAAACCTACGCAGGATTGATGATACTAGGTATATTCCTTACCGCCTTGCCCCATGCTCTCATTGCAGCGAGTTTAAAACATTTGCGTGTTAAAACCTTTGCATTAGTCGCTTGTATGCAACCGCTCTACGGAGTGATCTTAGCCATATTCATATTAGACGAGTCTCCGACATGGCAAACCTTTTTAGGCGGATTACTGGTAATTTCGGCCGCTATCTACGAAACTGTAAATGCACAGAAATTACATAGTAAGAAGTCTTAGATAAGGAGAAGTCCTTGCTGATATTTGCCCACCGCGGGGCGAGTGCGTTGGCGCCTGAAAACACATTGGCCGCTATCAATCTGGCTATCGACCATCAAGCTGATGGCATTGAGTTTGACGTATTTCAACATGAAGATGAATTCATATTGATACACGATCGTTGGCTGCATCGCACCACTGACGGTCAAGGCCAAATAAATGCCATTATTCTAGAGGAGTTGAGGCGCTTGGATGCTGGTGATGGGCAACGCATTCCGACATTATATGAAGCAATTCAACGGATACAGACTCACTGTGAAATTAACATTGAAATCAAAGGAATTGAGAGTGTTGAGTTGCTTGTCTCCTACGTAGAAACTGCCTGTGCACAATTCCAAATACCCTTGACCAATATTCTGTATTCATCTTTTGATCATCATTTGCTTCAACAATTAAAATCCCTGCGCCCTACCGCTAGAATTGGTGCATTAACTGCCTCCAAACCAGTTGACTATGCTGCCTTTGCGTCTGAATTAAACGCAGAGTTCATCAATGCTGATGTAACTTTTCTAGATCAAGCTTTTGTAGATGATGCTAAACAGCGTGGATTGAAAATAGGTGTTTACACGGTCGACCAAGCTGAAGAACTGATGAAACTGAAGAAGTGGGGAGTCGACCTAGTGTTCTGCAACAACCCTCTGAACGCAAGGGCTGCCATAGAGTAGGGTTTTAGATGTTAAACATAACTAACTGTTTGAGGGCTCACATGAACTACATTCGTTGCAACTTTTACAAAGTTTGACGTTCGCTACGTGGGCAGCAATGATTAATATCGCTCCGAAACCAATAGTGAGAGGTTCATAGGCCTCACCAAACATGTCTTTGTTCCAATAAATCAATCCACCAAGGAGCAAACTATAGAGTGGATAAAGTTGTCTGTGATATCGGTAGAAACCAGACAACAATGCCCAGAAACCAATAATCATTGAGAGAGATAAAATTGTTTTTTCAAACCAATCTTGAGCGAAGAAACTAGCGCCGACAAAAGGCAACAGAGGAATCAAAATAGGAAGCAATAGACAATGTAAAGCACAAAGACTTGATGTCCATATACCTACTCTATCCATAATTGATTTTTTTGCTTCTGTTGACATTATTCTGATTTCGCCTACACAACTAAATGATTAAATTTATACTAAAAGTGCTTAAAAACAATATGTTAACCAGCACCTTTAGGGATTATCTCCGCAATGGGACGTTATAATATAACATTTCGCTGTATTTGCAAGGAAATTTAGCTATTTGGCATCACAACTTTAAACAAAGGTAAATCCCACTAAGTGATGGTGCTAGTTGAATACTTTTCGAATATAATCAGCCACCCAGCATGTCTCTCAGTTTTTTTTCAGCCAATTCAGCAGGGGTAAGCTGTTTTTCTTGATCGTCTGCGTCTGATTTTTCATCTGGTTCATCACCAAATAACGCTGCAAGTTGTGCCTTTGCCTGCTCGGCTTTATGATTGCCTGTTTTCGTAAAGACTTTACCCGAGGGAGCGAAGTAGTCACAAAAATTCGCTTTTTCAGTGTCGCTCACTGTTTCAGCGCGATCTTCTTCACAACGTTCTCTATGGTCAAAGTGTTTACACATTTTGCACACATGCTGATCAGCGGAACACGCATGGCACTCTTCTCGTCTGGACATGGGCAGAATAACATTCTGTAGTGTTTCTCCACATTTCCAACAGCTAAACGAATCAGTCATCAGAAATGCTGGTCAAACATGATGACATTGCCGTCGGGATCTTTCAGGATGCAATGTGCTGGACCAGACTCACCAGTGGTAGGTGTATCAATAGCAATCTGGTTTTCTTTCAAGTGCTTTTCAACAGCACGAACATCTGTAGGATTGAAAGTGAGTATGTTGTTCTCAAACATTCCCTCAAAAAGGCCGATTACCGTAGTGCCTTTTTGCAAAATCAACCATTTATCCTCGATCGAGCCGCATTCAGGGTGGGTTTCAAAACCCAAAGTTTCATAAAATGCTTTAGATTTCACGATGTCTTTGACGGCCAAACTTACTGAAAATTGTCCGAGTTCCATGTCGATGCCTTTATGTTGTAGTTTGTATCGTTCTGTAAGTAGGATAGGTGTTATTTTGATCAAATTCCAATTCAGAATTTATGTTTCAGACCCGGAGTGGTATTTAGTTATTTTGAGCCTGTCTTAATTTCGTTGTAGGTTCCACGAAGTAATTAACCGTTTGGGCAATTCGTCCTACTGGCGCACTTTTTGAGCCACTGAAACCAAAACTAGCACCAAGCCACCAGCGATAATTCCAATGGTTCCCTCAAATAAAATAGGCGCAACACTTTCACTCCAACCACCGACAATACTCGCCAACCACTCTACTAGGTTGTGCACAACGTGATGAATTGAAGGAATGCTATGCACCAAAATTCCTCCGCCTACCAAAAACATCGCCGCTGTACCAATAATCGCTAACGATTTCATAAGAAGAGGAGCGATTCTAAGCAGCAATCTGCCGAAGAAGCGTTGCATCCCACTAAATGAACCTGATACGGATTTTCTTAGCAGATACAAACCCGCATCGTCTATTTTGACGATTCCAGCCACCAAACCATAGACACCTATGGTAATCAGCAGTGCCAATGATGACACCACCATAACCTGGTTGAGAAAAGGTTCACTTTGCACTGTGCCCAAGACAATTACGATGATTTCTGCGGAAAGGATAAAGTCTGTGCGAATGGCACCTTTGATTTTATCTTTCTCCATTTCAACAAGATCAACATCAGGATTGGCAAGTGCCCTAAGCTTTTCCGCATGCTCGGCAGCCATTTCTTCCTTGCTATGAAAAAGTTTGTGGAAAACTTTTTCGAATCCTTCATAACACAAATATAAACCGCCAATTACCATCAAAATAGTAATTAGAACTGGCAAAAATGCGCTGATGGCAAGAGCGGAAGGAACAAGTATTAATTTGTTGAGAAAGGAACCTTTAGCGACAGCCCACACTACTGGCAATTCTCGATCAGCTTTGACGCCGGAGACTTGTTCAGCATTGAGCGCCAAATCGTCACCTAACACCCCAGCAGTTTTCTTCGCTGCAACCTTAGAAAGCACTGCTACATCATCTAAAATAGTCGCAATATCATCGATAAGCGCTAGTAAGTTTGCAGCAGCCATAGCTTTCCTTTTGGTTTTTAGTTTTAGTCTAAGCTTATCAAGTTGTTGTTATCACTTGAACCGATTCGCGCTAACTCTTGTAAACGAACCATTTCACTAATCGGTATCAAGCTAACATTATGTTCAGAAAGTTTGGCTAATGCAGTGGTTAGATAGGCGATTGACTCGGGATGTGGGTGGGCAATACAGACTGCAGTTCCATATTTTTTGGCCAAAGACAATAGACGTTGAAACTGCACATCCATTTGCACTGGGTCTAACTCGTGGTCTAAAAATACGTTGCGCTTGGTGCTAAGCACACCGTTTGCCTGAGCAACATTCTCAGCTACGCTAAAGCGAGTTGTTCTACTATCAACAAAGAACAATTGTCGTTCTGTCAAAAAAGACATGGTGGTTTGCATGGGAAAGGTCAATTGGGTCAACTTGCTTCCCATGTGATTGTTCACACCAATGGCATCAGGGACACTTGATAACGCTGCTGCTAGAGTTTGGCGAATTTGCTGGGGATTCATATCAACGGTTATTGCGCCCGGGCCCAATGCTTTGCCAGACAGAGCTTCCATCGGAATATGCAACATCACATCTCGTTTTTCGTTAGCCGCTCGTTGAGAGAATTTTGCTGAGAAACGCGTCAATGGAAGAATGGAAAAAGCAACTTCTGTTGGCAGTGAAAAAGCCTGAGAATCGCGATGAGTATTACCCATGTCATCGATTATAACAGCGATGTCGGCCGCTGCGATTTTAGCGGATAACATCGGCAGTGTGAGTACCAATGCGGCAAAAGAGAGAAATAATGCTTTAATTTTCAGCTCACTTTTTTGGTCAATTTCAATACATATTTGAGCAGTGAGTATAACTAAAGCAAGCAATCAGGTCGACTAGCCAAGCGGTTTTTTACGGTATAGATTTTTAGACTAACGTTTAAGCCATTTTACTGGGTTAACTGGTAGGCCTTTATGTCTAATTTCAAAATAGAGGTTGGGTGAGCTTTGCCCTCCGCTTTGCCCCACTAACGCGATAGATTCACCTGCTTGCACCTCATCGCCGACATTTTTCAACAATGCTTGATTATGGCCATACAGGCTCATATAACCATCACCATGATCGAGCACGGTGACCAAACCAAAACCCCGTAACCAATTTGCATACAATACTTTACCATCGTAAACGGCTCGAACGGGAGCACCTGTGTTACCGTTGAAAAGAATCCCTTTCCATTTAACCTGACCTTGGCGATAACGGCCAAACATATTGCGCAACCTTCCTTTGGTAGGAGGATTGAGTTTTCCCTGCAATTTCGCTAAACCATTCAAACTAACAGGTCGTTGCTGGGCGAGCCGTTCGGCTTCTTCAATAGCCTTTAAAAGTGCTTGCTCATTAATCTGTAGTTGTTCAATTTGTTCTGCTTCAGAATCTATCTGTCTTTCAATTTTAACCAATGTTCGTTTTCGATTATTCTGCTGTTGTTTCAATTGTTCACTCTGCTCGCGTTGAGTGCTTTCAAGTTGCTTAAGTTCGTTCAGTTTAGTTGCTAAATTGGCGGTGACTTGTTGAAGTTGTGCAGCCAGTTCCCGAAAGGTATCTATTTGTTTTTTTCTGGCTTGATTCAAAAATTGATAATAACTTAGTGTGCGCTCAAATTTCCCAGCATCTTCAAGATTGAACAGCATTTTGGCATAGTCGTAGTCACCCGCCATGTACATACTTTTCAGTTGCTCAGCTAACGCCGACTGCTGAAGTTTAAGTTGGCTTTTTAATTCACTTTGTTCTTTCTTTAAAGCGAGCTGTTGTTGGGTGTTTTGACCGATCGAAGCACGTGTATCATTGAGTTTTTTAGCTGTACTTGAAATCTCTAACTCAGCTTGTTTTAGCTGTGTTTGTAGCGTTTTTGCATCAGCAATTTGCTTTTCTATTTGTTGTTGTTTTTGCTTAATTTGATTTTGGATGTCTTCAAGTTCTTTTGATTGCTGTGCAATTGCAAAAGGAAATTGAAGCCCGAACACAATGAACAAGAGCCCAGCAACGAATTGCCGAGCTCCCATCAGGTTTTTCAAAGTTGAATTATTTAAGGGTGACAATCGGTGTCCCTGTCATCTCTGCAGGTTGTTCCATACCCATTAAATGCAACATGGTCGGAGCCACATCACTCAACGTACCTCCGGTTCTTACATCAGCGTCTCTGCCAACGTATATAAAGGGCACTAACTCACTCGTGTGAGCAGTGTGTGCTTGGCCAGATTGCTGGTTAACCATTTGTTCAGCGTTGCCATGATCAGCTGTAATCAAACATTCTCCGCCGGTTTTTTCTAATGCTGCCACTACTCTTCCGATACAGTGATCTACTGCTTCGACGGCTTTTACCGCAGCTTCGTATACCCCTGTGTGACCCACCATATCGCCATTTGGGTAATTGCAAATAATGGCATCAAACTTACCAGACTCAATTGCAGCTACGAGTTTGTCAGTCAACTCTTCTGAGTTCATCTCAGGTTGCAAATCATAAGTGGCCACTTTAGGAGACGGAATCAATATCCGTTCTTCTCCGTCATACAGTGCTTCTCTTCCGCCACTGTAGAAAAATGTCACATGAGCGTATTTTTCCGTTTCAGAAATGCGTAATTGGGTTTTGTTGTGTTGAGCTAGCCAATCCCCCATAACGTTGACCAAAGGTTCTGGCGGATAAGCTGAAGGTGCATCAATAGAGTCAGCGTATTGCGTTAACATCACAAACTCGCTTAAATTTGGCACTCTAGCGCGCTCAAATCCTGAAAAATCACTGTCTACGAAAGCGCGTGTGATCTCTCTGGCACGGTCAGCCCTAAAGTTCATAAAAATGAGACTATCACCATCTTCTAGTTTCACTGCATCACCTATCACAGATGGTTTCATAAATTCATCGTTTTCGTCTCTAGCATAAGATTCTTCAAGGGCCTGAACAGCTGAATCGGCTTGATACTGACCTTCTCCGTCACAAATTAGGTCATATGCGACTTTAACTCGGTCCCAACGCTCGTCTCTGTCCATAACGTAGTAACGGCCGACCAAAGATGCTGTTTTGCCAACTCCAACCTCTGCGAATACTGCGTCTGCCTTTTCAAGTGAAGCTTTTGCACTGCGTGGAGGGGTATCACGTCCGTCAAGAAAAGCATGCAAATAAATTTTCTTAGCACCTTTATTCGCCGCCATTCTGATCATGGCAAATATATGGTCTTCATGACTGTGCACTCCACCTGGCGACATTAGCCCCATAATATGCACAGCCTTGTCACTGCCAACCGCTTTATCAACTGCATCAGCTAAGACAGAATTAGATTCAAATTCGCCATCTTCAATGGCTTTGCTGATTCGTGTAAAGTCTTGATAAACAACACGTCCTGCACCAAGATTTACGTGACCTACTTCAGAATTTCCCATTTGCCCCGGCGGCAACCCTACATCTAATCCAGAACCAGATATAAATGTGTTTGGAAACTGACTTACCAACTTGTCTAGCACTGGCGTATTCGCGTTGGCTATAGCGTTACTGTCTTTATCTTCTCTATGGCCCCACCCGTCTAAGATGAGTAGTGCCAATGTCTTTTTTACGTCAGTCATAAAAGTTCCTGTAAAGGGTTAAACGGAATAATAGGTGAAGTTTATCCTGTGCTAATGGTGACTTCTAGGGTATTTATGTAAGTTAACCGTCAAACTAACAATAAGTTATAGCTAAAATACTAGGTTACAAGCATCAACACTGGTTTCTTTAGCGAATTTCTATATACTTTGCTCACTTTTTTCACGGCTCAATAGGATTAAATTTAGTGGATCAGGCATTTATCGAACAGTTGATAGAATTTGTAGGCAATAACACGATTTTGTCGAGTATTTGGGTTGGTTTAGTCGTTTTTATCATTTACAGTTTTGTGTCGGCTAAAGTGTCTCCTGTAAAGGAACTTTCCACCCACGAGACAACGTTACTTATTAATAAAGAAGACGCTGTCGTTTTAGACATTCGCCCAGCCGCTGAATTCAAGAAGGGTCATATTCTTGGCTCTAAACAGATAAAACAAGAACAAATTAACAAAGCTGAGTTCGCGTCCCTTGAAAAAGACAAAGACAAACCCATTATCGTTGTATGTGCGATGGGCATGACGAGTAAAAAAACAGCATCGCAATTGCTAAAAGCTGGGTTTGAAAAAGTCTCGGTATTAAAAGGCGGAATAAATGCTTGGCAAGCTGCTAGCCTACCCGTCTCGAAATAGGTAACGAATAAGCGAGTTATTACATGAGTAAAGTTGAAATTTATACCAAGGGATATTGTCCTTATTGCAAAAGAGCCAAAGCGCTTCTTCAGCAAAAAGGAATTGAATATATTGAATACCCAATAGATGAAAAGCCCGAATTGCGCGAAGAAATGATGAGTCGAGCTAATGGTGGATACACTGTTCCGCAAATATTCATCAGAGAGCAACACATTGGCGGTTGCGATGACATGTTCGCTTTAGAGTCACAGAACAAACTAGATAAATTACTTGCCGCCTGATTGGACGGCAATTCAAAGTACATAAAGAAAACAGGATAGAACACAAGATGGCTGAAGAAAACCAAACTAACGAAGCAACTGCGCAAGCAGAGCAACAAAACGCACAATTCGCAATCCAGCGTATTTACACCAAAGATATTTCGTTTGAAACGCCAAACTCACCTAACATATTTAAAAAAGAGTGGAAACCAGAAGTTAAACTGGATTTGGATACTCGTACAACTGAACTAGAACCAAACCTTTTCGAAGTTGTATTGTCAGTTACTGTGACAGCTTCTGTTGGTGAAGAGACAGGTTTTTTATGTGAAGTTCAACAAGCTGGCATATTTATGGTTGGCGAAATGCCAGAAGCAAATAAGGCACACACATTGGGCTCATTTTGCCCAAACACCTTATTCCCATATGCCCGTGAAACTATTTCTAATTTAGTGAATCGTGGCACTTTCCCACCATTAAATTTAGCGCCTGTAAACTTTGACGCCATCTTTGGTGCTTATATGCAAAAACGTGCAGCCGAGCAGAAAGAAAAAGGCGAAGCACCTAAGTTAGACGCATAAATATTAGCAATGCAATCATCTAAACACGACAGTGTTTCGGTCATTGGGGCGGGATCTTATGGTACCGCCCTTGCTTTTTGTTTAGCTCGTAATAAGGTGCCAACTTTCCTTTGGGGTCGAAACCCCGAGCACATGAAACAAATGGCGACTGATAGAACTAATCAGCGTTATTTGCCCGATGCAAAATTTCCAGAAGCCCTGCAGATAGAAGCTAGCTTAGAGCAAGTTTTGTCAAAGAGTCATGACATACTAGTGGTTGTGCCAAGTCATGCTTTTGCACAGACGCTTACAGACATAAAGCCCTTTTTACATAAGCAACATAGATTGATCTGGGCGACTAAAGGACTTGAACCCAAGACAGGAAGGTTATTGCAACAGGTCGCCGACGACATATTGGGTGATGCGATTCCCAAAGCCGTTCTTTCCGGCCCTACGTTCGCCAAAGAAATGGTCGCAGGCTTGCCCACGGCTATTTCGTTATCGTCAACAGATGAACAACTGGCGATTGATATCTCAGCTAAGTTACACAGTGCGACTTCTTTCAGAGTGTATAGAAATACCGACTTCATTGGTGTGCAATTGGGCGGTGCAGTCAAAAACGTCATTGCCATTGGAGCAGGCTTAGCGGATGGTCTTGGGTTTGGTGCTAATGCCAGAACAGCGCTAATCACTCGAGGGCTCGCTGAATTAACCCGAATGGGTATGAAAATGGGTGCGAAACCAGAAACCTTTATGGGGATGGCTGGATTAGGTGATTTAGTGCTGACATGTACTGACAATCAATCCAGAAACAGACGGTTTGGTCTAGCTCTCGGTAAAGGGCTGAGCGTAAAAGACGCAATCGATAGTATCGGACAGGTTGTCGAAGGTTATCGAAATACTGAAGAAGTTAAAATTCTTGCTGAACGGCTTAACATTGAAATGCCGATTACCGAGCAAATCTATCAGGTCCTTTATGAGCAAAAACCGGCTAAAGAAGCGGCACTTGCGCTGCTAGGCCGTCAACCCAAGTCTGAAGCATAATACAATCATCCATGTTACATATCGCATTATTTGAACCCCGAATGCCGCAAAATACTGGCAATTTGATTCGCTTGGTAAGCAACAACGGCTTTCACCTGCATTTAATTGAACCCTTGGGATTCACACTAGATGAAAAGAAGCTTCGTCGGGCATCGCTGGATTATACCGATATGGCAAGAGTGACTGTGCACCCCAACTACGATGCGTTTACTAAACATATGGCTGGAAAGCGCATATTTGCAGTCACCACTAAAGGTAAACATTACTATCACCAAGCCAGCTACCAAGATGAAGATGTACTTTTGTTTGGTTCTGAAACCTCTGGTTTACCGGAATACGTTCACGATTCCCTCGATAGCGAGTCAAAAATTCGTATCCCCATGTTGCCTGACAGTCGCAGTATGAACCTTTCCAATGCGGTTGCCGTCGTGAGTTTTGAAGCGTGGCGGCAATTGAGTTTTGTAGGTTCCGTTTAAGAGCTCTAAATTTCAGAAAGTTTGTGCTACCTTTAGATAGCTAGCGGTGTTTAGCCCCTTGCCGGACGCATTTGTAGCGTTTGTATTTGACTGAGATATTGCAAAGATAACCGTGATGCTATTTATTTAACCTGAACTCTGGATAAGAAATTAGCTAACAGATTGAATTACATGTTAGGTTGTAGCTAGCGATTTTTTCCTAGTACAAGGCAAATTTGTGCGTCAATAGCTGGCCTATTGCATACGAATTTAACGCACTAATATGGAAAAGAAATAGGGAAAATAGCAGCTAGAACGCAAGTTGTTATCCAGGATTTAGGTTTTTAATGTTTGGATCTGTTTCTATGATTGAATTGGTATATGTCAGCCATGCAAAAGTGCATTTTGGTCATCAAGACCTTGTAAAATTGCTTGAAACTGCCAGAGCTCATAATGCTGAAAATAAAATTACTGGAATGCTGTTATATGATGGATATGAAGCCTTTATTCAAGCAATTGAAGGGGCTAAAGATCAGGTAGAGGCGTTGTTTCAAACAATTAGCCAAGACCCTCGTCATGAACGAATCAGTGTTTTATGGCGAAATGATATAGAGAAACGCAACTTTCCAGATTGGCAAATGGGATTTAAGGATATTCGAGAGTTAAGCGTTCAGGAGTTGGAAGGGTATTCTGACTTTATGCAAAACCGTAACGTAAATACTCATACAACCAACAATATTAGCTTTGCAAAAGAATTGCTTAGACGTTTCAAGCAAAACAATAACTAAGCGATCACCAGAGCAGCACCTAGTTTTTCAGCTCTAGAAATGCGAAAACGTGCCGTAAACAATTATCGCGAATACCGTCTCTTTCCATCAACAATTCATGTTTAGCATCATCGATTAGCTTAGACTGACAATTTGGCAATAGCGAACATACTTGGTTTTGTGCTTGATTATCTACTATGCTGTCGTTCTCCGCTTGTAACATTAAAATCGGTAGCTTCAATTGCTTAGCGTGAGTTCTAATACGCGACATACAATCCAGTGCAGCATTCAGCCAATGGTTTGTGACGCCACCCAATTTAAGCTCTTCTACCGAATCATATTCCCGTCGAAACAAATTATATCGCGCCTGACTGCTGGTTAAGTCATTTGATTCAAACGGTTTAGCGTTGTAATCCGATTGGCCAAGAAAATACCAGGGTTCTTGACTAAAAATACCATTGAGAAAAAGGTGCGTTTTCACTAAACACTTGGCTAACCAATTGGGCATAGCAGGCTTAATACCGAACATGGGGGCGCTTAAAACACAGCGTGAGAATTGGTTTGGGTGTGTCAGTAAATATTGCATTCCGATTGCACCGCCCATCGAGTGACAAAGAAGCATAGGTTTTTCGACACTGTTCGGATTAACAACGGTTTCAACAAAAGCATGTAAATCCGCGACATAGTCGTCAAAAGAATCGACATATCCTTTTTGTGGATTGACCGTAGATCTTCCTGACAGGCCTTGTCCTCTGTGATCATGAATGAAGACGCTATAGCCCTCATTGTAAAAATTGAACACGAGTTCCTTATATTTGAGTAAGGTTTCAATTCGACCAGAGCAAATGACAATACTGCCTTTGGAATCAGGGTGAAGAACAAATGCGTAGGCTATTTGTACGGAATCCTTGCCATTTAAATAGCCGTTGACCACGTTATTTTGCCAGAAAGGTTCAACGTATTTTTTGTTTCTTGTATAAATTATTTGATCAGCGTGACTGTTGTTAGATTCTAGTATTTGGGCGTTGTTAGATTTTGACACCAAGGATTGATCTGGCCCAGTGAATGGTTCGCTCAAGATGCTGCTTTGAGCAACCTTGTTCACCATATTTAATTCACTAGTCCTAGCTTCGTTCACTTTATTGGCACCTGTATTATGACTTTCAACCCACCAAAGGAGATATCATTACTGGCTTCTATTGTTCCTTTGTGCATGGCGACCGCTTGTTGCGTGATTGCCAATCCCAACCCAACACCGCCTGTGTCCCTGCTTCTGGAGGAAGAAAGGCGATAAAATGGTAGAAATACATGTTCAATTTCTGAGTCAGGAACACCAGTACCATCATCGATTACTTGAATCTTAAGTGTATCCCTTTCTAGCGAAAAAGAAACTTGGACTTTAGTAGAACAAAATTTAACCGCATTATTCACAACATTTCTCACTCCGCTTGCCAGTAACTCAGCATAACAATGGATATCTGAATCTGGGATTTCATTGAAGGTGAGCTGCTTGGATAAATTCTCGGCCTCAAATTGTGCATCAGACAATATTTCGGAGAGTAGTTCTGATATTGAAATACAAGTTTTCTCGGTATCTGTCACATTGGCTTCCAATTTTGATAGCCGTAACACTTGTGCAATCATGCGCTCCATTTGTTGCGCTTCTTTTTCTACCCGGAGTAATTGTTTTTGTGTCACCTCACTGACGTTACTTTCTGACTGTTGCTGTGCAATTCCGATAGCAAGCTGCAGACGAGCTAAAGGAGATCTTAGTTCGTGGGAAATATCGGCAACCAAGCGTTTTTGACTTCCTAACAAGGTTTCCACTCTCTCAGTCATTTGGTTAAAATCTCGCGCTAACTGTCCCAATTCATCCCCGCGCTTATTCGCTATGGTCACTCGAGTACTTAACTCGCCTTGCGACATTTTCTGAGTGCCTTTTTGGAGCTCTCGAATGGGCTTGACTAAAGACCATGCCAAAAGCGCGCAGAGTAATGTGCTCAACAACAGTGCGGTTGCGATTAGTAGTCCAGGATGATTGCGTTGCAGACTTCGGATAATTCCTTGAGGTAACGGTTTACCTGCAAACAAGTAATAGCTTTTTCCGTTGATGATCGTTTGCCTAGGACCATCGAAAACACCGCTTTTGGTGGTAATTCGAAAAGGAATATCTTGACCCAGAAGCTTTAGAAAAGGAGCTTGAGATGGTCCCATGCGACGTGGAAATCCATAGATGAACTTGCCGCTTTGGGCATTGACCAATAGTAATGCCTGTCGATTACGCTGCCCTGCTCGATTCAGCAAAGAGACGAGGTTCGAGTCGGGTCTACGCTCAGAAATCAGCTCAATTCGATTGCCAATACTTTCAAGTCGGTTTATGTCTTTGGTTGTAAGCGGGTCAATGGTGTAACTAGAACTCAATTGTGTAACCAACCAAGATGTCGCCAGAATCATGGCAATCATGGCTAACCAAAACCAAAGAAATATTCGCCCAAATAGACTGTTAATGGGATTGAGTTTTCTGATCCAACTCAAGGTTGCACCACAAACAAATAGCCGGTCCCACGAATGGTTTTTATTTTTTCGTTATCCGATAATTTCAATAGCTTTCTGCGAATATTGCTGACATGCATATCAATCGATCGGTCAAATGCCATCAATTTGCGCCCCATCACTTTTTCACTTATATCTTCTTTACTGACAATCGCTCCTTTATTTATCATCAGTAATTGCAAAATGAGAAATTCCGTAGCAGTAAACTCCAATTGCTGAGAACTGCATTCCACCGTTTGGGTCGAAGGACAAAGTTTTAAGTCATCAATTTGCAAAACTTGCTGAGATCCAACGGAGGGTAAATAGTCCATCCTTCTCACAATGGCTTTGATACGTGCCGACAATTCTCTGTGATTAAAAGGTTTTGCTAAATAATCATCTGCCCCCAATTCCAAACCAAAAATTCTATCAAAGTCATCGCCTTTGGCGGTCAGCATCAATATTGGCGTCAAATGACTGACACGAATTTTTTTCAGCACTTCAAAACCATCAAGTTTGGGTAACATGACATCTAGTAAAATTAAATCAAAATGGCGATTGCTGGTCGCAAATTCCAAACCTGATTCGCCGTCATGGCAAATGGTGATTTCATAACCTTGCGGTGACAAATATTCCTTCAATAACTCTGTGAGGGATATATCATCATCGATAATTAACAAAGATTTAGGTTGCATACATGTCTACTTCAGATTTTCTGATACCTAACTATAATCAAGTTACGCTCATTCTCCGAATAAGATTTACACAAGCTTTACATTAGCAAGACGTTTCTTTGCATTGCAAGTCCTATAATTATTACCAAGTTCAAGCATCATTGTGATGCTGAATAATTATTGAGACACACAAGGTATCGTTATGAAAAAATCATTGTTACTTATTCCAGTCGTCGCAACCTTATTGTTTGCCGGCCAAGTTACAGCTAAACCGGAGCATGCCGAAAGAGGCAAGCAGTCCGCGGCAAAGGCACATAAGAAGTTAAATTTGACTGAACAGCAAATGGCAGATTTACGTGCCTTTAAAAAGCAAGGTACTGAGGATCACTCTGTCTTTAAACAGGATCTGAAAGAACTTGATAAACAACTAGCAAGCGTTATAAAGGCATCAGATTGGGATGCTGATGCTGCCACACAGATTTTACAAGAAAAGCAAAAGTTGTTGTCAAAGTTAGCGCTTACTCGCGCCACAAAGCGCAATTTTATGTGGACTAATCTTTCTGAGGAGCAGAAAGAAAAGATGCAATCGTTTAAAAAGCGGGATGCAAAGAAAGGCACAAAACGCAAAGCGATGCGCAAATTTGCTCGATTGGATTTGTCTGATGAACAGAGACAGACCATTGTTGGCATAATGAAACAACAAAAATCAGACAATCAAGAATCTATTGCTGCGAAAAAAGACTATAAGAAGCAGGAAGTTCAACTAATTCGTTCAGACAACTTTGACGCTGATGCTTGGCAACAACTTAATTCTGAGCAACAAGAACTGAATTTGTCACTGGCACTGGCAAAAGCAAAAGGACGTCATTTAATATGGAATCAGCTTGATGAGACACAACAAGCAAAAATGGAAAAAATTACAAAGAAACGAAAAGGCAAAATGAAAAAGCACGCGAAGAATCGCATGTAGCAAATTCGCACGTAATTATGCTGTACGAAAGCAGATCATCACTTGCTCTTAGAGTGTGGCAGTGACACTAAGGGCTGTGATGATCGCATTTTATTCTTTAATAATCTGGCACATCCCTTAGGTATTCATCGTTAGCAAATAGCGGTGACGTTATTAGCATATCCGCAGTAGCTCTATTGCAAGCAACAGGTAAATTCCAAACCGAACATAGTCGCAATAGCGCCTTTACATCAGGATCATGCGGTGCAGGATTCAACGGATCCCAAAAGAAGATTAAGCAATCTAACTTCCTTTCAGCAATTAATGCACCTATTTGCTGGTCTCCGCCAAGTGGTCCACTTTTAAATCTATGAACATCTAAATTCAACTCCTTGGCAATCAGTCCACCTGTGGTGCCGGTTGCAACAAGTTTGTGGTGTTTGAGTAACTCAATGTGGTTGCGGCTCCATTCGATCAAGTCTGGTTTTTTATGATCATGAGCAACCAGTGCAATAGTACGATGATTAACAGACATTGTTATTCCTGATTGATTGTATAGTGAGAAATGGTTGTAAGGACAGTTTGATTCGGACCCATTCTACCAATGACTAAAAATTTTTCGTCATATTCTACAAGACCACGATGGTCCATTGTTACTTTTTCAGAATTAATTACTTTCCACGCATTTAATGACAAATCATACATCCAAACCTAGTCTCTTGAATAGGAAGCTTAATAGGAAGCTTGGATGGGAAGCTTGGCGGTTAAATCCGATGCCTTTATATTGGTACAGGTTAGTTGAACCGCCAGCATGCGCCGCTGAGAATTGCGGAAGCACGGCCATCAACAGCAATTTCCAACAAATAGGTAGTTTGGTACTAATCAGATCAATTAGCCGTAAAAAAGAATGAAACTGTATCAAAAACACACTCTTTTAATTAGGTTTTGAAGCAGACTAATAGTCGGGTTTACATATTTCAAATCAATAAATTCATCCGGTTGATGTGCTTGTTCAATACTTCCTGGCCCCAGAACTAAGGTGTCACACCCTAACAGATTCAAAAATGGCGCTTCTGTCGCATAGTTGGCATTTTCAACTTTAAAACCCGTTAATTCTTCTGCCAGATCGATCAGTCCGTGTTCATCTTTACAAGCAAAAGAAGGTGCTGTGGGATACATAAGCTCGCGACTGATGCGTGCAGGATAATCCGAATACAAAGGACTCAATGTGTTGTCTATCATCTCAATGGCTTCGTTGTCTGACAATTGCGGGACACAACGCAAATCAAAATTCATTTTACAGTGTCCACATATTCGGTTCTCTCCATCGCCACCGTGAATATGCCCGAGATTCAGCGTTGCTTGCGGCACTGAAAAGCTCTCATCGCGATAGTTAATTGACAAATTATCCCGCAAAGTTAACAAATGACCAATTGCCTTGTGCATAATTTCAATAGCATTGACGCCCTTGTCGGGATCGCTCGAGTGCCCAGCCTTACCGTTGATATTTAAAGTATGCGCCATGTGCCCTTTGTGTTTGCCTATGGGCCTAAGTTCGGTAGGTTCGCCAATTATTGCCATATCTGGGTTAATCATTTGTTGCTCTGCAAAAAAACGCGCACCTGCCATCGAGGTTTCTTCGTCAGCAGTAGCAAGCACGTAAAGCGGTTTTTTCAATTGGTGCAATGGAATATCTTTTATCGCTTCTAAAATGAAAGCGAAAAATCCCTTCATGTCACACGTGCCCAATCCAAAAAGTTTATTGTCATGCTGTTTTAAGGAAAACGGGTCCTGCTGCCATTTCCCTTCATCAAAAGGAACCGTGTCAGAGTGCCCTGCTAGCAATAGTCCTCCTTCACCACTACCAATTTTGGCAAGCATATTAAATTTGTTCCGAGATTCAGGCACTGAATGAATAGAGATGCTAAATCCGCATGAGGAAAATACATTACCCAACCAATCGATTAGTTGACGATTTGATGCATCAATAGCAGGGTCAAATGCACTAATAGAAGGAATCGAAATGATATTTTGATAACTCTCTAAAAACGTATAATTTGCCATAAAAATCATTTCCTAAACTTAGCTTGAAACCGCTTTCTGTAAGCATTCGATCATATTTCCAGATCATGCTTTTAGATATAGCGTTTTTTAATCTGATTCAAATTGCTTTTTAGCAATCCTATCTCAAATCGTCTTTGACAACAGTACAAACTTAAAACAATATATAAATCTATAAATATTTATTCACTTTTGTTGCATATTTATTTATTTGATGGCATTCTATCGCCCTAAAAGTTAACTCGTCATTTCTTCATGAATTGACGAAGACGATGGAAACAAATTATTTCACTTAACGAATTTAAAATATTGGTTAAGTAAACTTTGTTCTAATAAATTGATTGGACTGTAAATTTAGAATGAATATGACAAAAAGTTTATCCCTGCCTTGCTGCGCGCCAACGTCTTTTCGACGACACTAGATTGAATTGCGTAGCGCGTTCTTTACCTGAGCTAGCATAGTATAGTATCAGGTAGAGAGCGTTTTTTTTCCTTCTTCGAGAATAATTAATAATGATCAAATCGTGTGTAATTGGAGCCAGTGGTTATACCGGCGCTGAACTAGTCAGGATTATTTCAAACCACCCTGAGTTTAGTTTGGAAAGTATATGGGTCTCCGAAAATAGCCTTGATGCGCATAAGAATATCAGTGCTATTCACCCGCAACTTACAGGCATAGCCGATATTGCTTTAAACCCTTTGCTACCTAATATACTCAATGAATTGGCTGAATCTATGGATGCCATTTTTTTAGCAACGCCTCACCAAGCAAGTCATGATTGGATGAACCAACTTGCAGGAAAGCGCGCTAAGATATTTGACCTATCGGGTGCTTTTCGTCTGAAAGACACGCAGGTGTTTAGCCAGTATTATGGTTTTGCTCATGAACAAACAGAGTTACTTGCCCAAGCCGTTTACGGATTAGCAGATTTCGATGCAGATGCAATAAAAAATGCCAATATAGTAGCAGTCCCTGGCTGTTACCCCACCGCATCACTTACCGCATTGAAACCCCTGCAAAACAATGAATTGCTCGATTCGCAACATCGTCCAATCATCAATGCTGTTTCAGGCGTCAGCGGCGCAGGCAGAAAAGCAGCAATTGCAAATAGCTTCTGCGAAGTAAGTTTGCAAGCCTACGGGGTTTTGGGCCATCGACACCAACCCGAAATATCTGCGCACCTTGGAACTGAAGTCATTTTTACCCCCCATCTCGGTAACTTTAAGCGCGGTATATTAGCGACAGTGACAGTTAAAACGGCTGCTGGAACGACAGCTGAGAAAATAGCCAAGGCTTATCACGATGCGTACGAGCATATAAATATCGTTCGGATTCTGGATACATTCCCGAGACTCGACGATGTAGTGAACACCCCTTGTTGTGATCTGTTTTGGAAGTTTGATGCTCAAAGTGGATATTTGGTTATCAGCAGCGCCATCGACAATCTACTGAAAGGTGCGGCTTCTCAGGCGATCCAATGTGCCAATATTGGCTTTGATTTGCCTTCTGATCTGGGCCTACTCAACCAGAAGGCAGGCATCTAGCGGTGAAGAAGCAAATTGTCATTAAAGTGGGCGGCGCATTTCTGGATGATTTGTCTTTAGCTCAACCACTTATTGAAACCCTATCTCTTTTGAAGAATAGCCATGAAGTTGTTTTAGTGCATGGTGGTGGAAATGCAGTTGAAAAACTCCTAACAGAAGTAGGGCAATCAAGCGCCAAATTGGATGGTTTAAGAATCACACCAACTACGCAAATTGACTATGTGGTAGGTGCGCTAGCGGGCACTGTGAATAAGAAGTTATGCGCCTTGGCAAAGCAAAACAACATTTTGGCGACTGGGTTAAGTTTAGCCGACGGTGATATTGCACAATGCCATAAAATATCGGAACAATTAGGCTGCGTAGGACAGGTATCTAAAGCAGGTAAAAATCTGATTAATACCTTGTTAAGCAACGGTTATTTCCCTATTATCAGCTCCATTGGTTCGGACGCAGAATCCAGCCTGAGCGGTGGTCAATTGCTCAATGTAAATGCTGATCAGGCAGCGACCGCCATTGCAAAGGCACTAGGCTGTGAATTATTTTTATTGTCAGATGTCCCCGGTGTGCTAAATGCCAGCAAAATATTGCTCCCAACTCTCAATGCAGAATCTATTGATGGATTAATTGCAGATAACGTTATTCGAGATGGAATGATGGTGAAAGTCAGAGCCGCATTAGACGCCGCCAACGAAATTGGATTGCCCGTTACTATCGCTAGCTGGCGAAATCCGAAACATTTATTCGATGAGGACGATTCCTTAGCGAAAAAAGACAGTGCTGTTTCTGGAACGAAAATACTGCCAGAGACCACACTAACGTAATTAAGTCGTTTAACAGGAAACGTCATGAAAAAAGATCTACTCACCTTTAAAGATTGGAACGCCGAAGATCTCGCTGGGCTGATTGGGTTAGCTGAATCCATCAAAACGACACCAGCCAAATACGCTGACGTGTTAAAAGGTAAATCAATCGCTGCAATATTTGAGAAACCGTCGTTGCGAACTAGGGTGAGTTTTGATGTGGGTATCAACAAGCTTGGCGGCCACATGGTGTATTTAGACGTTCAATCTGGCAAGTTAGCCGGTCGTGAAGACGCAAAAGATACAGCAGCTAATTTAGCTTGCTGGACCGACGGTATCGTAGCCAGAGTATTTTCCCATCAAACCTTAGTGGAATTTTCTGAAGCGGCAGACATCCCTGTCATTAATGCACTGTGTGATTTGTATCACCCTTGCCAGGCAATCGCTGACTTCCTAACGCTAAAAGAAACGTTTGGAAGCTTAGATAATCTCACTCTGGCCTACGTAGGCGACGGCAATAATGTGACCCATTCATTGATGATTATGGGCGCAATTCTGGGTGTTAATGTTGTTTCAGTCACACCAGAAGGTTATGAAGTAGATCAATCTATCTTTTCCCTGTGTACGACGTTAGCTAAAGCGAGTGGTGCCAAAATCACCCAAAGTTCTGATATAAGTGCAGCCAAAGGCGCAAACGTGCTTTATGCCGATACCTGGTTATCAATGGGTGACGAAACACCATTGGAAAAAATCAAAGCTATATTCGACCCATATAAGGTTGATGAAGCTATGATGAAGTTAACTGGGGCAACTCACGTTATGCACTGTCAACCTGCCCACCGAGATTTAGAAATTAGTGGCACGTTAATAGATTCTGAAGCGTCTTTATTAATGCAACAAGCCGAAAATCGTATGCATGGCCAAAATGCAATACTTACCCATTTATTTGAATCGAACTCTTAGGAATACCCATGTCAAAGCAACCTATTAAAAAAGTCGTTCTTGCCTACTCTGGCGGACTAGATACCTCAGCCATTATTCCTTGGCTCAAAGAAAACTATGACTGTGAAGTGATCGCCTTTGCAGCAGATGTGGGACAAGGGGATGAAGAATTAGAAGGCCTTCACGAAAAAGCCATCGCAACAGGCGCGAGTGAATGCTACATCGTCGATTTGAAAGAAGAATTTGTAGCGGATTATATTTATCCGACCATTACCACTGGTGCTGTGTATGAAGATGATTATCTGCTAGGTACTTCTATGGCCAGACCGGTTATCGCTAAAGCCCAAGTTGAAATTGCACGAAAAGTCGGTGCTGATGCCTTGTGTCATGGTTGTACCGGTAAAGGAAACGATCAAGTTCGATTTGAAAGTGCGTTTTCAGCTCTTGCACCTGACCTTCAGGTGATAGCGCCATGGCGTGAGTGGGACATGGTTTCGCGTGAAGATTTGCTTGATTATCTGGCAGAGCGAAATATTAAAACCAGTGCCTCTGCAACTAAGATATATAGCCGTGATGCCAATGTTTGGCACATTTCCCATGAGGGCGGCGAGTTAGAAGATCCTTGGTGTGAACCGACAAAAGAAATTTGGACAATGACAGTTGATCCCGAAGATGCGCCTGATACTGCCGAACGCGTACAGCTAAGTTTCGTTGAAGGTCGTTTAGTCGCTGTTAACAATGCTTACCTTTCGCCTTACCAAGCCCTTGTTAAGTTGAACGAATTAGCCGCTGCTCACGGAGTCGGTCGTATCGATATAGTTGAAAATAGATTAGTTGGTATGAAGTCTCGCGGCTGCTATGAAACACCGGGTGGCACAGTAATTATGGCCGCATATAAAGCGCTGGAATGCATGGTGTTAGACAAAAGTGCTTTTAAACATCGCGAATACCTGGGTTTAGAGTTTTCACACGTAATGTATGACGGTCGTTGGTTCACTTCCCTTTCTGATTCATTGCTTGCGGGTGCGGCAAGTTTCGCTGAACAAATTACCGGTGAGATAGTCGTCAAATTGTACAAAGGTCAAGCCACTGTTGTGCAACGCCAGTCTCCAAACAGTCTTTACTCTGAAGCGTTTGCAACCTTTGGTGAAGATGATGTTTATGATCAAAAACACGCTGAAGGATTTATTCGTTTGTTCAGTCTATCTAGTCGTATAAAGGCGTTAAACGAGAATCCAGTTGCTGCTGAAGGTGAAAAGAAAAATAACGGAGAAAGACGCTAATGGGACTCTGGGGCGGACGCTTCCAAGAAGGTAGCAGTGACATGTTCAGGCAGGTCAATGACTCTTTGCCGTTTGACCGTGTGTTAGCCAGTCAAGATATCCGAGGATCCATTATTTGGTCTCGTGCTATCTCTAAAGCTGGGGTAATGAGTCAAGAGGAACAAGGTGAGATCGAAACCGTTCTTACTCAACTTCTTGAGAAAGCTGAAGCCGGTGAGTTGGACTTTGATGCCAGCGACGAAGAGGACATTCATAGCTTTGTCGAGGCCGCTCTCATTGACGCGCTTGGCGATCTTGGTCGTAAACTCCATACAGGAAGAAGCCGAAACGATCAGGTAGCTACTGATTTTAGATTGTGGTGCAAAGAACACATTGAGTTTCTTAGAAAAGATATCATTGCCGTGATCGCATCGTTGGTGAAATCTGCCGATCAGTTCCGCACCGCCATTTTACCCGGTTACACCCATTTACAGAGAGCGCAACCTGTTCGCTATCCCCACTGGTGTTTGGCCTATGTTGAGATGCTTAAGCGTGACCTAAGTCGCCTTGATGATCTGCTTAAGCGCATGGATCAAAGCCCTCTAGGTTGCGGTGCGCTAGCGGGTACAACCTACCCCATAGATCGCCAACAAATTGCTGATCAACTCGGTTTTGCTACGCCATGTCTTAACAGTTTGGATGCAGTGTCTGATCGTGACTATGTATTGGAACTTATGTTCGCTGCTAGTACGAGTATGATGCATCTGTCGCGTATGGCTGAAGATTTAATTTTCTTCAATTCGGGCGAAGCGGGTTTTATAAAACTAGGTGATCAGGTCACTTCGGGCTCTTCATTGATGCCGCAAAAGAAAAATCCTGATGCACTCGAACTCATGCGTGGTAAATGTGGCCGAGTATTTGGCAGTCTTCAAGCATTGTTAGTGACCATGAAAGGTCTTCCTCTGGCCTACAACAAAGATATGCAAGAAGACAAAGAAGGCGCATTTGACGCTGTCAATCAATGGCATATTTGCTTATGTATTGCCAGCGAAGTCATCGATACTATTGAACTAAATGTAGAACGCTGCGCGCAAGCTGCCAGTCAAGGGTATGCAAATGCAACTGAATTGGCAGATTATCTTGTGGAAAAAGGTATTCCATTTAGAACAGCTCATGACATTTCCGGGCAAGTTGTTCTTGCTGCATTGGAACAAAATAAGCCTATCGAAGCGCTTTCCCTTGAAGAATTGAAAACATTCAATAATTTGATCGACGATGACGTCTATCCAATATTGGAACTAGAGTATCTGGTTGATAAACGAGATATTCTCGGTGGCACAGGTGCTAAACCTGTTTTTGCCGCGCTCGATTCGGCACTTGCAGAATTCTGCAACGGTTAGATAGGAAATCTGGATAATGGTTCTTTCTCATATTGATAGCGTTAAACTGTTTCGCAATTCTGCCCCCTACATCAATGCGCACAGAGGAAAAACCTTTGTCGTCGTTTTCGGTGGTGAGGCGGTCGAAGATAAAAACTTTGGCAACATTATCAATGATATCGCACTGTTAAACAGCCTAGGTGTTAGGTTGGTATTAGTGCATGGGGCAAGACCGCAAATTGATCAACGCATTGCATTGAGAGGGTTGGATAAACGCTTTCATGAAAACATCAGGCTAACGAATAAAGATACCCTGGAATCAGTTAAAGACGCTGCCGGATCGGTTCGTTCTCAGATTGAAGCACGTTTAACCATGGGGCTGGCTAATTCCCCCATGCATGGTTCACAAATTCGCGTTTGTTCCGGAAACTTAGTTGTTGCCATGCCTATTGGCGTCAGAGACGGAGTGGATTTTGAACACACGGGTTTGGTAAGGCGTATTGATAAAGATGGCATCAGTGATCATCTAGACGATGGTTCGATAGTGCTTCTTCCGCCCATGGGTTATTCTTCTACAGGAGAAGTGTTTAACCTTTCACACGAAGACGTAGCTACTCAGACTGCTATTGCATTAAATGCCGACAAATTAGTATTCCTGACTGAGAACGAAGGGTTGATAGATACAGAAGGTAAATTACTCAGAAATATTAATTCAGAAAAGCTTTCAGAGATGTTAAGCGAACCTCACTTTAAGCCGCAACGCACCATACTTCAGGCGATTGAAGACACGCTTCATGCAGGTGTACCTCGGTGTCATTGTGTGAGTTACCAACGTGACGGTGCCATGTTGCAAGAGCTATTCACAAGAGATGGTGCTGGTTCTTTGGTTTCCCAACGTCACTATGAGCAATTGCGTCAAGCGAGAATTGAAGATGTAGGCGGTATTCTGCAATTGATAAAACCGCTGGAAGAAAAAGGCATATTGGTAAAGCGTTCACGAGAACGTTTGGAAGCTGAAATAGAACGATTTACATTAATAGAAAGAGACGGCATGGTTGTCGCTTGTGCCGCCTTGTACCCTTACCCCAATGAACGCTGTGCTGAGCTAGCCTGCGTTGCAACTCACCCTGACTATCGTGGAAAGAACAGAGGCGAACGCCTTCTTAATGCTGTGAAAGACTATGCTATCAATAGCGGCCTTGATTCTATTTTCGTGCTAACCACAGTGACTGCACACTGGTTCCAAGAGCAAGGATTTATACCTGACAATATAGAAAACCTGCCAGAGTCGAAAAAACAGCTGTATAATTTTCAGCGAAATTCGAAAGTTTTTACCTTAAACCTCTAGATGCTAACGCGCTTGTACTCTCTGTATTCAGCAGTCCAGAAATTTTTCTCAATAGCATTTTTCAACATATCATCAGACATTTCCAATGCCAGATTTTGTTCTATAGCAACTTTACCAACAGCGAAAGCTATCTTCTTGCTCAGCGTCGCTATTTCCGTCAATGGTGGTAACAACGCACCGCTACCCGAATTTGCAATAGGCGAAGCTGCAGCTAGGGCCTCGCTACTCGCCATGAGCATATCTTCACTAACCAATTTAGATTTGACCGCAAGTACACCAAGGCCAATACCAGGGAAAATATAGCTATTGTTGCATTGAGCAACATGGAATGTTTTGCCGTTATGTGTCACAGGTTTAAATGGACTACCCGTAGCGAGAATGACTTCTCCGTTAGTCCACTCTATGACCTGTTGAGGCGTTGCTTCGACCTGTCTAGATGGGTTACTGAGCGGAAAAATGATCGGTAAACTGCAGTTCGCTTTCATCGCTTTGATGACGGTTTCAGTGAACAAACCAGCTTGCCCAGAAACGCCTATCAAAATATCCGGTTGAGCACAATTTACCACGTCAAGAAGTGACGCCCATTGACCACTGAATGACCAATCTGCCAATGCAACTTGTTGCTGAACAAGTTTTTGTTGAAAATCACGTAAGCCGTCCATTCCCTCAGTCAGCAATCCGTACCTATCCACCATGTACACTTGGCTTCGCGCTTGTTCGTCAGAGATGCCTTCCTGACACATTCTGCGAATGATCATTTCAGCGATACCGCAACCTGCAGAACCTGCGCCAACAAATACTACTTTCTGTTCACTCAGTTTTGCTTTTTTACTTCTGCAAGCCGCCAAAATTGAACCTAAAGTGACTGCCGCCGTTCCCTGAATATCGTCATTAAAACAACAAATTTTATCGCGATACCTTTCTAGCAAAGGCATGGCGTTGGGCTGGGCAAAATCTTCAAACTGAATCAATACACCAGGCCAGCGTTCTTGTGCTGTCTGAATAAAGAGATCGACGAAATTATTGTACTCATCTTGCTCTATCCGCTTATGGCGTGAACCCATATACATGGGGTCATTGAGTAACTTTTCATTATTTGTTCCCACATCTAAAGTCACGGGCAATGTATACGCGGGGCTAATACCACCGCACGCTGTATACAAGGACAATTTACCAACGGGAATTCCCATTCCACCAATGCCCTGATCACCAAGCCCCAGAATGCGTTCGCCATCGGTTACAACAATAACCTTTACTTTGCGTTTAGTCGCATTGCGAAGGATATCTTCCATATTGGCGCGTTCCGCATAAGAGATAAACAAACCTCGAGAACTACGATAAATGTCCGAAAATTGCTCGCACGCGTCACCTACCGTGGGGGTGTAGATAATCGGCATCATTTCTTCAATGTGTGACTGGACCAATCTATAAAACAAGGTTTCGTTGTTATCTTGGATAGCACGAAGATAAATATGTTTGTTAATAGCAGACTCAAAACTGCAATACTGCATGTAAGCCCGATCAACCTGCTCTTCAATACTTTCGTATCGAGGTGGCAGTAAGCCGGCTAAATTAAATATTTGCCTTTCTCTGGCAGTAAAAGCACTGCCTTTGTTGAGAAGAGGAGTCTCTAGCAACGCTGGTCCAGCGTGCGGGATGTAGAGATGTTTTGATGATTTATTCATTATTTTCCGTTAGCTTAGAAAATTTCTTCAGGCTCAGATTTATTGCCTTCGGAACTTTCAAATGGATCGATCACTTCGTTACTTTGAACATAGTTGGTAGGTTCAGTTCCTTCAACAAAATATTCAAACATTGATGTGTAGTCTGTGCGTTTCGTTAACTTTCCACTTGCCCTGTCGATTCTCACTGTGATTATGCCTTCAGGAATCGGCTTGGCCACTTCCGGCACATCTGCCAATACGTCAGCCATGAATCGGATCCAAGCGGGCTGCGCGGCTTTCGCACCGTCTTCACCACCAAACATGGCATTGCCAATCCAGTTGTATTTATCGGGGTTTTGATTGATTAAATTTTGATTTCGACTGGTGCGCCCTAATGCTCTACTCATGTCGTCAAATCCTACCCAAGATGTGGCAACTAAGTCGGGAGAATAACCGCTAAACCAAGTGTCTTTTGAGTCATTTGTTGTGCCTGTTTTACCGGCAAGATCGTTGCGTCCAAGAATATTTCTTGCTCGCCAACCCGTGCCCTGCCAATACGTATTGCGACTCGCATCATCACTCCAACGGCCATTTCCGCGTACCGCCGTGCGCATCATTTCTCTGACTAAATACGCATTTTGTGCCGAAATAACACGTTCTGCATAGATGGTATCAGGTAAATCATCCTGTGGTTCTGCCTCTTGTAATTCGTTGTTTTGCACACCGAGTTCAGCTGCAAGCATCGCTTCTATGTCTTGTTCACTCAAGGCTTCTAGTTCAGACAAATCTTGCTCTTCTTGCATTGCGGCCATTTCCTCTTCCTGCTCACATGTATCACACGCAATTGCTGGATTTGACTGCCATAAAACCTTACCGAAATCATCTTCAATCCGTTGAATAAAATGAGGGCGAACATAAAACCCACCATTGGCAATCACAGACATGCCTGTCGCCACTTCTAATGGCGTGTGTGATGCCGAACCAAGGGATAAAGTTTCATCTTTATTGATTTCATCGGGATCGAAACCGAACTTACTTAAATGTTGCACAACATTATCAATACCGATTGCGCGGAGAAGTCGCACAGAGACCACATTCTTAGACTTACCCAACGCCACTCTCATACGAATAGGACCATCATAGACAGGCGGAGAGTTCTGCGGTCGCCACGCTACCCCAGTACTGGCATCCCACTGATTGATCGGCGCATCATTTATGACGCTGGCTAGGGTGTATCCGTTGTCCAATGCGGCAGAATAGATAAAAGGCTTAATATTCGAGCCAACTTGGCGTTTCGCTTGAGTCGCTCGGTTAAATTGGCTTTGATAAAAACTATACCCACCAACAACCGCTCTGACCGCTCCATTGCTCGGGTCCAAAGCCACAAACGCACTAGAAGCAGCTGGCAACTGAGCTAACTGCCATGCTTGATCTGTTTCTCTTTGACGAACCCATATTAATGCGCCCTCTATGAGAATATCAGCCGCCGATTTTGGATCTGGTCCCTGACGGTTATCGTCGATAAATGCCCTAGCCCAATTTAACCCATTCCAGTCTATTTCTAGGGAGCCATTTTCTAGGGTCAGCACTTGGATGCTTTGCTCGCTCACACTTGTAACGATAGCTGGTATAAGTGGACCAATAGGGTTATAGACTGTTAACTCTTCTAGCATTTGCTCTTCTGACCATGGTTCATCAGCCAAGGTATCTTCAGACGCTTGTGATTCTGTTAGCTCACTTGTTAACGACGGCGAATCGGTATTTACATCACCGGAATCCTCATCAACGGGTATATTCCATAGCTGTTTTATTGGTCCTCTGTAGCCGTGCCGTTCATCATAATCGTGCAAGTTGCGCAACACTGCTTTTTGCGCAGCAAGTTGCATATCCGCAGGCGCTGTTGCGAATACCTGATAACCGCCAGTTTCAGCTTCTTCTTTGCCATAAATCTCTATCATCTCGTTGTAAATGATATCGGCCAAATAAGGGGCATCTAGGGTAATTTCAGCACCATGCTTTTTAGAAATTACTTCTTCATTTGCTGATGCTTGAAATTCCTGTTCAGTAATAAACTCTTCGTCAAGCATTCTAAGCAAAACTATCCTGCGCCTTTGCTTGGCATTTTCAGGTGAGCTAATTGGGTTTAAGGTGGAAGGAGCTTTCGGCAACCCAGCAATGGTAGCCATTTCAGCCAAAGTGAGTTCTTGCACTGACTTACCATAGTAAACCTGCGCAGCAGCACCAAAACCGAATGCTCGATGGCCTAATTCCACCTTATTTAAGTAGAGCTCCAATATCTCATCTTTACTTAGCAGGCCTTCCATATGCCATGCGATAAAGATTTCTTTTATCTTTCGAATATATGTCTTTTCACGGGTTAGAAAGAACCCACGAGCCAACTGCATCGTCAGGGTACTGCCCCCTTGTCCACGCTCACCAGTCACAACTAAGTTGACAAAAGCGCGTAACATTCCAATGGGATCGATTCCAGGATGATCATAAAAACGACTGTCTTCCGTGGCAAGAACAGCATTAATTAGCTGCTGTGGGACCTCGTCTAAATCGAGGGGAATACGCCTTTTCACGCCGAATTGCGAAATCAGCTTGCCGTCTTGAGTATAGATTCTCATTGGGGTTTGCAGCTTTACGTCCTTGAGCACAGCGACACTTGGCAAATCCGGTTTAATGTAATAATACATACCGACAAGAGACACAATTCCTATCAAGACACACGCGACAGAAAATATAGATAACAGTTTGATATACTTCACAAATTTATTGATACCAGAGCAATTTTAACAATATGGCTTTGCGGCTTTAGCAAAACAGCCAACCTAAACTTAAAGGGATTTATTTGTCCCTGCTTTCCAAGCGGTACATTATATCGACTTAAAATTTCTTTACAGCCTTTTATTTTCAAAGTGTTGAAGTTTGAATTTATTCAACTTTAGTCAACTTCTTCCGATACCTATAAGAACGAGTACCGTCTAGATTTGCCTAGATTTTTACGCATATAGCAAAACGTCTCCTATATTTATACCTATGTGTATTTATTGGAACCATTAGTCAGAACAAAATGAGTAATAATGTTAGAACTAAAGTAACCCATAAGGTTCAGAACTGATTGTGTTAAGAGAACTTTTTAAGAAAAAAGTGTCGCAAATGATCGGCCTTGATATCGGCACGAGATACGTGAAAGCTGTGCTCTTTGAGCAAGATGGCGATCTTATCAAAGTGCAAGGTTTTGCGTGTGAGCAAATCAGTGGCAATGCCTTTGTTGATCGTGAGATCAAAGATTTTGACGCAGTGAGCACCGCTTTGCGAAAAGTTAAACTTGGTCTCAAAACGAAAAATAAGTCCGTCGCTGTCGCCGTTTCGGGTTCTTCAGTGATTACCAAACTGGTTTTCATGGACCCAGATCAAAACGATTTCGAATTAGAAGGTCAAATAGAGTTGGAAGCAGACAGTCTTATTCCTTATCCTCTTGACGAAGTATACCTAGACTTTGAAGAGCTTGGTGAAAGCGAGACACACATAGGTAAAGTGGATGTTCTTCTCAGCGCAGCACATAAAGATATGATTGACAGTCGCATCACTTTGTTAAGAGAGGTGCATTTCGAACCTAAAGTGATGGATATCGAGGGATATGCACTGGGCAATGCACTC
The DNA here is from genome assembly GCA_947503265.1 of uncultured Alteromonadaceae bacterium. Taxonomy (GTDB): domain Bacteria; phylum Pseudomonadota; class Gammaproteobacteria; order Enterobacterales; family Alteromonadaceae; genus Aliiglaciecola. Next base: position 117,392 of record CANNDC010000008.1, read on the forward strand.
AGGGCTTTTGCGAAGAGCAGAGTAGATTCCGAAGCAACAGAAACAGACGCGATAAAAGCAGAGGCCGAACCCTTATGTTGCATTAATATTGGTGCGAGCTTGTTACAGGTATGTGTGGTTAAGAACGACAAGGTCGTTTACAGCAAAGAGCACGTTTTTGGCTTAGATTCCTTGGTGCAAGATTTGAGTATTGTCCACACTTTAGAGCGACAAGAAACAGAATCTCAACTTGTAAACGGCGAATTACCTGCAAATTGGCGCCAAGATACCTTTCCCATTTTCCTTTCGAATTTAACGCAGCACCTGAGTCGTGCAATGCAAATGTATATTAGTAGCACGAATGCAGAACGTCCCCAGTCAATTATGATTTGTGGCGGTGGAGCAAATATAGAGTTAATTGCTGAAGATCTGGAAAATGAGCTTTCAGTTGATGTGAAAGTGTTTAATCCTTTCGAAAATATGCAAATTAGTGAAAAAGTTCAACAGCAAGGTTTTGAAAGTATGGCTCCGCAATTGGCAATTGCGGCTGGTTTGGCTTATCGGAGTTTTGAGCCATGTCACATATAAATTTATTGCCTTGGCGCGAGTCTCTTAGACAACAACAGAAAAAAGAGTTTTTGACACTGTTATTTGCTGTGGCGTTATTTGTACTGATTATTGTTTATTTGATCGGTATGTTGATTGATAGTCAAATTGCCAATCAAAATCAACGTAATGGATTTATGGAAGGCCAGATCCAAGTTCTCGATACCCAGATCGCAAAAATTAAAGATATTAAAGAAACCAAAAACGCCATCGAACAGCGTATGGCCTTGATTGAACAGTTGCAGACGAGTCGCAACGTCGCGCCCATCGTCTTGGATGAGTTGGTTAAGATAGTCCCACAAGGAATTTCGTTTCGTAGTTTTTCCAGAATTGATAACTTAATTGAAGTGTCTGGAGTCAGTGAATCAAACAATAGACTCTCTTCGTTCATGCGTAAATTGGAGGAATCGAAAGTATTCGGTAATGGCGAATTGTCTTCGATAGTAGCTGATACTTCCGCTTCTGATGCCGTTAGTGACTTCAAACTCACCTTCGCGATAGATGCAACGGTCGCGCCTGATTTTTCTGAAAATGAACAGGAGGCTCAGCAATGAAGTTCGATGTCAGTAAACTCAAGGAAATGAACGAACTTGATTTTGAACAGGTTGCAAATTGGCCATTTGAAGTCAAAACCGTTGTAGCCGTATTTATTGCAATTTTAGTCGCCGTAGGTGGTTATTATGCCCTCATTTCTGCAAAACTACCTGTATTAGAAAATGTCAGAAATAAAGAAGCAGAGTTAAAGCAAACATTCGAATCTAAATATCGTATTGCGGTGAACCTCGAAGCATACGAAAACCAATTGGCCAGAATCGAAGAAGATTTCTCTTCAATGCTCAAATCCTTGCCCACCAGCAATGAAACACCTGGACTCATTGATGACATTACATTTGTTGGCACTACTGCGGGATTAACCTTTAAATTAATCAACTGGCAACAAGAAATACCAAAAGAGTTTTATACTGAGCTGCCCATTCAAATGGAAGTTTCTGGCACTTATCATGAGTTTGGCCAATTTGTTTCCAAGATAGCGGGGTTACCCAGAATAGTGACGCTGCACAATTTTGATGTAACGCAGGAATCAGGTGAATTGCGACTTCAGTTGCAAGCTAAAACATATAGAACTGCAGTTTCGGAGCAACCAAAATGAAGAAGATTTCGTTAATAGCAGGGGTTGTGCTTCTTGCTGGTTGTGAGGCGCAAACAGATGATTTGGTTACTTTTGTGGTACAAGTTAAACAGAATACCCAAGTAAGTATCGAACCCTACCCCGAATTTGAAACCATGCCAGCTTTTAAATATCAATCGGAAGAATTACGCAGTCCGTTTCAACGTCCAAGGACGATATCTGTTCAAACTGTTGAGGCCAAACAAGCAAATTGCGACCAACCTAATTTTAATCGCCGCAAGCAACCACTTGAAGCTTATGGACTGGACGCATTAACGATTTCAGGAACCTTTACAAGTAAAGGAAGAAAGTGGGCACTAATTACCGCAAACGACGGATCGTTACACAAAGCAACAACAGGTGATCACCTTGGGTTGTTTTTCGGAAAAATTACGTCTATTCAAAATAACAAAATTGCTTTAACCGAAATGCTGCCTGATGGCGCTGGGTGTTGGCAACAAAAACAAGCTACACTGACCATGTCTTCACAGGCAGGAGAAAATGATAATGTCTGAACGCTATATTTTTAATAAAAAACTAAATCGTCCGAACAAGATTCTACGTCGGTTTAGCTTAGCTCTGATTATCATGTCTTCGTTTGTATTTAATACACATGCACAACAAGCTCAACCTATTCTTGTTGATACAGAAGAACAAACCAATGCAGCTTTTCGTTCCAATTTACAAGCAATTGATTTCAGCCGCACTTCTACGGGAGGTGCGCGAATCACTATTGATTTCAGCAATTCAGACTATCAACTTCAATTGGCCAAGAAATCAGACAAATTACTGCTGACGTTACCTGCGGTAAAATTGGATGATGATCAGTTATTTAAACTTGATGTGGCGGATTTTGCTACTCAGGTAAGTATGATTGAAACCTTTCAACAAAGTGATTCAAGCAAAGTCGAATTCAGCTTGACTGATAAGGTTAGTTTTGAGCATAAACGCAACGAACTACAACTCATCATAGAGATAAGTAAGTCGTCTGAGCAGGATGACATAGCCAGTAAATCAGAATACTCAGGAGAGCCAATTTCACTTGATTTTCAAGATGTACCCGTTAGACAAGTGTTGCAAATCATTGCCCAAGTTAATGGTTTTAATCTGGTCACTACAGATACCGTATCTGGCAATGTCACTATCAGCCTTTCTGGAGTGCCTTGGGATCAAGCTCTAGAAATGATTCTTAAAATCAAAGGTTTGGACAAACGATTGGAAGGTAATATTTTACTGATTGCGCCTTCTGAGGAATTAACAGCGAGAGAAACCCAACAACTACAATCGCAACAACAAGTTGCCGATTTAGCGCCTTTGAGCTCAGTTAACATACAAATTAACTATGCGAAAGCCGAAGAAATGGCGGCAATACTCAAATCTGAAAACTCAAGCATTTTGAGCCCAAGAGGATCTGTCACCACAGACGAACGCACTAATACATTATTGATCAGAGACACCGATGCCTCTATTCAAGAAGCTCGTAGCCTGATCCAAGCCTTAGATATTCCAATCAAGCAAGTTCTTATTGAATCCAGAATGGTGACGGTAAGAGATAATGTCGATGAGCAACTAGGTGTGCGCTGGGGATTCAGTGATAGAAGTAACAACGGCGGTATTTCAGGCTCAATAGAAGGAGCTGACTCAGTTGCGGGTGGAAACTTCCCTGCTCTTGCCGACAGACTGAACGTTAACCTGCCGGTTTCAAATCCTGCGGGCAGAATTGGGTTACAAATAGCCCGGCTAATGGATGGCACAATTATCGATCTTGAGTTGTCTGCATTGGAATCGGAAAACAAAGGTGAAGTCATCGCGAGTCCAAGAATTACCGTCGCCAATCAGCGAGAAGCCTATATTGAACAAGGTACTGAAATTCCTTATGTACAAGCCACATCCAGTGGAGCGACGTCAGTTGAATTTAAAAAAGCGGTTCTCAGTCTAAAAGTAACGCCACATATCACTCCGGACAATCGTATTATTCTCGACCTCGTTGTCACTCAAGATACACGCGGTGAGACTGTTTCAACCTCTACTGGTCCTGCAGTGGCCATAGACACTCAAGAAATCAGCACCCAAGTGCTGGTTGAGAATGGCGAAACCATCGTTTTAGGTGGTATTTTTCAACAAACCTCTACAGATGACGTAGCCAAAATCCCCTTGTTAGGAGACTTACCTTTGGTTGGTGGATTATTTAGAAACAGCCAAACCATCAATGAAAAACGTGAACTTCTTATTTTCGTCACACCAAAAATATTAACTGACGCGCTTTAGAAGCTAAATAAACCCAATGTATTTGCTTAATATTTAAGCATTTACATTGAGTTTTACACAACTCGCGATCAAAACTTGCAAAATTCCACTTTTAACTGAGATAATCCCGCTCTCGAAATTTCGACGAGGTCTGGTTCATTCTAAATTGGGCTACGAAAACCCAATAAACATAAGTTGTGATATAAGCAAAAATGGCTGAAAAACGAAATATTTTTCTTGTTGGCCCTATGGGTGCCGGCAAAAGCACGATAGGAAGGCATCTTGCCGACGAGCTTCATCTTGAGTTCTTCGATTCTGATCAAGAGATTGAAAAGCGCACGGGCGCTGATATTGCTTGGATATTTGATATCGAAGGTGAAGATGGATTCCGATTAAGGGAAGAAAACATCATAAACGATCTTACCGACAAGCAAGGTATTGTGCTTGCTACGGGCGGTGGGTCTGTTGTGAGCAAAAACGTTCGCAATAGATTATCTGCACGCGGGATTGTCGTGTATCTGCAAACTACAATCGATAAACAAGTTGCCAGAACGCAACGAGACAAGCGTAGACCGCTGCTGCAAAATGACGACCCTGAATCTGTATTGAGAGATTTAGCTGGCTCGCGTAATCCCCTGTACGAAGACGTGGCAGATTACATCGTCGATACTGACGACCAAAGCGCGCGTGCGGTCGCTAATCAAATTATCGAAAAAATCGGTCTATAACACGCAAACCATTTGATTCAAGAGGTATTTTCGCTCATGTCAACATTAACAGTGGAGTTGGGTGAGCGCAGTTACCCCATCCATATCGAATCTGGAATACTCAAAAACTCAAGCTCGATCAAACCGTATTTAACCTCAGGTAAAGCGGTTGTCATTACCAACAATGTCGTAAAGCCTTTGATGTTGGATTCTTTGCTTGAAGCACTTGAAGGGATAGATATTGATGTCATTGAAATTCCAGATGGTGAGCAACACAAGAATTTAACTCAGTTTGAAAACATCATCACCCGCTTGTTAGAAAGCAATGCTTCAAGAGACACAACCTTGATTGCGTTAGGTGGTGGAGTCATTGGCGATCTAACCGGATTCGTAGCCGCAAGCTTTCAACGGGGCATGCCATTTGTTCAGGTCCCTACCACTCTATTATCTCAAGTAGACTCCTCCGTCGGTGGCAAAACCGCAGTCAATCATCCGTTAGGGAAAAATATGATTGGTGCTTTTTATCAGCCTAAAGTGGTTGTCATTGACTCTGCATCGTTGAATACGCTACCTGACAACGAATTTGCAGCAGGCATGGCCGAGGTGATTAAATACGGGATCATTTACGACGCTGAGTTCTTCGATTGGCTAGAGTCCAACGTCGACGCCCTACTGCAAAAGTCACCCGAACATTTAAATTACACTATTGAAAAATGTTGTCAGATCAAAGCTGACATAGTGGCTCAAGATGAAAGAGAAAATGGCATTAGAGCGCTGTTAAACTTAGGGCATACGTTCGGTCATGCTATTGAAGCTGAAATGGGCTATGGAAACTGGTTACACGGAGAAGCCGTTTCTGCGGGAATGGTTCTCGCTTGTCAAACTGCAGTTAAAATAGGTTGGATGGATGAGTCTGAATTAACCAGAGTTACTCAGCTTTTGACCGCTTTTTCACTTCCAGTGACTCAGCCTGAGCATATGGACTGTGCAACTTTCATGAAGCATATGCAACACGACAAAAAGGTAAAATCCGGAAAAATTCGGTTTATCATACCGAAGGGAATCGGCCATGCAGTGGTCACACAAGACATTGATGAATCAATGTTAAAAGATATTCTCGGATAACCAATATGTCCGGCATAGTGGCAGTATCTGAACTTCACAGCCGTCTAGACTATCTGGTCTCTTACTCTTCGCATCTGATTTTTGTTGCGTGCGACGATATGCAGATGCAACAAAGCACTTTGCAATCTTTTGTAGCACAGCAACAAGATAATATTGAGGTTGCGTTTTTAAAGGGTGAGGAAACTCGTCCTGATGCGGATTACAGAAAGGAGATTTACCGACAAATTCTGCACAAATCTAAGGGGAATTTTGACGATTCCTTGTTGACCATGTTGCAAGATTTTGGCGGCTCTGAAAACCAAATTCTGATATGCCTGAGTGCCGCCCAATGCATTTCCTATTCATTGCTCGAAGAAATGTGGGAGCTGGTGCTCTTAGCAAGAACCTTAAATCAAAGTTTGCACGTTAATGTTATTTTGTTTGGCGAGTATGAGTGGGCAACAGAATCAAAAAGGAACTTGCCGAAGAACAAGGGCAATAAACCCGTTATATTAAATCTTGACGCTAATGGTGAAGAAGGTGTGTCTAGCACCATTGAAAAAGCAACTAATTTAGACGCAATGATCGCAAAGAAGCGAGCGGCATTTGCGCAACGGGTAAGTGACAGAGAAGCACAAGAACACGCCCCACAAAAACAATCGGTTATTCGGACAAAAACATTTCAATTGGCAATGGGATTGATGTTGTTGGCGATCTTAGTTGTACTGGTTTATTTATTTTATCCAAAAACCAATGAATCAAGCGATACCATCAAAGATGACTTACCTTTGAGTGCGGAAACTTCCGAAGTGCTCACTGAGGATACGGAGCAACCCATATTAAACGAAATAGTTAAGCCAATTGAATCGGAAAGCATAGAAAACGAACAGCAATTTGTAACGAACTGGCAAGAAAATGTTGAACAGTCGACCAGCGGAAAAAATAATAAAAGCAATATTGATGTAAATACTGATGAATCGACAGATTCAGAGCAACAATCTTTGCAACAAGCGCCACTAAATAAACTAATTGGTGAAGAAAAGTATTCAGAATCAGCAACTACTCCTCAAGAAAGTACCCTTGTTGACGGTGAGGAAGAACTAGTAGTTGAGTCTCCTGCAGCTGAGCCTATAGCAACTGCCGCTTTAGTCAGTGAACCCATAGAATCTGCTCCGCAAAACAATGCTATTAGTGAGTCAGAGGAAAAACCGGTAGCTGCCCCCCCAGTAACTGAGACTTCACGGCTTCCTCACCCGCTGATGGAAGTGGCAGCAAAGCAATTTTTAGTACAAATTTCTTCAACGGGAAATTTGCAGGCAGCGGAACGCTTTATTTCCGACAATAAACTCAATGATAATACTTGGATATACACCACAAAAAGATTCGGTGGCGATTGGCATGTGATTGTTGATAAAAAGGCGTTTCAATCCAGTAATCAAGCCAAGGCCTATATTGGTGAGCTGAAAACTCGCTTGCCAAAGATTTCTCCTTTTGTGAAATCCATTGAAAAAATACAGGAAGAAATTACCCTTGCAAACTAGTTCATTAGCACCCCAAAAAAACCGAGCGTTTTTAAAATGGGCTGGTGGGAAATATAGTTTAATCGGAGAAATTAATCGGCTTTTACCAGGTGGCAACAAGCTAATAGAGCCTTTTGTCGGTGCAGGTTCCGTTTTTTTAAATACAAATTTTAAGTCTTATTTACTCAATGATATTAACCCAGATTTAATTAATCTTTATAACAATCTAAAGTTAAACACTGAAGCCTACATTGATGATGCAGAAAGTTTATTTTGTGCTAAAAACAACCAAGAAGAACGGTTTTACCAGTTACGCCGGGAATTCAACGAAACCGACGATCAACATTACAAGTCAATTTTGTTTCTGTATTTGAATCGCCACGGCTATAACGGGTTATGTCGGTATAATTTATCAGGTGGATTTAACGTGCCATTTGGTCAATATAAGTCACCCTACTTCCCGAAAAAAGAGCTGTATTTTTTCGCTGAAAAATCCCAAAAAGCCACCTTTACGTGCGAACCTTATCAACAAACGTTTAAGCGTGTTCGTTCCAATAATATTGTTTATTGCGACCCTCCGTATGCGCCTATCAGTTCTACCTCAAATTTTACCCAGTATGCGAAAAACGGATTCTCCTCTGATGATCAACACGCATTGGCTAAACTGGCGTTGAAAACCGCAACAACTAAGAAAGTTTCAATTCTGATAAGTAATCATGACACTCAATACACTCGCGATTTGTACAAGGATGCGTCAATAACAAAGTTGATGGTAAGCAGAACGATCAGTCAGAAAGGAGACAAGCGAGTTAAAGTGAGTGAATTAATGGCTTTATTTGAACCTAAAGCAATAGCAGGTTAACCAGAAGGACCAACCCCAACACGAGTGCAACGACGAAAATAATGCCAACAACTAGAAATGGGACAAACGACTTTTTTTGAAAATCTGATTGGTAATTTCGATGACTCTGCACACCAAACATACTGGCGGCAACGCTTTTAAATATTTCCCACCAGTTTTCTGATTGCAATTTTGTCACTTATCTTGGGCTTATCCGATTTGGGTTAGCGTCATCAGAACTGCGTGATAGTAGTTCCAACAAATCTAAGTAGTGAAACTGATAACTCTTTGAACGACCAGAAAGCCAAGCGGACCAACTAACATCTGAGTGCTGTTGAACTGCGCAACGATTAACAGGGTGATTCATCGGCAATTGATGGTTGTACTTAACTTTAACAGAGTTAGCACAAAATTCGTCCTCTTCGACAAGAGAAACCTGCGCAAACACCATAGTAGCGACAAAAGCGCTGCAAGCTGTAGTGAGTATTCCTTTAAACTTCCTGTTCATTTTAATACCTTACCAATCAATTTGGGTGTAATTATACCCGTTTACCAAATTGTAACAAGATTGGTTTGTCGCAGATAGCTGGGTTTTCGCCGCAAAATTGCACACTAAAACAAAAAAATACCGGCATAAAGCCGGTATTTGTCAGTATTTATTGACAGTAAAGTCTAATTAAAACGTAGTACCCCAAGAAACGATGAATTTAACATCATCATCACCTGAGTCGTCTTCCGCTTTAGAAACTGAGAAAGTAAAGTCACCTTTAGAAAGGTCTGCTTGCACATGTGCATAGTCCATAGCAGCGTCTGCATCAAAGTTGTAGTAACCAACTGTAAGACCTAAAGAGTAATCTTCTGGCAATGCAAATCCGTAGCTACCGTACAAGTAAACGTCACCTGTATCGAAAGCAGAACCTTCAGATACCTGGCTATTAACTGTGTAAGCAACACCGAAACCGAAATCGCCAACACCACCGTTAAAGTAGATCTCACCGAAATCTGAATCGTCTAAATCAGTGTAAGAGTAGTAGATGTAACCAACGTCATAAGTGAAACCTTCAGCTTCGCCGCCATAGCCTAGATAGAAGTCAGTTTCAGCACCTGCACCTTCAGACAATGAACCAACCCAAGTTCCAGCATAAAAACCGCTGTCTGCTGAGTAATCAACGCCACCAGAAACAGAAGCTGAGTCGCCGCTTTGTGAAACACCACGCCATACGTAGTTACTAGTTGCGCCAATGTTGGCTTCAACAGCTGCGTTAGCGAATTGACTTACGCTAGTCGCTGAAAGAGTAGCAAGCGCTAGTGCTGCAATCTTAAAAGTTTTCATATGTGTTCTCCAAGTTTAGTAAAATCTTCAAATCGTGTGTAAATTCGAATCTAATTTTTTATTTCTGTGATTTGTTAACGCAAAAGTGATGCCGATGTTTATTTACTAAATATCAAACCATGAAAAACCTATATCTATCTGTTTTACAAAGGATTAATTATTTTCAGGAAATTTAACCTTGGAGCAAGCAGAGTTCTCCGAAAAGCTATTTCGCACTAAAATGAAACAAGAGCACACAATTGGTGCATCAATAGATCTTTTGTCTAAAGTGCTTTTTCGGTAAAGTACACCGTCATTTTTTTCGGAGAGAGTAATGCGCCCATTCTTAATCGCACCGTCAATTTTATCTGCTAATTTTGCCAAGCTGGGCGAAGAGGTAGATGAAGTCATAAGCGCTGGAGCAGACCTTATTCACTTTGATGTGATGGATAATCACTATGTACCAAACTTAACTTTCGGGTCGATGATTTGTGAAGCCTTGCTCAAACATGGCGTGAAAAAGCCCATTGATGTGCATTTGATGGTGGAACCTGTAGATGAAATGATTTTGAGTTTCGCTAAAGCCGGGGCAAACCGAATTAGTTTTCATCCCGAGGCATCTAAACATGTCGATCGTAGTTTGCAGCTTATTGTTGAAAATGGATGCGAGGCAGGACTCGTTCTCAACCCAGCAACCTCACCTAGCCATCTTCAATATGTCATTGATAAACTCGATTTTGTGTTGATTATGTCGGTCAATCCAGGCTTTGGTGGTCAAGCATTCATCCCTGAGACCCTAAATAAAATTCGACAAGTCAAACAGCTTATTGCCGATTCAGGCCGAGAAATAAGAATTGAAATTGACGGCGGCGTAAAAGTCGATAATATTCGCGCCATTGCAGAGGCAGGGGCAGATACATTCGTTGCTGGTTCAGCTATTTTCAACCAAGACAGCTACAAAGACGTTATCGATCAGATGCGGGCAGAGCTTGCCCAAGTGGATATGGCGTAATTAGATTTTAGACAATACTCAAAGCGGAACTAACTAAATATTATGAGCAAACCAATCGTACTTAGTGGCTGTCAGCCTTCAGGACAACTTACTCTTGGCAACTACATGGGTGCATTACGCCAGTGGGTCGACATGCAAGATGATCATCAATGCCTTTATATGCTTGTCGATCTTCATGCCATCACAGTAAGGCAAGATCCTAAAGCGCTTCAACAGGCCTGCCTAGACGGGTTAGCTTTGTATGTAGCCTGCGGCATAGACCCGACTAAAAGTGCAATATTCCTTCAGTCTCACGTTCCACAACACGCTGAACTTGCTTGGATTATGAATTGTTATACCCAGATGGGTGAACTCAACAGAATGACCCAGTTCAAAGACAAGTCGGCGAAGAACATTACCAACATTAATGCCGGTTTATACACCTACCCAGCGCTAATGGCAGCTGATATTCTGCTTTATCAAGCTCACAGAGTACCCGTAGGTGAAGATCAGAAACAACATTTGGAATTGACTCGTGACGTGGCAACGCGTTTTAACAACTTATATGGTGATGTGTTTAAGATTCCTGATCCTTATATTCCTGAGTTTGGTGCTCGTATCATGAGTCTTCAAGAACCGACCAAAAAAATGTCTAAGTCTGACGACAATGCAAATAACTTTATTGGCTTGTTAGAAGATCCGAAAAAAATTGCGAAGAAGATAAAGCGCGCGGTTACGGATTCCGATGAACAAGCGCGTATTTATTTTGATGTGGCTGAAAAACCCGGTGTATCTAACCTGTTGACCATATTAAGCTGTGCGACCAATCGGAGTATTGAATCTTTAGTGCCCGAATATGAAGACAAAATGTATGGACACCTCAAGACAGATGTTGCTGATGCCGTGGTCGCGTTTCTTGAACCATTACAACAGCGTTATCATGAGTTGCGCGAAGACAGAGCTCAGTTGAATGAAATCATGAAGTCAGGCGCTGACCAAGCCAGTGAGCATGCGAGTAAAACATTGTCTAAAGTGTATGACGCTGTCGGATTCATTCCAAAACCATAGGTTGTAATAAGTATTGCTATTGCTGATCGATAATTACGACTCTTTCACTCACAACTTATCCCGATACTTTAGTGAATTAGGTGTGCCAGTAACTGTGGTCAGAAATGACCAGATTAGTTGCGAAGACATAACTCAACTGGCACCTACCTATTTAGTATTTTCACCCGGACCTTGTAGTCCAGATCAAGCCGGCATTACGTTATCATGCGTTAAGACATTTGCCGGTCAGATTCCTATGTTAGGGGTTTGTTTGGGTCATCAGGCTATTGGTCAAGCGTATGGTGGTAAAGTCGTCAGAGCTCGCAATATCATGCACGGAAAAACCTCAATGGTGACTCACCAAAGCACGCCATTATTTAACAATGTGCCCAAACAATTCGTTGCCACTCGCTATCATTCATTAGTCCTAGAGCCAGAATCCGTTCCGTCAGACTTTAAGGTGACTTCGCGGTGTGAATTTGAAGGTAGCGACGAGGTCATGTCTATAGAGCATCATTCTCTGCCAATATTTGGTGTGCAATTTCATCCAGAGTCACTTCTTACTGAATATGGCCAACAAATTTTAGCTAATTTTATTCACCTAGCTGACAAGTGGTCTTCAAAAAGCCATAGTTGAATGCTCTGGTTAAATGCTCTGATTGCATCTTGAGCTTACTTATAATGACATTGTGTTAATTTCATTTATACTTTAGGAACTAACGGTTACACTCAGTTAGAACACAACAATAATAAATAACACAAGTAAACAAAGTATCCATGACCGACCCTCAAGAACTCAAAAATGCTATCCATGACAGGTTTGATAAGCTCACAATCAGCCGGGTAAACACACAACTTTCAATGGGTATTCAACCTGAAGGTGTGGTGACCTATGAGGTATCTGAGCAGGGAGATGCAAGACGCAAATTATTGAGAGTTGAAAAACAAGCTATAAAAGATAAAGAGCTGAACCAGAAATCACAGCAAAACTACATCGACAGCATTCGCACTCTGGTCCACCAAGAATTATTCAAGCGCATAGAAACGATCATTCATGATGAAGAAAACTTGCTTACGCAAGTGCTTGGTTACGACGAAAGACTCACCGAGTTACTCGATCTACTAGCTGTTCGAGCGAGCTCTATTTCAAAGATTGAACCCGCTGCCGCTAACATGCCATGGTTGTACGAAGACATCATCAAAATGGTGAACTCGCCCAAATACAAGCGATATGATGCAAGGGGCAAAGTGGTCGTGTTAGAAAACTTTAAAGTGGCGCTGAGCTTTTTAGGAATAGATAACCTAAAAATGGTTGTGCCAACGCTGGCATTCAAACGCTGGCTGCCACAAATCACTGACCCGTATCCTGAAATAAAAAAGCGATTATTTGAAACAGCCATTGGAACGTCCGTTTCGTGCAAAAAAATTGCTTCCTTGAGCGACGTAAATGATGATCAAGCGTTTTTACTTGGCTTGTTCCACGACGTCGGAAAATTAGTCATCACCCGTTTGTATTTTAAACACTTCGAAGAAATTCAAAGAGAGGCACTGATAGAAGCCCACGACAATAAAAAACGGGAAGAACACTCCGCGTTGTCTCAAATTACGCCTTCAGATGAATATATCATTTCTTTGTATGATCAATTCGCCTATAAAATTAGTGCAGGATTGATTGAAAGAATGAAATTTAAACGCATTTATATCGCCAACGCGATGAAAGAATTCAGCCAAAATATTCCGATAACGAAAATGTCACCCATGACAAGGGTGTTGGCACAAGGTGTCGCATACAATAAATACCGTATGTTAAAGGTAAACAAATTAATTAGTTTGGACGAATCGAAAGACTTTCTCCGACAATTTGCATTCCCCAAAGGAGCACTTTCCTTGCTCAAAACCACAGATCTACGTCAATTGGACATAGAACTCGATCAAAATTAAAAAATTTATTTAGAATAAACATGCAAGCCCAAAATTTGTCATTATTGGCACTCATAAGCTTAGCGACTGAATGTTTTAATATAGTTATTCATTTTTCCTGCAAAACTAACTCAAAGCCTTTAAAAATAAGGCCTAACAGATAATTCGATGCAGACAGGTCAAAGAAAATCTGACACAATGCGCTGTCAAAAATGGGCCGTTGGCCTTAATACACGTTCTATTTTTAGTGAGGTAACGAACATGCAAGTATCACGCGAAACATTCAATGAAGTAATGGTGCCCAACTACAATCCGTCTGCAGTTATACCCGTAAAAGGCGAAGGATCTCGAGTATGGGACCAAAAAGGAAACGAATATATTGATTTCGCCGGTGGTATTGCAGTTAATGTGTTAGGCCATTGTCATCCAGAATTAGTATCTGTGTTGAAAGAACAAGGTGAGCGCCTTTGGCACCTGAGCAATGTCTTCACCAACGAACCCGCATTGCGACTTGCTAAAAAATTGGTTGATGCCACCTTTGCAGAACGCGTCTTTTATGCGAATTCTGGGGCGGAAGCAAATGAAGCCGCATTAAAGCTAGCAAGACGTGTTGCCCTTGATAAATATGGTCCTGAAAAAGATCAAATTATTTCGTTTAATCAAGGTTTTCATGGACGTACCTTCTTTACCGTCACTGTTGGTGGGCAAGCGGCCTATTCAGACGGTTTCGGTCCCAAGCCCGGTGGTGTGCAACATTCCGATTACAACGACTTAGCCGCCCTAGACGAAATCATGTCTGATAAAACCTGTGCTGTCATGATGGAACCTTTGCAAGGTGAAGGCGGAATAATCAGCCCGACTCAAGAATTTGTAGAAGGCGTCAGAGACTTGTGTGATAAATACAATGCGCTGCTTATATTTGATGAAGTGCAATCAGGAGTAGGTAGAACGGGTGATCTGTTCGCTTATATGGGCTTGGGTGTGACACCAGATATTCTAACCTCGGCTAAATCCCTTGGTGGCGGATTCCCAATTGGGGCTATGCTAACGACTGAAGCATTAGCTGCCCACCTTAAACCGGGTACGCACGGCAGCACCTATGGTGGCAACCCCTTAGGTTGTGCCGTGGCAGAAAAAGTATTGGATATCATCAATAGCCCAGAGGTATTACAAGGTGTAAAACGCAAAGAACAACTTTTCCGCGATACGTTGGAAAAAATTAATGATAAATATCAGGTTTTTGCTGAAGTACGTGGAAAAGGCTTATTGCTAGGTTGTGCATTGAACGAAAAATATAAAGGCCGCTCTCGCGATTTTCTTGTTGCATCAACAGAGGAAAAGTTAATGTGCCTAATCGCAGGGGCTAACGTAATACGTTTTGCTCCCTCACTCATCATTCCTGATGAAGACATTATCGAAGGATTGGCAAGCTTTGAAAGAGCGGTTGCTCGCGTCGTAAACGGGTAGTCTTGCAATGAAAATCATTCGCCCAATTGAACAGAAAGACTATCAGTCGCTGCACACGATTGCGGAAGAGTCAGGTGTGGGATTCACCTCTTTGCCAGTCAATGAAGAGCTGCTAAGAAGCAAAATAGACCATGCTGAACATGCTTTTTCTGACAACATCAAGAATCCGTCGGATCAAAGTTATCTATTTGTGATGGAAGACTTAGAAACAGGCGAAGTGGTTGGCACCAGTGGAATTGAAGCGACAGTCGGACTAAATGACGCCTTCTATCACTACCATTGCGGTAAAGTGGTGCATGCGTCTCGCGAGCTGAACATACATAACACGGTCGATATATTAACGCTTTGTAACGACTACACGGGCGTTTCGGAAATATGCACCTTGTTTTTAAAGGAAAGTGCGCGTCAGGGTAGTAATGGGCGATTGTTATCTAAATTCAGATTTTTATTTATGTTGGAACATCAACATCGCTTCTCTGAAACAGTGATCGCAGAGATGCGTGGAGTCAGTGATGAAAATGGCACATCACCTTTCTGGCAATGGCTAGATGAACATTTTTTCTCAATGGATTTTCCTACAGCGGATTACCTGACTGGGATAGGCGACAAAGTGTTTATTGCTGAGTTAATGCCCAAATACCCTATCTATGTCAGCTTGTTAAGTAAGCAAGCCCAAACTGTTATTGGTAAAGTTCACGAAAAAACACGCCCCGCATTGCAGCTTCTTGAACAGGAAGGGTTCAGTTGCAGAGGGTATGTGGATATTTTTGATGCGGGCCCCACAGTCGAAGCAAATCTGCAGCATATTCGAACAGCTCAGGCGAGTCGCAAAATGCCTATCGAAATTACCGAAGGCATTGATTCCTTGGACGAATCTGATGCTCCTTTGTGTTATGTCATTAATACAAAAGTGGAAGGATTTAGGGCCGTTGCCGCGCCTTTAGTGATCAATAAGTCAACGCAGGTCGCACAAATTTCTCAACAACATGCGAATGCACTGGAAGTTACCAACGGTGACTTAATCAGATTCTCGCCTACACGAATATTCTGCTAACAGAAGCATAAAAGAGGTTACTCATGAGCGCACAAGTTCATTTTATTAATGGTCAGTGGTTGGCTGGCTTAGGTCATCCCATTAGTTCCGTTGATCCGGCCAAAAAAGCGACTATCTGGGAAGCTCAATCGGCATCGGCTGAGCAAGTTGATGCCGCTATTTCAGCCGCTCGTAACGCATTTGTTGGCTGGACAGATCTGAGTTTTGATGAACGACTCAGTATCATCAAAGCATACGCTGAACTACTAACACAGAATAAAATAGAGTTAGCACTCACTATCGCCAAAGAAACCGGAAAACCGTTATGGGAAACGGCAACGGAAGTCGGAGCAATGGTAGGCAAGATTGCCATATCTGAGAAGGCTTACCATGAGAGAACAGGGACGGTAGAGAACCCTATGCCTGTCGGTAAAGCCATTATTAGACATAAAGCTCATGGCGTCGTCGCTGTATTTGGACCTTACAATTTTCCTGGGCATTTGCCCAATGGACACATAGTTCCGGCGTTGCTAGCAGGAAATACAGTGGTATTTAAACCCAGTGACTTAACCCCTCTCGTTGCTGAGAAAATGGTTAAGCTATGGGAGCAGGCTGGGTTGCCCAAAGGTGTATTGAATCTTGTTCAAGGCGAAGTAGAAACAGGAAAAGCACTCGCTGCCCATGCTGGCATCGATGGCCTGTTTTTTACCGGAAGTTCTCGCACAGGAAAAATATTGCATGAACAATTCGCCGGGCATCCGGGCAAAATACTGGCGCTCGAAATGGGTGGTAACAATCCACTAATAGTGAAAGATGCCAGTAATATAGATGCCGTGGTACACGATATTATTCAATCTGCATTTATCACCACTGGTCAACGCTGTACTTGTGCCAGACGCTTGTTTATTCAAAATAATTCACAAGGTGACGCGATTGTGGAGCGTCTAATTGAAGTTACCAACAACATCAAAGTGGATCATTATGATGCCGAAGAGCAACCCTTTATCGGCGCAATGATCTCGGCTAACGCTGCTGCAGGTATGGCTAGTGCACAAAGCCAACTTATCGCAATGGGAGCGCGTTCATTGGTGGAACTAAAACACTTGGACACTGAATCAGGTTTTGTTTCGCCCGGTATCCTTGATGTCACAGAAATCGTTTCGAAAATGCCTGATGAAGAGCATTTTGGTCCACTTTTAAAAATTGTCCGTTACGACGATTTTGATAATGCAATTGAATTAGCCAACTCCACCAGCTTCGGTTTGAGTGCAGGCTTACTGGGTGATAATCAACAAGATTATGACCACTTCTTAAAGCGCATTAGAGCAGGCATTGTCAATTGGAATCGCCCAATTACTGGAGCCAGCAGTGCTGCTCCGTTCGGTGGCATAGGAGATAGCGGGAACCATCGTGCTAGCGCTTATTATGCAGCAGACTACTGCTCATTCCCAGTTGCATCTGTTGAATTAGAACAGGTAACAATGCCAGCTACCTTGAGCCCAGGCCTTACATTTTAACTATTACTTTTAGAGAGCGTTATGCACACCAAGATCGACACGTTTTTTGCAAATTTATGGCAAGACTATTTATCCATTACGCCTTCCGCAAAAAAGGTTCATGAGTTGCTCGGCGAGTTTTCCGAGCAGACAGACTTGATCAATGATCACGTCGCATTTAGAACGTTTAATATTGAAAAAATTAACTTGGAAAAGTTAGCAGCACATTTCTTAAGCCTCGGCTACGAAGAAAAAGGCCAATATAATTTTGAGTTGAAAAAATTAAACGCAAAACATTACGAGCATCCAGATAAAACCAAACCCAAGGTATTTATTAGTGAACTCATAGTCGACGCTTTTCCTGACAATATTCAGCAAATTATTCGCAAAATGGTTAGCAATATTGCTACTGATGCATCAATGCAAGATGACTTTTTGTATTCAGGCAGACATTGGCAGATCACGAGTCATGAATATGAGCAGCTTCTGGAAGTTTCAGAGTACGCCGCGTGGATGGCAGTATGGGGGTTCCGTGCCAATCACTTCACTGTGAGTGTTAATCATATGAAACACTTTCAGGTACTTGCGGACGTCAATGCTAAGTTAAAGCAAGCCGGTTTCGTACTGAATACGTCGGGTGGTGAAATTAAAGGTGGACCAGAAGTGTTGTTAGCTCAGTCATCTACCATGGCTGACAAAATCATGGTTGAATTTACCGATTCCAAAAAATTGGTTCCAAGTTGTTTTTACGAATTTGCTCAACGCTACAAGCAACACAATGGTGAGCTCTATCACGGCTTTGTAGCTGCATCTGCCGATAAGATTTTCGAGAGTACCAACAGCAAGTAATCATTGTTTTAGCGCAGTAAATCATTTGAGAGAAAGCAGTATTTGACGAATATCAGCATAGCGTATTTCAGCGCACATACCGTGCCCTTGAATCGTACGTGCCCTGACTCTGGTTAAAAACGGGGAGGCGATGCCTGCTAAAAAACGGCAGTAGCTATCCATGGTGGGAGGCTCCCCTATAACTTGAGTAAACTTAAACTCTAATTCTTGCAAGGTCTGTTGCAACTTACCTAGATCCGGTGCAATAGCAGTAGTGGCCGCAGGTATATTGAGTTTTCCTGATACACATACATGACAATGTCCACAACCTTGCTTCTCCAAATTGTTGAAATGGTCGTCATCAAAATAACGGCACAAATTGACGCTCAAACACGTGTCTTGTTGGAAAAAATCTAATAGTGATGCAATTCTTCGTAATTCCTTAATTTCTTTTTCTTGGAAATAATTTGCTAAGTCTTTAGCCAATTCACTGACCTTGAGCAGCGCGCTATTCACCTCAAATACTTCCGTGTTGCGCTTACTTTGCAACTCTATATATCCCTTCTCATGTAAGTAATCCAATGCTGTTACAACACGTTTTCGAGATGCCGGATGGCGTTTAAAAAAGCCATCTGAGTCGAAACTGGCCCAGACTTTTTTCTTAGCAGAGAAAAGAAATATCTCTCGGAGAAACTCTGCACGCTCTCCAACAAACTCGTGTAAAATCTGGTTTTCATCAACCAAGAATTTGAACTTAAATTCTGCAAAATAGGCATAAAGTGGTTTTAATACCCCGATTAACTCGAGTTGAACCAAAAGTGTTTTCAGAGGTAATTGGCGAATATTTGTCTGATTAGATAGCGGGATAAGCTGCATTTCCCAACGATTTTGATCAGTTTCAGTGTCAATGTGATTTAACAATGCCTCAATTGCAGATTTCTCGGGCGTATCACCATATACAAAGTTTTCGAGGGTTGAGATATTGTCTAGATTGGCCATTACAAAGCAATCTGACTTATTACCATCTCGCCCCGCTCTGCCTATTTCCTGACTATAACTTTCTAACGATTTTGGTAATTCATAGTGAACCACAAAACGAATATTAGCCTTGTCTATTCCCATTCCAAATGCGATGGTGGCAACAACGATATTCAATTTCCCCTGCATAAAATCTGTTTGGATTTCTTGTCGAAGATCGTCCTTAAGACCTGCGTGATAGCTTCTGGCGTTCAGACCTGCTTGTTTTAATACTTTTGCAACCTCATCAGCTTGATGCTGCAAAGTCACATAGACAATGCCAGCTCCTGCTTTTGTCGAGAGATAGTCTAATAAAACAGACTCTTTTTTGTGCTGCGGGACGTATTCCACATTTAAATGTAGGTTATCTCGGTAAAAACCGGTTTGTACAACATTGTCCTCGTCAATAGAGAATTTTCGCGCCATGTCACGCTTGACTTCCTTGGTAGCTGTCGCGGTTAACAACAGCGCCAAAGGCGCATTTAGTTCGTTTTGATATTGTGGCAACTTTAGATAATCTGGCCGAAAGTTATGTCCCCACTCTGAAATACAATGCGCTTCATCAACGACTAGCATCGAAAGTGGTACTGACTCAATAAACTGGCGAAAACGCTCGTTTTTAAAACGTTCTACAGACACCATTAGAATTTTAGTTTGCCCTGAACGAACATCACTAATAACCTGATTATATTCGATGAACGAGAGGCTAGAATCAATCTTCGCGGCAGGAATATTGTGCGATTGTAAAAACTCCAATTGATCTTTCATTAGCGCCAATAGCGGTGAAACCACTAAAGTGGGGTGAGGCAAATACAGTGCTGTGAACTGATAACAAAGTGACTTACCTGAGCCTGTTGGAAAGATAGCAATACTCGATTTCCCATCTAGTAAACGTTGAACCACGTCTTGCTGCCCCTGCCTAAAACTATCAAAACCAAATTGATGTTTTAAGTTGAGCTCAATGTCATGATGTTTGTGTGTCACTAGCGGTCCTTTTTACGCGGTGTCTATTGCAAACACAGCAATATATTGACGATACTAGAGAGGGATTGAGGGCTAAGCAATAGCCCGATGTGAAATCTAGACCGCTGAAAAACAAATATCCTAGTAAAATCAAACGCCTCCCATTGTAGGAAGGTCATTTTGAATCATCCAGATCTAGGGCGAGCTCTTCTCAATTCAGCCATCTCCAGCAGTGTCATTGTTTTCTTGTCCGTTTTCATCGGGAGATGCAGATTTTGCACTTGCTAGTTCTACTTCCACGCCATCAACACGTTGCAATCCTCGTGGTAGTTTATTTCCTCTGCGCCCTCTCTCACCCTGATAATGTGCTAGATCGTTGGGAGTGAGTGTCATCCCCCGTTTTCCAGCGACAATTTTGACGCTAGCGCCATCGGGCACAATTGCTAAGGCGATCACAAATTCTTCTCGTGATTTCGCTTTGGCCGATGGAATATTAATAATCTTATTGCCTTTACCTTTGCCCAAGCTAGGTAAATCACGCAATGGGAACATCAACATTCTGCCTTCGTTAGAAATCGCCAAACACCAATCAGACTCAATATTGTGTAAAGGTTGAGGTTTGATGACTTTAGCGCCAGACGGCAGAGAAACAAATGCTTTACCTGCTTTGTTTTTGCTAATCATATCGGCGAATTTACCGACAAACCCATAACCTGCATCGGAGGCAACTAGATACCTCTGCTCATCCTGCCCCATAATCACATGTTGAAAAGTCTCACCACCAACGATGTTAAATTTCCCCGTCAATGGTTCTCCTTGGCTACGCGCGGAAGGCAAGCCATGGGCATCACAAGCGAAAGTACGCCCTGACGAGTCTAAAAATACCGCTTGCTGATTGCTCCGGCCTTTGGCGCTGGACAAGTATTCATCTCCGGCTTTGTAACTCAAACCTTCGACATCAATATCATGACCTTTAGCACAACGCGCCCAACCTTTCTCCGATAGCACCACGGTAACTGCTTCACTAGGAACCAGTTCTTTCTCTGATAATGCTTTAGCTTCGCCACGTTCAACGATTGGAGAGCGTCTGTCGTC
Source organism: uncultured Alteromonadaceae bacterium (assembly GCA_947503265.1). Lineage (GTDB taxonomy): Bacteria > Pseudomonadota > Gammaproteobacteria > Enterobacterales > Alteromonadaceae > Aliiglaciecola. Next base: position 138,733 of record CANNDC010000008.1, read on the forward strand.
GCCATATTTTTCGGCGTCAGCAAGAATTTCTTTCTTGATGAGGGTTTTTAGTCGACGGTCGGAACCCAAGAGTGTTTGCAATTCGTCACGCTCTTTGGCTAACTCATCTTGCTCGCTTTTTATTTTGAATTCTTCAAGTTTCGCAAGGTGTCGTAATTTTAATTCGAGTATAGCTTCGGCTTGAATATCCGTCAGACTGAACCGCGCGATTAACTCTTTCTTCGGCTCGTCTTCATATCGAATAATGCGAATCACTTCATCGATATTCAAAAATGCAATCAACAAACCTTCAAGGATGTGCAAGCGTGCAAGAACTTTATCAAGACGGAACTGTAAACGTCGAGTTACCGTATCTTTTCTGAATTTTAGCCACTCAGTGAGGATAGTTCGCAGATCTTTTACTTGCGGACGACCATCTAAGCCAATCATATTGATATTGACGCGATAGTTTTTCTCAAGGTCTGTGGTAGCAAACAGATGTTGCATCAGTTGTTCGACATCGACCCGATTTGATCTAGGCGTGATAACTAAGCGAGTTGGGTTTTCGTGGTCTGATTCGTCACGTAGATCACTGACCATCGGCAGTTTTTTGGCCTGCATTTGACCCGCAATCTGCTCCAATATTTTTCCGCCAGATGCTTGATGAGGAAGTGCTGTAACTATGACTTCACCGTTATCTTCATGAAAAACTGAACGCATTTTGATAGAGCCACGACCCGTCTCATACAATTTTGTGATGTCTTGTTTAGCGGTAATTATTTCAGCTTCAGTGGGATAATCAGGGCCTTGTACGAATTCTAATAATTCATGAAGTTCTGCTTTGGAATTATCCAGTAAATGCGCACAAGCACTTGCAACTTCACGAACGTTATGGGGTGGAATATCGGTTGCCATGCCAACCGCAATCCCGGTCACGCCATTCAGTAATATGTGTGGCAATCTGGCTGGCAGCACCATAGGTTCGTTGAGCGTTCCGTCAAAATTTGGTTGCCAGTCAACTGTCCCCTGCCCTAACTCCGTTAGAAGAACTTCACTAAACTTGGATAATCGCGATTCGGTGTAACGCATTGCAGCAAATGATTTGGGATCATCTGGTGCGCCCCAGTTGCCTTGCCCGTCTACAAGTGGATAGCGGTAGGAAAAGGGTTGTGCCATCAACACCATGGCTTCATAACAAGCAGAATCGCCATGTGGATGGAATTTACCTAATACATCACCGACTGTCCGAGCAGATTTTTTGTATTTCGCTGCGGCACTCAGACCGAGTTCAGACATCGCGTAGACAATACGACGCTGAACCGGTTTTAAGCCATCCCCAATGTGAGGAAGTGCTCGATCCATGATGACATACATGGAATAGTTCAAATAAGACTCTTCGGTAAATCTAGCTAGGCCTAATTGTTCGATACCGTCGTTATTAATGGTTAGGTCTTCACTCATACGGGTAATTGTCTGCCATTTTTTTAGTTATTTTTTGTAGGTTACCTTATAAATTGCATTAGCGAAATCATCAGACACTAGCAAACTGCCATCTGGCAAAGTCAAAAAGGCCACTGGGCGTCCCCAAGCTGTTTCATCACTGTTCAAAAATCCTTCAATAAAAGGTTTGTAATCAATAATTTTATTATTTTCCAATATCGCAACCATAACGCGATAGCCAGATTTTTTAGAACGGTTCCATGAACCGTGCTCGGCAACAAATAATTTGTTTTTGTACGCCTTTGGAAATTGTTCACCTTGATAAAAATGAATTCCCAATGGAGCTACATGGGCAGCTAAGTTGCGCTCTGGATAAACATAATCTTTTTTGTTTTTACCTTTTCCAAATTCAGGATCTTCAACGTAACCACCATGAAAATAGGGATAACCAAAGTGTTGGCCCATCTCACTGACGCGGTTAATTTCACATGGCGGCGTATTATCCCCCATCCAATCTCTACCATTGTCACTGAACCACAATTCCTTGGTTGCTGGATGCCAGTCGAAACCCACGGTGTTACGAACACCCTTTGCTACCCATTGCTTTTCCTTGGTTTTCAGGTTGTAACGCAATATGCTCGCAAAATCTGGGTTGTTCCATTTATCATCGCCATTCGTTTCGCAAATATTACAAGGCGCTCCTACGGGAACATAAAGCCAACCCTCGGGACCAAAATCGATGTTTTTCCAACCATGATGATTTTCATTTGGTAGACCGTCAATCACCACTTCTGGCTCAGGAGATTTCTCATAATTTTTGTCAATGTTACTAAATTTCAATATCTGGCTAACTTCAGAAACATAAAGGTCGCCGTCTTTGTATGTTAATCCTGACGGCATTGTTAAATCTTCGGCGATAAGTACCACTTTGTCGCCAACGCCGTCTTTGTTGGTATCCACGACAGCATGGACTTTACCTTCTCCTCGACTACCCACGTAGAGAACGCCTGTTTTGCCAAGGGCCATTTGACGAGCATTTTTCACTTCAGTGGCATAAGTTTGAATAGAAAATCCCTCAGGTAGAATGAGTTTTTCTAATGGAAGATCCTTAGCGCTGGCATATTGAGTTAAACTTGCGGCTAACAGAACCGTTAGCAATAATGTTAAAATGGGTTTCACGGGGATTATTCCTTAATGCTCAATAATTGACGCTTAAGATAGGTTATTAACAGTTAACAATCAATACCGTGTGCGAGTTCAAAACGAGATATCGACTTGGTTGAAAATAGTGTCGCGTCAATGTTTAATGGCGGTTGAAAAAATTAGCATGCAGAGAATATGAATCTAGCCCTTCTACGAATTTGTTTGAACAGTTTTCTGTTATTTGTTCTTCTTTCACCTTTTGCGGCAAAATCGCAAAATACGCTGCAACTCATTAATAGTAATGAAACCATTAGTTTGAATGGGCATCTGTCTATTCTGCAAGAAGGAAAAACACCTCTCACCATTGCACAAATTCGAAAACGAAAATCTGAATTCGTAAGAATCTCCAAAAAGCCGAATCAAGGTATGCATGATACTGGAATTTGGGTCCACAGTTCTTTTAGCAATGTCACTGATGCCGAAGAATGGATAATTGATATTAGCTTTTCACATCTGGACAAGGTGGATTTTTATCTCTTTGACGGTACCACTCTATTAGCTTCTGCTAACCAAGGTACGCAAAGGCTCGGGCGAGATTATCGTTTTCCAACCTTAAAAGCTACTCTGCCCTATGCCACTCCGATTGACCTATTTATTAGGGTTGAGGCTTCTCAATTAAATATCGTTATTCCAATTGATATTCAGTCTTATAAAAAGCACATGCGTTCAAATTTTTGGGACAACTTAATATGGGGGTTGTTCTACGGCGGACTGTTTATTTTGGCTATCTATAACTTAATTTTATACATCGGCAATAGAGAATTGAGTTTGCTTGCTTTTGTGGCTTATGTTTCCTCGGCACTGGTATGGAAGTTTATATGGGGAGGGCATTTTGCTATGGTTTTCCCAAACGGATTCACACCTTGGTTAAGCCAACATATTGCACTAATTTTTATCTTACTTGGCATAACTGCAGGGCTATTTACCTATTCGTTTCTAGAAGCGAAACGTACTGCTCCAAAATCCGCTCCTTTTGTATTTTCCACTATTGTCCTATTTGCAATTCTCGGTTTCTGTTCTTCACTCAATCTCATTCCAGCTCAATGGCAAAATATGATAGTCCACGTTTCCGGTCTTCTCGCAATATTGATTTATATTTCGGCTGGAATCGAAAGTTACATTAATAAGGTTAAATCTGCGCGCTACTTTATTTTAGCTTGGGTAATTTTCGCATTTTGCTCACTGTTGGGAATGTTGACCTTGTTTGGGTATGTCCCTTCGAATTTGTTTACCATTTATTGTTTCCAAGCCGGTATTTTTATCAAAGTGAGCTTGTTCTCAATTGCAATTATGGACAAAAGTAGAGGGCAATTGGAAAGCGAAGTTCTGCATGCAACAAATGATTTACGCAACAACTTGGAGTACATAGAAGAACAAAATGCAAGGCTAGATATTGCTAGGAAAGATGCGATTAATGCTAGCCAAATTAAATCGCAATTCCTTGCTAATATGAGCCATGAAATTAGGACACCACTCAACGCCATATTAGGGTTCAGTAAAGAACTGAAAACGCTTCCCTTGCCCACTGACAAGCTTGAGCATGTGGTAATTATAAACTCTGCTGCAGATAGTTTGTTACGAATCGTCAACGATGTACTTGATGTGTCAAAAATAGAAGCCGGCAAGCTACAAATTAGCAATCATCCATTTTCGCCCAACGAATTATTGGAAGATACCGTTAATGTTATGTCTCAGTCAGCGCAGCAGAAGCAACTTGAGTTTATTTTTAGGTTAGCCCCCTTACCGGAAAAGTTGGTTGGTGATTCTCAGCGGATACAGCAAGTTCTAATCAACTTACTAGGTAACGCCCTCAAATTTACCTCCAGCGGGCATATCAGCTTATCTGTGTCAGGAGAAACACTCGACAACAACACCTATCAAATGCAATTTCTTGTAGAAGACACCGGAATAGGTATTAGTCAGCAAGACCGTAAAAAACTTTTCAGTGCGTTCTCACAAATTGATGATGCTACGAGCCGCTCCTACCAGGGTACAGGATTAGGACTGGTGATTTGTAAGCAATTGGTGCAGATGATGGCGGGTAGAATTGACCTCACTAGTGTGCCGGGAGAAGGCAGTTGCTTTTCTGTCACCATAAAAACAAATCTACTTAATAACACCAGTTCGTTTGCGCAAAATCAGTATTGGAAAGATCGACGAGTGGGTATTTATGATAGTTATTCTTTGTCCAAACACAGTTTGCATGGCTTATTAGGTCATGCGGGAGCGAATTCTGTCTTTGTCGATTCGCTATTAGAAAACGAAGAATGCTTTGAAACCCTATTTGTATCCCTTCCCCAAAGTGAAATTGCTGATCGACAGAGAACATTGAACAGTATCCAGCCTGATCAATACCAGCAGCTAGTTTTGTTATATTCTGGGCAAAATCCAGAATCAATCCCAGAACGACTGCAAGAAAAGCTAGTTGCTACTCTACGACTTCCCTTGACCATTAGTAAGCTCGCCAGTATCAGTGATAAATCAAACATCATTGCCCACAACCCAACACAAGACAAACTGCATTCGCTTCCGCCTATTAATTTGTTGGCTGTAGATGATATAGAGATGAATCTTAAACTTTTAGAAACATGGCTTGCCAGAACTTCGGTTAATTTAACTCTGTCCTTCTCAGGAGAAGATGCAGTTAGCTTATGTCAAAAGCATGAATATGACTTAATCCTCATGGATGTTCAAATGCCTTCGATGGATGGTTTAATGGCGTCAAAATTGATTCGAAAAACAGAGTTGAATCTGGGGACCCCGATTGTCGCAGTGACAGCTCATGCATTGAAAGAAGAACAAGAAAGGCTACTCGCGTCGGGAATGGATGATTACTTGCCCAAGCCCATATCTTTGGAAGATTTAATTGAGTTGATTATTCGTTGGTGTGGAGAGAAAAATGTCAGTGAACAAGAACCTTCTGCAATAGATTGGACTTTGGCTGTTAAGCGCGCAAATGGCAATATTGATGCTGCCAAAGAGCTCTTTAATGCCTTCATTCAACAACTTCCCGAAATGGTCGAAGATATCGTTAACAATAAGAATGCCAATGATTATATTGCCTTGCAAAACAACGTGCACAAATTGCACGGCGTCAGTTGTTACACAGGTGTACCAAAACTGGAGGCGCTTTGTGATGAAATTGAGAGCGCTCTAAAAAATGCCGAACAACAATGGGCAAAAAGCCGCGTGGTGGATCTGGCAGACGAAGCATCAAGGGTATTAAATTTAGCAGAGATGGAAAGTTAAGGTTGAATTTCACTGTTAACTTGAGACTGACAGTCTCTAAGCAGACTCACAAAATCTTCTGTGCTGCGATCAAGCTCCGAAGCAGAAATAAACAAGTCAAACCCTAGTGATGCTCGTAGTTTAGTCATTCTGTTAGCTAACATTGCAGGAATACCCGTGATTGTTTGCCCGTCAGATGCTTTAAATCTATCGTCTTCAATCAAATCTGCACTATAACATCCGCCCGTGGTGCATTGGTTGCCTTGCAACAGCAATGGCCGTTGCTCAAGCAACAAATTAGTTGCAAGACGAGGGGAGATACTAGCCAGTAGAGGTTGATACTCTCGTAATTTTATTCCCACCATACCGAGTTTTTTATGTTCAATTCCGGAAGTGACTTTAGGCACATCTACACGCTGGATATTTTGCCAATCTAGGCTCCAAACACCATGGCGATGCCGATAGACTATCTGAGTTTTTGTTAACTCAATGCTATGTTCTGGTTCACGAATTTTGAACCAACCAATAAGCATGGTAACTATACCGGCGCTTAACGCAAAAACACCGATGAGAAAAAGCGATCTGGGTAACAAACTGATAAGAATAAACGACAAACAAAGCACAACCAAACCGATAGAGAAGGTAGTCAGGCCATTGCGTTTCGATGTTGCTCGAATAAAGATAGATTCGTCTGTTGTCGATTTATTTTCCATAGAATTCAACCATTCAATATCTAGCGCCCTAGTTAGGTGACCAAAAAAGCCAAAACGCTAAACACATAATAATACCCCACAACACGATGAGTCGTAATTGCATACAATATTGACAGTCCGTTCTCCACCAGCGGATTATCGCTTTAAAATTAATACGCATAAAAAGCATTGTAAGCCCAAACTAGGGTGAGCTGGTAGTATTATCAATCTTCAATCAATTCTCATGCCGTCTTCAGCTAACACTATCTCGCCGGTATATTTCTGACGAATAATGTCAATTGTCTCAGCTTGAATTGCCGCGGTTCGATTCATAAAGTGGGATAGCACTAGCGTTTTTATCTTAGCATTCTTTGCAATCATGCCGATCTCAGACGCTGGCATATGCAATTTGCGTCCGACACCCTTTAATTCTTGTGGAATAGCATTGTGGGCAACGAGAATATCGACATTACTGGCCAAGTTTTTAAAGGTATTGTATTGATTGCTCATGTCTCCAGAAAAAGCGATTGCACATTCACCTATGTCGACTCTCCATGCCACTGCAGCAACCGGACCATGATGCACTGGAGATGCTTTTACACTTATGTCACCTAAAGAATAGGAATATACTTCTCCTATCGTCAAAGGGACATCTTTTGCTAGTACATGGTAGTCATTGCTAATGGTTGGAACCACATAGTCGTCCAAATAAGCAAACGCACCTTCAGCACTCATTAATCTTTGGATAAAATCTGATGTTGAAGGCATTAGAGCGTTTCCAGACGGGCCAAATACCATTAAGTTCGTTTTCCTGTCAGTAAAAAAGCTTCCTTTTATAAATGCCGGCATATCTGCACTGTGGTCAACATGCAGATGAGTCAATAGAATCCCCTTCAAATCTGTAAATTTGGCATTTGCATTACCAAACGCCACGCTCGAACCTGGACCTGCGTCTACCAATAATCTTGCTTTGCCAGCAACCCAAATCAGATAACTACTCGAATTTCTATTGTCATCTAGTTCTGGCCCTCCTGAACCTAGAACCTGCAATTCAACGTTAGCGTTTGCACAACTGCTGGCATTTGAAAATGTACTGAAGATGCTCGCCAAAAAGGCCGCTGTAAAGAGCAAAAAAATCTGATATCGCATTTTCTATACCTTTAATCGTTTTAATCTTGAGCCGAGTCATTTGTCAGTTCTTTTTAACTGCCGAGAACAAAACCCACTATCTACCTTCTTCATCGAGTAAATAATTTCGCAAAATAGTGAATTTATAGTTTACTCTCTGGGTCTGATACTGTGTAACCTTATTTAGAGGAAATCAAAAATTGCTGCTAATTCGTTTTTTTACTTGCTTAATATTTTGTGTATTTTCGCTAGTGTCGGTTGCGCAACAAGCTAACGTCATTTCCCCTTGGAGTAAGGAAGAATCGCCATTTATTCATAACTTTTCCCTCACTAATCAATTCAAAGATGATGATGTGTCTCAAATGGCGACAGCAGGCACTATATGGCATCTCAATCAATCTCAACTTGAACAGCTGTTTTCTAAAAACTCGATGCAATATGTTGTAAATATTCCCCTCCCAGATGGCACCACAGAAGTGTTTAAGCTAACGCCGACCAGTGTAATGTCTGCAAGGCTCGCAGATAAATATCCTGATATTCACACATTTAAAGGTGTGCAGATGAATGACAAAGGCAACTCGGGGCGTTTTGATTATTCGCCAAATGGCTTTTCTGGGATGTTCAAATATAACGGCTTAATGGTTATGCTGGCCAACAATAAACATGGGAATCAAAGCGAGTACATCAGTTACTACGCGAAAGATGAAATTCAAGGGGAAGCATTAGTTAGTAGCACCATAGACCCGCTAGCAGATACTGGGCCGCAAAAATTACTAGGGAAAGCAGCCACTCAATTAGCACTGAGACCAATTGGCGAAGAAATTCGCACCTATCGTGTAGCCATCAGCGCCACTGCTGAGTACACCATTGCTAATGGTGGTGAAGCCAGTGCAATGGCTGAAATAGTCAGGTTAGTTAATCGTATCAATGAAATATTACTTAGCGATTTGGCGATTCAGTTTGAATTAGTCGATGAAAACGACAGACTGATTTTTACCACCCCTGATACAGACCCTTTCACCAATAGCGACTCAAACGCTGATTTAGATATCAACCAAGACACCATCGATGATTTGATTGGTCCTGACAATTACGATATCGGCCATGTGTTAAGCACCAACCCCGGCGGAGTCGCTCAACCGAATTCAGCATGCAAAAGAAGTCGAACAATCATTGAAAGAGACATCAATGGAAATGAAGAGCAAGTATTTATCAAAGGGGGTAATGCCAGAGGGCTGTCTGGTAAGAGTAATCCGAGAGGCGAGAGTTTTTACATTCAACTCGTTATCCATGAATTTGGCCATCAATTGGGCTCTCTCCATACATTCAATGCACAGGATGAAGGAGCTTGCGGTGAACAGAGGAGCCGCAATTTTGCAGTAGAACCCGGTAGTGGTTCAACGATAATGTCATATGCCGGCTTATGCGGTGAGCAAAATCTACAAGGCAGTAACGACGGCTATTTCCACGCGTTTTCTATTGAAAAAATACAATCTTATCTAGCTACTCAGGAAGATTGTGGAGTGCCGGAACCCAGTGGAAATAACATTCCAAACATCACAACCACTTCAATTCAACATACTATTCCCACCTCAACACCCTTTGTTTTAACAGCAAACGTCACCGATGATGATGGTGACCAGCTCACTTATGCTTGGGATCAAGTGAATCCCGGCGGTTTTGACGGAGGCACTGCATCTAGGCAAGAGCGAGAAACAGATTCAGGTGAAAATCCGTTGTTTCGTTCAAATCTGCCCAGCTCAAACCCGACGCGTTACTTCCCCAAGTTATCGGATGTATTAAATGGCTCTGACTCCGACGGCGAAGTGTTGCCCACACAAGCGCGGCAATTGGATTTTGAACTGGTTGTTCGAGACGGCAGAGGGGGCGTGAATACGATAAGTGCAGGGGTGAACCTCGTTGATACAGGAGGGATTTTTGCTGTAACCAAACCCCTTTCTTCGACATCAAGCTCACCAGTAGAGTGGACTGGTGGAACCAGTCAAGATGTAGAATGGAATACTGCCGATACGGAACTGGCTCCTATCTCCTGTAATAATGTTGATATTTTGCTTGATGCAGATGGAAACGATACATTCGAAACCACCCTGGCTAACGCAACTGAAAACGACGGGTTTCACCAAGTCATCTCACCGAATACGAATTCTGACGATGCTCGAATAATGGTGAAATGCACGGACAGCATATTTTACGCCGTGAATCCGGGGGCATTTACCTTGCTTCCGGGAGCGGCCCCCATCGCTCCGTTGATAACAGGCCAACAAGCGAAAACTGTGCAGGAAGACACCAACTTTGCTATCGAGTTGACGGATTTAGTTGTGCAAGACCCAGACAGCAGCTTCCCCGGTAATTTTTCATTGCAAATTGTCCAAGGAGCCAATTACACCTTTTCGGGCACATCGGTCACGCCAGCAAATAACTTTAGCGGTGATATAACCGTTAGTGTATTTGTTAATGATGGTATCAGTGACAGCAATATTTTCTCTTTTGTAGTGCAAGTTTCGCCAGTCAACGACACTCCCTCGGCCAATGATGATGCTGCGACAGTGGATCAAGATTCAAATTTGTCCGTTATCGATGTACTAAGCAATGACTCAGACCCAGATCAAGATAACTTGATCATTTCTGAAATCACCTACTCTGGCAGTGGGCAAGCAACAATAAGTAACAATAACGTGAGTTATATGCCTGCCGCAGGTTTCTCTGGTAGTGAAACCATCACCTATACCATTCAAGATCCTTCTTTTGCGACGGACAGCGCAACCCTTACCATCTCAGTTACAGCTGCTCCTGTGACTCCGCCAACTCCTACTCCTACTCCTACTCCTACTCCTACTCCAGCGCCATCCCCACCAACAAATACAGATTCAGGTGGCGGCGGCAGTATGGGGCAATTGCTAACACTGATCCTGCTAGCATTGTTGGTGTCTTTAACAACGGGATGCTCAGGAAAAATGACCTCTCATGACAACAAGCAAGCCGACCAAGCTTCGCTAATCACCCTTTCGATAGAAAAGGCCGAACAAGATGCCAAAATAGCGGCAGAAAAATTGGATTTCAGAGCCCTTGGCCTAGTTAGGAAGTTGATTTCACTTCCCGGTATCGATCAGAGCGTTTACACCACCGAATGGGTTGAGAAACACTGTGGTATCCGAATTCTCAGAGGCGTAACAGATACGGTGGAAGCCGGACAAGATTTAAGCTATCAAAATGCCTTAAGAAAGTATGCGGAAGCTTACAATCGCGTGATCTTCAAATCTTGTTTAGTTTTTCAGAAAGATTATTCGGAATAATGGTCGCAAATTGCTAAACTTCGCCGGTCTAATTTAAGCATAGAGGATTGAATGAAATTCAAAGGCGAACATATTTTATCCGTCAATCAATTTGACCGAGATTCCATTCAAGCCGTTTTCGATGTTGCTGACCAAATGACGCCGTATGCCCTCAGGCAAAAACGTACTAAGGTTTTGGACGGTGCAATTCTCGGCAATCTATTTTTCGAACCCAGCACACGAACCCGCGTCAGTTTTGGAACCGCCTTCAATTTACTCGGTGGTGAAGTCAGAGAAACCACAGGTATGAGCAACTCAGCATTGGCAAAAGGTGAATCTCTTTTTGACACCGCCAGAGTCTTGAGCGGCTATTCAGATATCATTGCAATGCGCCATCCTGATTCAGGATCTGTGTCAGAATTCGCAGAGGGAAGTCGAGTACCTGTTATCAATGGTGGCGATGGCCCAAACGAACACCCGACTCAAGCTCTACTTGACCTCTATACCATTAGCAAAGAACAGCAATATCATGGTGGTAGCATCGATGGCATCCACATCGCCATGATAGGTGATCTCAAATATGGCCGAACGGTTCATTCACTTTCGAAGTTACTTAGTTTGTTCAACAATGTACATTTCACATTGATTTCCCCTAAGGAATTGGGGATGCCAGAGAGCATCCTGGAAACCCTCCGCAGTGCAGGTCATACGGTTGAGGTAACAGAACAGCTTGAGGGTAGTGTAGACGCTGATATATGTTACCAAACGCGAATTCAAGAAGAGCGCTTCGAATCGCAAGATGAAGCAAACAAATACCGTGGTAAATTTCGTCTAAATCAATCTATTTACACCAAACATTTCAAGTCCAAAACCGTCATTATGCATCCGCTTCCAAGAGACTCTCGAGCGGATGCTAACGAACTTGATAATGATCTTAATATGAACCCAAATTTAGCCATATTTCGTCAGACAGACAATGGTGTTCTGGTTAGGATGGCATTGTTCGCCTTGACACTTGGCGTCGAAAATTTGGTAACCAAGTACGATCGAGAAGTCCATTGGTTTAGTACAAAGTGTTAGTTTGTATCTAAACGTTATTCGCTGTAATTAAAGTAAACATATTTGAAAGGTATTGGTTTAAAAAGTAGCATGCAAAAATCTCAACAATTATTTTCCCAAGCACAAAAACATATTCCAGGTGGCGTTAATTCACCGGTCAGAGCATTCAAAGCGGTAGGTGGAACTCCGCCGTTTATCGTCAAAGCTGACGGCCCATATATCTATGATGCGGATGGCAAACGATATATCGATTATGTGCAGTCATGGGGACCTATGGTGTTAGGACACAACAACCCACAAATACGCCAAGCAGTCATTGATGCGGCTGAAAATGGTTTGAGTTTCGGCGCCCCCACTGAGTCAGAAGTGACTATGGCTGAGTTAGTGAATAAATTGGTGCCATCGATGGAAATGCTACGCATGGTGAATTCGGGAACGGAAGCGACCATGAGTGCAATTCGTCTAGCACGAGGTTTCACCCATAAAGACAAAATTCTGAAATTCGAAGGCTGCTATCACGGTCATGCCGACGCGCTGTTAGTGAAAGCAGGATCGGGCGCATTAACGCTAGGTGTGCCCAGCTCTCCCGGTATTCCTGAGGACTTTGCTAAACACACTCTAACCATGGAATACAATAATCTCGACAGTGTTAAACAGGCATTTAAAGAATATGGCGATGACATTGCTTGTATCATAGTCGAACCGGTTGCTGGCAATATGAATTGCATTCCCCCTGTTGAGGGTTTCCTGCAAGGATTAAGAGATATTTGTGATGAATACAACAGTGTGCTGATTTTTGACGAGGTTATGACAGGGTTCCGTGTTGCCAGAGGCGGTGCTCAAGCACTTTATAACGTAACCCCTGATTTGACCTGCTTAGGTAAGGTTATTGGTGGCGGCATGCCGGTGGGTGCGTTTGGCGGCAAAGCCGAAATCATGTCGCAAATTGCCCCAACAGGTCCTGTTTATCAAGCGGGCACCCTTTCGGGTAATCCTATCGCAATGGCGGCTGGCCTTTCTGCACTGACTCAAGTCCAAAAAGAGGGTTTGTACGAGCAACTTACTGCGACAACCAAAACCATTGCAGAGGGAATAAAAGCCATCGCTTTGAGTAAAGGTATTCCGATGACGGTTAATTATGCTGGAAGCATGTTTGGCTTGTTTTTTACCGATGTAGAGCGTGTTACCAACTACCAACAAGCAATCAATTGCGATACAAAACTGTTTAACCGCTTTTATCATGCTATGTTATCAGAAGGTATTTACATGGCGCCTGCATCCTATGAAGCAGGATTCGTTTCAGCAGCACATGATCAAGCTATCGTCGACGAGACACTTCGCGTAGCAGAAAAAGTGCTGACCGAAGTGAGCCGCAAGTAAAAGGGTAATTGCAGGAAAATAGAAAAGATGTACGAACAACTGCTTCAGCCTATCACATTAATTTTACTCGCTATTATTTGTATTTTGGCGGTCTTGTTACTGCGCTTGAGCAAGCAGTTAAAACAACAACAGCAGAAAGAGCAAATAACTCGTCAGGCCCACAAGGTTGAAATTAACGAGTCTAAACTTAAGCAAGTTGATGAAGCAGATAAACGTTTTCTGAGCAAAGCTGATGAAGCATTGAGATTGACCCAAACATTTCAAAAATTCGTTCCAAAACAATTCGTTGATCATTTTGCCAAGCATGGTTCAGACTCGCTAGAGTTGGGACGAGCAGACGAAGATGAAGTGGCTATTTTGTTTTGTGATATTCGTGGATTTACCGGGTTGTCTGAACAAATGACACCACAGGAATTGATGAAGTTTCTCAATTCCTATTTCTTGCGAATGAACGATCCTATCCATCAAAATGGGGGCTTCATCGATAAATTTATCGGTGATGCCATCATGGCGCTATTTGATCACCCCAATGGTAATAATTCAGACAAAGCCATTGATTCTTTAAAAGCGGCTGTCGATTTACGGCTCGCTTTAAACGTATATAACCAACATCGAAAGAATAGCGGTTATCCTCCGGTAAATATTGGCGTTGGCATTCATTTTGGCCCCGTCATTATCGGTACTGTAGGTTCAGATGACAGGATGGACACCACGGTAATTGGTGACAGTGTCAATATTGCCTATCGTCTTGAGGCACTTGCGCCGAAATTTGGGGCAGACATCATTGTCAGTTCACAGTTGTTAGAAGCTGCAGGCATGACTGAGCATTTTAGCTATCGTAAGCTTGACTGGGTGAGAGTAAAAGGACGTAGAAAACCCGTTGAAGTGTATGAAATCATTGATCATTTTCCGGCGGAGGTGCAAAAGCAAAAATTAGCCACTTGCGAACTCGTCGAGAAAGGAATTCAACACAGAATAAATCAAAACTGGCCTGACGCATTGGCCTGCTTTCAACAAGCGCTTGTTATCAGCCCTGAAGACACGTTAATTATCCACCACATGGAACAGTGTCACAGAGTGCAAACCGCCCAAATACCTGAAGATTGGGATGGTGCTCTAAGCCTTTGAGTTTTTGCGATATGGATTGCTAAATAACCTCAACAAAGGATAACAACTTGCGTTTTATCTGTTATTTTTCCTATTGCTGGGTTAAGTTGGTTTGCAATAGGCCAGCTATTGACGCACAAATTTGCCTTGTACTAGGAAAAATCGCCAGCTAGAACCCAATATAGAATTAAACTATATAATTAAGCTATATAATTCAATGCGTTAGCTCATTTCCTATCAAGAGTTCAGGTTAAATATCGATATTAGATCTGATAAAACTCAAAGAAGGAGCAAAAAACGCCGCCCCCGTTTCCGCACTGGTATAGTCTAACAACTTGTCATAAACACCGTTTTGATCACCAAATATCATGCTTGCAAGCATCTGAGTGAAGGGTTGAGGACTTTTCGCACAAGATACAAAGAACAATCCTTTTACAGACATATCGCCGTAAGGCATACTTTGGCGTAAAATTTCGATGCTATTACCGTTCTCATCTTTCAAATTTGAACGTTTGGTATGGGCAAAATCTGCTTTTTCTTCACTTTCATATTCAACATTGTCGGCTTTAGTGCGACCAATAATGTCTTCTTGTTGTTTTTCTGGGACGCGATTCCACTTATCCATATGCGTTCTATAACGTTGTACATGAATATAGCTTCCGCCGCGAAAGTCAGGATCTTTGTCTCCCACCGTCGCCACACCTATTTTACGCATTCCTCTTGGATTCTCAGTTCCATCTACAAATCCAATAAGATCTCGACCATCAAGGTATCTAAAGCCTTTAATTTCCTCGAACAATTCAACATGCAATTTAAGTACTTCACAAATTTCTGCGCCGATTGCATAACAAACGTCGGCCCTATCCGCGCGTATCTGCACAAAGATATCGCATGGTGTAACAGGTGCATTTCTATCTTCGCATTGCATATCTGGAAATGGCGTCAATTCAGCTGGTTTTGCTCCAGGATATAACTCTTCCCAATAGCTAGCTCCAATAGCGATTACGCCGGAAACCATAGCTTCATAATGTTCTTCATCATAGTGATCTAATATATCGAGGATATGTGCAAGTTTGACTCGAATTACCTGAGGATCATCATCAATCACATTAAACATGAGATATTGCGCATGTAAATTTGGTTCGGCACAAATGCCTTTCTGTATTTGTGTCATGATATTTTTCTGCTTAACAAAGGTTCGTGCTGCATTATTTTTGGCATTATATTTATTGAATTAGTTATAAACATTCTGAATTCGGGGTAATCAGTGCCCCTCAATAGCGCTCTATTTACGCTTATCTGCGTTAAGTTTTCTAGTAATGGGCCAGTTATTACTTACATTACTTACGAAAACTCGCCTTGCTAATCGCAAAATTGCATCATTGAAGTGTGTCGATGAAGTTTCGCTTTCGATAGTTCCCACTAGCACTTTGAAATTATCTTGAAATTATAATGGAATATCTGAGTAATATTTATATGCCCGACACACTTTATCCAGAGTTCAGGTTCAATCATATGACCAGTTTATTTAGATAGCAAAAAAATAAATTTTGGGTTCTTCAAAAGCTGTCTAATTAAGGTAGTATCTCAGCAAACAAGTAATTTAAATAGAATGATGGCCGCAACAACCTACCAAATCGATCCACTCAATGTACATTTTGCCGACCGGTATAATGAAAATAGAAATTGGGCCTCCACACTAGCTGATTTTAGGCAACAGTTTGTTGCTCATAAAGCGAAACGTTGGTTGTTGTACGAAGCTGACAGTTTCCTCTTCTCAGCCATTTTTTATGCCTTGTTAAGCGCAGATAAAGTGGTTGTTTTGCCACAAAACATTCAAGAGGAACATTTACGCAGCATCAAAGAAACGGTTGACGCGAGTGTTGGCGGCGTAGATATTTCTCCCGATATACCATCTCGCCCAATTCAAAAGGTTTCACAGCAATCAAACCTCTCTGAGCTTTCGATATTAGGCACGGCAAAAGTGTATTTCTATACTTCTGGATCAACTGGCCAACCCAAGGTGGTAGAAAAGTATTATTGGCAAATCCAAGCTGAAATCGAAGCCTTGGAGGCAACGTTTGGTGAGCAAGTTTCAGGGAGTACCTTCTTGGCTACCATTTCCCATCAACACATCTATGGATTGCTGTTTAAATTACTCTGGCCAATTCAAAAGTCACACAAACTCATTGCAAAGGTATATGAGTATCCTGAGCATATCTTGAATAAAATTCAGCATGACGAACTGGATTCTGTGACCTTTATTGCTAGTCCTGCACATTTGCAACGGTTAGTTACTGACAATGTGTTAACCGAAGTCAAATCTTCCTTTGCGACTATTTTTTCCTCGGGTGGCCCTTTGGATGCTGATAAAAACTTAGCACTTCAATGCCAGTTAGCATGTCCGATTACCGAGGTTTATGGCAGTACAGAAACAGGTGGAATTGCTTGGCGAAAACGTCGGTCAATTGACGATGAGCTTTGGCGAACATTTGCAGGGATTTCGGTTTTCTATCAGCAAGATAGTGAGCTGTTGAAATTAACCTCTCCTTATATTGATTGTGATGAATACTTAGCTGATGACAGAGTAGAAATAATAGATGAATCTAATTTCAAATTGTTGGGTAGAGCTGACAGTATCGTCAAAATTGAGGAGAAACGAGTTTCTCTCGATGAAGTCGCTCTTCGGCTAAAGGATCACGACTATGTTGCTGACGCGCATGTATTAGTCATAGGCAATGCCAGAAAAAGACTGGCAGCCGTCATTGTGTTGTCTGCTGAAGGATTAAAAACCAGTCAAGTTGTCCGCAAATTTGAACTCGACAAAACCTTTAGGAAGTACCTTTCTGACTGGTTTGAAGCTGTTGTAGTACCTAAGAAATTTAGATATCCTACCGAGCTGCCGTATGATAGTAGAGGCAAATTAAGTCGCATTGAAATGGAGGCCAGTTTTGAGTGAATTTGTGTATCATGGGGAAATTTTAACTTCCGAAATATCAGAAAATTCGGTAGTGATGAAGATACGAATTCCTGAAAACTTGTTCTATTTCCAAGGTCATTTTCCAGATATCGCAATTTTGCCCGGGGTAGTTATGACCAACTGGGTTTTGGAATATGCCGAACAGTTTTTTGACTTTAAGCCCACCGACTTCATTGGCTTAAATGCCTTGAAATTCATGTTGGTTGTTCGTCCAAATTATGAGTTAGATTTCACTTTGTCAAAAATTAACGATACCAAATGTTCGTTTTCTTACATTTCCTCTCATGGTAAACACTGCTCTGGGAAGGTTTTATATAAGTGAGTACTCGCTACTGCATTGTCATACCTAATTATAATCATGCGCAAGTAATAGACGACACAGTGTCGAAGTTACAAAAGTATGCATTGCCGATTATCTTAGTAGATGATGGCAGCGATAGTGAGACTCAACAAGTATTGTTACAGGTGGAAAAAGACTACTCAAATGTCACGCTTTTTCGTCGCGAGCAAAATGGAGGTAAAGGCGCAGCGGTGAACTCTGGGTTAATGCTTGCGAGCGAGATGCAGATGACACATGCATTGCAGATTGACGCAGACGGGCAACACGACCTCAATGATATTGAAGTCATGCTGCAAGAATCTCATGCATATCCCGAGAGCCTAATTAGTGGCCAGCCTCAGTACGATGAAAGTATCTCAAAAGGGCGCTATTACGGACGTTACCTCACACATGTTTGGGTTCACATTGAGAGCTTATCGCTGTCTTTAAAAGATTCCATGTGTGGTTTTCGAGTTTATCCTGTACAAGAATATGTCGAATTAGCTAGCACCGTCACCTTAGGTAAGCGCATGGACTTTGATATAGAAGTTATGGTGCGGCTTTATTGGAAAGGAGTAAATGTGCGTTTTATCCCGACCAAGGTGCACTACCCTGAAAATGGTATTTCTCACTTTAACTTGTGGAATGACAATTGGTTGATCACCAAAATGCACACCAAGCTATTTTTTGGCATGCTGCTACGCAGCCCAATGTTGTTATCTAGAAAGTTGTCCAAATCATCATGAGTGAGAATAAGCACTGGTCAGCCATCAAAGAGCGGGGTAGCGAAGGCGGCATCCAAATCTTAGTTTTTATTTATAAAGTCTTTGGCAAAGTCCTTTTTCAGATCTGTTTGTTCCCCGTTATGTTGTACTTTTATCTCACCGGTAAAATCGCTCGAGATGCCGCCATAGGTTACTGGACTCAACTCGAAGAAACCCGCGGTTCGTACAAATCAAACATTATCCAAAAGCACTTTCATGCGTATAAAATGTTTATTACATTCGGTCTACTTATAGTCGATAAATTTGATGCTTGGTTGGGTAAAATCAAGGTTGGTGATATTGAGGTGATGCATCAAAATTGCGTGAAGTCACTGATGAGTAGTGGTGGTGTTGTTATTCTGAGTTCTCATTTAGGTAATATGGAGTTGTGCAGAGCGATTTTTAGCACGGGAGAAAAAAAGAAGAAGCTCAATGTTATTACCTACAATCAGCACGCGCCTTCATTTAACAACTTCTTGAAAAAAGTGAACCCGGAAGCCGCCATTAATTTTGTACATATCAATAATTTTGGTCCCAGTGACACTATTTTCCTTAAACAGAAAATCGAAGAAGGCGAGGCCGTGGTCATATTTGCAGACCGCACCTCTGTGGCAAATCCGAATAGTGTGCAATTTGCGCCATTTCTATCAAAACCAGCTCCTTTCGCCATAGGTCCGTTTGCACTAGCCACCATCATGGAATGTCCGGTATTCTTTATGACTTGCCTAAAAGATTCAAAGCAGGGTCGCTATCAAGCCCATGTTGAAGAATTTGCGATGCCGACCAAAGTACCTAGAAAGGAACGACAAGCTCATTACCAAGCAATGATAGAAAGATACGCAGCTAGACTGGAACATTACTGTTTGAAAGAACCATATCAGTGGAACAATTTCTTTGATTTTTGGCGTGCAAACGAATCAAGCAATGATAACAAATCGAATAATAAGCAAAATAAAGTTGGAGTAAGCTAGATGGAATCAGGCTTGAAACCCCTCATTTTTGGCTCGGCTAGAATCACCATTGAAGAGGTTGTTAAAATATCTCAGCATGGTTTTAAGGCTGAACTCTCTAAAGATGCGAGTTTTGAAAATAAAATCAATCAAGGTGTGCGATTTTTAGAGCAACTGTTACAAGAAGAAGGCCATATATATGGAGTCACAACCGGATACGGAGATTCCTGCACTGTAGCCGTGCCAGATGAATTAGTTGATGAGTTACCCATGCACTTGTCTCGATTTCATGGATGCGGATTAGGCGAGTTTTTCTCACCCACGCAAGGTAGAGCCATTTTGGCGGCTCGATTAGTATCCCTTGCCAAAGGCTATTCGGGTGTCAGTTGGGATCTGCTGAATCTGTTAGTAGATATGCTTAACCACGATATTATTCCGGTAATTCCCCAAGAAGGTTCAGTTGGCGCAAGTGGTGATCTCACGCCATTGTCTTATATTGCTGGCGCATTAATTGGTGAGCGAGATGTGTATTACCAAGATAAAATTATGTCGAGTGCTGAGGCATTTCAACTAGCCGGCTTAAACCCAATCAAACTCAGACCTAAAGAAGGTTTGGCTATCATGAATGGCACGGCCGTTATGACAGCTATAGCCTGTTTAGCCTACGACAGAGCAGCCTATTTGAGTAAGCTAATGACTCGGATCACTGCGTTATCAAGCCTTGCTCTGAAAGGAAACAGCAATCACTTTGATGATATTTTATTTAGTGTGAAACCGCATCCTGGTCAAAATCAAATCGCGTCATGGATCCAACATGATTTAAATCACCACACCCATCCGCGTAACTCTCAGCGACTTCAAGACCGCTATTCGATCAGATGTGCACCGCATATAATTGGCGTTTTGCAAGACTGTTTGCCCTGGTTTAGAAGCATGATCGAAAACGAGTTGAATAGTGCCAATGACAATCCCATCATTGACGGCGTGGGTGAGCATATTTTGCATGGCGGTCATTTTTATGGCGGACACATTGCTATGGCGATGGATTCCTTAAAAAACTGTGTTGCTAACATTGCTGATTTAGCTGATAGACAAGTGGCCACCATGGTCGATGTAAAAATGAATCACGGATTGCCATCTAATTTAACTGCCGCGAAGGGAGATAGACAATCCATAAACCACGGCTTTAAGGCTATTCAAATTGGTTGTTCGGCCTGGACCGCGGAGGCACTGAAGTTGACCATGCCTGCAAGCGTGTTTTCACGTTCAACAGAATGTCACAATCAAGACAAAGTGAGCATGGGAACAATAGCGGCTCGAGATTGCATGCGTGTAATGCAACTCACAGAGCAGGTCGTGGCAGCGACTCTGTTGGCTGCCACTCAGGGAATTCGGCTGCGAATCGAAAACAACGAGTTGAACGAGAACTCTTTAACAGAGGAAGTCTCATCGATGCTCGATGATATCAGTCGTTTCTTTGCCACAATCGATGAAGATCGGCCCACTGACAAACTGCTACGCGAAACTATTTCGTATATTCAACAAAAAAGGTGGGATTTGTATGAAAGCTAACCCCATCCTATCGACACAAGTAGAGATGGAGGTCCAGTTTTTTGATGTCGACTCAATGCGCGTTGTTTGGCATGGAAACTATGTAAAATATCTGGAAGTTGCTCGCTGTGAACTGCTTAAAATGTTCGACTATAACTACATCGAAATGGAGCGATGTGGTCACGTTTGGCCCATAGTCGACATGCGCATTAAATACGTGGCTTCTGCAAAACTTTCGGAAATAATTGTTATTGAGACTAGCTTAGTAGAATATGAAACCCGCATAAAAATTAACTATGTCGTAAAATCAAAATCTACTGGGCAGGTTCTGACTAAAGCGCACACGATTCAGGTCGCTGTGGACGTATCTAGCCAAGAGATGTTGTATGAAGCACCGCAAGTCCTGCTGGATAAGCTAAGCCCATTTATTAAAGAATAGTTATTGCCCTACTGTGGTTCAAATTGAGACTCAATAGCATTTAAAGGTTGTAAAATGGAAAAGTTTGAAACGTGTGATGTCATCATCATCGGTGCTGGTCCTGCTGGTGCTATCGCTAGCGCTATATTGGCAAAAAACGATCTGAATACCGTCGTCATTGAGCGTGAAACATTCCCTAGATTTTCTATTGGTGAAAGTTTACTGCCTCATACCATGGAATTTATCGAACAAGCCGGCATGCTAGATGCGTTAAACGCCAACGCAGATGCCCTTGGTTTTCAATATAAAAATGGCGCAGCTTTTTATCGAAAAGGCGAACGTTCTGAATTCAACTTCGAGCAAAAATTTAGCTCTGGCCCCGGAACAACCTATCAAGTCAAACGAGCCGCATTTGACAAATTACTAGCTGATGAAGCCAGTAAAGCAGGGGTGGATATTCGTTATCAACATTCTGTATTGAATGTGGTTACCAATGATGACGGTGCAAGGCTTGAAGTTGAGGGACCAGATGGTGCCTATGTTTTGGAGGCCAAATTTGTACTGGATGCAAGTGGTTTTGGGCGAGTATTGTCACGAATGCTCGATTTAGAATCACCCAGTGAACTCGGCCCTAGAAAAGCAGTTTTTACTCACTTTAAGGATAACATTTCTGAGACAGCGAATTTTGACCGGAATAAAATCCTGATAACTGTCCACCCTAAAATAGAAGATCTCTGGTATTGGCTAATACCATTCTCTGATGGCACCTCTAGTATAGGCGCGGTTGCAAGACCAGAATGCTTTGACGATAACCTTGAACTTGAAAGCCAATTAATAAGTTATATTAACCAAGATGATAATTTAGCTGAAATCCTTAAAGATGCGGAGGTATTGCAACCTGCTCGTATTATTGGGGGGTATTCTTCTAACGTAAAATCGTTATTTGGCCCAAGTTACGCGCTGCTTGGCAATGCAGGCGAGTTTCTAGATCCGGTATTTTCTTCGGGAGTTACCATTGCAATGCGCTCTGCAGTGACAGCAACTAATTTGGTTGTTCGACAACTTAAAGGCGATACCGTAGACTGGCAAAGCGAATATGATGATGCAATGCGCAAAGGAATCGATGTTTTTAAAACGTTTGTGACCTCTTGGTATGATACAAGTTTTCAGGATGTGATATTCTTCCAGGCTAAAGACACAGATATAAAACCAATGATTACCTCGATTCTGGCAGGATATGCATGGGATGAAAGTAATTTATTCGTAAAAAATTCTACACGCGGCGTCAGAATGTTAACCAAACTCTGTGCTGCTGATTGACGTAACAGCTAACAAACAGTTTAGACTTAAAAACTACCAGTATGAAAGAAAGGCTCTATATCAATGCGCTCGGAATGTGCAATCCATTAGGTAGCAATCGTTCTGAAGTGGCTGAAAAGTTATTCAGCGGAGCACAAGACAGTTTTACTTTGCGCAAAGATTTGTTGCATGAGGGCGACATATTTGTCGGTGAAGTTAAGTTTTCACTACCAAGCCTTTCAAGCTACCCTGCTCATTTTCAAAGTCGAAATAACCAGCTTGCTTTACATGCATTCAATCAAATTGAAGATGTGGTTGCCAAATATAAAGAACAGTATGGTTCTCATCGCGTTGGTGTCATTCTGGGGACTAGCACCTCAGGGATAGAACAAGGTGAACAAGCCATGCTCGCCCGCAAGCAACAAGGTAGATTTCCAGAGAATTACGATTATCGTGTTCAAGAAGTCTCAAATGTCGCAGAATTTATTTGTTACCACGCTGAAATTAAAGGCTACTCATCAGTTATATCCACCGCATGCTCTTCTAGTGCAAAGACCTTCATCACAGCAGCAGAAATGATTGAACTCGGCGTGATCGATGTTGCAATAGTTGGGGGGATTGATTCATTGTGTGGAATGACAATCAATGGCTTTAGTGCCTTAGATTCAACCTCTGCCGGAATCTGTAAACCATCGAGCTTAAACCGGGATGGAATTAACATTGGCGAATCGGCAACCCTGGCGGTATTGAGTAAACATAAAGCACCCATTCGATTTTATGCCGGTGGTGAATCAAGTGACGCCCATCATATGTCGGCACCTCATCCTGACGGGAAAGGTGCGTATCAAGCCATGCATCAAGCGCTTGAACAGGCAAATTTGACAGCTAGCGATATCGATTACATCAACCTGCATGGAACCGCCACACCTAAAAACGATGAAATGGAAGCCACTGCTGTATCTAACCTTTTTCCAAATCGACCCTACGCAAGTTCGAGCAAGGGTAATATCGGTCATACTCTTGGCGCAGCTGGAGCAACCGAACTGGCCTTTTGCTGCTTGGTATTAGAACATCAAAAACTAGCTCCTCACTTGTGGGACAAGGTCGTTGATCCCAATATCGCTCAATTGAATTGGGTGACAGACATTGAGATTGAAGAGAAAATTGAATTTTGCTTGAGTAACTCATTTGCATTTGGTGGAAACAACGTAAGTTTAATTATCGGACTAGAACATGACTAAATACCCTATTGAGAAAGTCCTTCCTCATGTGCATCCCATGATTTTAGTCAATGAATTGGTTGACTACTCAGACTCTACTGGCAGTTGCTTGGTTAATATCAGCCCTACAAGCGTTTTTTACGATGAAAAGCACGATGCTGTGCCAGCTTGTATTGGTATAGAATATTTGGCACAAACCATTGCAGCCCACGCAAGTGCGAATAAACTAGACGCAGGAAACACAGTAAAAGTAGGCTTTTTGGTCAGTACTAAAAATTATAAAGCGTCGGTAAGTCACTTTAGCAATGGTGATGAATTAGTCACCCATGTATCTCGTATTTTCAAGGAGCCAAACGGCCTTGGCGCGTTTGAATGTTCAATAAAACGTGGCGAACAGTTGCTAATTGAAGCGACCATCAATGTGTTTGAACCAGAAGATGCGACAAAATTTGTAACGGAGTAATGGAGATTATGGGAAAACGAGTAATTGTCACTGGCTCGAGCAAAGGCATAGGTCGTGCAGTGGCACTACGCCTCGCGCAAGATGGGTTTGACGTGATTGTGCATTGTCGCAGCGGTGTTGATAGCGCGGAGCAAACCGTTGCGGAAATTCAAGCAATGGGAAGGCAAAGTTACTATTTGCAGTTTGACGTTGCCGATCGTGCTCAATGTAAATCGATTATTGAGCAAGATATTGAGAATAATGGTGCCTATTATGGCGCTGTTTGCAATGCTGGCATTACTAGAGATACCGCCTTTCCTGCGATGACCGAAAACGAGTGGGACGATGTCATTCACACCAATTTAGATGCGATATACAACGTTTTACACCCATTAGTCATGCCAATGGTTCGAGCTCGCAAAGGTGGGCGTATTGTGACTATGGCATCAGTCTCAGGCTTGATTGGTAATCGTGGTCAGGTAAACTATAGTGCTTCTAAAGCTGGCGTTATTGGTGCAACTAAAGCGATGGCGGTAGAATTGGCTAAGCGCAAAATTACTGTAAATTGTGTCGCTCCCGGATTAATAGACACGGGAATGACAGATGATTTACCCATTGAGGAAATGATGAAAATGATCCCTCTACGCAGAATGGGGCAAGTTCAAGAAGTAGCAGCTAGTGTTGCTTTTTTGATGTCTGATGATGCGTCTTATATTACTCGCCAAGTAATTTCAGTAAACGGTGGAATGGCATGATGAAAAGAGTCGTGGTGACAGGTATGTCAGGAATTACAGCTCTGGGCGACAATTGGCAGGATTTTGAAGCAGGGTTACGTAAAAAGCAAAATGCAGTAGTCAACATATCGGAATGGAACGATATTAATGGCCTCAATTCAAAACTAGCAGCGCCTATCACTGATTTTAAAACTCCTGAACATTACACACGCAAACAAACTCGCTCTATGGGTAGAGTGTCTCTGATGGCTACCAGAGCTTCTGAGGTCGCTTTAGAACAAAGTGGTTTAATCGGTAGCGACGTGCTTACCAACGGAGACACAGGTGTTGCCTACGGCTCGTCTACGGGTTCAACACCGCCTGTA
Source organism: uncultured Alteromonadaceae bacterium (assembly GCA_947503265.1). Classification (GTDB taxonomy): domain Bacteria; phylum Pseudomonadota; class Gammaproteobacteria; order Enterobacterales; family Alteromonadaceae; genus Aliiglaciecola. Next base: position 164,284 of record CANNDC010000008.1, read on the forward strand.
CTGGGTTTTGCAAGACTATTGCAAGTGCATGACATGTCTGGCATCACAGCCACAAGTTATATACAAATGATGAACCACACCACAGCTGTGAACATCAGTGTGTTTTTCGGATTACAAGGCAGGATCCACACAACAAGCTCAGCCTGCACTTCTGGCTCACAAGCAATCGGCTATTCATATGAAGCAATAAAATACGGCAAGCAAAAAGTCATGGTTGCAGGCGGAGGCGAAGAACTTTGTCTCACTGAAGTAGCAGCTTTTGACACCTTATTTGCAACCAGTACTAAGAATGACGATCCAAAATCGACTCCTAAGCCTTTTGAGGAAAGTCGAGATGGGCTGGTCATTGGCGAAGGTGCGGCTACTTTAATACTCGAAGAGCTAGAACACGCACAAAACCGTGGTGCAACTATCTATGCAGAATTAGTTGGGTTTGGTACAAACTCAGATGGACGCCATGTTACCCAACCAAATGCAAAAACCATGGCTATTGCTATGCAAAAAGCCATAGATGATGCGGGAATAGATCCAAGTCAAATAGGTTATGTGTGCGCACATGGTACGGCAACTGACAAAGGTGATGTCGCTGAAACCCAGGCCACAGAGGCAGTGCTTGGCAAGAACACTCCCATTAGTTCACTTAAAAGCTATCTAGGTCATACCCTTGGTGCCTGTGGCTCGGTTGAAGCTTGGGCAAGCATAGAAATGATGAATAACAAGTGGTTTGCTCCCACAATTCAATTGGAAAATGTCGATCCAAGATGCGGAGAGCTTGATTATATTGTCGGAGATGGTGCTGAAATAGACACAGATTATGTGATGTCCAACAACTTTGCCTTTGGTGGAATCAATACATCGCTTATTTTTAAGAAATGGAAATGAGTTCAGTCCTATTCTTGTTGTTTTATCACAAATCCATGTAGGTCTTTATTCGTGCCCTTGTGTTCAAGTTGGCTGACGGAAGCCAATATTTGGCTTTTAGCATCTGTGTCAAATGGGTCTAATTTTGTGTGCATTTCGACACCATTAAAATCGACATAAGAGGTAGTTAAATTAGCGATACTTTGTGCGTTTATTTGCCCGCCCCAAACAGTCACATTGGAATTAATCGCAGTTAACGCTGCGCCTTTCGAATTTTCTATATTTAGATAATTTAACGCAACTTTGGAATTTTCGATGACGATGTTTTCTGCCTGCATTTTGTCGATGACCAAATTGTCACAATTTAGAATTGAAACTAGCTGATAGGCTTCTTCAAAAAGTCTTTTAGGACTCTTTTTACAATCCAATACAAGATCGGTTTCGCTCGCTTTAGGATAACCCGATTGATAATGATTGGTCCTGGAGCCCTCCGATTCAGACAGAAAAGCTACAATCGAATTGTATACTCTAAAAGGCCGTTCTCGCTGTGGAGAGTGACCGACATCCACAATCAACTCCAAATGACTATTCTCAAGAATTGAATCTAGCATATACCCTGCTTGATAAGGCATTACTGGATCGGCCTTACCCCAAATAATAAAACTGGGAGTCTTCACTTTTCTTAAAATTTGGGTTAAATCTTCACTCATTACTGAGATTGCGGAAATATAGGTGGAATTGTTGTTAAACAAATATTTTCGACTGGGTTTACTCAGCAGAAGGTCGCTGATATCTGGAATATAGTTATTTAAGCTATCGATAAATCGAGAAAATCGTTTTTGGTTTTTTTCACTCACAAAAGGCACTTCACTGGCTTTGTTCAGTGCAACATACTTACTGTAGCTAAACTTGTTTAACATACCCGCTGGATCAATTAGCACCAATTTATCAACTAATTCTGGCGCTAATGCGGTCAATTGCAGTGAAATATTTCCCCCCATGGAATGCCCAATCAGATAGTTAGTATCTGCAACCAAATCAGGCAACGCCTGTTTCAAACTGCTGGCGTAATTGGAAGGTGAATAAAGCGTACTCGACTCGAACGACTCACCATAGCCGGGCAAATCAAAGACAATAAGATTATAGCGATTATGTAATAGTGGAATTATATCTGTGAAATCTTTTGCGGAACCACCTACGCCATGAACAAGGGTCACTGTAGGTAAACCGGCCCTTTGTTCACTAGATAAGTACACGCGCATTTCCGTTTCAAAAACCGGAGCTTGAACAAATTCCTGTGTTAATCCTAATTCACTATGCCATTCAGCACTGGCAAAAAAAGGGAGAAGCATCATCAGCAAAGCATGAATGCCAGTTGAGAATGACTTTTTCAAGAAACGCCAACCTGAACAGAAAGGCGAGCGAAATAGGAGTAGTTTAATATTAATGTCCTTACTAATTTGATGCTCTCAGAGCGAGCAACCTTCGTTGAAGCTGTTTTTCCATTTGCCCACACTCAATAAGTGCTTCGGCAATGTCTTCTAGGGAGACTTGCTTTCTCTTTTTGCAATACAATACAGCCTGCATGGCAAAATCACGCCATTTATCGCCAATTTCTGTCATAAATTGAGATAGCTCAAACAACTCTTTATCTTTCGTAATCTCCGATGCCTCATCCAAGAAACTCGCATACATGAATCGAAAACCCGCGCCCCCCGTACCAATTTCTTCTTGCATCCTAACAATATTTCCGAGAAATAGCCGAGTATATTTCATCGGCTTTGTATCTAACTTTTTAATCTGATCAGCAAGGTAGAAAATCCCCTTAATACCAATAAAATTGATTCCTGGTAGGGGGATCCCGTGCATTATTTTTGCTGTCTTTTTGATACTTTTATAAATCTGTTGGGAATAATCAACGTTTACCTGGCCTGTTTCAAAGGTATACATCAAGCCTTTAGGTGCTAACGCTCCTTTCGCAAATCTTGCCCGCTGTAAATCATCTGCAGTACAAGTAACCGTCTTTTCAAACACTGGGTCACTAATCAGATAATTGCCGCTACCGTCTTTGCCGTAGACAACCAAATTGTGCGCATTGAAATGAAAACGCATATCTTCTGGGAAATACGGCAGCCAATAGACGCTGGTTTGTAACCCTACATTCTGGCCTTGCTGTAACGCCTTATCCAAGGCGCGCATTCCCTTTTCAGGATCTGAAAATTTTTGACTATTAACTTTTATCGCGAGCTTTTTAGCCACGCCGTTAATAATGCTCTTCGGTGGCATTCGATAAGCAATTAACGGCATTCCACCCACCTTTATAAAAGGTAGATAAGCAAACGTAAGTGCCGACGCTAATCCAAATGCCATGGGTTCTGAAAGAGTTATCCCTTGGCTAGTCAGCATATTCGCCACCACACCTGTCTCACAATGAGAAGATTGACGATGTACTAGTGGGTTTTCGATTTCTGTCATTTAGACTCATCAATATGGGTTAGTTGATCAATGGAAAGGTTAAAAACCTGACAGTAAATATCCAGTTTCCTTCGGCCTAAACGCTGGAAAATATGCGGTTTCAGATGTCGACGTATTTGCCACTGGAAAAAGCCACTGATTTGCGCAAGTGTGACAATGTCCATTCGATGTTTAAACATATGATAAAACAAGGGAGACGCCTCACCTTGCTTAACCGCTATCGCTGCATCTGCAGCCCGTTGATTGATATCATCGACGGCCATTTGAGTGGCGAAACTTTCAACTTCCCAACCGCTGGTTTGCACCTTTTTGTAATGGCCATCTTGATCGACAGCGTAAACCAATTTTTTATGACCACTGTAAGTTGGACTATCATCCTGAGGTACTTGGTCATCTTTCATGTTAAACCACAGTGAGTTGAATAAATGCACCGGAAAACCGGCCGCTTTCAGGAATGTAACAGAGTAGTTTTTGACCTTGTTTTAGTGTCTTGGAATTAAACAGCTCTTCTAACATTATAAAAATCGAGGCTGAACCCGTATTCCCTTTCTCCGGTAAGTTGGTAAACCACTTTTCATAGGGTATTTCAAAATCGATATTGACCAAACCTTGATAGGCCTTATCACGGAAATACTCGGATGAATAATGAGGAATGAAATAATCAAAATTATCGGCCTGTAAATTCCGTTTATTGATAGTTCTTTTCAATCCATCCTCAAGTGTCGATTTAACAATATTGTCGTTTAACAAGCGCACGTCTTGTTTCACAGACCAAATAGAATTCTGTTCCCTTTGCTCTGAGGAGTATCTTGACCAACCAACCAACTCACCTTCAACTTTATCTGCTCCTGCGTACATGCAGGCTTCCAATTCATTGGCAAAAGAATAGGAATCAATCCAATCAATTCTCAACGACAATTCCGAGGTATTGGGTGACGCACTCAGCAGTGCTGCGCCAGCACCATCGGACAACATCCAACGTAAAAAATCCTTTTCAAATGCCATTTCAGGATTTTCACTTAGCGCTTCGACTTTATGACGGCTTTCTACTTCAAAATTGTTGGCATGCATGACGTTGGACGCCATTTCGCTTGCCACTACGCTTGTCAGCTTACTGTCACCCGCTTTGATTGCCAAATATCCATATTTTAATGCCGTAACCCCGCAAAGACATACCCCCGCCGTAGAAACCACTTCACAAGGCGGATTTTGCAGTTCTCCATGCACCATCACGCCATGATTAGGCATAAGTTGGTCCGCAATTGATGTGCTAGCAACCAAACAATCCATCTCGTTAAGTTGTTGTTTATTGGGGAATAAATTCCTAACCGCTTCGGCAGCTAGTGATGCATTTGTATAATTGTATTCGCCGCTTTGTGGGTTAATACCATAGTAACGCTGCTTAATACCGTTACTTCTCAACACCACGGCTCTTGCACGTGATACTTTGACGCCCACTTTACCAAGAATATGTTCCATTTCTTTGTTGGAAACAGGCTCGTTGGGTAGTGCTACCGCTAACCTATTTATGTATACAGCGCGTTCCATCTAGTGATTATTCTCCCGAAGGCTGTGCATAGTATTGTTTCTGAGTATTTATTTTATTTTTTGTAAGTGGTGCAATTAATTTTTTTACCAGAGCGGTAATCGGAACAACCGTTAAAATGAGTGTTAACAGGAATATCACGTAAATAGTTAACCCCAACAAACGCCGCTTGCTATTCTGAGCACCTAACTTTCTGAGTAATTTTGACCATATGGTAAAACTATGATTGCCAACGCGTTCACTTGCAATCAACTTTTCATTTATTTTTACCGCTGCCAAGCCAGTGAGCATGCTATTTTCTATGACGGCATCATCTTTTTCTAACCGCAGTTTAATGGCCTGTCCAAATCGTTCAGCCGCGGTAATTTCCTGTTCGGAAACACCCGCTTTTGGCACCCAGGAATAGCGCTTTTTATTGCCAGTAAACATCCACAAGGGAGTTGCCAAAAAACTAAAAAAGGCTCCACAATCATCTGTCAATACAACGTTATCGACCAACCTTGCATTGAGCCCCTTGAGTAACTGTTTTGTTTTTTCCTGCGCCATTAACCACATTCCCCGGCAGCCAATCACGGTTACTACCGGCGTATCACTGAATAACGCTCTAGCTTGTTTGGATTGTAAAAAAGAAGAAATAGGCAGTGAAGGAGATAAGAACCATACTTGATAGGTTAAAATAATCAAATCATAGTCTTGATACTGAGTTTCAACTTCCTGAATCTCAATGGCTTGCATCGCTACTGTTTCAGGGAAAATACGAAAAAACTGAACGAAAGGCCAAGGAAATGGAAAGGGCTTAACAGGCTTTATGACAACTTGATCAACAAGGATATTGTCTGATTCCATAATAGGCGAACAAATAGAATCTTTTATTTGGCTCAACTGCCCTGTTTGAGAATAGCAAATAACGAGTATTTTTCGCATGTTATGCCTGATTGTTCCTTCGCCAGCAAACGGTTATTATACCCAGTCTTAAGTTAAAGTGAAGCCCGCATGGATTGTCTGCAATGTCTTGTTTTCCATTAAAATACTTAGTGTTCGCAACGCTATTTAATTGGTTTTCTATCGTCTCTTTGAATGCCGCCGAACTCACGTTAAATGTGGTAGCAAAAAACCAAAAAGTGGGTACCTTGTTTATAGAATTATATCAATTGGCTGCATTAAGTGCGGATTCAAAAAAGGTGATTAGTAGCGAAAGATTTGAATTTAATCCCAAGGCTAAAACCACCTCTTTTAAATTGAGCGAATTGCCAGTTGGCCAACTATGCATCAGAATGTTTCTGGATCAAAATAACAATCAAAAATTGGATTTGAGCGCGATGGGAATTCCACTGGAACCCGTTGGCTTCGCGAATAATCCGACACTTGTTTTTGGTGAACCCGAAATCGATAAAACGTGTTTTGAATTATCCGACTCGAATAATCTGCAAACAATTGAATTAAAGTCTAATAAACGCAGAAAAAAGATTAAGACTAAATAAGCGGCTTTTCCGATTCCAATTCAATGACAAGGGGTTCATTTTTATCTAGTGACGCAACTAGGTCATGAAGATGGCTGATTTTGTGGAATTGAGAATCACTTGCGGAGGCGACTCGAATCACATAGGCTCGACATACTCTTTCTTCCTCTGTTTCATTCCAAAGTAATAATATAACCCCTTGGTTAGGATCGGCAGAAAGCTCTAGCGCCCCCATTAAAAAGGTTTTCTCTAGCGATTGAGAATCGGCTCCTAAAAACAAATTACTCCCAAAGATAGAAAATTGTTTAGCGATATAAAAATTCGCCGCGTTACCTACAGTTGACACAAAATCGATAGGTTTAATGGCTTTTCCTGCATCAATATCAATAATCATTTGTTGCACTAACTCGACCGAGAAATATTGCGCACAACTTATTAAAGAAAGTTGCTCAAACTCTGTAAATCTCTCTTTCAAACTCGCCACAGCTGCGATTCCACAAAGGGTAAAACAATCCAATCTTCTCACTTCAACATCAAATTCTTGCTTTACTGTTCGTCTGAAAGTCTTTAAGTCGACATCTCGCGGATGACGATATTCAGATTGTGCAATTAGGGTGAACTTCATAGTTGGTTTGTCCTAAGAACAATAGCGGCATTGTTTCCACCAAACCCACAGTGATTGATCAGTATGTTTGTGTAGTGTTTAAGTGAATCATCGAAGTCAATTAATGGCATTATATAGTCACTTTCTACGTAATTTTTCGTACTTTTTTCTGAGACTTCAGGATTTCCGAGCATATGATCCATTAAGGCAATTTCAATAGCACCACATGCCCCCAATGTATGCCCAACAAATTGTTTTAGTGCAAAGACTGGAGGGATATGGTCGAAGCATGTTTTCAATGCATTGTGCTCTGATACATCATTGTTATAGGTAGCCGTGCCATGTACTTTAACTAAATTAATGTCGTCTGGTTGCAAAGCAGACCGGCGAATAGCATTTTGCATAACCTTGTTAATATGGCTGCCGTCTTCGGCTGTCATGGTCAAACTTGATACATCGCATCCGGAGTAACCATCTAATACTTCATAACAATAGTTTTTTTCAGGGCGAGCAGTACTCAACAAAACCGCACAAACTCCTTCACCCAATATCAACCCTTTACGATCTTTGTGAAACGGAGTCAGACTGTCAGGACTAATTAATTCTAGAGAGTGAAAACCCTCGACAGTTAAATGGTTGTAAAATTCGCAGCCAACAACAATAACGTTTTTGTAGCCAGCTTGTTCAATGAGTTTCTTGCCATATAACAAAGCATTGATACTTGCTGTGCAAGCCGTGTTGAAGACGAGATGACACTGACTGAGCCCAAACGTTTTCTGTAAACGTTGGCTGAGGCGGTCTATTTTAGGTATCCAAATATGTGAACCGGTTTTTGGCGTGATTGTACCAATATCAAGAGAGGTTGAACCTAGCATCAATGCTGTCTGAGAAAGCTCAGTATCACTCAATCCCGCCTCTTTGATGAGTTGCCCGACGATAGCAAGGAAAGAATCAAAAATACGTTGCTCAGATTTATCATTTTCAAAACCATCCATCGAATAAAACTGCACACTTTGGTGTTCATCAACCGATTGTTTAGAGTTTGCGGTAGGCGAGAAAGATAGAGTTCCGGTTACTGTGCTGCCACAAGCGGTATGTGAAGCGGTTGTATGAATAAAAACAGCCATCTAGGAGTTCTCTTTCACACTCAAAATATATTTAGCCATAGCATTGATAGATTTGAGGTGTTGTCTGGATTCTTTCGAGCCTTCGACTTTCACACCATAATTTTCTTTTAAAACTAACGCCAATTGCAACGCATCTAACGAATCTAGCCCCACATTTGAGTCTTTACCAAATAGCAATTCATCATCCTGAATATCTTCCCACTTCAACTCATCTTCTTTGTCACATTCAACCACAATCAATTGTTTCAATTGTTGTTTTAATGCTTCTAATTCCATTGCAACTTCCTAATTTTACGACTGAACAATAATATTGAAATAACCAGCGAAAAAATACTAAACAAACACAAATAAATAATGTTTGTGAGATTATTCTCTGTTGGTAATTCAAACATGCTCACCTTAATCAATTCCGCTGACCAATACATCGGCGAATACTCAGCTATATTTTGCAAATTCTGTGGCATGACATCCAATGGCACCATAAATCCGCTCAATGCGGCAACAATAATGTTGATCCCACCGCCTAAAACAACGGCTTGCTCAAAGGTATTGATCGCCGCAGCAATAATCGCGGCAAAGCTCACGGCACTTAAACTTATAAAAATTCCAACCAACAAAATATGCCATAACTGTTCAAAGGGTATCGGAGAAAGGTCGACGAAAATAGGAATTACGCGAAGTCCGACTAAAGCCAGTATTAACAATTGCAAAAGACTAATACAAAAGAATGCCGAGAGTTTCAGTAAAAAATAAACAGGCAAATTGATAGGGAATGTTTTTAAACGCATCAATGTGCCACTTTGTTGTTCATTGATTAAGGTCACAGAAATAGGGAGAACAATAAAAAACACACCAAAAATCAACCAAGCAGGCACACTGTATGCGGTCACAGGAAGTTTTTGTTGCGTAGTGGAGGACTCGATTAAATGAGAGGTATCAGATTGCTTGATGACCATATCCATTTGCTGCTCAATAGAGGTCGTATCATCAATATCACCCGTCTCGATTAAATACAGGTGCAGTTTTAATCTAGCGAAAGCAAGTTGCAAATGCTGTTGAATGAGAGATTGAATTTGCAGTGACGTTCGACTGTTAAAGTCCACTACTAGCATAGTGTCACTATTAGCCGAAAATAGATTTTCTTGAAAATCTGCATTGAAATGAAGGCTTGCATCGGCTTTAGAACGCGGAGAATTAAGTTGGTAACCTAAACGCGACAAATAATTCAGAAAGAGTGTTTGGTTTTTACTCGACTCGTGCTGGTTAACGTGAATATCAATCGACTTCAACACGTTTGCTTTCTTCTCACTCATGGCATAGGTCATTAACAACATAAAAACCACGGGCAAAATGAATAAGACAGCAAGACTGTGCAAATCTCGAGAGACGAGTATGAACTCTTTTTTAATACTTTGTTGAATCACTGTTTTCCAACATTGTCATATATTGATGGGTCAAAGACTCCGGACCATAGTGAACATTGTGGACTAGACATTCACTCTCAGCCATTAAGCCAAAAATATCAAATAATTGCTGGTCCGATTCGATTTCACACTGGAATGACAATTCATCGCTAAACTTGCACTTAGTCATGTTATTGAGCTTTTCTGTAAACTTAGGAGCCAACTTAGAACTGACTTCCACATCAAGCAGTTTTGATTTGTTTGTATAGGAAATTTGTAGTGCTCGCCCCTCATTTAACATCACTATTTGGTCGCAGATAGACTGCACTTCATGCAACATGTGTGAGGTAAATACAATCGTTTTGCCCTGTTCTTTCAATGTGTTGATCAAAGTTAGTATTGTTTCTCTTGAAACCGGATCCACGCCTACAGTAGGTTCATCTAAATATAAAATTTCAGGCTTTTTCAGCAGCGCGATGGCAAGATTCAGGCGCCTTTTATAACCACCGGAAAGAAATCGGGCCTGACGCCCCTTCTCGTCCTCAAGCTGACATTGGGTCAATACTTCATTGACCATTTGACGCGCATCTAACTTCGTTTTAGTGCACAAACTTGCAAAATATTGTAGGTTTTGCAATGTCGTCAACTGCTCGTAGAAAGCATACTCCTGCGGCACTAAAGCGACATTATGCTGAATAAAAGTGTCATTTGATTGTTCTTCAGAATCGGCGAAACTCACGGTTCCTTGGTTGGCTTTGAGTAATCCGGATAAGATAGATAATAGAGTAGATTTGCCCGCCCCATTGGGACCGATTAACCCAGTACATTGACTAGCAGGTAAAGAGATACAGACGCTTGAGAGCGATTTTTGTCGACATCCGGGGTAAGCGAAACTGACGTTATCAACTTCGATACCCGGAGTCATTGGCGATGAATTGCCCGTAGAGGCGAGGATTTCAACCAATCCTCTAACTATTCAGGCAGTTTGACTAATGTTCCTTTCAAAGCCACACCGGCTATAAAGGTGCCAGCACCACATTCGAACTGAGTACTGCTAGAAAATTCGTTGTGCTTGTAGTTCGATTTTATATCGATCACCGCATTCATGCCTCTTTGTCTGGCACTTTCTTGCAATACCTTTAGTGCCGTCAACATGACCCATTCACAGGCTTCAGTATCCGACTTGTTAAATGCATTGGTCTTTCTACTAGTAGAAATCTCACCCCAGGTCTTCTCTGGTTTCGGGTGTTCCTGACCTGCGAAATAAAGAGGTACATCCAACAAAGCCTGTTTAGCTTTTTCCGTGCTTAAAAATGGTTCCAAATCCACTTTTAATCTATCGTCACGTGCCGACACATTAGCTGTCATGAATAACGACGCGGCTAAACATAGTAAAACGAGTTTTTTCATTTCTTTTCCCCTAACTTTGAATTTTAATGAGTATAAATTTAACACATGAACGATGTAAAATTGGCTTTCCTAAGCAACTAATTAGTCGATATCATGCTCGTCTCTAAGGTTTCGATTTCAATCCGATACTTGTCTCTATAATGTTCAAGTAGCGTGATGTCACTATTTTTCGTCAAACCAAAAATTAACTCTTGATCGCGAAAAAAGTGTCTAACCTTGTCATTTTTTGGTGATACTCTCGCTTCCATGCCCTTCAACCCAAAAGCGACTTCTTTTACTGGCCAATTGCTCATTTGAAAATAAGCCAATAGAACCGCTGCATCCACACCTTCGATATCAATCTTAGTCTCAACGATGACATGTGATGGAGCTTGCCAATGAAGTTGAAACAATACTAAACCAGAAACGCTAAATCCAACCATATTTATTCGTTTTGATAACAACTCTGTTTGTATCAACAACTCATGGTTGCCCTTTGTCGAGGTGATAGTCAGTTTTTGCATCATTGAGCGGCCAGACAATTCTTCTGGCACAGGCTGTAAAGCGAAAGAACTGAATTTATCGATCCACACAGGATCACTAGATCGCTTCACAGACGCGCATGAACTAACCAGCAAAAAAGACAAAATAATTACTAATTTTTTTATTCCACTTTTTTGCATTATTTATTGCCTTGACTTGTTCATTAGGTTGAGCGGAAGCAATTGACATACAATCCAAGCGAGAGTCACGCCAAATAAAATGGTCACTCCAAAATGCAAAATGGCTGGCGTTTGACTGAACACCATAATGCCAAACGCCAATCCAGAGGTAATTGCAGACAAGGTGATTGCTCGTAATACGTGCATTTTCCGCCCGTGTTCTCTAATAAAGATAACGTAATCAATACTAAGTGCCATAATTAAGATACAACTCAGCAGATTGAATATTGTCACAAACCCAAAGACCAATTGCGTCACCGCCAGCGCACTTGCGGCAATAGTAATAGGAATCAACGCCAGTACTAAACCATCTTTTAGTCCATATCGAATAGCAGACACTAAACACAGTGCTAAAGCAGCTAACGATAAAAAATAACCGATATAAACACGCAATTGAGTTAAAGCCGCACTCAATTGTGTCGGTTGATCAAAATACGTAATGCTAAAATCGAGTTGCTCATTTATGTCATTCAAACTTTCTTGATCGATAGGGCCCATATAACTTAGTACGCCAACTAGACCATCTTGACTTTGACCAAAGGCAGGATACAAGTCTAGTATCGGTTTAGGCAATGATTCTATTGTAATAAATTGATCAGATTTGTCCTTCATTTGAGTAATATTTTCGTGGTCCAAATAACCAGTGATTTGTATCAAGCCATTGTTTGCCAAGCCTTTAACTAACCAATTAGCATTGCGCTGTTGAGTTTGCGCAGACGGCACCCAAGAGTCTATTCCCCTCAGTTCAAATGATTCGTCAGTGGAATTGAGAATCGCTTCTCTAACGGCTTCAAAGCGCTGTAACATTTGCTCTTGATTATTTGCCTCAACATAAAAAAAGCGCGGATATTGCATGTTCCCTGCGACTTTGTTGACAAGCACCTCGTTATCGATCAGAACCTGCGGTGTGCTATTAAAAATATTAATATCGTCATTAAACTTCCATTGGCTAATAGCTACTAAACACAACAAAACTAAACTCACAGCAACCCATTTGAATCCATTCGTTGGCGCTTTATCAATACTGTCATACGACGCATGTTTTGGCTCATTTCCTGACAAAAAAGTCACGACCGTCAACCCGGTAAAGATAGCGACAACAATGCCGGCTCCGACAAAAACTGCAACTTGATGAAGCAGGGGAATAGGCAACACCAAAAGCAACAGATAGCTGACTAGTGTGGTACCTCCCCCCATTAGCAATGCCGGAGCTATATAATTGGACAGTGAAGAACCAGATTTTCCAGTGTGCTTTGCTGTTAGCAAAATATGATAACCGTAATCTACCGCAATACCGATCAAACTGACGGCAAACACCAAGGCCAACAAGTGAATTTGACTAAAAATAATCACTAAAGAGACCATACCTGCAAGAACAGCACTGGCAATGATTAAACTGATTCCCACTATAGGCCGAATGCTTCTGAAGTTAATTAATGTCAGTAATAAAATACCAATTAGTGATAAACCACCAAATAGTTGCGTCTCAAAACGAGCTTGCTCGGTCACCGCGGCTGAATGAAAAATCAGGCCACTTTTAGCGATTTGAACTTCACTGAAATAATCCGATTGTTTTATATCCTCGTCTAACTCATATACAGTTTGTACGATTTGATCGAGAGAAACCGCTGATGGCTTGAGCTCAAGAAAGATAGGGAAATAGTGTTGATCTTGGTATTGCGCATAAAGGTATTCGCCATCTTGCTGCCAATTAGACTGTACTAATTGTTCGGAAAACCAATCTGCTAAGTTCAGCAGTGGAGCGTCATTGATAGTCAGAGACACAAGCGGGTTCGCTGGCTGACTAAGAAGATAAATATAGCGTTCAACAAGGTAATTGTAATCGTCTGACTTTCGAGCTGATTGCGCTTCTTTGCTCAGAAAAGCCAAAGGATAGTTGCCATACAATTTTGACAACTCGGACATATCAAATTGTTGATTGGGATTGAATATTGCTGAGTTAATCGCTGGATTGTCAATTAATTTTGGTTTCAAGCTTTGCAAAAAGGCTTTACTCACCTCTGCGTCAGGGTGACTTACAAGCAACATCGCCTTATTTTCAAATGGTTTTGCAGCAATTTTGTTAACATTGACAAACTGCTCACCCATATCCAATACGTTAAAAATATCAGCATCAAATGTGAGTGTTTTATTCGCTACTTTTAACGAAAGAAATACTGCCATTGACGCGACTAGCAATATCCAAATGGCCAAAGCCCATTTAATTTGCAGCGTTTTTTTCACTTCACTAGTCAATCTTGAACTTTCTCATCAGAATTGGGCGTCAGTAAAATTAACGTAGAGTTTCCATTGGGTTCATTTAAGTTAATTTCAGAAATTGTATTCTTGTCCAAAGTCAGGGTAATGTCGCTAAAAAGCGCACTTACCTGCTCATCAAGAGGAACTAGTACTGTTTTACCTTCGCTGCTACTAACTTCAAATTGTGCTAAAAGCTGCTCTTGATCACCACCAAAGATTGCCAATAGCAATTGACTAAAACGAGTATCATTGGTGAGCAGCTTTTTATTACCGTCCGACGATACTTCAAATACGCCTTCACTACTGATATTTAATTCACTTTGTGAAGGTGAAATTGTTTGCCAAATCAAGCCCGCTTCTTTGTTGTACTGGTACTTTCCTTTGGTGATAAATGGCCTGTTTAATATTTTTAAATGTTTTTGCTGAACAAAGTCGCCGGCTTGATGTGAATCTTGAAGCCAATCAAACTCTGCCGCACTAGTGGTTGTGGCGAGCATAGAAAGCGAAATAACGCTCAGGTATTTTATCAATATTTTCAATGGACCAGCTCCGTGTCATTTAATCGTTCAGGCTCTTTTCAATAGCCGAATGTTTGTGTTGGACCCTAATTCTCACAAGGAATTCAATTCCAGCGAGCAGTGCAATTAAGCAGTATGATATAAATCCGTTATAAAGTGTCCAAGTTTTGATGTCAGTAAAAACGCTAGTATATGCCGCGATGGCACTATTGATAATAAAGAAAGCACACCATATTTTGGTTACGTTTTTAGTGTAGATAACTCCCTCGGGCGACAGATCGGGCTTCTTGATTCGCGCAAACCGCTCTATTACTGTTGGTGGGAACCAAAGTGAATAAGCAAAAACCCCGAAGAAAAAGAGACTGGTAGCGACAGGGTAAAAGCGAATTCCAATATCTAAGTTAGTAATCAATGAAAAGCCAAGCACTAACACTATGGTTAAAAACAGCCATTTATTGTGTCGTTTGTCAGTAAAAATAGAGCGACCTAACTTTAATCTGAGAAGTAACACAAACAATAAAAGACAAGCGAGGACATTGGGAGACAAAACTTGTAAACCAAAATACACTAAAAAAGGATAAAGAATAGCGATCAACGCAAGCAAAATAGTAATTGGCCTCATCCTCATCCCTCCTTGTAAAACAGTATTAGTGAGTTTGCTCAGAGTCTAGTTTAGCAAGATCGTCTAAGAAAACTCGTTCTATGTCTCGTGTCAGTTCGCGTACAGCCAGGCTAAACGAATCTTGGCTATAACTGGAAATGTCATACTCGTCTAGCACGGTTAGCTTCATTTTCATTTTTGTTTTCGGGACCTTGTACCAAGGGATCCCTTTGGTCAAAGTTGGTGGAGAGACCTGAATAAGGATTCGTTGAAAATTAATACCGCTGCGCAATGCAATATTGGCCGCTCCGCGCCGAAATTTTATTTTGTTACCTGGGGTGGTTCTTGTTCCCTCAGGAAAAATAATTAAATTGCTGCCACTTTCTAAAGAGGCCTTACAATCGGCAATTAGGGCTTCGGGATCAACATTGCTCAGATATCCCGATGTTCTCAATACTCCGCGGGTAAATACATTCTTCCACAATTGTTGTTTCACCACACAATTGGCATTCGGTATAAGAGAAATAAGCACGACAACATCAATTAAACAAGGATGATTGGCGATGATTATTTTACCTTTAACCTCTTTTAATTGGTCGAGTCCTTGTACATCTACTTTGGTGACGCCGACCGTTTCCATCAGCCAAACAAATAGCTTAAAACCGATATGGACAGAATATCGCCCAGCTTTCTGACGTTTAGCCTCGTCCTTGTACAAAATTCGATAGACGGGCAACCAAAATATTGCCATGACTAATCCAGATAGACCAAAAACAGCAAAGCAAAAAGCGGTGGCAAACAATCGCCAAATCTTGCTGAACAACTCCATAAAAATCCTAGTCTATCCTTTGCATTTGTTATTTAGATATTTTGTCTTAAAAACGTTCTGCAATATACCTTTTTTAGTCATTCAGCGAAATTGTAAACCGTGTCTTTCGATATTTTGACTGTGGCCGAATAGAAGTTAAGTCTACTTGAGATTGAATTAATGCTAGATTGGCGAGCACAACGACAAATAGCAAAGAAAGATGGCTGATACACCTTCCTCAATTACATACTTATATTTTGCGAATCTGAACCGACTCAAGGTTGAAAAAGATCGCTTATTTACCCTGCTTAATGGAGAAGAATCAGAGAGAAGCAAGGGTATTCGTAACCAAAATCGATTAAAACAGTTTTTGGTCGCGAGATGGCTGATTAAAAATATCTTAGCATCAAACTTTCAAATACCTTTGTCCCATGACTATAAAATCTCCAATTTTAGCAATTGGGTTTGTACTCAGTCTGACGACATTTTTACAATCTCAATTACCCATAGTAGAAATATCGTAGCAGTCGCTTTGAGCAAAGATGCGACCCGATTTGGGATTGACGTTGAGTACCATAAACGCCGAGATTTTCTGCCACTAGCCGATTCATTCGCACACGCAAACGAAAAGCAACTATTGGCTAATAAAACGATAGTGAATCAAGCATTTTATAAGCTCTGGACAGCTAAAGAAGCACTATATAAAGCTCGTCCAATGTCTTTTGAGCAAGCTAAACAAATTGATCTGTCTGCCCTATTATCAAACAACGAATTGATTTTGCAGGAGATGATGTTTCACTATTGGCCTTGTGAACAAGGAAAATACAGCTTAACCCTTTGCATTCCTCCCGATTGTTTGATCCAAATGTGTGAAATTTCAGGTGAATTCAGTAAGCTTGATTGACTAGGTGGTATTTTGTAGACTTTTACGATTATTCTTCACCAAGTCAAATACATGGAATTAGCGTTTAATATTGCACAGTGTGTTGCGTGGGCACCAGGACTAGAAAGCCAACAAGACTGGGAGTTATGGC
Organism: uncultured Alteromonadaceae bacterium; assembly: GCA_947503265.1. Classification (GTDB taxonomy): domain Bacteria; phylum Pseudomonadota; class Gammaproteobacteria; order Enterobacterales; family Alteromonadaceae; genus Aliiglaciecola. The sequence continues at coordinate 181,091 of CANNDC010000008.1, forward strand.
AGTCAGGTAAAAAAGACATATCCAATGAACTAGGTCTTCCGCAACTTAAGGCTATTCCACCAATGCAAAGGCGAAGATTAAGTCCGTTCGCCAAAGTTACATTACATTGTGCTCTTGAAGCCTCAAACCATTTTCAAGGTGATTTGCCATGTGTTTTCTCATCAAGACATGGTGATCTTCACCGCACCTCTGAATTAATAGAAGATGTTGTAGAAGGTAATGATCTTTCACCAACTCGATTTGGCTTGTCGGTGCACAATGCAGTATCTGGCCTCTATAGCATTTACACTAAAAATCATGCCCCTATTTCTGCAGTATCGTTTGGCGATGCTAGCTTTCTTTCTGGCCTTGTTGATGCTGTAGTCAAACTGCATGCGCATAATTTATCAGAAATTTTGTACGTTTATAGTGACCTCAAGGTGCCTGAATGCTATGCAGAATATGTAGCACAAGATATATCCATTGGAACAGGTATATTAATCAAAGCCGTTAGCAAAAATGACCACCAATTTTCACTTGAATGTCTGCCAAACGATGCGACTGAGAGCCAAGGCTGCCAAGCATTAGAATTTATGCACTTTTTTCTAGGGAAAAACATGTCTTGGGAAAGTAAAATTAACCAACAAACATGGAAAATGAAAAGAAACTAACCAATAAATCCATTCGCGCCATTATCAAATGTTGATAATACTTTATCCCTTGGTATCATTGGTGTCTGCGTGGGTGTCACGCATTTGATACATTGAAACGCCTAAAGGGCTGGAAATAACGCCACTCGCTTTATACCTGATCCCCATCGGTGAAAATTTTGAGTTTAAAGGAAGTTATATGAGCGATCTAATCTATGAGATCAAGGAATTAATCATTGATGCGTTGGATTTAGAAGACATTACACCGGAAGATATTCAAGACGAAGATCCTCTTTTCGTTGATGGATTAGGGTTAGATTCCATCGATGCCTTAGAATTAGGAATAGCCATTAAGAAAGCCTATGGAATTAAGCTTGATGGGAATTCGGAAGAAAGTAAAAAACACTTCTATTCCGTCAAAAGCCTACATGATTTTGTCCAAAATGTAAGAGTAACAGGATAAAACTGCAATGAACTCAGAACAAATACTAACTATGGTCAAGTCTATTCTAGTTGCCGAGTTTGAAATAGATGAAGACGATATTTCCCCTGAAGCGAACATCTATGAAGATCTCGATATTGATAGTATCGATGTCGTTGACCTTGTTGTTCGACTGAAAACCGAAACGGGTAAAACTATCAATCCAGACAATTTCAAACAAGTCAGAACCATTGACGATTTAGTCAAAGCAATCGATCAGGTCGTTAATAATTAATTAATAACCTGAAGCTTGCCCATCTTTACGACTTTCTGAAGCACCAAAGTAAACTCCGGATTTGCTGTCTCGCATAATCGCTTGATAGCCTCCATAGCTTCCCGAAACGTCCCGTAGAATATGACCCATTTGCACGAGTTTTCTGCGTGTTTTTTCTGAGTAGCCGTTTTCTAAACTGACATATCCACCGTCAATCATCACTTCATCTGTGGGTTCACTCGAACCAGAATGCAAAATACGCGGCGCGTCGCCTGCTTCTTGCAAGTTCATTCCGAAGTCAATCAGATTAATCACGATTTGTGCGTGCATTTGAGGTTGAGTACCGCCACCCATCACACCAAAACTTAGCCATGGCTTACCATCTTTGGTGACGAACGCAGGAATAATTGTATGAAAAGGCCGCTTTCCTGGCTCAAAGACATTAAAGTGTCCTTCTTTGAGGGAAAACATCTCGCCTCTGTCCTGTAAAATAAAACCCAAACCTGTGGGTGTCATACCCGATCCCATGCCACGATAATTGGATTGAATTAACGACACCATATTTCCGTCTTTATCGGCTGTAGTTAGGTAAATGGTGTCACCCTCATTTAATCCCGCATCAAAACGTTTGGCCGCCTTGTTCATATCGATCAATTGACTACGTTGTTTGGCATAGGATTTCGAGATAAGCCACTCAACAGGGATTTCATTGAATTCTGGATCGGCGTAATACTTTGCTCTATCCTCAAAAGCTAACTTTTTTGCTTCAACAAAGGTATGGATATATTCAGCAGAGCCAAACCCCATTCCCTCGATATCATATTGCTCGAGTACATTAAGAATTTGTAGCGCGGCGATGCCTTGTCCGTTAGGTGGTAATTCCCACACATCATATCCACGGTAGTTGCTGGAAACAGGCTCAACCCAATTAGATGTATGGGTCGCCAGATCTTCGTAGCTTAAGAAACCGCCTTGTTCTTTCATGTATGCAGCGATGGTTCTGGCTATATCGCCTTTGTAAAACGCGTCACGTCCACCTGTAGCAATCTTTTCATAGGTTGCAGCAAGGTTTGGATTGGCAAACATTTGACCTTTTTTGGGAGCAGAGCCATTGGGCATATAAGTTTCTTTGAAGCCATCAAATTTGCTTAAAATAGGTACACTGCGATTCATGTAATACGCGATCAACTCGGACACAGGAAAACCTGATTTCGCATATTCTATGGACGGGGATAGAATCGATGTCATTGGCATAGAGCCAAACTTTCCATGTAACTCAAACCAACCATCAACTGCGCCAGGTACTGAAACAGGGAGCGGCCCGTGAGAAGGTATTTTGCTCATGCCTTGCTGCTTAAAATAATCAAGGCTCAACGATTTTGGTGAGCGACCGGATGCATTTAAACCATAGAGTCGCTTTGTTTTGGCATCCCAGACGATAGCAAACAAATCGCCCCCAATTCCGTTGCCTGTGGGTTCGACTAAGCCTAACATGGCATTTGCAGCTATTGCAGCATCAATGGCATTGCCACCTTGCTTGAGAATATCTAGGCCCACTTGGGTTGCTAATGGTTGGCTGGTAGCGACCATGCCGTTTTTGGCAATCACTTCTGAGCGTGATGCGAAAGTCTCACCGGTTATGCGGTCAAAAGAATGTGCATTGAGTGTGGTAATCGCCAGAAAAGAAAGCACCAGTTTTTTAGCGGAAACAAAACACAGCTTAGTGGTAAAATTTGGCATGACATGACTCTTATTGTTTTAATAGTAAATAATCAGTAAACAGAATAAGCGCCAGAATTTTGAACTACAACAAAAAACCTCGCATAAGCGAGGTTTTTTAATATTATTTCTAAAGAAATCGAGTGATTACTTACGACCGCCTGTGAAGTCAGGATAAGCTTCCAGACCACATTCGCTCATGTCAACACCTTCGAATTCGTCTTCTTCACTTACTCTGATTCCCATTATCGCTTTAAGCGCTAACCAGACGATTAAGCTTGTAACGAATACCCATACGAAGATAGTAATCGCACCAATGATTTGGCCAGAGAAAGATGAACCATCATTAGTTACAGGAACCAATAGAAGACCAAGAAGACCAACTACACCGTGAACTGAAATTGCACCTACTGGATCATCAATTTTCAACTTATCTAATGCGATGATACTTCCGACTACCAACAATCCGCCTAGTGCACCAAACAAAGTGGCTTGAAGAGGTGAAGGAGTAGAAGGTTCAGCAGTGATTGCAACTAGACCCGCTAGTGCACCGTTAAGTGCCATAGTTAAGTCAGCCTTACCGAATAATACGCGAGCTAATAACAAGGCAGCAACTAAACCACCTGCGGCAGCTGCGTTAGTATTCATAAATACAACAGCAACACTGTTTGCGCTTTCTACTGTAGCTGTAGCAAGTACAGAACCACCGTTGAAACCAAACCAGCCCATCCATAAGATGAAAGTACCTAAAGTCGCTAGAGGCAAGTTCGCACCTGGAATCGCGTTTACACGACCATCTGCGCCATATTTACCTTTACGAGCACCAAGTATTAGCACACCAGCAAGAGCTGCTGCAGCGCCTGCCATATGGACGATACCTGAGCCAGCGAAGTCAGAGAATCCAAGGTCACCTAGGTTGTACATGCCGAAAACATCAACACCGCCCCAAGTCCAAGCACCTTCCATTGGGTAAATGAAACCAGTCAAAACAACTGCGAATGCAAGGAACGCCCAAAGTTTCATACGCTCAGCAACCGCACCAGATACGATTGACATAGCGGTAGCTACGAAAACAACTTGGAAAAAGAAATCAGCCGAAGGAGCATAAGTAGCAGGTTCTGCTTCACCTGTTGCGCCATCACCCGTGATGTCTTTTAAGAACAAAGAAAAATCGTCGCCGCCATACATGATTGAGTAACCACAAATCATGTACATGATGCAAGATATCGCGTAAAGCGAAACGTTTTTAGTTAATATTTCAGTCGTGTTTTTAGCACGAACCAAACCCGCTTCCAACATTGTGAAACCCGCAGCCATCCACATGACCAAGGCGCCGCAAATGAGGAAATAGAAGGTATCTAATGCATACCCTAATTCAAATGTAACTTCCATTATAATCTCCTAATAAGTTAGATGGCTTCGCCGTCTGTTTCACCCGTACGAATGCGCACTGCGTGCTCAAGATCGTACACAAACACTTTACCGTCACCGATTTTGCCGGTTTTGGCTGCGCCTACAATTGCTTCCACAAGACGTTCGACGTGATCATCTTGTACAGCGATTTCTAATTTTACTTTTGGTAAAAAGTCGACTTGATACTCAGCTCCGCGATAAAGCTCAGTGTGACCTTTCTGACGACCAAAGCCTTTGACTTCGGTAACAGTCAGGCCATCAATACCTATTTCAGAGATTGCTTCGCGCACATCATCAAGCTTAAAAGGCTTAACAATTGCTGTTACTAGTTTCATTGTGTTGCTCCCAGTGTAATTGCCAAAATTTGTTATTCCTGACTTCATAGAACAAGTCTTATGCCAACAATTATTTTCTATAAATATCAATAAGATAAAATATAATGTTGCATATTGGTTACAATTTATTGCACTGTTATGGGGCATTTGGTGATATTTGCACCAAGTTTGATGAGATGCCATTTGATGACGTTTCTTAGCATCTAGTTTGGAACTAAAAAGGCGATTTCAGACTCTATTTAAGCTGGAATTCACTTATTTTGGACCAATTCATTGCAAGTAGAGGGCATGCGCGACATACCGCAAGCAAAGCAAACGTCTTCACTGTTCAAAGTGCTTGTCTTGTCTTTTGTGTTGCATATTGTTATTGGTTTTTTACTTTGGCAGGGACACACGAATAATCGTCCTAAAGCAATAACTAAAGTACAAAACAAACCCATTCAAGCAAAATTAGTGTTTACTCCTATTCCCCCGCCCAAACCGATTCCAACACAACAACCAACAATTCAGCGGGAAGTTGAATCTGAATTGCAAGCACAGGCGGCTGATAACGAAGAAACTAAAGTTGCAAAACCAACGGAGGAAATATCCAGCGTAAAGGAGGTAATCCCAGAATTTGCACCACCTAAAGTAGATGAGAGGCGAGCTGACTTACCGCAGATATCCTCTCCTTCGTTCACGGAAAAGGGAATTGCAACCAGAGATTTAGCAAAACACCATTTAAAAGATTTCACTCGAAATGCGAATAACGCGCTTGCTCAACGAGAAGCTGAGCGTTATCGGCAGCAACAAAACTCACCGACTATTTTGAAACCCAAAAATGACCCTTTTTTAACTGAAGACGAAAAGTTTAATAATGAACGGGCGGTGCGAGTCGATTGCAGTTCAGGACTAAACAAATCGTTAGCAGTGCTTTCAAGTTTTACTGGTGGAAATTTAGATTGCTCTGACAATCAATCTATCACCCCGTTTATCAACAAACATTTGAACAAGGGTGTAGAAGATAGAGAAAACTAGGGTCTTTGGTTTCTTGGATCTCTTCTATATATGTCTGCAACAGATATGATTGCAACAAAAATCGGCATACTCTAGGGGCTGTTGACCCTAGCCAAATAGCTTTTCCCAAAACGATTTCTTTTCTTTAATTTTAGGATTCTTACTAGCGCATTTTTGCAGCTTTTCTGGTAAAGCAGACAATATTGCAGGCACACTCATACTTTCTTTGCATCCCGCTTCTGTCGGTTGACCTGTTTCAACATTAAAGTGAGCAATTCCCAGCCCTTTTGGAAAACGTCTAACTAGTGATTTGGGTTCTTGTTTCATCTGATAATCAATAAACAAACTTAATGCTCCAGCTGCACCGGTCAATTTGGTCGATTGATTATCATCATGACCCACCCAAGTTGTTATCAAGCTATTTTTATCAAACCCACTAAACCAGCTGTCTCTATAGTCATCTGTAGTCCCGGTTTTTCCGGCCATATTGATATCAGGAAACCGCGAGCGAATACGTCTGGCCGTCCCTTCCAAGGTGACCTTATGCATAGCAAAATTCACCAAATACGTAGCTTTATCGTCAAACTCTTGAACTCCAGCTTGCTCAAAACGCCAAATCGATTGATTCTCAGCTGACAAAATAGCCGTAACCGTGTGCAATTTTATCTTTTCACCATTATTGGCCATGGTTTGGTACATTTGATTGACTTGTAAGGGTGACAAATCTAAAGCACCCAAAGTTAACGCTGGGTATCTGGGAATTTTCTCTTCCACACCCAGACGCCTCAAGGTTTCCACGATAGTGTCAATGCCGAGATCCATACCTAAGCCAACAGTAGGAACGTTCAAGGATTTCGTGAGCCCTTGAACCAAGGAGACTTTGCCCCTGAACTGTTTGTCTTCGTTTAACGGCTCCCAAGGTTTACCGTCTTCATCAGGTAACGAAATTGGCTCATCGATTAACGGGCTAGCAAGGTTATACCTATTAGGTTGTTCTAAAGCGGCAAGATAGATAGCGGGTTTAATAAGTGAACCTATGGATCGACGCGCATCTAATGCACGGTTAAATCCTTTGTAATCCGTTTGTCTGTCTCCTACCAAGGCCCTGATTTCACCCGTGTCAATATCGGTAATCACCATCGCACTTTGTAACTTAGATAATCCCCTCGCCTTTTCGAGCGATAACAAACCACTTCGAATTGTCTTCTCAGCTTTCCTTTGAGCAACTGGATCAAGAGAGGAAAAAACCTTTACACCGGATTCCAATAAGTCAGGGTTAGCCAAAAGTACCCGCAATTCCCGTTGAACTTTGTCCATGAACGCTGGGTGCTTTCCTTTTATTAGCGAAGCGCCCGTAGCAATATGCAAAGGTTCATCAAGTAAACTTTCGAATTCAGCTTTATCGATGACGTTGTCTTGAAACAACATGCGTAAAACAAGATTGCGCCTTTCAATAACACGATCGGGAAATCTACGAGGATTGTAATATGAAGGTCCCTTAATCATGCCCACTAGGGTTGTGATCTCATTCAGATTGAGTTCGTTGAGCGGACGATCAAAATAGAAAAAGCTGGCTAAACCAAAGCCATGTACTCCGGTTGCACCATTTTGTCCAAGAAAGACCTCGTTTAGATAGGCTTCCAATATTTCATCTTTGCTATACCTGGCATCAATTAATATCGCCATCAAGGCTTCTTTGGCTTTTCGAGAAATAGACTTCTCATTCGTTAAGAACATGTTCTTAATCAGTTGCTGCGTCAGAGTGCTGCCGCCTTGCACTGCTCTGCCCGCTGAAATATTGGCAAGAAACGCTCTGATAATTGATAGAGGCGCAATACCATGATGCTGGTAAAAGTCTTTGTCTTCGGTGAGGACCAGCGCCTCTTTTAAGTGCTTAGGAACTTGCCCAAGATTGACCAACATGCGGTCTTCTCGACCACTGCTAACTAATCTTGAAATTAACCATGGCTCCAAACGAAAGCTTTTAATTGACCGATTGGTTTCTAAATTCACTATTTTTGAAACCCGTCCCTTGTTCAAGGACATTGAAAGAATGGTTTCTCCTTGAAATCCGTCAGGAAAATGAAATGCCCTTCGATACACCACGAATTTGCGGTTTGAGTATTGGTACTCCCCTGTTGTACTGGCCTTACTGACTCGTCGATAACCCAGTAATTCAAGCTCTTCAATCACCTCTTTACTGGTAATTTCTTCATTTAAAGTTAACGTTAATGGGCGAGAGTATATCTGCGCTGGAACTTGCCACTTATTGCCGGAAAAGCGGTGTTGGATGGTGGCATCTAAATAAAATAAGTAGGCAGAAAACACCACGAGAGCTAACAAGGTTAACTTCCAGAAATGCGTTTTAATCCAAATAAAAGGGTTGAGCTTGCGCAAAGTGGACATGAATGATTCGTTTTATTACTTCTTTGGTGTGAGTGTATCAGCCACTGAATATCGTCTCAATTTAAACAAAAAGAAAAGCCGCTAATGAAAGCGGCTTTGAGTATATTGCGTTAAATCATTTAATTACAATGTTCTTAAAAACACTCTCTGAATCAGGGTTGTCGACATCATTATCCATAATGAAACGCAGCCATTCGATAGGCCCAATATAGAACTGTCCAATCGGAATGGAAAACGTCTCAAACTCGCCGTTCCCTGTGTAGGTAAAATCTCTATTTGCATAGTTCTGCGTACCAAATAGTTGAAAGGTTTTACCCGAAGTCAATGAACCATTGGTGTTAAATCCAATTCCGTGGATTTCTCCCTGTGAGTTCGACTTAAATTCAAATTCCAATACCGTATCAGCTTCAATAACATGGTTAAAGCCTACTTTTCGCCATATATTTCCCTCAAGTCTGAGTGTCGCCCCCTCGTCGAGCACTTCGTGGAAACCTACAATATTTTGATTGTCTTTGAATAGGGTTATCTCAAGATCGTTGAAATTTAACGGCTCTACTTCAATAACTTCTCTTTCGTAGATCAAAATATTACTGAAAGTAGAATCTGAAAGCGGATCTGGTACGTCATTATCCATAACAAAGTATAGGTAATTTACCGCTCCTGTGTAGAACTCCCCCACAGGTATTGTAAATCGTTGAATTCCATTAGCCGTATAGCTTTGAGTGTTTATTCCCCAACTTTGGGTTCCACTGACGTTGAACAATGTATTACTTTGAATTGCTTCATCATCGTTAAATCCAATTCCGTGAATCTCACCCATATTTTCGCTCTCAAAATCAAATTCGATAACTGTATTCGGGGTTATCTCATACGGGAACTCTATTTTTTGCCAACGGTTGCCTTCTAATCTCAGAGCAAGCCCGCTTTGTTGAACACCAACAAACCCAGATCTATCTTGTTTGGTGCCTCCATATGCAGTGACTGTGTAGTCATTGAAATTAATGTAGGGCAAAGGTGGTGGCGAAACCATAACTTCAAACGTTTGCGTGCCAGAACCCACAGCATTGCTAGCAGAAATTTCAATGAAATTTAAACCGACTTGCTGCAAAGTTGGCGTCCAAGTTACTAGGCCCTCCTCTGACACAGTCATGCCTGTAGGACCATTTAATAAAGCAAAAGAAATTGGTCCGGTTCCTGAGGCACTAACCGTATTATCTGCATCATAATTGTACGCTTGATTAGCTTCTCCAATTAAATTTGCAGTTGAATCAATTGTCGGTGCAATCTCGTTATCTAAGATACACGAACGATTTAAAAATGGTGTCATGACAGAAAGACTGCAATCTGAAAATTGATTGCTGCCATTGATACTTGGATTCATTAAGAATGTGTTACTCGCAGAGCCGCAAGCAAATCGGGAATCACCATCATGGGGAGCCCCCATATTATGACCAATTTCATGGGCTGCGACCAACGCAGTTCGAGTGTTGTAACGCTGCGTTAAACCTACCGCTGAAGAACCGCAAACAGCACCGACAAAAGCGATACCAATTGTTCCACCATTTAAATCTTTACCCGTGAATAAGTGGGATATACCCGGATTAGTTGTTTCGTTTCTAACGAAAGTTCGATACTGATAGACCATGTCTTCTGCATCTGTCATAGATTCTGGGATTGCTGAATGGTCGTCAAACACGTCGGTTGATATCACGGAAATTTCTAGACCTAGCTGACCAGAAAAAATCCCATCAACGATATTCATTTCGGTTAACATTTCCAACACAGCATCGTCTTGGTCGCTTGCCGATGTGCCACCAGCAAAAGCGAGATCGGCATGCAAAGCGACTTGCAGAACAGAGGATGCCGCAGCACTTGTCATGTCGTTGAGCTGGGCCGTATATTCCTGATAATTAAATTCCGAATTGCTAGCATGTCCTTCTAATGCACAGACACCAGAATGTTTAACATCATTTGCGTTGTAAACGACTAGGCTGTCCGCTGGTCGGTACTGGGGTAAGGAATGAACTATTTCGTTTTCAACGGTTTCCGGCTGACTAACAAAGAATAAATTGGCGCCATCAAAATAGGCACCTGACATTTTTCCATTGTTATTGGTAAATCTTGCCCAAGAATTTTCAACTCCAGAAATTTTTCCCCTGTACAAATTGAATTCGGCATTGCCAGAAAAACTTTGTAATTCACTGACAAGCTTTTTATTTTCTACCAAATCAAAGCTAATTGCTTCTCCATCAACAGCCAATGACATAACAATGCCGTCTGACTTGGAGTCAACAGTAAACTCTGTCATGGCAGCTATATCTGCGGATAAAATCTCAACATCATGATCAGATGCTGCATAAGTGGAAAATGAGAAAAAACAGAAATAGACGAGTGTTGTAAACATTTTGATATTTAGTTTACGATTATGCCCACATAAATACATAGTGGTGTACCTCAAGTTAACGATTAGCGGCTCAGGTAGCATCACTATCTGCCCAAACCAAATTATAAAAGCTGAGTATCGACTGTTTAAAACTTATTGCCAGTATATTCATAGCCTTAAATACTAAGCTTTTGATATTTTGGTAAATTTATTTACCTTTCACATGCGTTTATTTAATGATTCTCTAAAATCATTCGCGTGGCAAGCAATCCATGGCACAGGATTATTTCGAATACACAATTCGTGCCGTTTCGAAAATTTGAGCAATATGTTAACACAAATTATTCACATAAATTTCTTAGTACGGTTAGTTGGAATGGCACTAGCTGGATCATCTGGCCAAAAATGTTTGGGATACCTCCCTTTCATTTCTTTTTGAACCTCTCGATAGCTTCCGCTCCAAAATTCAGTCAGGTTTTCGGTAATGTGTAAACTTCTGTTAGCCGGAGACAACATGTTGATCTGTACAGGTTTTCTATTGTTAGCTATCTTTGGTGTGTCTTTTAGACCATAAATTTGTTGGATTTTAACGCCTAAAACGACTCTTCCATCCGCCGTGTACTTTAGCTTATGCCCTTTTTCAACGGGGTCTGTACTATTTAGTTTGAGATGCGTCGGGAAATACTGCTCCAGCTTTTTCTGTTGCTCCCACTGCAACATAGATTTTAATACATTAAGCCAATTAATTTTCAGTAGTTGCTGCCAACTTGTCACGCCAATAAGATAAGAAGACAACCATTCGCTCAGGGTATTGGTTAAATGTGCAATAGAAAAATCAGGCCAATCATCTCGATCGAGTGATCTTGCTAGTTGCACTCGGTAAATTAGTTGCTGGGCACTTTCAGGGAAATCGACTTGCTCTAAACCTTTTTTCACAATCTCTTCGAGTAAAATATCTTGATGAGTTTCGCTCTCAATTGTTTGACAAGGTTGATCTGATAGTAAGATTTTTCCTAAATATTGTCGCTTTCTGGTAACTATTTTTTGTTTGCTTTGATCCCAGAAGCTTTCTAAGCTCGATGTTTGAGCTTTTTTCAAGCTAGTTAATACACAAGTTTCCGATATGGGTTCTGCCAATCTGATTAAAACATCACTCTCTTTTTGCAACGACATCTTTGCAACAGCAATCCATTGCCATTGCTTTTCTGAATTGTAGTGAGGTAATTCTGCTCCGGTTCCGGAACTCAATAGGTACCCAGCACCTCGCTTTTTCGCTACTTTCATCGGAAAGCCGATAGCCAGCAATTCTCCAGAGCGGTGAACTTGTTGCCGTATCTGTTGGAAATCTATGTTAATCGATATTTTTTTAGCCCATCGCTTAGCATCTTGCCAAAGAGGGTGATAGGGGTGGGTTAGCAAGTATTCAACATGTTGCGAAATAACGACACTGGCTCGCATCTCTACAATCGGCTTGCCCTCTAGGATTGCGACTAAAACGCAAGCGAGACTGGCACAGCCACTATCAATAGACGAATAGTCCAATAACAACTTGGCTAAATTCGCATGGCAACCTAAATTAGCGATTTCTTTACCTTTAACCGTCAACTCTTTGTCTTTACTGACAGCACCAATTGATTGCAGTACCTCATAGCCATGCTCAATTTGCGCAGGACTTGGCTGAGATAGCAAAGGAAGGGCGTCAATTCTAGTTCCCCAAAGCAGGGCTTCTAATAATAATCCGGTTATTTCAGACACCAAAATCTGCGCTGGTTGATGTTCAACCAGACGTTGTTGAGTTTCTTCGGACCAAAGGCGGTAACAATGCCCAGCGTTTATTCTTCCAGCACGTCCCGCTCGTTGAATACTTGATGCTTTAGAAATATTCACTGTCTTGAGCACAGGTAAGTTACGTGAAAAGTGAAAGCTGGCTAATTTCTCTTTGCCTGAATCCACTACCACGCTAATACCATCAATGGTCAGGCTGGTTTCGGCGATATTAGTTGCGATAACAATTTTGCGTTGACCAATTGATGTGGGGGCTAAGGCTTTATTCTGTTGTTCTTTAGACATATCACCATAAAGCGGATACAGAGCTATTTCACTGACAATTCTCGATTTCAATAATGCAGCCAATGACTGGATATCTTTTGCTCCAGACATGAATATCAAAACATTGCCTTGATGTTTTTCTAACGCTTCCAACGTGACCATGCAAGCATGTTGAACTAGGTTGGATAATCGTTCTGCAGGTCTGTAATGCAGAGTGATTGGAAAACTGCGCCCGCTACTTTCTAATCTTTTGGCATTAGGTAGAAAGGATTCCAACTTGGCTACGTTTAGCGTAGCAGACATGATCAAAAGGCGTAAATCTTCTCGAAACCCTTGTTGAATTTCGAGACTCAGCGCCAAAGAAAAGTCGGCATGAATATTTCGCTCATGAAATTCATCAAATATTATCAGCCCTATGCCATTCAACTCAGGGTCGGTTTGAATTAATCGCGTTAAAAGACCTTCAGTGACGATTTCCAATCGGGTTGCCGAACTGACTTTCGATTCACCACGCATCCGATATCCAATAGTTCGGCCTACAGGTTCGTCTAGCTGTTGCGCCAAATATTGTGCAATAGCCCTTACAGCAACCTGTCTTGGCTGTAGCATGATAATTTTTCTATCTTTAAATATCGGCAGCGCAAGCAATTTCAAAGGCAAATAGGTAGATTTGCCGGCTCCGGGTGGGGCGACTAGGATAACGTCTTGATTATCTATGCTAGAGGCTAATTCTGACCAACAGGTTTCTACAGGTAGCACGTGATCTTGTTATTTTGGTTATAATGATTTGATTCTAACCTTGTGGAAGATGCAATGCGCTACTTTTTAGGATTTGATTTGTCGCTAAAGACTAAGTTGTCCATCGAATCATGGAGAAATAAGGCATTACCTTCCTTTTCAGCTCCGGTTCCGGCCAAAAATTTCCATATAACCAGTGTATTCTTAGGACAGATTGAAGAGCAACAATTAGAGCGATTGTATGTTTCGATTGAGCAAGAACAGTTCCCTTTATTTACGCTGACATTGGATCAGCTTGGCTACTGGGCAAAACCGAAAATTCTATGGCTGGGGAGCACTCAAACGAGCACAACTGCTGAAAATATTAATCAAAAACTGACAAAGATTTCACTGCAATCAGGTGTCCAAATTCATAAGCAACACTATGTCCCTCATGTCACCTTGGTCAGAAAAAGTAAAACGAATCCTCCATCACCTCTAATTGCCCCTAACTTTGAATGTGAAATAGATCAACTTCATATGTTTGAATCCGTTTCAACAAAAAATGGCGTGCAATACCCCATTCGACGAACTTGGAAATTGTATTAATATAATCTCCGATGGGGCTTTATAGCTAAATCAGTTGAGTTTGCAATACTCAGGGTTATCAAAGACCAAACTGATTTAGCTATAAATAAATTAAGTGCTTTACCAAGCTGCTTCTTGCCTTCACAATATGCGACCTTGGATTATTCGGGAATGAAAGAGAATGCAACAAACCTTTAGACTCGTAATTGACTGCCCAGATCAGGTAGGTTTGGTAGCTACTGTTAGCCAATTTTTAGCTGACCAAAAAGCCACTATTGTTGAAGCAAATCACCATACTGATGTGCAGTTAGGTCGCTTTTTTATGCGACACGAGATCAAAGCAGATACGTTGAACTTGAGTTTAGACAACTTTAAAGCGGCCTTTGGTAAAATTGCCGAACAATTTTCGATGAATTGGAAAATTTCTGACTCGCTACAGAAACAAAAGGTTGCTTTATTGGCCAGTCGAGAGTCCCATTGTCTCATTGATATATTGCATCGTTGGCACAGCGGTGAACTTGAATGTGACATTCCTTGCATTATTGCTAACCACCCACAAATGAAACAATTTGCAGATTGGTACAAGGTGCCTTTTCATTGGGTAGACTTTAAAAACCAAGATAAAGCCACTGCGTTTGCACAGATAGAAGCGTTGCTGGAAGAATACCAAGCAGATTTAACCGTATTAGCGCGATTTATGCAGATAGTACCCGATTCACTTTGCCAAAAGTTAGCAGGTAGAGCAATCAACATTCACCATAGCTTTTTACCTTCATTTGCTGGTGCTAAACCCTATCAACAGGCCTATGAAAGAGGGGTTAAGCTTATCGGAGCGACCTGTCATTATGTGACCAAAGATTTAGATGAAGGGCCGATAATTGAACAAGAAGTGATTCGCATCAGCCACAGTGACTCAGCCGCTGACATGGTTAGAAAAGGCAAAAATTGTGAGAAGAATGCGTTGGCAAACGGAGTGCGTTATCACCTCGAAGATCGCGTTATTATCCATAAGCACAAGACAGTTGTGTTTGCCTAACAGAATTTGAGAGATACAACCCCTTGCCTATTTATTTAGTTCGACATGGACAAACCGATAGCAATCGAGAGCGGATAATCCAAACCCCACTCACGCCACTTTCAAAATTGGGAGAAAGCCAAGCTCAACAGTTTGCCAACCATTATGGTAAAAGCCCCATTGAGTTAATTGTTTGTAGTGATTATACGCGAACCAAACAAACTGCCGCTCCATTGCAACAATCACTGGGTTGCAATTTGATCTACAGCGAATTATTTAGAGAACGAAATTTCGGCGATATCCGAGGTAAACACTACGACGATATTGGAGAAGATTTTTTTCATCCTGACTATCAGCCAGCAAACGGCGAAAGCCATAGTCAGTTTGCTCGACGCGTGGCGCAAGCTTGGCAATCTTTGCAAAAGATTGAGAGTGGGCTAGCTTCAGATGCCGGATTGTTAGTTATGACACACGGATTGGTATTGAAAGAAATTATATCTACTCACCTAGCTATTTCTGATGAAGAGCTTGCGAAAGTGGATTTGGTGAATACATGTGTCACAGTGGTAACGGGTTTTGATGACAAGTCGATCATCAAGTTGGCTGATAGCAGTCACCTTAGTGAAGAGATATCTTCTGAAGGTGCGGTTTAATAAGAAGCGCTAGAAATAAGCCGCATAGCTAATATTAAGTTTGTTGTCGGCTAATCCTCTGTCAAACCAGCTGTTTGTCTCACCTGTCGCTTCCCATCTATGACTACTGAGTTCTATGTCGATTTCATGATCATCTCTGAGCCCTTTAAACCGACTACTAATTAAGAATTTTTTACTTTTAGGTAATTCAAACTCCATTCCTTGAGATGTCTTAAATTCAGGAGCAGATTGGATAATTACACCTGCACTAAGACTGATCTTGTTGTTGAATTTAAATCTTGGTAGGAACGAATATTGTCTGAGACTTATGCGCTGAGAATGTAACCCCCAGCTTAGTTTTCCTTTGGCGTAGCTTACACCACTTTCAATTGAAAAATTTTCGCTGACGGGTTGAACGAGGAAAAGATTGTATTCTCTGTGCTTACAGCCATCGAATTTAATTTTTGATTTGTTGAACTCTAAATGGGTCGAATCGGGCAAAGTACTTTTTAACCAGTCAAAACTGGTTGCTAAGAAATTATCTTTTGCGTTGCAAGAGCCACTGATGAGAGCGACTAGTAAACAAATATATTTGAACATAATGTTTGACCATTGCGATTCGAAGAACATGGTCAAATACTACTCAATTTTATTAGGGTAAAGTGTACCTCGATCAATATTAGGTATTGTGAAAAATACCTGTAATTGTATCGATTTGCTCAATCTTACCCAATCCATAGCAGTAATAGATTGAAATAAAAGGCTTTATCAGGGGCTGTTTACTAACTTTTGCGTTTATCGATAGGCTGATTACATTTAAACAGGTTTTGATGAGCTGCTTGACTAATTTCACTGCCTACCCCTTTAGCATATTGCGAATTCCACAACTCTTTCAGTTCGGGTTTACGTCCTTCACTTGCCCATTTTTGCTCTGCTTGACGTTGTTTTTGGTAATTTATCTGTCGATTTTTATCCCACTGTTGCACGCGTTGCATAAATTCCGGATCTTCATTCATATCATGCAGTTCTAACTCTACTTCATTGAGCAATGCAATGGGGTAGGGTGTGATCCGGCAAATGGGCTCTCCTGCTTTAAATTTCACCGTTTTATTGGCCTCAGTAAATCGCCAATTCATGGTAAAAGGAAACGGCACCCAATCGGTTCTAACGAACGCATCCAATGGTGTTAAATACTGTTTATCGTGATTGGCCGGCCCACTGATCAACAGTGCATATTCTGGTGGAGTGCGAAACAAAAAAGGCAGATACCAAGTAATTGTCCCAGAACCAAAGTGGGGTAGCGGGGCAAAGGGGTCTTTTCTTTCTGCTTTGATATTGAGCTGATCTCCTCCCTCGATGCCAGTCCACGAAATTTCCACATCAACCGGATTAAGCAACTCCCAACCCATGGAGTTGGCGGCAGTCAATGGAATACATCGGTAGGCGTATCTGGCTGGTGTGGCATCCATCCAGTCTCGGGTGACACTGCACGGCCTAATCATTTGGCTCACATCGCTTTTAACCCCCGGAATCACATAGGCTAAAATTTTATTTTCAGGAACGGGAAGTGGAGAAGAAGACGAAGTTTGGTCGTTATTCATTGTACGCAAACCTTTAAACAGCTGATAGTGATTGACGATCTGGAAACTATCACTGTATCGACATAATCAAGCTATTTCAATTCTCTGAATAATTGGTTATGTTTTGAGAAAGCAAAAGTCAACAGACCCTAACAATAAGAAAATTAAAAATATGACCTCAGGCACACATCACTATGCAGATGATCCTCGCAATCAGGAAATTCTGATCAATATCAATGGCGAGTTATTTCCGAGAAATGAAGCAAAAATTTCCGTTTTTGATAGCGGATTTATATTAGGAGACGGTGTTTGGGAAGGTATTCGTCTGCATAAGGGAAAATTGGCTTTTATCGATCAACACATGCGCAGATTATATAACGGTGCCAAAGCCTTAGACATGGATATTGGAATTACACCCCAGCAGCTAATAAATCGCATCCTACATACCTGCGAATCGAATGACATGACTGACGGTGTGCATATACGCCTGATGGTCACTAGAGGAACAAAGGCGACTCCTTACCAAGATCCGAGAGTCACCATATCTGCTGCGACTATTGTCATCATAGCTGAATATAAAACACCGGTAGAAAATAATAATCGAGGAGTGACGCTATTTACCTCCCATGTACGTCGCGGTTATCCTGATGTTCAAGATCCAAAGCTCAATACACACTCTAAACTGAATTGTATTTTCGCCTGTATCCAAGCAGCAAAGGCTCAAGTTGATGAGGCCTTAATGTTAGACCCTCACGGTTTTGTGGCGACGTGCAACTCAACTCATTTTTTTATCATTCGTAATAATGAAGTTTGGACATCAACGGGGGATTTTTGTTTAGATGGCATCACTCGCAGAAATGTCATCAATATGTGCAAGCGCAATGATATAGCTGTGTTCGAAAAGAATTTTTCACTGGCAGATGTGTACGGCGCGGATGAGGCTTTTATTACCGGAACGTTTGCCGGTTTGACTGCGGTTAGTAGCGTGGATGGACGAATGATAGGCCAAAGTGGAAAACAAAAAAGTGATACACAAAATAGTCTATTAAAACGCCTACAATCACTCTATGTTAATTTGATTGAAGAAGATATTGGTGAAGTATAGATATGACAATTCGAATAGCCATGTGGTCTGGGCCAAGAAATATCTCCACTGCAATGATGCGAAGTTGGGAAAACCGTGCTGATTGTGAAGTGGTTGATGAACCTTTTTACGCTTTTTACCTTAGTCAAACGCAAAGTCCACATCCCCTTTTTGATGAGGTAATCGCTTCTCAAAGCAAAGAGTACGATGAGGTATCAAAACAGTTGAGTGAGGGTCATTGCACTGCTGAAATCCAATATCAAAAACACATGACTCACCACATGTTGGATGGAATAGATTTAGCCTGGACAAAGGACATTCGCCACTGTTTTTTGATTCGCGATCCTCGTGAAGTTGTTAACTCCTACACCAATAGCCGAGGCGTCTGTACCGCCAAAGATATTGGTATTATCAGGCAAGCGGAGCTCTATGATGAAATCAGTCAAATAAGTGGACAGACTATCCCAGTTGTAGATTCCTCTAGAGTACTCGGCTCTCCGGCAACCTTGATTCCAAAAATATGCGAAGCCTTGAATGTGCCCTATTCAATGAACATGCTGAAATGGCCTGAAGGGCCGCGAGAAAGTGATGGGATCTGGGCCAAACATTGGTACCACTCAGTGGAAAAATCGACAGGGTTTGCCTTCCCCAAACCAACTAATTTTGAATTGACATCGGAACAGAATCTGGTGGTGGAAGAAGTCATGCCACACTACCGAAAAATGCAAAAGATGGCATTGTAATCTTTAGTTTACCCTACAACGTATATAACTGCTTGGCGCGAGCTTGTAGTTTACTTTTCAGACTCTAGTATAGTGGCGCAGCTTTATTATAAGAATTAGATTCAACGACAGGATCCTTTATGAACAACATAACTCATCGACTGGCTTTTGGCATTTCAAGCATGGTGTTAATCGCCACTATTACTGCTTGTTCCGACACTAAGCCACCGCAAACTAGCGAAACTAAACCGGCGACGGAAAAACAAGTTCAAGCAAACGTGACTGAGAACCCACTATTGGCCGAATTTACTGGCCCATATGGTGGCGTGCCAGCTTTTGATAAAATGGATTTAGCTGATTTGAAACCTGCTCTTGAAAAAGGAATGGAATTAAATTTGGCTGAAATCGATGCCATAACTGCTAATACAGACGCACCCACTTTTGAGAACACCATTGTCCCACTGGAAAAATCGGGTTCGGAATTAGGTCGAGTGTATAGTTATTGGGGAATTTGGAGTTCAAATAAAAACAGTCCTGAGTTCCGTGCTATTCAAGCAGAAATGGTGCCCGTACTATCCGCGTTCAATTCTAAGATCACGCAAAATGAAAAGCTTTTTGCACGAGTTAAAGCGGTTTATGAAGGTGAGGAATTTAAAACTCTCTCGCCGGAACAGCAACGAGTGACTTGGCTCAATTACAATAGCTTCGCTAGAAACGGAGCCACCCTTGAAGGGGAAGCGAAGAAACGTTATGCCGAAATAAACAAAGAAGTCGCTTCTTTGCAAACTCAGTTTGGCAACAATGTATTGGCTGACGAAGAAAACTATGTGTTGTACATCAACAAAGATCAATTGTCGGGTTTACCTGAATCATTTGTCACTGGCGCAGCAGCAGCGGCTGAAAGTCGAGGGGAAACTGGTAAGTATGCAATCACTAACACTCGTTCATCAATGGACCCTTTCCTAACCTACTCTGATGAAAGAGAACTTCGAAAGAAAGTGTGGGAAACCTATTACAATCGCGGCAACAATGGCGACGAGTTTGATAATAATGAGCTTATCAAGCAAATTCTTACCTTGCGTCACGAACGCATTAAATTGCTGGGCTACGACAACTACTCACAATGGCGATTAGAAGATCGGATGGCAAAGAGTCCTGAAAATGCGATGGATTTGATGAAAAAAGTATGGCCGGCAGCGTTGGCTCGCGTTGAAGAAGAAGTCGCCGACATGCAGGCAGTCGCTGACGCTGAGGGCGCTGACATTACCATAGAACCTTGGGACTATCGTTATTACGCTGAAAAAGTCAGAAAGCAAAAATACGATCTGGATTCCGATGAAGTCAAACAATATCTGCAACTCGACAAGCTTCGTGAAGCCATGTTTTATGTCGCAGGAAGGCTATTTAACTTTAAATTTACTCCCGTTGAAGAAGGCAAAGTGCCGGTTTTCCATGAAGATGTGAAAGTGTGGGAAGTGAATGATTTGACTACTGGCGACTTTATCGGCCTCTGGTACCTAGACCCATTTGCAAGGAAAGGAAAACGCTCTGGTGCATGGGCAACATACTATCGCAGTCACACAACCTATGATGGTAAAAAGTCGGTATTGTCATCAAACAATTCCAATTTTGTGAAAGGCCCAGAAGGCCAGCCAAGTTTAATTTCTTGGGATGATGCTGAAACCTATTTCCACGAATTTGGTCATGCACTGCATTTCTTAGCCGCAACCGTTGCTTACCCAACGTCTCACTCAGGTGTGCGTGATTATACTGAGTTCCAATCTCAGTTGTTGGAGCGTTGGTTACTGACCGATGAGGTTATTGACAACTACCTAGTCCACTACAAAACGGGAGAGCCTATTCCGAAGGAATTAGTCGAGAAAATTAAGACGACTTCTACTTTCAACGAAGGATTTAAAACCACCGAATATATGGCTTCGGCGATAATGGATTTGTTGTATCACACTACCGATCCAGCACTCATCGAGCCACAGGAATTTGAAAAAGAACAACTCGCTAAGCTAGGGATGCCAAGTGAAATAGTCATGCGCCACAGAAGTACGCATTTTGGCCATGTGTTTAGAAGCGAAGGGTACGCTTCAAGTTATTATGGTTACATGTGGGCAGAAGTCTTGACTAGCGATGCTGCTGAAGCCTTTGCTGAAGCACCTGGTGGATTCTATGACAAAGAAGTGGGTGAACGCCTTGTTAAGTACTTGTTTGCCATTAGAAACGCTATGGACCCGGAGGAAGCATATAGAAAATTCCGTGGTCGAGATGCAAAAGTTGAAGCACTAATGCGAGACCGAGGCTTCCCAGTAACGAAATAGATTTTTCGCTTCTCGATAAAAGTTTACTATATAAAGCGCAAGGCCTTGTTCTAATTGAACAAGGCTTTTTTTATGTTTTGAGCTCAATCGGTTGATGTATAGCTAACATAGTTTAGGGGCTGTTGACCTTTACTGTATGAATTTTGTTCTACAACGTGGTTGCCATCTAGAGCGCCTTCTGATCGCGGTGCTGATTTGAAAGCCTAGTGGTTCTAAGTTAAAAGTCAGCAACTCAGAGCAGGAAGCGCTTAGGACGAACCCGAAGGGCAGTGTTTGTGCGTATTTTACACCCTTTCAATACACCAACCTACCGCTACTACAGCAATAAAAAATGAGCCTAAATTAACCCCGTAAGACTGATACCAGCGTTTATGCCTGACTAAGAATAATAGGGGGATAACAAAGGCTAAAATAGCAAGTTGACCAAGCTCAACACCTAAATTAAAAGAGACAATTGATAATAGTTGATGATCTTTTGCTAACCCAAGTTCGCCTAAGACACTGGCGAATCCCATGCCGTGCATAAGCCCGAATGCAAAAGTGATCCATCCTAGTCGCACGACTATCGGCCAAATATTGTTTAATGCCGTAAACAATACTGAAAGAGCAATACCGAGTTCTACCCATTTGCTACTGGGCGCTATCCAACCCAGAGCAGTAGCGGTTAATGTTATTGAGTGCGCTAAAGTAAACGCAGTCACTATCCAGGCCGCACTCTTAGCAATGTCTATAAAGCTACTTTTGGCTTGCCAATTTTGATTTGCTCGGAACAAGGTGCAAGTTAACAATAGCACTATGATAAATAAAATATGATCGGTACCGATAAGGATATGCACGATCCCTTGGTATACGAAACTCGAAAAAGTAGAAAATCCACCACTTTGCTGTACGTCAAACCATCTGGATTGCTGTTCTGAGTCTATAACGCCACTGCTAGCTTCGCCCTCCCCGCCAAGTCCTTGCAAACTAATAATCAGTTTATGGTCGGGATCTAATTCAAACAATGCGGAATAACTAACTCGAATACCAGACTCATTGATCATTTTTGGGCATAAGGATGAAAATTCAAATGCGAGGTAGCCCTCGTCGAAATGATTATCTGATTTCATTTTATTGGCTAGTATCAGGGGGCATGCTTGGCCAGCAGTTGATAACGCAAGATGCTGCAAGACATATTCACTGATTGGTATATGCTGGGAACTGGCCTCACTCCATTGCAATTGCCCATCACCATTGTTGTCAATATTCAGCGCTCGTTGCAAATCAAACCACCTTATTTGAATCTCTCCAACAAGCTTATTGCTTTGTTCTGCATCAAGCTGCAAATTTAAGTATCCCGTACTCATTTGATGAGCAGACGCAATTGTAGGCAAGAAAAGTGCAGCGAAAATCATTAGAAGAAAACATCGCTGACGCAGGTTAGATTGATACACTGGCAAGCTCCTTTGCTACACGTAACAATTCTTTGTCTTCAAATAATTGCGCTTGCTGGTAGTTAACTTTTGCCCACTTCAATGCTTTTTCAGGAGAAGGTTCAATGAATAAAAAATATTTGGTTATATCCGCCGCATGAAAGCTATCTTGGCGATTTACACGCAAATTAATTCGCTGTGCAGCGAGTTGCTGCCAGTATCGTGCTTTTTGCGAACTCAGTTGGTTTACCGGATACACTTTCTTTTCTGCCATCGCCAAACGAATTAGCAGTGCATCATCTTTAAATCTAGCTTGCTTCACTATGTCGCCAAGTGCTCCGAGAACGTTGGAGTACTCTCCAAGTTCCATTTGAACGTCAGCCCATAGCGTGATGAAACTGATGTGCGTGTCAGCAAGCTTAGCGCTTACTAGTTGCTGTGCAAGCCAAGTATTGGCCTCATCTACTCGGCCAAGACGTAGTGCCATATCAGCCAATATTTGTGTCTGCCAGAAAGATTCCTGCGTCTCATTAAATGCATTGCTACCTCGGGAAGCTAGCTTGGACAATTGCTCATAACTTTCTTCTAGCTTGCCTTGATAACTGGTCACCTCCAGCACACAAGTCGAAAAAACGGCTAGTGAAACCTTACCAATAATTTGAGAACAGGCATTTTTCGCTGCAATCGTGTTTGACTGGGCCAAATGGATGTTTGCCTTCAGTAACCAAGCAGAAGGAAAATTTGGTGTCATTTCAGTGGCTTTGTCAAGAGCTCCCAATGCAGCGTTAAATTGATGTTGATGCTGCAAACTGCGCGCATAAAGGTACCAGTATTCCGGGTTTAATTGATGCGTGACTGCGAGTTCTCCTAACATAGATCGGGCTTGCGATTGGTGTATGTCTGCCTGTCCAGTAAACTGGGCAAGTGATAAGTGCTCTCTGACGTTTTCCAAAGAGGGAATCCTGCCTCTATTTTCAGAGTTCCCCTGTTTTATATCTGTCAATTTCCAACTCGCGACAATCTCGTCTTCCATTGGTGAGTATGGAGCTGACATACTGATAAAACTGACTAGTGATAGATACAGAAGTAAAACCAATGCACAAACTAATCGTGTGCGGCCTACTTTTAATATTAAATTTTTAAACATATTTGATTCCTATAAAAGAAGCCATCCCTGGCGAGGAAACTTGCTTGATTATTAAGGATTGTCCAGCAGGTCATCGAAGGCATTG
Source organism: uncultured Alteromonadaceae bacterium (assembly GCA_947503265.1). Taxonomy (GTDB): domain Bacteria; phylum Pseudomonadota; class Gammaproteobacteria; order Enterobacterales; family Alteromonadaceae; genus Aliiglaciecola. The sequence goes on from CANNDC010000008.1 coordinate 205,028, forward strand.
GGGTCAGTCACATCTTGGATAAATTCACGTCCATTTGTAGGCAAAGGTACGTCATTTTCAGCTTGAGCAAACGCGGCTCTTGTATAGCTTGAGATATTGACCTGTTGAGCTTCAATAGTGATATTGACCGTTGCAGTGACGAAACCTGAAATACCATCACTGACTGAAAAAACAAAATTGTCGTTTCCGGTAACAGTCGCGTTGGGCTGATAAGTAAACTGGCCATTTGCATTCAGATCCACAGCACCCAGTGTCGGAGGCGTCTCAAGGCTAAAGGTTAAGCTATCCATTTCAGGATCAGTTGCGGTTAACCTATCCATAATTGCCGTATCAGATTCGGTCACCAAATCAATTGATACCACAACTGGCAACTGATTTGGCATTGGTAATTCTTTGTCATTGCCATCAAAACACCCTGCCACTAAGGTCGATAGTAATAAGATCAGAACGAATTTGATTTTTGCGTTATTCATATTCATCTCCTTACTCGGAACCAGCGATAGGCGTAGCAAGATATGGAAAAACAGACATCATCATGTTGGCATTAATAGGAGCACCGTCTGTAAAGGGAACTGTACCCAACATGGCATCTTCAGGGGTACACAATCCCAAGTCTGTATCTGCACCATTTACCGGAACTGGATGACAAAGTCGTCCCATTACTACCCGTAGTGCGATATCAACAACATCATCTCCTGGCCTGCGTCCGTTGGGAAACCCTGCTAAATCGTCTCCGGCTACGCCAAATGGAGATTGCATCTCTGCTGATTTAGCTGCAATCGCTGTGTTTAGACGTAGCATTTCTGATGGTGTCACTGTTTCTAATTGATTGACTCCCGCAAACCCCGTCAAAAAAGCAGTAACTAAGTCAACACGGGGAAAGTTTGTAGGCGCTAGGGTTTCAAAGTCAGTCTCTAACGTTGCATTCACGGCGTCTTTGAATAAGATGTTCAACAACTCCGGTAGGGTTGGATGCGTTACATAATCAGCAAATTGACCATCATCTGTGGGGTGAGCCGTTGAAAATCTATCTTTATCTGATAGTCCGATCACAAGTTCATTTACCAATGGACTACCAAGTCGAGAAACTTGTGTTAGTGCACCGCCATTCACTTCAACCTTGGCAAAATTGGCGTCCGGATTAAGAATCCGAGCTTGTGGCAAGCTAGCAGTTGTCCAAGCACCTATGGTGCCATTTCCATCACCAACGACGCAGGACTTAGGCACTTCTACGGCTATAGCAGTCACATTTTTATCTTCAAGGTCGTCATTGGCTTGGTTCTGGGTGATACCACCAGGAAAACCTCCGGCATCGCCCGCACCCGGCGAACTGTCGCCTTCAACGGGAACATAATTAACTAGATCAAATGTTTTTCCCAAATTCACAACGAACGGGTCTTTTCGCTGCCCTACAAATACCCTTGCCATTTTTTCACAATCAGGTAAAGCGAGATCGTAAATAAAGCTATTAGCGTATTGCGCATAACCAGCGCTGTCACCAAAGGTCTTGTTGCCTATATAGTCAAACGGTTTTGCAAAGGAAGAAGTATTGCTAGTGCTATTATTCAACGCCACACTGGAGCCGGATGATTGAGGACCAGAAACTAGCGTGACTGAATAACTTTCTGAAAAGTTTGCGTTCCCTTGGTCTGAGGCACTTATACCGCCGATATTTTTCAACGGCACTGCTACCGTTCTTTGATTGTCAGCCGGGCCGACCATCAACTGAATGCCATCGTTGCTATTCGGTAGCTCGGAAGCGAATCGGAACTGGAATGTTATATCTTCCACAGCGTCGCCATCATTGTCGATATGGATACTGTAAACAGCAGCTGGATCCATGGCAAAGTAGTTAGGCCCACCATAGGCGTCTTGCAATGGAATATAATTGGCTATCATGGTGACATAGTCATCGCGACCTGCCTCATAGCTGTTGAATACGTAAAAATCTGTAGAATCTAACGTTGGGAAACGACTAATATTAGGGGCTTCTCTGTGACTTGAAGCCTGTGCAACTTGTGAAATCATCACGCCAGCGACGAGACTCGCAACTAACGTTCTACTTAGCTTTATCATAAGATATCCTTTTGAGTGTCCACACAACAATATGCGCGGTTTTAATTAAGCTGTTATCAAGCCAAACGCTTAAGTCGTAGAATTGGATGCAATAAACTTTGGATTTAGTGAATTTAGGGGCTGCTGACCTTTGCTGTATGAATTTTGTTCTACAACGTGGTTGCCATCTAGAGCGACTTCTGCTCGCGGCGCTGATTTGAAAGCCTAGTGGCTCTAAGCTAAACGTCAGCTACTCAGAGCAGGAAGCGCTTAGGACGAACTCGAAGGGCAGAGTTTGTACTTAAGGGGAAGGAGCCTTAAAACTTAAAAAGACATTGAAACGAATCAAAAGGCCAGGTTCAAGCGACATTACTAGCGCGTCATCACTCACGATTGTTGAACGACTACAATCGTGCTTCTTTGTATCAAAAGAAGCACGATTCGCCGCAAAACTGACCGCAGGGATCAACAATCTGTGGTTACAAAATCGCAAGTTCAGCGATATACAATACCTGTGTTGGTGACCCGTTAGGTGAGCCGCCTAGCGGCTCTAAACTAACAGCAAGAGCTGCAATATCAATTTGGTCGAATTGAGGGTTCTTATCCAACTTAACATCGCCATCTTGTGGCAATAAACCCAACGATATAGGCGCACTTCCGTCTTTTGGAACCATCCAAAGTTGATAATCATTGTTTGCCAACTTAGGTAAGTTGGCAGTCGCAACTACATCAATTGAGTCAGGATATATTTCAATTAACCACAAGGATTTACTATCTTCGTCTTGCACAACAGTAAATTGTTCAGAATCTGTTGAAACATCAAGACTTGGTTGGACAATCAGCACAGCTAAAACTAAGGCCGCAGCTGTCGCCAGTACTGACCAAGACTTCCACAAATTCGGTTTAGGTTTTGAAGTTTGAAGCGTACTAACCTTATTGCTATTACCCTCTGTATGTTCTGCGTCCAAACGCTCAACTATTTTTTGCCATACGACTGGATCAGGCGCCACTGGCTTAAGTTGTGCTCCCAAAGCATTAATGTGATTTTCCCATTGATATGTGGTATCTCTTATCTCGGAATAACGCATCATTAGCGTTTGATATCGTTTGCGAGCCAATCCTCGCATTGTGCCAATAACATATTCAGCTGCGAGAGCATGTCGGGTTTGTTCAGCTAAGTAATTCATAATCCTAGACACCTTTTTAGCAACGCAATACCACGTCTAATTAAACTCTTTGTTGAACCCAGCGGGCTATCGATATGTTGCGTGACTTCTTGATGAGTCAAACCGCAAAAATAAGCAAGGTGGATCGCTTGTTTTTGCTTGTTTTCTAATTCGTCCAAACAATAGTCGAGCTGTCGCTTCTCTTGTGCGGGTAATTGAGATAATTCGTGTTCAGAGAAATAATTCGTTTCCTCCAATTGCTCTTCTTTTCTAACATTATGATATCGAAGAGCATCCAACGCTCGATAACGAACAATACTGATCATCCACGTAAGTACTGTTCCCCGACCTTGTTGATACTCACCCGCGTTGTGCCAAATACGAATATAGGCCTCCTGAACAGCATCTTCAGCCAAATCTTTTCTAGTCAATATTTTCAGACCAACAGCGTAAAGCTGCGCACAGGTAGCATCGTAAAGTGTTTGAAATGCTGCTCGGTCGCCAGTAGCTATTTTAGCTAATAACTTCAGGTGCTCCTCGTGTTCCATTTATTCTCCAATCATTGCTGTAGTCAGATTTTGTTAGAAAAAACATCTCGTTTCGCTAGCCGCTATATCTGATTAATTTTTAGCTTAGGGCCAGCGCCCCATAATATCAACGCATTTAACAGGACCATTACGATACAAGCCACTCCGATAAGTATTGCTTTGGACAGTCATCACTTTGGTTAGGCAATGCTTTGTAAAGGCATTACTTTGAATAGCATAGCTTTATAAAGGATTAACCCCATAGTATCGGTATTTTTAGCTGTATTAGTAGCCAAACGACTAAATCATTATTTTGGATGCAAAAAACATTTCAGTGTAGGATGTTTTTATTTGAGCAATGGAATTTTAGTTTGATTAGAAGACATCTTGGATTTGGCCTTAATCTAGCAGCACTAGGTCTTTTTGTACCGGGAATACTATTACCTATGTTTTCCTTAAATATGGAAATGGCGGGCAGCTTAAGTGGCTCTTCCCTTGTTTCAACAATCGTTGATAAAGAGCTTTCAATCATAGCAACCGTGCAAGAACTCTGGGAAGATCAGCGAATGCTGGTTGCTGCATTGATATTTCTGTTTTCAGTGTGTATACCGGTGCTAAAAACGTCTCTTGTGGGGCTTGCTTATTTTAAACCAGGTACGCAGACAGAAAAAAGGCTGTTCAATTTCGTTTCAAATATTGGAAAATGGTCCATGGCAGATGTGTTTGTCGTAGCGGTATTCCTTGCCATATTATCGACCAACCATGCCGAGACTGCCGATACCCATAACTTTAGTGTATTTGGTTTTAAATTGGCGCTTGATATTAGTACCCAGACGTTTTCAGCAGTAGGCGAAGGATTTTATTATTTTACCGCTTATTGCATCGTTTCACTTATTGGAACTCACTTGGCTTGGTCTGCTATTGATAAGCATTGAACTAGCCTTGCAACCTATCTGCAATCCAAATTTTGAAGGAATTAACACAGAAATCAAATGACACTGTTTTAGAAAAGCTAGGGTTTGTTGACCCTAATGTTGACCTTTGGGGAGGGTGATTATTGTGACGCGCAGTGGTGTCACAATAATCAGAATATAAGAGGAAGCAGTCTCTTATATTAAACTTTTTGGTTAAGCTTGTTTACGACGCTTAACAGCTAACAAACCAAATAAACCTAGCGCCAGAATCGCCAAAGTTTCCGGTTCTGCAACTTGGGTAACTGAGATTCGCGCCACTTCAAATCCAGCAGCGGTGAAATCTGCTGCAGCTTGATCTATGGTGTAACCCGTCGGTGTGTTACTGCCAATTATCGCAAGACCGCCAGGTAAAACGGAAAGACCGTTACTGAAAGTCACAACACCACCTTCGTCTTGTCTTGGCTCAGCTCCACCTCCTACTAGGAAAGGCGCACCGAAACCACGATTTAACTCAGTTCCAGCATCATATACTTCAGATCCTAACACTAGAATTTCAAGCTCTTGAAAAATTCCCTGCGCGTTAAACAATGAGTAAGCCAGTGGATTATCATTACCTATAAAGGCATCGTTGGTTGGAATCAACATAGATAAAAAGCTAAAATAGCCACTGGTTGTCGGATCAACACTAAAAAAGCCCGAAGTCGCTGATTCACCCGGCTCGAATACTGGAGCATTTCCACCAAAGGCAAAGATAGTCCCGTCTGTTCCACTCGGATTAGAAGCAGCGAAGTCACTTGAAATATCGCCTGTAGCGCCATTTTCAGCTAGGTTTTGTAATGATGCTGAAGCCGATGAGCCCGCATCAAACGAATCGAATGTACCATCATGGAATCCAACCCAAACTGGCGTGATTGCTAGGCCACCATCATCAAACAAGTTTGATACTTCAACCTCCACAACCGCAGCAGTTGCACTTAGCGACAAGCTCAATCCAAGTGCTAAGGTTGCAATTCCTTTGTTTATAATTTTCATAATACTTTTTCCAAAATCTTCCCAAAGATTTAGCAATACCCTTTTTTACTTAGAGTTTGCCGTGTGCGCTCATGTTTTGCGCTACTTAAAATGCGTCGAAACAACAATGATGCATATAACTACTTTCAGCGTGATGGACTTTAGAATTAGCACATCATATTCGACGCAAAACTGTGTAAAAAACACAAGCCTTAGGAAGTCTAGGAGGAAGATCTCACAAAAGTATCACAGAGGTGTCACGAAAAGGTCATAGATTCCCTTCGAGTAAGTCCCGTTGTTTAAGAATATACTCAGATATAAAATCCATTAACCGTTTAATCCGTGGAGTATTCCGAGAATCAGGGTGCATTAAAATCCATATTTGTTGAAAAGGAACTGGCTGGGCACTTTCCAGTCGCACCAAACTAGCCTCTTGATCTGCGATGTAACAAGCGCCTCGGGTAAGTCCAAACCCTGCAACCGCAGCCTGATGTCTGCCTAGAACGTCATTGATTCGTAATCCTACAGGCACATCTTTATAAGCCGATTCATGAGTCCAGCTAGGGAATTCAGAATCTTCTGGTTTACCTATCCAACGTAGGTCTTGTCTTGGTGTGTTTAGCAAGTACTCTTTATTCGCATAAAAGCACAATGAATAAGGAATTAGCCTTCGTCCAACCAAATGTTCCTCTGGGTGATTTTGTCCACGAATCACAATATCTGCTTCAAGTTTATCTAAGCTTTCGATTTCAAAGGTATTACGGATCGTCAATTCAATTTGCGGATAGAGTTGAGTAAATTGATAGAGGGAATCGCCAAGTAAAAACTGACCAATGGTCGGCGGCAGCGATAAGGTAATCTTACCTGCTAAGTCTGTCCCCAATGATTGTTTTGCGCGTGTGGCAGCTAAATCTGTATTTTCAATTTTTTCTGCTGCGGCAAAAAGCGTTTGCCCAAGCTCTGTTAATAAATAACCTTTTGCGGTGCGTTCAAACACCACTGCGTTGAATTGATGATTTAATAAGTCAAGACGCCTTGACAGGGTTGCGTGATTAACATTTAGCTCTTCGGCCGCCTTTCTTAATGTTTTCTTGCGAGCAATCGCAAGAATAATTTGATAATCATTCCAATTTTTCATTGGTGCAATATTGCACCAAAAAGAAATAAATTCAATCCGCGACGACGAATTTCCAGCTTGTTATTTTATCACTACCATTTCGATACAAAGTTAACTCAACCATGAAAATAGCGGTTCAACTGATTCTGATCTTTATTATTATTCATTCGGCGTACGCCTTCTCTGAAACTTCTCCCAAACCGTCTGCAAAGCACTTTTTCCAGCATTATCTGGATGCATACAACGAATTTGACCCACTAAAAGCATCCAAACATTATGCGCCAGAAGTGCTGGTTTCTGGGATAGCCAATTCGCCAGCGGTGATGACTCAAGCCCAAATGCACAAACTACTTGATGGTTTTTTGGCACGGCAAAAACAAAAAGGCATCGTAAAGTTTGAGTGGGAAACCTTTCAAGTCCATTTGCTCAGTGATTCTCTGGCGATTTCTAGTAGTGTTGCCGCAAGGTACGATGAAAACAAACGTCTGGTCGATCGAGCGTCTGCTGTTATGCAAGCACATCTAGGTGAAAACAGCTGGAAAATCACTTCATTGACTATCCATGATCACAATAATGTATTGCCTCTTACTACAGTGCAGAGAGAAAAATCCTACGCGGCCATACTACAGAGCGAAGAGCGCCCCGAAAGTGACAAGCTGAGGGATCGCCGAAGGAAGCCCATAGAGGTCATGCAGTTTGCAGGCATTCAAAGTGGTTGGACGGTATTAGATTTAATCGCTTCAGGTGGTTACTACACTGAAGTACTATCCCATAGAGTTGGCCCCCTCGGAAAAGTCTATGCGCAAAACCCTTCGTTTATATTGACTGTACGTGACGGTATTTTTAATCAACAACTAACCAAACGATTAGCCGGAAACCGATTGGCAAACGTTGAACGACTCGATACTGAACTGGGAGAACTTGGTCTGAACCAAGAGCTTGATGCTATGACAATGGTGCTGAATTATCATGATTTTTATAATCAACCTGAAAATAAAAGGCGCAGTGATCTTGCTGATATGAAAAACGCCTTAAAGAAAGGAGGCTTGTTCATCGTGATTGACTCTAACGCCAAACCAGACAAACATGATCCTCAGTTGCATCGGATTAACAGTGAAAGGGCAAAAAATGAAATCGTTTCTGCTGGGTTTTCCTTAAAGAAAGAGGGTTATTTCCTTCGCAACTCAAAAGATCCCCTCGACATTTCAGTCTTTGACAAACAAATCAGAGGGTTTACAGATCGTTTTGTGTTTGTTTTCGAAAAATCATAATGGCGTTAGATAGCGGATTCACAATTCAAATCCCCTTTTGGTCATATTGACCTTCGCTGACTGTTTTTAACTAATCTGATGGCAAGGATATTTGAGTCGCCAATAAAACCTGAATAAGGATAGAAAATACCAAACAATCAGTTTATGCCACAATGAACTGATTTAATATCGTCAATGCATGGCCTCTAAACTCAAATTGAGGCAATGCAAAATAAAAATGAACCGTTGAGACTTTCTACATGACCTTTATTGTATGAAACGAAATAGCGAAACAATTCTGACCGAGTGGCTAGTGATAAATTGCCAGATGGGAAATGAGCAGGCATTAGAGCAACTTATGTCTATTTGGTATCCGAAACTCAAAGGGTATGCGCATAAATTTATCTTTGATAAAAGTGCAATCGATGATGTTGTTCAAGACACACTTATGGATGCTAGCAAAACGATTCGAAGATTAAATGACCCTAGCGCTTTTCCTAAATGGCTCTACCAAATGCTGCAGAATAAATGTGTGAATGCCATTCGCGTTCAAAGCAAACATAATAAAATTCAGCAAGCAGTTAACGAGCAAAATACGGAGCTAGCAGAAAATCTAGACAAAGACGAAGAACCAGTTTCGCTGGATATTTCAGGTCTAGATGCAGAATCTCAGCAACTTTTATATTTGCACTACTTTGAAGAGTTTTCGATTCCAGACATAAGCCAAATTTTAAAGGTCCCGGAAGGCACCCTTAAATCTAGGCTATTCAACATTAGAAAGAAATTGAAAAGAACCTTAACGGGAGAAAGAAATGACTGATATTAATCAAAAAATACTTGCTGCTATGCGCGAAGACAAAGATATAGACCTAACCCCTGAAGAGCAAGCCAACCCGCTACAGCTGGTAGTCAGAAGCTTTAAAGGAACATTTAAATTCACTGGTGCGTTTGTGATATTGATGCAGATATTATTTGCCGGGCTAGCGATCTATTTTGGCTACAATATGGTTTATGAAACACAGCTGGATGGGAAATTGAACTGGCTATTAGCAACATTAGTAACCTTTGCAATTTTCGTTGCCCTACGACTTTGGTTATTTATGGAAATCAATCGACTTTCGATATTGAGAGAATTGAAACGAGTTGAATTGCAGATAGCCCTCACCACAGAATCTAAGGAATAAATGGTAATCGGGTAATCGGGTAATCGGGTAATCGGGTAATCGGGTAATCGGGTAATCGGGTAATCGGGTAATCGGGTAA
>CANNDC010000009.1 GCA_947503265.1 uncultured Alteromonadaceae bacterium
TCTTGTTCATTTGCCTATCCTCTCCTCAATTAAGAGTATGTTGTGATAGGCAGTTACACAAAATTAATTACAGTCTCCACTTCAAACCACAAGCTAACCTCATTTTTACCTAAATAGGTCTTAGCTGGCTAGGTCTCTCTTAACTAGGCCTCACCTAGTAAATCCTAACCTAGCTAAGTCTTACCTAGCTCAGTCTTACCTAGCTCAGTCTAACCTAGCTCAGTCTTACCTGACTGGGCCTCTCTTAATTAGGCTTCTAAAAGCGCTCTGGCAATGCCTCGTATTCCTTGCCCGCTACCACCAGCAGGCAACAAATTTGTGGCTGAATGATTGTAAGCAGCGGCTAGATCAACATGTATCCAACCTTTACCTTCATTGGCGACAAATCGTGACAAGAAGCCAGCGGCATTAGATGCGCCGCCCGCTCCACCACCTTTTTGTGCTCGGCTGTTTGCCGTATCAGCAAAACTCGATGAACATTTGTCTTGATGCCATTTTTCCAGTGGCAAAGGCCAAACTAATTCATTTTCTTGCTCAGATTGCTCGATAAAACGTTCCTGAGCGGCCTTGTCTAGACCAAATAGCGCGTTATAGTCTCCACCGGTTGCTGCTACTGCAGCCCCAGTCAGTGTCGCTGCATTAATAGTGAGTTCAGCACCGGTTTCACCTGCTGCTATTAATCCGTCGGCTAATACTAACCTCCCTTCTGCATCAGTATTGACGATTTCAACCGTCACGCCATTTTTGTAAGTAAGTACGTCACCCAACTTATATGCATGCCCGCTAATGAGATTCTCTGCGCAGCATAAAAACAACTTCACGCGTTTATTTAAACCGCTCATTATTGCCAACCCTAACGCACCTGCAACTGTGGCAGCACCACCCATGTCGCATTTCATGTCAAGCATTCCTTCACTACTTTTAATGCTGTATCCACCGCTATCAAACGTAATTCCTTTGCCCACTAAAGCCGCGGCAACGGGCTCTTGGTTGTTTCCACTCGGATTGTAGTCCAATTCTAATAGCACTGGAGGTCTTACACTTCCTCTACCAACGTTGTAAATGCCAATCCAACCCGCTTTTTCGAGGTCTTCACCAACACATTGCCTAACACTGACATTGTCGCCACCTAAACCTGATAGCCAATCTGATACACGATTAGCAAGATCAACTGGGGCTAGGTCTTCTGGTGTGGCATTGACTAAGTCTCGAGTGAACACCAAGGCACTAAATCGATTAACCAGTTCTTGTTTGTCATCGTTATCCAACCATTCCAAAGGGACGGGGTTTCTTGCGCGAGTAAAACTGTAAGCAAATGCCCATTGCTGTTCCTTATGCCATTCACCACTTAACCTGACCCCTTGTAGATTCATCGTATCCAACTTTCGAGCCGCCATTTGGATAGCTCGGTACTGATTGGTAGCGGAATCGTCTTGGTCTAGGTGAATTTTGGCAGTATTGCCTGTAAAACTTAAAAGTGCATTTTCACCCCAGTGAGAATCGGCTGAATCGAAACACAGTTCTACTAAAAGATGTGACATACTTGCGTCCTGTTTTTACTCTATAAGACTTTTAATATGCAGTTCAATACGCCACTTATCAAGGGTAAACTGATAAAACGCTATAAACGATTTCTAGCCGATGTTGAATTAGAAACTGGCGAGCTAGTGACGGCGCATTGCCCCAACACAGGAGCCATGACAGGCTGTGCAGAGCCGGGATTCGAAGTATGGCTCAGTACATCTAATAATCCAAAACGTAAACTAGCCTTTACGTGGGAGCTTGCAATAGATCAATCGGGCCAATGGATCGGAATTAACACGCAAAACGCGAATAAATTGGTGTTTGAAGCAATTCAAAGCGATAAAATTTCTGAACTGACTGGTTATGATAGTTGCACCTCTGAAGTCAAATACGGTGAAGAAAACAGTAGAATCGATTTCTTACTAACAGGGTCAGAACGTCAGAATTGTTTTATAGAGGTAAAATCCGTGACTCTTCTCGATAACGCAAAGTTGAAATCAGGGATATTTCCCGATGCAAAAACAACGCGAGGAGCAAAACACCTTCGAGAATTAGCGAAAATAGCAAAAAATGGTGATCGGGCAATTATTTTTTTCTGTGTACAACATACTGGAATTGACACGGTTTCAGTTGCTGAAAAAATCGATCCCGTTTATGCCGAAGAAATGCAGCATGCTATCGCAGCTGGAGTTGAAGTTATGGCTTACGGGTGCAAAATTAGTCAAGAAAAACTCTATATAAATCAAAGGTTAAAATTTATTTTTTAAAAAAAGGGTTGCTTTTTTATCAAAGGAGCCTATGTTTGCCAGTCAAAAAAATCAACGAGGCTGTCTGGGTTGTGAAAATTGGCATAAAATATATACCAAATATTTTATCCATTACAGGGTAGTCTGCTAATAAATAACACGATTTTGACAACGTAATGGTTTGCTAGCTTTTAGCCTTTCTGCTATAGATATTAAGCTGAGTATTGGCCTTTGCGTCGCAGTGCAGGAGATTGGCACATGCCAACAGGAAAAGAAAATAAAGCGTTAGGTTTGATCGCACTTGCTGGATTGACTCCTTATGAGGAGAAAAACGGCGAAGAGTATATGAATGATGCTCAACTAGAGCATTTTCGTAAAATTTTGTCTGCGTGGAGATCACAACTTCGCGAAGAAGTAGATCGCACGGTACATCACATGCAAGATGAAGCAGCGAACTTTCCAGACCCTGTGGATCGCGCAGCCCAAGAAGAAGAATTTAGTCTAGAGCTTCGTACCCGCGACCGAGAAAGAAAACTGATTAAGAAAATTGAAAAAACCCTTAAGCGCATCGAAGATGACGATTTCGGGTTCTGTGACGCTTGCGGAATTGAGATAGGCGTTCGCCGTCTTGAAGCTCGTCCTACTGCTGACCTTTGTATCGATTGCAAAACCCTTGCAGAGATTAAAGAGAAACAACTCCAAGGTTAGTTTGACTAAGGCCGCTTTTAAAAGCGGCTTTTTGTTTTCTTAAGCAGAGTCCATGACTAATCATCTGAAATATGTCGGGCGTTTTGCTCCTTCCCCTTCTGGTCCGCTTCATCTAGGCTCTTTAGTGACAGCTCTGGGCAGCTATCTACAAGCTAAAATTCATGACGGTGAGTGGATATTACGAATTGATGATATCGACACGCCAAGAATTGCAGAAGGCGCCATCGATCAAATACAACAAAGTTTGATTTCGCATGGCTTACACTGGGATGGCAACGTTGTTTTTCAGAGTGCCCGGCAGCAATTCTACGAAAATACGCTCGAAAAACTGATAGCCAAAAATCAGGCTTACCAATGTGAATGTTCAAGACAAGAAATCAAAAAAGCCGGGGCATATTACACAGGCACCTGCCGCAACAAAACCAACGTTAGCCAACCATACTCCTACCGATTTTTAAACGATCAGAAAGTAACCAGTTTACAGGATGAATTGATGGGCGAGTTGCAAATTGATCCCACGGCGTCATCCGAAGATTTTGTACTAAAACGCAGAGATGGACTGATTGCCTACCACTTAGCCTCTGTCACAGATGACATCGACATGGGCGTCACTCAAATTGTCAGGGGGTCAGATCTAATCACGCCCACTGCGTGCCAAATATCACTTTTTTCTGCACTGGGCGCTACGCGTCCTAGTTTTATTCATTTGCCGATAGTGTGCTTTGATGATGGCAGAAAATTCAGCAAACAGAATCATGCACCCGGTCTTGATAATGAAAATGCGGCGGGCAATCTGTTTTCTGCTTTGACGTTTTTGGGATTCACACCACCAGAGAAATTACAAAATACAGATGTTCAAAGCATAATCAACTGGGCAATAGAACATTGGTCTTTGACGACAATAGCCTCGAAAAACGCCAAACAATAGAATTAGTTAAGTATCCGTTATATCATTGCGCCCGCACGTTTTTATAGGATCGAATCAGCATATGTTAGGAGCTAGACCATTATTTCTCGCGTAATCAACAAGGTAAAGGATGCCTTGAGCTCAGCCGACTCTAAAAAGGCAGAAATTGAGCTCAAACCGACCGTATTGACTCGCGGTGAGCATGGTATATCTCGTTCTGAAATCAGTGACAACGCCCTCAAAGTGCTATATCGACTCAATGGTGCAGGTTACGAAGCCTATTTGGTTGGTGGTTGCGTACGCGATCTTATGATGGGGTTACATCCTAAAGACTTTGATATTGCTACCAATGCCACACCAGATCAGGTTAAGGCGGAATTTAAGAATTGTCGATTGATCGGCAGACGTTTCCGATTGGCTCACATTGTTTTTGGTCGTGAAATCATCGAAGTCGCCACATTCAGAGGGCACCATGAAAACGCCCCTGAACAATCACCAAATCAAGACAAAAAGAAACCTGAACAACTCGGCAAGCAAAATAGAGACGGGCAAATTCTCAGAGACAATGTATTTGGCTCTATTCAGGAAGATGCCGAACGCCGCGACTTTACCGTCAATGCTATGTACTACCGAGTGACCGACTTTACTGTCACAGATTTCGCCGATGGTATGTCTGCAATTAAGAACAAACGTCTAGATATCATTGGTGATCCAGATACGAGGTATCGGGAAGATCCAGTCAGAATGCTGCGAGCCGTGAGATTTGCGGTGAAGCTGAACATGACAATTGCAGAAGAATCCGTTGAATCTATTCTTCGATTGAGCAATCTGTTGAGCAACATACCGCCCGCTAGATTGTTCGAAGAAGTGTTAAAGCTGTTTGTGAATGGTTGTGGTATGGAAAACTACAAGCTAATGCAGAAGTTTGGATTGATTAAACCCCTTTTTCCACAACTAGCGCCCTTGCTGAAAGACCCACAAAGCCGTGAATCACAGTTTATAGAACAAGTTTTGATAAACACAGATAATCGTATTAACACTGGGCAAAGAGTGACCCCTGCTTTCCTTTATGCCGCATTTCTCTGGTACCCAATTGAAGAACACTGCGAAAAATTAGTCGCAGAGGTGGGTTTGTTGCGTTTTGAGGCATTTAACATTGCAATCAACGATGTGTTGCACAGGCAAATACAGCGCATCATGATCCCCAAACGCTTTTCATCGACTATGCGCGAAATTTGGCATTTGCAACTGAGTTTGCCCAATCGATTGGGCAAAAAAGCCTATCAAAGATTGGAACACCCAAGATTTAGAGCAGCCTACGACTTTCTGCTGCTCAGAGGACAAATAGAAGGCGGCAAATTATTAGAGCTAGCCGATTGGTGGACAGAGTTCCAAGAAGTATCACCAGAACAGCGCAAGGCCATGTTGGTCAAACTTCGAGAAGAGGAAGGCGGTCCTCCTAGGCGTCATAGAAGACGAAAACCCAAGAAAAAACCGTCTAGTCAATAGCGAATCGAAAGTGTCATCTACCTCTAATTCAGCGAATACAATTTATATTGGTTTAGGCAGCAATTTATCTGAACCTTTCAATCAGCTATTGTCTGCACTAACTGAAATCGACAATCTCAGTGATACTCAATTGATAAAATGCTCGTCTTTTTATTCGAGCAAACCCATGGGGCCGCAAGATCAGCCAGACTATGTGAATGCTGTAGCTGAAATCGCAAGTTCTCTAGCACCTATGGCACTCCTCTCTCGTTTACAAAAAATAGAACACCTACGTGGTCGAAATAGAGATGGTGGACGCTGGACCGCTCGTACGTTAGATTTAGATATCTTACTAATTGGCAACGAAATCATCCAAATGCCTGATCTCTTGGTACCGCATCCGGGTATCAAAGAGCGTGAATTTGTACTCTATCCATTGCATGAAATTGCCCCTGATTTGCAGTTTCCTTGTGGTAATTCACTAAAATCTGTACTAAAAAAGGTGTCTAGGAATGGACTCTTTGTAATTGAAAAGGAAATCAAGTGGGGTAAAGAGCTGAAATAATTTGGCTGTTTGTAGGTGCTGTTTATCTTTCATATTATACAACACTGGGGACTGAATGTTTCACCAACGAGGAATGCGGAGTGTGGTTTGGTTATTCCAAATGAGCGACAAATGACGAAGTGGGTGGGACATTCAGGCCCAGCCCGAAGGGTCGAAGCCCGATGATGCATAATATGAAAGATAAACAGCCCCTAGCTAAAAGGTGATAAACGATGACTAAAAAAGTAACAACATCAACCTTGTTAAAAATGAAAGAACAAGGTCAAAAAATCACTGCGCTAACAGCTTATGACGCCAGTTTCGCCAAACTTTTTGACGAGCAAGGTGTGGATATGATGTTAATCGGTGATTCGCTGGGCATGGTTCTGCAAGGCAGTGACGATACTCTTACCGTAACAATCGATAATATTGCTTATCATACTAGAGCCGTTCGAAAAGGCACCCAACGATCTTTTGTAGTGGCCGATATGCCTTTCATGACCTATTCGACACCCGAACAAGCCTTTATTAATGCAGGAAAGTTGATGGCTGCTGGTGCAAGTATGGTCAAAGTAGAAGGCGGCGATTGGTTGCTCGATACCATCAATGCGCTTAATCAACGCGGTGTTCCTGTTTGTGGGCACTTGGGATTAACTCCTCAGTCTGTACATGTTTTTGGCGGTTTCAAAGTGCAAGGGCGCACAGACATGCAAGCTGAAATACTGCTCGATCATGCCAAAGCGCTAGTTCAAGCCGGCATACAATTACTGGTGTTAGAGTGTGTACCAACTGGCTTAGCAGAGAAAATTTCAAAAGCGGTAAAAATACCGGTTATTGGTATTGGTGCTGGCCCTAAAACCGATGGCCAAATTCTAGTCATGCACGACATGTTTGGTATCAGCGCCAACTATATGCCTAAATTCTCAAAGAACTACCTTGAAGAAACAGGTGACATCCGTGAGGCGGTTAAATCCTACATTCAAGAAGTGCAAAACGGGACTTTTCCCAGTGAACTGCACAGTTTTGACTAGCACTCGTTTTTAAGGAGCCAAACTTGCAACAAATAAGCGACATCACACCTCTACGCGAACTTCGAAGAACCTGGCAAATTGAAGGCAAAACCATTGCCTTTGTGCCGACTATGGGTAATCTCCACGAAGGGCATTTGCATCTGGTTAAACAAGCTAAGCAACATGCAGATGTGGTAGTGGTGTCGATATTTGTCAATCCATTACAATTTGGACCGGATGAAGATTTGGACGAGTATCCTCGCACATTGGAAAACGACAAATCTTCCCTCGCATCCTTGGGGGTAGATTTACTATTTACGCCAAAAGCAGAAGATATTTATTCTAGAGGTCTGGAACAACAAACCTTCGTTGAAGTACCTGGTTTGTCTTATATGATTTGTGGCGCCAGTAGGCCCGGCCACTTCCGCGGTGTTGCTACCATAGTTTGTAAGCTATTTAATATGGTTCAACCCAACATGGCTTTTTTTGGCGAGAAAGACTTTCAACAGTTACAAGTCATCAAAGCCATGGTGACAGATCTGTCTATGAACCTGCAAATTCACGGTGTACCAACAGTTCGAGATCCAGATGGTTTTGCTCTGTCGTCACGCAATCAATATTTGACCAAAGAAAACCGTGTTATCGCACCCACTTTGTATCAATGTTTACAAGACATGGTTGAGAATATTCAGCTTGGAAGGCGCGATTTTTCGGTTTTAGTCAGTCAGGCAAAAGAACGTTTAGTCAATTCCGGTTTTAAAATGGACTATATTGAAATCCGGTCAGTTGATACGCTACTAAGTCCCGGCCATGAAGACAGTGAGTTGGTGATTCTCGCAGCAGCGTTTCTTGGCAAGACTCGTTTGATAGATAACATTCAAGTGAACCTCAAGAGCTGAGCTTTTTAGACTTATTGCGATTTATACACTGAAACTAAAACTTACTGTTTTTGAAGTGAACCTAACGAGAATGGAGGCCATAAACTAGTTCCTTGCGAGTACGCTGCAAGTCCATCCATGGAAGCTCGGCACCCACATCCCTGTGGGTGGACGCCATCGCAATTAACCAGTTCATTTCCTCCCCCAGATACCCCACTAGGCTGTTCAGATTTCCTGAGCATTTTTCGAAAAAAGCAGCGAGGTTTGGAAAGGAAAGCGTGGTAAGACTGAGAAATTTCAACTGTACGAAGACATGGATGTCGTAGTCCAAGCGCACAGGGAAGTTTTACAGCGTGTTGGAATTTTTAGTCTTACCATGCTTTATACACTGAAACTAAAACTTACTGTTTTTGATGTGAACCTAACGAGAATGGAGGCTATAAACTAGTTCCTTGCGAGTACGCTGCAAGTCCATCCCTGGAAGCTCGGCACCCACATCCCTGTGGGTGGACGCCATCGCAATCAACCAGTTCATTTCCTCCCCAGATACCCCACTAGGCTGTTCAGATTTCCTGATTATTTTTCGAAAAAAGCAACGATGCTTGGATAGGAAAGCGTGGTAAGACTAAGAAATTTCAACTGTACGAAGACATGGATGTCGCAGTCCAAGCGCACAGGGAAGTTTTACAGCGTGTTGGAATTTTTAGTCTTACCGTGCTTTATACACTGAAGTTAAAACGACAAGCACGCAGCTAAGATGCTTTCACGGTGGGTTAAAACCAAACAAGAATGGAGGCTATAAACTAGTTCCTTGCGAGTACGCTGCAAGTCCATCCCTGGAAGCTCGGCACCCACATCCCTGTGGGTGGACGCCATCGCAATCAACCAGTTCATTTCCTCCCCAGATACCCCACTAGGCTGTTCAGATTTCCTGATTATTTTTCGAAAAAAGCAACGATGCTTGGATAGGAAAGCGTGGTAAGTCTGAGAAATTTCAACTGTACGAAGACATGGATGTCGTAGTCCAAGCGCACAGGGAGGTTTTACAGCGTGTTGGAATTTTTAGACTAGCCACGCTTTATACACTGAAATTAAAACTTACCGTTTTAGACCGAAACCAAACATGAATGGAGGGGAAAAACTATTTATTCACCACAGAGCGAGAATCAAGGGGTATTTGTTCTAGTCTACTCATCATCTCTTTCCAAGACTTGGTTTTCTTAGCGATATCCAATTGCTCTTCGAGGATATTCTCCAAGTCTTCAACTGTAGTTAACGGATTCGCCAAAACGACTCGGAAAACCGTAACCGCTTTTTGATGATATTTTTCAACCGTTAACCTTGTGCGTGACACGAAGGATTTCCCAGCCTCACGTTGTTGTTTCTGCACAGCCACGGTCAAACGATCAAGTAAGTCATTGTTTTGTATAGTCAGAGATTTGTACTCTTGTACTTGTTTGGGGCAAACTCGATAGGTCAAGAGTGACAGTGTGGGGGCGGTAATCAATTCAAAGTCAGGATGCCGCTCAATTAAGTTAGCAAATGTGAGTGCCTTTTCGATACTCTGATCTATTAGCAATTCATACCCTTGGCGGCCAAATATGTTCATTGATGCATAGACCATCATGGCCATACCATTCCTCGAACCTTCTAAGGTTGTTGCTCCTAAATCCTTAGAACCGGCACGCAAAATATACTGGGCATGATGGCGAACAGCATTACTGTCTTCGGGATTCTTAAAAACCACCATACCTGCCCCCATAGGCACATACATTTGCTTGTGTGCGTCCATAGTGACCGAATCGGCTCGCTCTATACCTTTGAGTTTTTGTCTATGTGTTTTTGAAAATAACGTGGCCGCTCCCCATGCTGCATCCACATGAAAATGGCATCCAATTTCTTTCGCCACATCAGCCAATTCATCAAGAGGGTCGACATGACCTGTTTCAGTCGTTCCTGCTATTCCAACTAAAGCCAGCAGCTTGTTTCCATCGTCTTCATACTGTTTAGCAAGCTCTAGGGCCTTCTCAGGGGACAATCTTTGAGTCGGGCAATCCAACAACAACATTTGTTCTCTACCTAATCCTAACGCATCCATGGCTTTGGAAAGTGAATAGTGTCCACGCCTGGATGATAAAATTCCCAATGCACCATAACCATAATGTTTCAATCCTGCGGCAATACCTTGCTGAGAGACCCCTCTAAATTTACCATCGGCTTTTAAGGCTTTGTTTCTTGCCACCCAAAGCGCAGTAATGTTCGCGATAGTGCCACCTGAACAGAATGCCCCGAGTGATTGTTTAGCGCTATGCAAATGCGTTTCGTAAAACGACGGGGGGTCGCTATAAATGAGTTGGTGCATCATGCCCAGAACCTGACGTTCCAATGGCGTGAATGCTTTGGAGGTTTCTATTTTCACCAAATTCTGGTTCAAGCCAACTAACAGCTTAGCGAGCGGTAAATGAAAATAGGGTAAGGCAGAGGTCATGTGACCGATAAAAGTGGGCGAATAGGTGTTGACTGAATGGGCAACTAACTTTTCTAACAAGACTTCTGCATGTTCTGAGACAAATTCGGGTTGTTCAGGTACCTGGTATGCATTGAAGTCTTTTTCGATCTCTTCCAATGACTTTGCATTGGTGACAACGTGTTGTGATAAAAAGTCGGAGAGATTATCGGATAAATGTTGCTCGATTTGCGCCAGTTTCGAATCTTTACCTTCAGGCTTAGTAAAAACTCGATACATATGTTCGAGACTAGCTGACGCTTTTGCCACTCTTAATCACCTTTTTAATTTGCGTGCAATAACGAACTTTACCCCACTTCTGACGTGGCGCCAAATAAATACAGCCTAGTGGCATGACCAGATGTTGATGAACACCAATTCAGGGAAAATTAATATCCAATTCTTGGCTAAGATCGCTTTTCAGTACCACCTAACAAATGCTATGGTTACATTAGTGTAGTAATGAGGATCACAATGCACTTACAAGAAGCCGTCGAGCATTTTGATATAGATCGGGTCGTTCCCTTTTTTCAACCAATCATGGATCTTAGCCATGACACTGTTTGGCGATTTGAGTGCCTCGCGAGGTTAGTTACTCCATGCGAACAAACCTTTTTACCGAGTGAATTCCTGCATTTAGTTGAGCAACAACATTCTTCTGAAAAACTGACAGCAACCATTTTAATGCGAAGCGCCGAGTATTTTCGCAATATCAACGCGGCATGGAACATTAATATCGGCAAAGAAGATATGATGACGGAGGATTTGTTAAATTTACTAGCAGATTTTCTTGAAGATTACCCCAACCCAAAGCGGGTAAGTCTAGAATTGACCGCTGCCGTAGTATTGGAAAACCAAGAAAAGTTTGAATCCTTTGCCCAGCGCTGCCAAAAGTTGAATATTGGTATCTACATTGATCATTTTGGAGCCGCTCCGGGCAATATCAACCGTATTCTAAACTTGCCTATCAAAGGTATTAAAATAGCTGGCAAGCTCATTACTCAGCTAATGGAAAATCAACAAACATTTGAATTTGTCGAACATTTGACTCAGCAGGCAACACTTCGAGATATAGCTGTTGTGGCAGTTCATGTAGAAGATAAAGCTACCGCTGACAAAGTAAAAGATCTCGGTATTCGTTATGCACAAGGTTTTTATTTTAAACATCCTAAACCCGAAACGGATGCCTAAAGTTCCGCTTTAACAACCCAACTTTGTTGTCCACTTGCCCAATACTTTCGCTCAAATGGCGTTGTTGGTGTATCTGATTGATAAAGTTCTGCTGTTGCTGAAAAGCCGGCTGTTTGCAGAGCGATAGCAAACTCTTCGATGTAAATTTTCCAGTTACTGCGCACTTCAACTAATCCTCCGAGGGCTAAGATATCTTTGAATGCTGAACTGGTATGCCAGCGTTTCTGCACTTGAGCTGATTTTGGATAGGGATTTGGATACAGCAAATAGTGCTTGTGTAATTGCCACTCATGTTGACTAGCAAGGCGCCAAAAATCGTTTAAATCTGCCCTAATCACTAAATAATTACTATGGTTATTGGCGTAAACATCGTGTTTACGAATCCGAAGGGCCGATTTGTCGACACCGATAACTAGGGCATCTGGATGTAGATCTGCGATTACAGCCGTACTTTCACCTACGCCGCAGCATGAATCCATAATTAACGGCTTCACCTTGTCTGGGTTCATAGTATCTAACCACTGTGAGACAAGTTTAAAGGCATCCAATGTATGTTGATTAAAGGGCTTCTTACTCGCGCTTTTTAGGTGTTTTTTGACTAACTCGGGTACCTTTTCATGGGGCCCCTCTTGGTTGGTCGTAATCGTTCGAGAATTACCTTTATTCATGTCAAATAGAACGTCCGTATCACTAACTTCGGATGCCAACCCCACGATTAATTAGCTGATATGCGAGGGTAAATAACACCACATTGAATACCAACAACAAACCTAAAGACGTTACGTAATTGACATCTGACACGCCTAAAAAACCGTATCTAAAGCCATTTACCATGTAGACAATAGGATTGATTTTGCTAACCCATTGCCAAAATTCAGGAAGCAATGTGAGGGAATAAAACACCCCACCAAGATAAGTCAAAGGTGTTAGCACAAATGTAGGGACCACACTGATATCATCGAATGTTTTAGCAAAAATTGCATTGATTAAGCCCGCTGTTGCAAACAAACTGCTGGTCAACAACAAGGTAACGACAATGATGGCGAAGTTGTGAATGTGAATATCTACAAATAACAAGGACACACAGGTAACGATAATCCCAATGAGGATAGCTCTGGCTACACCACCGCCAACAAAACCTAAAACAATAATCCAATTCGGTACAGGTGCTACCAACAACTCTTCAATATTACGTTGAAACTTGGCGCTAAAGAACGATGAACTCACATTTGCATAAGAATTAGTAATAACCGACATCATAATAAGGCCAGGAACAATAAATTCCATGTAGCTAAATCCGCCCATTTCACCAATTCGCTTACCTATCAAACTACCGAAAATAATAAAATATAAAGACATGGTAATCGCTGGCGGTACGAGAGTTTGGACCCAAATGCGTAAGAATCGGGTACATTCTTTAATCCAGATTGTGCGTAACGCGATAAAAGTACGATTCACCATTATGAAGCTCCTTGCTGTTGAGCTCGACCCGATTCAACCATCCGAACAAATAATTCTTCTAGTCGATTAGCTTTGTTTCGCATGCTGAGCACTGTGACACCTTGTTGACTAAGCTGAGTAAAAACATCGTTCAAACCCACGTCTTTCAGAACATCCACTTCTAACGTGTGATCATCTAGATTGCGATATTCAAAACCATTCAACACAGGTGGTTTAGTTTGCACAGGTAAATCTAATACAAAGGTTTCAACATTGAGTTGAGATAGCAATGCTTTCATGCTGGTATTTTCTACTATCACTCCTTTGTCAATTATCGCAATATTGCGACATAGCATTTCTGCCTCTTCAAGATAATGGGTCGTCAAAATGATGGTGATTCCTTGCTTATTAATTTCTTTCAAAAAAGTCCACATTGAACGACGAATTTCAATATCTACGCCTGCCGTTGGCTCGTCCAAAATAAGCATTTTTGGTTCATGCATTAGCGCTCTGGCGATCATTAATCTGCGTTTCATTCCACCAGATAGCTCGCGTGCAGGCTCGTTACGCTTTTCCCAGAGATCAAGTTGTTTGAGATACTTTTCAGCTTTAGATTTAGCAATGTCTCTGGGTACACCATAATACCCTGCCTGATTAACCACTATTTGGAAAAGCGTTTCAAATTGATTGAAATTGAATTCTTGAGGGACCAAACCAATACAAGATTTGGCTTCAACCAGTTCTTTGTCTAAGCAATGCCCAAATACCTTTGCCGAGCCAGTTGACTTGTTGATGAGCGAACTGATGATGCCAATAGTGGTTGATTTGCCCGCGCCATTTGGACCAAGAAGTGCAAAAAAGTCTCCTTCTTGCACCTCTAAATCAATACCTTTTAAGGCTTGGGTTCCACCTTTATAAGTCTTGGTTAATCCACTTATATCTAGCGCTTTCATGGTGATGATGATTCCTCTGTAACTTGGTCATAAAATATGGTGACATTTCCACGCATATCAACCTCAATCTAATAGCCAACCCGCATCAAAAGCACTTGCAAGTTTGGTTTACAGTTCCAAGGAAATAACATGCTTATTCGGTTTGGATTCCCGCTCATGTGAATGTTACCTTAGTTTCATATAAAAAATGAAAGGAATTGAAAATGCAGCCCAATTCAAGTGCAGACAAACCTTACCCAATTGGCACGCCAGGGGAACCTTGGGAAGAACATGAAAAACTCACATGGCTAAACGCACAGAAAGTACAGCGTTCATATCAAGATGAAGTCTTAGCTAAACTAGATGATTTAAAACAAGAAAGTAAGTTTACCAAGCATTTTAGCACTGTTGTTTATGGCGCCTTACCATACGATGAAGAGCATTATCCTATATTCGCCATCATCCCAAAAGTCTGGAATAAAACTAAACCCAGTGTTTTAGTTACAGGCGGAGTACATGGCTATGAAACAAGCGGTGTACAAGGAGCAATTCGATTTGCGCAACACAAAGTGCATGACTATAAATCGGATTTCAATATTGTAATCATTCCTTGTGTGAGCCCTTGGGGATACGAAACCATCAATCGTTGGAACCCCCTAGCAATAGACCCTAACCGTTCTTTCTATGAAGACTCGCCGGCGCCAGAAGTTAGCTTGCTCATGAAGTATGTTAGTTCTCTGAATATAGAGTTTCTTGCTCACTTTGATTTACATGAAACGACTGATACCGATAATTCCGAATTTCGTCCTGCCCTTGCAGCAAGAGATGGTGTGTTTCATGAACAATGGGATATTCCTGATGGTTTCTATTGTGTCGGTGACTCGGCCAAGCCTGAACCAGAGTTCCAAAAAGCGGTGATCGATTCTGTTAGAGAAATAACTCACATTGCGCCTCACGATGGAGAGAATAAATTAATTGGAGTGCCTATTGAGCAAGAAGGCGTTATCAACTACGACAAACGCGAGTTGAACCTTTGTGGTGGATTTTCCGGTGGAAAATACATAACCACGACCGAAGTTTATCCAGACAGTGAAAAAGTAGACGACGAAAACTGCATCCAAGCGCAAGTTGCAGCGATAGTGGGTGGGTTAGATTTTATAGTGAATATTGGTGGATAGGCCGCCGGTGTAACGAACTTCGCAAATGCCTGAGATGTTTCATTTAATTGAGCCTCACCATGTTCAATAAACCATTGAATCGTTGTTGGTAGAAAACTTTTTTTGCCTTTTAGGAAGACCCACAAATGACGAAGTGGATAGGACATTCAGGCCCAGCCCGAAGGGGCGAAGCCTAATCTTCCCCCCCAAATTAATCTCCAGTAAAACCCACGCCTGAACATAAAGCGCAGCTCCTTCACGTAACTATTTTTAAATAAACCTGTTAAGTGATGGGAGTTTTTGGGCGAACAGAACACCTGCTTAAATGGGAACTGCAACAACAATACTGGAGAAATGTTATGACCCAATTACAACGTATTTCAATTGCTGTCGCTGCTTTGATCACTGCGCTTGGCTCAGGATGTGCAAGCTTGAGTTCGACTCAACCCGGCGTTTTAGCGAACTTAATTGATGAAGCAAATAATAGTCGAAACGAGTTTAACGCAAACTTAGAAGAAGCTCGCCCAAGTTATCTTGAACCTTACATCGCAGAAAACAATGAATCAGGATTAAGGGATCAGGTACTTATTAATATGACCGCGGGAGTAGAAGCCTTACAACATGGTGATTATCACATCACTAGAAGACTCATGGAAGATGCGTACAACAGGATAGAAACTATCTATGCAGACAATGAAAATGCAGAAGCGGCCAGAAGTAAATTTGCTGAAGAAGCAAATAAAGACTTCAAGGGAGAGCCATATGAGAGAGCAATGGTGGGCTACTACCTTGGCCTAACCGACATGATAGAAGATGATCTGCAAAGTGCGAAGTCTTCATTTGGCTGGGGGGAATACCAAGATACGCTTACTGCGCATGAAGAATTTCAAGCCGATATGAATTCTCTTGTTTTTCTCAGGGGTTGGGCGAGGCAATGCGCCGGGGAACACAGCAGCGCTCGAGAAGACTTTGAAAGTTCAGGTATAGTGCCAAATGAAAACGATAACCTACTCGTTCTAATTGAAACTGGACAAGGGCCCATTAAATATTCGGAGGGTGAGCATAATGAGGTGCTCAAGTTCAAAAGCTCTTCATTTGATGTCCCCGTAGGCGTCAAAGTCAATTATAACAATCGCTACTTTGAACCAACCCAAATTGAAGATCTGGTATTCCAAGCCACGACTAGAGGTGGTCGCGCATTTGATGACATTCTAGAAGGTAAAGCCAATTTCAAAGACACTGCTGAAAATATATCCGATACAACATTAGCGTTGGGTGTTGCGTCTACGATGGTAGGTTCCACGCATCAATCATATGGCGATTATGATAGCGCAAACACTGCAGGAGCTCTTGGACTTGCTTTCACTGCTATTTCACTCTTCAGTCAAATCGCTGCAGATCAAACCACGCCGGCGGCAGATACTCGCCAATGGAATAATCTTCCGAGGTATCTGCATGCTAAGACTTTGAATTACAAAGCTGGAGATGCGATTGAACTAGCTGTTGAAAGTCAATTCGGAAAAACCGTCATAGAGCCTCAAGAAACAGGTAAATGTTATCTTGCCTGGCATCGCGTTGAACACTAGAGGTGTCCGCTATGAAACATACACATTTAATTCTAATAATATCTTTAATGCTTGCTGTGACCGGTTGTAGTTCTACTTCCGGTCAATATGACTCTGGCTTGAACACTAAATACATCCAATATGACAAGGAGAGCGCCTCGTCAGGGATCGGTATCGAATCCAATGATGTAGTGAATATGACCGACAAGATGGTACGCAGCATTTTGCATGAAACAGTGTTGTCCGAACTAGCCGCACCGCCACGAGTTCTTGTTGATGAAACAGATTTCGTGATTGAAGGCAATACCCGTATCAATAGGAAATCTATTACCAACAGGCTGAGAAATGGGTTAACAAGAGCAGCTAAAGGCAAAATGGTGTTTGTGGGTCGACACGCCTTACGTTCAATCGAGGCCGAGCGAAGACTAAAAAGAGAAGGAATAGTCGATCAAGGAACTATTCGCTCAACAGCAGCAACCGCAGGTGTTGATTTTAAACTGGTTGGCAGCATCAATACCATAGATGAACGTCACGCGAATGGACTCACGGCAAGATCACATGCTGTTTACTTTGAATTGGTTGATATGGAACTCGGCACGATTGTCTGGGCCGATCAATTCGAATTTAAAAAATTAGGAGCAGATGATGTTGTATACAGATAAACGCGAGATAATAACGTTCAAACAGATTAAAAGCATCGCGAGTATTTGTTGTGTTCTCGTCTTGCTTGTAGCATGCCAGTCGACGACTCCGATGATGCCAAATTCTGTTCAGTTTGTAGACCACACCCTTGAAAAGCATCTATTGGTCAGTAACTTAAGGCTATCATCAACGGCCGCTGGAAATTTGCAGCTCAATGCGCAAATTCAAAACACGTCTAGTTCTGATATGGTCTTGGAAATCAATACGGACTGGTACGATGACAATTTTAGTCCCTCAGAGGTATCCAGTGGTTGGAACAGAGTTTTTTTAGCGCGAAATCAAAGCATCGTATATCAATCACTTGCTGTGAATGAAACTTCCAAGGATTTTGTCATTAATATCAGAAACGGGGGCTCATAATATGAAAGTTTTCATTCTAATAGCTTGCCTGACGTCATTTTCGACGTTCGCACAACTAGCTCCAAGTTCAGGATTAGCGAGCCTAGATAAGGACGGCCAACCTCAGATTCCAAAATACGCTGAAATTTTGGATAAGTTTTCAGAAGTTTATAAGGAACGCAATAAACCTACTTTTGTGGTTTTTTGGAACAAGCAATACACAGATAAAATCAGTGATTGGGAAATGGCTCCCACTCAACAAGAGTATATAGAATCTGTAAAGGGACAGAGTAAAGAGGATCGTTTTTCGGCTGATTATTCCAGCACTTCACGAAGTATTTTAAAAAAGAATGATACCAAGCGGCGATCACCTAGCGAGGTGGACTATTCGTCGTTTCAAACTAAGCTTATTGAGACCCTTACTTTAGCTGATGTCGTCCTGATTGATCGCGCAAGCATCATGCGACTTACTGGAAATGAAGATTTGAGTAAACAAATTCCGGATAGTAAAAGAATTGAAACTAAAGCGTTATCAAGTCATGGGGACTATCTGCTAGAAGTTCTTTTTATTCCAGCATTTGAACATCCGTTGAAGTTTAAGGCATCTGCTGAAGTCAAAGACATCAAGACCGGACAGCTAATTACGAGAGTGCTCAGCAAGCCACCTGTGGAAGAAGATATCTGGATCGCCACAGAAAATGGCTACACCAAGTACAAACAGTTCAAATACACGCCTAGTTTTGAGCAGATGGCAGAAGAAGTGTCTATGGCGCTGCTGGAGAAGTTGAGTGTGGAAATGTGAATATTGCCCGTCGAGCGATGGGCAATACTATGTTGATGTAAATTAAATCTTTAGTTTCCTATCGCAATTCTACTTTACTGGATGGCTTGCATTTGCAGTCAGAACATTTGAGTAGAACTGGTGGATAAACGTTTACACTATTAGCAGCATCCGCATATTTTTTCCAATACTCCTGCAATAGCTTTTTGCTATGGTACGTATTTTGGGTAGACAGTGGAGCTCCAACTTCATCTGAGGTTGGTAAACCAATCAGTGGACTACCTTCACCGAGAGTGGAAGTCGTTTCTCTAGTATCGTAGAAATACCCTAAAATCTTCTCTGACGCTTCACGTGTGAAGAATAACGCGGCTGGAATATGTTTATCTGAATCATATTCGAATTCTACCTCATATGTTGCTTCATGACGTGTTGTAAGACCGTTTTCATTTTTAACTTCAGGGGAGACAAATTGAACTTT
The DNA here is from genome assembly GCA_947503265.1 of uncultured Alteromonadaceae bacterium. Taxonomy (GTDB): domain Bacteria; phylum Pseudomonadota; class Gammaproteobacteria; order Enterobacterales; family Alteromonadaceae; genus Aliiglaciecola. The sequence continues at coordinate 18,897 of CANNDC010000009.1, forward strand.
TACTAATGATATAGGCATAATAGTTCCTTTATTGAATTAAGTAATTGTTGCTACTGCTTTACTGCTTTACTGCTTTACTGCTTTACTGTTTTAGTCTATCTACAGTAATAAGGCAAGGTGTGATAAAAACTAGACTATTTATAAAAGGGCCAGTCAATTGCTCCACAACATGATAAACAGTAAACAGACAGATTCATCACCTACGTCTTTCAGTATTGTTTTAACTTTGTTAGTTTGCATTTTTGTATCATATGCAAACGCCTCGTCCTATATCACCAATTTAACCTCGGAAGATGGCCTCTATCAAGCGAGCATAAACGCTATTTCCACAGATAATCGAGGCCTTATTGTTTTTGGAACTCAAGATGGTTTGCTGACCTACGATGGGATAGAGCTTTCAATTATTCGAAAACAAAACACTGCATATTCTTCTCTCGCTTCTAATCATATTAACGCATTGAAACGTGACTCAAGTGGTACTCTATGGATTGGTACTCGTAAGGGTTTGCATACTTTTGATGGCATTTCTCAGAAACTGTCACGGATAGACATAAAGTTTGATCTGTCAGTTAGTTCATTGCATTTTGATATCAATAATACGTTATGGATAGGGACAGTTAGAAATGGTCTCTTTAAGCTAAATAAAAACTCAGCCTCAATCCAATCAATGAATCAAAAATTGATTAACAATAAGACTGTTTCTAACATTGAAAGTACTTCTGAAAACAAATTAATAATGTCAGTCACTGACATTGGGCTTGTGGAGTTAGACACTGAAAGCAACGAATTGCACGTTACTAACGCTGATTCTAAATTTCATCTGGTGACTAGTTTGATAGTAATTGACGATCATCAAATCATATTAGGCAAAGGGAATGAAACAGGTATAGAAATTATATCCACAGAAAGCGAAACAAGAGACAGGTTGTCAGAACTCCAATCGATGTTGGCGACTGAAAAAATCCAGACCATATTTAAAGATAAACGCGATGATTTATGGTTTGGAACAGAAACAGGTATAGGCCTTATTAAATACAGTAGTAGAACCGATAGTTTCAAAAAATACTATGAAGAAACAAATGGTAAAGGTCTGACTAACAATCAAGTGTGGAGTATTTTTGAAGATGACAATAAAAATTTATGGGTAGGTACAAACAGCGGAGTCAGCAAATTCGCACTAAATAAAGCGCTATTTGGACATTTCTCAGCTTCTGATAACTTAAACCATATTAAGAACCCTATCATTACCGCAGTGTTTGAAGACAGAGAGAATAAGTTATGGGTAGGAACATACGGGGGAGGTTTATATAAATTTGATGACAAGCATAACGAGTTTCAGAAAATAAGTTTGTCCCAAGAAACGAGTTCAAATTATGTCATCGCATTAAACCAAGATATTTTTGGCAATATTTTAGTTGGCACTATTTCTGGTATGGCCACAGTTTCTTTAAGTAATCAAGAATTAAAAAACCGTGAGTACTTCGATCTATTAAAAAATGAAAGAATACGTGACATTAAAATAGACCATTTGCAAAACATGTGGATAAATACAGACGAGGAGCTTTATTTCTTCAACCAGTCCAAAAACAGGATGTGTAATATATCCGAGTCGCTCGGTGCATTTTCCTATGTTTTTAAATATCAGGAAAAAATTTGGTTAATTCCCATAGGATCTGTAGGACAACTCTTTCAAATTAATCCAGATGAGTTTAGATGCAGTACGATTGTCACAGAGAAGAAACTTATTGATATCAAATCCTATTTTAAACCAAGACTCACAGACTCTGATGGAAATATTTGGGCCTCTGTGCCAAATGGTTTAGTAAAACTTGGGCCAGATTTAAGTGTAAAAGCTTCGTTTTCAGAAGAAAATGGCCTAACAAATGGGACTATTCATGAGGTTTTGCAAGATTCTACAGGGGCTTTCTGGATCACTTCAAATCAGGGCCTTACTAAACTTAAAAGTGATGGATACATGTTACATTATTTTGCAACCGATGGATTACAAAGTAATGAGTTTAATGGTGAAGCGTCTCTTAAGAGAAATAATGGTCAATTTGTATTGGGAGGGATGAATGGACTTAACATATTTGATCCAACTGAGATAATCTCCAACCAAACATTAGCAACTGCGCATATTCATTCGGTAAAGCTTTCAGGAAAGGAGAAAAACAAAGTTTTATCAGCAATTCGTCGAGATGATGTCGATCCAATAGACGTATTTCCAGCATTCAATGGCATTGAAATAGATTTTGTTGGCTTACATTTTCAAGATCCGACAAAAAACAGGTACAAATACAAATTAACAGGATACGAAGACGCTTGGAATGAGGTGAATTTCCAAAAGCGCTTTGCAAAATACACTAATCTATCGCCTGGACAATACACTTTTGAGCTGAAAGTCAGTAATTCTGATGGTCTATGGTCACCCATTAATGACACTTTAAGATTTAATGTGATTGCTCCTTGGTATCTTACTTGGTGGGCTTATGCACTTTATGTCATTTGCGTATTTGTAGGAATTTATGGTTTGGTGCAATTGAGAATTCGGTCTCTCAAAAGTGCCAATCTACTCTTGGAGCAACAAATTGAATTGAGAACCGCAAATATTGCTGAACAAAAACAAACGATCGAAAAACAAGTTGAAGAATTAAAAGCACTAGATAAGGCAAAAGAACGTTTCTTCGAAAATATCTCACATGAATTCAGGACACCATTGGCGCTAACAATCGGACCGTTAAAAAGACTATATGAACAAAATACGCGGAAGGATCTAAAAGAAAAACTCGAGGTCCCCTTGCGGCAATCATCGCGCTTGCTAAGATTAATCAATCAATTCTTAGAAATTTCTCGTCTTAATTCAGGCGTTCTGGTTTTGAAAAAACGAAACTATCGATTGTCGGATCAAATTAGACAGATCATCTACGGTTTTCAAGACTCCCTGAATCAAAAAGATATAAAGCTGAACCTCACACTAGATGATGACATAGTGCTGTCTTACGATGCATCAGCAATGGAGAAAATCCTTGTCAATTTAATATCCAACGCCATTAATTACTCGCATTCTCACTCTGAAATTTCTGTGTCGGCAAAATTGTCAAATAGTCGCATGTATGAAGAAAAGCACAGGGTCACAATAAAGGTCAAAGATCAGGGCGTTGGTATCTCGCAACACGCACTTCCCAACATCTTTAATCGGTTTAATGTTGAGAAAAATGATGCAGAGTACAAACAAGGCATGGGTGTAGGCCTAGCTTTAGTCAATGATTTAGTCAAAATGCATGATGGGGAAATTCACGTAACAAGTGAATTACATGTTGGTAGTTGCTTCATCGTTCATATTCCTGTTTCGGTGCAAGAAGATGATATAGCTAGTCTTGAAAAAGAAGGCGAATTGTCACCAATCTCCCTTGAAAAACTTATTGCAAAAGACGTAAAACATGATCAGGAGGTCGATTCAGTTGATGCTAGTGGAATCAGAGAGGCAGATAACGAACATCTAAACACGATTCTGATAGTTGATGATGAACCTGATATGCGATCTTATCTCAGCGAACTTTTGCAAGATTATCATCTATTAGTGGCATCAAATGGTGCTGAAGCACTGGCTATTGCCATAGATATCATCCCCGATTTGATTATATCCGATGTAATGATGCCTTTGATGAATGGTTTAGAACTCGTCAAGTCCATCAAAGAGCATGTTAATACCAGCCATATTCCCATTATTCTTGTCACTGCTAAAGGAGGAAGGGACAGTAAACTTGAAGGTTTACGAGAGGGCATTGACGATTACATCGTCAAGCCTTTCGATGATGAAGAATTACTCCTTAGAGTCAGTAATATCTTAGATATTAGGAGAGAACTGACAGAAAGTAATCGAGCACATACGGTGTCGAGAAAGTCAGATGCAAAATCGCATCTACCACTAATTGAAAGGCAATTCGTTGACAAACTTCATCAATTTTTACAACTCAATTATTCGCAGACTGAACTTAGTGTTGAGGATATTGCCAGTGCAATGCATTTGGAGAAAAGACAGTTGCAAAGAAAGCTAAAAGGACTACTTAATTCAACACCAAGCGATTACCTGAGAACATTTCGACTTCAAAGGGCCGCAGAGCTGCTCCAAACTGGCGAAACGGTTAACCATGCGTTTGAAATCAGTGGTTTCAACAATTTGTCCCATTTTTCTAGATGCTTCAAAGCTGCCTACAGCGTGTCTCCAAGTCAATATTTTGTGTTTACAAAAAATAAAATGTCGCAAGAAAGCTAATTAATGTCGTTTGCAGCAAAACGCTGGACCAAAGTCGCATAGATTAAAGAATTAGTCGCTCCTGTTGTAATTCATCGTTCCATTAGAACCTATTCTCGAACTTGATTTCGCATCAACGAGGAATAGCTAATGTTCGACGCAACGCCAACAAAAAACGCTTTTGAATCTTCTGATTATTTTATTTCAAATAGTGCAGCCTGCTTCAATGAGATAAATGATGAAGCAAAAAAAGAAACCAAAACGAAAAATCTGCCTAAACTCGAGCCTCAACAATGTGTAAGAAATTTTCTTCCGATATTCATAAATTATGCTCGAAAAAATATATGGAAAAAAGACGAGCAGGAGGATTTTATTCAAGACTCTGTACTTATCCTACTCGAGAGTCTGAACGCCGGCAAAATAAAAAACCAATCGTCGATACGTTCTTACTGCTTGGGAATATGTAAAAGACACTTGCTAGTTTATATTAGGAACCTTGCCAAGCATTCCAGGTTTCGTATTGGAATAGATACATCTGAATTTGAGAACTTTCCAGATGACGCAAACGAAACTTTAAGATATGAAGATCAACAACAATGTGTTGATCTGCTAAAAAACATCAGAGTTTCTAGAGACAGAGAGTTATTGATTGACTTTTACATCGAAGATAAATCAAGGGCTGAAATTCTTGATAAATTTGGTTTCGATGATGCCCATTTATATCGAGTTCTATACCGAGCAAAACAGCGAGCCAGGGACGTTTTAATTACCCAGAACACGCCCTAGTCACAGGGCCAGCAGTCAATGTATTATCTATAAAAGACTTATATAGATGTAGAATTGTGACTACGTCAAAATCGATTGGTATTTAGACCGTCAAGTTCTCTTGGTAGTCACACTTCTATACATTAATAAATTATATGCAAGTAGTTGCTGTCTGAATTTTATCTGGTGATACATATCAAACAGTCTTTATTCTCTACTCACAGTTCTCAGGACTTCGATCAGCTTCACATTTGAGTTTCCGCTGCTGTTGATATATCAAGTCGTTCTCAGCTTTAAGCTTTGCTAATTCATCGTCTTCGAACAAGCTGGCAATATCAGTTAACGAGCCACCTAAACTGCTTGTTGAATCGCTGGTGCCGTATTTTATTGACGTAATTTGTCCTGCTTCTCCAAACACGACTGCTACTTCGACTTTGCCGAACGCAGCTGGGTCGTAGATTGGGATGTTTAATTTATCGCTACCACATAGAAGCGGCACCAAAAATGAAGTGTGACCGATGCTTTTTGCTGTTCCGTTTGAATTGCCGTTCACATCACGTTGATGAACCAGTGCAATCGCATCAAAAATCGCGTGACTGGGAACCTTTAACATAGGAATATCGCTACTGCACGTTGGGCAATCGATACGTTTTGGTAGTGCTCTTTTTTTGGAGATACTTATGGTGATATCAGGAAACAAACTGTGGATTTCTGGGTGCTGTTCACCTAGATTGGCAATCTCCACTTCCATTCTATCATCTAGCTCTTTAATTACCGTTGTTGATGTGGCGACCACTGGTTTTCCTTCATTTAATCTGCTCCAGTCTTCACAAGGGTGCGGCACGTTGACACCTTCGGTACTCTCAACAGCTCCCGGCATCCCAAACCCAAATACACTCCCAACAACGTCTAGGGCGGAGGATACAATTTCTCGACCACGCCCTGTGGATTCCGCGTTCACAGATTTCAAGCGCCCGTCCGGCGTCAATGTTATTGTGGCAGTGGCATCCGCAAAATTGTCACTGAGTTCAGAAAACGCGATAGTCCCGGTGCTTGTTTCACTGGCGACATAGAGTGGGCTCATCTCTGCACTTGAGGCAGTAATAATGCGCCAATCCCTTACATTGGCATCATCATCCCTATCAACGCACATTACTGATTGGGTGATTTTGACAGATAGTTGTGCCTCAGGATTGTGATAGGTTACAACGGCCGGTGGAACGGAGGCACACCCGGAAATAAAAAATACGATTGCCATAATTTTTGCAGTTTTCATTGTTTTTCCTTAGTTTTACATATGAAACTTTATGTAGTTTTTGCAAATCTATAAAACTGACTATTAAGTGCTAAATAAAGTTATGGTTTTTCCTTAGGTCAATTCGAACAACATAGTCAACATTGCTCGAAAAATCACTCAGTTACCTAAAAAGTAGATTGATATTTAATAAAGTAAAGTTAGAATGCTGACGCCGTTAGATCACTTCAGATAAAACGGCGTCAGATTAGGTGCATTTAATTTTTAGCAATTTTTCCGAATTTTGTTTCTAAATCGGTAGACACTTATCAATGCGAGTAGCGGTAAAAACCATGACATAGAGCCGCCACCACTTTCATCAGATCCACTACCTGTGAATAAACCGCCGAGATTTGAGCCTCCTGTATTAGGTGATGTGAACGTCCGTTGTTTATCAAAGTTTACCGAGTCAACAATAAAATCTTGTCCATTAAATTCGGTGAGTGTTGCGGTTATGTAGTAAGTACCTGCTGGAGGGCGACGTAGCACAGTTGTTCGACTAATATCTCGAAATAAAAAACCACCATCTAATTGTCCAAGACTGAACTCTGCCAGCGTGTGCCCAGATATTGAGCCTCCACTGTAAGGTGCACTCGTCGCCCATATTTTGAGTTTAAGAGAGCCACTTTTGCCGCCAGATCGGCTATTGTTTACTTGAGTCACATCTAGAGTAATGTTGTCACCGCTGTAACTAATGGTACAAGGGCATTCGAGACTTAACGCTCCACTACCTGTGCCTGTTCCGCCACCTGAGCCGCCACCTGAGCCGCCACCAGAACCACTTCCAGAACCGCCACTTCCTCCTGCAGAGATTATCTCAGCACCTGAAAACGAAGAGTAGTCAACAATAAAATCTTGACCATTGTTGAATTCGGTCAGCGTCAGAGTAAAGTAGTATGTACCAGCAGGCGGACGAACGTAGCTCGTACTCTGGTCAATATCTGAGTAGTGAAGTCCTCCTTGCAACTGGTCGAGCCTGATTTCTGCTACCTTGTACCCATTAATAGCTCCTCCTGAGTATGGCGTGCTTGTTGCCCACAGCTTGAGTTTAAGCGTTCCTGAGCTCCCACCGTTGCGTTTGTTAGCAATACGGTCGACCTGAATTCTTACTCGATCTCCGTCAACCGCGTAGCTGCATCGACATTCTAAATCTAGCTCCGGATTACCGCCTGATCCACCTCCGGTATTTCCACCACTGCCAGAACCCCCGCCTGTACCGCCGCCATTGCCTCCATTATTCGTAAAAGTAAATGGATTTCCAACAGCTTCTGTGTGGGCAAGAGATGTATTTTCATTAGGATATTCCGAAACATGGAGAAATAAGTAGTAAGTGCCTTCGGGCGGTCGCGAAAAAGATGTTGTGAATTGTATATTCGTGTAGGACTGCCCCGGCTCTAGTGTCCCAAATTGAGTTGACCCTAGAAATGTCGACAAATTACCTTCAGCAAGCACATAACCACTCCCAATAGGATTGTTTGAAGTCATTGCCCATAGCTTTAGGAAAAGAGTACCCGAACGATTATTTCCAGTATTGGTTAAATTGTTTGCATTGATTGTAATTTGACTTCCGTTAATGGAAAAATTACCCGGCCCCGAGAATTCTAAATCGGTAGCTAAAGCTTGAGAACAAGCGAGCATTAAAAAAATCAAAAACGTAATTTTATAAACATGAGCTTTCATCGCTGATCCTCCACGGTTTGAACATGGACAATATCGCCACACATGGCTCTTTGCGATAAATGCGTTTCATCGTCTACAGACAATAATTTAAACTCTGTGTTAACTGAATTTATGCTACACGGAAATTTTAGAATGTCGCCTGCTTGAACGTTGATTTCAGGTAAGTCTAAGTCTTGATAACGAATCGCATATTCAGTTGAGTTAATAAGCGTGATTGAATGTTCATTAGTCTGGAAGAAGACAGCATTTAGAGCTGCTTCATCCAGATAAACGGCCTCTACAACTCTTTGTTTGTCTTGAAGATTTATCTCAAGACCGGTAGTTTTTGTGCTGATTACTTCAGAGGTGATAGCTTCTGAAGCAATTGCTTGGTAGGCAAAAAACAGAACAAAAACCCCAAGAATGGGTGCTACTGTACGCATAGTATTTTCCTTTTCTGATTGTTTTCAGAAAAAGAGTGCTGAAATATGCGCAAGTCTCTCAGTTAACGTTTTAAAGATACTTAAATTAACCTCAGCTCGACGCAAGAAAAATTGAATGCTTGTGGCACAATCAGTCGTTCGACTTAAAATCAAAACAAAGTGAGATCTCAAAACATAGTAGCGTTTAAACGCTATCTCTCTGATGCAGAAGATTTTTGCGAAAAGATTGTTCCACAGTGGGAAGCGACGAAAACTGCATCCAAGCACAGGTTGCAGCGATAGTGGGTGGGTTAGATTTTATAGTGAATCTTGGAGGGTAATATCTGGTCCAACACATGGAGTTGCAGGTTTTTGTGACTTACTGGCTAGTCCAATTCTAAAAAGCGAGCTGCATTGCCATAGAGAATTGCTCTTCGCTGTTGCGCACTAATACTCTTTAAGCTTTGCAGACGCGTAAGTATAAGATGCAGTGAAATGTTGTCACTTCCCAGCATTATACGATCACCGAAACCTGCTTCGATCAACCGGTTCAGAGCAACCTCATAAAGCTCAATGGGAAGCACGCTATTGGTTATGGATAGGTCGACATAGACGTTCGGAAAGTCGGATAAAAGTTTGAGTGTTTCTTCCCAAAGTTCAGGGCGCTCTTCTCCATCTGACCCGACATGCTGAAGCCAAACTTTAAGTTTTGTGTGTCGGTTCAGCACTGCGCGCATTTTCATTGGATTTCCCATCTCACCATTGTAGTTAGGGCAGCAATGTTGATTTGCTCTAATTGATTCGCCTTTAGGGGGGCCACTCCAAGAGTGCACGCCAACTGGTACGCCAAGTTCTTCCGCAAGTGCCCAATATTGTGCCATCTTAGGGCTGTTAGGTGGAGTGCCGTCATAGTTGAACATCATCTCATGAAGTGCACCTATCGAGCCGTTTTCAATCTCATGGCGCAACCAATTAAGATCTGGCAAGCCTTCTGTTGCCGGGAAACAATCAAACAGAGGCTTCGCAAGATTTCGAGGACAAGGCATCATTACGCCTAATAAAAGTCGGCTGGACTCAACACTATTCCAAAGATTTAACTGCTCTTGCGATGTAACGGACACAATTGCTAGAGCAACATTAGATACTCGCAGATTGGATAGCATTTCATCGGGACCATTCATCTTATTCTGTGAACTGGCAAGGGGCGCGTGTCGATGGACATCGATGATTGGTTGGGGAGCTGGTATGGTTTGGCACGCAGTGAAGTGTAAGGCAAAAAAGAGGCAGATGATTCTCATTTTCGTTCCTTTTACAATGGTTTTCTCGCAGACTTTACAAATTAACCTCAGGAAATAGCTGCTGAGAAAAAATTATAACATTTGCTGGTGCCATTTCTGAGTTTTAGATAACACAACTGGCGCATGGCAAGTATGAATCATTACAATGATTCAATCTACTACGCCATGTAAAAGAAGCTTCGTAAAAGAATTTGTGGAGATACTTTTTCTATGAATTTCGAGTGTCCATAAGTCGAACTACACCTGTATAATATTAATTCCTGAATGTCTGAAATACGTTGTGAGTTCGATTGGTAAGTGCAACGCTATCCTTCTCTAAGGAGGGAGGTTGCCATCAAACAAAGAAGCATATTTACTGCGCGCCAGAGCAAAAAGCACTTATCTGGGATAGGAACAAACAAGGTGATAGCTTGCATGATATCGCCAAAATGTCGATGAAATTAAGCCAAACCCAAAACGCATCCAAAAACTAACACACCATAATTTCATTCTGATTAGAGCATTTCACTTTTTCCAATTTGCCTGCTTTTTGAATCGATTACCCAGCTGTATTCATCAATTGCGCACGAACAACAAAGCGAAGTTCAGGATCGGGCGCAACACTGTTAAATGGATAACAGGTAATGAGTGTTAGCAAATCTTCGTCAGTGCTTTCCGTTAGTTCAATCTGATCTTCATGGGCAATGCGTATTTCTTCGATTTTGTAACGGCTTGAATTCGACTGAGTATCTGCAAGAATGATATCGCCCAGCTGCAAATCTTTGAGAATCGCAAAATGCGTATCTCTATGGCCAGAAATAACCGAGTTTCCCTGTTCTCCCGGCAGTGGGGTATGGCTGATATGCCCCGGACCAAAGGCCAATGTTCTGCCTGTCGCGCCCGATAAAACATACAAGGTTTCATTCGCCAAGGTGAGTTTTGCAACTGGAAATGTATCGGCCCATGACCAAGGTGTCACGGGTTGGTTTGTCTCTACAGAGCTAACCCAAGCATCTTCAATCAGATGCTGGGCAAGCAAAGCTTTGGCGTGGATGTAACCACTGGAGGCAAATAAATAGCCTCCAATAGAGAAAAATACCAGTGCCCATTTGTACTTCCACAGCCCACTAACCACTTTTGCACTTAACGGCTTCTTGTGAAAATGACCGTACATAAGCCAACTCCCATTAATATTAAGCCAAGTAGGGCGTATAACTCGGATAAGGTTGCAGTTTTGGGAAGCGTGCCAACGGCGTTGGCTGATTTCATCGCCATACCTCTTAACATTCCTTTTGGAAGCATCGCTTTTGCTCTGGCCTCTTTTGCAATTTCAAGTGCCGTGGGTATCACATCCACCGCCACTAAACTTGTCATTGAGCTGACTAGATGATGCTTCATGGCAACCGTTTCGATAGCCTTGTCTAAGCTATCCTTGTCTTGCCCGAACACTTTATTTCTTTCCAACTGCGCGATTTTACGGCGCGCCCACAGCACATCAAGACCAGATTGGTTGCTTCCTTGCTGCAAATTCAGACCTTTTTGCCAATACTGATTTTTTAAGCTGCCTGACACCATAAGTTTGTCTGGTTTTGACGCGGTTTTATAACTGATCATCAAGGGTTCGCCTTGGTACAAATCTGGTAGCTGACTGGGGTAGAACTCAACGTCGTCATCAAAGTTGATTAGCAAGTCAGACAAAACCGGATTGCTCAGTTTGTTAAACAAGGTTTTCATTTCTTTTTGAACCGCATCAATTGAGCCAATGTAAGTGAAAGTCCCTTTGCCCATCATGGCCGCCTCTGTCATAAAATAACTATTTGGTGCTGATCCAATACCCACTGTAAACAAGCGGCTATCTGCTAAGTTGTCGTTAACGTATTCAAACAACTGCGTCTCATTCCCAACCGCACCATCGGTGATAAATATCACTTGGCGAATACTCTCTTGGTTATTAGATTTTTGAATGCCGCGTTCTTGATTGCCGAGAGCCAGTTGCAATGCACTTAGCATTTCTGTGCCACCATCAGCATTTAGCTCTCCGACAAAGAGTTTTGCGTCAGTCTTGTGATCTAGACTTGCCAGTTTGGGATTCGCCCACATTCGATGAGCAGTAGAATTGAATTCAATTAAGTTGAACCTGTCGGTCTCTGCTAGCTGGTCTATTGCCAACGACAACGCGGTTTTCGCTTGTTGCATGGATTCACCCGACATAGACCCTGAAGTATCAATAATGAAAATCACTTCTCGAGGCAGCACTAACTGTGCGTTTGCTTCAACAGGAGGCATTAGCATCACCATGCCGTAATGTTCAGTTTGGCTTGAAGGGTTTTTACTGCTCATGCTTTCACTAGAAGCTGAATTGATAGCTGATTTTGAACCTGCATTGGATTCTTCAAATGGTTGGCTGAAATGCGCAGCCAAGGGCGCGTAAGACTTGGGAACATGCCATTCCAGCACAAAGTCCTGATTGGCTATCATGTCTTGCTGCAATTTGACCTCGTATTGGTTTTCAGCCACTTCATCAACATGTATAGGGTGAAATTCACTGGCAATCTTGTCGAGGGCAAACCCTGCTTTCAGTGAAACCCTGATTGCCACTTTATTTAATTTGGCCGCTGATTCGCTTTTCTTAGAATCGGTTTCAGTTTGGTGTGTATTTTTAACCAGCTCAACTGAGCTCGCTTCTACTGAGCTCGTATTCACTAAGCTCGTATCAATAGCCCCCATGGTCCAACCATCATCAACCTCGATCATTCCGGGTGGGGTGTATCTAGGTGTTATTGTGGTTGGAAATCTCAGGCTAAATTCACCTGATTGGTAGGCAACAGCCTGTTGGTATTCAATAGTCACAGAAATGGATTCACCAGGGCCAATATTTGCAACTGAATTCTTAAAAATATTGGCTCTTTGCTGGCTCAACAAACTGGCTTTTTTACCTTGTCGTTTTGCCTGCTCATAAATGGCTTTGGCTTTTTGTTTTGGATGAATTTCACCGACTATTTTTCGCTCACCAATTTCCATTTCCAAATGATCCACTGCTGCATTCTCAGGTAATGGAAAGACATAAATTCCGTTCACCCAATGATCCGTGTTGTTGGTGAATAACTGGGTTACTCTGGCCCGCGCAATCAAACCAACCACACTGATGTCTACATTAGTTTCTATCAACGGAGAAAGTTGATACCCCTCTTGGCCTTGTCGTTCAAGAAAAAAGCTTCCTTGCTCTACGTGACTGTAATCTTTAACAAAAATTGGGACAGTTTCATTTGCTGATGCAGATTCGGATTCATAAGACACATCAATTTTAAATTTAGCGCGCTCTTGTTGGTTTTGCTCTTCAAAAAAAGGCACTGCGTATTGCAGCGCCCCGATCAAGGTCAATAACAAGAACACGATGACAAATCGTAGTCGCTTGATCACAACACTTCTCCTAGTAATTAGAGGCTGTCATGGCTTGCTGACCTTCCGCAATGCGCACCAATACTCGGCGATCAAAGAAGTGGTCTTCGTTAGAAACCGGCTCGTTTTCACTTTTTGCGGTGATAACCGACTGGCTCTCACCAAATGAGTTTGTTAGTACTTGCTTCTCACTTACTCCCTTATCTATCAGGTAATCTTTAACGCTAATTACGCGTTGTTCTGAAAGTGCTTGGTTGTACGTTGAATCGCCTCGCGCATCTGCAAAACCAGACAATGACACCACCAATTGCGGGTTATCTGCCAAGCCTTTTGCAACTAAATCTAATTGTGACTTAAAGTGATCTTCAATGAGGTAAGAAGCCGTGCGGAATTGAATATTGGCTTCCACTTCTTGAATAACTCGCTCAATTTCTTTATTCAGTGAAACCAGTTCAATTTGGTTTTGCTTAAGCGCATTTTCGTATTGGCTTTGCAGTGCGAGTAATTCTCTTTTTTGACGGCCCAATTCAGACTTCATGGTGTTATTCGCTGTGTTAGCAGCGGCAAGCGCGGTATTAGATTTCTCCAGACGATTTTCATCATTGATATCATCTGCGACCAGCACACCAAAAGCGCCTCCGATAATCGCGCCGACTGGCCCTGCAATCAAAGCGCCAGCAACGGCTCCTGAGCCAAAGCCAATAGCTTCTTTGTTTTTCTCAGAATCAGTGCGCTCTTGAGCAAATGCCCCTTGTCCAATTGGACTTAAAGAAAGTGAAATAATGGTGGCTAAAGATAAAGTTAGTTTTTTCATAGTATTGCTCCGTTAGATAGTAAGTCGTGTTTTTGTTGGCAAGCTTTTCATTTACAAGCTTTTCATTTGCAAGTGTTTTGCATACTAAGCTTCTTGCTTGGGAACTATTAAACGATTGCTTTTGGGCAGATTTACGGAGCAAAAATGGCAATTTGGCGAGCAAATGTGGCGAAAAAATGGAAATTGCTATTGAGAGTTGAAAACTAGGCGGTTCAGACCAAAAACTAGGATATAGTGATTAACAGGTTTAAATTGGTAGTTGAAACAGTGAAAAGAACAGGCTTAAAACGAATTGCAATTGTAGAAGATGATCCCTCAATCAGAGAGAACTATGCTTCCGCATTGAAAAAGCAAGGATACGAAGTATTGACCTATGCCAATCGCCCGGAAGCGGAAGCGGCATTTGCACAAAGATTGCCTGATCTTGCTGTTGTCGACATTGGCTTACAAGATGAAATCGACGGCGGATTTGCACTTTGCCAACAATTACGTAGTCTTTCTAAAACCCTACCTATTATCTTTTTTACTGCTCGTGACAATGATTATGACACCATTTGTGGGTTAAGAATGGGTGCAGATGACTATCTCACTAAAGATATCAGCCTTCCACATTTGATGGCTAGAATCGCAGCTTTGTTTAGACGCACAGAGCTATTGAATCAACCACAAGTGGCAACAGACCTGATTGAATCAGGCGATTTACAAATGGATGCCAATCGCATGACCGTCAGTTGGCAAGGTACACCTATTGAACTAACCGTTACTGAATTTTGGATGTTGCATGCCATCGCAAAATTTGCCGGTCATGTGAAAAGCCGACAACAATTGATGGACGAATCCAAAATGGTCGTAGATGACACAACGATTACGTCACACATCAAACGTATCCGCAAAAAGTTTATGCAAGTTGATGGCGAATTTGATCGAATAGAAACTGTCTATGGTATGGGTTATCGCTGGAAGTCAGACTAAATCATGTATCGCATTCGTTTTGGTATTCGCCTTAAACTGCTGTTGCTGTCCTTATTTCTTTTCGCCATTCCTTGGCTGGGCTATAAGTATGTTTGGGAACTGGAAACCTATCTTAGAATTGGCCAAGAGCAAACCATGGTGGGCACAGCAAGAGCGGTCGCAACAGCATTACATGAGCGACCATCATTATTTGATAGCCAATCTTCCTATTTAAAAGATGTCAAACCTGGCACCGACTTATACGCGCACAAAATAGTTGACCCCATTCGGTTGGACGGACAACTGGACGACTGGATTGACTACCAACACTTAATGCTTGAGTACAATGAGCGCCAACTGATTGAACAAAACCATATTTATTCACCACAAAGCTTAAGTTTTCAACATATGGTGGGGCAATTTGGCCGCTATTTATACGCCATGTTCGCAGTGACCGATGATAATCTGGTTTTTCGTCCTGAAAATAGCCTTAGAGTGGACAGAAACGACTATCTTTTGATTGCGGTGACAGATCAAATGGGAGAATTTCGTCGTTATATTGTAGCTCCTCAGAAGTCGGGATGGGTAAATGCCTACTTGCTCGATGATAATCTAGATTCAGTCAGACCAATTCAATTAGAAACCGATATTCAAGGAAGTTGGCAACAAACTGAACAGGGTTACAACATTGAGTTGCGTTTTCCGTTAGAAATCATGTCGAGCAAAATTGCCTTCGCCATTGCCGATGTTGACGATAAGATTCAGCGTCAAACTAACTTTATTGTAGGTACGGCAAATCCAAATCAATCGGACTCTCTAGGCACGGTATTAGTGCCCTCTCCAGAGATTGAAAATATCATCAAAGGGCTAAAATACTCTAACGCTAGAGTTTGGGTAGTAGACAAGCATATGCGTGTTTTGGCTCGGTCGGGAAGTATTCAAGAAGCAGGGGGAATTCGGGTAAACAACCAATATTCTCAGGCAAACACTTGGTGGGAGAAATTGGAACAAAAGTGGTTATTTCCTCTTTATTATCAAATATTGACGAAGCCGCCGGCAGATTTTGTCGACGAATTGGAAAATGCGTTTGCTTTAAAGGGACAAGACATTAAGGAAGCAATGACAGGTGAGTCTAGCTCTCACTGGCGGCTCACTCCCGACAGCAAAGCGGTTGTTCTTTCTGCTGCTCACCCAATCTTTATCGATGAACAAGTAATGGGAGCCGTCGTAGTCGAACAAACAACTAACGGTATTCGAACACTACGAAACCAAGCGCTGGAGCAACTATTCCATGTCATTCTAGCGGTTGTGTTTCTGGGCACTGCCGCGTTGTTTTTATTTGCCTCTCGCATTTCTTTTCGCATTCGCAAGTTGCGTGATGAAACCGAATCGGCAATCGATCCAAACGGAAAAATTCTGGGTAACTTAGAAGCGTCCAAAACCAAAGATGAAATTGGTGATTTATCCAGAACTTTTCATAGCGTGCTGGATAAACTCCAACAATATAATAGCTACTTGGAAAACATGAGTTCACGATTGTCACACGAATTGAGAACACCTGTGGCAGTGGTAAAGTCTTCGCTGGAAAATTTGACCTTGAGTCAGCAAAGTGGTGAGTCTGAAGCAGAAAAAACGGAATATATCGACAGGGCTCAGCAGGGAATTAACAGACTAAGTACTATTCTCACCAACATGAGCGAAGCCACCCGGCTTGAACAAGCTATTCAGTATAATGAACAAGAGTATTTCGACTTGGGCAAACTGACTGCTGGATGTACCGCTGGATATCAAACGGCTTATCCAAAAAACCAGTTTAAATTTGACGATAGAAAAGTAAATAAACAGGTATTGGGCTCGCCAGAACTCTTCGCCCAAATGTTAGATAAAATTGTTGCCAATGCGGTCGAATTTAGCCCTCCAGAATCAACGATTAACTTAACCTTAGTAGAAAAAAACAAGCATATTCAGCTTTGTGTGTCTAATGATGGCCCAACCTTACCCGACAACATGCATGAACAGCTTACTGACTCTATGGTATCGGTTCGTCAGCAACAAGATCCTGACAAGACGCACTTAGGCTTAGGTCTGTACATCGCCAAAATCATTGCCGAGTACCACCAAGGAAAAATTACTATCCAAAATCGCGAAGACCACACTGGTGTCGTTGTGATCATTGAATTAAGCTAACCCGATTTGTCTCGATCTACTTCGACCTATTTTACTTTATTTTGATAGGGCGATTTGACTGTTTCTTTGCGCAGATTGATCGAGAAAACCTTATTCGCCAATACAGATTTATTCTCGCTGTTTTGTCTCTTTTTTCTTTTCACGGAAAGCAAAATATTTCGCTCTTTGAGTCGCATTGCGATAAGGACGTATATTGTAATGAACAAAGCTAACAAAAGATGTGCATAGGTCATGGTTGGCGTAAACCAAAATATCATCAACCAAGCTAGATGCGTGAGATGTCTGACAAAGGCA
The DNA here is from genome assembly GCA_947503265.1 of uncultured Alteromonadaceae bacterium. GTDB lineage: Bacteria > Pseudomonadota > Gammaproteobacteria > Enterobacterales > Alteromonadaceae > Aliiglaciecola. The sequence continues at coordinate 36,214 of CANNDC010000009.1, forward strand.
CACATCAGCGGCGTTTTAAAAGGAGGTTGTTGATACGTTTTACCACGAAAAAACGACCAGACTTGTCGAAGTCCAAAGAGATCAAAGTGATTGATTAAGCAAGTCGCAAAAAACAGCATGCCCCAGCCAAAAAAATAGCAAAACGTCAGCACATCTTGAGTCATAGGATCGGTAAAATCCCAAACTAGCCCACCAATGGGTTCCCAAAATGAGAACAAAATTACCATTGCTAAAGACGAAAAAAGTACATAGGTCGATCGTTCTGCTTCAATAGGAATGACCTTGGTCCAAAATCGTTTAAACGATGGGCGAGCCATAACACTGTGTTGCAAGGCAAAAACTATCAACAAACTGACATTGACGAAAATCGCATACCACATAGGTTTGGTCGGATTTGAATCTATTGAATTTTCGACAATAATATTGCCTATAAAGCCCATCAAATAGACAAATACACCGAGGGAAATAAGGTAACTTATTATCCCATAAAGTAAAACAGCGTATTTTTTCATAACATTTCCTCTAAAAGTGAGGGTAAACTATCCGCTAATTTGGCTTAGTAAACTTGAAGAGCTACTGGTGATTTTGCGACCTTTTTGTGGAGAAATTCTGCTTTGAGCAATGAAGTGTATAAATTTGAAGATTTTGTATTAGATAAGAACACACGCGAAATACAAATTTCAGGTGAAACATTGGCAATCGAACCGCAAGTATTCAGTTTGCTGATCTATTTAATTGAGAACAAAGATCGCGTTATTTCCAAAGATGAATTGATAGAAAATATTTGGGATGGTCGCTTTGTCTCAGAATCTGCCATTTCGAGCCGTATTAAATCTGCACGTAAAACCCTAAATGACAACGGCAAAGATCAGCGTCTTATTCGAACCGTTCATGGGGTTGGCTTTCGCTTTGTCGGTGAATTGATCGAAAACCAAATAGCGGAAGAGATTGAGCAAATCGAAGAGCAAGAATCTGAAACACCGTTACCGAATCCTAAACGCAGAGCTGAAGATAAATACCCATCGAGAAAATCTCTAGCCTCTAATACAATTAGCAACAAGAAACTGATTGTCCCGGTAGCACTATTGCTGACGGTCGCTATTGCAATATTTTTACTCTTGAAGCCTGCCGATGAGGTCTTACCTGCCTCTACCCGCATTGCGATACTGCCAGTAGACAACGGCACAGAAGATACCCAATTCGATTGGACGTCACTGGGATTAATGAGCTATGTGACACATTATCTGAGCAAAGGCGAAAAGATAAAAACGGTTGCGCCACAAAGCATGATGTCCATCAACACCGATGATCTCGCATTAGACGCTGTTGAGCTGTCGATTTCACAAAGTGCATTGAGCAAACTAAGAAACGCCCAGAGTGCCAGCCATGTTGTGGTCACTCGGTTGACCAAAAAAGATGACCTAGTTGAAATGCAATATTCGATTTACAGTCCAAAAGGAAAATCTCCAGTTCAAAAACTGGTTGGAGAAACCCCCATTGAAGTAGCAAAGGCATTGGGCAGAAGTATCGTTTCAACCCTACCTAAATCGGGTAATTTGAATTCGGAATTACGTTCTATTTCGAGTGACCCATTTGTTTCAGAAGCCTATGCACGTGGACGAGCCCTCCAATTACAAGGTGACCCTGAAGAAGCCAGAAATCTATTTAAAGTGGCCTACGAGCAAGAGCCCACGGACATTTGGTTGCGCTACGAATATGCCCTGTCTACAAGAATGATGGGGCGCACACAAGAAGCGCTTACACTGTTTTCAGAATTAGAAAAAGAAGCAGAGTTGGGAGAAGACAATCAGGCAACTGTCGCAATCAAAAATGCGTTAGGAATTTTATATTGGATCGAAGGAAACAGGAGCGCTGCGGAAGAAAAATATCAATCAGCATTACAATCAGCTGAAAAAGTAGCAGACAAAAAGTACCTTGGAAGTATCCTAATTAATTTAGGCATTTTAGCGAGGAACCGAGGAGAAATTGAGGCGTCAAGAACCTATTTAAATCGTGCTTTAACCGAATTTTCAAATGCAGGTTATGAGCAAGCACCGGGTTCGTTGCTCAATTCACTTGCCAATCTCGAACACAAAGTTGGTAATGTCGACAAAGCAAAAAAATATCTTTTAGAAGCATTAGAAGGTGCGCGGCTAGCTGACAATAATCGCCACGCATCCGCCATGTTGACGAATCTCGGTAGTATTGAGCAACAACTGGGAAATTGGCAATTAAGTGAAGTTTATCTCAACGAATCCCTAGAAATAAGACAGCGAATACAGAACAAGACCGGGGTTGTTAAATCATTTATCGGACTCGCCCAGTTGCATACCGACATTGGCAAGTTTGATTCTGCAATGTTAAACGCTGAACAGGCTATTCAAGCGGCCACCGAAATAGATAACCAACCACTGCTCGCGAAGTCACTCAATCAATCAGGCAGAATTCATTTACTTGCGGGAAATGCAGAGACAGCACGTGAGAGCTTGAAAAGAGCAAAAGAAATTTACCAAAACCTAAATCAAGAAGAAGCGGCTTTAGAAACTGATGTTCACTTATATAGAGTCAACTTATACCAAAACCTAGATCTTGATGGCCTCGAAGATAAACTAGAAAAGCTTGACCTAGAAGGGACAGAATTACCCTATTCTCTGGTCTTATATGCTTCTGAATTAGCCGCTGACCTGCATATCAAAAACAAATCTTATCAGGCAGCTATAACTGCTTTGCTAAAAGCCACCAAAGTTGCAGAAAAATTGAATGAACATACACATTTGGTGCGCTTATCCGCAAAACTCGGAATGTTATATCTGAGTAACGACAATCAAGGACAGGCCGCTTCTATGCTGGGTAATGTGAATCAGCTAGTACCGAAGATGTACGAATCGTTGAGATTCAGCGCCTTTTATGAAAGTTACTTAGGAAATCACGAAAGCGCACTGCAATTAATGCAAAATGCAAAACAAGTGGCTTTTGATAGATGGACTGAAGAAGATGAACAGGTGCTAATTGAGTTCACTTCCAATTCTTAGCTACGCATTGCATCAAACGGTCACTATCGAGAAATTCTAAAATACATCATGATAACGTTGTGACAAAGAGAACCCTAATAACGGGTTCTCCAAAACAGAATGTTTTCTAAATTAAAAAAGCTTAGGTAACAACTTTCCTACCTGCTTTTTGTAGTCTAAATAGGTATTTCCAAATTCTTTGATCAAGTCTTTTTCTTCAAAGTAAAGTCCGATCATGACATAAATCGTCACTCCAATAGCAAGCATCAAAAATCCCCATGTAGCAACTGGAGCAAACCACAGTCCGATCAACGCTGTGGTTTGAATCGGATGACGAACCCACTTGTACATACCCGGACTTTTGAAAGTCATACTAGGCACTGGCTTACCAGATAAAAAGTAGTAAACCTGTTTTAGGCCGAATAACTCGAAGTGATCGAGTTGAAAAGTAGCGATGACGGTTCCTGTCCAGCCTAAAATAGAGATTGCATAAATGATCCAAGTTACTGTTGATGTCTCTGCTTGCCAAACCACACCTTCAATTGGCACCCAGAAAAAACCAATAGCGAATATGACTAAGCCGGTTGCTAAACAATAGGTTGCTCGAGTAATGGCTGGTTCAAAATGTGCTTCGAATTTCTGTTTAAATGATTTTCTGGCCATCACGCTATGTTGCAATCCGAATAACAATAACAAACCGATATTAATCACTATTGCCAGCCAAGTAGGTGTCGTTGGACTAGCCGCATTAATGCTTCTCACCAATCCGTAGTCACCAGCAAACACGATAAAGTAGACTAAGGCAGCCATTGAGAATCCATAGGCGAAAAAGGTGTAACTCGATAGCACGATTTTCTTTAGCAGACTTGCATCTTGTGTTTCTTGAGTGGTCTTATTTTTGTCTTGTAGGTTAACTGTTTCCATTTTGCTTTCCTCATAGTTGTGACCCCTTTGGGCTTGAATCTAGAGTCCGCTATTTGATGAGACTAAGCTTGAAGATTACATGGAGAGTTCATGGTGATTTCTTGTGTTAACTATATCGAGATTGATTAAGTGATGGCTGCAAAGCATGCTAGCCTCACTTTTGTAGTTATCTTTGGCGTGTTCATATTTGATATACGAATTCCATTTTGCATAGCGAGTTTATAGAAGGTTTATTGATCGCGACATCACATAAAAACCAAATTGATACTGCTTTTTACACTTCCATTAAAACTCCACTAAATCCCCATACCTTCTTCAAGTTTAACACCATCAAGCCCATTAAAATTCGTCTCACTTAGAGTCAACAAGGGGTTGGCTTCTTCAATAACCTACTTTTGAAATGGGGAATAAAGATGGACAGATTATTTACAGTACAAACACCAAAACACGGCACACTTAATAGTGTTGAATCACAGCAAGATGAGAAAACCAAAGAGTTACAAATGGAATTAGAATTGTTGAGTATTCAAATTGCCGCTCTGAATAAACGCGTTGCGCAATTAAAGCAAGTATATTGTCAAGAGCTGAATGCTCAGACAGAGGAAAGGTTAATGACACTGTATGACCAAGACTTTAGTTTTTCTTCATAGGTCGAAAATGACTATTTAAAGGATAGAATCGTTTGAATCACAGCCAAATTTGCTGTTTGCATTGCTCAATAAACCAGTTGAGTGCCTTGCCTTTTTTACCTTTTTCCCACGCAATATAGATGGGAATAGGTGGGCGAGGCAATGACGTTGTCAAAGAAATCAATTCGCCACTAGACAATTGTTCTGTGACTAAATGAATAGGCATAAAGCCGACGCCTAAACCTTTTATCAATGCATCAAGTTTGGTTTGCATGTCTTGCACACGAATAGTTTGCTTACTGTCAAACAGACCACTGGATCTTTGTGGTAAATGACGAGAACTATCAGACACTACTACTGCCGGAAACTGTTTGATTTGTTGGGTATCCAAGATACCCAAGAATTTCGTTAACGGATGGCCTTGTGCCACCACAAATACAAATTCAATCTCGCCAATTGATTCAACTTGGTACTGACCTTTGGGTAATTCACCTGTAACACCAATAGCAATATCGGACCGTTTAGAGTGAAGCGCATCCCATCCTCCACCCAGTGCTTCTTCAAGAATAGTGATGTCTACTTGCTTTTCCAGTGAACAAAAACGAGCAAGTATCTCCAATAAGGGCTGGTTGTTTATAATGGTATCTTTGGCTATCACTAACTTAGTTTCCCAACCTGATTCAACTTGCTTTATCTGCTCTTCGAGTCGAGTAGCCGCCAACAACAAATCATGTCCTTCTTTTAGTAGCAACTGACCGGCTTGAGTTAACGAAGCACGTTGCTTACTTCTGTCGAATAACTCAACTCCCAAATCAGTCTCGAGTTTATTGATGGTGTACGTCAGTGCGGAAGGAACTTTAAACAAAGATTTGGCAGCTTCAGCGAAGCTGCCTTTTTGATTGATGGCTTCAAGCACCCTCAGTGCTTCTAGCGTTATCGCATGGTGCATATGTCGTTTTTATCCACTAATCACATTTAAGGGAGATCGAAAATCAACGCAGTAACAAGATCATCACTGGTATTTCGAATTAAAAGTGCGTTTTCGTCCGAAATTTTCGCACCATCTGCGGCATCCATTTTGATTCCATTTACTTCAATTTGTCCCTCAACTAAATGAACATAGCCTTTACGTTTTGAATCGACCTCAAGGTTTATTGATTCACCTTTAGGCAAAATTAGCTGACTTAACCTCGCATCTTGCTTGATCTTTAAGGTCCCAGCTTCCCCAGTTGGTGTGACAATTGGGGTAATCCCATGCTCGTTTCCAAACTGTTTCTGTTGATAGCCCGGTTCACCGCCAAGTTCATTGGGTTCAATCCAAATTTGTAACAACTTTAATTGTTGTGAATCAGAGCCATTGAATTCGCTATGTTGCACACCTTTACCCGCTGACATGAGTTGAAATTCGCCCTTCGGTAACGTCTTTACATTGCCCATACTGTCTTTATGTTTAATCAAACCTTGAGTAACATAACTGATAATTTCCATGTCTTTGTGACCGTGAGTGCCAAAACCAGCACTGCTTTCAACGGTGTCATCATTTATCACCCTCAATGCTGAGTAACCCATGTGTTCCTCATCATAGTAGTGTCCAAACGAAAAAGTATGTTTGGCGTTTAGCCAACCGAAATTTGCTTGGCCTCTGTCTTCAGACTTTCTTAAGGTAATCATATTATTGTACCTCCATTAGTTTGTTTCCTAATGCCTTATCAGCGCTGACACTACCAGAGCCAGAAATGACCAAGGATACTGACGCCGCTAATAGAGCCAATCCAAACTCGTAACCGTTATTTGACATAAATAGCCCGTTTTGCAGATGTACCGTTACTATGGCAACTAACATTGTGATAGCGAGCACTAATGCTGAAGGTCTGGTTAACAACCCTAACAAGATAAATAGGCCACCAAAAAATTCCGCGCCACCAGCAAGTAGTGCCATTAAATAACCTGGCTCCAATCCAATAGAAGCCATCCATTGCCCGGTACCTTCCAATCCATAACCGCCGAAAGACCCAAACAATTTTTGTGCTCCATGAGCCATAAAAATAATGCCTACAGGAATCCTAAGTGCCAATGGAGCAAGCCCTGCGTCGCTGTGTAATAATTTAGTAAGTTGTTGTTTCATGATTTTTCCTCAATATTTTTAAATTAATCAAACTAAGTTAAACCTTTCCAGAAAGCTTTAACTGTGGAGTGATTACACTTTAAATTTATTTATTGAATAAAAAAATCGGAACATTTTGAAATTATAGTTCAAATATTTTGAACTAACTCATTTTTCGGTAATAAGATGGCCTATTCTGGCTTGTGAGTCTTGATTGTTTGAATCCAATTCGTTAATTATTTGGTCGAGTTTTTTGGCGGCTTCCAGTTCTAACTCAGATTTAGCAAGAACACCGTCAATATCACCTGCTATCTGCTGAATGGTATTGGTTTGTTGCTCTGAGGCAGAAGCAACGACTGTGGCAAGGTTTTCAACATTTTTAACTTCATCTGCTAGCTCGATAGACAAGTTCTTAGCTTCTTCTCCGCGCTCCGCCACTTGTAAAGAGCTATTGACGTTACTTTCGATGGATTCAATCACTTCGTTGCTAGCTATTTGCAATTCTGAAAGTAAATTGGAAATAAGATCTGAGCTTTCTTTGCTACCCACAGCAAGATTTCTGACTTCACCAGCCACCACTGCGAATCCTCTACCGGCCTCTCCTGCTCTGGCCGCTTCAATGGCAGCATTTAAAGCTAATAGATTGGTTTGTTCTGCCAACGAATTAATATTCTCTAATATACCGCTGATAGCTGATACCTTTTCTTCCATGTGACTAGCTTTATCTCGCGCTTCATTCATATTGTCGTTCATCTTAATCATGGCATTGCGGTTGGCCTCATCAACTTCCCTTGCCGCCTTCATTTTCTGATCTAACTCTTTGCTGGCAGTAAACGTACTGGAAGCTGAAGAGGATATTTCTTCACTTGCCTGTGACATTTCTTCTAATGAAACGGCAATATTATTTGCCATCAAATGTGTTGCTTTGGCGCCTTCTAATACGCCTTTGCTGATGTCGTTAAGTTCACTAGAAATACCCGTGCCACGCTTAATTGATTGAACCAATCCAGTAGTGAGTTGTTTGAAGCTTAAAATAACATCATTGACGAATACGGAAATCGTACTTAATTCATCTTTACCTTCTACCTTGATGCTGACCGTCAAATCTCCTTTTTCTGCAACTTGTGTCAAACCATGGGTCAGCATGTCCAACTTCCGTCTCATTGAGCTAATTAAGTGGTAATTTAATAGTGCAAGCAACACAAATATAATAATTGTGAGTACGACCTTTAAGATAAGTAACGTTTGCGCGGAAGAAAGCTCTGATTCTGTAATTCTATGAGCTTTGGTTATTTCAGAGTCGATCATTTTCTTGATCTCGACTATTTGCTTGGTTGCTAATGGAAACCAAGTCTCAGAAGTCACACCGATATCAGAAATTTTGCCTTCAGGATCTAAAATTTGCTGATATATAGCTTGAATTTGCTTGTTTGTAGCAGACGTCATCAGTCTGTCAAATTGAGTAGCCGAAGCCGCAGAAAGTGTTGAATTTAGGTAGCTGCTAGTAATCTCCATACCCGCGATGTAAGAGGAAATGTCTGAAAGAGCGAATGCGCTAATTTGTTGTCTTGCAAAAGCACCATTGATCTTTCCTCGTGCCTGCCCCCCATACTCTTTGAACCAAGACAAATTAATTGTACCGTTTACGATAGATTGTAATTGCCGATTGTTAAGATATAACTGTATGTTTTCTATTGCTTCCAATGCGAGCCGATTAACTAGGCTGTAATAAGCAAAAACGCCTTGGCCATTCTTGTCGTTTACCTGACGTCTTACAGAATCTTTTCGACTAATGTAGTCTTTGAGCAATATAAGATGCTTCTCTGCATCAACTTCTGATGGCCATTCTACATTCAACAATATATCCAACTCTTTAACAGATTGATCTGCAGCAGCTCTTGCCGCCTTTAGGCCATCTGGTAGTTGCTTGGTGTTCGAGCCTAGGAATCCTGCTGTTAGACCTCTTTCTACGGCATGTTGGTGGGCGATGTTTTCGAGACCGTCGATTAAGTTGATAACTTTTCTATCTGTTTGACTTCTATTCAGACTAGTTTGCGAAGCAAGAAAGCTAATTGAGACTAATACGAGTAGAGAAATAGTGATGATTGTGAGGCTAACTAAGGTAATTTGCTTAATTGAAAATTTATTTAGAAAGTGACTGACCATAGGCTTATACAGATCCTTTAACTAATAATCCTCACGCGCGAATGCACGCCCTTCGAGAAAGATTAGTGTAAATTTTTGCCCAGCGAAAGTTCTTTTAATTGAATTTTTGTTAAGAAAGGTAATATTTACAAAGAAGTGTGTATAAATCACATGGAGTTTACTAGGTTTAAAATTGATTATTCACTAGTGACGCGGATACAAGCGCGATTTGTAGTCGGCAGGCTAATTGCTTGGTGTAATCAGTTAACAATTAGATTGTGAGATTCGATATGCTTAATACCAAATATAAATTCACAGCGTATTTATCCAAACCATGGCTAAAATTTTTTATCGTTTTAGTCGCACTAATGGTATCTGGTTGTTCCAGTATAGATGAACAACAAATCGAGTCGACGACACAAAATCAACCAGCTGCAAAAATTGAAATAGAAACCTCTCAAGGTACCCAGTCCATCACTCCCACAGTTGTGAGTTATGAACCTACCGAGTTTGAAGACCCTTTAGAGTTTATAAATCGCCCTATTTTCGAGTTCAATGATGGCCTGTATCGATACTTTTTAATTCCCGTGAGCGAAGGTTATATCAAATATGTTCCCAGTCCAGTCAAAACCGGAATTGGAAACTTTTTTAGTAACTTGCGCGAACCCTTGAACATGGTAAACCATCTGGCTCAAGGAGAAGGGGGCAAATTTGGCGTTTGTTTAGCACGTTTTGTAATCAATTCAACTTTGGGGCTATTTGGTCTTTTTGATCCTGCAGATGCCTGGTTCGATATTAAGGAGCAACGAGCAACTATTGCGCAGACACTGCGGCATTACGGCGTCGGTTATGGCAACTACCTAGTACTACCTATTTTAGGGCAAAGCGATTATAGAAATGCGTTTTCTACCATTGGGGAATCGCTTTTAAATCCTGTTCATTGGATATCGAATAATCCTGAGACCCTTTATTTACAGTCACTCGATAGTGTAAACCAATTTGCACCCACAGCACCTAGTTATAAGGAACTTTACCAGCAAGCAGAGGATCCTTACTTGTTTTTCAGAAATCTCTATCTGCAAGGTGTAGAGAGAGATCAGGACTTCCCCGATGGTGCACAACAAATAGCACCAACGACACAAACTGAGAGATCCGTGAAACCTACAGACGAGATTTCTAATGAAAAATAGTGGTTTAACCCGTGTAATCATTAGCAACGCCAAAATAATATTAGCAGCCTTTGTTGTTTTAGGAATTGTTGCCGCTTATTTTTCAACCCGTTTTAAAATCGATGCATCGGCAGATACCTTGCTGCTAAAAAACAATACGCTATACATTGAAACACAAGTGATGAATCAGCGTTTTGCCCCTGAAGAATATATATTGCTGGCCTACAAACCTAAGCAACATTCAGTGTTTAGTCAGCAAACTTTTGATGATATTGCCGCATTGAGTAAATCGTTACGGTCTCTACCTCGAGTGAAATCGGTCAACCATATTCTTAACGTGCCGCTATTGTCTCAGGCTACTGATCTTAGTGCGGAAATTAACCCTGATGATTTTACGTGGGAAAAAAATCGATATTCGCCCAGTGTCATGACCAGTATTTTTGATTCTCATCCTCTTTTCACCGACTTGTTGGTCAATCGCGAACAGACGGCTACAGCAATCCAGATCGTATTTGAGCAACACCAAGAATTGCTCGATATTCAAAATCAGATCACAGATATACAGAAAACCTTACTTGATGACACTGACGCTGCTCAAACTGAGAAATCACAAGAAAAATCGTTAACAGACGACCAGCAACAACAAATTGAAAGACTAAAGCAGCAAGCTGAACCTATAGAGGAAGAACTAAAACAACAGCGCCAACAAGAAATTGACCAAATCTACGAAATAGCAGAAACATATACAGAGCGTGCCCATCTTTATTTGGGCGGGGCTTACGTGATTGGTCAACAGATGATCGACATTGTGCAAAGCGATTTGGTTATGTTTGGCAGTGCGATAGGCGCTGCCATTCTCATCCTTCTTTTTGTGTTATTCAGGCGAATACGTTGGGTGGTATTGCCAGTGGTATGTTGCTCCACGAGCGTGTTGTTGACAGTTGGTCTTTTTGGCCTGTTGGATATGCGAGCTACCGTTATTTCATCCAATTTTATCGCACTTCAATTGATTCTGACCTTGGCAGTGGTTATTCACTTGATTGTCGAGTATCGACAGCGCCAAACGAAGCATCAAACTCAAGACCATCAGTCATTGCTAACACAGACCTTTGAAAGCAAACTCAAACCATGTTTATACGCAGGAATTACCACCTCTGTGGGCTTCGCTTCACTAATTTTTAGCGGTATTCAACCCGTTGTTAGTTTCGGTTGGATGATGATAGTTGCCATGATCGTGTCCATTTCTGTAAGTCTGATAATGTTCCCGGCGATTTTATCTTTAGTACATAAAAAGCAGGAATCAGCGGAAAGCAAGTTGACGCAAGTTGCCGTCAATTTCTTCAAACAATGGGTAAACTCAAATCCTAGGTCTATCATTCTGGTCGGTATCGCAATTGCAGGGCTAGCTGTTGCAGGAATATTGAAGTTAGATGTTGAAAACAGCTTTTTAGATTACTTTAAATCCAGTACCCAAATTCACAAAGAATTGTCCTTTATTGATCAAGAATTTGGCGGCTCTACTCCCATGGATATCGTTTATACAATACCGGAAACCCAACGAGATGCGCAGTTAGAACTCACCGCAGAAACAGTGCAGACCCTACAGAAAATTCAAGCCGTTTTACAAAGCTATGAGTCGATGGGAAACACCACATCTGTCGTGAATTTCACAGAACTTGCCATGAAAATTAATAATGGAAAGCCTTTGACTGAATACGAATTGACGGCAATTTACCGATTGCTGGATGATTCACTTAAAAACAAGTTGCTTGGCGCTTATTTTGTACCTGAGCAGAATCAACTGCGAATAAGTTCGCGAATTCAGGACAGTACCGAGGGCTTTGATAGAGCCAAGTTTATGCAAAGCTTGCAAGCTGATTTAGCGACCATTGGCATCGAAAAATCTCAGTATAAGCTGACCAATTTATTTGTACTCTATCAAGACATTTTACAACGTTTGTTTTCCTCACAAATTTTGACCTTGGGGTTAGTTTTTGTTGCGTTAACTTTAGTTTTATTGGCGATATTTAAGTCGATCAAAATTGCACTCATAGCTGTTATTCCGAATATTTTGACCACCTTAGTAATTTTGGGTGTCATGGGGTGGTTGGCTATTCCATTGGACCTTATGACTATCACGATATCCGCGATAGCCATGGGAATTGCGGTAGACGATACTATCCATTTTGTGCACCGCTTTATTGAAGAGAGAAACGCAAATTCCGCCGAATCAGCAATCGCGAATACCTTTGATAGTGTCGGATATGCTTTGTTTTACACTACGACAATTATTGCTATTGGTTTTGCACTTTTGAGTTTCTCAGATTTTGTACCCAGCATCTTGTTTGGCTTGCTAACCGCATTGGCCATGTTGGTTGCCTTGGTAACAGACTCAACCCTGTTACCCGTGTTGTTGAAGAAATATATCAAACCACAAGAATAGAGGCATAGCTGGTTACAAAATTAGTGGGCTAGAAGTTAACAGACTCATAAATATCGGGATACAAATTAGCTGGTCACAAATTACCCGGTTATAAAATACCGGGTAAATTGAGTCCTTTCTCTTTGGCACACTCAATTGCCTCTTCATAACCTGCATCTGCATGTCGCATAACGCCGGTTGCTGGATCGTTCCAGAGTACTCGGCCGAGTTTTGCTTTGGCGTCATCAGAACCGTCAGCTAAGATCACCATGCCAGAATGTTGCGAAAATCCCATGCCGACACCGCCACCGTGATGCAAACTCACCCATGTAGCACCAGATGCTGTGTTTAACAGCGCATTCAGCAAAGGCCAGTCAGAAACCGCGCTTGAACCATCTTTCATCGCCTCGGTTTCACGGTTTGGGCTAGCTACTGATCCACTATCTAAATGATCTCGACCTATGACGACGGGCGCACTCAACTCGCCTGATTTGACCATTTCGTTAAACGCCAGACCCAAACGATGTCTTTCGCCTAAACCAACCCAACAAATTCGCGCTGGTAGGCCTTGAAAAGCAATGCGATCTCTTGCCATATCAAGCCATTGATGCAGATGTTTATCGTCTGGTAATAACTCCTTCACTTTTTGATCCGTTTTGTAGATATCCTCTGGGTCTCCCGACAGCGCTGCCCAGCGGAAAGGCCCCACACCACGACAAAATAGCGGTCGGATATAAGCCGGTACAAAGCCGGGGAAATCAAAAGCATTTTTTAACCCTTCTTGCAATGCAACTTGACGAATATTATTGCCGTAATCCAAGGTTGGGATGCCTTGATACCAAAAGTCGAGCATGGCTTTGACTTGGATTTTCATTGATGCGCGGGCGGCAGCTTCAACTTCCTTAGGGCTCGATTTACGCTTCTCTTTCCATTCTTGCAAAGTCCATCCTTGTGGCAGATAGCCGTTAAGTGGATCATGTGCTGATGTTTGGTCAGTGACGATATCGGGTTTGACGCCTCGCTTAATAAGTTCAGGGAAAATGTCGGCGGCATTAGCACACAAACCAACGGTTTTAGCTTCTCCTGCCTTGGTCCATTTCGCTATCAAATCTAGTGCTTGGTCTAGCGTTTCGGCTTTTTCATCTAAATAACGAGTGCGTAAACGAAAATCGATACTTTTAGGGTCACACTCAATGGCAAGGCAACAGGCTCCAGCCATCGCTGCAGCAAGAGGTTGAGCCCCGCCCATGCCACCTAGCCCAGCCGTCAGTATCCATTTGCCGGTTAAATCACCTTGGTAGTGTTGTCGTCCGGCTTCAACAAAGGTTTCATAGGTTCCCTGTACAATGCCCTGACTACCGATATAAATCCAAGATCCAGCTGTCATTTGGCCGTACATCATCAGGCCTTTTTTATCTAACTCGTTGAAATGCTCCCAATTTGCCCAATGAGGCACAATGTTGGAATTGGCAATTAATACTCGGGGGGCATTAGTATGGGTGGTAAACACGCCAACTGGTTTTCCAGATTGGACTAACAAAGTCTCATCTTCATTCAAGTTTTGTAGCGTTTCTGCAATTCGATCGAAGTCTTGCCAAGTTCTTGCCGCCTTGCCAATACCACCGTAAACAACCAGTTCTTCAGGGTTTTCAGCGACTTCTCGATCTAGGTTGTTATGCAACATGCGATACGGCGCTTCGGTCGCCCAACTTTTACAAGTCAGTTGAGTTCCCCTTGGGCTTGTTATTTCGCGTTTTGTACTTTTACTTGTGGAATGCTTGGTCAAATTAGGATCTTGACTCATTTTGAGACTCCTTAAAATTGAATAAAAATGCAGGTGTCAATTGGGCAAAAATTAAAGCAAGCACCTTTCTAAATTCACTTGCTTTGTCGGCTGCATAGGTAAATGGCCATTGTTCGGAAACCAGATAGCAATGCTGGGCGAGCTCCATCTGAATTGCATGCACGTTGTTTTCAGGACGACCGTAGTGCCTCGTCGTCCAACCGCCTTTGAATCGACCGTTTACAACCGTGCGATAATTTGGAAATTGACGACACGCCTCTTCGACTATTTTAGTGATGTGCATATCACAACTACGGCCTGAGTTATCGCCAATATTAAAATCTGGCAACTTATCATCAAAAAGAAACGGAATTTCAGACCGGATAGAATGACAGTCGTAAAGGACTGCCATACCGTGAATGCCTTTTACGCGATCGATTTCGGCTTGCAACGCTTGATGATAGACGCAATGAAAATTTGATAACCGATGGGCAATGTCTTCTTTGCCGGGTGGCTTATTCCAGATTGGTTGATTGTCGAACGTAGTTAACGGGACCAATTCAGTGGTATTTTGCCCCGGATAAAGACTGGTTCCACTTGGATCTCTATTGGCATCGATCACGTAGCGGCTAAAATTCGCTCGCACTATGCTGACATTTTCAGCTAAGCCCTCGTATAACTTGGGTATGTGCCAATCAGTATCGATTAATTTACGACCCGTCTGGTTTAAATTGGCATAGATATGGTCGGGAACATAGGTACCTGAGTGGGGCTGCCCAAGAATAATCGGGCTAGTACCTTGCACAATCTCAACCGGCTTCATCGATCATACCCAATTGGTGTCAGTCCAGAATCACTGGCCAAAAATGATGTGTGACTACTCACTAACTTGGTTAGAGATTCAATGTCGACACTGACTATTCTGTCATCTACTAAGGGAGGACATACTTGCCTTACTGCCTTAATTACATCCTGCAATTTATAGCTGGTTTTTAGCGGGCTGCGAAGCTCGATTCCTTGCACCGCTGCCATCGCTTCTATGGCCAAAATTGCGGCTAGGTTGTGGTTCATTTCAAGCAATCTACGCGCCCCGTGACACGCCATAGATACATGGTCTTCTTGGTTGGCCGATGTGGGAGTAGAATCGATAGAACGCGGATTAGCTAGCGATTTATTCTCACTCATCAGGGCTGCTGACGTTACTTCTGCAATCATTAATCCAGATTTAAGACCAGGGTCAGGTGCTAAAAAAGCAGGCAAGCCAAAGCTCAACACTGGGTCGACTAATAAGGCAATTCTTCGCTGAGCAATACAGCCAATTTCCGATATAGCGATAGCCGTTTGATCTGCGGCTAGTGCAACGGGTTCCGCATGAAAGTTTCCACCTGAGAGTATGTTGCCATCGGACAACACCAGTGGGTTATCCGTGGCTGCGTTGGCTTCGATTTCTAATATTTTACCTACGTGTTGCAATTGATCTAAACAGGCACCGATAACTTGCGGTGCACATCGGAGGCAATAGGGGTCTTGTACTCTTTCATCACCCGTTTGATGGCTTTCTCGTATTTGTGACCCAGCTAATAATTCTCGCAATCGGCGGGCACTATTAATCTGTCCAGCATGCCCTCTGAGTTGATGGATTTCATCGTGGAATGGTGCACTAGAACCCATTGCAGCATCAATGGAAAGTGCGGTTGTGGTCAAAGAAAGGGTCGCAAGTTTCCACGCTGAAAAGAATCCTGCTAGTGCCAAAGCTGTTGAAGCTTGAGTACCGTTTAACAGTGCCAAACCTTCCTTCGCCTGCAGTTCGATAGGAGCAATACCTGCTTGTTGCATGGCTTGAATAGCAGGCATTCTTTGACCATCAAAAAAGACCTCGCCTTCTCCGATTAAGGTCGCTGCCATGTGAGCTAGTGGCGCAAGATCGCCAGACGCGCCCACTGAACCTTTTTCAGGGATCACGGGAATAATATTGGCTTTTACGAGATCTTGAAGCTGCGTGATTACGATGGGGCGAACACCGGATGCGCCTCTGCCAAGAGACAGGCATTTTAGCGCCATAATAAGTCTGACAATGTTGCTCGAAAGGGGATCACCAAAACCTGCACAATGAGAGCGCACCAGATTTCGCTGAAGATCAATCAAGTGTGCTTGATCTATTTTTACTGAAGCAAGCTTACCAAACCCTGTATTGACGCCATAAATGGTTTCATTGCTGTTTAGACTGCTAGCCAGTCGAGCCGCGCTTTTTTCTACCGCATCGAAGGCGTTTTGTTCAAGTTCAAAAGACGCTTCACTATGAAACAGCCTTTCCAATTCTTGCAAAGTAGTTTTACCCGGATTCAAGACCATATTCATGAGGTTTGCTCCTTCGCAAGACGTTTAAACATTGGCGAACCACCAACCCAGTATGATAATTCGGCAGGGTGTTCAAGATCCCAAACAACTAAATCACACTGCCGACCTTGTTTAATCACTCCGTATTGATCAGAAAGATTTAACGCTTTGGCCGCATTTCGCGTTACACCCGCAAGCGCTTCTTCGGGCGTCATAGAAAATTCGATACAAGCCATATTCATGATGGTAAGAATTGACGAAATAGGTGAGCTGCCCGGATTGCAATCTGTCGCAATGGCAATATCAACCTTGTGCTCACGCAAGTTTTGGATCGGCGGTAACTGGGTTTCTTTCAAGGTATAAAATGCGCCGGGCAATAACACTGCCACCGCACCAGAACCTGAAAATTCGGCAACATCAGTATCTGCTAGGTATTCCAAATGATCCGCGGATAGTCCATTGTAGCGAGCGCAAAGCAAGGCGCCTTTTTGATCAGATAGCTGCTCTGCGTGCAGCTTTATTGGCAAACCTAAGGCTTTTGCTGCTTTGAAAACGACTTCCATTTGTGTAGCGGAAAACGCAAACTCTTCACAAAACCCGTCGACAGCATCGATAAGCCCTTCGGCAGCACCCAACTTCATGCCAGCAATGACAACTTCTTCGATATAGTCATCTACTCTTTCTTTGTATTCAGCAGGAAGTGCGTGGGCTGCTAACCAAGTCGTGGTTACCTTGATTGGGCGCATTTCTGCGATTCTGCGAGCCACTCTCAACATCCGCAGCTCATCTTCAATGGTCAAGCCATAACCGGATTTTACTTCAATCACCGCAACGCCTTGACGAATAAGACTATCTACTCGTTTTAGGGCCTGGGTTAACAATGTTTCGTCCGAGGCACATCGAGTCGCCTTGACTGTAGATACAATTCCACCGCCTCGTTTAGCAATTTCTTGGTAGCTAACACCGGTTAATCTTGCTTCGAATTCATTTGCACGGGTGCCGCCAAACACCAAATGTGTGTGGCAATCGATAAGCGATGGCGTGACTAGCCTGCCGGCCAGATCTTCTGTTTTCAGCGCAGAGAAATGAGCAGGTAAATCAGAAGCTCTGCCAAGCCATGCTATTTGGCTATTTTGCACAACGAAAGTCGCATCACTAACTAGTCCGTAAGGCTTGTCACCTTGAACCATGGTTGCCACTGAACAATTCGTATAAACGCTATCTTGCATCTGCCACCTTGTTTTATCGCTTCTAATTGTTATTATGTATGCACATAATATAAGTGTGGTGGTGAAGAATGGCAACCTCTATTTATGCAAAACAAGCGTTAACTTCACAGGGTTGGAAGGAAAACATCCGTGTTGAAATTGACGAAAAAGGACGAATTGCACAAATAGAGGAAGCCAAACCCCATTCTGATAACATTCCGGCAAGATTAGCTAGTGGGCCTGAACACAAAGTAGGGATATTGCTGCCGGCAATGTCAAACTTGCACAGCCATAGTTTTCAACGTGCCATGGCTGGATTAGCCGAGAGCAAAAGTACGCATTCCCATGATGACTTTTGGACTTGGCGAAAAGTCATGTACCGATTCCTTGACTTAATTACACCTGAAGATACCCAGGCCATAGCCGCGCAAGTGCAGATGGAAATGATAGCCAGTGGTTATGCCGCTTCGGCTGAATTTCATTATGTTCATCACGATCAAAATGGCAATCAATATGCTCAAATTGACGAGCTCTCTACTCGACACTTTAGCGCGGCATTGCAAAGTGGAATCGGCTATACCCATTTACCCGTTTTATACATGCAAGGTGGTCTAGATGGTCGGGGTTTGCAAGGCGGTCAATTGAGATTTGGGTGCAATTTAGATCAGTTCAACAGCCTCTATCAAAACCTTAAAGACAATATTAAGAACTTGCCGGAAGACGCCGTTTTAGGCGTGGCTCCTCATTCATTAAGAGCAGTGACCAAGCAGGGTCTGGAAGCCTGTATTGCGCTAGCATCTGAGGGCCCAATTCACATTCATGCTGCAGAACAAATCACCGAAGTACAAGAAGTTACTAACGCTCTTGGCGCACCACCTATTCGCTGGTTGTTAGACAATATGCCAATAGATAAACGCTGGTGTTTAATTCATGCAACGCATATGAATAACAGCGAAATTCGTGACTTTGCTTTGTCAGGTGCTGTGGCGGGTTTGTGCCCTATCACAGAAGTGAATTTAGGTGATGGAATCTTCGCTGCCAACCAATTTCTAATGCAGGGTGGGTATTTTGGAATAGGATCAGATTCCAACGTGAAAATTGCCCTTAGTGAAGAGTTGCGCATGCTAGAAGTTTCGCAGCGCTTACGGGATAAAAAGCGTCTAGTTTTGTGTGACGATAGAATTCGTTCAAATGGTCGATTTTTATATGAACAAGCAGCCGTGGGTGGCGCAAGAGCGTTGGGGCGAAATGCAGGGAAAATTGAAGTAGGAATGTTAGCAGACTTGGTTGCACTCGATGAAAATCACCCTTCTATTGTGGGTTTAAAAACTGATCAGATACTAGATACATGGATATTTTCATGCAACGATAACCTTGTACATGAAGTCTGGGCTGCCGGTAGGCATGTTTTGCAAGGAGGAATACACTTCCAGCAAGATCACATTTCAGGTCAATTCCTTAAAACTATTAAAAAACTAAGAAGCGCCTTATGACAAAACAGTCTCACAATACCGTGCGACAATCCATGCAAGAACGAATTGAAACCGGCGAATGGGCTCTAGGCGGCTTGATCCCGGGTGAAATAGAACTGGCTGAAGAATACGGTTGCGCTAGAACCACCATCAATCGTGCACTACAAGCTTTGGCCGACGCTGGCATGCTGGTGAGGAAACGAAAAGGCGGTACACGCGTGTGCAATATGCCAGTGCGTCAGGCTAAATTTAGTATTCCTGTGGTGCGGGAACAAGTTGAAGCTATGGGCAGTCAATATCGGCACAGGGTTCTGGTTAACACTAAAACTACGCCGCCTACTTCAATTGCAACTCGTTTGAATATTTCGGATTCTGATAAGGCGTTATACATTGAAACCGTCCACCTTGCCGACGACAGACCATTTGCTTTCGAAAGCAGATGGATCAACCTGAAAGCCGTGCCCAATATTGTTGATGCCCCTTTCAAGGATATCAGTGTTAATGAATGGCTTATTCGTTCAGTACCGTTTTCAAATGGAGATGTGATTTTTTCTGCAATCAATGCCGATGAGAAGATCGCAGATTGCATTGAAGCGGAATCGGGAACGGCTGTGTTTGTCGTCGATCGTACCACCTGGTACAAAGAAGAATATATCACCACACTAAAGCTCTACTACAAACCCGGATTTCAGCTTTACACTCGGTTTTAAGCATTAACTGCGTATTTTTTCTGCTACATTAACCACGTCAATTAAAAAAATTGAGGGGTTGAGCTATGAATTCGTTGAGAACCGTATTAATTACCGGTGCATCTGAAGGTATTGGTCGCAGTTTCGCTGAAACCTTTGCGAAGCAAGGGCACGAGCTAATTTTAGTCGCCAGAAATCAACAAAAACTTAACGAACTTGCCATGTCTCTTGATGCTAAACATGCCGTAACCTGTCACGTTTTCCCCATGGATTTATCAACCAGAGAGTCGGCAAAAACTTTGTTTGAACAAGTTCAAGGGGCCGGCCTAGCGGTCGATATTTTGGTGAATAATGCCGGTATGATGCAAGTAGAAGACTTACACCAAGCCAACTCAGATACCCTCAACAACCTAATCCAATTAAACGTGCAAAGCTTGGTCAACATGACCCAAGAATTTGTGGGTCCCATGATAACAAAAGGTGCTGGGCGAATTCTAAACGTCGGTTCCATTGCTAGCTTTATGCCTACTCCAGGATTCAGTGCATACGGCGCCAGCAAAGCGTTTGTTTTGTCATTTAGCGAAGGGATCTCACAAGAGCTAAAGGGTACAGGGGTAACTGTTACTTGCGTGTGTCCTGGGATGACAGAGACCAAAATGTTGAGTCATGCTGATGGCTTAGAGAAGTACATACCCGGTTTTATGAAAGCTGATCCTAATGTACTGGCTGACGAGTCATATAAAGCCTTGATGAAAGGTGATGTGGTGTTCTTAGATAAAATTGCCAATAAGCTGTTGGTCCAATGGGCCACCCACTATCCGCGATGGATGGTAAGAGGCGTCAATGGACTCTTTGGTCGATTTAAGTAACTGGTACTATCTTTAAGTTATTAGGGACTGTTTAACTTTGTTCATAAATTATGCAGTCGGCAATTTTTTAGCCAGACAATCACAAGTGAATGTAGTTTGGTGGTTCCAAATAAGTGAATTTGTGGGCAGTATGGCTGAAAAATGGCCACTTAATCTTCAGTCTTTTTCTTTTTAACCACACGATAAAGCGCGTATAAAATGACCGCAGCGACAATAGACAATGCCGCAAGTCCTGACGGGTCTTTCATCATCTGCAACGCCCCTTTACCAAAAAATACTGCACTGAGGGCAAGGGGAGCAATACCCAAGGTAGAACCCAAGGCATACTTCCAAACATTGAGTTTTATTGAACCGCTAACAATACTGGTTATGGTAAATGGTGGTGTAGGTGCTAATCTCAGTGCCATTACTGCCCAAGGACCTTTGTCATCAACTTTATCTTTGATCTTATCTAGACTTTTTTCGACCTTTTCGCCAAAGAAATCCGCGCCCATGAATCGGCCAATGCCATATCCACTTAAACTGGCAATCACCAGACCTGGTATGCAAATTAGCAAAGTGACCCAGATGTTAAACACCAAACTAACGGTGAAAGCCATCAATGGAACCGGGATCAACAATGAGCCGCCAACAAAGAAAATGCCAAGAAAAATAAGCGCAGTCACAAAGGTCTCCGGGACCTCGTTAGTCAGCTCAGTAATTTTCTCAACTTTAAGGTACTCGCTTAAAGGGGTGAGAAAATAGACGGCGACTAAAGTGGCAATCACTACTAAAAATATCGTTAATTTTATTGCGCTACTCTTTTTCATTTTTCGCCTTTTTAACTAACCATTCAAAAATATTTCGGTGGGCTTTCATATAGAACAGATATTCGGGATGCCACTGCACACCGAGTAATTTGTTGTTTTCTTTGGCTTCCACCACTTGATTGATGCCTGCCTTTTCTTTTGCGGTGACTTCAAGCGAATCTGCCGGTTCGGCCACAGCTTGTGAGTGAATGGCATTCACTTTTAGGGGATCATCTCCAGCAATGTCAGAAATTAGTGAGTCATCTTTGGTATACACCACTTTTTTTCGCGGAAAAGGACTGCGAATTCGCACGTCATCTTCAAGAAGGGGTAGTGTTGATTTATACATGGTGCCACCTAAACGAGCATTGATCAGTTGATGGCCTCGGCAAATTCCAAGAATGGGTTTGTCATTTTCGAGGGCATAATCGATGAATTGCTTTTCCATATCATCGCGCTCTTTATCGTAAGAACCGGAAGACAATCTGCTCACCAATTCCATTGGAAACAACAGAAACTCCTTAAGCTTTAGCAAGAATGGTCTTTCGACCTTTTCAGTCTGCTCTTCTTTGAAGTTTTCTGGATGAATATCCGAACCACCGCCAATAATGACGCCATCAAACCCGTCAACACCTTCGAAAGTATCGGGCGTAACTCTCTCAGGCTTACCACCTGCGAGGTAGACGTTAAGAGACGTGAAAAGCCACGCGGTAAATCCAGATTTGTTGGGTCCGGTTACGGCAATTATGGCTTTCTTGTCGGCTGACATGTCAAATATCTCCGTTTCGTTAAATTCAATAAGTGAATTTAATGGAGCAATGTTCGCGCCGGAAATAACTCGCTATGTTCAGACTGTCTAACTCATTGAAAATTAATCAATATTATTCGATTTCACTGAATTCCAATTTGCTCATTGGTAAAAGGAAGTAGGGATAGATTTGCAGGTATTTTCGTATAAGTGTGTAACTATTACATTTTTGTCGTTATCACGTTCTATTAAAGGCAAAAGGTAAATCAGGGTATTGGATATTCGGTATTCGGTATTCGGTATTCGGTATTCGGTATTCGGTATTCGGTATTCGGTATTCGGTAAATTCTGGATTTATGAAGAGTTGAGTCAAGATTTCAAACGAAAAAACACTAAAAAAATGTACCCCCAATAATTTGGAATTCCAACTACTGGGGGTCTATTGACTCCAAACATTATTGAGCCTCTATTCACTGAGCTTTTATTCACAAATATAAGCTCGCTCAACTTGCTCTGGACGGGGAACAAGATTGATCGACCCTATTTTGCTTGTTCAACAACCTGAGATATTTTACCGAATATAGATTTATGTTCTTTATCAAACATTTCGATACTGATTTTATCGCCAAATTGCATAAAGGGTGTTTTGGGTTCGCCTTGCTGTATCGTTTCGATCATGCGTACTTCCGCGATACAACTGTAACCGACACCTCCTTCGGACACGGCTTTTCCGGGACCACCATCGAGTTTATTGGAAACCGTACCTGAACCAATAATAGTGCCCGCAGAAAGAGGACGAGTTTTCGCAGCATGGGCTATCAATTGGCCAAAATCAAATGTCATATCCGTACCCGCGTCTGGCTCACCAAACAGTTGACCGTTGAAATGTGAAACCAAAGGCAGACTCAATTTTCCGTGATCCCAAGCATCTCCTAACTCGTCAGGTGTGACGCAAACAGGGCTGAACGCACTTGATGGCTTAGATTGGAAAAAACCAAAGCCCTTGGCTAATTCACCGGGGATCAAACCACGAAGTGACACATCATTCACAATCATCACTAATAGGATGTGGTCTAAGGCCTCTTCGGCAGAAACGCCCATGGGAACATCACCCGTAACGACAGCGATTTCCGCTTCAAAATCAATACCGAAGCCCTCGCTTTGAGGCATGACAATTGGGTCGTAAGGGCCTAGAAAACTATCTGATCCTCCTTGATACATCAAAGGATCTGTCCAAAAACTGCTTGGCATCTCTGCATTGCGCGCTTTGCGTACTAATTCAACGTGGTTAACATACGCGCTTCCATCAGCCCACTGGAACGCTCTCGGAAGAGGCGATGCACAGCTAGTTTGATCAAAAGGCAAGCCTTGGATATTGCCGTTTTCTAACTGTTTGTAACGCGCACAAAGCTGCTTTTCTATGTGCGGCCAATCATCCAATGCGGCTTGTAGAGTCGGAGCTATGTCTTCTACAGGTGTCATCTCGGTCAACGCCGAATTCACCAAAACTAACTGTCCATCTCTACCGTGTTTGAGACTCGCTAACTTCATTTAGATCCTCCTGAAAATCCTTGACCATTGTGCAACCACTCTGCATGCTTGGGCGCTTTTTTAGTCACTGACCATTCCGCCAACATCTCTGGTGCAACTCGTTTAAGTTCTGCCATCATTTCGGGTGTATGCGTGTTGGCAGCAAGCTCTATACGATGCCCATTAGGGTCGAAAAAGTAAATAGATTTAAAGATACCGTGATCCGTTGGACCCAATACCTTTATATCGGCAGCTTGCAATTTGTCTTTTGCAGCTAACAGGTCGTCCATACTCGCCACTTCAAACGCGATATGCTGCACCCATTCAGGCGTATTACCATCCCGCCCCATCTCGGGTGAGTTGGGCAGTTCGAAGAACGCCAAGACATTGCCGTTGCCCGCATCCAAGAAAATGTGCATGTATGGATCGGGAGCTTGAGTTGATGGTACTTTGTCCTCAGCAATCGCAAGCTGGAAATCCATATTCAGCATAGATTGATAAAACTCGACAGTTTCTTTCGCATCATTACAACGATAAGCCACATGGTGAATACGCGATAATTTCATAGCCTAAGCCTCTGTCTCAGTTTCTTTTTGAATGACTCCGCGATTAACTTGATCACGTTCAATAGATTCAAACAAGGCTTTGAAATTGCCTTCCCCAAATCCATCGTCTTGTTTGCGTTGAATAAACTCAAAAAACACCGGACCAAGTGCGGCTTCAGAGAAGATTTGTAGTAGTAGACGCGGTTGTGATCCTTCGCCTACAGATCCATCCAACAGGATTCCGCGAGTTTGCAACTCTTCGATTGGCTCGCCGTGGTTTGGCAATCTTTCTGACAACATTTCATAATAGGTTGACGGAGGTGCCGTCATAAACTTGGTGCCACGTGCTTTAAGGCGGTCCCAACAAGCGTACAAGTCATCACATGCAAAGGCGATATGTTGAATTCCTTCGCCATTGTAGGCCATCAAGAATTCTTCTATCTGTCCACCGCCGCCCGCAGCTTCTTCATTCAGTGGAATGCGGATTTTGCCGTCCGGGGCCGTCATCGCTTTAGATAACAATCCTGTATATTCGCCTTTAATATCAAAGTAGCGTATTTCACGGAAGTTAAATAATTTGGTGTAAAAGTCGGCCCAATAGCCCATTCGACCGCGATAAACGTTGTGAGTAAGATGATCTAGAGTGTGGAATCCACAACCTTCTGGGTGCTTAGGTACGCCCTCAATCCACTCAAAATCGATATCGTAGATGGTTTCACCTTCTTTATAACGATCGATCAAATAGAGAGTTGCACCACCGATACCTTTGATGGCCGGAAGTCTCAGTTCCATTGGGCCAGTAATAACATCTACGGGTTGAGCGCCATTTTTCAAAGCTTGCTTGTAGGCAAACTGCGCATTTTTTACTCTAAAAGCCATACCACAAGCAGATGGGCCATGCTCTTCTGCATAATAAGCTGCTGGGCTCTTAGGTTCATAGTTTGCTATGAAGTTAATATCGCCTTGACGCCACAATTGAACGTCTTTTGATTTATGAACAGCCACTTTGTCAAAGCCCATAGCCTCGAAAACAGGTTCTAAAATACCTTTTTTTGGTGCTGTGAATTCAACGAATTCAAAGCCGTCTAACCCCATGGGGTTTTCAAATAAATCTGCCATTATATTTCCCTCAATATTAAGTCAACGCGGTTTAGATTGACTATTTAGGCTAAATATTAGTAAATAGTTGCGATAACAACTAAATTAGTTGTTATCGCAACTAATGTCAATTTTCGGCATTTGTCCTAAGACTGGTGATTCGATTAAAAGGTAAAGAATTCGTGACAATTTCTAAATTACAATTAACCCTTGAGCGCTACTTACCCTACAGACTGTCTATCTTATCGAATAAAATCAGTGGTATTGTGGCAGAAACTTATAAAGACAAGTTCGCCCTTTCTATTACCGAATGGCGAATTATGGCGGTCTTGGGAGAGTACCAAGGAATTTCAGCTGATGAGATTTCTGTTAAGACTCAAATCGAAAAATCGATTCTGAGTAGAGCGATAAGCAAGCTGTTGAAACGCAATCTGATAGAAAGAAAGGTTGCCACGGACGACAGACGACGATCAGAAATATACTTGTCCGAAACAGGTAAAGCTGTTTATCAGGAAATTGTGCCTTTGTCTTATGACTATGAGGAAAGGTTATTGAGTTGCTTCTCAGAAACTGAGCGTGAGCAATTTAGTGAGCTGATAGATAGGATATATAAGCATGCAGATGAACTCTGATCTGGTTCTTCGCAGAAGTGGCTAACAGGATCAATCAACATGACTCTATGTAGGTTCCGAATGGTTCGTTCGCGCATAGCTAGCTGAAACCATCGAGATAACCATACACCTATAATAATAAAATAAGGGTACTAGATGTTTTGTCCAAAATGTAACAAAGAAAGATTTGAGCGCCTCCGTGGCAATGAATTTCGTTGCCAAAACTGCCTCTTCACCTATTTCCACAACGTGGCAGCAGCCGTTGCACTTATTATTCGTTGTGAAAATCAAATTTTATTTACCAGACGAGCGCTTGATCCTGCCAAAGGATTACTAGACCTCCCTGGTGGATTCGTAGATGCCGGTGAAACATTAGAGCAGGCATTGGAAAGAGAACTCTATGAGGAATTAAAGCTAGATATTTCGAGTCCGGAATACCTTTTTTCCTTTCCCAATCAGTATTTATACAAAGACGTCAATTATGATACTTGTGATACCTTTTTCGGGCTCAAATTGAATCAACTGCCTGAGTTAATAGAAGAGCAAAAAGAGATATCGGAAGTCTGTTGGGTTGACTTAGAAGAATTTGAATTAGGGCAAGTAGCCTTCGAATCCACAAGAAAAGCACTGACGCAATATCTAGCAGAATTAAACTAATTTAGGCTATTTGCTTTCTAGGGTTGGAAATCGAAAATTTGCGGTTAACGAGTTAAATCATGAGATGGTGAAAACTGATTTTTCGATAACAGAAAATCATATAAAGCTGCCGTTTCTGATTTGAGCTTGATGGAAAGAATAAGACAAGGTGCGGAAGTTATAATTTAATGACGTTAGCTTTTATTGACAAACTTCTGTCAACTATACGTACACAAAAAACGCATGAACCAACTACGAGAAGCTCTCCTTTTCGTTGAATTCAGTTTAAATCGCTAATCGCTTGCTCAAAGGCATTGTTGTCTCCAAGGGTTTTACTGATCATCATAGCCCCCTCGAGTAGTGACAATGTCTTGATCGCTTGCGTCCGCGCCCAGTCATAGCTGCCAGAATTTTGAATTGTGTAGGCTCGCTCAAGCCAATCAATATTCTTTTCAAAGAAGCGCTTCGTTTCGACTTGAACTTTTTCAGGTAAGGCATCATTCTCAGCCCCTAATAAACCACATAAACACATCGCCTCGTCTTCAACCAAGGCTTTCCTGAATAAGCTCACGTAAATTGAAATAGGGTTGTCTCCGCGCCGACTGATCTCGCTGGGATCGCCTAAAGCACCAAGAAAGTTTTCGGTGTAACGACGTGCCAGTTCCGCTCCCAAGTCACTCTTTGTTGGGAAATGATAGTGGACGCTAGCACTTTTAATCCCCACATCAACAGCGAGTTCACGGAAACTGAAATTGCTATATCCACCGGTTCTGACTTTCCCTTCAGCGGCGTTGAGTAACTCGTCTTTTTTCGACATAGTGTTTGTTTCTCGCTTAAATAACGTCGTTGTATTCGACGGCATGGGTTTTATTCAATACCGCTCTATCGAAACCTGCAAATTCGTCCCTAACGCATAGTACAAAAAAATAGCACTATCAAAAAGACCATTTAACTGACGATATTAAGTTTTATGGTCTGTAATTTAATGACTGCGCACCGATTTCTAACTGAATCAGTAACCTGCAATCTTTAACTTATCGTCTTTAGCCAGTAACTTTCAAGCTATTAACAGCAACCTTTAATCTATTGACAGTAACCAGAAAATAGCAACGCTCAACGAGTATCTTTTAGCCATTAATCAGTAACCAATGGATAGTAACCACTGGGCAGTAACCATTCGCCAGTAGAATCAGTCATCAGCCATAAACCTATCTAATGATAGGCTTAATTTGACTTTTATGCAATTCAAAGTATTATACCTACCTATTGATAGGTTTTTTAAAAAGGTAATTCAATGACATCTTCTACACACTATTGGACACAGCTATATCAAAGCAGCCAACAGATCGACTTACAAGATCAGCATGTTGAAAATATGCAGAAGAATCATGATCTTTCGCAATCGGTTGTAGTAGAAAGTGCGAATTCAGACTGGTTGCCCTCGCCTGCAAAAGGCGTTAAACGCCTCGTCCTAGAGCGAGAGGGTGGTGAGAAAACAACCAGAGCAACGAGTATAGTAGCTTATGCCCCCAACAGTAAGTTTGCCCCCCATCAACATCCGCTCGGCGAAGAGTTTTATGTTTTATCCGGCACTTTTTCAGATGAACACGGTGATTATCCAGCAGGGACCTATGTAAGGAACCCTCCTATGTCATCACACCAACCTTTCAGTAATGAAGGTTGTATGATTTGGGTAAAACTACAACAGTTTCAACCGACTGATAGGGAGCAAGTTGTGCATGATACCCGTCAACAGCAAGCTTTCCTCTCAGATAGCTCTCTAAATCGAATGCGGCTTTTTGACGGATACGAGACCGTGGAGAAGGTCAGCGTTGCAACAGATACTAAGTTACCAGATGTCTGGTTCGAAAACGGTTTAGAAATACTGATTTTAGCTGGTGAATTACAAACCGTAGGAAAGCAGTTTAAGACTGGAAATTGGCTGAGGTTTGCAGCCAATTCAAATACCGAATTAACCGCTAAAGCAGGCGCCGAGCTAATTGTAAAATACGGTCATCTGAAGTAATCAAATTACAATGAAATCTACAAATACAATCATTATTGGCGGCGGCATTGCTGGCTTAATGGCAGCTAACAAATTACATCAGCAAGGAAACGAGTTTTTATTGCTGGAAGCAAAGCCCGAACTCGGTGGTCGGATACTAACTGTTTCTGCAGACGCTAGCCGGTTCAAATATGACCTTGGTCCAACTTGGTTCTGGCCGCATCAAGAAAGAGTAATAAGATTGCTAGAAGATTTGGGCATTGCTTACGAATCTCAATATACCCAAGGTGCTATTTTATACCAACTTGATCGGACTTCGCCTGTTAGCCGACATCCAGGCGGAGCGAGTATGTTATCGTACAAAGTGGTGAGCGGGATGAAAAACATTGTTGACGCACTTTATAATCGGCTCGATAAGACTAAAGTAAAATGTGGGCATGGGGCGGTAGACATTGACAAACAAGGAACATACTGGAAAATTTGTACGCAAGCGAACGGTGAAAAACACCAATTTAACTGTAAAAATCTAATTCTGGCCATACCACCACGACAAATTACTAAACACCTTAATGTTGGCTCGGTGTTTTCATCGCAGCTGATAAAAGACCTAAATGTTCAACAAACTTGGATGTCAGCTCAAGCAAAATTTGTCGCTGAGTACTCCTCTTCATTCTGGCGAGAAGATGGTCTTGCTGGCCAAGCTTTTAGTCGCGTTGGACCCTTAGTCGAAATTCATGATGCTTCGATGGATGCTAAATCTGGTGCGTTATTTGGTTTTGTTGGTATTCCCGCATCAATTAGGAGAACTATCAGTGAAGATGAATTGAAGACTAGCTGTATTAAACAACTAGAGAAAATATTTGGTGAAAAGGCGGCAAATCCAAAAACCAGCTATTTAAAAGACTGGTCTCAAGATAGCTGGGTGGCAACCACTCAGGACATCAACGAAACTCCGCGACACGCTGCATTTAACATGCAACAGCATAGTGAAGAACTAAAAAGGTTGCATATTTCGTTACTCGGTAGTGAATTTGCAACAAGGGAACCAGGCTATATTGAAGGTGCTCTTGAAGCAGTAGAGTATGCTTTTAGCTGAAACTCAACGGATTAACTTGGTCTAAACGAATTCAATACCTTTCGGGTAGATTCCCAAAGTTCCGCATCTCCTATTTCCGTGTCTGGTCTTTCGGCAGTCGCAACAAAAACCATACTGGTTTCTGGATTGAACAAGACACGCTCTATCACATGGAATCGAGTGCCGTCAGTCTCGACCGTGCTAGTGCGGATCCCAGTTTCACCAGAAGGACCGAATTCGACTTTGGAAACTTGCCGATCAGGATAAGAGACACTATTCAAAAACGCTTCCGCACTCTCAAACCCTTGGTAAGATTTAATCGAAATGCTTGGTTGGTAGCCATCTGGAATAGAAAAAAGTAAAAACAGCTCGGCGTCATTTAACGCTGCTAACTCTTCGTTGTTGCCCCATAGTTCGGGCTTCCAGTTTATTTTAAATCCGCCATCTATGGAAAAATTGGGTGTAGCATCTTCGGTAATGCCGGCGGTTTCAATTGTAGGAGGGCCAGAAACAATAGTTTCCCCTAACGCGGTCTCAACCGTTTTTGTGGTGAGTGTCAAACCATCGGCTGAAACAGAAACAGACTCAGTGCGATCTATTAACCCTCCAATTTCCTTTTTAAATAAAAATAAAATCACTAACACAATGACACCAATAACAATCCATTTCACATTGTTATTTGCTGCATTCTTTGCTACATCATTGGGTTCATTCCCAGCCATCTCGGCTATTCCTCAAAATTTCACTCTTCGATTAAAAGGGTAACGCAAAATAGAAGAATATCAACTTAACCTACAGCAAGTCTGTAGATTGATAATCCGCCTATTGAGCTAGGTGTTACCTGTCTATTTTTTAACCTTTCATGTCATTTATATGTAAACATATTATGTTTGTGTTAAAATCTCTCGTTACACGCTTTTTGGATCTAAATTTTATTTACATTCACCCAAAATCTCGGAGAAAACATGGTAACAATCCGTAAATATCTAACGTTAGCAATTTCCGGAGCTTCAATCGCTCTGTTAAGTGCATGCCAACAAACCGCTTCAACCGCCAATGAGAACCAAGTTTCGATTCCAGCTGGTCAACCCGCGCCTTTCAGTGATCCGAGTAATAAAGGTGGTTGGGTTTTAAATGAAGAAATCAGTGACGAGTTTGAAGGCGACAGCATTGACAAGTCTAAGTGGTTAGTTCAAGGAGATAACGGCGAATACTATATTTGGAAAGGCCGCGCTCCTTCGCAATTTACTGCTCACAATGTCCTTGTGGAAGACGGCAAATTAAAGATTCGCTCACAATGGGAACCAGATTACCCATTTGCATTTGAAGAAGGCCATGAAGGAAATACCTACGGTGAGCACGAAGGTCAGAAAGTTCCAGTCACCACCGGAGCCGTAGTCAGTAGAAAACGCTTCATGAACGGCTATATGGAAGTGAAGTCTAAAGCCGCTGACGCTGCTATGACCAGCTCTTTCTGGATGATAGGTTACCAACAAGAATTGGATGTGTTTGAACAAATGGGTAATCCCAAAATTCTTGGTAACATCCGCGAAGATCATTTCAAGTGCACCGTACATGATTGGAGTCCACCAGCGATTAGACCAACACGACTATTTGGATATTCTAAGAAGTTACCATTTCGCGTCGCCGATGATTTCCACGTATATGGCGCTGAGTGGGGTGAAGACTATCTCAGTCTTTACATCGATGGTGAGCATGTCCACACGGTGACACAAGATGAATTAGGTCAAGATTGGGTGCTAAATAACCCGATGGAAATTTGGCTAGATTCAGAAATTTTCACTTGGCTTGGATTACCACATAAAGAAGAGCTTCCTGCAGATTTCGAAGTGGAATACATGCGAGTTTGGCAAAAGCCGTCAGACAACCTGCTTGCTAAAGATCGTGCTTTCTTCGGTTTTGAAGGGCCAATCTTGTTCGAAGATCAGCCCAGACCATTAGATTTGTTGCCTGAAAGCTCAATACCTGATGACTATCAAAAGTTCTGGCTCATTGATGACGTGTCAAAAGAGTATTTACGATTTGCCGACAATCGTGGTGCGGTAGGCGTTAACAGCCTTAAGTTTGTGCCCAGACGTAATATGCCTGATGTACAAGCTTACACGCCAAAAGGCGCAATCAACTTACCTGCGGGCGAGTACGAGATATCATTCAAAATTTGGTTAAGACACGGTTGGCATGTTGAAAACTTGTACCTCGGACTCACGTCTCCTGAAGTAAAAATCGAACCATTTGAACTGACGAATGGCGAACGCGGTGGTTGGATAACCATGAAGAAACGTTTTACCAAAACTCAAGCGTCAAATCCTGATGACCAGTTAAGTATTCACGTCTACAAAGATGAATTACCTCCTGGTTCCGTTGATTTCTACTTAGATGATATTCAAATAAAAGCGGTAGATTAATCTTATTGTTGGCAGCAAGGATGCTACCAGATTTGTATTACCTTGCTGCTAACGCATCGATGTGAGTAGCAAGGGCTTTAAGTGCTCGCTCCTTCCAATTTCCCCAATCGATATGATGACTAATTTCATGGTTGTTCAACCCTATGTATCCATGGGTTAAGGCCCATATCTCCATGGCTATCTCCTGCTTCTCAATCAAACTAGCATGATGTTCAACTAACGATGAGGTCACTTTAGTCAAGGTAATAAAACCGTCTGCCGCAGCTTGTAAGGCATCTTCTGATGGCGTGTATTCCGTCATATTCGCACCAAAAATCAACTTGTAGTGCGCCGCAGAATGTTCAGAAAAGTCTAAAATTTGTCGGCACATTTCCAATACACTTGCTTTGGGCGAATCTTCTTTAACACTTTTCATGACCTGAGTGACATTATTAAAGCCCTCAATATATAGCGCGTCTAAAATACCTTGTTTACCATTAAAATGACTATAAATACCGATTGTTGATAGTCCGGCTTGCTTTGCAATCGCGCGCACGCTCAATGCATGAATACCCCCTTCTAAAAATAGCTTTGAAGAAGCGGCTAATATTTGTTGTCTAGTATCACTTTTCATTCAGTTCACATTCGAAGTTGACAAATATAACAGTGTTATAGATTATATATAACGCTGTTATATCATACTAATTTGATTAGTTGGCTGCTGCGGATTAGCAAGCCAAACAACCTAGGATATTCTATATGAAAGTCACGAAGTTAACTTGCGATTATTTAGTAGTCGGTTCTGGCGCGGTCGGAATGGCCTTCGCTGATGTACTGTTGAATGAATCTGACGCCAAAGTCATCATTGTTGACCGGTATGCCAAACCCGGTGGGCACTGGAATCTAGCCTATCCGTTCGTCACCTTGCATCAACCTTCGGCGTTTTATGGTGTTTGCTCTCGTGAACTCAATCAAGGTTACATTGAAGAAATTGGCCTAAATCAAGGTTTAATGGAATTAGCTTCAGGAGATGAAGTCAGCGCCTACTTCAATAAAGTCATGAATGAGCAATTTCTACCATCTGGTAGAGTGCAATATTTTCCGTTGTGTGAATATCAAGGTGACGGCAATTTTACTTCGGTGTTGAGTAACAAGTCCTATTCTGTTGAAGTGGACAAGAAAGTTGTCGATTGTACTTTCCTAAAAACATCCATCCCCGCCACTCATACTCCCAGTTTTAGTTGTGACCAAGAGATCAATTTTATTCCTATCGGTGAACTCCCCCTTATCGACAAACCCTACAAAAATTATGTCATTATCGGCGGCGGCAAAACCGGTATCGATGCCTGTTTGTGGTTATTGCAAAATCAGGTAGAACCCGACTCTATCAGTTGGGTAGTTTCCAGAGATGCTTGGTTAATTGATAGGCAAAATACTCAACCCTTGGATGCGTTTTTCTTCGATACCATAGGTGCACAAGCAAACCAAATGGAAGCAATTGCACAATCTAATTCGATTGAGGATATGTTTGATAGGCTAGAAGATAAGGGAGTGCTGCTTAGAATTGACCAAGATACACGGCCTTCAATGTTTCATGGTGCTACTGTTAGCAAAGCTGAACTCAACGAATTGCGCCGTATTAAAAAAGTCATCAGAAGAGGTAAAATCAAGCATATTGGCCGCGAAAAAATGGCCTTTGAGAAAGGCGAGTTGGTCACCCCAGAAGATGCAATTTTTATTGATTGTTCAGCTTCTGCAATTCCAAACCTCGCTTCAAAACCCGTATTTGCTGGCAATACCATTACGCCTCAAACTGTGCGCGCCTATCAACCTGTGTTTAGCGCCGCAATTATCGCCCATACTGAGCTAAGTTATGAAGACGAAAATATAAAAAACAGCTTAATGCAGGTGGTGCCTCTCCCCAATCGAGATATCGACTGGGTGCCGATGACGGCTGCAATGATGCGCAACATGCATATTTGGTCGCAGCATGAAGATCTAAAACAATGGATTCTTGAGTGTCGATTAGATGGGTTTTCCCGTTTGGTGAAGTCGGTAGTGCCTGAAGATAAGGAAAAATCAGCAGTGATAAATAAACTTCACGGCAACGCACAGGCCGCAATAGGCAAGCTGCAACACTATATGGGGCAATTAATTCAAGAAGGAAAATTCAATTAATTGATTAATTAGTATGCGATTTCTAATTTACATCCGTAAGATGCGCTACATCAAAGCAAAATACTTAATTTAAACCATCTACGGAGTAATTATTATGAACAACATCGACATGATTAAAGAAAGAGCTGCAAGCGCTGAAGAAATGGCACGCAAAGTTTGGTTAGCGGGTCTTGGTGCATACGGTAAAGGCTATGAAGAAGTTAAAGGTCGTTTTGAAGCCCTTTCTACTGATTCAAACAAGTTGTTTGCTGAACTTGTTGCTAAAGGTGAGAAGATCGAGACTGAAGGCAAAAGCAAAGTTGAAGAAGTTAAAACTAAAGTGGCTGCCAACTCTGAAATTGAAACTCGCATCGAAACTATTCGCGCTAAGCTTGGCATGAACAATTCTGAGGCAGATCAAAAAATCGAAGAGCTAAACGCTAAAATCGATGCTTTGACAGACGCAGTAGCAAAATTGGCTGCTAAAAAAGCGTAATTAAAATCTGATCTAAACTAAAAAGGAGCCTCGGCTCCTTTTTTAGTGTCTACCACCCCGTTATTTTCTGCCATTCATCAATAACATGATCGTCTTCAACAACCAAAAAAGAATCAAACTGGGCGGCAGTTGAACAAGCGTGATTGGGTAAAATTCTGACGAGACCAGCTAAAGGGAACTGTTCAAAATCTGTTGCCAGATTTGCGACTCTTTGACTAATTATCCCGTGTTCCTGATTCGCATCACTGACGATATAGTCGCTTCCCAATGACTCTCCTAAAACACTTTTAACCAATCCATAGCCCTGATCAACCGGATGATTTGCAGTACCACGATCTCTCGACATGGCCATCCAACCTGCATCGGTAATCACCCAATTTTTGTCTTTTTGATAGCCAATAATGCTGGCTAGCACACTGATTGCAATATCGTCTTGCGAACAAACTCCTAACCCAGACATCACCAAATCAAAAAACACGTAAACTCCGGCGCGAACCTCAGTGATGCCATCTAGATTGTCAATCGCGTGTGCCGTCGGTGAGGAGCCAATAGACACATGATGACAATCGATACCATGTGCTCTAAGTCTTTTCGCTGCTAACAATGACAGATCTCGTTCTTGCCGAGCCATGGCTAGCTGTGCCTCGGTAGTAAAGCATGAATAGGATTCTCCAGCGTGAGTCATCACACCGAGTAGTTCGACATTAGCTGCATTTTTCAGGCAATTTCCGACAACGATTAGCTCATCGCTTTTAGGGTCAACGCCAGACCTATGGCCATCTGTGTCTAACTCAATCATGAATTTAAAATCACACTCGAACTGTCTTGCTTTATCAACAATTAATTGGGCCATATCCGGATTGTCCAATACCATTTTCAGGTCACAACCCGCTTGGACCATCTCAGCCACCTGCGGCAGTTTGTTTGGCACAATGCCAACAGCGTAAAGAATGTCTGTAAATCCATGTTGAAAAAAGAATTGAGCTTCTTTTAAGGTTGATACCGTGATCCCTTTTACATTTCCACCAGTGAGAATTTCTTTAGTGACCTCAATGGATTTATGGGTTTTGACATGCGGACGAATTTGACAACCTAAACCACCGATATGACTGGATAAACGCGCTATATTTCGCTGCAATTTGGCCTTATCAATCAAACAGCAAGGCGTGGTTCGTTCTGTCAGTCTAATCGGTTTCATTTTGCGGATTCCTTACATAGTTTTGCCAAGGTTTTAATACCGGGTTCAATATCGTCGCTCCAAGGCAACCCATAGCTCAACCTAATACATTTTGAATATCGGTTGCTAGGAGAAAACAGACTTCCCGGCGTAATACTGATATTTTCCAGCAAAGCCTGTCTGAATATTTGATCGCCGTCGCTATCGCCAACTAATTCTAACCACAATACGGCACCCCCTATAGGATCGGTTACCCGAGTGCCTCGCGGAAAATGCTGGGTGATCAAGCTAACCATTCTTTCTTTGTTGATTAGCAAAGCCTGACGTAATTGATTCAAATAGCGTTGATATTCGCCCGTTCGCAAGAACTCGCTTAAGGTCCATTGATTGATAAGCGGTGAAGAACAAGAAAACGCTCTTTTTATTCGGCCTGTTTGATTTCGAAGCTTGCTACTCAAAAGCCAACCGATTCGATAGCTAGGTGCCACCGTTTTTGAGAACGAAGAGCAGGTTAATACCAGTCCTTTTTTGCTGTAGTACTGAGCCGGTTTACCGTGTTTCGAGCCAAAATGAAGAGCTCCGTATACGTCGTCCTCTATCATTGGAATTCCTCGGGATTCAAGCAATGCTACCAGTGCCTGTTTTTTATCTTCCGACAGTTCACAGCCAAGAGGATTAGATAAGGTAGTGGAAAAAATACACGCTTTCACATCATGGGTATCAATGGCTGTTTTCACGTCGACTAGACACAAACTATCTGACGCATCCAAAGGGATTTCCAATGCCAACATACCCAAGCTTTCAATCAGTTCCAACACACCAAAATAACAGGGTGATTCAACCGCAATGATATCGCCGGGCTTGGCAACAGATTGAAGCGCAATATTGATGGCTTCTTGAGCGCCATTGGTGATGACGATGTCGTCGGGTGAAACTAGCAAGCCATTGTTTAAATATTGAATTGCCAATTGTCTGCGCAGCGGTTCGTAACCATTGGTTGGTCCATAGTTTAACGCGGTATCACCAGCAAGAGACAAAACTCTGCGCATGGTTCGATTTAGTGCTTTAGTCGCTGGCATTGCGGCTACCGGATTTGCCACTCCTAAAGGTAAATTAGTGGGTTGGTGAATGGCTTGATAAACCTGCTCAATTAGTTCTTGCCTGCTCACCGCAACAGGCTGAGCAGCGAGACTGGATTTTTTTGGTGACAAAGAAGCAATATCAGCACTTTTTAAGTAATAGCCCGACTTAGGACGCGCAACGATGAACCCTTGACGTTCTAATTCAAAGTAGGCTTGTTTGATAGTCGGAATACTGACAGACAAAGTATTCGCCATGCTGCGCAACGAGGGCAGTTTCTCTCCTGCCTTGATAGTACCGTCAATTTGCATTTCTTTGACTAAGCGGATGACCTGCAAATACAAATAGGTGTCGCTTTTCTTCTCTAGCACATTGCTCATTTGAAATTTCTCATCATGAATAGTCTGCAACAATTTGCTCGTAGTAAAAGTCTTAGCAAAACCATTCTGTATAGGTCGAATTTATAAATAACTGTATATGTTATATATACAGAATGCGAGGTATTTTGTTTCTTCAAATAAATTGGAGTCATTACTAAAACGCTGAAAAGGACAAAATATGAGAAGCACCTTGCTATATGTCGCTACTGTGTTGATCTGGGGATCGACCTGGTTGGCAATCGAATTCCAAATTGGTGTAGTTGCGCCAGAAGTATCTCTGGTCTATCGATTTGTCATAGCGGCATTGCTGATGTGGGGTTTCTGCCTTTGGCGTGGTATCGATATGCGCATCAACGGCATGAATTCCGTGTTTCTGGTTGTTTTAGCGGCCTGTAATTTTGGTTTTAACTACTTGATTTTGTATTGGGCGCAGGAATATCTGACCTCTGCAATGACGTCCATTGCCTTTTCAGCCCTGCTTATGTTCAACATCATAAATACGCGTATATTTTTTGGAAAACCCATCGCGGGCCGCATTTATATCGGTGCCGTCATGGGGATAGTAGGAATTGGCGCACTTTTTTGGTTCGACTTGCGCCAGTTTGATATGTCCAGTGAATCTGTCATCGGTTTGGGATTGGCGTTGATTGGCACTGTCGTCGCTTCTTTGGGCAACATGGTTAGCGTGAGAAATTCGAAACAAGGTATCGGCGTCATGCAAGGCAATGCATGGGGCATGCTTTTTGGCAGTGTTCTGTTAGTCATTTATACCCTTTTCTCTGGCGCTACCTACAGCATAGATTGGAATGTCGGATATATTTCCTCACTCTTATACTTGTCTATTTTTGGCACTGTTGTGGCGTTTGCTTGCTACTTCGCACTGCTAAAAGATATTGGCCCAGAAAAAGCCAGCTACTCCATCGTGCTATTTCCAGTTGTGGCTGTGGTGTTAAGTACCTTTTTTGAAGGATTCGAGTGGCACTTAAACACAGTGATAGGGTTTATTTTAGTCCTAATTGGCAATGTGATAGTGCTCACACCGATGCAGCGTATTCGCAAATGGTTGAGCGTTCGCCAAAGCGCAACAGTTGGCTAAAATGACTAGTAAAGTAAGCAGCTTTATAGGGATTTGCGCAATATTGGCTTGAAACTGCTATGTGAAATTGCTTTTCTGAGACTAAATACGAAGGCCTTAGTTGTTAATGTACTGAACACTCGTGTAGATTAGTAAAAAATAATAAGAGTACACACTATGCTCATGTTTAATATCCGCTCTAATCTATCACTTAAGCATTCAATACTTGCGATCATAACACTTGGGTTTTTCGTTGGCTGCGGCGGCGGAGGTTCATCAGGAACAACGACCGCTCCCACAGGTACAGTGCAAACACCCGTTGTTGAGCCTGATCCTCCCTATTGGGAGATCGCCACACCTGATTTTAGTGCTGATCCTGATCGGCCGGTCGTGACGCTTAATGGTGATAAAGTCGTTTTTATTAGCGTCGGTGAGACGTATATTGAACAAGGTGCCAGCGCAACTGATGCGCAAGATGGTAATTTGAACAATGCGATAACCATAAAAAATTCAGTCACAAATACCTCAGTTGGTGACTATTTCGTGCGTTACCAAGTCACCGATAGTTCCCAAAAAGAAGCCATTGAAGCAATTAGGATTGTACGCGTTGTTGAAAATCTACCTATTAGCCACTCACGAAGGCCAGTGGGCGTTTCCCAGTCACATTTGGGCTATTTTGAACATTTACCAGATGACTATGGGGTAGATCCAGATAAAAAATTTCCACTGCTCATTTACAATCATGGTAATGGAGCAAACGTTGAATTTTCTGGTGACGACCCTCTAAGAGCGCTCGATACCTTATTACAAAATGCCGGTCCCCCACTGCTTTTAAGCGGTGGTCGATGGGATCGAACCCTACCATTCGTCGTATTAGCACCGCAATTTGGCAATGTGCAAAACATCGACGTACCTAGTCGCATCAATGCATTTGTCGACTATGCGGTCAATACTTATGCCATTGACGAGTCGCAAATATACTTTGCTGGTTGGAGCCAAGGCGGCTTTTTGAGTATGTTATACGCAGTGGAGTTTTCAGATAGAGTAGCCGCTGCTGTTTCGGTATCTGGTGGTATCCCAGTGAGTCAAGACACCTTGCCCAGTAGCTTTTGCGATATAGAAAGAGTACCCATCTGGGCATTCCATGGCGACCAAGATCAAGTGGTCGATGTGGATTCAAGTATTGATAGCATTGAGTTGATTGAGGCCAATTGCCAACCAACTGTTGCGCCCAAATTGACAATCTTTACCGGCGCAAGCCACAGTATTCAGCATAACGTATTCAATTTGAGTGCGATGCAAGGCGGTAGTGCAGAATTGCCAAGCGATCCTAATTATATGCCCTATGACCAAAGTATTTATGAATGGTTATTGCAGTACGATTTGGATGACCGCTAAAAGCATCTGAACCCAGCTTTCGGAAGTGATCAAGATTGAGTAAGGTTGGTGATGAGTAAAAACAGTCCGAACACTCTAAGCTAGGTTGCCAACTTTAGTGTTGGTCTGTTTAAATAGCATCATTGCCTGCTTGTGCATGTAATCAATTGCTATCAACTTCAAGGTATTCAATGAAGCTCAAAATTTTTGTCACTGTTGCTACCGCTCTTTTTATCTGTGCTTGTTCATCGAATAACGTTAGCCAGCCTGAAACTGGACGCTACGAAAATTTCACACCACTGTTCAACCAGCAAGATTTAGACGACTGGATTGTTAAAATTCACAAGCATGGGGTAGGTGAAGATCCCTACAACACCTTCAAAGTTGAAGAGGGCATGATCCGCGTCAACTATGACGGTTATCAAGGGGATTTCGATCAGCGTTTTTCCCATTTGTTTTATAAACTCCCGTTTAGCAACTTCCATTTAAAGATGGAATATCGCTTTGTTGGCGAGTTTTATAGCAGCGCGCCTAAATACGCCATATTAAACAGCGGTGTCATGTATCACTCCCAATCGCCGCAAAGTATTTTGAAAGATCAAAACTGGCCGATCTCAGTGGAAATGCAGTTTCTAGCAGGATTAGAGCAAGGTAAAGCTCGCCCGACTGGAAATATGTGCTCGCCGGGAACAGATATAGAAGTCAATGGCAGTGCTTTAAAAGATCATTGCTTGCGATCCAATTCAAACACCTATTTTGGCGACCAATGGGTCAGTGCAGAATTGATAGTCGTCAATGGTAAGGTTACCCACATTATTAATGGCAATATAGTCATGGAATATAACAATCCTCACGTCAGCCTTACCGGTTTGGTAAAAGGGTTTGATGCTAGCAGTTTTCAAAATAAAACCCCTCTGACATCTGGCTATATTGGCTTGCAAAGCGAAGGGCACCCAATTGATTTTCGCAATATTTATCTGAAACGACTGTGAAAATCGCATAACGAGCAGGATATTTGAATGCTCGATATCAGCGCTAAAAAAATTTGAAAGAATTTAGGGCTATTTTTTCCGTACTGAGTTACTTATCCCATCTATCCTCCTCGCCATATCAGTCAACGCTTACAGCATGATTTTCCAGATGATCCGTTCAAACTTTTCAAATTATTAATATCAATATTGTTCTGTAACTTTGTAAATTTTTTGTGATCTGCTGACTTTTTAACCGCGTAATCGATCTCACGCTAACAATGAGGAAGTGTTCCGATGAAAAAATTACAACTTTTTGCATTCACCCTAGCCATAATTTTTGGTTTGACAGCGTGTAATGATGATAAAGAGCTGCCAGATCCTCCTGAGCCACCAGCGCAAACAAGCTTAAGGATTATTCACGCAGCACCTGATGCCCCTGAAGTAAATGTCTTTGCAGGATCAACCGTATTGGCGGGTCTAGAAAATGTTGACTATCAGGTAAGTTCGCCCACCATCAGAACAGATGCTGCAACCTATGCTGTAAGAGTCGAAGCAATAGTGCCTGGTGGTAACATAGACGTGATATCTGCTAGTTTGACGCTTGATGCAGAGACGCTCTACAACGTATTTGCTATCGATACAGTGGCAGACGAGGTAGAAGCACTGATTGTTTCCAATCCAATAACAGATGTGACCTCCGGCAATGCCAGAGTTCAAGTAGTGCATGCCGCACCCAATGCTCCAACCGTGGATATCTATGTTACTGCTCCAATGGATGATATAGACGCAGCTCAACCTCTCGCGACGGCCTCTTTCAAAGACTTTACCGGTCAAGTGGAAGTTGCAGCGGGTGACTACAGAATTCGAATCACTCCAGCTGGTAGTAAAGATGTTGTTTACGATTCTGGCACGATAAACTTACCTGACGGCGCTGATTTGGTAGTTGCAGCGACGCAAAATGTTAATGCAGGTGATTCGCCAGTCACACTCCTTGCCATTGATGATTCTGGCTCGACGAAAATATTCGACGCAAATACCGGAGCTGAATTAAGAGTTGTTCATGCAATAGCGGATGCACCACCTGTTGACGTTATCGCAAATGATGCAATCACGTTATTTGATGGCCCAGGTTTTTTGCAGTTCTCTGATTATCTTAATGTGGCTGCTGATACCTATTCGATTGATGTTGCAGCAGATGCAGATAACTCCATTATTCCTATAGAAAATGTAGACGTGACGTTAGAGACTGGCATGTTTTATACCGCCATCGCCAACAACCTGCTCGCAACGCCAGAACTGGATTTATTGGTCGACATGCCAAGAGCCGTTGCGACAGAAGCACAAGTTAGAATTTTCCATGCATCTCAAGCAGCAGGTGACGTAGACATTTACGTTACTCCAGACGGTATGATTGATAACGTTGAGCCAACCTTCGCCGCGGTTTCCTATGAGACGGGTGAGTTGTCTGAAACTGGCTATGTCAGCCTTGCTGAAGGCAGTTACTTCGTAACTGTTACTGGGGCAGGAAGTAAAACAGCTGCAATTGAAACTGGCGAACTAATGTTAGAGGCAGGTAAAATCTACACTGCTATAGCAGTAGACGGAAACTCACCTAATGAAGCTCCGCAACTAATAACACTCGATGATTTGGTTGCACCAGCGCCAGCTTTTATGGCCACTTCAACTTATAACGTTATGCTCAGTGGGTCTCAAGAAGTACCTGCTTTGACTGTATCTAGCACTGCTACTGCCACAGTGGAAATCGATGAGACTAAAGGCGCATTTCAAATCGATTTAGACGTGAGTGGCATCATGGGAGTTACGATGGCCCATGTTCACGATGGAGATATTGGAATGAACGGCCCTGTCGCATTTCCGCTTACAGACGATGGTGACGGGACTTATTCTTTAGCAGAAACACAACTGACTGCTGGAATGCTTAACGCATTAACCAGCGGATCATGGTATCTAAACGTGCACACCAGCGCTAATCCAAGCGGAGAAGTGCGCGGACAAATCGTTCCTGATTCGATGGCGATAGTTACCTTTCCTCTTAGTGGAGCACAGGAGAATCCTCCCGTATCCACTGACGCTAGTGGAAGTGGTTATGCAATCTTCGATACGACTAACAATAGTGTGACTTTGCGGGCAGTAACCATGGGTGTGGACGATGCGACTATGGCTCATATTCACTCGGGTTTCGCTGGCACAAATGGTGGAGTCGTGGTTGCCCTTATGCAGCCAGAAGGAAGCACTAACATGTGGATGACAGATGGATTTGTTAGCCTTGATATGGCAACAGCTAATCAACTTCTGGCAGGCGGACACTATGTTAATGTGCATACACCAGCCAACCCCAGCGGTGAGCTAAGAGGTCAAATTACAGCCGATAATATTCAAGTCTTCGGCGTGAATATCACAGGTGACCAGGAAGTGCCAGCAGTGACGACTGATGCTTCGGGCTATGGTGCAATCACGCTAAACACGACTAGCGGTTTGATTGTGGGCACGCTCAATGTATCTGGACTCACACCAACTATGGCACATATTCACGATGGAGAAGCCGGCACCAATGGTCCAGTATTGGTAACATTGACAAGCGCTGCTGATGGGGTTTGGACTGTTCCAGTTGATACTGAATTGACGACTGAAATGATGATGGAAATGCAAGACGGGCAATATTATGTCAATTTCCATACTGCAGATAACCCTGCGGGTGAAATTAGAGGTCAAATCAAACCGGGCTTTTAAGCATATGAAGTGCCCCCAATAGTTGGGTATTCCAATTACTGGGGGTTTTTTATAAGCCCAAACGTCACAGAGATTTTAGATTTAAACGTTTAATCCTAATCGCCCTATAACATGCTTGGGGAGCCTCAAATTTAGTCACCCATTATTTTCTTTCGTCCACCACATATTCGTAACCTTCGTCTTGTAAACTCGCCCGATTATTCAAAAAATACCGAATAGTGGCAAAGCTTGGGATCACCACAATTGCTTGAAATAGAATAATCAGAAAGCCAATCCGAGTTTGCTCGTAGCAAAGTGTGGGGGCTAATTTTAAGGTTTCTGGAATTTTGAGAATCGGTACCATCTTTAGAAAATGCCAAAGATAGAAATCAAGCAAAGCTGGCTCGCTCACCTGAGCTCCTCGGCACGCTATAAATTTTACCCACCCCAAATTATGCATGATTAAGCTGATGGAGGAGAAAACAGCCGCAGATGTCACTAGAAGTAGGGCTGAAAAGATCAACCAACCACGGGGGCCGAACCAAACTCTAATGAAATCAGCAGATTTTTCCCGTCTCTTTTGAGTGATCACGAGGCTAATTCCATAGGCCAATAGGCCGGCATAAATGATAACGACTGCTAAATGAACAAATAGCGGAAAGTTTTTACCGGACCATTGTATACCCTTGTAAGCAATACTAATGATGAGCAGGCTAATCAGGATTTGAAAACAAAAGCCCAAAATGTTGTTAAGGATATAAAAGATACGGTCGAGAATATTTCCTTCAGACCAAGGATCCAATACACTCCTTATTTCCTTTAAAGCGGCCTGTTGTTTTAGGCCACTCCCCCCTTGCCCAGATACTTGATCATCATTCTTCTCA
Organism: uncultured Alteromonadaceae bacterium; assembly: GCA_947503265.1. Lineage (GTDB taxonomy): Bacteria > Pseudomonadota > Gammaproteobacteria > Enterobacterales > Alteromonadaceae > Aliiglaciecola. Next base: position 80,744 of record CANNDC010000009.1, read on the forward strand.
TTCAACGTATCCATCATTCTGCCAACCAGTACATATCGAGCCTTGTCCAGTTTCTCTCGGGTAAGCGGTCTTGAGATTCTTAGCTCCTGTCTGGTCAATTGTCCTTCCGCTTCAGTGGCCATAAAGATCTGCCCATCTTGATTGGCGGAAATTACAAACTTTAATCCCTTTTTATCCGGCTGTGAATTTTCCAGCATGACATTCCCCTTTGATTTTCACCTTGAATACAGGAACTGCTTAGCATCAGCTTAATTATAGGCAAAATAAATCTAGGTCGGCGGGAACGTAAACTTGGTATGTGGATTTGAAGGTAAGAGGCCTGTACTGACGTAGTCAACAAAGAGACTGAAATCGATATGGCAATAACAGTTTTGATAAAAATGTTTTTTAGAACAAATGTTGCAAATAATATACATATGAGCAAAATTAAAGAAATCTTGAAGGCTGCCGACTTACTAAACAGATAAGTCTTCAGCTTCGAACTGAACCAGTATCCGCTTACAGAACAATTTTTTCGTTTAGTGCTTACTCATGAGCTAACAATTCAGGTAAACAATCTTTGTGGCGACGTTGAATGCGTGTTATATCTTTAACGATCACTTCATTTCCTGTCAATATTGCAGCCATCATCGCCGTCATGGTCAATAAGCCATTGGATGATTTAATAATTTGTTCAACAAGTTGAATTGGGTAACCACTGCCATGGCGTTGGAGTGCATGAATACCACCATGGACGTATGAGTTTAATCCTTTCCACTGCACATCTCTAAACTCACTAAACATCGCAACAGCTTGCACCGGCGCTTTGCCTTCGAGCGCTTTGATCATTTCCGCATTGTTTGGCTTCTGATCGGCACTTTGTGAAAGTTCACTTAAGGTGGAAAACGTATTATCGACTTTACTATCACTTGCTGCGTAGTATAACCAAGCTGCACGAGTTAACGCTTCAAACTGCGAGCGGATAATACAAATCGCAGACGTATAGTTCCCACACATTGCTAGTTGCCGCAGACTATTAGAATGTTCTAATGCCACGAGGCACATTATCCAACTCGCATTTATGCGTTTGCTATTATCAGCAGGTCCGTATTCAAAAATACGACTAAACTCGCTGTTTAGTCCCTCAGATTTTTCTAATAAATCATCCATAATTTCGTTCCTTTAAAATCAGCGTAACGTTAGCTAGTTTTTTTTCGCTTTGCTTGCAAAACAAAATTTTCGTCTTTAGCGATCCGCTTAACAAGCTCATTTATCGCCTCTTCAGAGTACTGATGTCGATTAGCTAGTCTCCCGAAGTAATGATATTTATTATTATTTTTTTTCCACCCAAGCTTATTGATACATGCTTGCAAACAATGTCTATTCAATGCCGGAAAGCCATTAATATCAGTTTTAGGTAACGCTCGAGCTAGTTTATTAGCGTCGAAGTCTTTCGTTAAAGTTTCATTCAAGAGATCCAGCAAAACACCTTGGCTATGAGGATGAGTCTTATCCGGATCAACTGGCTTTTCAATAACAAGTGCTTGTCTTAGCTTCTTCAAATCTTCAGTACTACCGTTAGCTTTTGCTATGACAATTTGTGCATCACCCTCTTCCTTAGCAAACACAAGTGACACTCTGAGCGGGATTGCAAAAGAGATGTCATCGGCAGCCTCGATTTCTGATTCTACTTCATGTGCCAATTCAAGAATTTCATTTGCAGCTGATCCATATAGTGTTTTGAGCAGTGATGCCGGAGGTAGTTTAAATTCCCCGACTAGTGACATCATTCCTGTATGCTGTGACGAAATAAAAGCAGTATCTGTAAATGATTCAAATTCTGAAGAATAATTCAACACACCAGACTGGAATATACGTGAAGCGATAGATTGGATTTCAGGCATCAGAAGATGAGCCGCTTTGTCTCGCCAATCAGCAACGACTTCAATATTTCGTCTTATATTGTTCTTAGGTGCATAAAGGCGGTCTAAGCAAGCTCGAAGAGGAATAGTGCGACGCGTCCCTTTTTTTACATTTGGCTCGAAAATACTATCTTCACCGTCTCTCTCGATAAGCCTTGATTTACAAAGCTGCTCCCAAGCAGTACAAAACAGTAAGACAAATCCATCTAGCTTATTTTCCAAAGAAGGGCGATTATAAAGCTCTAAAGCTAACATCATATTATCGCGAGACTTCTTCAAAAGCGCTTTCGCTAAATTTGATTTACATTTATGTCCTAACTCTTGATAGTGTTTACTTTGCGAAAGTCGCTTTTTAAAATCGACGAAATCAATGTCAGTCGTATTGATTGCTTCGAGCTTATTTGCACCAATTTCAACAACAAATTGAGTGATCTGTCCTTTGCCAAAGTAAGTGTTGAATGTAGCAGGCTTCCAGCCTGTTGCGTCAATGACTTGTTGCTTAGTAAATTTTTTTCCACTACGTTCGCACTGTTTAAGAAAATCGAAAAATTTTTCTTGTCCCTGTTTATCTGCCATCAGCTTTCCCTATTAGACCTTCGATTCGCAGTGCACTATCGAATCTAATTAATTTAAACGCACCCTCTTAGGGTGACTTTTTAAGAGCCTTTAATTGATTGCATGACTTGTTTGCCATATTTTTTCTCAAGTCTTGTAATAAAACTTGGTTCGATATCGTTGGCAAAAGCTAGCAACCCTCTCAAAAGACTGTATGTCTCTTCATCAATAGAATTAAATGATGCTTTATGAACAAGTGAAGAAATAAATCTTTTTCGCTTTCTTCCAAGCGATAATACTCCTTCATTATTCAGTGTGATACCGGTGACGTGTCGATTATGCGCCTTTGAACTAAAAATCGTCTTCGCTGTATTTATTTTTAGTGAATCATGAAATTCATCGGTAAGTATCTCAGATATTTTAAAAGGGAAGTCAAAAAGCACGTCACGAGAGGATGTCGAGAAAGTCATATCATCGGCATACCTTGTATATGAAACACCCTCGGACTTGCATAGGACAGACATTTGCATATCAAAATTTTTCATAATAATGTTTGACACAAACGGGGAGCTTGGAGCCCCTATACTAAGGCATAGTTCTTCACTATGATTGGGTGCATAAAAAAGCATCACTCCCAAAAACTTTTCATCTTCGTCAGATACGTGGATTTTTTGTTTTGTTAAAGCTTGAAAAAATATATCTGGAGTAATGCTCGTGAAAAAATTAGTCAAATCAACTTTCAAGAGATAATCGTTTTTCATATGGACTGAAGCATTGTCGCGAATACTAATCCCAGCTCTATAGGCTGTTGCGGCTTCATGACAACTAGCTATTTCTGCTAGTGCCTTAATTGTGTGGCGTTGACATATTTTTATTGCTTTAGTTGGTTGCGCAATATTTCTTCGGCCACCGTCGCGCTTGGGGATAGTATACTGTCTATATTTGTGCGGTGCTGTTTTTGCTATTGATAGTAATACTCCCTTACTGATAAGCATTGATCTTGCGGTGTCCTTGAGAATGCTAGTCATTCGAGTAATCCTCGTTGAATTTTTGCAAAGCCAATCGGCGTCTCAACGCCATTCCATCGTCATCATTAATTACAGATTGTTTCAGCAAAAGTTGTACTCCATTTCCATCAAAGAACTTACCAGTCACCGTTTTCCCAAAAGTCATGAATTTTTCACTAGGTTCAACTGGGCAGTAGTAGGTATTAGCGCTTTTTGTAACTTTCCGAATAAAATAAGTCTTTTCGAGCAAAAACAAGTATTGCTTTATACGATAGTTCTCTAAGTTTATTCCAATCAAATTCAAACAAATCTGTATTTCAGATTGAAGAATTGGAAAGGTAATTCTGACTATTTCTGCAATTAATAAATTTATATGTTTTATATGGCCTATATCAAATTTTTCAGTGTGGTTAAGTGATGTAATTTTAGTTTTTAATGTAGCACAGAGATCTTCAACATCAGATTTATAAGAGGTTTCTTTTTTAGGAAATTGATGATAAAGAACCGAAGCCTTGTCATTAGATTTTATGTAACGTAGAGGGCCTAGTGAAATGAAGGAATCTGAATCAGGATTTGCAACATCCTCATCAACTACAACAACCAGTTTGTGAATATAATCGGTTTGTGAGCAATAAAGTCCAAGTTCAACTAATGAACCGTCAGACTCAAGAATAATTAACACTACAGTTGAGATACTAGCAATATCATTTTCGAAAGTTAGTAAATCTTTATAAATACCATTGTGAAAGTACTCTTTAAAAGTTTCTGCCGTCACAATCGAATAATGTAACTCGTCATCGGTTTTTGCAGTATGCGATAATAGAACGTCTCTGTAACTTGGAGGAACTGAGGCTTTGACGTCCACCAGTCCTCCACAAGCAAAGACGATAACCTTCGTATTTAAAACATGAAAGTTACGATTCAATAGTCCGCTAAAGTGATCTTCTAATTCTCTTTCAAAACTCAATATAATTATTCTTACTTGGAAAGTTTGGGGGGCAATTATGCCCCCCAAAAACTCTTTACTAGAGGCCGCGTGAATATAACTTTTCACGATCCGCAGTGCTCTTCTGCGGAACGTGAAAAGTTATATTCACGCAGCCACAGTAAACACCAATAAGTTTGTGTCTGGCTAATCGCCCGACTACGCAAAACATGCGCGTAAACGCTAAAGAGTTAACAAAAGTATTGCACAGAATGAAACAATTGCAATAACCTTATCTAAGCAAATGCGTTCATCTACATTTATGAAGAATCCAAGAGTTAGAAAAAGAAGATCGCACTAAAATTAAACTAGGGCCCCTATAGACCAGAATATATTGATATTGTGAGGACTGACTAAGCGAACGACATAGAGAAAAGTGGCGTAATTTCGCTTAGATCTGCCCTTCAGTCTATTTTATTGACTGTCGGCATCATGTCTTGTGACATTGGACTGCGACATCACCACTAGTTTCTTTAAACCACTCCTTAAACCAAGGATCTAAAGCATTGGAATAAAGGGTGATAATCTTAATACAGCGTTTCCCGGATTGCCCAATTTGTAAACTAAAACTCGAGCTTTTACTGGCTCGATTTTTATATTTGGGATACCTGAATGTTTTTCAATTTCAAACACTAATTCGATGGTAAATTATTTAGATGTAAAGATATCTACCTACTCCACAGTAACCGACTTGGCCAAATTTCTTGGTTGATCCACGTCTGTTCCTTTAATCACCGCAACGTAGTAAGACAATAATTGCAATGGAATAGTATAAACGATCGGTGCGATGGAACTTTCACAGTGAGGCACGTTTATCACGCGCATTGTTTCGTCACTGGCAAACTGCGCTTGCTTATCAGCGAATACATACATGATGCCGCCGCGAGCACGCACTTCTTCCACATTAGACTTGAGTTTTTCAAGTAATTCGTTGTTTGGCGCTACCACAATCACTGGCATTTCATCATCGATCAATGCCAATGGACCATGCTTAAGCTCGCCAGACGCATAGGCTTCCGCATGAATATAGGAAATTTCTTTGAGTTTTAATGCACCTTCCATCGCGATAGGATATTGGTCACCTCTACCCAAGAATAAGCTGTGATTTTTGTCAGCAAATTCCTCTGCGAGATCTTCGATCCCCTTGGTCAAGGTCAAGGTTTCTTCCAACTTGGCAGGTAAACTATGCAAACCGCTAATAATTGATTCTTTGTCTTGTGCGCTCATACCATTGTACTTTCCTAGCGCCAAAGTAAGCATTAAAAAGCCGGTGAGCTGAGTGGTAAAGGCTTTGGTAGATGCAACACCAATTTCCGCACCTGCAAGCGTCATAAAGGCCATATCCGATTCGCGAACAAGAGATGAACCAGGCACATTACAAATAGTTAGGCTCGAACTGTAGCCAGCTTTTTTTGCTAAGCGCAAGGCAGCCAGGGTATCTGCGGTTTCACCAGACTGAGAAATGGTTACTAACAGGCTATTTGGATGCACAACAGACTTGCGATATCTAAATTCAGACGCAATTTCGACGTTACAAGACACGTTTGCGTATTGCTCTAACCAATAACGCGCTGTCATTCCTGAGTGATAACTCGTGCCGCAGGCAATGATCTGCACGTGTTTGATGTCTTTCAAGATATCTTCTGAACCAGCACCAAAAATACCTTCTACAATATCTTTTTCACCCAAACGTCCTTGCAAGGTATTGCGTACCACTGTTGGCTGCTCGTGAATTTCTTTAAGCATGTAGTGACGGTAACCGGCTTTGTCGCCAGCATCGTGTTCAAGTTCGGAATCAAACACTTCTCTTTCGACTTTGTCACCGTTTAGATCATAGATGGTCACACTAGTGCGGGTAATTTCGGCCACGTCCCCTTCTTCTAAGAAGATGAACTTGCGCGTCACTGGCAATAACGCCATTTGATCTGAAGCAATAAAGTTTTCGCCAATACCTAAACCAATAACCAAAGGGCTGCCGGATCTGGCAACGACTACTTTGCTTGCGTCTAATTTGTCCATAATGACAGTGCCGTATGCACCGTGGAAGCGAGAGACAGAATCACGAACAGCTTCTAGCAGGCTTTTGCCTTGCTTGAGTTCTTCGTGAACGGTGTGAGCGATAGTTTCTGTATCTGTATCTGACCCAAATAGATAGCCTTTTGACTTTAGGCCTTCACGCAAAGACTCATAATTCTCAATAATGCCGTTGTGAACTACTGCGACGCGCTCATCAGAAAAATGAGGGTGAGCATTCGCTTGTGTAACGCCACCATGGGTTGCCCAGCGAGTGTGCGCGATGCCGGTTGAGCCGATAATTGGGTTGGCTTCAATGGCATCAGAAAGCGCCTTTACCTTACCAATTTGTCTTTCTCTTGTAAGGTTGCCATTGCCATCCAACACGGCAACGCCAGCTGAATCATATCCTCGGTATTCGAGTCGTCTTAATCCTTCAAGCAAAATTTCAACAACGTTACGTTCAGCAATTGCGCCAACTATCCCACACATATTAGTCTCCTGATGTGCTGTTAATCTGATTGGCGCACAATACTTTTACGCCTTGATTTTCAATTTGTTGTTTAGCATTGGTATCAATGCCATCATCGGTTACCAACACTGAAATTGCCGACCAAGGCAGTTCAATATTCGGAATTTTTCGGTGTAGTTTTTCTGATTCTGCCATCACCACAACTTGGCTAGCTACTTCTGCCATTACCCGGCTTAAGGATATTAATTCATTGAAGGTGGTTGAGCCTCGTTCTGGATCTAACCCTGCTGCACCTATAAAGGCTTGGTCAAAATTATAGGCACGTAACATCTGTTCCGCCATTTGTCCTTGAAAAGAATGGGACTGCGCATCCCAAGTTCCACCACTCATAAGTAACTGTGGTTCGTTTTCTCTTTCCAATAAGGAATGGGCGATATGCAATGAGTTGGTCATTACAACCAAACCTAATTTTGCCGATAAATGGGGTAATAGAGCCGAAGTGGTACTTCCGCCGTCGACAATAATTCGGTTGTGATCTTTTATTAAGCTAGCAGCAAGTGCGCCGATTGATTTCTTTCGTTTTGAAAGGTTTTCGTCGCTTAATTCTGACGAATCGGAAGGTAATGAAATCGCTCCGCCGAAACGTCTGAGCAATAATCCGTTATTTTCGAGTTCGGCAAGATCCTTTCGGATCGTGACTTCTGAGGTTGAAAATAGTGTTGCCAACTCTTCAACAGCAACCTCACCGCGCTCATTCAAGCGATCGATGATGGTTCTTCTGCGTTGCTGTGTATTTCGTTTTTGCATACAACTAACGATTCCACCGAGTTGATTTAATATGTTTCAATTCGAAACTTATTAAATTTTAAAAGGAAAGGAATTGTAGTAGCTAAATTTCGAATTGCAAGTATTTATATTGATAACTGGGTATTTTTATTCGCACTCAATTCGCAAGCAAGATAGAGGCGCAGAGTCTACTTGTTCTTTTGTGGCCGTTGCCAACCCGATATATTTTTTTGTTTGCCGCGGGCGATAGCCAGTTGATCATCTTCGACTTCTTTGGTGATAGTTGAGCCGGCACCTACAGTTGCATTGATGCCAATGTGTGCTGGCGCGACCAGTGAACTATTGGAGCCGATAAAGGCACCGTCACCAATAACTGTTTTGAATTTGTTTACGCCATCATAGTTACACGTGATAGTACCAGCACCTATGTTTGCGCCTTCACCAACTTGGGTGTCACCGAGATATGACAAATGGTTCGCCTTGGATCCCTTGCCTAATGTAGATTTTTTCATTTCTACAAAGTTACCTACTTTGGCACCGTCTTTCATTACAGCGCCAGGTCTGAGCCTGCCAAAGGGGCCAATAGTACAGTTTTTTTCTACTTGGGCTTGTTCAATCACTGAATTGGCTTCGACAACAGTATCATCGCCAATTTCACAATCAATTAGCTGACAATTTGGACCTATTTTAACACCATTGCCTAGTTTTACTGCGCCTTGTACGATTGCATTTACATCGATAACACAGTCTTGACCAAATTCAATTGAACCACGTAAGTCGAAACGATTTGGATCTAAAATATACAAGCCTTCAAGTAACAATTCATTCGCTTTGTTGACTTGGTAAGCTCTCTCAATCATCGCAAGTTGTTTGCGATTGTTTATCCCTTCTACCTCAATGGCGCTGTCTGGCTGAGAAGCTTTAATTACTCTCCCTTCATTTGACGCCATTTCTATTACATCTGTTAAATAGAATTCGCCTTGGGCATTATCGCTTTTCAGCGCTGACAACCAGCGTTTTAAGTCTGCCCCGCCCATGATCATCATGCCGGTATTGATTTCGCTGATTTGTCGTTGCTCATCCGTCGCATCTTTATGTTCTACAATGGCTTTAACCTGATCACCGTCTCTTATGATTCGGCCCATCCCCGTGGGATCGTCAAGGTTTACCGTTAACAAGGCCAAATCAGCGGTCTGTTTGACTTCAACTAACTGTTTGAGGGTTGAAGGTTTTATCAAAGGGGCGTCACCCACTAAAATTAGTACATCTTCATCATCTTTAATATGTGGGGCGGCTTGTTGCACGGCATGCCCTGTACCTAATTGCTCAGCTTGTAAACACCAAGATAAATTGTTGTGGCTCAAGGTGTCTTTTAGTTGATCTCCACCATGGCCATATATCAAATGAATATTTTCGGCGCCAAGAGATGTGACGGTATCGATAATGTGTTGAACCATAGGTTTGTTCGCGATGGGATGAAGAACCTTCGGAAGATGAGACTTCATTCGTGTGCCTTTTCCAGCTGCCAGAATTACCACTGATAACGACATTTTTTATCCTTTGATATAGAAAACTGCGCTTATTCTACTTCAGCGATAGAAAATCGCTAGTCGATAGCGTGAAAAGTTTATTAATACTAAGGATGTCGTAGTTTGGGTCTATTTTTTATACATGGTGTTCTGAGTCAACTAAAGTTAAAATACGTCAAAAGTTGTTACATCTAAAAAAAGTAGAATATAGTTGAATGCGTTTCGCTCCCTTCATCGGAGCATACTAATCTTATTTGCAGTAGTGGTAATCTCGATTGTCACGCTGGTACATTTTAGCGTCTCAAAGATTGTTGCTGAGCAAAGCCGCGCGCAACAACGCTCGATATCGCCTGCGTTATCACTTATTGTCGACCAACTTCTCAAGCCTTTGCATATTTCTCAAACACTGGTTGAAGCCAAAGAACTCAAAGACCTGATGAAGAGCAGTGATATCGACGAAAATGCCGTACTTGAGATGCTAAAACGGTTAGAAGAAGAATTCGGCATGGGTTTCTTTATCGCCAGTGAAACGAGCCGCATGCAATACAATTCAAATGGGACAACACTAGAACTAAAAGAAGAAACCGTCGATTGGTATTTTAGATATAAAGCCTGGGATAAAGATGCCATTGCAGACATAGGTCAATGGGCCGATCCACAATTTTATATCGATTTAAAAGTATACGATGACGATGGCAAGTTTGTTGGTTTTTTTGGAACAAGTAAGGCGTTACATAGCTTCGTCGATATATTCGCCGAGTACAAAACAGAACACTCCTATGATTTCATCTTTGTTGATCAAGACAATAACATCGCTTTGTCGTCTGATCCTGAGTTGATAGTCGACAAAACCACGTTTAGAACGTTAGAAAGTTTGGATTGGTATAAAGAAATCGACCGAGATTCCTTACCCAATCAGTCTCTCAACAATGTGTTAGTAACAACTGGTGGTAAAGACGCGCTGATTGCTGAAGTGAGCATAGAGCCTTTCGGCTGGACCATGTATTTGTTAACTCCCCTCCAAGAGCGCCAAACGGAGATAAGCAGAAGTTTTATTATCAGTATCGTATCTTTGTTAGTACTCATATTTGCCCTTTTCGTTGTGATTTATCATCTTCTGTATTACTTCAAGAAAGACATGCAGAAAAACTTCCAAACAGATCCGCTCACTAAACTACCCAATCGCAATAAAATCGAGTTGCGTTACGCCGAGCTACAAGACAATAATCAACAAGTGGGGTTGATTTTAGTTGATATTGATCACTTTAAGTTGGTCAATGATACGCACGGGCACAATGCTGGTGATGTCGTGCTCAGACAGATATCCATGACCTTACAAAATGAACTCAGGCACGGTGATATCATTGGTCGCTGGGGTGGTGAAGAGTTTGTGCTTTTGTTACCTGATACTACACCAGAACAGTCTTTTGAAGTAGCGCAAAAACTGCGAGAACGTCTGGCAGGAATGACGACATCAATGGGTTCGATCACCATTCAAATAACGGCAAGCTTTGGGGTGTCTCATACTGATACCAACCGTCCATTAACTGAAGTGTTAGGTTACGCAGACGATGCCTTATATCAGGCCAAGCGAGATGGACGTAACTTGGTCAGAATGCAATTAAGTAAAGCCGCTTAAGCAGTCTTCACTTTGTTTCGCCATTTTAGCACGCCTGTAGTTAGGCTTACTCCTAGTAGAATTAGCGCAGCTCCCACTATCATTAATGGTGTAACGATTTCATTCAAGAAAACCACTCCCCAACAAACCCCAAACACCGGAACTAAATAAGCCACGGTAATGGCTTTTGCCGCACCAACATTGGCAATAAGTCGAAAATATAAAATATAGGCGAGCCCGGTGCAAACAACACCTAAGGCGATGACTTGGATCCACGCGTCGACAGAGGGATTAGTTTCCGGCCAACTCACGATAGCGAGGGGAATTAGCGCTAATGTTGCAAAAACCTGACTTCCCGTTGCGATGGCTAGCGTATTGACACCGGATAGAAACTGTTTGGTATAGCAGGCCGCTATGCCATATCCACAGGTAGCCGCCAAAGCCGCCAGAATGGGCAAGATGGCTAAAGACAATTCGATTCCCGTGCGCAATGCACTGATAACAACGACGCCGAAAAAACCAATCACTAAGCCTACGACAGCACTTGTTGTAAGATTGTCCTTCAACCACAAGAAAGCAACGATAGCGCCAAACATAGGGGCAGTAGCATTGAGAATTGAAGCCAAACCAGCCCCTAAATGCACAGTACTGTAGGCGAATAAGCAAAAAGGAATGGCCGTATTCGCCATACCCACAAACAAGATTGCTTTCCAATGATGCTTAACCACATGAAGTTTTTTTGACATCAATAACAAGGGTAACAAGCATAAAGCGGCAACGCCGGTTCTGAGAACTACCAAGGCAAACGCGCCAAACTCAGGTGTGGCAGAACGCATGAATAAGAAAGAGGCGCCCCAAATTGCTCCCAGTAATATTAGTTCTGCTAAATCTTGCATTCTCATAAAAATAAATCGCCTTTTTCCATTCTTAACAACCATGCTTTTCGCTCTAATCCACCCGCATAGCCAGTCAAGGTGCCATTAGCGCCAATGACTCGGTGACAGGGCACTACAACCGATATGGGGTTTTTTCCGTTAGCCGCACCAACCGCTCTGACAGCTTTTTCGTTGTTGAGGTTTTTTGCTATATCACTGTAGCTACAGGTTTCACCAAAAGGAATTTTGCAAAGCTGGTTCCATACCTTTCTTTGAAAATCTGTGCCGTCGGCATCTAACGTAAGATCAAACTGATCTAAGTTTCCTTGAAAGTACTTTGTCAGCTGGGATATGGCTTGCTCAATATGGGCGTTGTCAGACGCCGGATGAGTTCGACTATCACGAAAGTAGATAGATTTTATCCCCTGATTTGAAGCACAAACTTCTAATTCGCCGATGGGAGTAGTTAAGTAGCCAAAAGCTAGTTCGGCATTCGTCGTGATAGATTGGTTTTTCATTTAAGCCATGCTCCACAATTGAAACGTAAGATAACTTCGCCATGCCGCAGCAGCAGATGGATCAAGGGAATAGCGTTGAATTTGTTTCTTGATGATAAGATCTGAGTCTAGCCAAATGTCCGGATTAGATTTTCCTCGCATTTTGGCATAAGCCACCGTCCAAGGACCAATGCCTTTTATTGATAACCAATCTTCCAATTGACTTGGATTGGGATGGCGCACATTGAACTCAGCAAAGTTTCGAAGACAATCGCGGCGCTTGTCTGGCATTTTCAAGAATGATAAAGACGAGGCAGCAATGGCCTCAGCAGTTGGAAAGATGATGCGATCTTGCCATTTTTCACCTAATTCTTGGCATAGCAGGGTGACAAGATTGATTGCGGCTTTCACGGAAATTTGTTGCCCTAAGATAGCACGGCAACCTGCTTCAAACGGATCCCAAACCCCGGGTATTCTCAGCCCTTGTCTTATTTTCTCAACGGGAACCCCTGTGCTTTTAAGAGAACGATCTATGATAATGGGATCGGTATTACAATCTAAAATTCTGCGAATTTCGGCCACCACATTTTGTATGGCACTCAGATCATCTATCTTTAAATCAACATCAAAGCGATTTTTATGTTGGTTATGCGTGGCAGTGAAGCTGCCTTTGCATTGTCCTAAACGAAATACCTTGCTGTAGCTTTCCGACGTGACGCTTTCTACTCCCTCGATAGCACGAGCCGCTAAAAAATCACGAAGATGAGGCCAGTCGTAGGGAATTCGATAAGATATTTGTAAGTGTAGACTGGCATCTGCCGCTTTCTTTTCCACGCTAGAAGTACTCTCATCGTCTTTATTTACAGAACCTTGTCTGATTTGAGACGGAGTCAATTTTAAAGCGGTCTTTAAATTACTTTGCAGACGTCTCGCGCTAGAAAAACCGCTGGCCTGAGCGACTTCCTCAACTGAAAGAGACGTTTGATGGAGAAGTTGTTTGGCAAACAAGAGTTGTCCATACAGCCTATATTTTTTAGGTGCGATACCCAACTTTTGGCTAAATAACACCCGTAAATATCTGTCGGTCACCCCTAATTTTTCGCAAATTTCTATGAGATTCAAATTTGGATGAGCCTCAATGAGTTTCACCGCTCTTTCGACTGTGGTATCCACTCCCTTCCATGCAAACGAGCAGGGAGCCGAATCGGGTCTGCAGCGTAAACAAGGTCGGTAGCCAGCCTGCATGGCAAGTTGCGCAAGGGGATAATATTCAACGTTTATTTCTTTTGGAGAAGGGGCAGGACAAATTGGACGGCAGAAAATTCCCGTACTTTTCACTGCAACAAAAAAACGCCCATCAAATCTGGCATCTTTTGCTTTGCGCGCTTGTTCATAGCTTAGGGTTTCCAAATTCATTGTCATGTTAACCAGATCAAATAGCTGTTACCCAACAATTTATCTTATTTCTGAATAGAAAACGCGACGAAAACGGAACTTGATGTAAATAAAATCTCAGATTTCTAACGGTAGCAATAGCAAAGGCTTTTGTTTATCATTCTTAGCAGGCTTGTTTGTCTATGCAGCATAATTAATTCTGATTTAAATTGTAGTGCAGCGCTGACTTTTGGCCTGATAGTTTGATACTAAAAGTCAGAGAAGAACAAAATGCGCAGGATGTTGTCGAAAGACAGTCTCACGCTGATAAGGACAAAAAGACAAACAAGCAATTATGAAAGTAACACAAACTCTCGCCTTATTTTTCATCCTATTGTTCAGTGCTGATGCATACTGCGATAGTGCAGACTGGCTTTCAGATTTTGCTTCTGAAACCCAATATCGAGCAAAGCAAAGGAACCTACCCGGTTATGTGTTTGCCTTCATTGAAAAAGGCAAACCCAGCAAAATTGTGACCTTTGGCGAAACAGAGCGGCGCGGTGCCAAGATAGATAAAAATACCGTATTCCGTTTGGCCTCGGTTTCCAAAACGTTTGCTGGAGTACTGATGGCGAAGGTTGTGGCAGACGAACAGTTAAGCTGGCAGACTCCGTTGTTAGAACTTGCCCCGGAATATGGCTTCAATCGTCTAGACCCTAATCCGATAAAACTTGAACATTTGATGAGTCAATCAAGCGGTTATATTCCGAATGCTTATGATAACTTGATTGAAGCAAATTACTCGTTAGATAGAGTACTTAAACACCTCGCTAAACTTGAACCTCTTTGCTCTCCGGGCAAGTGTTACACCTATCAAAACGCCTTGTTTGGTGTTCTGGAACATTACTATATCAATCAGAAAAGTAGTTACGGCGGGGTTTTAAGAAAGAGAATCATCGAACCGTTGAATATGCCAAATGCCAGCACCGGAAAAGACGGCTTGGAAACCTCGGCAAAGTGGGCAAAGCCTCACATTGCCATTGCCAGAGACAAATGGAAACAAACCAAAGTACAGGGTGACTACTACAAGTACGCACCAGCGGCAGGTGTCAACGCCAGTATTGAAGATATGTCTATTTGGGTTAGGGCTATGCTCGGCGAATACCCGAATGTTATCAGCCCTGAAATAGTTGAAACCGTCACCACGCCACGCACAAAAACCAAGCGCGAGATGCGCCGCAGAGACTGGCGAAAGTTCATTAAAGACGCTCACTATGGTTACGGTTGGCGAGTTTACAACTTCAATGGCCACAAACTTAACTATCATGGAGGTTGGGTACAAGGGTACCGAGCTGACGTGTCGTTCGCACCCGAAAAAGGCGTGGGTTATGTGATGCTGATGAATGCCGAATCGAATCTCATAAACAGCTATACCGCCAAGTTCTGGGAAGCCTTCTTTAAAAACAATCCTTAATTTTAATCAATTCGCTTTCAGACCAAAGAGCTTATTTGGTTGCCATCAGTGACACGATTTTATCAACTCCTTGACTGAATTTGTGTTCATTCATTCCAGCAAACCCCAATCGAATATGGCAGTCTTGATTTCGACTTGATTCTAAATGATATTCCCCTTCATGCTGAATAAACATTCCATGCTGCCTAGCGTTAGTAACTAGCTCCGCAGCGCCTAATCTAGTGTTTTGCAGCTTTAACCAAATAGCCATTCCCCCATCGGGAACCGCAAACTCGAAAACACCTTGTTGTGCTAAATAATCTACTGCATGGTCTCTACGTTGTTGGTAGTGGCGAGAAATTCTCCTCAAATGACGTTCGAAACCACCATCGCGCATCCACCTTGCTACCGCGGCTTGCATTAAAACATTGCTTTTATGACATATAAGCAACCGATAAGATTCCACCGCTCTTGCTAACGCTGGGCTGATCGCCATTATGCCTATCCGCGCTCCCGGAAACATGATTTTCGACAATGTAGAGATGTATATGACGAGTTGTTGAGGGTCTTGTGATGCCATTGGGGCCAATGGTTGGCAGCGGTAATGAAACTCATGATCATAGTCATCTTCGATGATTGGAATTTGATGCTCACAAGCCAATTGGTAAATACGCATACGACGGCTGATACTCAAAGTCACTGTGGTTGGGTATTGATGCAGAGGTGTTAAATAGATCAAGCGGATCTTGCCTTGCGCTATTTTCTTTTCTAAATCATCAGGCAATATTCCTTGTGAATCTTGCTCTATACCAACCAAATTTGCTCCCGCACTTTTAAAAGCCGACATAGCTGGTGGATAACCCAAATTTTCGACTGCGACTTTATCACCATTTTTTAGTAACAGTTGAGCGATAATATACATGGCCTCTTGAGAACCGTTAGTGATTACCAACTCACGTCCGGTTATTGCTCTGGTTTTTCTGAGGTACCGGCCTACTTGCTGCAATAAATCTTTGGTACCAGCAACCTCGCCATAGCCCATTTGATTTAACGCAGGTCGCGATAGTGTATCTGACATATGGCTTTTAAATTCGGCAAAGGGGAACAAAGACATATCGGGCTGGCCACCCGCAAAATTGTACTCAAATTCAGCTGCAGGATACTCGGGTAAATCACCACCTTGCCGGACAAACCGATATGTAAATTCGGGTATATCAGCATGCATACGCTGATCATCTTTTGCAGCGAGTAGAACGCTGGATTCAATCGGTAAGTGAGACACAACCTTGTAACCTACTCTTTGAATTGACTCAATCCAGCCTTCGGCGACCAATTCTGCCAATGCTTTCATCACAGTATGCCGGTTTATTGATAAATCATTACTCATCGACTTAACGGATGGTAATGCATCTCCAGGTTCATACTGTCCCTGCTGAATGGCATGTCTAACCAAGTGCGCAAGTTGAAGGTATTTGGGTTTATCTACGTCAAGAGAATTTGATTCAAACAGCTTCACTGGTCTACTCATAATTTTAAATCTGGTTGTTAATACTAGACCTAAATTTGCAGATAATAAATCCTTATTCAGTAAGGAAAAACCAATGGCACTAACACCAACACAACTTGAAGATCAATTTGTCGCACTCATACCCATGACCACCGAGCATGTGCATCCTTTGTTTCAAGCAGGAAAAGATCTCTCTATTTGGAAATGGACGACGAGCAACTACTGTGAATCTATTGAAACCACTCGGGTTTGGGTAAACGATTGTTTGGACAGGCAATCTCGTGGGGCACTAGTACCCATGGTGATACTTGATAGAAGAACACAGGAAATTGTCGGTTCCACCAGCTATTTAAATATCGATTTGGAACACAAATCAATCGAAATTGGTTACACGTTTTTAACCCCAAAAGCACAGCGCACACACGTGAATAGACGATGCAAATTGCTGCTACTTTCCCATGCATTTGAATTTCTAGCGTTAAACCGTGTGCAACTGCAAACCCATGAGAAAAATGACAAATCTAGGAATGCTATTCAGGGAATAGGAGCAAAATTCGAAGGCATTACTCGATACTGCCGCATTCAGCAGGATGGCAGCATTCGAAGTAGCGCAATTTACAGCATTATCCAACCTGAGTGGGCGCAAGTTAAATCGAATTTGCAGGAGAAAATACGTGTTTATACCCACTAACTTTCGAATGACAAACAAGGCAGAGCAACATCAATTTGTTGAACAGAATGGCTTTGGGGTAATGCTCTCCAGCGATCTTCAAGCAACTCACTTGCCTTTTATATTAAATACTAAAGAGGGGGAACAAGGTGCGCTTTACACTCATTGTGCAAAGGCCAATCCTCATTGGAAATTGCTCGATAATAAAAAAGTACTGATCATATTCACCGGTCCCCACGGGTATATTTCACCAAGTTGGTACGAACGTTCGCCCGGAGTCCCTACGTGGAACTATTCGGCGGTGCATATATTGGGGAAAACAACCATCTTAGACGCACCAACTACTTTGCAGGTGGTCAATAAAACGGTAGAAAAATACGAGCCGATTTTGTTGCAGAAAAGAGATGTATTGACTGAGGATTATCAAAACCGGCTAGCGAAAGGAATTGTCGGTCTAAAGATAGATATTTCAAGCATAGAAGGAAAACATAAACTGAGCCAAAATCGTCCGTTACAAGACCAGCAAAATATAAGAGAAGCACTTTTGCATTCGGCTGATCTAAACGATCAGCTATTAGCTCAACATATGCAAGATCAGGCTAAGGCGATTTGATATTTGGATATTTGCTGCATATTTTGCAGCAAGCATCCACAAACACTACACAAACGCTTGATAAACACTAAATAAAATAGGTTAGTCACTAGTTTTTAAGTAGGTGTAGCCCTTTAGGCAATCCTCGTAGAAATCCGTCCATTTTACACCCTCTCTGGGTTTCATATTGCCTTTTGCAATATGTGCGTCAATCTGTTTTTTAACCGTTTGAGCCATGGAACTCGGATGATATTGCATGATGTTTAATACATCCTCAACATTGGATCCCTTCACTACCTCTTCGATGTAGAAGTCTAAAGGATCATCATCGTGGCTGAAAATGTGCACTTCATTCAATCGACCAAATAGGTTATGCATATCCCCCATTACATCTTGATAGGCACCAGTGAGAAAGAGGCCAAGATGATAGTCTTCCCCCGGATTGAGGTGGTGCAAAGGAATGACGTCAGAGATGCCTTTTTCCAGCACAAATTGATCGATTTTTCCGTCGCTATCGCAAGTAATATCAACAAGCGAACAATTCACTGATGGCTTTTCATTCATTCTCGTTAGCGGAACGATAGGAAGTACTTGATCTATAGCCCAAGTGTCCGCCGCAGATTGGAACACCGAAAAATTACACAAGTACTGAGAAGATAAATCATAATCGAGTTCTTGCATCTCTTCAGGCACAAATTCTTCGTGTTTAATCCTATCTCTTACTCGCACTAAAATCTGCCAGTAAAGAGTTTCAATTTTCGCTAGTTCTTCCAAACTAATAACCCTTAACTTGAAAGCCGCAGCCGCTTGCTCTTTATATTGAGAGGCATCATTGAATATTTCTTGTAGGTTATTTTGCTTATCTAAATCTACGGTTAAGTAACGCATATTAGTTAATAAAATATGATCACCTTTAACTTTGCGAGTGTCGAGCTCTGAACTATTGGCGCGTATTTCTCCGACTATTTCCGTCACCACGCAACTATGGTGAGCAGTTATGGCTCTGCCACTTTCACTGACTAAATGAGGATGGGGTACTTTTTCTAAGTCACATACTTCGCGCATGCCGTAAACCACATCAGCAACATACTCCTCTAGGTTATAGTTTCGTGAAGAGTCGTTTGTTGATTTACTGCCATCATAATCGATACCAAGCCCGCCGCCCACGTCGACATAGTCCAATTTGAACCCCATATGATGAAGCTCTGCATAGATCATTGCTCCCTCGTTAATGGCTTCTTTCACCGCTCTAATGTCGGTGAGTTGGCTGCCAATATGAAAGTGCAGCAACTTAAAGCAATCGCCCATTCCCTGGTTTTCAAGATAGCGAGCGGCATTAATAATTTCTGAAATGGTTAAACCAAATTTGGCCCTGTCTCCGCCTGACCCCTCCCACTTGCCTTTTCCTACTACTGTCATCTTTGAGCGTAAGCCAATAATTGGCTCAACGTTCAACTCTTTAGATATTTTCACCAATAGCAGTAACTCAGAGAATTTCTCGATAACAACAACAACTTTTCGACCCAATTTCCTCGCCAACAGCGACAAACGAATGAACTCTTCATCCTTGTAGCCATTTAAAATTGTCAGCGAATCCGGATCAGTGTCATAGGACATGACCGTCAGGAGTTCGGCCTTGGACCCAGCCTCTAATCCGAAGTGATAAGCACGCCCAGCATCAACGATTTCATCTACTACTTCTCGCATCTGGTTGACTTTCACCGGATAAACCCCGCGATAGGTACCTTTATACTTGGCTTTTTTCATTACGCTTATAAACGCGTTGTTCAAGTTAGCCACTTGCGAACGCAATATGTCATGAAAACGTAGCACCACCGGGAATTGGATCCCTTCTTGTTTGATCTCTTCAATGACCGCGTCGAAATCAATTCGCATGTCTTTGTTACTTAGATCGGGAGTCACATGAAGATTGCCATTTTCGCCAATTTCAAAATACCCAGAGCTCCACCGCTTCACGCCATAGAGTTTTTCGGCGTCTTTCACTGTCCAGGTATTGTCGTTGTTCATATTGAATTGCTCTGTTGCTGTTAAAAAACAGGGCAATTCAATTTGAATTGCCCATATAGAAATCTGTGTATGCCAATTAACCTCAATTTGTGAAAAGAGGGTGGGTAACAACGTGACTTTTGCCGCATTTTAATCAATACCGTTGAGATGCGCTATAAGTATGAGGTATAAATCAATCCGTGCCGATATCTTCATTCCATAGTTGCGGGTTCTCTGTAATGAAGTGCTCCATCATGCTGATACATTCCAAATTTTGCAGAACATCAACTTTTACACCTCGCGATCTGAGCAACTCTTCTTCCCCCATAAAAGTTTTGTTTTCACCTACAACAACGTAAGGAATTTCATAGAGCAGTATTGCTCCTGTGCACATAGAGCAGGGCGACAAGGTAGTATAAATTTTACACTGCCTATATACCTCAGCTGTCTGTCTACCGGCATTCTCAAAGGCATCCATTTCACCGTGCAAAATAGGACTGGCTTTTTGCACTCGGCGATTGTGACCACGGCCGATAATTTCGTTTTGATAAACAATCACTGAGCCAATAGGAATACCGCCTTGATCAGCACCCTTTTTAGCCTCATCAATCGCAGCTTGCATAAACTTGTCCATTCTTTCTCCTATTGGGTTACCTGCCTGATGGAATGTATTCGCGCAATCTAACTGACTCCAAACTTGACTGTACGCCAGCTACATCATTATCTAACATAAATTGATCGATAATCGGCATTATTTTGTCTGCATAAGACGCCCTTGCATCTCTGTCAAAAAACTGAGTTAGGCCATCTGCATTATCTAAAGCTCTATACGCCTCGTTGACTAAAGAAACCTTACTTATCTGTGCATCCCTGCGAGGCGAGAGAACACCCAAAGTATTGTTTAGTTTGGACTGGATATCGCTACGTGCTGCAAATTGCAAAAAGCGCTTAGCTAACTCTTTGTTGTCAGAGTTAGACGGAATTATCAATATATCGACTGGCGCCTCTTCATATACATTTTTGTCCGGATCAAAATGCGGGAATGGAAAGTAACCGATATCGTCAATTATCCGCTCTGGAATATCTTGTATGACGTAATTTCCTATCATGGTCATACCTATCATGCCTCGATACAGCAATGGCAGCCCTTGTTTCCAATCAACTTTCTGATGTTCTGTATTGAAATAGTTGTTTTCATTGAGAACAGACCAGATGGTAAATAACTTGGTGAATCGTTCATCTAAAAAAGAGACCTTGCCCCGCGTCGTTGCTTTGTGAAACGCTAACCCATTAATACGAATATTAAGATAGTCGAACCAGGCGGTTGCAGGCCAATTGCTTTTCGTGCCAATGAAGATGGGTATCACGTTTAACGCTTTTAACTGTTTGCAAAGCGTTAAAAAATCAGACCAGGTTTGCGGCTCAGTTAGGCCGTGCTTTTTGAATAGTGGTTTATTGTAGTAGAACCCAATTTGATAGTAAGAAATAGGCAAACCGTAAATATGTTCACCAAACCTGATTGAATCTACGATGGAATCATCGAAGGCATCGTCTAACTGATCTTGCAGCCATAAATCACTAACGGAGGCTACCCAGTTTTTCTCAATAAACTCTTCTAGCCTAGCGCCAGAATGCCAGTACAAAACGTCATATTGATTTTTGTGACGGATGAGCTCTGGAAATCGCTGTTTGTAGTCTTCGCTGGTGAGTGCGGTAATCAGGATATCCACATCTTCATTTTCTTCCATAAATTCTTGAGCCAAGCTATAGAAGGCTTCTCTTTGGGCACTTGTAGAGATAGATAAACCCAGTTCAAGGGGCTGCGTAGCTTGCGCGAAGAATGGTTTGCACACTCCCAAACCAAAGAGTAAAAGCAAATATAGTTTATTCACATTTGATAAATCTCAATCCAAGAGAGTGAACTTAGGGATAGTATAGTAGTGTTTTGCTATTTGATCAGCGCTATATTGCATTGTCGCTGTTTGATGAACCTGTATGCATATGAGCCTCTGAGCAATTACTCACCTCCACAATAGCGCATTGCAACATCGCAACGCTCATAACATGCGCCAAACTCCTCCATAATCTTTGTATCGTGAACAAAGCCATTTTTCTCATACAAATGTATCGCTGCCTCACACTTCGCGTTTGTAAGTAAGAATAGATTTTTTACCTGGCGATATTTAGCCTGTTTAATAACGTGATTTAGCAGTTGTTCTCCTATTTTTAAACCTCTAGCGCTCTCCAAAACCCCCATTTTAGTCAATTCAAAAGCGCCATTTCCTTTGTTCATCAAAGCACATGTTCCAACAATGCCGAGAGTCTGATGTTCAGCAAAAAATATAAAGCCACCCTTATCGATTATGTATTCTTGGGGTTGTTGCAGCACTTTTTTATCAATGTCTTCAAGGACAAACATGTCGTTGATCCACTGCGAATTGATGAATTCAAAGAAAGGGGCGTATTGAGGCTGATATTCAAACAGGGTAATGGCGTTATCCTCGCTCTCCGTAGTTTCCTTTTCAGTTTCAAAGAAAGCTTGTGTTCTTTTGAGCAAAGAAAGTCTGTTGTGGGCTTTTTCCAATTGTTGCAACGACTGATAAAATTGATTCTCAAATTCTTCACACATTTGTTTTGCAGCCTTTTCAACTGCAACCCAAATAGGACGCATTTGGTTGACGACTTGCTTACCATTTTTAGACAACTGCATGTGTTTCTTTCTAGAATCTTGTTGATAGGTAATCACGTCAATTAAGCCCTTAGATTTTAACTGCCGCGAAAACTGACTCAAGGCAGGCTGACTCAAGCCCAATAAGTCTGCTGCTTCAACTATGGAGACTGTTTTTTTCTTGTCTAACAGCGCTAATAAAGTAAACCATTTTGGTTGTGCATCAATTCCATAATACTGATAAACAGAGGCTGCATCAGCTAACATACGCTCGCTCATTCTTTTTAAACGGCTGCCCAACGCCAATTCGCCAAGTTCATTTAAAAAATCGTTTGGTTCTTCACTCATAATTATATTAAACCGATAATGTATAGAACTAGTTATATAAGCACTTATATATAAATGCAAGTAAGTTTTGAAAATAGCCAATTCATGTTTATCGTTCAAGCTTTAAGCTAACGTATCTTAGAAGTGCAGTTTTTTACTTTCTGACTTCTCTTAACACTGACAAGTTTTTCCCATACGTAAGCCCTAGTCTAGGTATTAAATTTTATGCGATACTCAAATCAGCCGCTTCGTTAAATGGAACTATTATGCGTAAATTGATGCAAAATAAAAATTCGACATTACGCACAAAGATGGATTGCAGAGCAATAGTCGAGCATTCAAGGTGATTTCCAATGGGACAGCATTTTCAACAAAGAAATTTTAGCGCATCTGACAAGGCTAGCTTTAATAAAAGAATTAACCAGCAAGCATTCGAACTAAAAGATTTTTTGTCAGACCCAGTGTTTAACCAGGGAGAAACCTCGCTTGGAGCAGAAGTGGAGTTGTTTCTGGTTGATCAGCAAGGGCTGCCAGCTTGTTACAGTGAATCGTTTATCAAAAATATCGATAACGCGTTAATTCAAGAAGAGTTGAATCAATATAACTTAGAACTCAATCTCTCCCCCGTGAAAGCCAAGGGGAAGCCATTCTCCACTATGCAAAAAGAACTGGTTTCGTTGTTGGATCTGGTTCAGTCTCATGCAAAAAACGAGCAAATGGATGTGGTCACCACAGGTATTTTACCGACTCTGGAAGCAAGTCACTTAAGCGCGGAATTCTTAACAGACAGACCAAGATACAAGGCGTTGAACAATATTCTCGGCAGCATGAAAGGCTCTGCTTTTGAGGTTACAATCGCAGGACAAGACAATCTAAAATTTACATCGAACCAAATCACCATGGAAGGGGCGAACACTTCCATGCAAATTCATTTGAGAGTGCCTGCCGAACGCTTTGCTAACTTATATAACGCCGCTCAGATTGCTACTTTTTTTGCCTTGGCATTGTCTGGTAATTCTCCGATCATGTTGGGCAAAAGGCTTTGGCAAGAAACCCGTATTGCGCTATTTAAACAATCCATTGATACCAGAGACCAGTCCAGCACACAATGGCATCAACCCACTCGTGTTCCCTATGGAATGGGCTGGATACGTGAAGGAGCATGGGAAATATTTGCCCAGAGTGTGGCTTTACATCCGCCATTGTTGCCTTATTTGTTTGATGAAGAAGGTAAGCGGTTTCAAGAAATCAATTTACACCACGGCACAGTTTACAATTGGAATCGGGCAATTTTGGCTGCGAATACTGACCCGCACCTTCGAATTGAATTTAGAGCTCTTCCTGCTGGACCTACGGTGATAGATATGATGGCAAATGCAGCCTTCATTGTGGGATTAACCTTGGGTTTGGAGCAGGAGATCGACAACCTCACTGCAAAACTCCCGTTTGAATATGCCGAATTTAATTTTTATCGGGCAGCCAAAGAAGGCCTATCAGCAAACATACTTTGGCCACAGCAAGGCAAATTCAATATTCAGGAGCAACCCGTTCATCGAATTTTGCAAGATATGTTGAGTGTGGCAGAGTCTGGGTTAGTCTCAATAGGTATTGAGCAAAGCGAAATAAGTAAGCTAATGGCTATTATTCAAGCTAGATTGGCGAATCGTCAAACCGGTGCGCAGTGGCAATTGAGAAAGCTCGAACAGTATCATAACCAAACCCTATCTTCTTCTTTGCAGCCAGTGCAAATGATGCTTCGAGATTATATTGACAACATGCGCATCGGAGCACCCGTGGCAACCTGGAACTAGCATGCAACAACCACTCAATGTTGAATTTATTAATGCGCAAGAGATAGCCAATTCAGCCCACGATTTTGATTCATTTCTGTCGTCTCTCAACGGTCCTGTTGTTGTTATTTTTGATGGAACTGAGCAGTCATACAACAAGCACAGTTGCCGGATCGTCAGCACGCTGTTGCATGCAAACGAGCCATCTGGACTTAAGGCTGCGTTTCGTCTTGCAAAACAAGGATTCGAAGCCAAAGTCAAAACTTATATTATTATTGCCTCCGTTTTAGCCGCCAAAAGCGAACCCAAATTTACCCATAGAATGCTTGCTGGACAGCGCGACCTGAATCGATGCTTCACTGATTATCAAAACGACAATCAAGGTAAAATAGCCAAGTTTATGTTGGATTTTATTGAGCAAAAGCAACCAGAAGCCGTGATCGATATCCACAACACCTCTGGAAGTGGTCCAGCTTATGGCGTTGCCATCGAACAAACCACAGAACATCTCGCGTTGACATCATTGTTTTCCGATAGACTGATTGTCACACAAATGCGCCTTGGTACTTTAATGGAGCAACACTTAGGCTGTCCTGTTGTTACTATCGAAGCAGGTGGATCGAGTGATATAAAAGCGGATGAAGTTGCCTTAGAAGGCTTAAAAACTTTTATGTCTAAAGAAAATGTTTTCGAATCTCTAGGTGAGGTTGATGTTTTGTCTAATCCATGTCGCTTCGAAATTGCAAGCGATAAAATGCTGACTTTTTCAACACAACATGAGCCCTCGTTTGACGCTAGCTTTCGTATCGACATAGAAAAATTTAATCAAGGAATAACACCCAGCGGAACAATTCTGGGTTGGACAGCGGCAACATCTTTAACTGGATTTAATATCAAAAACACCGATACTCAAATAGAGACCTATTTTTGTATTGAAAACGGTGAACTGAAAACACGATTGCCATTGAAACTATTTATGGCGACAAACCGGGTAGATATAGCCAAGTCAGATTGTCTGTTTTATTTTATCCCTTAACAGCGCGCGAAGAATGAGGAAATACCGATGAACCTGCTAGAAAAGTTATCTCTTTTAATTGGGCGCCTGCTACTTGGTATGTACTTTATTCTTCCTGGTGTGCAAAAAATCATGCAATTTGACACTATGAGTCAATATATGGCGAAACATAGCGTACCTATGATTAATGTGCTTTTAGTTATCACAATCGCCCTGCAAATCAGTGGCGGGATAGCCCTAATCGTTGGCTACAGGGGAAAATTAGCCGCTTTCATTCTCGCGGGATTAACATTCGTCATTAGTATTTACATGCACAACTTTTGGAATTTACCAGAAGGTGGAAATGTTGCTCACGAGACGCAAAATTTCGTTAAAAACATGGCAATCATGGCCGGTTTGTTGATTGTGGCCGCGAGAGGAACTGGCCCTATGAGCATTCAACGTAAAAAGCCCTATGTTCCCTATTAACCTCAGATTAATAGAATTTGTAATTTGCAGGTATACGATTTTCTATCGTGTACCTTGTTTAGAAGAAAGCTCATTAACAAATGGAGCTATCGAAGCCATAAGGAACGAATAACTGAAACTGAAAAACGTGTTTTAGTGTTTTAGTGTTTTAGTGTTTTAGTATTTTATAATCTATTAAATAGGTCATAAAAACAGCGAAACACACCTGTATTTAAGTTAAATATGTTCAAAAAATCACCTCCAAAAGTCATAGTATTCCCTCGAAATATGACACTACATCGCCACATTCAATACGATAAAACGGACCAGTGACAAGACGAAAAAGACACGATGTTTTATAGAAAAAATCGTTAAATTCCCGCTAGTTGCCTAGTTTGTCCACTCTATCTCTCATGCGTACCATCTTAACGCATTTGAATTCGACGGTATTAACCTTTGTGTTACATAAACAATCAGATATTTAACATCTGACCTGACACCAGCTAATTAAAAAGTCTGGCAGAACGATACTTGGTATATTTTTTTTCGGAGAAGACCATGCGAATCAAGAGCGTTAACGTAATGACGCATAAAATAAAACTATCTATGAGCGCTGCTGCAATAATTGCACTCAGCGGCTGTGGTGGTGGTTCTAACACCAGCACCGACATTAAAGCCGTTGACACCTCCCAACCCGTTTCTGACTGGGTTATGGTGTGGAGTGACGAATTTGAAGGTAACAGCATTGATGCTAACAAATGGACACATGAGGTAAACTGCGCAGGTGGCGGTAACCAAGAGAAACAGTGTTACACAGACGCTGCAGAGAACTCTTTCGTCGCAGATGGTTCTTTGAACATCGTAGCTAAGCCAACAGATGCTAGCTCTGGTTTGCCTCTACCATACACTTCTGCTCGCATGGTAACCAAGTACAAAGGTGATTGGACATATGGACGCTTTGAAATGCGTGCAAAATTGCCAGAAGGTCAAGGTACGTGGCCAGCATTTTGGATGTTACCCACAGATGAAGTCTATGGTGGTTGGCCCAAGTCCGGTGAGATAGATATTATGGAAGCCGTTAACTTGAAAACGGACAAAGGCGATGGCACGCCCGAGGATCGTATATATGGCACATTGTATTACGGTAGAGATTTCCCTAATCAGTCAAGTTCAGGTCAACCTTTCACTCCCACAAGCAATCCAGCAGATGGTTTCAACACCTATGCGATTGAATGGCAAGAAGGAGAGATTCGCTGGTATATGAATGGGTTCTTGTATGCCACTCAGTTGGCCTCTGAATTGCGAACAAATAGTACAGGAGTTGTAACTGGCCTAAGGCATCGAGGCTGGTTTGCTGAATATTTTAATATAGCTACGGGCGAAAAAGAGGTGCAATGGAATAGCGCTCCATTTGATCAAGATTTCCATATTATTTTGAACCTAGCAGTAGGTGGAAACTGGCCTGAATTTGTCAATGAGTTAGGTATAGATGAAACAGCATTTACAGATGGTCAGACATATGAAATAGACTATGTACGTGTTTATGAATGCGCAGCAAACCCACTCACGGGAGCAGGCTGTGAGACTATTCGTGCTGGCTATAAAGATGAAGAAGATGCTTTAGTGATAGGTAAAGCACCGACACCACCACCGCCTCCAGGGTCTCCACCGGTCCCGATCACTATATTTGACGATGAAGAGAACGAAGGTTGGCCTTTGTGGGCGAGCAACGAACAAACTACCCTAGGTGTTGTATCAGATGATGCTGATCGTGGAAATGTGGCCGAGTTTGGAATTCTCGATAACTCTGGCACTGTGATGGGCTTCAATAGTCGTATCGCGGAAGATGGAATGCCATATAACGGGACTGCGATGGTAGAAAATGGAGTACTTTCATTCGATATGAAAATTGTAACCGCCCCAACTTCTTCCACTACTTGGTTACTGAAAGTTGAATCGGATGGAGGGACTAATGACGGGGCTACTGGTACAGATGTAGAGCTTCCTTTGAATAGCAGTATTGAGGGGATGGACCCAGTCGTTGGTGTATGGCAAACATATTCATTTAGTATTGCTGCTCTGCAGGATGGCGGATTAGACCCAAGCCAAATAGATGTGATGATGATATTTCCTGCATGGCAGACAGGTGAAGGGGCTATTTACCGAATAGACAATGTAAGAATTGAGGAGTCTGGCGGCACAGTCTTCCCTGAATTGGTGCTGTTTGAAGATCAGGCCAGTACAGATTGGGTGTTATATGCATGCTGTGGTGGAAACATTCCAACGGAAGTGATGGATGATACAGAGCACGGCACGGTGGCAGAATTCTCTATCACAGACAATTCCGGTGTGGTGCTCGGATTCAGTAGCCGTGAAGATGACGGTGGGTCTAATATGTCTTTTGATGCCACGGCATTGTTAAACGAAGGTGTACTTGAGTTTGAAATGAAAGTTGAATCAGCACCGTCAGATTCATCCGCAGTTTGGCTTTTGAAAATTGAATCAAATGGTGGTGGAGGTAACTCACAGAATGGAGGCACCGAGCTAGAAATACCATTAAATACAAGTAATGAAGGTGTTGACCCTAGCAGCACTTGGCAGACCTTTACTTTTGATATCAGTGATTTGAGCACAGCCGGATTGGATGTTAGCGCAATAGATATCATTATGGTATTCCCAACATGGCAAAAAGGTGATGGCGCGGTCTATCGTATTGATAACGCTAAGATTTATAATCCAAACGCTTCAGCAGGCGGCCCAACCGGTCCTACTGAAGTAATTTTTGCTGACCAAGCAAATCCAAATTGGGCCTTGTGGGATTGTTGTGGCGGAACCACGCCATTAACGCCAGTTGACGATGCAGATAGAGGCACAGTTGCTGAATTCCAAATCAACGACAACGCAGGGGCAGTACTAGGATTTAATAGCCGAGACGGTATTGGTGGTGGAGAGGCATTTGATGCTACTGCGTTAATTAGTACTGGTAACCTAAGCTTCAAAATGAAAGTCGAATCAGCCCCTACAGATTCATCAGCAGTTTGGTTGTTGAAAGTCGAATCGTTGGGCGGCACAGACAACACTAATAACGGTGGTACTGCAGTTGAGGTAGCCTTAAACACAAGTGATGAAGGCGCAGACCCAAGTTCTTCTTGGCAAACATTCACATTTAGCTTGAATGATTTAACCACAGCTGGATTAGATGTCAGCGCTATCGATGTCATCATGATTTTCCCAACTTGGCAAAAAGGTGCTGGCGCGGTTTATCGTGTTGATGATGTCGTTATCGGTAACCCTGGCGGCTCGAGTGGTAGTGGTGGTGGTAGCACTGCCGCTGCTCTAACTATGTTTGCAGATACTGTTGCACCCGGATGGACACTTTGGGATTGCTGTGCAGGTGGCACACCTACAACACCAACTGACGATGCGCCTTACGGCACAGTTGCTGAGTTTTCCGTGGGCGCTCAAGATGCAACAGTTCAAGGTTTTATGGGCCGAGATAATG
Organism: uncultured Alteromonadaceae bacterium; assembly: GCA_947503265.1. Classification (GTDB taxonomy): domain Bacteria; phylum Pseudomonadota; class Gammaproteobacteria; order Enterobacterales; family Alteromonadaceae; genus Aliiglaciecola. The sequence continues at coordinate 110,334 of CANNDC010000009.1, forward strand.
GCACTTCATTTGACGCTACAGCGATTGAATCGAGCGGTAAATTTCAATTTGATATGAAAGTGGTATCTGCACCAAACGATAGCGCTGCAGACTGGTTGCTTAAAATTGAGGGGGGAAGTGATGCCAACTTTATTCAAGTTTCTCTCAACACCAGTAATGAAGGGCAAGATCCAGTTGTTGGACAATGGCAGACATACACCTTTGACATATTGTCGTTTTCTGGTGCTGGTCTGAATATTGACAACATGGATGTAGTCATGATTTTCCCGACATGGGAGTTGGGTGAAGGCGCCGTCTACCGAGTAGACAACGTAGTATTCACAGAATAATAACTGCAAATATAGAACTGAGTAAGTCGGTGAGCCGGCTTGCTCAACAGCAAATTAAAATAAGTAGGGCAATTATGAAACACATGACCTTCAGTAAAAAATATTTAGCAGCATCGATTTCTGTGTTGCTAGGAAGCACGGCTCTTGCACCCGTGACACAAGCTCAAGAAGCAGGTGCAGACGGCGATGTGGAAGTTATCGCAGTAAAAGGTATCCGAGGCAGTTTAGCTCGCGCAATGGATTTGAAGCGCGAAGGATCGGGTGTTGTTGATGCGATTTCCGCCGAAGAAATGGGTAAATTCCCAGATACTAACTTGGCTGAATCACTACAGAGGATTACGGGTGTTACCGTGAGTCGAAGTAACGGTGAAGGTAGCCAAATAACGGTACGTGGATTTGGACCAAACTTTAACTTGGTGACCCTAAATGGACGACAAATGCCTGGTACAGGTAATACACGTTCATTTTCAATGGAAAACTTGTCATCGACTGGTGTCAGTGCGCTAGAAGTGCATAAGACAGGTAAAGCATATCTTCCTAGTGGCGGATTGGGCGCAACTGTGAATATAGTCACAGCGAAGCCTCTTGCGAGCCCTGGTTTAAAATATGTACTTTCCGCTAAAGGGATTTACGACGAATCAAATGTTAAGGGTGAAGATGTCACGCCAGAATTGGCAGCCTTGTACAGTGATACCTTTTTAGACAACACGGTTGGGTTGGCTATTTCGTTGTCTTCTCAAGATCGTCATTTCCAACAACAAAGCGCAAATATCCCAGGTTGGCAGGCTGACCAAGGGCCTTTCCCCAACGCCACTAGCTTTACTGACCTGCGCGCCGATGCGAGTGATGAAACCATAGATACGTTAGATGGAGCGGATGCTGATGGAAAAGTAGGACACACCTATTTCCCTCGTCAAATTTCCTACAATATCAACGATGTTGAACGTTCACGTTTTAACGGTCAGGCTACCTTGCAGTATGCTCCTCGTGATGACATGACTTTCACCCTAGACTATGTGTACTCTGAAGCTGAAACAGCAAGAAGGGGTAAAGGTTTCGGAATCTGGTTTAACTTTGGCGGCAACGTCACTAGTTATGATTTAGATGAAAATGGTACCGCTATCCGTTTCACTGAAACGGCAAACGACTATGCACACTCTGCAAACGTCGAAACCTTGTTAGTCGAAAGTGAATCTTTGGGTTTTAACTGGGAATGGCAAATTACCGACGATTTCCATTTCGAGCTTGATTATCACGATTCAGATTCAACAACGGATAACGGTGCAGATGATGGTGTAGGCCATTCGGGCAACGTGATTTTAGCGCCGAATAATATCGTGACTAAAACCTATGACTTCTCAGAAGGTGGTATTCCTCAATTCGTAATGACCTGGCCTGATGGTGCTGCGGAAGCGAGTCCTGGTGATTTTGATCCCCTATTTGCCCAATTTGGTCGTGCAGTAGGTGAATCTACCATTGCTCAACTTCAAATTGATACAGAATGGGTTAACCCAGATGATAGCTTCTTAACCAAAGTGAAATTTGGTTTAGCGGATACTGCGCAAACTTTTGGTGGCTATTCAGCTAACAACGGCAACGTGGGTCCAAATGGTTACAATGGTAACCAAGCTATTTTCCCTGACAGCATGTTTACGCGTGTGAGTACAGGTGACTTCTTAGATGAATTCTCTAATGGTGGAGCCAATCTTTCTACTGACTATTATTACGAATTTGACTACGCAGAAGCCATCGCCAGAATGCAGAATTTCTTTGGTTTCCCAACTGACCCTCTTGATCCTAATTTCGGTGTATTTAATACCGCAGATCTTAGCGAAGATACCAAGAGTGCTTACATTGCTGGTGAAATGTATTTTGAAATCGGCGATATGATACTAGACGTTAATGTGGGCCTAAGATACGAAGAGACGGAAGTGACTAGCGTAGTAGACCAAGATGCTGAGGATTTCCTTGTTTGGTCTAACCCTACAGAATGGCAGCTTCGTTTTAGACCACCAGAAGGTGGTGCTGTGATCTTTGAAGGTGAACACGACGTGACTCTACCGAACCTTGATTTAAAACTTGAGGTGACAGAAGAAATTATTGCACGTTTCTCTACTAGTAAAACGATTACTCGTGCTCCATTAGGAAATTTGGTTGGCGCTCGTTCATTGTCTGGCAGCCCCAAACCAGGAAGCCGAACAGGTGCATCTGGTAATACTAACTTGTTACCGTTTGAATCAACTAACCTCGATTTGAGTTTAGAGTACTATTACGGTGATGCCAGTTACGTATCTATCGGTTACTACAAGAAAGACGTAAAGAATTTCATCACCAATACTATCACGCTTGAAACATTTGAAGGCTTGAGAGATCCACTGGCAGGACCAAGAGCTGCGCAAGCGAGAGCAGACTTAACTGCTGCAGGTACTGACGTAACAGACGGCGCGATTTGGCAACAAATCATCGATAATGGTGGTGGTATTGATGATGCCTGCTGTCAAACTCAGATCGTCAGACAAAACCCTGATGATCCATTGGTTGAGTGGCAAATTTCTAAGCCTACTAATGGTGATGATAAGTCTGTTGACGGTATCGAGTTCGCTATTTCACACGTGTTTGGTGAGAGTGGTTTCGGCGCTGGATTTAACATGACCTTAGTGAATGGTGATGTAGAATTCGACATTGAAAGCTTCGATCAACAAGCGCCACTGAATGGCTTGAGTGATTCCGCTAACATCCAGCTTTTCTATGAAAAAGATGGGTTGTCAGCAAAAATCACCTATGCATGGCGTGACGATTATCTGATTGGTGTTGGTCAAGAGCAGGGTTCTGCTGAAGCACCTCCTCAATTCGGTAAAGAATATGCTCAAACTGATATGAGTATTAACTATGACATAAACGATAATTTAACTGTTTTCTTCGAAGGTATTAACCTGACAAATGAAACAGAAGAAGGTTTCGGTCGATACGAAGAACAGTTCTTGTTCGCTCGCCAATATGGCACGCGCTATAACTTCGGAGCTCGATATTCGTTTTAATCGATTTTGTTAAGGATTTTGTCGAGTTAGCAAAGTAGTAAAAGCCGCTGTGGTAGCGGCTTTTTGTTCTTCTATTTTTGAATCTAGTCAGGGGTAATATTGTTAGATAATCCTGTTAAACGAATCGTTATTGTTGGCGGCGGCACGGCTGGTTGGTTAACTGCTGGCGTTATTGCAGCTGAACACATGGCTAATATGGATACCGGTATATCGGTCACCTTGATCGAATCACCCGACATTAAACCCATAGGTGTAGGTGAAGGAACCTGGCCGACTATGCGCGGAACATTGCGCAAAATGGGAGTAAGCGAAACTGACTTCATCCGAGAATGTGATGCCACCTTTAAACAAGGTGCAAAATTTGCTAAATGGGTATCCGGAGCAGAAGATGATGCTTATTATCATCCTTTAGTGTTACCGCAAGGTTATGAAGACATAAACCTTGTGCCATTTTGGCAAGAACACGCCGATAAAGTCGCTTTTGCTGATGCCGTTTCCTTCCAAGGAAATTTATGTGAAAGACATTTAGCACCAAAACAAAATACCACTCCAGAATATGCCCATGTGGCTAATTACGCCTATCATCTGGACGCTGGAAAGTTCTCTGTTTTTTTGACCAAGCACTGTACTGAAAAATTAGGTGTACGCCATATTTTGGACAATGTTGTGTCAATCAATGATCATGTAAATGGTGATATAAAATCATTAACAACTCAAAATCAAGGTGAGCTTGCAGCCGATTTATTTATCGATTGCACTGGGTTTCACTCACTCTTGCTTGGTAAACATTATCAAATTCCGTTTATTAATAAACGCCATATTCTATTCAATGACACTGCTTTAGCATGCCATGTACCATACGAATCAGAGACTAGCCCTATTGCATCACATACTATTTCGACGGGTCAATGTGCTGGCTGGGTGTGGGACATCGGTCTACCCACGCGGCGTGGTGTCGGTCACGTTTTTTCGTCTGAACATACAGACGATGAATCTGCTGAAGTTGAACTACGAAACTATATTCGTTCTAGTCTGGCCCCAAACTGTAAAAATATTGCCGACGAATTAGCAGTGCGCAAAATACCCATTGTACCGGGTCATCGAAAAGTCTTTTGGCATAAGAACTGTGTCGCGGTAGGATTATCAGCAGGGTTTTTAGAGCCATTGGAAGCCTCAGCACTAGTGCTAGTTGAGTTATCTGCGGCTATGATCAGTGAACAGCTGCCAGCTACTCGCGGCGTGATGGACATAGTTGCAAAACGGTTTAACGAAAAGTTCCTTTATCGATGGGACCGAATAATCGACTTTTTAAAGCTCCACTACATATTAACGCAGCGCAAAGATAGTGATTATTGGATAGATAACTGCGACGATAGCTCGATTCCTGACGGGCTTAATGAATTGATGGCGTTATGGCGCTATCATTCACCGTGGCATAATGATTTTACTCAGATAGATGAAGTATTCCCATCGGCTAGTTACCAGTATGTGTTGTATGGAATGGGATTTAGAACTCAAGCGCCAACAACAAGTAGGCGCTCGAATAATCAGGATATTGCCATGTCGAATTTTCAGAAAAACCAGCAATTGACGGAAAGGCTGGTTAAAGGTTTACCGACCAATAGAGATCTCATTAATTCTATTTATCGAAACGGATTAGAACGCAATTAACACAGGAAATACCATGCCAAATCATCAATTATTGGACAACATTAACCATAAATACTTACATGTCATCAATGAATATCGCCCTGGACTTGGGGATGAAGATAGTCACGCTAATATAGTCATCTCTGAATTTAGAGAAGCACAGGCACACTATCCGTTGTTTTTCCGCAAACATGGCGAGACAGGTCAGTTTGAAGTCATTTCAATATTTGGTTTTGGTAAAAATGAGAATCTATATCTGACGGAAAACGGCTGGGGAGCGAATTACATTCCACTCAGCGTTCAACGTAGGCCGTTTTTAATTGGATTTCAAAATGTCCAAAAAGACGGTGTCTTACAGCAAGAACCTGTGGTTTTTGTTGATATGGATAGTCCAAAAGTAGTTCCTCAAGGAAGCTCAGACCAAGGCACTCGCGTGTTTCTTGAAATGGGTGGGCAGACTGAATATTTGCAAAATATCAATTCCATATTGCAAACATTGCATACGGGTCATCAGCAAACAAAAGCGTTTATTGATTTCCTTGTTGAACAAGACCTGATCGAGTCGGTCGTTATCAAAGTCACACTCAATGACAACAGTAACAATGAGCTAAACTCTCTTTACACCGTTAACGAAGAAAAAGTAGCAGGACTCACCGGCGATAACTTAAACGCCTTGCATGCCAAAGGATACTTGCAATTAATTCATATGATGCAAGCGTCTTTTGCAAATTTGTCTGAGTTAATTGAAAAGAAAAATGCAACATTATAAAAGTCATAGCCGTAAAATGAAGAGAGAGCTAGAGAAATAGGATGGCGATGTCTGGGTTAGCAAGCATCTCAGAAATAGAGTTTTCAAATTATGATGACTTAACAGAAGAGCTTATCGCTGCAGCTTGCCCAATCGTCTTGCGCGGACTTGTCAATGAATGGCCACTAGTAACAGAGTCCAAAAAATCCGTTGCTTGCGCGTCAGAATACCTTCGCCGATTCGCCAACAACAACCCAGTTCAAGCATTCACTGCGCCAGCGGAGGTTGAAGGTAGATTTTTTTACAATGAACAGCTAGATGGCTTTAATTTCACACCGAAAAATACCACTTTCGATGCAGTCTTAACCGAAATCTTGGGTTACCAGCAACAAAGCACTAGCCCATCAATTTATTTAGGTTCGACCTCTGTAAATCACGTTTTGCCGGGGCTTAGACTCGAAAACGACATAGACGCGCTCAAAAATTCCCCGCTAGTGAGTATCTGGATGGGAAACCAATCAAGAATCGCAGCTCATTATGATGTACCAGACAATCTAGCCTGTGTTGTAGCTGGAAAACGACGTTTCACCCTGTTCCCGCCGGATCAACTTGAGAATTTGTACATTGGTCCGTTAGATTTCACACCCGCTGGGCCACCAGCAAGCTTAGTGGACTTTAAACAACCCGATCTGGAGCGTTTCCCCAGGTTTGCTGAAGCCCTAAAACATGCCCAAGTCGCTGAGCTTGAAGCTGGTGATGCCATATTCATCCCTAGCATGTGGTGGCACCATGTTGAGGGGTTGACTGATTTTAATATTCTAATTAACTATTGGTGGCGCCAAGTAGGTGAATATATGGGCACACCGGCAGATGCGCTGAATCATGCAATACTGAGCATAAAGGATTTGCCTGAATCGCAAAGAGAAGCGTGGCGTAACATGTTCGATTACTATGTTTTTTCACCAAGGGCCAACCAGCATATTCCTGAACAGCGTAAAGGCTCGCTTAATCCAATAGATGAAATGAGCGCGAGAAAAATACGGGCTTTACTGATCAACAAGTTGAATCGATAACTCTTGGCTAAAATATCGCTAACTATCTAGAAAGTGTTTAATGACTTCTCGATAATTACGACTCACTTTAATTCGCTCAAATTCTCCAATCAACAAGAAGTACTCACCTTTAGTGTGGGGGATAACTTTGTCAATAAAGTTAAGGTTAACTATTGTTGAACGGTGAACTCGCTTAAAAACCTCTGGGTCGAGCTCTTCCAACAAATCTTTCAAAGTGGTGCGTTTGATATGGGTTTCACCCTCTGCATGTAAGCAACAATAATCTCCAGCTGCATCAACCCACTCAATGTGTTCCTGCTTAAGAAGGATTATCTCATCTCGTTCTTTGATAACGATCTTTTTATCACCCATGGCGCCCATCGCACCAATGACATCCTGCTTAGCACTGTTTGCTTCGCCCGAATCCCTGCGTTCCAAGGCTCTATCTACCGCTCTGGATATTCGTTCTTCATCAATAGGTTTGAGAATATAATCAACAGCGTGAACATCAAACGCATGCAAAGCATATTGTTCATATGCAGTGGTGAAAATCACCATAGGCACTAAGTCACTCTGTAAGTTAGTGATAACTTCTAGGCCATTTAAACCGGGCATTTCGATATCCAGAAAGACTAAATCTGGTTCAAGTTCGCTTATTTTCTGCAGCGCTTCTCTACCATTTTTACCTTCCCCGACTATTTCCACATTTGACAGCTTAGCCAACTTAGCCCTAAGTAAATTTAAGGCTAAAGGTTCGTCATCAACAATCACTGTACGTAATAATTTCATTCAACCACCCTGCATCCATTAACTCGTAAATAGTTTAGGAGTAGAAAGACTTTTATCAATTTTTTGCTGCGCTTCGTATGGGATCCGTATAATCGTTTTAAGGCCGCCCGTGGGTGTCACGGTTAACTCAAAAACGTACTCATCACCATATAATGCTTTCAATCTCTCACCGATATTTCTAAGGCCCACACCGCGCCCTTTGGAACTCATGATCTTAGTGGGTGCTTTCTTTATTCCTGAACCTGAATCAAACAATTCTAATACTAGTTGATTGTTTTCCACTGTGGCAATTAATCCAATTACACCACCTTCTTCACTTTGTGAAATAGCATGCTTCATCGAATTTTCGATTATAGGTTGCAATAGCAAGCTAGGAATCTTGCCCACTTTAGCTTCTTCATCGATTCGAAAATCTACTTTTAAGCGGTCACCAAAGCGTGTTTTTTCGATATCCAGATACAAATTTAGCGCCATAATTTCGTTTTCTAACGCGAGTTTAGTATCTGGATTGTTGTCTAGGGAATAGCGTAGGAATCGACTTAAATTGACCGCCATTTGCTGAGCCTTTAGGGGTTCTTCAGACTCCACCAAAGAGTTGATCGCATTGAGGGTATTACATAAAAAATGCGGATTTAATTGGTATCGCAACATTTTTATTTGTGCATCGCGAGCCACCGTTTGGGCTTTCATGCGTTTTAGCTGCTCTTCTCGCGCGTCTGCTTCCGCCAACAACATATCGCTATGCTCAGATTGCAGCAATTCATAATATCTAATGCCGTGAAATAAACCGGTCCAACAGAGAAAAATAAAGATACTGGTGAAATGCCAGCCACCAAATTCGCCCCATTCTTCAACCTTGCCGGTTAGTTGTACAAAGGCTTCCATCCGGAAAAACGTCCATACTAAGGCAACGGCCATGACAGAAAAGAGCCCGACAATAAATCTAAATACGGTTGATTTGGACCAAATATGCCTGAAGATCCAGTAAAGCAGCAATGAAAGAAGCAGCCCTAAAACACCTTGCAACACGATATGGACGATATGCATCCAATTAAATGGACCGTACCAAAGGGTAAGCGTAAAGAAACTAGTTAAGCTGACAAACAGCCAAAAGCCGGCTTGCCAAATCCAGAACTTTCGTTGTGGTGACGCAAATAAAAACTGTTTAATTGCTTCTTTAGTGATAATAAATGTTCTTAGTTTTTACACACTTGAGCAAGTCTACACGCCAATTCTTGAAAGGACCACATGGAATATCCAACGTACCGCACAGCAAGTCCGTTTAAGCGTTTTTGACGCCCGTTGACCTATTCGCTTTCTTTAGCGCTTAACGAGGCGCTTTGCTGTTTTAACCTATCCAATTTTTCTTTCAGGGAGTGTTTTTTGTCCTTGTCTTGCTCCAACACTATCTTTTCTTCGAGTCCCTTTATCCTTTCCCCAATATTGGCTTTTTGTTTTTCTTGCTTCTCTGCGGCTTCTGCTTTGTCAAAAGCCACATCTTCGATATCGTTTTCGTTAGTTTCTTTTTGTATTCGCTGTTTGGGCGGAATCATTTTTGCTTCCGGAGTAACCGGTCTGGCGCTAACAAAGTTGGGTGACATAATTTCAATTTGATTGTCGTGAAGTACATCCAGCACTTCTCGATTTAACCTAGATTTCGAACTAATTAGACTTTTTACTTCCTCAAGTTTGCCACTGACTTTGTACACCACAGAGAAATCACCCAATTCAGCTATATGTACAAAACCATCCGTCAATCCACATTTTTCAGTAGCTTGTATTAAAAGCTTTTCAACACTTGAATGATGCACATCATAGCCCAAAGATAAGGTAGTGGAGACTATGGTTCCCGAAGTACGTGCTACGGACACTGGGTTAGTGATCATAAAGGTGTTAGGTAAGGCAACGAGATCTCGCGCTTCAGTTTGAATTTCTGTGTCTAATAATCCGCGGTCTACCACCCTGCCAAAATGGTCACCCACTCTGATAAAATCCCCGGTTCTGAAGGGTTTGGTAATGCGCATCATGATACCAGCCAATAGATTTGCAAAAATCGTACTGGATGAGAATGCAAATACGCCTGAAATAACCAGCCCTACCAGGCCAATAATTTGATTGCGAGAACTATCACTCACTGGCAATGCTAGAATGACTGCTAACAACCCCGTCAGCGTTAAACCCAGCATGATCAATTGGTTTGAGAAAAGCTTTTCGTTTCCTTCAGCCGCATGGCGTTTTATAAGGAAAGTATGTGCTAGCCACAAAAACACTAGCACTGCGAGTAAAGTAATCGCCAAAGGTAAAAATAGAATTAAACTTTGTAATATCGAATCGGCTAACTGCATAGGCTCACTAACTTCTAGAAATCGTTTCTAGAAGTATAGTAACCCGTTCAGAATCTAATACCAATTAGGGCCGCGTCTTTGCGACAACGGCCCGAGAACAACGCTATTTGTGAGTAATAGAAATAGTCAATAAATGCCGTTAACTGACTTTACACAACATATCTTCTGTCAACTCAACTTCTAACTGTGTTATTTGCCCCGTTCGTTTGAACAATTCTTGGCTATGCGAAGGTTCTAGTAGTAGCTCGGACGAGGAAACTACTTTGCCATTCCCATACGAAATGGTTAGCTGTCGCTTGTTACCCAATCGGTAAATAATAGGGACTTGGCACCAGGTAAAAGCAATTGCATGTTCAGGCACATTCAAGTTTTGCCATTGGTCGTTAACATCAAGATACCTAAGCACTTGCTGGTCACGCAAAAACTCTCTATTGCGAAGAAGGTTAGGCTCGAATCTCGCTCCACCTGCACTTACTTTTATGCCCAATTCGCCGAAACGCGTTAACATCTCTTCTTTTACCTGACCCGTCATGCCCGGTTGTTGAGCGCCAGCATGTTTCGGTGTGTGGGAATACGGATCATAAGGAAATGCGCCGTATTCTGAAGGTGATTTATTGAAGCCTATCCCTTCTCTAACACGATAATATTGGTCGGCTAGTCTATCACTGAGCGGATTATTGCTTTCCACAGCATTGAAGAAGTTCTCCATTACAGCATAGAGAAGTTTCGATACCATGTGCCAATAAACGCTTCCCAGCCCTTCGAAACCAAACATACCTCCTGATCTGCCCGTAAATGATTGATGGTTAAACACGTTTTCATACAACTCAGCTAATGGTTTTTTAGCATCATTTGCATTGGTGTATTCAGCACTAAGTTGCGCTATCTTGTCCATCAAATCGCCAACATTGGTCAAGTTGGGATTAAAACGGTAGGTGCCTGAGACATCTTTTTCGATGATTCGTTTATCACCCTTCTCTAGCATGATTTGTAATAATTCGATGGATTCAACTTGTTGTGCAGGCACGACATTCTTATTCAAGAAACGAGTTTGTGCTCTGTCTGGGTAGAGCATAAAAGTTTTTTGGTCTTGTCGATAAATTGCGCTCGCAAAAAGCGCATCCACAACTTCAACTGCTTGTTCGGGTTTGAGCGCACCTGAACTCAGCACCGCCACTTGCCCTTCCAGCATAGGATATAAATTGTCTACTGTGATCTGATTGTCTGAAATCTTGTCCAAATTCAACAAATTGTAGGCATGATACAGGTTGTCTTCAGCCAAGTTTTTATGAATGCAGTGGTCGATAACGGCTAGTGCATTAGCAAGCAACTCATTAACGGCACTCACTTCGTAAGATACCTGACCAGAGAAACCCTCTTGTCGGTAAACTTTGGTTCTGTAAACACTCGCTGATTGACCCAACCCAGCTAAATAATCACTGCGCTGTTCATCACTGTAACCTTGCTGATGATTCTTCGGATGCATGTCAGAGTAGGTACGCGTGGTTTCCTCTAACCATTGAGCTAATTCAGAGGATATATCAAAACAACTCTGCTCATTAGCCAATAGCGATTGCATAAATGACACATAGCGGCGCATATAATACAAGGTAACCATGGATAACCCTTGGCCTACCAAGGCGTTGTTTGCATCATTCCACTCAGGTCTTTGTGTGTTTAGCCAAATCCCGCCTTCAATCACCAAGTTACTTAGCTTAGTGAGTAGCGGAAGTATGAGCTTTTCAAGTAAATTGACTTGATAGACTTGTCCCGTGCTTGAATCAAGCAGCAATTTCCCATCAGCACCAATAGATTCAAGTCTGCTCTCAATTTTTTCAGCCAACTCTTCATCAAAAACTACCGTGCTTTTTGAATTGGCTAACATGTCTGCAAAAGGCTTTAATCGATAAGGCACATTCGCATAACTGAAAATTTTTCGGTGCAATAATGAACTCAGCTTACTGGGATTAAATTTCTGTGACCACTCAAGCAGTTTTAATAAATAGATTATTTGATGGTCGCCCCAATAGCCAATATAGCTCCATGGATCATCTGGCTCTTCAACTTCCCAATCAATCCCTTCTTTGGTGATTCGGTAAGGGTTGTATCCGTCAATGGTCGAAGCATTCACAAATTTAGCGATGACACTGTCGATAAATTCAGGATAGCTTATCGTGAGAGCTTCCCAATTTTGGAATATATCGCGCCAATTTCCCTGATACGTCAATAACGACGCACCATGCTCATCTTTGAGTTTAATCGCAAATTGGTTCCAGGGACGGCTGGGATCACCATGTCTGCGACCGAAAGTAATCGGCAAGTATTCTTGACTTAGTCGACTTAGCTGAGGGTCATTTTGCTGTTCAATCGCTGCCAACAATTCTTGCAGCAGTATGTTGTCTGACAAGCTTGCGAAAAATGCCTGATGTTTTTCAAATAGACCTTTATTGAAATGTGCAAGTGTCTTAGTAAAATCTGCGGTTGAGATTGTGTATTGATTGTCGAATATACCGCCGCGCAATGTATTGTAAAGTACGTTCGAATAATGGTGGATGTGAACAGATTCTTCGTTAACCATTTGAAACCCGTCAGAAGCCGCCATGATTTTCGCCAAAGCATCTGAGCCAGCGTCAATTGAACTCTGAATTTTACTCAGTAATTCAGCATCGCTGGTTTCCGCAATCGATTTCAGTGTCTGTGGTTGAGTTTGTTCAACATTTGCGATCATTTGCCATTGTTGCGAAGTTTGAGCAGGCAAAACGAATTCTGAATTGACCAAATAAGCACCGCGAATACCGCGTTTGGTATGCTCAGTAGATATGGATTGGCCGCGACGGAATCGTCCTACCTGTTCACTGCTCAACAGGATCTTTTTATTTTCTAATCCAGTAGAAAAAACAGTATTGGTACGCAAGGATTCACAAGGTTCCGCGCGATCGGTAATTCCTGAATATAGGGTAAACATGGCTAGGCTAGAATTTTCGTCTAGTTCAGTCCATTTATACGCATCAACTAGATTGCTCGATACAGACTGGGTGAATCTAGGTGTGCCCGCTGGCAGGATATTTTGTAGTCCATCCAAAAGTTCTATTGAAACTGAATCATTCCCTAAGTTCTCAACTTCACAACGTCTTACAAATCCAAATTCATCGCTGGTTAGCCAACTGTATCGAAAGGCAAGTTGCAAATCGTGGTTAATTTCTTCAAAACAAAGTTTATTTCCGAGAATATTTTTATAAATGTTGCGACTCGTTTGATATCGACCATCATGCTCGGTATTAAACGGTTCCCACCCTTTTTTGTTTTGACCCACATTGAAAATCGTTTTACACCCTGTGTGGGGCCAACTCTCGTGAATACGGTCAACGGGACCATATGGGAACAGTGCAGTTTCAGGTGAAACTCTACCTGCGGTCAAACCGCCAGTTGAAGATACAAATAGCCAATGATCGCTATCAGATATAAGACTGATAAAAAAAGGGGCCATCGAATCCACATTGTATATGGCATAGTAACGTTCGCCTTTAAAAGTGACGAATTCACCGGATGCTGGATTAACTTTCATTGTTGTTTGGTTCATGGTCCATGTCTCTTACTGAATTTAGTTAGCGAGAAAGCGCTTTTTTGCGGTCATTTTTGAGACAATAAGACAAGTAAATAAGAGGTCAAGATAAACGCGTTAGAACGGACTTTAGACGCGAGAAGTAGGTCAATAAAACTTTGTGGCCTAATTAGCAGATAGTGATGCCACTAAGATCGTCAATACAGGATCGTTAAAGCATCTTCAATTCTACATTCTCAAAACTCGGCCGCATTAGCGTCCTACAGGTCCGTTTTATCGCTTTTTAATTTTTTTTAAACGAGGGAATCACTATGTTTATTGGTGAATTAAAGGATCATTAAGAATGCTTAACCGTAGTAAAGACGATTTCATATTGTCTATTTTGAAGAGTATGACACTGAGCGAAAAAATCGGTCAGATGAGTCAGTTATGTGGACACGAAGGAAATATTCCAGCTGATTTACGTCAAGCTATTCAGGAAGGCAAAGTAGGATCAGTTCTCAACGAGGTCTGCCCAAATACGATTAACGAACTACAACGAATAGCGCGTCATGAAAGTCGCTTAGGTATTCCATTGCTAATTGGCCGCGATGTTATTCATGGGTTTAAAACTATTTTTCCTATTCCTTTAGGACAAGCAGCAAGTTGGTCACCCGAACTGGTAGAGTCTGCGGCCCGAGTCGCTGCGAAAGAGGCCGCATCAGTCGGTATTAATTGGACTTTCGCTCCCATGATTGATATCAGTCGAGATCCTCGATGGGGACGCGTAGCTGAAAGCCTGGGAGAAGATCCGTATTTATGCTCAACACTTACTACCTCCATGGTATTAGGTTTTCAAACACAAGACTTGTCAGATATAACCGCTATTGCGGCCTGTGCGAAACATTTTGCAGGTTACGGTGCCGTTGAAAGTGGCAGAGATTACAGCACCACTAATATCCCAGAAAATGAACTCAGGAATGTGTATTTTCGCCCGTTCAAAAAAGCCGTAGACAGCGGAATTATGACGTTAATGACGTCTTTTTCAGATCTTAATGGTATACCTGCAACGGGAAATCAATGGTTGTTGGACGACATCCTTAGAGATGAGTGGGAATTTACCGGGATTGTAGTCAGTGACTGGGATTCGATTCGTCAACTAAGTACCCATGGATTCACTGAAAACGATAAAGAATCTGCATTCGAAGCTAGCAATGCCACTGTGGATATGGAGATGGCAAGCACCACTTACCGAGATAATTTAGAACAACTGGTAGACGAAGGCAGAATTCAAATACAGCAAATTGATGAGGCTGTTGCACGAATACTTTCTGTCAAATATAAATTGGGATTATTTGACGATGCACAATTTCAGTTTAAGCGCCTTCCAGTAGACTTGCCTACTGAACATTTACGTTTAGCCAAAGAGTCAGCCTTGAAAAGTTGTGTGCTGCTGAAAAACGATAACAATATATTGCCATTGAATGCTAATTCAATTAATCGAATCGCAGTAATAGGTCCGCTTGCAGATGATGGCTATGAGCAACTTGGGACATGGATTTTTGATGGAGAAGAACGTCACAGCATATCTTGTCTACAGGCCATAAAGCACATGGCAGGTAGCCAGCTTGATGTCCTTTATGAAAAAGCCCTAAATACTACGAGAAGTCATGATACTGGTGACATCCCTAAGGCCGTAGAAGCGGCCAAACAATCTGACGCAGCGATACTTGTTGTTGGAGAAGAATCAATTCTATCAGGTGAGGCGCACTGTCGAGCTGAGTTAGATTTGCCCGGCAAACAGAACGAACTGATTAGAGCCATAAAGGAAACTGGAACGCCAGTAGTGTTAGTTGTTTTAGCTGGCAGACCGCTTACCATTGAAAATATTCTGCCCAGCGTAGATGCCGTGCTATACGGTTGGCATCCTGGCACAATGGGTGGACCAGCAATCGCAGATTTACTTTTTGGCGTGGAAAGCCCTTCAGGAAAATTGCCGATTACCTTTGTTAGAAAAGTAGGACAAATTCCACTTTATTACTCCCAAAAGCCCTCTGGTAAACCCGCTAGTGAAAGCAATTATGTCCATATGGATGATATTAATGTCAGAGCACCGCAAACTTCATTAGGAATGGCGGCAACTCACTTAGACACCCATTTTTCACCCCTATTTCCGTTTGGATTTGGTTTGTCATACAGCCAATTTGAATACCAACATATATCGGTATCTGCTAACAGATTTAAAATGGGTGATGAAATATCAATTTGTGCGAATGTTCACAATTGTGGAAACCGCGAAGCCGAAGAGGTAGTTCAACTGTATATTCGTGATTTAGTCGCGAGCGTAACCCGCCCTGTGAAAGAGCTAAAAGGATTCCAACGGGTACGCTTAGCCAAAGGAGAAATGCGAACTATTAAATTTAATTTGACCTCAGCAGATTTAGGGTTTTATGATCGTTCGATGAAATTTTGCACAGAAGAGGGGCATTTTCGTGCATGGATAGGCGGAAACTCTGATGCCGAGCTGCATACAGAGTTTGAGATTAACCATGCGTAATCGCCTCAAAAATCCAGATCTAATTTTACGGGCAGAGTCTTTGCTAGCAGTCATGTCATTGGAGCAGAAAATTGGCCAAATGACGCAAGCTGATCGTATGACTTGTTCGCCGGAAGATGTCAGAGAATACCATTTGGGTTCAGTGATGAGTGGTGCGGGTTCTGCCCCAGGTGCGAATCAACCTAAAGACTGGGTTGAGATGAACGATGCTTACTGGATTGCTTCAATGCAATCTGACGGTACAGGACCTGCCATTCCTATTTTATATGGCTTAGATGCGGTGCACGGCAACAACAATGTCGCCGGTGCAACTATTTTCCCTCACAATATTGGCCTTGGAGCATCAGGTGACACTGAACTATTGGCTCGCGTTGCAGAAGTCACCGCCAAAGAAATATTGGCGACAGGATTGGATTGGGCGTTTGCACCTAATTTGGCCATTGCACAAAATACCCATTGGGGAAGGAGTTACGAAAGCTACGGTCAAAACCCAGAGACCGTAGCGCGTTGTGCTTCAGCCATAGTAAAAGCATTGCAATCCGATAAAGACAACCAATCCGTGTTGGCCTGTATTAAACATTGGGTTGGAGACGGTGGCACTAAGCATGGGATCGATCAAGGTGACAATCAACTCGAATGGACTGAGTTAAAAAGTACACACATTCGCCCCTTTCGATCAGCAATAAAGGCGGGCGCAGCTGCCGTAATGGCATCCTTTAGCAGTTGGAAAGGGGATAAATGTCATGCGAACAAATTCTTGCTAACGGATGTATTAAAAGGTGAAATGGATTTTAACGGCTTTGTGCTTTCTGACATGCAAGGGATCGACTATGTTTCTGAAGATTTCTATCAAGCAGTAGCCAAAAGTGTCAATGCGGGTATCGATATGTTTATGGTGCCAGAAAACTGGAAACTGTTTATCGAACACCTCATGAACCACGTAGAATATGGCACGGTGCCAATTGAACGTATCAATAACGCAGTAAAACGAATACTGCTAGTTAAACTCTCTTACGGCCTTTTTGAAAAACCAAGACCTAAAGAACGCCAATGGGCCAATCACGCATCTTTTGGCTCAAAAGAACACAGAGAAGTTGCCAGAGAAGCAGTAAGAAAATCATTAGTGCTATTGAAAAACCAACAGGACATTCTGCCCCTCTCAAAAGATGCGCGTATTCTCGTCGCGGGTAAAAATGCTAACAACAGGGCACACCAATGCGGTGGATTTACTTTGTCATGGCAAGGAGACTCAGGAAATGCACAGATCATGGGTGGCACCTCGATTTGGGAAGCGATACGTTTAGCCAATAGAAATGCTGTTCTGAGTAAATCAGATACGGCTGAAGATGCAGACAACACAGCACACGATGTTGCGGTTGTAGTAACTGGCGAAGCTCCTTATGCAGAAGGGCATGGCGACATACGCGACAATGACGATATCATTTTTGAAGTTTGCTCAACAGTGAAAGGGCAAATGCGCGTAACAGACCCTTTAGGGCACTCTTTGGAGTTGGAAAAACTCTACCCAGAAGATTTACAAACGATAGAAAACATCACTGCTAAAGGGATTCCTGTTGTCGTCGTGCTTGTTTCCGGAAGACCTTTGGTAACCAATAGTGAAATAGACAAAGCAAGCGCCTTTGTTGCGGCTTGGCTACCGGGCTCGGAAGGTCAAGGGGTAACCGATGTGCTTTTTGGAGACTATAACTTTGAAGGTAGGTTGTCATTTAACTGGCCTAAAGTTTGCGACCCAAGTGCCCCACCTTTGTTTCCAATTGGTTATGGCTTGGATTATAAAAAACCAGAGCAAAATAAGAGAAAACGCGATAGGTTTGGAAAGTCCCGTTTAGCTAGACTAGTGCCCAAATTCAATCAGAGACCTGAGATAAAGATAGAACAGTAGATTTGGTTTTAAACTAGTCTCCTACTCACCACGTTATCTTGATATTATAATCTGTAAATTCGTATTCCATAGAAAATCCGACTATGCCAGTTACCTCTGCTTCAACTCATGAAAATGAATGGATAACACTACAAAATCAATTTGATAGTTATGAAAAATTTTCACTTATTATCAAGTTATCTAGCGTATTGGTATGCACCGCATTACTTTTTCATGAAACCTTGGATTTAATTGTCATAGGGCTATGCGGAATTTTATGGCTACTCGACGGGATTTGGAAAACGTTTCAAAATAGAATTAGCGAGAGATTGCTTGTTGTTGAACAAGCTATTGTTCAAAAAGATGCTAGCAATGCATATCAATATAATTCTCACTGGTTGCAAAACCGACCATCAAGCATAGGATTAGTAAAGGAGTATGTAGCAAGTGCTTTATCTCCTACCGTTGCAGCGCCTCATGGGCTCTTGGTCCTGCTTGCTACTGTAAGTTCTATATGGTTGTAAAGTGAGTCTGTAAATATTCCACTGGTTGCGAATTTATTACTCGTCATTTCTTCTAAATTCGATTCAAAAAATAATTTTCTTATAATTTTCATATAGATAACTTGTTGGTATAAAGGTTGCTCTCTATTCACTGAGCGACAAATTAAACATGTTTTATATGACCGCTGTTCGATTTGTTAATGATTAATTAACCTGAACTCTGGATAAGAAATTAGCTAGCAGATTGAATTACATAGCTCAATTTCATGTTAGGTTCTAGCTGCTATCTAGAGTTCAGGTTAAGTTAACAAGGAGACAATTTATTATGAGTAATTTACACGACACTCTCGATACATCTAATACTGGCCATAACCATAACACCTCTGCAAATGGCGCTTCTTCTAATAACTTGGACCAAGATGCACCAATTTCAGAGAAAATGCGTGCCACACTGCATGACACAGTTGATACATTGGCCGAAAAAGCCGAAGTTGCTGAGAAGTCTATTCGTACAAAAGCAGGTGACTCCAAGGAAGCATTAACTGAAAAGCAGCAACAAATTCAAGAGAGTTGGGAAGCCTCTTCAGTGCGTAAATATGCGACTGAAAATCCCGTTGCTACTGCCGGTATCGTGTTTGTAGCCGGTGCCCTATTCGGTAAGCTTCTTAGCCGTAACTAAGATCAAGAAGTAGTTACTAGATTATGCAAAACCAATCTACTAGCTCAGCAAGCGCCAAAGATGAAACGTCTACTGTAGACGAGATCAAGGCGCTTGCGCCGCTTACCGAAGAGTGGTTCAGGGCCAAACAAAGGCAATACGAAGCAGGTAAGCAATTAATTGGTGCCGAATGGGGCTTGGTTAAAAAATCGTTCCTTTCCTCTGTGCTTTTTTTGCTTCTTTTTATTTCGTTTTTCACCATTGGAATGATCGGCATTAGTCTGGTCTTGGCCTATGCATTATTTCTTAGTGGACTTTCATGGATAGTCGCTGCCCTTATTGCAATATTAATCAATTTTCTGGCAGCAATTGTTTGCTGGAAAACCATGAAACGTGTCGGCAGTCACATTTCGTTTGTTCACACAAAGCAGGCATTTACGGGTAACGCAGATATCATTAAGGAGCAAGCAGATGAGTAAATTTCTAGAGAATGTACTAGTCGGTAGTCACAAACGAGCGGTTCAGCAGAGTGCGACCCAATATGAAGTCGACAAGTACGTTGCAAGTCAGCGTGCTGATATTGCAAAAGAACAAGTAAAAACCGTTTTAAGACGCCCTGCCGTGCTTGCCGCTATTTTTGGCGCGGGCGCTGTGAAGGAATACAAAGCCGGGAAAAAGTCTGAGAAGACCTCTGCAGCTAACAGCTCTAACAGCTTAATCCAGTATGTAATGCTAGCCGCAAAATTTATTTGATTTGTATTTCTATTTGCTCGGTTTTACTAAATCAACCCTCAAGCTAAAAATAACGTCTTGTGATTAAGCGGTTCATTTTCATCTGCTAAAACAGCTCGGTTTATTTTTGTGCCTGTTTGTATGGCTTTGGTACCCAACGCATACGCTTTACTGTTGTTAACTGCATCGACGGACAAAAGAGCTCCGTCTTTAAAATACCAAGCAGATAGGCACTCAAGGCTAGTGTTTTGTTTGGCAGATTCGCGACGCAATACAATTTCATCAAAACCAGTCGCTAACCCTACCATTTGCAGTTTATAGTCATATTGATCAGACCAAAACCAAGGAACAGCAGTATTTACGATTGTTTCACCACAGAGGTTTTTCGCCACAATTTTTGCTTGATCAACCGCATTTTGTACTGATTCTAACCTTACTTTTTGAGTGAACATACTGTGTTTGAAATTAGCACAGTCACCAATGGCATAAATGTTGTTATCGCTTGATTGATTGTATTCGTCAACGCTGATTCCGTTGTCAATCTTTAGACCGGCTTGTTCAGCCAATTCAGCGTTTACTTTTATGCCGACGCCAACAATAATCATATCCGTTTCTATGCTAGTACCGTCATCGCAAAGCACGAGTTGATTGTCTTGCTCACTATTCACCGACACCACTTCAAGTCCAGTGAGTACCTCAACGCCTTTTTGCTGATGCAGGGTTTTGAAAAAATCGGACATCACAGGTGCGGTAACTCTGGCAAGCAAGCGTTCTTCGCGTTCAATCAACGTGACGCTCAACCCCAGTCCTAGCAAAGACGAAGCCGTTTCAAGACCGATGTAGCCACCACCAATGATGACGGCTCGTTTGACATCTTTGTTGTCAATACAGGCCCGAATGGCCTTCACATCATCGAGTGTGCGCATAGCAAATACTGCACGATTGCCTGCTAATCCCGGAATCGGCGGAATAAAGGGTCTAGCTCCGGTAGCCAATACTAGTTTGTCATACTGTAATGTCTTTAAACTACCATTTTCAGTGACATCTAGGGTGCAAGATTCGCGATTTAAGTTGCTCACTTCTGCACCGAGTATCAATTCTATATTGGCTTGTTGATAACTCGCCTCAGGCTTAAGCAAGGCGGCGATTTCTTGATTCTCAGCAGTTAACGCCTTCTTCGATAGAGGAGGTTTGTGATAAGGAAGGTGTTGGTCCTTATCTATCAAAATGATTTTGCCTTGCCAGCCTTGATTACGTAAAGTAAAAGCGGCATTTACCCCAGCGTGACTAGCGCCAACAATGATACAAGTCAGGTTATCAGTAGTCATTTTACTGGCTATTCCTGCGCTACATAAAACACAGCGCCATCAAGTTCTTCTGATATCTCGATTTGGCAACTCAAGCGGCTAAATTCGTTTGTGTTGTCATCCAATTCCAACATATCTTCTTCTATTTCAGACGCTTTACCTATTTTATCCGCCTGATCTTCTTGCACATGCACGTGACAGGTGGCACAGGAACACACTCCACCGCAGTCCCCACCGATTCCAAGAATATTGTTGTCTACGGCCAATGCCATGACTGAGCCTGAATCAGCCTCTAGCGTGGTACTCTTGTTATCTTTAGTAATAAACGTAATTTTTACCATGGTTTTTCCCAATGTGGTTATACAAAACTGATTAAACGAATCAGGTTAGTGTGATACTTAATTTTTACTTAGGCGCGATGCAAAACAACACGCAAGTTATCAAAACCTACTTTACGATTAAATTCGCCTAGCTCTTCAATATTTTCTTTATAATCTATGACTTCAATAGCGCTTACTTGCTGCGAAAGTTTTAATAGCAATGTGCGCAGTATCTGTCGAGCGTGTGTGGCTCCGAGACAGTTATGGTGACTAAACCCAAAACCGACATGAGGATTGATTTTACGGTCCAAAACGATTTCATCTGCCCGCTCAAATGTCTTTTCATCTCTGTTGGCGGAAGCCCAGCACAAGGATACTCGAGTATCGGCTTTTTGCGCATGCTCACACACTTCCGTATCTGTGGTGACGACTCTTCCCATTTGAGTCAAGGGTGAAAAGTAGCGGATAAACTCCTCTACAGCATTGTTGATCATGTCGGGATTTTGCTTAAGTTGTTCGAGGGCTTCAGGGTGATCCGCCAAATAAGCAATGGAATTAGTAATCGCATTGATCACCGTATCCCTGCCACCAGCAAAGGTCAAAATCAGAATACCCTTTACTTCTTCCTTGCTTAGTTGCTTGCCATTCACCTCAGATGCCAATAACACCGAATACAAATCATCCGTTGGGTTTTCTGCAGCTCTGTCTATCTCTTTGTCTAGATAATCATAAAGAATGTTTGCTTTATTTGCGTCCAGCGCCTCACCGTCACTTCGAAAAACATGAGTCCCCCAACTTATCCAAGTTTTTGACTCTTCAAATGGTGTGTTGAGTAACAAGGTAAGGGCTTGTGATTGCAATATCAAAGCAAATTCAGTGACGATATCAAGGCTAGCTAAACTAGTGCTTTTGTCGATGACATTATCAATTATATTATCGAGCTTGTGTTGATATTCGTCTTCAAGGGGACGCTTAAACCAAGGGTCGAGTAATGCTCTAAAATCTCCATGCGCAGGTGGGTCTAGTTCGAATGGAATTTGCCTGGTATCGCGAATTTTAACTTCTGAAGGAATGACGATACGCCCCGGAACTGCACCAGATTGGAAGGTTTTCCAATTGTGAGCCGTCTTCCTGACATCTTTTAAGCGTAGAAGCATGGTGACAGGATCGTTTTGATCATCCATAAAACCAAGGCCTTTTGATTGACGGGCGTGGGCAAACGGGCAAGTAAATTCTGAAACTTTCATGGAACACCTTACTAGCAAGCTGAAATATTTAGGACACTATTGTCGAATTGATGGTATTTTAATCAAGCTGACGGGGGTAACAAACCAGTTAGAAACGAAAAAGTATCAAATATATGCTATTTTCGTCCTGCCAGTTCTAGAGTGATGCTTCTATTTCAGCGAAGAATCTAAAGGTTCTTGCTACATGTGTGTGCCAATATTGCCAGCTATGTCCACCGGAAAACTGTTCAAATTGATGATCAATTCCCATTTGAGTCAGTTGCTGGTGCAAATTGACATTGCCTTCTATGAGTTCATCGTCAGTCCCACAGTCAAATCGTAAAGGTGGCAAGTCATCTTTGTGCAGTTCTGCCCAGAACAATAATTCGGTCTCTTTAGCGTTTTCACAGGCGTATAGGTCGAGAGGTTCGTCTACAAACAAGGAAAGTTGTTGCACGTCAGTAATAGCCGAATGAGCCGAGATCCCTTTAATGGTATTCGCATACTTGAAGCCTAGGCGCAACGCTCCATAACCACCCATGGATAGTCCTGATAAATACAAGTTGCTGTCTGATGTAGCACCATCAACGGTAGTGATCACCGCCTCTAGCACATCTCGCATGATCCAATTTTCATAGTCACCTTTTTCAGCTAAAGGCAGATAAGCGCTACCATCAAAAAAACCACCATCAGATGGCATAACTAGAATAAAGTCTGTGCCTCCAAGCTCATTTCTGATGTTTTCATAAACTCGATCTGCACCACCTAGGTGCATCCATACCCAACTATTTCCGTAAACACCGTGCATTAACAAAATAATGGGAGCATTTTGTTGTTTCGTGTTGACGTTATAGAGGGTGACATCGTGTCTTCGATTGAGATACGAAGAATGGATGGTAAGACATTGCACATTGTTCGGTGTGAAAGCAGGATCAGACACTTCTAGTCTTTTGATAGTCATAACACTTACCTCCCTAGTCGAACAATACAACGCCTTTGGCGATTCGCCCATTCAACATATCATCAAAACCTTCTGCCAAGGTATCTATTGTGTAGGTTTTAGTTACTAACTCATCTAGTTTTAGCTGCCCCGACTCGTAGAGAGACAATATTCGCGGAAAATCTCTTTGTGGATTGCACTGCCCGTAAAGAGGATTGATGTAAATTTTGTCCCACTCAAATAATTCGCAATCAAAATCAATTCGCTGTTCAATACCACTTACCTGTACAGCTGTTCCCGCACTGCGAATCAACTTCAGTGGTGCAGAACCAAGGGCAGGAATCGCGGTACATTCAAACGCATAGTCTGCTCCGCGTCCGCCATTCAAGGCCCTAACCTGACTAGCGACCTGTTCAAAGTCAAGATCCTGTTTCTCTGCAATCACACCGTGGGTGGCCCCAAACGCTTTGGCTTGGTCCAACCTTTCTTGACTAATATCTACAGCGATAATTTTAGCTGCACCCGATTGTTTCACCCCTTGAATGACATTTAAGCCCACGCCACCGCATCCGATCACGCAAGCGGTTGAACCCGCTTTAACATTGGCTGCGTTGACCGCAGAACCCCAGCCCGTCATGACTCCACAACCCACTATAGAGGCTGAAGAAAATGGGATATCAACATCAACTTTAACTACAGCAGCAGCCTTAACAACTGTGTACTCGCTCATTGTGCCCAAATGAAAAGATCGTTCTAACGGTGAATGATTGTGAGTACACGCGCTGGCATCAGCATGACCTGATAAACCATCACCACAAACTGGAGAATTGACTTCGCATATATGCGGGAAGCCTTGCAAACATTGAAAACACTCACCGCAAGGTATCGCCCAGTTTAAAATGACTTTATCGCCAACTTTTACCGACGTAACACCTTCACCTACTGCTGATACAACACCAGCACCCTCGTGTCCGACAATGAATGGTTTATTCCAGTTTTGGATCGAATCCCAATCGGTATGACAAATACCAGACGCTTTAATTTTTACTTGAACTTCACCTGTTCCAGGTGGACCTACTTCAACTGTCGCCACTGAAAAGTTGCCACATCCATCTGAAATTACAGCTCGAGATTCTATAATTGCCTTGTTCAAATTGGTTACCTACATCGAAAACAAATTTGAACTATGGTCGCATAAGCTAAAATGGAAAACTGACAGCAAACTGCCAGAAAATAACGTAAATATGCGATTTTCAGAGATTATTCGAGATGGCGCTTTTGATATTGTTTGGGAGTTTCACCAAATTGTTTCTTAAAACTGGCAATAAAATGCGATGGACTAGCAAAGTTGAGTTCATATCCCAAATTGGTAATGGATTGATCCGTGGTCAATAACAATCTCGCTGCGAGGAACATTTTAGTACGCAGTTTGTACTCAGAAAAACTGACTTGATAAACGGTTTTAAATGACCGAGAAAAATGTGAAGGTGACATAAAGCAGATTTTTGCCGCATCTTCTAAACTCAAGTCTCGCTCTTTGTGTTCTTGTAGCAAATGAATAATTGGAGAAAACTTTTGGAAGGTTTTGTTGTTGCTTGCATTCGATAATTCCTCTACAGAGGAAGTATAGCCATACTCTGCCACAGTACTTATCAATGTCTTTAGCACGCCTACGGCGTGACCGCTCATGGCATTGTTGTTGTAGGCATAAAACAATTCATCAACAAGAGATTGGATAAAATTTCGACGAATGTCTGAAAAAGTAAAATGATTGCTGTGCTGAAACAGAGGCAAGTATGATTTAAGACTCACATCATGCAAAATCTCTGGGATAAACTGAATAATAGTCCAGGCTTTCGCCCCAGATTCGATATCGTAGTTGTGAACTTGATTTGCTGCTGTAAACACCAGATCGCGATTATTTATTTTGTGTTTACCAAAGCTATGAGAGTAGTTCCCCTCAATTTTTTCGAACAATATAAATTCGTGCACTTCGTGAAAGTGTGGATGGCATGAATAGGGCTCGTCTTCGCGATAAGCCACCTTGTGAATCTCAAATTGTTTGCCTTTTCGAATACTAAAAGGCTCGCAATAAGCTGTGTGGGACTTCATTAGCTACCCAATAGTGAACCGTGTTCTCAACAATCCAAACTTAGACCATGTTTGAGATCATAGAGATCAACGAATTGGGATGCAAACTTGCCTGCAAATTAGATACCCACATAGTCGCAACTAAAGCTGCGTACTAAGTGGATATCAATCTAGCAATATCGGGGTGTTTAGGTTTTGTTTGACGTGACGTATTGATTCAATGACTTATCGGTTACTTCTACCACCTCGCCATTCGTCCAATGCACATGAATACTGTCGATCTTTTCGCAGGAACCTAATCCAAATAGTAAATCATTGTTGTGGGTGACTGCAAAAGACGAAGACGTATTCCCAACTGTTCTCGATTGGGTTCGATTGCAAGCCTTAACCGTCGCTTTAGCACCAAAAGCGGTTGCGTTTCCACTAGGAGATTGCTTAACAGTAACGCCGATAAAATTGTTGTTGTTTAACGATTCAGAATTGTTGGTATACAAATGCCATCTTCCTCGTTCATTTGCGGTAATCAAATCAAGATCGCCGTCTTTATCATAATCGATACTTTCAACACCGCTGCCTGTGGCGCCCAAATCTTTTGAGAACGCTCCATGAGATTGCACACGCTCAAATGACTTACCTTGTTTGTTTAAATAAAGAATTTGTTCGTTTTGTGTTGCCATATTGCCATAACGTGACACCAATATGTCCTGCCATCCGTCATTGTCAAAATCAGCTGCAACTACACTGCTTGTTTGTTCATTTATATTGATACCCATTGCTGCCGTGACGTTTTTATACACACCATTGTCATTTTCTAACAGGATAGCGGGTAGTGGCTGATCTTGATGAGATTGATGCTTTGATATCACGTTGTGAACCACACCAGCAGTTGGCGAAGAGGTTTGGCTACAAATACGCCACACCCCTTTGCCGACATGTCCAACATATAAACCTGGCTTGGAATCTTTAGGTAGATTCTTAACTTCAATACCTTTGACACAAACATTTTGAGGAAATCCGTTTGCCTCTTTTGCAGAAAGACTTAATGAATTCGGGCCTTCTCTATCCCAATCAAATGAGGGAATAACTGCTTTAGTGTCCAGTTCCAATTTACGTTTGTCTTCACCGACATAAACATTGAAGTGAGGGAACGCCATTTGCAGGTTTTCAAGTTTGAAATCGCCCTCGATGGTTAAATCCTCAACCTGTAAAGGTTTAAAACGAGCAAAAAACGCGAATCGCTTGTTTTCGTCGTCGTAATAAGTTTCGTGCTCAAACTGATGTTCTGCCCGACTTACAATCAAATCAAGGTCGCCATCTGCATCATAATCAAATTGAGATATGGCACTGATGTCGTTGATTTTAGTTAAATCACCTAACACCGTTTTAGTGACTTCTTTAAACGCTACACCTTCCTCTCCTTGAATTGCAATGAAGTCATGCCCGCCAAAGACGAGAATGTCAGGATCACCATCATCGTTAAAATCGGTAATACTTGAGCGGTAGCTTAAGCGCTGACCAAAGGGTAAGTGGGCATTGAAGGAGAAGTTACCTTTACCATCATTAGTATAAAAATGATTTGCACCTTTCTTAAATTGCTCTGGAGTTGGAAATCCCGTCAGGAAGAGCTCTAACACACCATCACTATCTGCATCCAATGCTTTGACAGAACGTCCTCGCCCCTTTTCAAAGTGGGTTAGTACATCACCACCAATAAATTCTCGATCTCTAGTCACTTCATAGTGCATAGGCATCTTTGGATTTCCACCATTACCTCCGCCCTGAGCGATCAGAATATCCATCAGTCCGTCATTATCTAGATCGGCTATGGATAGGCCATGCATATCGCCAGAAACCAGATCTTGGGGCCCCGTAAAATGACCACCTTCATTCCAAAAAATCCGCACACGATAAGCGTGCTCTGTAAGGATAAGGTCTTGAAATCCATTGCCGTCTAAATCACCTACAATGGCGCCATCCCATTTACGTCTTCCCCGATTTTCCGTCGGTAATATGCCAAATGACTCAGTAAACATTGATGTAGGAGCAACACGCTTTGCGACAGGTGAATTGCTTTGTTCAAGTGACGTTTGGCAGGCAGATAAACCCATTCCAAACGCGGCAATTATCAAGGACTTTGTCACTAAATTTAATTTACTTTGGCTCAAATTCACACTCTCTTATCGCATACATCATATGTTTATGTTAATAGCATGATACATTTATGTTACAACGCATTCAAGGCCGTCAACAAATCAAGTATGAATCTGAGAACAACCTAAAGTGATTTGAATTGATAAGGCGCTATGTCAGCCGTTGCGCTGGCCTACATATACCATACCTAGAAGTCAGACTAGAACTTTGCGATAAGCGCTATATTTGGCGCACAAACGAAAAAGCACAAAAGCGAATGCTTTTGTGCTTTTTTACTCACTTGTATAGCTTTGCTATTTGCTCCAATGGGGCGGCTAACCCCCTCCATTGAGGCAAATTGAACTATTTATTTAATGAATAGCATTTCTTGATATTTAGGCAGAGGCCATAGTTCATCAGAAACTACCAATTCCAGCGCATCTGCGTGAGATCGAACTTCGAGCATTAGCGGACAAAGCACTTTTGCACAATGATTCATATGTTCTTCAGCACTTTCAAACTCTTCTTTTTCCAAAGCTTCTTTAAGTTTGCTCACAGCAGCCATCATATCGTTAGTTTCACTAACAATTTCGTCAATGCTGTTATGACTAATTTCGATTTTCAATTTACCCAAATTAGTAGCAGCGCTAGATAGACTGTCTAAATACTGGATAGTTGCAGGATACACTCTGGTGCTTGCCATTCCGACGACTAATTTAGCTTCAACTTCAATAGCAAGAACATACTGCTCTGCATAGACTTCAAAGCGACTTGCAAGCTCTGCTGGCGACAATACACCAGTAGATTCAAACAACTTAATCACTTCTTCATCTTTAAATGCAGGCAATGCGTCAGCTGTGGTCGGAATGTTTTTCAACCCACGCTCTTCAACAGCGGCTTTATGCCATTCTGATGAGTAGCCATCACCACCAAAGATTGCGTTGCCATGTTCTTCCATTAACTCTTGAAGAACAGTAATAACGGCTGCAGTTTGATCTTCGCCTGATTCTAAAAGCGCTTCTAATTTTTCAGCAATCCAGTTTAACGAGTCTGCTAGCATGGTGTTCATGGCAACTAACGGACCTGAAACAGACTGAGAAGAACCTACTGCTCTAAATTCGAAACGGTTACCTGTAAAGGCAAAAGGAGAGGTACGGTTTCGATCGCCTGGATCTCTTTCAAATTGTAAAATCTGAGATAGTCCAAGGTCCATCAAGCCGCCTTTGGCTTTCTCAAGTAATTTACCTTCTTTAATATCGTTGAAGACGCTTTCCAACTGGTCACCAAGATAGACTGATAAAATCGCTGGTGGTGCTTCATTGGCACCCAAGCGGTGGTCATTTGCGGCGGAAGCAATTACTGCTCGCAATAGCGGACCATATTTATGTACACCGCGAATCACAGCGCCACAGAACAGTAGGAAATTTAGATTGTCATGAGGTGTGCTACCAGGATCTAATAGGTTACCTTGAGTTGAGTTACCAACTGACCAGTTAACGTGTTTACCTGATCCATTTACACCTGCGAAAGGTTTTTCATGAAGCAAACATAAGAAGCCGTGTTCTTTTGCTGTGCTTTTCATCAAGGTCATTAGCATTTGTTGATGATCAGCAGCCACGTTTGCAGCTTCGAAGTATGGAGCTATTTCAAACTGACCCGGTGCAACTTCGTTGTGGTGAGTTTTAGCTGGGATGCCTAAACGGTACAATTTGTCTTCAAAGTCTTGCATGAAAACTTGGACACGAGCGGGAATAGCCCCGAAATAGTGATCATCGAATTGCTGACCTTTTGCTGGTGCTGCACCAAACAAGGTGCGTCCTGCTAATAGTAAATCAGGACGTGCATTAGCAAAATGCTCATCGACTAAAAAGTACTCTTGCTCAGCACCACAACTTGAATTTAATGGTGCGATTTCTGTTTCACCCATCAATGACAGCACTTTTTGTGCGGCTTTATCCATTGCTTTGTTAGAACGCAACAGAGGGATCTTTTTATCTAGTGACTCACCCGTCCAAGACATAAAGACACTTGGTATCATTAACGTAGCACCATTTTGCGTGTGCATTACATAAGCTGGACTGGAGGGATCCCAAGCAGTGTAACCGCGCGCTGCGTTGGTCATACGCAAACTACCATTAGGGAAAGATGAACCGTCTGGCTCACCTTTAATTAGTAGACTGCCAGTAAATTCGGTAATCGCATTACCGTCTGAGTTGGTGACGATAAAGCCATCATGCTTTTCTGCGGTGATGTTCGTCATCGGGTAGAAAATATGGGAGAAAAATTTAGCACCCTTGGCTATAGCCCAGTCTTTCATAGCAGCGGCAACGACATCAGCTGTCGCCTTGTCCAACGGAGCACCGGTCTGCACGGTCTTTTTCATGGCTTTGAATGCATTTTTTGAAAGTGCTTCTTCCATTGCAGAAAGATTGAACACATCTGTTGCCCAAATTTTGCTCAAAGGTTCAGTTTTTCCGCACTGCATTGGTGCACGATTGGTTATTTCAGTAATTGCATTTTTGCGGGAAGTAATTCCAGTCATATGTTTTCCTAGGCTTATTTTCAAAGGGGGCGGAAGGGTTTGTCTCATTTTAGAGAGCAAATCACAACCTTTCTATCATGGGTATAAGCAGCTATTGGGCCAACTGTTTAAATTGGGCGAAGCTAAAGGAGTAATAATATGAAATTTTACTTGATGTTGTATCAGCCCCGAGATTGAAAAGCTTGCTAACCTTTTGTGGCAATTAACCGTGAAGTTCTTCGACGTTTTGGAGAGCGTCTAAGTAGAAACATCAACATACCAGTGATAGCGAGCAAAACAGGTGCTAAACCAACAATGCACCAAACTGCTTTAGACCAGATACCTGCAAAATATCCAAAGTGTAGTTTACGGGTACTGTCATCAAGTACAGCCCATATGCTGGCATTTCTAATATCATATGCAGTGACTAAACTCCCGTCAGTCCGGCTGTAAGTCACATAGCTTGCGTATTGACTGATGAAGGGGTTGCGAGTGTTGACTGAACCGTAAAACGTAATATCCATTTCTGGTTCGTTTGGTATAGCCATATAGAAAGGTTGATAGCTATTTATTTGATTAGCAGTATCCTTCCTCATTGCCTCAAATGAAATATCCGAAGAGTGGTAGGCTTGATTCATGTAAACATGCGCTTCGTCCGAACCATGCTCCAAAACTTCATGCAGTATGATTGAAATATTCCAATAAACACCAGTAAACGAAATAAGGATAAAGATAGGGCTGGCAATAATGCCGACCATTTTATGAATGTCGCTGAATAATATCCGTTTAGCTGCTTGCAACCTCAAGGTGAAAACTTTGCGCCAAAAGCCTCGATATAAAACGATACCACTTATACCCAAAAACAACATGACAAGACCGACAAACACGCCAACTATAGTGCCATTAAAGTGCATCAAGAAAGCAAAATGTAGTTCCAACAACCAGTCAGTCAAGTAATGCTCCATATGTTTTGGCTCAGATAACAACTCGCCAGAATACTGGTCTATGTATAACTTAAACCAAGTATCCGTTCCCTTTTTGATCATGTATGCCGTGTCAGAACGAGACTTATCGTCAAAAAGCTCCCACCCTGCAAGAGCATATTCTGGATAGGTAGAAGTGATGGTTTGCATCAATTCATCTAAATTGGTTCGAAGGCTATTGTCATTTGCGCCTACTACCATGTGATGAGGCCGCAAGACGCTGTCTATTTCTACTTTAAAAACCAAAATACTGCCGGTAATCGATACCACCAATATTGGTATCAGCGCAACAAGCGCCAAATAAGAATGCCATTTAAATAGTGATTTTCTCATTTAGTTAAGACTCTTCAACCTCAGTACTTTTTTATATTGACCATGAAAGGGTGGCGCTTACAGCACGAGGAGAAGCATAATAACTTTGCGCCCAATAAAGACTTGTCAGGTATTTTTCATCGGTTATGTTAAAAACGTTGAAGTTAATAGAAATATCTTCATTGATTGCATATTTAACTAATAAATCTGCAACTGCATAAGCATCTTGACGAGTGACAATTTCATCCCCAGCATTAGCAAAACCCTCTTCCACAAGCCCTTGTTTTCTGGAAATATCATCTTGCCAACGCACGTTTAAGCCGAATGACAAACCACTTACTTGAGGAATATCATAAACTGCGCCGAGCTTTACCATTTTATTGGGTGTATAGCTTGCAACTAGCTCGTCACCTGAAATTGAAAAATCTGAAATACCAATACTGGTGTTGAGCCCTGGTAAAATTTCACCGGCCAAGTCGAATTCAAATCCATGACTGCCAATTCCATCACTGCCGATGAATCTTTGTTCTGTTGGTGGCAAATTCATCGTTGCAGGGTCAGCAATGGCAAGATTAGTCTGCTGCACATCAAAGTAGGTAAAAATCGCAACTGCACTGTCTTCAAACAAACTGGTTTTAATGCCAATTTCCTTACTTTCACCCACAACAGGGGCAAGTTGTTGATTGTTGATATCTAGTTCATTTTGCGCTTGAAATGTCTCGGTATAACTTGCGTAAAGATTGGTATCGTCAGTAATTGCATAGATAGCACCAAAATACGGAATAAAGTCGGAGTCTTCGACATCGCGTTCGACACCATATGATTCTCCGACAACTTCCCAGTCATTATATCTTCCTCCAGCCATAACATAGAGGCCGTCACGCAGATTAAAACGTCCAGTAAAATAGGCTGCTTTCTGTTTCTGAACCACATCGCTTCCTGCCTCTCCATCGGCAAAATTCGGGAACACAGCCTTACCTTCCCAAGTATTTAAATTAGGAATGCGAGGGGATCCGTTTCCCGTGGTGTAATCGTAGAGTGAACGATCTGTATAACTCAGTTTCGAATAGTTAAACCCTGCTACCAATTGGTGGTCGCGACCAAA
Organism: uncultured Alteromonadaceae bacterium; assembly: GCA_947503265.1. Taxonomy (GTDB): domain Bacteria; phylum Pseudomonadota; class Gammaproteobacteria; order Enterobacterales; family Alteromonadaceae; genus Aliiglaciecola. Next base: position 143,093 of record CANNDC010000009.1, read on the forward strand.
CAAATTAAAATCACCTTCTACATATGCGTCGTACAAATCGTGTTTGTCGTCCAAAATATACTCGCTCGCATAACCAGTTAAACCAAGCTCTGTTTCGGAATCAGGTGTTCCAAACACGTAAAACAACTCACTATCTTCATCCGCTTTTTTTTGTGAGTAGGTAGCGCGTAAACGCCAATCATTTTCGAACGAATGACTCAATTCAATCACAGAGTTGTTATTAACAACTTGCCAATTGGACCACTCGGCAGAAGTGCTAGTACTGAGGTCATAATTGGTCGCACTGCCGTCGGTATAAAATAAAGGTAACGCACCCCATAAATTTCCAGTGGCATCACTATTGTTGTAGCTATGACTGAATGATATCTGAGTATTTTCAGTCAAATTCACATTCAGGAATACATAGGCGAGTTGGTTTTTTCGGCTATAACGATCAAGATGTGATTCTCTATCTTGATCTACAAGCACAACTCTGGCAGAAATCGTCTCATTAAACCGATACGAACCATCTGCTTCTATGCGGTATAAGTTGTCGCTTCCAACCGTGCCTTTAACTTGTATGTTGTTCTCAGCTGAAGGTCGCTTACGAATATAGTTTACTGTTGCTGATGGGTTACCAACTCCGGTCATTAACCCATTTGCCCCGCGAATAATTTCAATACGTTCGTAAATAGCCGTGTCATCGCCAGCATGATTATTTCCTGAGGTGAGTGGCAAGCCAATGCCATCAATTTGAAAATTAGTGATATCAAACCCTCTAGCTGTGTAGTAGGTTCGATCAGTTTCAATTCGTTCAACGTTGACGCCTGTTGCGGTATCAAGCGCAACATTCACATCGGTCAATTGAAAGTCTTGTAACTGTGCACCAGTGATCACTGATACTGACTGTGGAATATCTTTGATTGCGAGTTCCATTCGAGAAGCGCCGCTAGCACTGTGGGCGTTGTAGCCTTCCAAATAACTACCTGTGACTATGATTTTCTCAACTCCATCAAGGGAGTTATCTTCTGCATAGGAAAATTGAGATGACCCAAGTGCCACCATGATAGCCAAAGCACCTAGCTTCGAATTTGTAATTGAACTCATTTAAAACATATTCCATAAAGTGAATTGATAAGCGATGGCGGGATGGTACAAAAACACCTATCAAATGTAAATAGAAATTATTATCATTTGCATTTAACAATAAAAGGGAGAGGAATAGGTAGTTTGATGTGAATGGTGTTGCAGGAAACATAAATATAGGCGTTAGAAACTATTAAACTGGATGTTGTCTGAATTCGTTAGCTTAGTCCAAACCTCCGGTTTAACGGGCTGGGAAACTGAAAAGTTTTGATTTGACTCTGCTGCTAGCATCTAGCTTGCCAGCAACAGCGCAAAATACTATGAATTTACTGTGAATCTTTACAGCTAACGCCGTCAGCTAACATATTAGATAATTCAAAATATTTTTGACCAAAGGTTGCTATCGCTTTTTGATCTAATCTTTCAGATGCTTTGTGCACTTTTTCAAGGTTTTCCGCTGTTTTAACCAGTTCACTCTGCATCCGAGCCACGGCATTTTCTAGCGTGTAGGTGAGTTCATGTATTTTAACCATGTCTGTAGCGGTAAGTTCATCCTTACTGGTAATAGCACTTAATTTCTGGTTATAGCTCTGTAGGTTACATAACGCTATTTTTAGGTCGGGAGCTTGCAAAGAAGGGAAGTGGTTGTATTGCTCATCAGCACTAACGTAACTGCTGACAGTAAACGCTAGAATAAATAGAGAAGATAGTAATTTCATTTCTTTCCTTGGTTTAGATGGGAAGATCTATTTAATTGATACTCAGTAGGTTGGTTCAAAAAGCTCAGAACCATTTATCCACATTGTATTTGGATTATTTTAAGCCTGTTTGTTGCTCGTGCATCTTGTGCATCTTGTGCATCTTGTGCATCTTGTGCATCTTGTGCATCTTGTGCATCTTGTGCATCTTGTGCATCTAAATTAATACAAATCATTCTCATTATCAATTAAATAATTAAAACTTTTACCTCCTTATAGTGTTTTTCTGGTTTTGCTTTTCTGCCTTCTCCAACTTGCGACATACACATTTACCAACCAAAAAAGCGTAATGAAGATGATTAGATTTGCAGGCAGATCGATGATTCATTGCCCAACTTAATAGCCAATTCGAAGTGAAAACACACCAGCTTTAGCTACAAATAGCTCAGCCAAGGTTTATTGCGTTTTTCTCTGTGTTTGTATTCTGCAAATGCTTTAGATGGCAAGTAGAGCAAAACAATGAGCAGTAAAGCGCCAATCCAAATTTCACCGACACTGTCTAATCCAAATCTTGTGCCATGTGTCGCGCCAAAAATTGGATACAAAATCCAGTAAGCCGCAAGCAACACGTAAAGGTGAACTACGTAAGCAAACATTGGGACTGAACCATACACTTCGAGTACTTTAGTTAATAACCCTTGCTTTTTCAGCGAATCGAACCAGGCCAACAGGAAAAACCCGAACCCTAGAGTAATTAAAATATAATGTAAAGACGGTGGATATTTACTGAAATTGAAGAACGAACGAAGGGTATCAAGGGTGGTGGCTTGCACTTCCCATGGCAGAGTTTCTCCGTAAATGTTAAACCCACGCAAAATAAATAAGACAGTAAAACTAGCTAATCCTAAACTCAGCAATACTTTGCGTCTTTTTAATGTCGATACAGAACTGGCAAATAATTGACCAGCACAATAGCCAAGTAAAATCACACCAAACCAAGGCAACACGGGATAAGAAGCTCTAAATTTAAGCCCTGCAATTTCGCCGAGATCATTTTGATCATGAAGAATTGACCATAGAACGTAACCAAACTCATTGGGAGAAAAGGTTATTGGAGTTAGCGCGTTATGCCCAAATACAATAATAAGTCCGAGTCCACCTAAGAACCAAACGTTCAAGCGACAAAGTAAAGACAAGCCAATCATGCTGACGCCGATAGCCCAAAGTACTTGGAGCCAAACTGTGGTGGCAATCGTGTCTACCCAAACCAAATAGTAAAGCACTATTTCAATAAGAATAATGAATATGCCCCGTTTGAATAAGAAACCACTGGCCGACCGATACGTATTGTCTTTAGGATGCGCATATAACCAGGCTGAAACACCCGCTAGAAATATAAATATCGGTGCACAAAGATGTGTCAGATAACGAGTAAAGTACAATTCGTGGGGCACGGATTCATTAATCGGGTCGCCAACTGAAGTATGCATGAAAAAGCGTTCCCGAACGTGATCTACCATCATTATCAAAATGACAAGACCACGTAATAAATCAATAGACGCAATTCGAGACATAACTTTTCCTAGCAACTTTCTATATCAAACCCAAAATGAATATAACCAATAATTTAAAAATTAAAGGTAGCCGAAACCCTCACATTACGAGGTGTACCAGGCTGGATCCAAACATCGGCAAACGAATTAGTGTAATAGGTTTCATCAAACAGGTTATCAACCTCAGCACGCAATTCGATGGCTTCACTAATTTCGTAATTGGCAAATGCTCGCACAGTCGTATAGCTTGGAAGCGTAAAGTCCGTGCCAAAGAAACCGTTTCGCTCGCCTACGTGCAACAAGCCCCCACCGATCTCAAATGCTTTTCCAGATAGTTCGGTTTGTTTCACCAATTGAAGACTCAGTTGCTGTTCTGGAATGTTAAGAAGTGAACTTCCTGCTTCTACGGTAAAACCAAAGTTAGCATCAAAAAACGCATTCTTAGTTTCAGCGTCAACATAAGAATAAGATGCCCAAACACTTAATCCGTCAGTGATTTCACCATTCAGATCAATTTCAAAACCTTTACTTTCAGCTTCGCCAATAGCCGCACTAGTGAAGGCTTCGGGGTCGTCTACGACAAGAATGTTGTCTTGCTCAACGTTAAATATTGCAACAGTACCAAACAGTGCGCCATCATTCAGGCTAAACTTTACACCTGCTTCAATTGAAGTAGATTGATTGGGTTCAAAGCCATTGCCATTTGCATCACTGCCTGAAAGTGGACGGAAATTCTCACCATATGCAGCGTACACAGAAGTAGACTCCGTGGCTTCATAAACGATACCAAATTGGGGGCTAACTCTGCTTTCACTTTGTTGGGCGATATTGCCAGAACGACGATTATTGAGCTCTTGCTCGTAGTCGTCAAAACGAGCGCCGATACGAATGTCTAGTTTATCGGTCAAACTAATTTGGTCTTGTACAAATAAGCCCATAGATTCTTGTGTTTCAACGCGGTCGGTATTGTCCAGTGGCGTAGGCAGTGGGTAAGCGCCGTAAACAGGGTTAAACACGTTGATTTCTTGGTTTGATTGACGATTGCGAATACGCAAAAACACTTGGTCATTTTCAAATTTGTCGGAATCAACACCAATGATTACACGATGTTCGAGCCCTGCCAGTTGTATGTCACCAGTAATCTCAGCGCGAAACACCTGATAAGTCGCATCATAGTCACGATATCGGCGGAAACGGCCAATGTTTTCTCCGTCTAAACCGCCAAATCCAGTTTCTGTCGCGAATCCCTCAAGTGAGGTATCACGATAGTTGAAGCCTACTAAAGCACTCCAATCTTGATTGAAGTCATGTTGATACTCGAGTTGATGGCCCAGTACGTCAGCTTCCATTGGCCCATCACCCGGTTCGCCCAAGAAGCGACTTTCAGGAACACGCCCGAGTTCACCATCTATTGCTAAAACTCCACGATCAAAAGGCACTTTCTGATGACTGTATTCCAGCTCATATACAAATTGATTGTCATCGTCTATTTGCCACGCAAGCGAAGGACTAAAACCTTGTCTGGTAGTTTCAATGGTATCTCGAAAACTCTCAGCATCTTCGTAAAAGCCGACTAATCTAATCGCCACTGAATCAGACACAGGCGTGGTATAGTCCAAATCCATACGGTAGGTGTCAAAACTGCCTGCTGACAAACGCAATTCTCCAGCTGTATCGAAAGTTGGACGTTTGGTAACCAAGTTAACGGTACCGCCGGGCTCTCCGCGACCAAAAAGTGCAGCACGAGGCCCTTTTAAAACTTCGACCGACTCGATACCAGACAAGTCTCTTGAACCGCCAAAACCCCTGCCTGCATTAAAGCCGTTGACTAAATAGTTACTAGGCAAGTTTTCATCACCTACAAAACCGCGAAGCGCAAAACTATTCCAAAGACCACCAAAGTTATTTTGTCGGGCAACTGAGGTGGATAGGTCTAGCGCTTGACTAAGATCGATGGCCCCTGCGTCTCTCAGTATATTGGAGTCAATTCGTAATTCAGATTGAGGTGTTTCTAAAGGGGAAAAGTCTCCTTGATATGCCTGACGAGCTCCGATTACAGTCACTTTTTCAATTGCGCTATTTGCATTATCTGGCGCTTGAGGTTGCTCTTGAGCATTAGCTTGAGCCATTGATATGCAAGTTAAGCACATGCTCAGATAGGTGAGCTTAAGCCCTGTAGTTGTGTTGTTCATGATAGACCTTATTGATTACTTAATTGAGATTTTTGAGAAGAAGCCAATACATTGGCGTTTTGATCTGTGCCATCAATTTGTACTAGGCGTTCAAAGCTAGGCATTGCTTCAAGTGCTGTTTTGTCAAATTCGACCGGTGGAAATAAAAAGGGGTAATAAAACAAACGCAGTTGCTTGTGGAATTCACGTATTTGCTGTTCATATTCGAAGGCTGCTATCGCATCGGTTTCCGCTACGCGTGTCAACTTACGTTGTAATAACATCGGTGGTGACAACCAGGAAACAAAACCAGCTAAATCATACTTTTGTTGCGCAGCATCGCGATATTCGTTGGAAAGAGAAGCGGCTTTTTGGTCGCCCACTTGCTGAAAAGCATAGTACCACTTCCATTCAAACATACTTTCCATCGACACATAGTCCTTCCATTCAGGATGGGTGGCTACAAAGGCATCCATCGTGGTCTCTTTAGGCAGGTCCCAAGCTCCATTCACTGCCTCTCGTTGAGTTAAGACAATGTCGCCACCCTTAGGTGAATGAACACTCTCTTTAATGGCTAGATCACCAAGAATGGGAATGATAAACGCGAGCAACACCCAGATTCCGATTAGCCCAGAAGCTACCCTTGGCGCACTCTTCGCCTTTCTACCCCACAAAACACTCAGAACTGTCCAAAAGACGAGATAGAGTATGCTCCACAACGAAATTTCCAGCACATTGCCTATTGCTGCTTCACTAAACCAAGCGCCAATGCAAAACGGCAGCAGCAAACACACTAAAAATGCAACGAACCTGACAATGATCCGCGAGCCCCATAATGCAGCTGCAGAATTCGCGGTAGTCACCAGTAAATCGTGTCTACCGCTAGTTCGCTCGCTAGCGACTAAATCATGAAAAAGCAAGATAATGATTAATGGTGATAGGGCACTCAGTACAAACACAAAATCAATTTTACCCGCCTGTGCCAATTCAGCGTTTTGTGCATCACTTTCATAGATTTGGCCTTCTAATGCCAGCATTCTGATACGATGTTTCCACGGATAAATATCACGCTCTCCCAGGGCAGCAAAAGCAAGTTCAGAGGGCGCCTGGTAGGTTAGATGGAAACTGTAGTAAGCGATGGAGCCTGGATCTGAATGTTTCTCTTGCGCTTCTTTTCTGTCTAATGCATCTGCTATTTTCAAACGCTCTATGGTTTGATTTTGTTGTGCAATTTCTTGAATTCCACTGACAACAGAAAAACCGGAAACGATCAAAGTACACGCCAATAACACCAAGATGTATTTTTGACTTAACATAAAGCGCCATTCTCGGCTCAAATGGGAAATTACCTTACTCATGACAAACGCCTCCCTGCCCAGCGAATACAAATGAGCAAACCCGCTAACCATAAAATGATTTGCCAATAGGCAAGCAAACTTCGTTGGAGCCTGTCACTTGCGCTGTCTACTTCAAAATTAAAGTCTTCTAAAATTTTCCAATTTTTTGCATCAACCCGTGCTCGTTGAGCTGCATCCGCACTCGAATTACGATTCATGTCATCGGCATAACTAAGTTGCTCGACATGCACTTTGTTAAGCGCCTGAACAAAATCAAATCTAAGAGACTCAGTTTCACGCAAGAACCTATGGTGCGTTTCTATGCTAGTTCCAGCCGTGATCATGGACAGTGAACGCACTGCCACCATAGGCGAAAGCCATCCAAACTGTCTTGCCACTTGGGTTTGCGACAACTCTTTTGACATACCCTGTTCTGCAAACTCGTTCAATACACCGGTCAACTCAGCCTCCGAAGCGCTGGCGACAGCTCCTCTAAAATTGATCGGTAACTCTTCTACTGTGTCGACATTGTATTGAGCCAAAAGTGATGCTTTGAGCTGGTTAAAGGCAGGATCACTTGCATTGTGGCCATCGCCCAATTTGCGCAATTGAGCAATAACGGCAAAGTCTGTTTCTAGTTTGCTTGCGGAAGGCACTGCCGTTGCTGCGGTTGTACTGGCGACTCTCGGCATCACTACGCAAAGAAGGATCCATACAAATGCAAGGGCGGTAAAACTCTCACTGTTTTTTGAAAACAAGGTTGAGCAAAGCAATACCAATAGCGCCCAGGCAACTAAGTAAAGCAAATATCCGAGCAAAAAACCCAGTGTTGCTATTACGCTTTCACCTTGTGCGATGGCTAGAATGCCAGACATAGACAAAGGTAATAGTATGAGTGCAATAATTGAAAACAACGCCAACAGTTTCCCGCCAATTAGGGTGAAAATGGACGTGCCTTGAGACAAAATGAAGTTCAGGGTGTCTGACTCACGTTCACGACTCATTGCACTGTAACCAATCAAAATGAGTAACAGAGGAGCAAGCACTTGAACAATGAAGGCTGGAGACAGGTTACCTAGTTTGGTTAACGCAGTGCCTTGTCGTTGATCAGCGAACATCGCGCTATTTTGGCGATGCCCTTCTAAAAAAATTGAGTTTCCAGTGTACGCATCCACACCCGGATCGAGCACGCTAAGAGGTGAAGGAACTCGAAAAGCATAATGCCCGTAATGTACCATCCGATGAGGATGCCTATCGGGTTGATCTAAGAAGGTTTCTTCCGCGCTGTTTTGTAAGGCATGTCTATCGTGACTTAACTCCATCATGTTGCTTGCCGTTACGACCACAGAGGAAAGAGTGAGTACAAGTCCAATCACCAATACCGACAAAGCCAACTTTGAGCGAAACCAGTAACGCCACTCGTCTTTCGCCACCGATACGAGTTGTTTAAAACGAAACGGTTTCATGCCACCTGCCTTTGTGCAAACGCGGCATGGACTTCTTCAGTATCTATTCTGCCTTGGACAGAAGCTTCAAATTCACCCACTAGTTCGCCGTTTCGCAACAGTCCAATTCTGTCAGCGACTTGGCAAGCGCCATAAACATCATGAGTTACCATCAAGATAGTTGCGCCACTAGATGCTAATTCACGTACTAAAAGATTGAATTCATCGATGGCGACAGGATCAAGTCCAGAAGTCGGTTCGTCTAATAAAAATATTGGGGCTTCACGTAATAGAGCGAGGGCGATTGCGGTTTTTTGACGCATGCCTTTCGAGTAAGTCTGCATTTCACGTTCCCATGAGTTTTCTTGCAAAGCTACCCGCTGAAAAGCTTGATTTATATCGTCGTTAGACTTTTTGATATTGGCCAGTGACAGAAAGTATCGAATATTTTCCCGTGCAGTTAAGTGGGGGTAAAGGGTTGCTGACTCTGGCAAATAAGCGGTTTTACCTCTGACTTCGTCTAATGCTCGCAGTACTTCTTTACCATCAATTCGTGCACTTCCGCTTGCTGGCGAATTAAAACCCAAGAACGTTTTGAGCGTGGTAGATTTACCCGCACCATTGCCGCCTAACAAGGCATAGATTTCGCCTTTGTTTACATGAAAGTTGAGGTTCTTGAGAATAGAATTGTTATTTATCGCCACACACAAGACGGCAGCCTTAATGACGGGATTGTTATCTGTGGAATGATTTTCTGTGGAATGATTTTTTTTGAGATCGCTCATTGGGGAATGCACACTATTAGTTATATTATAACATTACTGTAGATATGTTATAATATAACACTTTAAAGATGCAATAGTTTTCCTACATAAGTAACGATATAAGTATCTATTGTTGTTTAATTAACCAGAGGGTTGGATAAGCTATGTGGGGGGCTTTATTTAGTTACTTTGTATTTCAATACGTTAACCGGATAAAACGGCTCTCCCTGCTTTTATCAGGGAGAACAGAAAATTTGTATTTCTATTAAAACGTTCTCGTACATAACTAGTTACTCTAAACGCGCTGCGGATACGTAAAAAGGGCTTATTGCAGCGTGAACATAAATTAAAAACAAAAACCTTCACAACAACACACCATTGCATACCCTCTCTAATAGGATTTGTCTCTATTGCGGGCTGTGTCCATTAAGACCTAGGTTTTGCTGCGCAATAATCTTGATCTATGCCGGCATATCTAGGTCCGAAGACAGATAGACCTTTGTCTGTGAGGAACTCCTTGGGCGCAGGCAATATAATTACCGCAACTGGCATATTTTGTTGATAATGAGGATTAGTAATCGCATCGCCGGTCAACGTATTAATGCAACATATTAGGTCTGGGACGGTTGCATAAATACTGCCGTCTATTTCGACTAGCATATTTTCGTTTTTTACTCTGATATGAAGTGTTTGACCACTAAATTCTCCAGTACCGTCAAGTGAAACACTGCCAAGCGTGAAACCATCCTCAGTACTAAAATCAAATACGTTTACCTTGCCTCTGAACGCAACAAATCCTTCACCTTTGTTGGCGATAACATCCGCGACGTCTTCGAGATTTTGCTTGGCTATGCGGGCTTCCTTTCCTAGTGATAAAGCCTTACTAATAGTGCCGTGAATAAGCGCATCCTTAATTTCTTCGACCGATAACACATGGTCAATTGCAGCGATATCATTGCGGCTTACTTTAGCTAAGGCGCGAACCAAAGTTTCAGCTCTTGCATCATCCACAATATTCTCGCATATGAAACATTCGCCAAATTCATTGGCAGTTATTATGGGGGCCGCAGGCAGATTATTTAGGTAGTAGGTAGAATGAGTAATTTCAGGGACGGCGCGGCCAGCAGGATCAGCATCAATTATATAGCCGTCAAACATTGCTGCGAGATAAAAAGACAGTGCTGTATTTGAACCTCCAAGTTCACAGCAAATAGTGCCATATATTGACTTTCCTGTGTACGCTAGCAAACGTTCATAAGCAGTCATGATCGCACGCTTATTTAATCTTGGTAAATTATTATAAACGGATTCTTCTGCTTGGCTTAGTGGTGAAATAGCACCCAATATATAAGGCGTGCAAAGTATTTCGCCCCTAGGTACTTCACTGGCTGAAATCAACCTAAACGACTTACCCAAGGCAAAAGCTTCGTCTATATATTCTAAACCTTCGCTTAAGTCACCGCCTCCTCCTGTGCCCAAAATAGTACAGCCATGGAGAATGTCGAGAATCTCATTTCGACTTAAATTACGCATTCAGTTATATCCTTTATTCGCAGTTGCATCGCTAAGTATCACAAAAGCCGATTAAAAATCATAAATAAGTTCGAGACCATAGCTCCTTGGCTTATTTGGCTGACGGGCCAAGTCTGTAATGCCGTCTCCAAACAAAAAGATGTCTTCAATTGCACGTTCATCCGTGAGGTTATTGATATAAAATTGAATGCGGATATTTTCAGACTTCACACCTATCCCTGCATTGACGAATTGATATGTTGAAGATTCGACATCTGGAATATCGATACTGTATATTTTTGGTCCTTCGATTTGCCAATCGATACGAGAAACAACTGACCACTGAGCGTTTACATCAAAAACATGGTTGACGGACAAGCCATAATTATACTCTGGCACCCAAAATTGTGGTTTGCCTAATAACTCGGGTCTTAACGCAAACTCCTTGATTTCTGATGAAACAATTCCTGCACTAGCTCGGATGTCTAGATTTTTTGTCGCCGCTACCGACAATTCTAACTCTATACCCTGAGTATCAACCTGCTCAATAGATAAGTTTTCGAGGGTAAAAGTATCAACATTGAACTGGGTAAATTGAGCGTTTTCTTGCTCGATTGAAAAAACCGCACCATTTAATCTGATATTGTCATCCCACCAACTGGTTTTAAATCCTAACTCGTAGCTATCAGATACTTCTTTATCAAATACTCGGCTGATTCCCTCTGCTGGTTCATTGAAACCACCGCTTCGAAATCCTTTGGAATAACCAGCGTATAACAAGGTTTGATCGTTCAGTTGATAGCCTAGTGTGACCTTAGGCTGCAATTGGCTAAAATCTTTGTTAGCAAATGTAGCTTCTTTATTGCCGGGATCAAATGATTCGCGTTTATCGTGGTCGTATCGTAACGCCCCTGTAAGCTCTAACTTGTCGTTAATATCATAGTTAACTTGAGCCGCTAATCCCCAAGCATCGCTGCTATTATTATCGACGATTGAGAAATAAGGAGTTTCGTTTGCAAAGTCACTGCGCGTGAGTAATTCAGCATCGGTTAAATCGTCATAAAAGTTAACCTCGGTATCTCTATCTCTACTTTGATAAAAAGCCGAAAGTGACCATCTAACATCTTGATCAGATTGTGAAATAAATCGTGATTCAACGGTAACTGAATTTACATCATTTATTCCTTCTGTACCGAAGGGGGCGCGAAAGAGACCGTCTTCATCGATAAACGTAGGATCTGCAGAATAATCCCCATCGTAAAAATGTACATTTTCAGACTCGCTGTAGGCAGCAATTAGTTCAAACGTACCCAGATCATAATCTTGAGAAAGTTTTGCACTCACTTCGAACACGTCGCGTTCGTCTTCATTGATGATATTAGTACTAGTTTGTAGCGAAAAGTCTTCAATAGTATCTTCACTAACATTTTGGTAATAGGCAAAACCCGCTTCGCTTGATGTATAGCGAGTCCTAAAATTAACGATAGTATCGTCCGTCAATTCGAATTCGAGCTGTCCAAATAAAGACGATTCTTTGAATTGATCAGCAGGCTCTCCACTGTATGTATTGTCAATAAGCCCATCAGAATGTTTAACATAGCCGCCTAACCTAAAGAAGGCAGAATCAGCTTGATTAAGCGAGCCTGATACCACCGCATTCAAATTGTAGGTATTGGCGTTGCCGACTGAAGCTTTTACTGACCCTTCTAAATCTTCTGTAGGTTTTTTTGTGGTAACAATCACTGCGCCTCCGATTGCTCCTCGACCATACAAGGCACCTTGAGCACCGCGCATCACTTCTATGCGTTCTATGTCGACTAATTCTTGATTGATAAATTCAAGATCTGGAGCTGTAACGCCATCGACGACAAAGGCAAGAGGTGGATCACCAACTTGAGGGGTAATTAAGCCACGAATGGTAATGCGTGCCAGACCCGGTCTAAAGTTATCTAGCTGGGTCAAGTTAGGCGTCAGATTCGCAACATCTCTAAAACTCGAAATTCGCGAGTTTTCAATCATCTCTGAGCCAAATGCGGTAACTGAATCGGGTACCGATTGTATTGATTCAACTCGACCACGAGCCGAAATCGAAATTATTTCGACAGCCTCTTCTGTAGCGTTTTCTGTTGTTTGGAGTGCATCTGAAGAAGCGTATGATTGCGCACTTACAAAACTAATTGCACTAACAAAAAGTGTCGCGTTAAATTTAGATTTTGCTGAGATTTGCATATGAATAACCTTAGAAACAATAGCCATTTTGCGTGGTAAATATTGTCTCGAAGTAGCACAAAATAATATTTTTAAAACGAGCGTGGAGCTATAAGGTTCTTATTGAAATAACTCCGCAAACAAGCAATTTTGCATACATGAAAAGAATAGTTCGCTATCATATCAAGTGTAACGATGAAAATATGCGCCAACACAGGCCAAAGTGGAATCAATGAAAAAGTCGATAAAAATAGATAGCTACAATAAAAAGATATTGGCAACGTTGCACTTACGCGCTGACTTAACCAATGTAGAACTCGCTGAACATGTCAATCTATCTCCTAGCGCTTGTTTTCAAAGGGTGAAACTACTAAAAGAAGCTGGATATTTTAGAACATTTCATGCGGATATTAACTTAGAGAAGATTTGCTATCATGTGTTTGCATATGTTGAATTTACGCTTGAAGACAATAGCCTAAATTGTAGACGTAAGTTTTTATCTGTGATCGAAGACATCCCCGAAATAATGGATTGTATGCAACTGAGCGGCGACGTAGATTTTATTTCATTTTGCTGTTTTTCAGACATCACCTTATTAAACAAAACGTGCGATATGCTGAGCAATCAGGAAGCATTTTCTTTAAAAAAATTAACAACACGAATTGTATTGGAACGCTCAAAGTTCTTTTTAGGCTACCCGTTAGAACGTTTAAAATGGCGAGATGAAATGATTATTGATGATGAAAACGAGGGTAATTAATAGCACTCCCCCGCCACCAATCTCAGCTTCTTTTCTAGATTGTTTTTGGACGCAAGAATGGGGCATATTTCATCAAAACAGTGTAAATAACACCTGTTAGAATTATTGCGTCTATGACCGAGATACCGCTCACGCTCAATGAAAAAAGGACACCATTGAAACCTGCGAATATGGCGCCTGCTAACCAAGCAATGAACGCTGGGAGTGAAATTTTAGCGTTGTTTTTCAGGGCTTTTGAGCCGTAAATGTGGGGCCTAATTAGGAACGCATCTACAATAATAACCCCTGCGACAGGAACAAATACGTCTGACAAGAAAGACAAAAACGAGATAAAAACATCAAGGATATCCAAGAAAGCAGCAGCGACACCTGCGCTACCCAAAATAGTGGCAATTATTTTTCTTTGCCAAGTTGGAAATGTTGCTTCTACACTGAGTCGCGCGCTATATAAGTTAAGTGAGTTAAGTACCCAACTTCCAGCAATAACGATAAAAAATGCCGCAAAACCTAAGTTCAACTTTAACATTAGACTTAATATTTCGGTTTCTTGGGTAACTGTAGCGGCAAATCCAGAGACGAATAGTACAAACAGTTGCACCACCATATAAGCCCAAAACGCAGTATGTAGCCCGCCGCTTTTTTGTTTTGAAAAGCGCGTAATATCTGGCAGGATAATTGATCCAATGATAATAACGCCAACTATCGCCGAGACGCCGTCTCCAATCGTTAAAGAGGCCGATTTTTCTACCGATAAATATTCACTTATACTCATTGCGCCGATGGAATTGTACAGCATCATTGCGGTAACAATCGCTAATATTGGCACCATCAATGATGCCAATATATTAATGGCTCTAAACCCGTAAAGGGTCGTTATAACCATGCACAACCCAGCAAAAATATCGATAGGCCATTCAGGTACGACTAAATCAAATTGAGCTGAGATTAACCGGGTAACCGCATTGGAGAATAAATCTATATTGACTCCGAACCACCCAATCAAAGAGATAGCAAATGCAATATTTACGATACCAGCGCCTGCATCACCAAAAGCAACTCTGACAAGCACATACGAACTTAATCTACTACGAACGCCAATCGAACCCATGGCGCCGCCGATAAGCGTTAAAATAATTGAGCCAATGACCAATGCCCAAAGAGCGTCGTTTATCGTAAGGGCTTGGTAAACTTCCAAGCCGGTAATAAATGAAGGTAAAGAAAAGCTAACCATAGCAGAGACTGCTGCAATCCTTGGCCAAGCGACTAATTCACTGGGGGTGATTTCCATACTCTCTGATTGGTTTGCAGTTTTCATAAGATTCCGAGCTTTGAAAAAGATACCTAATTATCTCACATGCCTTCAATAGTTTTTCTTTTTATGGGAGTGATTTCGAAAGACTTAAATCAATATCGCGGCCAGAACGAAAGAATATTTTTTAGGCTGGACTGAACTACCTTTCTTACGAAGGACAGAGCACAAGTACAAAAAACCCGCAGATCTTTCGACCTGCGGGTTTCTTTTTAATAACTTGGTAGTTATTGAGCTAAGGGTGGGATGATTACATCATGCCGCCCATTCCGCCCATACCACCGCCCATGCCGCCCATATCAGGCATTGCAGGAGCATCATCAGCTGGTGCATCAGCAACCATAGCTTCGGTAGTAATCATCAAGCTTGCGATTGATGCAGCGAATTGCAGAGCACTACGAGTTACTTTAGTTGGGTCAAGGATACCCATTTCTAGCATGTCACCGTAGGTGTCATTACCCGCATTGTAACCGAAGTTACCTTCGCCATTTTTAACCGCGTTCGTTACAACAGACGCTTCAGCACCTGCGTTTGCAGCGATTTGACGTAGAGGTGCTTCCATCGCACGAAGTGCTAATTTCACACCGTGAGTTTGGTCTTCGTTGTCACCAGCAAGCTCGCCCACTTTCGCAGCTGCACGAACAAGAGCAACACCACCACCAGCAACAACGCCTTCTTCAACCGCAGCGCGAGTTGCATGCAATGCATCTTCAACGCGTGCTTTTTTCTCTTTCATTTCAACTTCAGTAGCAGCACCAACTTTAATGACTGCAACACCGCCAGCTAATTTAGCCAAGCGCTCTTGAAGTTTTTCTTTGTCATAATCAGAAGTAGATTCTTCGATTTGAGCACGAATTTGTGCACAACGACCTTGAATTGCTTCTTCGTCACCAGCTCCGTCAACCACTACAGTGGTGTCTTTGCTAACAACAACACGCTTAGCTGTTCCTAGGTCTTCTAGTTGTACTTTTTCAAGCTCAAGACCAATCTCTTCAGAGATTACAGTACCACCAGTTAGCGTAGCGATGTCTTGAAGCATTGCTTTACGACGGTCGCCGAATCCAGGTGCTTTAACCGCAGCAACTTTCACGATACCGCGCATGTTGTTAACTACTAACGTGGCAAGGGCTTCGCCTTCCACATCTTCAGCGATAATAAGTAGAGGCTTAGAAGACTTAGCTACTGCTTCAAGAGTAGGTAGCAATTCGCGGATGTTAGATACTTTTTTATCAACCAAAAGCATGTACGGGCTGTCTAGCTCTACTGTGCCATTTTCTTGGTTGTTCATGAAGTAAGGAGAAAGGTATCCGCGATCGAACTGCATACCTTCAACAACATCTAGTTCGTTTTGAAGCGCTTGACCTTCTTCAACTGTGATAACACCTTCTTTACCAACCTTGTCCATCGCATCAGCAATTAGCTGACCGACTTCTGGGTCAGAGTTAGCAGAAATAGTACCTACTTGGGCAATCGCTTTGCTGTCCGCACAATCAACAGAAAGGGCTTTCAATTCTTCAACTGCAACAGTAACGGCTTTATCGATACCGCGTTTAAGATCCATTGGGTTCATACCCGCAGCAACAGATTTAAGACCTTCTGTTACGATAGCTTGTGCCAAAACAGTTGCCGTAGTTGTACCGTCACCCGCTTCATCATTCGCTTTAGACGCTACTTCTTTAACCATCTGTGCGCCCATGTTTTCGAATTTATCTTCTAATTCGATTTCTTTTGCTACTGAAACACCATCTTTAGTGATAGTAGGAGCGCCAAACGACTTGTCTAGAACAACGTTGCGGCCTTTAGGGCCAAGGGTAACTTTAACTGCGTTAGCTAGAACGTTAACGCCTGCCAACATTTTTGTGCGAGCGTCATCAGAAAAACGTACTTCTTTAGCTGCCATGATTATTTTCCTCTTAATTCTTAATTAATGATTAGTGCGATTATTCAACAACTGCCAAGATGTCGCCTTCACTCATAATGAGTACTTCGTCGCCGTCTAATTTTTCAGTTTTTACGCCGTAACCATCGTTAAAAATAACGATGTCGCCAATTTTAACGTCTAATGCTTTTACATCGCCGTTATCAAGGACGCGCCCGTTGCCTACAGCGATAACTTCGCCGCGAGTTGATTTTTCCGCCGCAGAGCCAGTAAGCACAATGCCACCTGCAGATTTACTTTCTTGCTCTTTGCGTTTCACGATAACGCGATCGTTTAAAGGACGAATTGCCATTTTCAAATCTCCTGAAAATTCCAATATTTAAGGTTAAAGTTCCCATGTATGGGAAAGTAGTAATGTTTTACTTGCGTGCAAAGATGGGGATAGCCCTATATTTCTCAAGGGTAAACCGCGAAAAAAGTTACTTTTTTTTCACAAATTCCCACCATATCGCCCCAATACTACAAATTGATTGCTTAACCAGGGTATTCAGCGTCATTATTGGGGTAGTTAAAAACCAGCTATCTTGGATAAGAATGAATAGAGTATTAGCGTTATCTTTGAAAGGTTTGGCGGCTATTTTGCCTCTATCTCTCACCCTGTATTTTGTCTATTGGTTAATGTCGGGTGCGGAAGCATTATTACTGCCTTATGTTGATACACCATTTTATTTTCCCGGTATGGGAATCGCGATTGCAGTGGTACTAATCTTACTACTGGGCTTGTTAGTGAATCTGTTTTTCATCAAGTGGTTAGTGAAAACACTCAATTCTCAAATCGAGCGAATCCCCCTAGTTAAATCAGTATACGGTGCCATTCGAGACACGCTAACGGTGTTTAAAATAAGTGATAAAGACAATAGTAAAGCCGTGGTGTCTGTGGAGATTCAACCGGATATGCATCTTATTGGTTTTGTCACCGCAGTGCAGGTTGGCAATGATTTATTCGATGATGAGGATAAAATTGGTGTTTACATACCATTGAGCTATCAAATTGGTGGTTACACATTGTATGTTAAGCGAGATAAGGTGACGAAACTCGACATCGGAGTGGAAGAGGCGATGCGCATTGCGCTAACCGGTGGCGTCAAAGCAGAAAAAAGCTAGGGGCCGATTTTAGGGTTATTGCTGTCACTTTTGTCTTCATATTCACCTTCAATAACATCCTCATCTTGCTGATGGGGATGCTTGGGCTGACCATAACTTTGGTAGTGAGATTGCTGATTGGTGTATTGCTGATGAAAACCACCTTGTTGCGCACTAACCACTTTCACCGCCATATGCTTCAACAGGTTTTTAGCAATTAGAGGGCGAGTAACCGGCAAGCAAAGCACGAAGCCCAGAATATCGGTAACAAAGCCCGGAGTGACAAGCAAAACACCCGCAATCACGAGCAACAAGCCTTCAGCCATCTCTTGCCCCGGCACTGTGCCTGACTGCATTTTAGTTTGGGCTTGCATTAAGGTTGAGAAACCTTGTTGGCGCACCAGATAAGCACCAATAAATGCGCTCAATATAACTAGAAGGACCGTGTTCCAGCCGCCAATAACCTCACCCACGTTTACCAAAATAGCAATCTCGATAATAGGTAGTATGGCAAATAAAATGAATAGCTTTCCGAACACTCAAGTCTCCATGTTGTTTCGAATTGTGCAATAACTGATCTGGGGACAAAAGGGATAATCCCAAGGGAACCTTTTGTTCAAACCAAGCTGCTCGTATTGAAAATTATACTTCTTATCGATAAAAGTGCATTTAATTTGAAAGAGTTCACGTATTATGACGGTCAAGTCTCCCGTCGATAAAACTCGTTAAAATAGAATTTGGAATAAGTAGTTAACAATGAAATTTAAGAATTTAATATTGTTTTTGTTTGTCGCGTGTATTGCCTTTCCATGGTCTTGCATAGCCCAAAGCAATGAGTCTTTTGCGGATTTATTTTCCGACGAACCTCAATTTTTGCCTGTTGAACAAGCTTTCCAATTCGATTTTAGTCAAGCAGACAATAATCTCACCTTGAGTTTTACCATTGCTGATGGTTACTACTTATACAAGAAACAATTCAAAACTGTGGTCAAGAATGCTGAAATAGGTGAGCCTAGCTACCCTGAATCAGTTAAAATTGAAGATGAATTTTTCGACGAGCCTCAAGACGTTTTTTACCAAAAAGTCGACATCGATTTTCCCATTGTTTGGTCGAAACAAGACGGGGTAGTAAAACTGCAGTTTCAAGGATGTGCCGAAGCTGGGTTATGCTATCCACCCACCACGCAAGTTGTATATCTTAATGAAGTGGTAGGTGCGAGTAGCGAGAGCGAAACTGAACCCACAACAGTTGTCTCTGAGCAATTTGAGCTGGCTGATCTACTTTCAGGTGACAAGAGCTTGCTGATAAAACTAGTGGCTTTTTTAGTGCTTGGAATAGGCCTAGCCTTTACACCCTGCGTTTTCCCCATGTACCCCATCCTTTCAAGTATTGTGATTGGCCAAGGTAAATCTATCGGCACTAGCCGTGCTTTTAGTTTGTCTTTTATTTACGTACAAGGAATGGCAATTACCTATTCCTTGCTGGGATTAGTCATTGCTATAGCAGGTGCTAAGTTCACAGCCTACCTTCAAGACCCTATCATCCTTAGTATCTTTATCGTTATTTTCGTTTTGCTCGCCTTTGTGATGTTCGGTGCCTATGAGCTGCAGTTACCTTCCAAATGGCAAGAAAAACTGAATAACGTGAGTAACAAACAGAAAGGAGGCAGCTACTTCGGGGTATTCTTGATGGGTGCTATTTCCGGTCTGGTTGCATCACCCTGCACCACTGCTCCGTTAACTGGAATACTGCTTTATATTGCTGAACAAGGCGATTTAGTCCTAGGGTTCTTTGCGTTGTATGCTTTGAGCTTAGGTATGGGTATCCCCCTCATTGCATTTGCTGTAACCGGTGGGAAATTACTTCCAAAAGCGGGCAATTGGATGAATATCGTTAAAGTCACTTTCGGCTTTATGATGCTGATTGTTGCACTGACGTTTGTAGAACGCATGGTGGTGCATGTTTGGACCGAATTTGCATGGGCAGCATTAGGCTTGGCGTTATTCACCTACTTCTATGTGATGAATCAAAACAGCGCAGTGACACTGTGGAAAGGCATTAGGACATTTGTAATTTTCATTGGTTTGTTTGGTTCAGCTTTTTATGGTCTGCATCATTACAACTCGCTCAATGGAACTGTGCAAAACGGCGCTGCTAACCATTCTGCAGCGGGTCATCCTGAGTTTATGGTTGTTAAAGATCTAGATGACTTCCAAGCCAAGTTAGCCGCGGCCAATGCTGACGGCAAAACGGTGATGGTCGACTTGTATGCTGACTGGTGTGTCGCTTGCAAAGAGTTTGAAAAGTACACGTTCCCCGATCCTGCGGTAGTTGAGGCATTAGATGAAACGGTTTGGATGCAAATCGATTTGACCGATAACACGCCTATCAACCTTGAATTCCAAGATCATTTTGGGGTGTTGGGTTTACCAACCATTATGTTCTTTGATACTCAAGGGCAAGAGTTATCTTCGGCACGAGTAACCGGATTTATGCGTGCTGAACCCTTTGCAGAGCATGTCAATCGTATTTTTTAGTTTTCACAGCGTCCTCGCAAGGAACTAGTTCATAGCCTCCATTCTCGTTGGGTTTAAGAAGTCACCGAGGTAGATGGTTTTGCATTGGGTTCCAAACCTTAAAAATCACGGATGATTTTGTCGAGCGTCCATGGATGGATTCACAGCGGGTCTGGAAATCAATGCAAATCCAGCTGCCGTGCTTGTTGTTTTCGTCGTTTTGACTTCAGTGTATAAAGCCTGGTAAGTCTAAAAATTCCAACACGCTGCAAGACCTCCATGTGCGCTTGGACTGCGACATCCATGTCTTCGTACAGTTGAAATTTCTTAGACTTGCCATGCTTTCCTTCCCAATCTTTGATTCTTTTTTTGAGAAAAAACAATAAGTTCTAAACAGGCTCGTGAGGTATCTGGGGAGGAAATGAATTAGTTGATTGCTATGGCGTCCACCCACAGGGATGTGGGTGCCGAGATAAATGGAAGGATTCATCAATGTCACCGAGGTAGATGGTTTTGCATTGGGTTCCAGACCTTGAAAATCAGGGATGATTTTATCGAGCGTCCATGGATGGATTCACAGCGGGTCTGGAAATGAATGCAAATCCAGCTGCCGTGCTTGTTGTTTTTGTCGTTTTAACTTCAGTGTATAAAGCGTAGCATGGCTTAAAAGATTTCAACCCGCCGTGAACGCGTCCATGCTGGCTTGGTCTCGCCATCCATGGCTCGGACAGTTAAAATTTTTAATCCTTGCACACTTTCCTCTCCAAACATTTAAACTTAATCAATGACAGATTCTGATTCGGTGGACCAGTTCATCTCAAGTAACGCTTTGGTTTGATCAGCGGGAATAGGTTGAGAGTAGAAATAACCCTGAAGATATTGGCACCCGTGTTTTTCAAAAAAGGCAATTTGTTCAGGCTCTTCAATACCCTCTGCCACACAATACATATCCAAACTTTCAGCCATTCTCAAGGTCGTCAAAACCAAGGCCTCATTGCTCTTATTGCGACCAATATCGCTTACGAAACTCTTATCAACTTTCAATACTTGAATTGGGAATTCTTTAAGATATTTTAGCGATGAATAGCCTGTACCAAAATCATCCAAGGCAATGACAAATCCTTGTTCCCGCATAGACTCCATGTATTCTAAGGCTCTTTCATAATCACGCATCAGGGCACTTTCAGTAATTTCGAACCTTAAGCATGATACGGGTAAATTGTATTGTTCAAGCAACATAACGATATGGTCAATAGAAATTTGTCGCTCGAAGTGCCGTGCCGATAGGTTTACTGACAAATAAACCTGACGATCTTTTGATTGCCACTCACTCAAGACTGGCATGGCTCTCTCTAGCGCATCCCAAGTCATGTTTTCAATCAAACCCAATTCTTCTGCGACGGGAATGAACAAGTCTGGTGGAATCATACCGTCTGGATCTGGCCATCTCATCAACAATTCAAAGCCCTGTACCAAACCTGTCTTAACGTTAACAATCGGCTGATAGTAATTGATAAGAATTTTGCTTTGGTGGGCTTTTTTCAGCTTGTTTTCCATCAACAAACGTTGTTTAGCTTTTTGGTTCATGTGCTGAGTGAAATATTGGAAGTTACTACGCCCTTGTTCTTTAGCGTGGTACATGGCTAAATCTGCGTTACGCAACAACTCTTCAGAGTCTTGTGCGTCTCCTGGGTAAATGGCTATTCCAACACTGGATGAAATGCTAACAGTTTGATTTCCCAATTGAATTGGGGCTTCTAACACATCTATTAATTCCCGCGCTAAGACACTCAGTCTATCTGGAAATTTGACTTGCTCAACCATCACCACAAACTCGTCTCCACCGAGTCTTGCAACCGTGTCATCTTGACGAAGCAAATTGGTTAGTCTTTGAGATATGACTTTTAGAAGTTCGTCTCCTGCCTTGTGACCCAAACTGTCGTTTACTTGTTTAAACCTGTCTAAATCAATAAAGAATATACCTAACTTAGACTTGTGACGGGACGCGTGATCAATTCCGTGCTTTATCCTGTCAAGAAGCAAAGTTCTATTCGGTAACCCTGTTAAACTATCAAAGTTAGCTAGCCGACGTAGTTCATTCTCGGCCTCTTTTTGCTCGCTAATGTCAGACATAATAACCAGATAATATTCGATTTGCTGTTGCTGTCTTGAGCTGGCTATTGAAGTCATATTGATTAGAACACTAGAACTTCTGTCTTCTGATAACTCTAGCTCTTCTTGCCCTTTCCAGTGACCGTCATATTCGAGTTCATTCAGTTTGCTCCAAAATTTTGGCGGATATTCTTGGTCCAATTTAAACACGCGGGTTAACTGACTCTCTAAATCTCCATATTCATCTATTTCGAATACCTCACATAGCGCTGTGTTTACTGCCACAGGAACCAATTTAGCGTTAAAAATCACTACCCAATCACGAGTATGTTTAAACGCTTCACCAAATAGTTTCACTTTTTCGCGGTCAGCAACACTCTCGGTTACATTGCTATAGGTTCCGGCTACGTTGATACCGTTGCTGCCTTGGTCGCTAACAATACTGCCAACATCTCGATACCAAATCCATTTGCCATTGTTTCGCATCATTCGATAAGTGACGTCTAATCTGTCATCCCTACCTTGGATGAATAGTTGCCAACTTAATTCAAACAAATCTCGGTCTTCTTCGTGAATTAGTTCAAGATGTTTATCGAATAAAATTTCGTCATGGGGATAGGCGTAGCCTAAATCCTCTGATAAACGAGGAGAATAAAATCGGTTGCTTTGCGAATGCCACTCCCACACATTGCTATCACTAGCTGTCAAAGCCAACGACAATCGATTTTTACTTTCCAAGGCTTCTGAATGGGCTCTGCGAACCGATTTATTTTGTAGATCACGGCGATACCACCAAATGAGAACGAGAGTGACAAAAATGATTACGTATATCGCGTTTGCAAAGGGAGATAACCAAGGTGCATACCTAACTCGAATAGTTAGCCTCGCGGGTTCACTTGCTAGTCCACTAATGGGATCAAAAGCGATGGCAGAAAAAGAATACAACCCTGGCGATAACTTAGGGAAGGTAACTTGTGAATCTGTGGTGGGTGGGTATTTAAAACTATCCGACCCTTCCAACATATATTCATAGAAAGTGGATGTTTGATGTTCGAAAGCCAGTGTAGAAAATTCGATGGTCAAGCCAGTATCTTCATGAGAAAGCTCGAAGCTTTTACCAGATAGATCGGTGAGAGGCATATTTAACTCTCTAGATGAAAGACTGATAGAGGTAATACTGACTCCTGGTACAACACCATCATGCCCATCAAAATCAAGTGGATTGAAGATAGTCACACCCTTTTGTGAACCATATGCAAAACTTTTATCTAGCAACGTCATGTGTGCAAGTGCATTAAATTCCTTGCCATCTAGTCCCTGAGCAACTCCGTATTGCTGAACATAAGGTCCAGTTAAATCGAGTTTGAGCAAACCAGCATGGGAACTCATCCAAATGGCATCCGCTCTATCTTGACGTAAACCGTAGATTACATTACTAGGCAGAATATCTTGCTTTGTGAAGAAAAATTTTTGGGTATAAATTGTTGCATCAATCCCAACTAAACCTGCGCCGGGATAGGCTATCCACAAGGTATTGTTTTTATCTTGCAATACGCTTTCTGGATAAACGGGTTCGCCCATACTTTCTCGATTTAATTGATGGACCCGCTGAAGTGCTTTGGTATTGATATTATAAGCCCAGAGTTGTTCTCTGCTGCTGATCCACATCAAATCGGGATGCACGTTGCTAAGTCCAATAAAACCAATGGTGATTTTGGGGTCCAATCTTTGTTTTAGGTGGGTAAGTTCTTGCAAGCTTTTTGATTCTGGATCATATCGATAAAAACTAGAATCCGTAGACATCCACAATGCCCCATCAGATCCACCAATGACGCTTTTAATACGATTTTCAAAAACAAAACCCAGCTCTGGTTCTGTTACCTGAGGCAATCTGGCCGTATTGGTTGTCGTATCAAACTCAAATAAACCTTTTTGCGTGTTGACAAACAAAGTGTCGTCGCGCCACGGAACTAGGTTTCTGATAACCGAGTAGTCTTTACCCACTATATTTTCTGTTAACCAAGAACCGGTTATCTGATGACTATCAAGATCAAAATAGTTGAGGCCGTTTAATGTGCCGACCCAAAAACCGTGGTTGTCGAATTGTGCAAACGAAAAGATGCTATTGCTACTCAGTTGGCTTTCTTCTCGACGATTTTTCACATAGCGGATATTTTCAAATTTGACACTTTGAGTAGACCAATATAGCGCACCATCGAATAAGGTTCCCAGCCATAAATTGCCTTTGCTGTCGCGAGCTATGGAAGTAATTTCATCTGACGTCAAATATGAACGACTATCCGAGGGTCTGAAGAAATGCTCAAGTTGTTCTTCTTCAACACTCAAGTTATAAAACCCAGAATTCGCGGCAATTAGTAGTTTGCCATCAATCACCTCAACAATATCGAAAATCGACGCCTCTATTGAGTGACGGTTTACTTTGTTTTGCGCCAAATTTTGCATTTGAATACTGAACAAACCATCCTGAGCTCCAATCCACAGACGGTTTGATGCATCAATATGCAGAGTAGCTATGGTCGGTTTTTTGGAATCAATAGGCAAGGCAAGTTGTAAGGTAACCTCAGTAGCGAGATCCGTGATAAAAACCCCGTCGTTTCTGCCAACCACTAATTTGTTACCTGAAATGAGCGAGGTTTTGATTGCTGAATTGACGTTTTGCAATTCGGGGGGGAGTTCTGAGAGTATTTCGATTTCTAAGTTTTGACTATCGACTAGGGCGACTTTTTTCGATGTGGTAACAAGAATATCGCCATTTTCAGTCAGTTGAAGAGCATGAATTCTATCTGACCACTGGGGATTGTCTGTTCGCGTAAATTCAACGACTTTTTCAACACTATTAGTCAGTTTGTTTAAACGAAATAAACCAGACCGAGTTGAGCCGATCCAAATCTGATGGTTATCGTCTTCCAACAAGCTTTCGATAGACATGTCAGCCAATTCAAATCGCTTTCCCTCGAATTGCGAAACGCGATAGCCATCAAATCGATTTAATCCGTTTACCGTTGCTATCCATAGAAACCCGCTACTATCGATAAGCAGATCGTTTACCGTATCTTGTGAAAGGCCTTGAGAGGTCGAGAGTTGTATAAATTTAGGTTCGACAATTAGGGGAACAGAAAAGGCGATTTTTGATATGAATACACTGAGTAAAAGCGCGAACACTAAAGTTGAGCGCTGTTTACTGCCAAGTTGAATTGCGTTTAGAAATTGTCTAATTGCCAAAGGTCCTGTGCCTTAGAGAATAACAAACTTTAACGTTAATAGTGAGTCAACATTAATGTAAGTAATTTGTTAACAAATCTTACACGTTTTACTGCGAAAGCCCAAAGAATTACTCGTAAACCATTAAAAGACTTTCAGGCCTTACTAGCGTGTGCCGAATATTTTGTCGCCCGCATCGCCAAGGCCAGGCAAAATATAGCCCTTATCATTGAGTTTTTCGTCAATCGCTGCAGTATAGATATCAACATCGGGGTGTGCAGAGACGACCGCGTTAATCCCTTCTGGTGCTGCAACCAAAAACAAACCTAAAATCTTTTTACAGCCCTTCTTTTTAAGTAGATCAATGGTCGCATTTAAGGTTCCTCCGGTTGCCAACATCGGATCCACAATTAAAGCCGTCCTTTTTTCGACATCTTTAACGACTTTGTCAAAATATGCTACCGGCTTGAGCGTTTCTTCATTTCGATATAAACCCACCACACTTATTTTTGCATTTGGCATTAGTTGTAAAACACCATCTAACATGCCCAAGCCTGCCCTCAAGATAGGTACCACGGTTATTTTTTTACCCTTTATCTTATCGACATGGATATTCTCACCCGTCCAACCTTTGATTTCGGCAGATTCGGTTTGTAAATCTCGGGTGGCCTCATAGGTCAATAAATTGCCCACCTCGCTGGCAAGTTCGCGGAATTCCTTACTACTCACTCCATAGGCCCGCATTAAGCCTACTTTGTGCTTTATTAACGGGTGGTTTATTTCTTTAACTGACATATTTTGACCTACTTCACGTTATCGCGATTTGGCTTACTTGGGATGATCTCATATCAGAGCCTATTTAATTTAGTCACTCTACCCGATAGAGTCAAAAAGCGGTATAAATAATACGCCCTATCCTCGATATATGCTCTAGACTATCTTAGCTTGATGTTGAGTAAACTCTATAAGTTGAGGATAAAAAGATAGGAATTTGTCTTCTATCAAGCTCTTTTTCTGAATAAGAAAGGCATTGGCCTCAGTTGAAAACTCTACATGTTTAGAAAATCGATTTTCGATACTTTTCAGCGCATTGCTCACACTTTCAACATCTGCATAGTTAGACAACCATCGATATTTCAACAATCGAATTTTGACATTATCAAAGTGCAAGGAATTGTCGATGTTAGTGCGACTAAGTTGCTGATAAAACGCTTCCAACAACACATCTATAGGTTGTGAACAAAAGGTTTGCCAGTGAATGCAAAGTAAGTGATCAAAATACACATCCAGAGCAATACCTGAGAACCGACGCAAGTTTTTAGGAAACTGATCTCTCAAATCGTGCATTGCAGGATGCTTATCAGTAAAAGTATCAACCCGTCGATGCAGGATTATCCCTTTTCTGAGAGGTTGAGGTAAGTGAGACAGATCTGATCCCTTGACGAAGTCTCCGAGGAAATTGCCGACCAAACTGGTGTTACTAAGATGACCAAGCTGGATGTGCGCTAAATAGTTCAAGTGAGCTCATCCCTCTGATGTGTTGATCTTTGCGACAATCTTCGCTGATAAGACCAGTATTTTGCTGCCAAATTGCGACTTCCTTCTATAATACAAGTACAATTTTGCAATAGAAGGCTATTTTTATCCATTATTGGGTGAGTAACACTTTTCATTTGTGTGTAAATAGTCCAACATTTCATTTTCTAAGAAATTAACGGCACTTTCGTGAAATTTTTACTACTTAATGGTCCAAACCTAAATATGCTAGGCAAACGCGAGCCCGAAATTTATGGCTCGAGAAGTTTAGATGATATCGTGTCAGACCTTAAGGAAGTTGCCAGATCAAAACAAATTGACTTGAGCCATTTGCAGTCCAATGCAGAGCATGAATTGATCGACGCAATTCATGGTGCGATGGGAAATATAGATTTCATAATAATTAATCCCGGAGCATACACTCATACCAGTGTAGCCATTCGGGACGCTCTGCTAAGTGTCAATATTCCATTTATAGAGATTCATTTATCTAACGTGCACGCTCGTGAATCGTTTCGCCAACATTCTTATCTCTCGGATATTGCTAAAGGCGTCATATGCGGCTTAGGTGAACAAGGATACGAATTCGCATTATTGGCGGCACACCGTTTTTGTAACTAACATTAAATTGATATAACAAGAGAACAGCCTATGGACATTCGAAAAATAAAGAAACTGATTGAGTTAGTAGAAGAATCAGGAATTTCAGAACTAGAAATTAATGAAGGCGAAGAATCTGTGCGCATTCAGCGTGGTGGATTTCAATCTGCTGCACCAATTCAATATGCCCCTGCTCCAGTAGCTCCGCCAGCACCAGCTGCGGCACCTGCTAGCGCCCCAGCGGCAGAAGCAGCACCAGCAGAGATTACGGGGCATGTGGTCAAATCACCTATGGTAGGTACTTTCTATCGTTCTTCTTCACCAACTGCAAAAGCCTTTGTAGAAGAAGGTCAAAAAGTCAATGTTGGCGATACACTTTGTATTGTTGAAGCAATGAAAATGATGAATCAAATTGAAGCTGACAAAGCAGGTGTTGTAAAACAAATTTTGGTTGAAAACCAAGAGCCAGTTGAATTCGATCAACCCATGTTTGTCATTGAATAAGCGAGCAAAAGTTATGCTTGATAAAGTACTCATAGCGAATCGCGGTGAAATTGCTCTGCGAATTTTGCGGGCGTGCAAAGAACTTGGTATTAAAACAGTTGCCGTGCATTCTACCGCTGACAAAAACCTAAAACATGTATTGTTAGCAGACGAATCCATTTGTATAGGACGTCCATCTGCAACTGAAAGCTATTTAAATATTCCTCGCCTTATTGCAGCTGCTGAAGTGTCCAATTCAGTTGCAATCCACCCGGGTTATGGATTTTTAGCCGAAAATGCAGCCTTTGCTGAAGCGGTTGAGAAAAGTGGCTTTATTTTTATTGGACCAAAAGCAGAAACCATAAATTTAATGGGCGACAAAGTATCTGCAATCAATTCAATGAAGCAAGCTGGTGTCCCCTGTGTACCTGGTTCTGACGGTCCTCTTGGCGATAATGAGCAAACGAATAAAGATATTGCCAATCGAATAGGTTACCCGATTATCGTCAAAGCTGCCGGAGGTGGTGGTGGTAAAGGCATGCGAGTGGTGCGCAGTGAAAAAGATCTCATAAAGTCTATTTCATTGACTAAATCTGAAGCGGGTGCAGCGTTTAACAACGATGTGGTTTACATGGAGAAGTTCCTCGAGAATCCTCGCCATGTCGAAATCCAAGTACTCTCTGATGGTCAAGGCAATGCAATTCATTTAGGTGAACGTGACTGTTCAATGCAACGTCGTCATCAGAAAGTGGTTGAAGAAGCACCTGCTCCTGGTATCGACCCAGAGACACGCGCAAGAATTGGCGAGCGTTGCAGTAAGGCTTGTGTCGAAATTGGCTACCGTGGTGCTGGTACCTTTGAATTTTTGTTTGAAAACAGTGAGTTCTATTTCATCGAAATGAACACACGTATTCAAGTAGAGCACCCTGTATCAGAAATGGTAACCGGCGTTGATTTGATCAAAGAGCAATTGCGTATCGCTAGTGGCTTACCTTTAGCCATCGAGCAAAAAGATATTCAAGTTAAAGGTCATGCCATTGAGTGTCGAATCAATGCTGAAGATCCCGAGACCTTTATGCCAAGCCCGGGGAAAATTAATATGTTCCATGCGCCAGGTGGTTTTGGCGTTCGTTGGGAATCGCATATTTATTCTGGGTATTCGGTGCCGCCATTTTATGATTCTATGATAGGTAAACTAATTACCTATGGTGAAACACGCGATGTTGCCATTGCGAGAATGCGTCACGCATTAGATGAGCTTGTTGTAGAGGGTATAAAAACCAACGTTTCACTGCAAAAAAGTATAATGGCCGATGAAAACTTCTTTAATGGTGGAACCAACATTCACTATTTAGAGAAAAAGCTAGGTTTATAGCCACATGAAAAAGGCCGTATCAACGGCCTTTTTTTTAGCGTTTCATGGCAGAACCTCTCAAACTTCAATTTTGCGCCAACATACCAGAAAAAGTAAAAATTGGTCTTCAACAACTTTCCATACGTAGACATTATATAGGCGAGTGCAAAGTTAGTTTGCTAGTCAACGGAAAGTCCTCTCCAGCGATGTGCTTCGAACTAACACAGTAAATAATGAACAAGAATGAGTAAGCTATTAATGTCTAACTATGTTGATTCCACAGACCCGGCGAAATCGCTATTTCCAAAAGGCATTTTCTACCTTCTATTCTCTCTATTTTTCAGCTTATCTGCTTGGGCTCAGGTCGATGAAGAAATGAATAAAGCGGATCGATTATCGAAGCCACTATGGGAATTTGGCGTGCTAGGTGCCGTGTTTTCTACTCCTCAATATCCGGCGTCGGAAAACAATGATACCAACTTTTTGGCGTCACCCTATTTCGTTTATCGGGGGGATATATTCCGAGTCGGTGATGGTTCAGCTGTTCGTGCAGTCGCAGTCGAAAAAGACTGGATTGAAATTGATTTGTCTATTGAAGCTTCTTTCAATTCAAATGCAGACGATGAGTCAGCGAGAGCAGGTATGCCAGATTTAGACTATGTCTTTGAGATTGGTCCCCAAGTCAAACTGAAATTAGCTTCATATGACTTTGCAGGAGACACCACAGGTAACCTTATATTCAGAATTCAGGCAAGATCGGCTTTTTCATCAGATTTCAGTTCTATCGATCATAGAGGGTATGTATTTCATCCAGAACTGACGTATCAAATGTCACGTATATGGCAACAAAATGATCGCTTAACCGTTAATATTTCACCCCTGTGGGCAACTGAAAAATTACATGATTATTTCTATCAGGTTGATGATGAATTTGAAACTGAGAACCGTGCTGCCTTCGACGCCAAAGGCGGCTACCTAGGTGCAAACTTATCACTCGGTTATTCGTTTAACGCTAGCGATAGTATTAGAATGTTTACCGGAGTGAGTTTTAATGCCCATAACAGCGCTGTGAATGCAGATAGTCCGCTATTCTTTAATAAGAATACCGTATCAATTGGAGTAGGCATACTTTGGCGACTTTATGAAAGTGATCAGATGGCAAGATAGCTAGAAGCTCACACTACATCTGGGTGATACAAGAAATATAATGTATCCTTAAAAAAGAACACGCATTAGTTGGATTGAAACATGATTTACGCAATGAACCTGTATGACATTGTTGAAGGGGAAGAAGAAACCTACCGTCAATATGTGAAACTGGCGACTCAGCAACTTAAAGATATTGAAGCTCGGCCGGTATGTACTGGCACCAATCCTATTAGAGGACTTAAGGGAAGAACACGGCAACATATGCTTGTAATGCAATTCTCTGGGCTAGAAGAGTTCGATAAATTCATGCAGCGCTTAGAAGATCACCAACTTAACAGTCTAAGAGAAGTGTCTACTGAAAACTACATTTGGACCTTGTACGAAAATTGGGATTTAAAAAGTTGGTCTTCTAGCTACTAGTAAAGCGTTATCGAGGAATCTTCAAGTATTCCTCGACACACCTTTGTTTTTTTATCCTTTCAGATAGATATCCTTGTAAGAACTATATATTGAGCCATAAGTCATAGGCACAACAACTAGCATTCCAAGAAACAGTGGAATCGCGGCGACTAAGATTAAAATCATCAGCACTATGCCATAGATTAAAAAGGGAAGGACGTTCTTTAGACAACCATAAAAACTGGCTTTCATGGCTTGAAGTATCGACATTTCTTGCAAAACAATCAGCGCAGGTGCAAACCAAACGGCCATCATAAGCGGAATAAGCAGCGCCATTACAATGAGAAATCGAATAGCGAGTGCTATCGGATCCGTATCTGCTGGTAATTCCGTTGCACCACCGAATATAGCGTCCAAGTATAGAGTGCCCATGGCACTAACCATGAAAACCACTGAAATTACAGTCATGATGAGGGACAAACCAATCAGTTTCCATGCATGATTTGAAAAGCCCGCAAACAGATATTTAATATCCATTTGCTCGCCGTCATCGACCGCCTTGCAACCTAACACCAATCCCGCGATCCAGACGTAGGTGGTTAACATGGTAAACAGACTGCCAATAATTGGAATCAGGCTAATAACTATCATCACAATGAAACCCACTATCATGGTAAGGATCCATGCCCCAGGAGACTGAGTGAAGATTTTGAATCCTTGGCTAATCCACTCCATTCCACTGCCAACAGAACGCTTTTGTGGCCCAATATATTCTTGCTCTGTTTTATCGTTGATATCCGTTTCTAGAGCTGAGTCAGGTGCTTTGTAAAGGTTTGATTCGTTATTGTCCATTTCAGTCCTCATTGTTCAATATGTTACTAGGGGCTGTTGCCCCTTAGCGTGTTGCTATTTTTGTTTTCTCAACACGTTATCATACGGATAATTACTAACATAAAAAACTATTGTTTTAGCTCAATTTTTGGACGTTTTTTCACTTAAATTTGATAGTAAAACAGAGTTTACTAAAATTGGTTAACCTTATTACCCAACTAAGATTTAGCAAAGGCAATGACTCTGTTATGCTAATTCTTTTAACCCATTAGTTGGAAACCAAGTTATGTTTAGCCACGTTATGTTAGGTGCTAATAATATTGATGAATCAAAAGCATTTTATGATGCGATATTAGCCACTTTGGGCTATGAATCGGGTGTAATCGATGAAAAAGGCCGCTGCTTTTATTTTACTAAAACAGGTATCTTTGGATTATCCAAGCCGATTGATGGTAAACCTGCTACTCATGGAAATGGCAGTACGTTAGGCTTTAGCGCTGAGAGTCCTGAACAAATCGACAACTGGCATGCCGCAGGATTAGCAAATGGTGGTACAAATTGCGAAGAAGCTCCGGGTATTCGAACAGGAAGTGGCAGAAGCCTTTACTTAGCATATTTACGTGATCCTTCAGGCAATAAAATCTGTGCATTAAAAAGAGTGGATTAATATGACCATTGGTGCAGTTTTACCCCTCAGCATCAGAGGTAGTTATGATGTAGATGATTTAGGTCGCACAGAGATCCTATTCAAATCCTTGGCCGCTTTTAGTGAACCCAATTTGTTCTCTAAGTTTTTAGTCGTGACACCTCCTGAAGAGGTCTCTGAAGTCACTAGACGTTTGGAGAAATGGTCTCAATTTAACCCTGTTGTGATGTCTGAAGAAGTATTGGTTCCGGAATTGGCAAAATATCCTGAAATGCGAGGATGGCGCAAACAACAAATTGTAAAATTGGCGGCACAAAAAGAGTTTAGCGATGACTTTTATATCACCTTCGATGCCGATGTGATTTGTTTAAAACCTTTGACCCTTAACAAGCTTATTGTCGACGGCAAAGCGCTCATCCAATACGAACAGCGCTCGCAGCATGCTAAATGGTGGAAAGCGTCATCTAGACTATTGAAGATGAGTTCTAACATCGGTGATACTGAAATTGGTATGCATGTCACTCCTGCGATATTGTCGACCAAATTGGCGAGACAAGTAGCAGATGAAATAAGCACCTTGTGGCGAAAAAACTGGGTGGATGCGATTTGTTCCTTGCACAATCCTAAGCACCCAAATAACTGGCGAATTTCTCGTTTTTTACAACTAAAATGGACTGAGTATTCCTTGTATTACATGTGCGCACTCAAAAAAGCGAATTTGGATGAATTCCATGTCACTGCAGGCACAAAAGAAATACCTCAGTTACTGCTTATTCACGACTCTCACCCATATGAAACATGGGATACCGCGCACAGCTTTTCTGACAAGTGCCCCGGCATGTTTTGCGTAGTAGGTAGTAAATCTAGAATTGAGCCTGACGAAGTGTGGCGTAGAATTAGCCAATACATCCCATAAATCCGGCAGTTGAGCGTATTGTAATATACGAAACTCCGGATTTTTGACACGTTGAAACGTTATCAGCCAGACTAATAGAACAATAATAGGGAGAGTCCTCGATGAAACGACATTTATTAACTGCACTTACAGTCGCTACAATAGCGGCATGTCAACCAGCGCCAGAAGAGACGCAATCACAAGGCGCAACAGCTGAAGCTGAAACTAAACAGCAACCAGCAAGATCCATGTTAATAGATGGCATAGATTCATCGTTGACAGGGGCTCAATATACCGAACTTTGCGATCGAGTTATGGAAAAAGCCATTGCTGATTTTGCGGCTCTTGAGTCTGATACCTCACCTGCCACCTTAGCATCAGTAGTCGGAGCATTTGATCAAATTACTTATGATATGCAGGACATTCGCCAATCCTGGTACATGAAAGCAGTACATCCAGATGAAGCCGTTAGGGACGCGGCAACAAAATGTAGTGAGCGCTATTCAGATTTTTCCTCTCAAGTTGGACTTTCTCGTGGGTATTATGATCGCTTGGCTGCAATCGATACGAGTAATTTAAAAGACACTGAAAAATATATGCTTGAATTAGGTCTAAAATCCTTTCGCAGGGCAGGCGTAGACAAAGATCAGCAAACGCGAGATAAAATACGCGCTTTACGCAAAGAAATTACCGAAATCGGTAACGAATTTGATAAGAATATTCGCAGCGATGTTCG
This sequence comes from uncultured Alteromonadaceae bacterium, assembly GCA_947503265.1. Classification (GTDB taxonomy): domain Bacteria; phylum Pseudomonadota; class Gammaproteobacteria; order Enterobacterales; family Alteromonadaceae; genus Aliiglaciecola. The sequence continues at coordinate 177,417 of CANNDC010000009.1, forward strand.
ATATGTCACAACGACCGCAGATAAATTGGTTGGGTTACCGCAAGATTATCTCGACGAAAGACCTGCCGATGAAAACGGTAATATTCGCTTATCCACAGATTCCCCTGATACCAGCCCAGTATTTAAATATGGCGAGAACGATGACTTGCGCAAACAACTTCGTATCGCAGTTCGTGCTAGAGGCTATCCGCAAAATGTCGATATTTTAAAAACCTTAATCACTAAGCGCCATGAATTGGCAAATATGCTGGGATTTGAGAATTTCGCTGCCCTATCAATGGACGATAAAATGATTGGCTCCCCCGAAAATGCCGATCGTTTTCTAACGACAATCGGAGAAGCTTTGGATGGCCCGGTAGATAAAGAAGTGAATGTTCTACTTCAGCGACTACAAAAAATCGATCCGGATGCTACTGAAGTGAATGCCTGGCAAGTGAGCTATCTGATGAACCTTATTCGTCAGGAAGACTATGCCTTGGATTCTAAAGAAGTTAGAGAGTATTTCCACTACGACAAAGTTCGTGATGGCATATTTGGCCTAACAGAGGACTTGTTTGGTGTAGAGATTCGCAAGTGGGGTACTACGACATGGCACGAAGAAGTAGAGTCTTATGAAATTGTTGAGAATGGAAACATTATTGGCCGATTTTATATGGATAATCACCCTCGAGATAACAAATATAAGCATGCAGCCCATTGGGGATTAAGATCAGGTATTAAAGATAAGCAAATTGCTTTGTCAGGACTTGCGCAGAACTTTCCCAAAGGACTGATGGAACACAATCAAGTCGAAACCTTTTTGCATGAATTTGGTCATTTATTGCATAACATTTTCTCGGGCAACCAAGAATGGTTTGCCATTACAGGGATGAGCATGGAACGAGACTTTGTTGAAGCGCCATCACAAATGCTTGAAGAATGGATTTGGGATTATGACACCATTAAAAACTTTGCAACCAATGCCAAAGGCGAAGCAATTCCTAAAGAGTTAGTTGACAAGATGGTTAGAGCCCGAGATTTTGGTTTGGCTACTGGTACGGCTGCACAAATCTATTACGCAAATCTGTCCTTGAACTATTACAACCGTGAGCCTAGTAGTTTTGATTTAGAATCAATGATGCTGGAATTGTCAGAGAAGTTCTCTCCTTTCCCTCATGTGGAAGGCACGCACTTCTATACTAATTTCGGTCATTTGAATGGATACTCATCCAATTACTACACATATCAGTGGTCCCTCGCTATCGCAACTGATCTGTTTTCTAGATTTGAAAAAGAAGGTATGCGCAATAAAGCAATTGCTAAAGAATATCGAGACAAAGTACTTGGTGCTGCGGGCAGTAAACCCGCTAGTGAGTTCGTCGAAGACTTCTTAGGTAGACCTTTTAGCCCTGATGCCTACATAGAAAAATTGAAGTCTCTGTAGTGTTGACTTTCTAACTCCATAAAAAAAGCCAGTACTAAAGTACTGGCTTTCTAAATTCTTTAACAAGCGCCAAATGGCGACATTGCTGACAAGTTATTAGATAACTTGGATGTTCTCAGCTTGAGGACCTTTTTGGCCTTGGCCGATAGTGAATTCAACTTTTTGACCTTCTTTCAAAGTCTTGAAGCCGTCACCAACGATTGAACGAAAGTGTGCAAATACGTCTGGACCAGACTCTTGCTCGATGAAACCAAAACCTTTATCTTCATTGAACCACTTAACGGTTCCTACTGTTTTATCAGACATTTTATAAATTCCTGTAAATAATTAAATTGCCAATTTGGCGGGTTTAGCTTAAAAAAATAGACCTAGACTTAAATACAACAGGACGAAGAACAACGATATAACAACGAAATGAAGATCTTTAACTGGTAGCTTTCTTAGCTGGCAGCAGGATACAGCAGTTTTGCTTGGAGTCAAAGCTTTTTATAGATAAACATCTGACGCTAATACGATTTATACGCATATTGCTAACTAGCACTTTTGATAGTAAACAGGCAAACTGAACTCTTATCACATTGTGTTTTTGATAATAAAGCAGGTTTAGCATTGAAAAACTCAACCGACAACAAAGATAGCTTCGCAGAAAAGGATCGATTAGGGTCTAGCGCGACGCAGCTGGCCGAAAATATAGCGCTAACGGCAAGCTAAGGAAATACGTGGATACTATTTACTATCTCGGAATTGATGGCGGCGGTACTAAGTGCAAAGCCCGTCTAGAGGATTCAGAAGGTAACTTCCTCAGTGAGGCAATAAGTGGGCCTGCAAACCCAGTTTTGGGAATTGAGCTAACAATTCAATCCATTATGGATTCAGTGTCTCAAGCTATACGAAAAGCAGGTTTGCACGATAAGGTTTTGTCTCATACTTATGCTGTTCTCGGTCTCGCTGGTGTTAACTTACCTAGCTATCTTACTGCAATGGAACAATGGCAACACCCGTTCGCTAAAAGAAGTATTACAACTGATCTCCACATTGCTTGTGTCGGTGCCCACGATGGTGAAAGAGGTGGAGTTATCATTGCTGGAACGGGTTTTAACGCCGGCTCCACAGCAAAGGATGAATATTTTGAAATAGGAGGACATGGATTTGTGTTGGGAGATAGCGGCAGTGGTGCCCGGCTTGGCTTGCTCGCAGTAAGAAAAACCCTTGAGTATTTAGATGGTTTAATCCAAACAAGTCCACTATTTACTGCAATATTGCAAAAACTTGAATGCAAAGAAGCCACAGAAGTGGTGGAAAAAACCATACGAGAAACACCCGGATTTTACGGTCAGTTTGCCCCCATCGTTTTCTATTATGCCAATAAAGGCGATGCTCAAGCGATAGAAATAGTCAAGCAGGTTGCAGACTATATCAGTTTGATTGCTAAGCGATTACTACAGGATGAAACGTTAAAACTGTCTATGATTGGAGGCATTGCAGAACCGATTCAACCTTGGCTAGAAAAAGATATTAAAACACGAATTAAAGCTCCTCTAAAAACACCTGAAATGGGCGCAATAATCTTGGCCAGACAAAAATTTCTTTAATAAAAACAGTCACTAAATGGAGACAGTGCAATTTTTAAAGCTGTAACTTTTGATCACAACTGGGTATCCTTCGGCACAATAATCAGCAAGCAACGCAAAGTGTTATGACAAGTAAAAAAACCATATCCCGATTAGTCATCGGTTTGATCATCACTATAATCGTATTTATAGGTCATCAAATATGGTTGTTAGATAGAAAAAAATCTTTCACGATAGACGCACGCCTCAAAGAAATTTCAGGGATAGAATTCGATAAACGCAAACGGTTATGGGCGATAAATGACGGTGGCGATGAACCAAATCTTTATCAACTGGATAAAAACGGAAAAATCACTCGCAGTATCCGAATTGAAAATGCTAAGAATTGGGACTGGGAAGACATGACCCAGGACTTCTTTGGACATTTTTTTGTTGGCGACTTTGGTAACAACAGCAAAGACCGTCAGTGGATGACTATCTATAAAATCGAAAACCCCATTGATATTAAAACAGACACAACCAAAGCTGAAATCATTAAGTTCACCCATCCCGATTTTCGTTCTGAACAAGACGAAGGGGTGTTTAAAGATGCACACTACGATATAGAAGCCTTTATCTATTACAAAAGAAAGTTATACCTGTTCACTAAAAACCGTACTAGTCCGTTTGATGGCAAAACAAGGTTATATCGAATTGGTGATCATGCTGCTAATTTTCGAGCAGAATATGTGGATGAATTTAAAACCTGCACTATTATCAAAGAACTTTGTTGGATTACCTCCGCAGCCTTGAGCCCAGATAGAAGTAAACTAGTGTTACTCGATTCGGAAAGATTATGGTTGTTTGAAAATTGGCAAGGTGATGATTTTTTCTCAGGGGATTCGTATCAGATAAACTTAGGAATAGTCACACAAAAAGAAGCCGTGGCTTTCTATGATGACAATACGGTCGTGTTTACCGATGAAATTTTTAGCGGGATTGGTGGCAATGGATACACGATTAAGCTAGACGAAGCTGAAAAAATACCTATTTCCAAATTGCGAAAGGCGATAACGCGGGGCGAAGATAAGAAAAAAAAGAAAGCAAAAACAAAAGAAGTGATTAATAAAAGCACAGACCCTATACTTAATTAGTATCAAGCTCAAAAAGAATATAACGGGAGAGATGCCATGTTCGGGCTAGGATGGAAAGTATCAATATTGTTTGCAGTAGCAGGCGTTGGTACTTGGGTGTGGATGGATTACAAACTAACCCAAGAAAAACTCAAAGTTGCTCAACTCACCACCGCAAATGTGATTTTGAAGGAGAATGCCGAGAAACTGCAAGCTGCGGCCGATGAACAAAAACAAACAATGGACGCATTGATAAAACAAACAGATAAAAATGGAGATCGCGTTTATGAACTTACTCAACAAATTAATAGTATTCGTCAAGAAGCCAGTCAAAAGCAACGCGAGCTTGAAAACCTTAGGCAAACCGAGGCCGCAGACGCACTCAACAATCCGTACAATCGTGGTCTTGCTGCTGACGCTCGTATTCGTAAGCTCATGCAGTCTATTTCAGGGCCAACCTCTGCCCCAGAAGGTTAAGGTTTATACTGTTCCCGTTATCACTAAACCAATCATTCCCGCTGCGATAGAAGGTCCCCCCCTTTCGTTGCCGGAAATTATTGTAGTGACGGAAAAAGATGTTCTATATTACAACTCTGTTTGTGATGAATATAAACTTGCTGGCCAAGCGGATCAGTACACAGAAGCAGAAGTGTTAAAACGCTCAAATGGGTTAACACGTTCTGCAGCATGTGATTGGGCGGTATACGGTTTTACAGTGCAAGGTTGGTTAAATTTAGAGAGCCAAATTAGCGAAATCAGTACTTACACTCAATCTTTGCGAGCACGTATAGAATTGCTAGAAGGTATGTTGCAAGATCAATATGACGCCTCAATCCGACAACGGGAGGCATTAGAAGCAATCAATAAGGATGACTAACATTGTTACGCACAATAACGATGCAAATAATCAGAATTACATTTTGTATTGTCTTGTTGTGCGCACAGTCGCTCCACGCACAATCTACTCAAACTTCTGATCCCGCATTTGCCACCGGCCCGCATATTGAAGTCGGGCTGGTGAGTGAATTTAAACAATTATCAATAGGCGAAAATTGGCTAGGAGTCTTATTAAAGCCTGATCCTGAGTGGCATACTTACTGGCGGAATCCGGGCGATTCGGGTGAGCCGCCCGTGGTCAATTGGACACTCCCGGAAGGCGTGAACGCGGGCAAAATTGAATGGCCGTTACCAGAAGCAATACGGGTGGCTCATCTGGTGAATTACGGCTACAACGGTGACGTTCTGTTAATGGTGCCAATCAATATAGAATCTGCTTTTTTTGCCAATAATAAAAGTTTAGAAATTCAAGTAGATTTATCTTGGTTGGTTTGCAAAGAAGACTGCATTCCAGGATGGGCGACTCTAAAAAAGCAAATTGCATTAGGTGAGAGTCCCGAAAAAAGCGAATATCATTCATTGTTTGAGAAAACACGTGAGCGACTCCCCTCCAAACAATTGTTATCTGCTAAACACGAATTCACAGAGCAACATATTATCGTTGCTATCACGCCACCAGCAAAAGGTGACTGGCAACTCTTTCCTTTTGACAGCGCGACCATTCAACACAATGCTGAACAAGAGAGCGTTGAAAACGAAGATGGCTTGTCTTTGGTATTAAAAAAATCTGATTACTTTGCCCCCGCTTCAGAACTACATAAGTCTGGAATACAGTTTTTGTTGTCCAATGGAAAACAAGGTTTCTATCTTACTAGTGAATTGAATTCTGGAGCAGAAAATTCTACTTCTAAGCCCTTAATAATAGTCATGTTGATGGCATTTGCTGGTGGCCTTATTCTCAATCTTATGCCCTGTGTTTTGCCTGTTTTATCTATTAAAGCGCTTAGTCTGCAAAACACACAGCAACCGATTATGACCAAACTGGCTTATGCAGTAGGAGTAATATTGAGTTTTAATCTGTTTGCAGTGCTAATTATCGCGTTAAAATTCAGTGGTGATGCTGTTGGCTGGGGGTTTCACATGCAGTCACCTTGGGTGATTGCGGTCTTGAGCTATTTGTTTGTTTATATCGCGTTAACCTTGTTTGATATCGCGCCCGCAGGCGAAAAGTTAGCTGGCTTAGGGCAAGGGTTCATTAAAGGCGATGGTTTTACTAGTCAATTTGCAACTGGAGTACTAGCAGTTATTGTTGCATCCCCGTGCACAGCGCCCTTCATGGCTGCGGCACTAGGGGTTGCCTTGGTGAGCGAACCTATAATTACCATTGTGCTATTCACCAGTCTAGCCCTTGGATTTGCCTTGCCAATGACACTGCTATTCTGGCTACCCAAATTAACCCGAAAAATCCCAAAACCTGGCCCTTGGATGGTGACATTTAGGCAGTTTTTTGCTTTTCCCATGCTAGGAACCGTCATTTGGTTAGTGTGGGTGTATCAAAGCCAGTTAGGCTCTTTAGCACAGTTGCTTTTACTCACAGGTCTATTGATATTTAGTCTTGCTATATGGCTACTTAGCAAAGTCGTCAAAACGATTCCAGTGACCCTAAGTTTAGCGCTTCTTGTAGCAGCAATTGCCATTCCTATTTTTGATCAAAATCAGCAAAGTGCTGGCGTGAGTCAAACGAACAATACTGGTGCAGGGCAAACTTTTAGCAAAGGTAAGTTAGCCGAGCTCAAAGCGGGAAATAATGTGGTATTTGTCAATATGACTGCAGATTGGTGTATTACCTGCAAAGTGAACGAACAAGTTGCATTGAACTCTTCTGAACTAGACAACGTATTATCCAAATCAGATGTACATTATCTGGTTGGTGACTGGACCAACAAAAATCAGGAGATTCTTGACTATCTCCAAATATATCAGCGCGCAGGCGTGCCACTTTATGTTGTTTACAGTGGCGAAAGTGGTTACCAAGTATTACCACAAATACTGACAACTGAAATCGTAATCAACGCAATCGAAAAAGCTTTGGGAGAGATTCAAAATGAAATTTAAGACGTTATTTATAGCCCTATTTTGCATGCTAAGTGTGTTTGCAACTCATGCCAAAATCGAGGTAGACAAACCTGCCCCAGATTTTAGTCTGGTCAACGAAAAAGGGGAAACCGTCACTTTATCTGATCATAAAGGTAAATACGTAATCCTAGAGTGGACGAATCATTTGTGTCCCTATGTACAAAAACATTATGGCAGCGACAACATGCAGAAGTTACAAGAGGAGTATACTGGTCAAGATGTTGTTTGGTTGTCGGTGATTTCCTCAGCACCGGGTAAACAGGGATATGTAACCGCAGAAGAATCCATGGCTTTGACCGAAGAGAGAGAAGCATCTCCTACCCACGTGCTTTTTGATCCTGAAGGCGATGTAGGCAAAATGTACAGTGCAAAAACCACGCCTCATATGTACATAATCGATCCTCAAGGAATGCTTCGCTATGCAGGAGCTATCGACAGCATTAAATCAGCTAATCCTGCCGATATTGCAAGGGCAGACAATTACGTCGACTTGGGCATGATCTCATTAATGGCAGGCCAACAAGTTGATAAGAAATTAACTGCACCTTATGGTTGTTCGATTAAATACAAAAGCTAAACATTGCTTTGCTATCAATTTGGCGACGGCTAGGGCTGTCGCCAGTTTTCTGTGTTACCCTTCAAAATCGTGATCCTACTTTAAGGTCAACAGACCCTAGTTCAAATAAAAAATCTTAATAACAAAGAGAACTCAAAATGAAACAACTAAGAATTTCATTCGTCTTTTTAGCGCTATTCTGCTTTTCCAGCACACCTTTCGCTCAAGAGAACAAAGCAACCGAGAACAGCGAAATCCCTGAACCTAAAATGAGTGTGACTAAGCACAAGGGTAAGTTCAATGGCACGAGTGTCAGTTATCAGGTCAGCGCCGGTGACAGTTATTTGAAAAACCCACAGGGTAAGCCCAAGGCCAGTATCTTTCACATTGCTTACACACGTACAGATGTAAAAAATTCAGCCACTCGCCCCTTGGTTTTCATTTTCAATGGTGGCCCAGGGTCATCATCTGTTTGGCTACACATGGGTATTTTTGGTCCTAAACGCGTAGTCTTACCAAGCGATGCAGAACGCGTTGGTGCAGCTCCATATACCTTATCCAATAATGCATTGAGTATTTTAGATATTGCCGACATGGTCTTTATCGATCCCGTTGGCACTGGATATTCGAAACCGCTAGGCGAACATAAGGGCAAAGAGTTTTGGGGGGTAAAAGAAGATGCCCAACTACTTTCTGAATTCGTTCGCTTGTACATTACTCAAAACAACCGTTGGAATTCACCTAAATACTTGGCCGGAGAAAGTTACGGGACCACAAGAGCCGGCGCTATGGTCAAAGAATTACAGGAAGGCTGGGGCTCCATTGACCTAAATGGTATTTTACTCATTTCTTCCATAGTTGATTTTCAAACTGGGGATTTTACAGAAGGCAATGACGTTCCTTTTATTACTTTTCTGCCTACATACGCTGCTACCGCTTGGTACCACAATGCCATTCCAAATAAACAGCAATGGGAAAATTTAGAGCAATTTGTTGAAGCCACTCGCGATTTTGCTCTCAACCAATATGCGACTGTACTTCTCAAAGGCAGCTTAGCGTCTGAGCAGGAAGTAAATGCTGTGGTCGATAACCTACATAAATTTACCGGTCTTAAAAAACAATATATTAGGCAAACTAACCTGCGGATTAACGAGTTTTTGTTCATGAAAGAGTTGCTCAGAGATCGCGGTAAAGTAGTGGGCAGACTTGATAGCCGGTATTTAGGGGAAGATGCTAATATCGTCACCAGTCGTTTTGAAGCCGACCCATCATCTTATGCGATTGACGGCGCCTACACAGCGGCAATACAACAATATTTTGCTGCTGATATTAATGTAAAGCGTGACGAGCCCTACCACATACTCAGCAGTGAAGTATTTAGAAACTGGAATTGGTTGTATGGCAGTTCAGCAAGAAGTCAGGGGTTCATGAATGTGACGCCATATATTTCAAAAGGAATGCGTCAAAACAAAGATTTTCGTGTGTTTGTCGCCAATGGTTACTACGATCTAGCAACCCCCTTTTTCGCCACGGAACATTCCATGAATCATCACGGTATCGATTTGAACCGAGTGACGATGAAATATTACGAGGCGGGTCACATGATGTATATTCATGAACCCTCTTTAAAAGCCCTGGTTGAAGATGTGCGTCAGTTTATTCGCCCTGAAAACTAGCGTGCAGGGGTGTTTTTTTAACAAACACCCCCAAATAATTAGCATACAATTACTATAAAGTTGCGGTTTTTATACAAAGAAGCACGAATATGCTGAAGTAGTTTCACATGAGTGAGTGTTGAAGCAGTAGAAATGCCGCACACACACTATCCGAAGGATTCGTTCTAAACGCTGTTAATTACAACAAAAAGAATACTGCAAAGATCAACAGCCCATAGTTAATCAAGCTTAAATATATGTAAACGGAAAACTGACATGCCTTGGATCCAACTAAAAATTAACACCCAAGCGGAATATGCCGAGCAAGTGGGCGAGATGTTGTCTGCCAATGGTGCTCAAGCTGTGACTTTTTTGGATGCCAAAGATACTCCTATGTATGAGCCCAAGCCAGGTGAGGTGTTGCTTTGGCCTGATACGCAAGTTATCGGATTGTATGATGCAGAATTTGATATGGCCCGTGTAGTCAGTCAATTGGAAAAATCTAAGGTGTTAGGTAAGGGCTTCAATCACAAATTAGACCAATTGGAAGACAAAGATTGGGAACGAGAATGGATGGAAAATTTTCATCCTATTCAATTTGGTGAAAAGTTGTGGATTTGCCCAAGTTGGCGGGATGTACCCGACCCGTCAGCAGTCAATGTCATGCTGGATCCAGGTTTAGCATTTGGTACTGGAACGCATCCTACAACCTCACTTTGTTTGCGATGGCTTGACGGGTTGGAAGTGAGCAATAAAACTGTAGTCGATTTTGGTTGCGGATCAGGCATTTTGGGCATTGCAGCATTGAAATTAGGTGCAAAACATGTGCACGGGATAGACATAGATCCTCAAGCGTTACTCGCTAGCAAAGACAATGCGGGTAGAAATGGTGTAGAAGATAAAATATCTGTTTATTTACCTAAAGATCAACCTAACTTGCAGGCCGACATTGTATTGGCGAATATTCTAGCTGGTCCACTACGTGAACTGCGAAATGTCATCACCGAATACTGTGTAACGGGCGGGTACTTAGTGCTTTCCGGCATACTTGCCACACAGGCTGACGAAATTAACACTTTATACGCTCAAGATTTTGACATGGAACCCAATGCCGTTGAAGGCGAGTGGGCTCGTGTAAGTGGCAGAAAACGGTAATTGTTTTGTTAGTTAACTTTCACTAACCAATCATGTTTATCTTCTGCATTTCCCCATTGAACATCGTTCAATGCTTGCCTTAATTTGGTGGTTATCGGGCCTTCACTACCACTACCAACTTGATATTCTTTACCCTTGTATAAATATGTTCCGACTGGTGTCAATACAGCGGCCGTACCGCAAAGTGCTGCTTCAACATTTGGTTTAGCTGCACGTTCTAACAGTTCATCAATAGTAATTTTTCGCTCACTGACTTTCATTCCGAAGTCTTTGGCTAACGTTAGAATGGAATGACGAGTTATGCCGTGAAGAAAAGTAGAATCTAAATCCCGGGTAATGAGTTCGTTGTCATCGATAATGATAAAGTTTGCCGCCCCAGTTTCCTGCACATCGCCATTCGGGCAAAACAGAATTTGATCAGCTTTTAGTTCCTTTTTAGCGCGCATGATAGGCATTAATGCGCTGGCGTAGTTACCACCACTTTTCACCATACCCATGTGCGGAGCACAACGCATACCTGTGTCTTCAATGGCAAGCCTCAAAGGTTTAGTTCCGCCACTAAAGTAATCTCCAACGGGAGAGAGTAATACGTAGAGCAGAGAAGTACCTGTCGGTGCGGCCGCTTTGCCGATAGACGCTTCTGTTCCAATATGAGTAGGTCGAATATACATAGAGCTAGGTGGTGCACTAATCTCATCCGCATAATTGGCAACAATATCGATGATCATTTTACTGACCTGATCTTCATTGATGGCAGGCAAATTCAATAGTTGGCTACTTTGCGCAAAGCGTTTTACGTTTTGGTCCATGCGGAAAATATGCACACTGCCGTCTTGATGGCGAAACGCTTTTAGCCCCTCAAAACAGGTACTAGAATAGTGCAAGACATGTGCTCCAGGGTGCATAGAAATGCTCTCAGAGGTGACCATTTTAGTTTCACTCCACTGATTGTTTTCAAACGTGGCCGCTGCCATAAGAGGCATAAAATTAGTACCGAACTGAGACAAACCTTTCTCCTGAGACTGTTTACTATGATGGGTTAGTATTTTCTGGAACGCGCGATTCTACCATCTCTTGGTAGCTTGAATAAATGGAGAATTAACTTTTAATCATCAATTTTTGATTAAAATCAGCTTTTCTGTTTAACAAACTTTACACATTAGGAGGTCAGACTACTTAGAACGCAACTTTTCTCTCCTCTGTCAAGGCCTGAAAGGCAAATAAAGTAGGCAATTGTTTAAATATTAGCCTTTCAATACTCGTCAAAAAACCGTAATATAGCCGCCGTTTTGGCTAGCCGGACAATTTTTGTTCAATTACGAAGGTCTCTCTTACCATGCAGATTGGTCAATATAAACTAGACAATAATCTGATTTTGGCGCCTATGGCAGGTGTGACAGATCGACCGTTTAGACAAATGTGCAAGAGTTTAGGTGCTGGTTTAGTGGTGTCGGAAATGCTTTCTTCAAACCCGAAGGTTTGGAATACAGACAAATCTCGACAGCGCATGGATCACACTGGCGAAACTGGCATTCGTTCAGTTCAAATTGCTGGTGCTGACCCGCAGCTCATGGCAGAAGCCGCCAAGCTCAATGTAGGTAATGGCGCTCAAATTATTGATATCAATATGGGTTGTCCTGCTAAAAAGGTGAACAAGAAATTGGCTGGATCTGCTTTATTGCAAGATCCAAAACTGGTTAAAGATATCGTGCGAGCGGTTGTATCAGCGGTTGATGTTCCTGTCACCCTCAAAATACGTACAGGATGGAATACAGACAATCGCAATGGAGTAGCAATTGCTAAAATTGCTGAAGATTGCGGCATCCAATCTCTTGCAGTGCATGGCCGCACGCGAGCATGTATGTATAAAGGCGAAGCTGAATACAACACAATTGCAGAAATTAAGCAATCAGTTGCTATTCCGGTTGTTGCTAACGGTGACATAACTTGCCCGGTCAAAGCTGAACAAGTTTTAAAGTTTACAAATGCAGATGCGTTAATGATAGGTCGCGGTGCTCAAGGTAACCCTTGGATTTTTCGCGAAATATTACACTATCTGCAAACCGGTGAGATGCTACCCGCACCGGATTTAGCTGAAGTGCGACAAGTAATGTTAGAGCACGTCAGTAATGTTCATCAATTTTATGGTGAATTTATGGGAGCCAGAATCGCCCGCAAACATGTGGGATGGTATATATCGAATCACGACAAGGAACGCGTATTTCGAGCCAAGTTTAATGCCATCGAAGATGCCAATGAGCAACTAGATACATTAAATACGTATTTTGAGAAATTGGTTGGTTCGGATTTGACATTGTCAATGACACCAGCTGCATAGATTATTATAACCCTTTTAAAAGAGAACGATTTTCATATGTTCGATCAAAACGTGACTTCTCCTTTCACCACTACGGTGACTACGCCTTCTCAAACTCAGGCTCAAAAGCCATTGAGAGACTCTGTAAAACAAGCTGTAAACAAGTATCTTAAGCAGCTAGACAACACTGATGTTGAAAATGTCTATGAATTAGTTTTAGCAGAGGTAGAAGCGCCTCTACTAGAAGAAATAATGACTTTTACACGCGGTAATCAAACCCGTGCTGCCATTATGATGGGAATCAACCGTGGCACTTTGCGCAAGAAGCTAAAGCAATACGGAATGAACTAATTGTTCACCATACGTATTAAAAAGAGCACCTGATGGTGCTCTTTTCGTTTTACCTGACCTGACCGTTTGGTCAACTTTTATATTCTCTTTCTTCTCTGTTTTCAAATAACACATATTTATACGAGTACTTAAATGACATCTTCACAACCCATTCGTCGCGCACTCCTTAGTGTTTCAGACAAAACCGGTATCGTTGAGTTTGCTAAAAAGCTTGCTGAACGAAATATCGAACTCCTTTCAACTGGTGGAACTGCAAAATTGCTGGCCAGTGAAGGTCTTAGCGTGACAGAAGTTTCTGATTACACCGGTCACCCTGAAATTATGGACGGTAGGGTTAAAACTCTACATCCAAAAGTGCATGGTGGCATATTGGCCCGCCGCGGTACAGATGAGCAAGTGATGCAGGAAAACAACATTAGTCCGATTGATTTAGTTGTGGTAAACCTTTACCCCTTTGCAGCCACTGTGTCCAATGAAGAGTGCAGCTTAGAAGACGCCATCGAAAATATTGATATTGGCGGCCCCACTATGGTTCGCGCAGCCGCTAAGAATCACAAAGATGTGACAATAGTCGTAAATGCTAAAGACTATGACCGTGTTATAAGTGAAATGGAAAGCAATCAAGGTGCAGTGACGCTTAAAACTCGCTTTGATTTAGCCATTGCCGCCTTTGAACATACGGCTGAATATGATGGCATGATTGCCAATTATTTTGGTGCCAGACTCGATTCTAGTGAAAGTGAATTTCCACGTACTTACAATGTACAAATGAGCAAAAAGCAAGAATTGCGTTATGGCGAAAACAGTCATCAATCTGCTGCTTTTTATGTAGAAAACCAAATTCAAGAAGCGTCTGTTGCCACTGCTAAACAGTTGCAAGGCAAAGCGCTTTCGTTCAATAACATTGCGGATACAGATTCTGCTCTTGAGTGTGTAAAAGAATTTGATCAACCCGCATGCGTTATTGTTAAACATGCTAACCCATGCGGTGTAGCGCTAGGTTCAGACTTATTTGAAGCCTATGATCGTGCGCACAAGACAGACCCAACTTCTGCTTTTGGCGGCATTATTGCTTTCAACCGCGAATTAGATGCTAAAACGGCACAAGCCATTATAGATCGTCAATTTGTCGAAGTGATTATCGCGCCAACCATAAGCGAAGAGGCCGCAAAGGCGGTAAGTGCAAAACAAAACGTGCGTTTACTTGAATGTGGAGAATGGCAAGGTCAATTAACCGATGGTTATGATTTCAAACGTGTCAACGGCGGCTTGTTAGTGCAAGAGCGTGATTTTGGCATGGTAGAAAAAGAAGACTTGAAGGTAGTGACCAAACGCCAGCCTACTGAACAGGAATTATCTGACCTAATGTTCACTTGGAAAGTGGCCAAGTACGTCAAGTCTAACGCCATTGTATATTGTAAAGACAGCATGACCATTGGTGTTGGTGCAGGGCAAATGAGCCGTGTTTATTCAGCAAAAATTGCCGGTATTAAAGCAGCTGATGAAAACCTTGAAGTGAAAGGATCTGTGATGGCATCGGATGCATTTTTCCCTTTCCGTGATGGTATTGACGCAGCGGCACAAGCTGGCATCACAGCTGTCATTCAGCCAGGCGGCTCAATGCGCGACGACGAGGTGATTGAAGCGGCGGACGAAGCAGGTATCGCAATGGTATTTACTGGGATGAGACATTTTAGACACTAATTCAACCTGGAAACTAATCCGTCCATTTCTCAAGCTAAGCTACTTAACCTGAGAAAAGATACCTACAGACAGGTTTAAATGATACCGTTTGAATAGGGGTGAATGTCTTGATATTCAGGCTGATATCAAGGCGTTCACACAGTTGTTGAAATAGATTATAAATCAAATCTGGCTAAGTAAACGGCCAATTCGTCGATGAATACCCTTAGTGCTTTCGTCATGTATTCGCGTGATTTATAGATACCATACACGCCCAAAGTTTGTGGTGTGAAATGTTCCAATACTTGTATAAGTTGACCATTCTTTATATAAGGTGTGGCAAGGTGCTTTGGTAACATAGCTATGCCCACTCCCTTTAAACTAGCCTGCAACAACACAGCAGGATCATTTGCCGTAAAGTTACCCGTGATAGCCATAGATTTTTGTTCGCCTTGATGATGAAAGCTCCAAATTTCGTTTCCAAAGTATGAGTAGTTTAAGCAGTTAAGTTGTTTGAGGTTTTCTAACTCTTTGAGCGGATTTAGTATGCTATCTAAATATGACCTTGAGCAACACAGGATTGAATGTAATTGACAAAATTTCTTGGCAATTATATTCGGGTCTAGACCGTTTGTGATTCTGATTGCTAAATCTACTCTTTCCCCGATTAAATCGACTGATTGATTCGCGATCTGCATATCGATTGATACGTTAGGGTAGGTTGACAGAAACTTCGCCACAAATGCTGCTAAAACGTTCTCACCAAAGAATTGTGATGACGCGATCCTTAAATGTCCAACAGGCGTTTCATTTTCTAATTCAGAAGCAATGACGACTTTTTGTTCTACTTCCTGTAGTTTGTAACAGAGCTCAAGAACTTCACTACCAGCATGAGTAAGGGTTAGTTTTCTCGTTGAACGATGTAACAATCTCGCCTTTGCCCAATCTTCCATTGCTGCTAGATAGCGGGTAACCATGGAGCGTGACATATCTAAAGATTCAGATGCTTTCACCATACTTCCGCATTCTACTATCGTTATAAACACCTTTGACGCTGTCATCCGATCCATTTTTTGCTACTCATATGTTCGATTTATGCAATTATATTTTTACTAAAACCGCGTTTTTTGTTTGATTCATGCAATGTAATCTATCTGATATCAAATTCAAGTTGAGTTAAATCTGCCTAATACAATTTATTCTTGGCAGCCACAGCACTCGACACCCTAATTTTAAATAGGAAGATAAACGCATGAAATTAATTTACAAAATTGCAACCATTTTAGTTGTGAGTTCTTTGATTTGGGTAAAGTCGTCAACAGCAACCGAAGCACCATTGTCAATTGATGTCTACCGGGCTGATAGCAATAGCTTTCATGTCGCATCGACTTTGGTAACAGGGAACACGGAAGCTGCGCTGATTGATGCACAGTTTACTCTAGCTGATGCTCATAATTTAGTAGCCAAGATTCTGCGCAGTGGTAAAAAGTTGACTACCATATACATTAGTCATGGGGACCCAGATTTTTACTTTGGAATAGAGGTCATCACTCAGGCTTTTCCAGACGCAAGAGTCTACTCCACAGCCGCAACATTGAAGCATATTAAAGCCACTGTAGATAAAAAACTGAAGGTTTGGGGGCCAAAATTAGGTGCAAATGGTCCAACTAACATCGTTTACCCAGAAGTGATTCAAAGTGACAGTTTTACAGTTGATGGGCATACATTAAAAATAGTTGGCATAGACTCGCATCCAGAAAGAACATATGTGTGGATACCAGAAATCAAAGCTATCCTCGGCGGAATTCCAGTATTCAGTAATTTGCACCTGTGGATGGCAGATAGCGTCAGCAAAGAGAAGCGACAACAGTGGTTTGAAATCTTAAACGAGATGTTGAAATTCAACCCCGAAATGGTTGTAGCGGGTCACGGCATATCATCCACTCATGAGACTGCAGCATCAATTAAATATTCACTGCGATATCTGGAAGAATATGAAAATGCACTTGCGAAAACGAAAAATTCAGAGGAATTAATCAAAATTATGAGTCGCAAGTTTCCCAATGCAGGACTAGCAATTGCTTTATCTATTGGTGCGAAAGTGAGTAAAGGTGAAATGACTTGGTAAAGAAATAGCCTTTAAAACCGAAGAAGTGACAATAAAAACACCCTAATTTAGGGTGTTTTGTTCAATGTGATCCATGCTTATATTCAATGATGCCGATCACTCAATAACTGATGGGCACCATCCAAACACGCAACTCTTAGCAAAGCAGATTAAACGTCTTTTACCCGATTTAAAGATTAGATAATGGAACATTAACAACAGACCATTAACTTGTTAAGCCACTGCAGCAATTTCTGAGTGAGCTCTTTCAATCGTTTCTTCTTCTCCTTTCATTAAGCCACTGCTATCGATAAAAGTCACATCGTCAATACCAATAAAGCTAAGTACATGTTTCATCCACATGGAAACGAAGTCGATATCTGAACCTAACTGGGTGCCACCCGAGGTGATAATGACATAGGCTTTTTTACCATCAAGCAATCCTTTGGGGCCATGCTCGGTATATTTAAACGTTTCTCGGGCTCTGGCTATCATATCTATCCAAGCTTTGAAGGCTGCTGGCACACCAAAGTTATATATAGGGGTCGCAATGACCAAAGTATCCGCACCTTTTACCTCAGAAACTAACTCATCTGATACGGCTAGTACGCGTTTCTGCTCATCGGATCGCAGCGACGGGTCTGTAAAGTTGGCGTTTATCCACTCTTCATTTACAAAAGGGATACCATCGGCTAAGTCTCGATAGAGCACATTGCTCTGAGTATTAGGGGTTAATTTGGCGACTAGTTTGTCGGCAAGCATGCGGCTAGTAGAGTCTTTGACTCGCATACTGGCATCAATTCTTAATATTTGTTGATTCATGATTGAATCTCCTGTCATTGGTTTCTTCTTTTAACGTGTAAGTTCACTATAAAGCTTGACACCAATAAGAAAAATACCTAAATAATTAAAACATTATTCTGTTTATTAGAAATATAAGATGAGTGAACTAGATGAAATCCGCGTGTTTGTGAATTTGGTTGAAGCCCAATCTTCTACCAAAGCGGCAGATAAAATGGGGCTAGCCATTTCGGCTATCAGCCGGCGAATGAAAGAACTGGAAACCCGATTGGGCGTTCAATTGGTTCAGCGAACCACAAGGTCAATGACTGTGACCGAAGAAGGAAACCGATTTTATTTGAGCTGCAAACGCATTCTGGAAGACTTGCAAGAAGCACAAAATCAAGTGAGTGATTCCGCAGGTGAACTCACCGGTAACATCAAAATAGCCGCGCCACTGAGTTTTGGCGTCGGTCATCTATCACCCGCAATTACTGAGTTTATGCAATTACACCCCAAGGTCACGATAGAAATAGATATGTCTGATCAACGGGTGGATATTCTAGCTGGTGGGTTTGACCTTGCTATCCGAATTGGCCAATTGCAGGATTCTACCTTAATGGCTCGCAAGCTGGCTGATATCTCTAGTCTGGTGTGCTGCTCTGAACGATTTCTAAGACAACATGGCCCCTTCAACGAACCAAAGGATCTGAATGCTATCCCAGCTTTAGTTTATGCGAATCTAAAACATGCACACAAATGGGAATGCGTCGATAAAAATGGGAAAATTGAGCGTGTTAAAGTATCTCCCAAGATGAGATCTAATAATGGCAGTATCATGCGGGATTCCGCTATAGCGAGCTTGGGTATGGTGTGCCTTCCCACATTTATAATACATGATGATATCAAGAACGGACGCCTTACTCCGGTGTTGAGAGACTATCAATGGTCAAACATTGGGTTATATGCTGTCTATCCTCAGACCCGCTTTCTTTCTGCTAGAGTTCGCAGTTTTATTGACTTCCTCGCGGAACGATTTGGCGGAACCCCTTATTGGGAAATTGACTCATAAGCAATTCACACATTTATATTGGTCATTTCTACTACTTTTTCGTGGTTTACTCAGCAACCTTATCATTAATAAAATTTATCTTGTTGATTTTATTATATTTATTTATGGCCCTAAATTTGCGTAATACTTACAAAACTTAAGTCGAATTAGAACGTTGAAAAGTCGTTCATACTTGCAAAAATAGGGAAAAAATATGAAAAGGCAGTTTTTACAACCCGTACTAAAAGGGGTCTTGTCAGTTGGATTGGCCATTGCTTTGCCAATTATCGTTATCGGTATGGTTATTAACCACAGATCTACATCAGACAATAAAGAGGTGAAGTCTTCAAACAGTTAGCTTATTCAACTTATTTTGACGAAATTTACCGGCTTCTTTGCTGTTGCTGTCGAAACTTATTGTGATTCAGAAGGTGTAGCTTGCGGGAAATTCAAAATAACATCCAATTCAAAGCGCTTGTTAAATTAGCCCCAACAAGAATAAATCTTAATTCCACGTAGATTGACGCAAAAACAAATAATCTATCAGTAATAATCACACGCAATTGCTGCTCTTATCGTATACAATACCGCGCAACTTTTATCAGCTTTCAACATCTTCTAGAAATTACTATGTCAATGAAAATACTCGTTATCGGCGGCGGCGGTCGCGAACATGCACTTGCTTTTAAAGCAGCCCAATCACCCTCTGTAGAAATTGTATATGTTGCACCGGGAAATGCTGGAACAACGACTGAAAACAAATTAAAAAATATCGATGTAGGTGCTGAAGATATAGCAGGTTTATTGGCGTTTGCTAAGCAAGAAAATATAGACCTGACGATAGTAGGCCCGGAAGTGCCTTTGGTACTCGGAGTTGTTGACGCATTCCAGGCCGAAGGTCTAAAAATATTCGGCCCAACTCAGGGTGCTGCGCAACTGGAAGGTTCTAAAGCGTTTACCAAAGACTTTCTAGCTCGCCACACGATACCCACTGGAGACTATGAAAACTTCACTGAAATTGAAGCTGCGCTAGCCTACCTCAAAGAAAAAGGTGCCCCAATAGTTATCAAAGCTGATGGCTTAGCTGCTGGAAAAGGTGTGATAGTCGCCATGACCGAAGCAGAAGCGGAAGCAGCTATTCGCGATATGTTGGCGGGCAACGCGTTTGGTGAAGCAGGCAGTCGCGTGGTTATCGAAGAATTTTTGGATGGTGAAGAAGCTAGCTTTATCGTCATGGTCGACGGCAAGAACGTTTTGCCTTTTGCCACTAGCCAAGATCATAAACGGGTTGGCGACGGCGATACCGGCTTAAATACGGGCGGTATGGGTGCCTATTCTCCAGCACCTGTGGTAACACCAGAAATACATGATCGCGTTATGCAAGAAGTGATTCTGCCGACAGTCGAGGGCATGGCATCTGAAGGCAATCCCTACACCGGTTTCTTGTACGCGGGCTTGATGATCATGGCTGACGGTTCTCCTAAAGTCATTGAGTACAATTGTCGTTTTGGCGATCCTGAAACCCAACCCATCATGCTTAGGCTGAAGTCTGACATAGTCGAACTTTGTTTAGCTGCAATTGATGGTAACTTGAACAAAACTAGCATTGAATTTGATTCAAGAGCTGCAGTTGGCGTAGTGCTTGCGGCAGGGGGTTACCCGGGAAGTTACGCAAAGGGTGACGAAATACTAGGCTTACAAGAAGCTGATAAAATCGAAGGCAAAATTTTCCATGCTGGTACTAAGTTACTTGATGGAAAAGTAACCACAAATGGCGGACGTGTTTTGTGTGCAACAGCACTGGGCAACTCTGTGACTGAAGCACAACAACAAGCCTATGCGTTGGCCAAAACGATTTGTTGGAAAGACATGTTTTATCGAAATGATATTGCGTACAGAGCGATTAAACGCGAGCAATAAAATGGTAAACACTGAGCATCAAAACAAAGATCCGCTGCACGGTATCACGTTAAAAATGATGGTTGAACAATTAGAGAGTGAATACGGATTTGATGGCTTAGGATGGCGCATTAACATCCGTTGTTTTACCCATGATCCTAGCATTAAATCTAGCCTGACTTTTTTACGCAAGACGCCATGGGCTCGGGAGAAAGTCGAAGCTTTGTATATTTCAACCTTTGTCAAAGGCAAGAAATAGATGCTCAGTCAATTATTGCTCGGATCACTGATAATCATTCTGACCATTGCTGTTCAAGTCATCATTTTAGGTACGCTAAATAGATTTTATGGATATGTAAGAAAGCATATACGTAAAGATTATTCGACGGTGCAGCAAATATTCGTGGTCAGTGCATCTGTGCTTTGGCTCGTATTGGGTATTACTATTAACACTTGGATTTGGGCAATCTCTTTTCTTATGACCGGCGAATTCAAAGACTTGGAAGAAGCCCTTTATTTCGCTATCGCATCGTTCACTACACTTGGCTATGGTGACGTTTTACTCGATCAAAATTGGCGTATATTTGGCGCATTAAGCGCGGTAAATGGACTCATTGTTTTTGGACTAAATACCGCGTTTTTAGTGGAATTAATGCTATCGGTATGGGGCCGTTCACGAACAAAATAGCTTGACCAATGCTATCCCCTTGCTTATAACTAACTGCCTATTCGATACAAATCACAAGATATGTCTGTAAAACACCCAATAATTGCGATTACCGGTTCTTCTGGGGCTGGCACGACAACGACGACAAATGCAATCCGGCACATCTTCCGGAACCTTAGCGTGAACGCGGCTTCTGTTGCAGGAGATAGCTTCCACCGTTTCACTCGACCAGAAATGGAATTGGAAATACGTAAAGCACAAGAACAAGGTAGACATATCAGTTACTTTGGACCCAAAGCTAACGATTTCGTGATGCTTGAAAAGCTGTTTTCCGAATATGGGGAAATGGGACGTGGTCAGCATAGACAGTATTTACACACCTTTGATGAAGCCGTTCCTTTCAATCAAATGCCGGGGACTTTCACTCCTTGGCAGGATTTACCAGAAAACACCGATTTATTATTCTATGAGGGTTTACATGGCGGTGTAACCACACCGGAAGCAGACGTAGCAAAGCATGTTGACCTATTGGTTGGCATGGTTCCCATCGTTAATCTGGAGTGGATTCAAAAAATCATCCGTGACACCACAGATAGAGGCCATACACGCGAAGCGGTGATGAGCAGCATAGTACGCAGCTTGGACGATTATTTTCAGTACATCACGCCACAGTTTTCCAATACCCATGTTAATTTCCAACGCGTACCTACTGTGGATACTTCAAACCCATTCAGTGCCCGTGAAATCCCGTCACAAGACGAGAGTTTTGTGGTAGTGCGTTTTCGCCGCGAGATGAAAACAGTCAACTTCCCCTATTTGTTACAAATGATTGATGGGGCATTTATGTCGCGCATCAACACCTTGGTTGTGCCAGGTGGAAAAATGGGATTAGCCATGGAACTAATCCTATCACCTCTGATTGAAGAGTTACTTGATAAGAAACGTCGCGCTGGATTTCAGATGGATTGGGTAACTGAGGAATAGTCAGTGGCAACACGATGGGGAATGCTAGGCTGTGGAAGCGTTACCGATTCAAAAAGCGCTCCGGCTTATCAACAAACAGAACATTTTGAACTCACTGCAGTTTGTGCAAGAACTCCAGGCAAAGCCCAAGCCTATGCCGAACAACGAAATATTCCGAAACACTACACTAACGCCCAAGACCTAATCAATGATAAAGACATTGACGCAGTTTACATAGCAACACCTCCAGACAGTCATTTGGAACTTGCTTTAATGGTGGCTGAAGCGGGAAAAATGTGCTGTGTAGAAAAACCAATGGCTGTAAATTACGCAGAATGCGCGCAAATGCTTTCTGCGTTTGAACAGGCAGATCTTCCCTTATTTGTTGCTTACTATCGACGTTGTCTGCCGGGCTTCGTGCAGATAAAACAGTGGCTAGAACAAAATCTTATTGGCAAGGTCAGGCATGTTGACTGGCAATACTTCAGAACACCATCGGAACTGGATTTAAGTGGAAAATACAATTGGCGTACTGACTCAAAAATCGCACCCGGTGGTTATTTTGATGATCTTGCTAGTCACGGTTTGAATGTCATGACGTTTTTGTTAGGTGATGTGGCAGATGCCAAGGGGTTTGCCACCAATCAACAGGGTTTGTACAGTGCTTACGATGCGATTACTGCTAACCTGTTTTTTGAATCTGGCGTAACTGGCACGGGCGCTTGGAACTTCGCTTGCTCGGAACGACAAGATAAAGTTGAAATATCAGGTTCACAAGGCAGCATTTCTTTCGGTATTTTTACTGAAATACCGGCCAAGCTCGTCAATACATCAGGCACGCAAGTATGTGAAATGCCGAAACCAACACCCATTCAAGGCCCTCTTGTACGCGCGATGGCCAAACATATTGCAGGCGAATCTGCACATCCAAGTATGGCTGACTCAGCTGCTCATACAAATTGGATAATGGATAAGATTTTACGACCTTCGATCTAATCCACACCAACTATCAGTAATTCCTCCAACTCATTTGGCTTGGCTTGGCTTGGCTTGGCTTGGCTTGGCTTGGCTTGGCTTGGCTTGGCTTGGCTTGGCTTGGCTTGGCTTGGCTTGGCTTGGCTTGGCTTGGCTTGGCTTGGCTTGGCTT
>CANNDC010000010.1 GCA_947503265.1 uncultured Alteromonadaceae bacterium
CGGAGTGGACGGGACTCGAACCCGCGACCCCCGGCGTGACAGGCCGGTATTCTAACCAACTGAACTACCACTCCGCAATCTTTAGCGTTATCAAACAGTTAACTATAAATTGGGCTGAAGCCCTTGCCAACTGCGGCGCAGATGATAAGTGTTCACCTAGATTGAGTCAACTTGTTTTTACTGCTTTTTATCGAGATTTGAAAAGAACCAGCTTGTTTGATTTATATTTGAACAAATATGCATTTGTGGAGGCCTTGTTATCGGATATTTGTTGTTACTTTATTTCTTTTGGCAAAGATAAATCGATGATGCCACTTTCAGTATGCACAGCGGGGGTGGATTCAACTGGTAAGTCTCTTTTTTTTGTAAAAAGCGCTTTAAACTTAGACAGCCAAGATGGTTTTGCCGCTTTGCTTGGCCGAGTGTATAGCCAAATAGCTAACCCTCCTATCAACAAAATCAGTAAATTAATACCAAGAATTAAGCTGATTAGTGTACTGGAAGGCATCTCCTGTTCTTGGTTTTCAGCGCTTTCTAGAGGTGATTTTTCGGCCAAAGTGTTAGCTTCAACTTCTCCACCTTCAGCCATGTCTGGTTGCTCAGATACGTTTTCCACTGCTACCGGCGCAACCTCTTCAACCAAGAACGTATATTCGGGTACATCGAGTATAAAATCCCGTCCTTTCACCGTGTTTCCAAACGCGGTAATTTTTATCCTATACACTCCTGCCTCGTAATTAACGATAAGGTGTTCTCTAGGGTTAGGAGATGATTCGGTTAACGAAAAATTCTGTACGTCACCATTTGGGAACCGCACTTTTCCGTCAATTAGTAACGAACTCAAATCTACATGTTCACTATTCGAGGATATAGTTAATTTGTGATATCCCTCTCCACCACCGTCTTCTTCCATACTAATTTCGATGGGATTTGGGTAAAGCATCAGCGGTGAATCCACCTGTTCTCTTGTCAACATAGGTGTGCTGACCAAGAACACCGGAGTCCATTCTCCATGGGCAACGGCTAAATTGAATTGGCCGGTAAAAACACCATCAAGGGGCGTTTCATCCATGCCTCTTCCATCGTCCTTAAAAGTAGCTATGGTTTGATCTTCCGCACCAAAGTTATTGTTATCAGGGTTGTTTGTACTGACCAGTTTGATATCCAGAGAAACCACATCTCTGAACTCTGCACTATTGATTGGTTCACCATTATTCGACAGACGCGCAGTTTGTTTTAAAATCTCTCCTGAAAAGATAATGTCAGGTAACTTGTCAGCAACTAATTTTAAATCACTCACAACCATGACTCGACTATCTGGCAGAATCTGCCCCACTGCTTGCCAAGGGCCCGGGGTTGGATTCTTTATATTGATTAAATCATAGGTTGCAGAGTCATACCAAAAAACGTTTTCTCCATCAGCTTGCACTTGGAATATTTTAGAACCATCAGGTTTAACCAGAACAATAGGTGAAGAACCGTATTTTCTGAAAAATACCATAGTGATTTCATCTACTTCATAATCGATTCTGAAACGATTCTGGAGTAGTTTTATGCTGTTGTGGAACTCATCACCCAGCTCTCTTAGGGGTGATGTAGGCTGATTGTCAGTGACTATTTCGGGTGATTGCTGTGCAATTACCCTATTTAAAGACGACAGCCATATCAAGCTGACGCTCAGTAAGATAATGACTATACATCTTCTACTGATTCCAAATGCAAGAGCCACTGCTTTCCTCAATTAAACGCAAACGATTTTCATGTTGTGCTATTTCATCGGCTGAAGCTTTAATTACCTTTAATGGTTTTCTATCTGAGTCTAGACGTTTAACCGATTCAGTGTGACCTGCATTCTTGTCTGTCGCACTTTTTCCCGATAAATTTAGGTCTGTTTGCCCACCCGTCATCAATAAATAGACGTCGGCGAGTATTTCAGCATCTAGCAAGGCGCCGTGTAATTCACGATGAGAGTTGTCGATACCATACCTACGACACAACGCATCCAAATTGTTCTTTTGCCCAGGATGCATGTCTCTTGCTAATACCAAGGTATCCAAGACGGTACAGATTTTTGAGGTTACAACCGGTTCAGGCGTTCTTAGCAAGCGAAATTCGTGATCCATAAAGCCTGTATCAAAAGGTGCATTATGTATTACCAACTGAGCCCCTTTGATAAAGTTAACAAAACCATCAAACACATCACGAAACTTTGGTTTGTCGGCTAAAAACTCATTGGTAATACCATGAACCTGTATCGCCTCGTATTCGACTTCGCGATCAGGGTTAATATAGACGTGATAATGATTACCGGTGAGCCTTCGGTTGATCATTTCTACACACCCAATCTCAATGATTCGATGTCCTTGTTTTGGATCAATACCTGTGGTTTCAGTATCTAACACAATTTGCCGCATTATTACTTTCCTGATGTCATTATTGTTTCAGGTTCATTATACTGCGCTCATTCCAAAAAATACGAACACTAATAATGAAACATGTAGAAATTTTTACTGACGGTTCCTGTTTAGGTAATCCCGGCCCCGGTGGTTACGGTGCAGTTATTTTATTTAATCAACATCGCAAAGAAATCAGCCAAGGTTTTACCCATACTACAAATAATAGAATGGAATTGCTTGCGGCAATTGAAGCATTGGCCATACTGACAGAAAAATGCAAAATTGAATTGACCACGGATAGCCAATACGTGAAAAACGGCATTAATCAATGGATTAAAAATTGGAAAAGAAACGGTTGGAAAACATCGGATAAAAAACCGGTCAAAAATGCAGACTTGTGGAAAAAATTAGACGAACAAGTGCAAAAGCATGATATTCAATGGCACTGGGTTAAAGGGCATTCAGGACATCCTGAAAATGAACGATGTGATGACCTTGCCAGAAACGCAGCTGAAGGAAGCAATTTAATCGTTGATAAAGGTTTTAGTTAGACACTAAAACCTGTAACTCAAAGGCTACCAATAACCGATAAGTTTCCCCTGAGTGTCATTTGCCTCTATACGTTCGTGGGCGATAGCGATTTCCTGAACAGGGTAAAGAGTATCAATATTGGCTTTCAACTCTGATGAATCGAATAAACTTAGGCATTGCTGAGTAAATCGACTGATTAAATCTGCTTTGTACGCGTCTGAACGATTTCTGAGTGTCGACCCCATAATTCTAGCGCGCTTGGCTAACAATAGTGCCATGTCTAATTTATCAGCATATCGGCCTCCCAGCATGGCTAAATAAACGATACAGCCATCAATATTCAACACTTTAAGGTTGCGATTCAGATAATCAGCACCAACAAAATCGACTATCAAGTCAATTTTGTCAAAGCGATTTTTGATTTCCTCACAAAAGTCATGTTGATGATAATTTATTAGGAAATCAGCACCTGACTTTCTGCACGCATCGAGTTTTTCAACTGATGACGAAGTAACAGCCACTGCGCAATTCATAGATTTAGCCAGTTGAATTGCAGCCAAGCCTACTCCGCTTGCGCCAGCATGAATGAGAACATGGCTATTGGGCTGCAAATCTCCTATCAACACCAGACTCTGGTATGCTGTTAGAAATACTTCGGCAATACCAGCAGCTTCTAAAATATCTACCCTGGCCAGTACTGGCAGCAAATGTTCGCTATTCACCGCCACATATTCCGCATATCCGCCACCAGCAACCAATCCAAAAACGCGGTCACCAAGATTCCAAGCAGTTACCTTATTACCCACTTCACATATTTCGCCTGACATTTCTAACCCCAAAATTGGACTTTCTCCATTTGGAGCTGGGTATTTTCCTTGTCTTTGCAGTGTATCAGCGCGGTTCACACCGAATGCTTTAACTTTTACTAATACCTGACCTTCACCTAGAGTCGGCATTTCGCAGTCTGAAATTGACATTTTTGCTGGACAATCGCCTTCCACAAAATCAACGTACTTCATCACTTATCCTTTATTAAGACTGGGTTTTATTCGCCAAATTGCCTTAGCTCCGGTAAACTCTCGCGAAATTCAGTTTGAGACGAATCTATGTCTGCATCGCTAATCTTACACCCCGGTCGAGAAAAGTCGCTTTTACGTAAACATCCATGGATATTTGCCAGCGCAATCAAAGAGTTTAAAGGAACGATTAGATCGGGAGATACGGTAGATGTATTAAGTTCAGAAGGCAAGTTTCTAGCCAAAGCTGCCTGGTCCCCTAAATCTCAAATTCAAGCGAGAGTTTGGACATTTGATCAACAAGAAATCGTTGATAATGGCTTCTTCCTTCGCCGTCTTGACCAAGCCATAGCAATTCGAACCCCGTTAATCGCCAAGAAAAAACTGACGGGATATCGATTAATTGCGTCAGAGTCAGATGGCCTACCGGGCATAACTATAGATAAATATGACAAGGTGTTAGTTTGCCAACTCCTGTCCACCGGCGCAGAAAAACATCGAAAAAAGGTGGTTTGGGCCCTTCAGAAGCGTTTTCCCGATTGCAGCATTTTAGAGCGCAGTGACGTAGCCGTAAGGGCCAAAGAAGGGTTAGAACAAGTTGTGCAGGTACTGCATGGGGATGTTCCTGACGAGGTTATTATCGAAGAAAACGATATTAAAATCATCGTTGATTTGAAACGCGGGCACAAGACAGGCTTTTATCTTGATCAAAGAGACAGTCGACAAACCACCGCGGGTTACGCTACCGACAAAGATGTGCTCAACTGCTTTAGCTATACCGGCACCTTTGGTAGTTATGCCCTTGCCCATGGTGCCAAATCTGTCACTAACTTGGACGTCTCTGATAGTGCTCTAGCAACAGCAAAACGCAACATCGAAATTAACGGTTTAGACATCAACAAGTGCGAATTTATTAATAATGATGTATTTAATGCGCTGCGAGAATACCGAGATAACGACAAAAAGTTTGATCTCATCGTTTTAGATCCGCCTAAATTTGTCGACTCTAAAGCCTCCTTAAATCGCGCTTGTCGCGGATACAAAGACATCAACATGCTTGCGATGCAAATTATCAATTCAGGTGGAATTATTAGTACCTTTAGTTGTTCGGGGCTGTTGAGCGCCGATTTATTCCAAAAAGTGGTTGCAGATGCCGCGTTAGACGCAGGTAGACAAGTGCATTTTTTGGAGAAAATGGGACAAGCGAGTGATCATCCGGTTTCAAGCAATTATCCTGAAGGATTTTACCTGAAAGGTTTAATTTGTCATGTGACTTAGGTTGTTGTCAGTAGAGCGTGTTGACGTTTACTGTATGCTTTTAAGACGAATCCGAAGGACAGCGTTTGCGCGGTAATTCGACTGCTTTATCACTCATTTATGAAGAACAACTACACTACAATCGTGCTTCGTTGTATAAGCACCGCCGCGCAACTCGCAGCAAAAACGTACAGTAAAGGTCAACACGCTCTAATTCATCTCACTAATTTCAACACCAATAACACAACTGGAATCAGTAATTTTGTCGCATCTTACCACTTTGGCGATGGCTGATAGAGAAGGAATTTGAGTACTGGTTGATTCAATTGACACTTCTACCCTAGTACCTAACTCAACTGATTGTTCTTCGACTTCAAAAGACATTCCAGTGGCACTGATGTCTTTGCAAACAGCTTGCAACGAGCGGCTCGATTCATCGTCGCTCACAACGATTTCACAAGGTGAGTTCAACATCATTCGGAAAAAATTACGCTTATCGTCGTATTGGAGCATTTCCTACCTCTACTTCAGAACAGGTGTACACCACTTTTATAGGGTGCTACTGCAATAAAGTCAAACCTAGTTTGATCAAAATGAATTTAAATGGTTTTCTATACGTTTTACAGAAATAGGCGCAGACGTCCCTAATTGTTGGGCAAAGAAGGATATTCGCAACTCTTCTATCATCCAGCGTATCTCTGTCAACTCAGTGGGAATTTCTTTTCCAACGGGTATTTTTTGCAAACTATTTTGATACATATTAGACACTTTTTCGATATTAATTTGGTGCAAGCGATCCTTAGTTGGATCAATGCTAAGCTTTTCCATTCTCCGTTCGATACCTTTTATGTATCGATTCCAGTCGTCTAATCTCGCTGCCCCCAAGGTTGCGACAAATCCCTGAAAAACTAATGAATTTAAATGCTGTTTAATGTCACCATGAGCGCTGATCATGTCAAGAGGAACATTGCCTTTTAGCTTTTTCTGCACGCTATGCGCTGTGGTTAAGCCAATTTCAACTTTTTTGGTAATTTCCAGTACGGTTTCGTTTATTTGTTGCCTAACAAAGTCTCGTAACGTTGAAAAATCATCTTCGTTGCGGATTTCACTAGCCGACTCTATTCCATTCAATTTGACGTATTTTTCAATATCGGCATCAATGCCAGCATCAATGCAATCATCGATCAGCATTTTGATTTGCCCAAAAGGGTTAAAATATAGTCCTAATTTAGCTTTATTCGGCAGCTTGTCGTGAAGAAACTTAACCGGAGAAGGTATGTTTAGGCGAACGAGTTTTCTGAGCCCAATCTTATGGTTTTCATTGGCGAGATGTTTATTCTCGAATAGTTTTACCGCGACAGATTGTTTCTCTGCAACTAATGCAGGAAACGCTTTCATTTCATAGCCTAAGGATTTATCAATAAATTCTGTTTGTAACTCTCCAATAGACCAGTCTTGTATCCCTTTTTGTTCAATATCTGGCGTTGCCGTTTGTTGTAACGTCTCTGTCACCTTGCCTTGCAGTTTATGTTTTAAGGCAAGTAGATCACGTCCTTGCATCAACAAGTCACCTGATAAATCAACCACCTTAAAATTAAATTGTAGATGGGCTGGCAGGCTATGAGGTTGCCATTCTTCTTCGGGTACTTGAACGCCCGTCATTCGAAATAATTTAGTACTTAAGGCATCTAAAAAGCGTATTGGTCGACCTTTTTTATCTCGGTCGACAATTTCAGCGATGCAGGCATCAGCGTAATTTGGCGCAGGTACGAAGTTTCTTCTTAATCGCTTGGGGAGAGACTTAATTAAGGCGACAATTAACTCATGTCTAAAGCCTGGAATGAGCCAATCAAAGCCCTCTTCGGATAATTGATTCAATAAAGGTAGAGGTATGATCAGACTAACACCATCATCGATATCTTTGGGCTCAAAACTATAGCTTAGAGACAGGGTTAAATTTCCCTGATGCCAAGTTTGCGGATAATTCAACTCGTTGACATGATCAGCCTGTTGTTTCTGTAAACGTGCCGGATCAAATTTTAAGCTATCTTTTAGTGATTTATCTGCTTGCTTCCACCATTTCGTCAAACTGGCATCTGAACAAACGTGTTTAGGCAGTTTCTCATCATAAAATATAACCAAATCTTCTTCGTCGACCAAAATATCTCGACGGCGAGATTTTTCTTCCAACAATTCAATGTCAGAAATGAGTTTTAAATTATGCTGAAGGAAGGCCAAATTCAATCGTGTATCACCATTGACCAAGGCTTCTCGGATGAATAGTTCTCGACATAGCACAGGGTCAACTTGAGTATAATTGATCCGACGTTGAGCTACGATAGGCAGACCCAGCAGCAACACCTTCTCAAAACCCTGAACAGAACCGCGCTTTTTCGACCAAGTTGGTTCACTATGTTGATACTTCAGTAAATGCTTAGCTCTAGGTTCAATCCATTCAGGTTCGATTTTTGCTGCTACTCGGCCAAATAACTTAGAAGTTTCAACCAACTCAGCGACCATGCACCACTTAGGTGGTTTTTTCGCTAGTGGTGAGCCTGGAAAAATTGCAAATTTGCTCGACCTTGCGCCTAAATAGTCACGTTCTTTATCTTTAAACCCGATGTGAGACAACAAACCAGATAATATCGCACTGTGAACATCGAGATAGCTTGCAGGCTCTTTATTGAGCCTAAAGTTGATATCAACGATGGCCTTTTTCAGTTGGCTAACGATATCTTGCCACTCTCGCATTCTTAAATAATTAATAAAATTGCTTTTGCACCATTTACGCAATTGGTTATTGGTCAATTGTCGTTGTTGCTCTCTAAAACTAGACCACAAATTAAATAAACTCAGAAAGTCAGAATCTTTATGAACAAATTCATTGTGCGCTTCATCTGCCTGTTGCCTTTTATCTTGTGGTCTTTCCCGAGGATCTTGAATACTTAAACCCGCTGCGATAACAATTACTTCACTGACACTCCCAAGTGTGCCCGATTCGATCACCATGCGGGCATACCTTGGATCCACAGGCAGTTTTGCAATCTGTCTACCTATCTGTGTTAACACAACGCGATCGCGTTTTTTTTGCGTAGCTTGCAGTTCTTCGAGCAATCTGAATCCGTCATTAACAAATCGGTTATCAGGGGGCTGTACAAACGGAAACTCACTAATGTTGCCTAAGCCCAAAGAAAGCATTTGTAGTATCACTGAACCCAAATTAGTTCTTAAAATTTCAGGATCGGTAAATTCAGCACGAGATTGATAGTCTTCCTCCGAATATAATCTGATACAAATCCCTTCTGATACCCTGCCGCAGCGGCCTGCGCGCTGATTAGCAGACGCTTGTGAAATGGCCTCAATGGGTAGCCTTTGCACTTTGGTGCGGTAACTGTAGCGAGATATTCGTGCAGTTCCAGGATCAATGACGTATTTAATTCCTGGCACTGTGAGTGACGTCTCAGCAACATTGGTGGCCAGAACAATACGCCTAAGGCCATGAGGTTGGAAAATTTTATTCTGTTCTGCAGAAGACAACCTAGCGTACAAAGGTAACACCTCAGTTGCTCTAAACTTGTGTTTATTTAAAGCCTCAGCTGTATCTCGAATATCGCGCTCGCCGCTGAGGAAAATCAATATATCTCCCCTACTTTCCTTACCTAATTCGTCAACCGCATTGATGATGCCTTGAATTTGGTCAATATCATTTCCTTGTTCTTCCAAGGGGCGATAACGTAACTCTACCGGAAAGGTTCTGCCACTGACTTGAATGATTGGAGCATTATTAAAATGTCTGGAAAATCTTTCAGGGTCGATAGTTGCTGACGTGATGATTAGCTTTAAATCGGGTCGTTTTGGCAAAATCTGCTTAAAATATCCTAAAATAAAATCGATATTCAGGCTACGCTCGTGAGCTTCATCAATAATAATAGTGTCATACTGATTTAAAAATCGGTCAGATTGGATTTCTGCTAACAGAATCCCGTCTGTCATTAATTTGATATAGGAATTGTCATTCGACTGGTCAGAAAATCGAATCTTAAATCCGACTTTGTCGCCTATTTCGGTTTTTAGCTCTTCTGCGATTCGCGATGCAACGGTGCGCGCTGCCAAGCGTCTTGGTTGTGTGTGACCAATCATGCCCTTGATGCCTCTACCCACCTCAAGACAAATTTTCGGGATTTGAGTCGTCTTGCCTGAACCAGTTTCCCCGGCAACAATGACAACTTGATGGGACGTGATGGCTTTTGCGATTTCATCTTTGCAATCACTGACGGGTAAGTCGGGGTATCGAATTTCTGGAAGGCGATTGGCTCGAAATGTTGATAATTCAGCAGACTCTTCAATTTTTATTTCAAGATCGTCTAACGTCGAACTAACATCCGATGGATTTTTCGACTCATTGGCATTTTTTTTGATGCGCTGCAGACTCTGTGAAAAACGAAACACATCTCGCTGCATGCAATAAGACAGTTTATTGCGCAAATCCTGAATTCGGATTTGTATATCATGATTAATTTGCGGCAATGGATCCTCTATGCCAGTGAAGACAAACAACGGGATCCTAGAAGAAAGTTTTACAAATTACCAGTAGCTTCAACACTACCGGAGAATTCTAATGGTCTTTATAACCATCCCTGAGTTGAACATCGATAGCATAGAGCACATTTGCCCGGCTAATTGTGCCCAAAAAATACCCATCATCATCGACCACTGGATACAATTTTGGTCTTTCTTTGATAATTTTTTGGGCCAGATCGAAGATGGAATCATATCCCTTTACAGAAAGAACCTCTGTCTTCATGATATCTTTAACACGCGCGACCTGTTCTCGATAATAACTACTCGTAATCATCTGCTCTATACAGTCTTGTTCAGACAAAAAACCAACGACCTTACTATTTTCGTCTAATACGGCTCCACCAGTTTGATTGCCCGCTAATAACCTTTCCACTGCCTCAGCAACTGGCATTTCGGAAGAAAAAGTTACTGGTCGACGATTCATATAATTGCAAACTTGTAATGACTCCACCGAGCCTCCTATCATTTAACTTTGATTGTTGATGAAGAAACTATTGTTACTACAATAAACATAGTCATAACCATCTATAATTCCTAGCATTTTTTTAAATTAATTGCGCAAAAACAAGAATCGCTGTTATTTAGGTAAAATTGTTCCCTGAAAAATGCGTAATTTAAGTTACTTGCTGTATCTTGTTTTTAGCTAGTTTATCTGTTCAGATCAGAGTTCGATTATCAATAAAAGCAGCTATTTTGAACCAACCAAGTATCCTTTGGCACGATTATGAAACATGGGGAGTCAATCCTCAAAAAGATTTTCCCTGTCAATTTGCAGCAATTCGAACCGACTATGATCTTAACCCTATCGGAAAACCCCTTAATTGGTTTTGTCAAATCCCAAATGACTACTTGCCGCAACCTCAAGCTTGTTTGGTAACAGGAATCACACCACAGCAAAGTTTAAGAGATGGCTTAGTTGAAGCGCACTTCATCGAAAAAGTGCATCAACAATTAGCTCTACCTAACACTTGCACCGCAGGCTATAACAGCATTCGCTTTGACGATGAGGTGACTCGTAACGCCCTTTATCGAAATTTCTACGATCCCTATGCCAGAGAATGGCAAAACGGCAATAGTCGTTGGGATATTATCGATTTAGTTAGGGCCTGTTATGCGCTGAGACCAGAGGGCATTAATTGGGTTTACAAGGATGATGGTTCACCCAGCTTTAGATTGGAAGAGTTGACTGCTGCAAATGGAATTGGCCACCAAGATGCCCATGACGCACTTTCTGACGTGAAAGCCACTATTGCACTAGCTAAACTTATCAAAGACGCCCAACCTAAACTTTATGACTATGTTTTTAATCTTCGCTCAAAACATGAAGTTATTAGAATATTGCAAAAGACGGAAAAAGCACCCTTAGTACATATTTCATCGAAGCTTCCTGCTATGAATGGTTGCTGCACCTGGATTGTTCCTATTGCTCAGCATCCAACCAATAAAAACGCCACTATCGTTTTAAATTTGGCCTTAGATCCTGCTCCTCTTATTAACTTATCTGCCGAAGACTTATTGGCAAAACTTTATCAACCCACATCTGAAATGAATGCAGATGAACAGCGTTTGCCTATCAAACTCATTCATGTAAACAAATGCCCTATCATTGCACCTGCAAAAACGTTAACGGAAGAAAATGCAAACCGTTTGGGCATCGACCGTGATACCTGTTTACTAAACCTAAAGTTTGTAATTGAGCATTTTGACATTATCGCGAACAAAATCCTTTCACTGTACGATTTGGAACAGCAACACAGAAATCAGCAAGATCACTCAGATTTAGATGTCGATTTAGCTTTGTATTCGGGTGGGTTTTTCTCGGATACGGATAAAAAGTTGATGGCTGAAATACGTCAATCTAGCCCAGACAGCTTAAGAGTAGTGGATTGGCAATTCGACGACAAAAGACTAGATACCATGTTGTTTAGATATCGTTGTCGCAACTTTCCACAAACCTTAAATGATGAAGAATTACTCAAATGGCAACGGTTTCGTCATTATCGTTTAACTGACCCTGCTTCTACAGCATCCATAAGACTGGCAGATTTTCTGCAGGAATTGGAATTATTAATCTCAGAAAATCAAACAAACCCTAAAAAATTGTCTATCCTTAACCAGTTAGCAAAGTATGCAGATAATTTGTAGCATTAACGTAAGATTTGGATAAAATATTTCTGACTTTAGTCGATAGCGTAATAGAGAAGGATTCAAGCCATTCTCAGGCTTGTAAGTCTCAACCTAAGTAGGTGAAGTAAATGAATGGTATCAGCTTTCAACTTGATGAAAAAACGGCAAGCGTAGATGTGGTAGTTAAACCTTTACTGGTTAACCGAACATTAGATTCTAAAGCCTTATTACGGATGCTTAAAGATAGTCCGTATAAGCACTACTATGTATTTGATGAAAATATTATTAGTGTTATCGAAAGCTGTAACCAAGCACGTATAGACATCAATGAAACCGAAATAAAGGCCAGAATTGCTGAGAAAAGACCCGCCGTTATTAAATATCGAATTGAAGAAAAAGATATGGTTGCCTTCATAAAGGTGGTGGCTGCTTATGGTGACGAAAATCCTACCTATGAAACACTACGAACCCAAGCAGAAGTGCAAGGTGTTTTGCGTGGGATCAGCACTAAGACGCTAAAGAATGTAGCCAAGCAACTAGAAAGCACTGAAGCTGGCGCAGTAATAGAAGAACTTGTAGCCAAAGGGCTTCCAGTCAGAAATGGAAAAGACTCGAAAATTAAACCGCTAGTACCCAACGCGCTGGAAAGAATACTTCAACCTCAGTCATCTGGCTCCACACGAGTCGATATGCGGAATTTAGGTGACGTGATTTGTGTCAAAGCTGGAACAAAAGTCCTCAAACGAATTCCACCAACGAAAGGACGAAACGGTTTTACTGTCACTGACATTGTTTTGGAGGCAAAAGCTGGCAATTGGATCAAAATGCGGCCGGGTGAAGGCATAGTTCAAAGTGAAACAAACGACAATTTATATCTTGCCGCCATTACAGGTATGCCCAAATACAAGAATGGCAAAATGTGGGTTGATGATACCTACGTGTGCAAAGGCGTTAATATTGGTACCGGAAACGTAGTCTATGATGGCGCTGTTATTGTTAATGGTGATGTAACCGAAAAAATGATTATCAATGCTTCGGGCGACGTTACAATTAATGGCTTCGTAGAGTCTGCACAAATTTCCGCTGGAGGTGACATTATAATTACCGAAGGCGCAATGGGAAAAGTAGATGAAAGTGCCACTGAATTCAGCACGCTGCTCGCTGCTGAAGGAAGTATTCATGTTCAGCATGGGCAAGGACTAAACATTAAATGTAAAGGCAATGTCACTGTTGGTAGACAAATCGCATATAGCAAAATTGTATGTGCCGGAACTGTCACTGTCGGGCCGATAGATAACCCAAATGGAAATCTGTTCGCATGCGATGTGCAGTGCAATGCTACTGTTGTTGCAGGAACGCTCGGTGCAGTTTCAGGTAGTCACCTTACGGTTGATTTTAGCGCTGGCTACAATTCCTTGATGGAACGCAAAGATACAATCGACGACTTGCTAGCTCAGGTGAAGAACAATAATTCGCGACATCAAGATAAATTCGAACTCATTAGAAGCAAGAAAATCCATCCGGAACTGAGAAAACGATTTGATGAAGCTGAAGAGATGCTCAATAGCGAATCTCAACTCATGGATTGGCTGCAAACCAAAGCAGATAAAATGCAAAGAGAAAAAGATAATTATCAGCTCGAGATAAAACTAGTAGCGAACAAAAAACTACACAATGGGGTGGTAGTAAAGCTCAACAATCGTACATGGCGGGCTGAACGAGAATATGGCAAGGCAAAAGTTGTTTATGAAGGGCATCAATGGAATTACCAACCCCTGATTTAGCCTGTTAGTTTGCATTTCTAAGTAACGCCCCCACATTGTCTGTATACGAAATGAAACAAGGATACGAGACTAATGCCGACAATATATGACTTTGAACACCCTCTCAATACGGGCGAAACTAAATCATTTTCTGAATACGAAAACCAAGTTTTACTGATTGTAAACACCGCCAGTAAGTGCGGCTTTACTCCCCAATATACTGGGCTACAAGCGCTGCAAGACAAATACAAAGACAAAGGCTTTCAAGTATTGGGATTCCCTTGTGATCAATTTGGACATCAAGAACCGGGTTCTGATCAAGAAATCGAGCAATTCTGCTCTTTGACATACGATGTCGACTTTCCACTATTTAAAAAATCAGACGTGAATGGCAGCAACACCAATGATTTGTATAAATATTTGAAGAAACAAGCACCCGGTTTGTTAGGCAGTCAGAGTATCAAATGGAATTTTACCAAATTCTTAGTTAACCGAAACGGCGAAGTTGTGGGTCGTTATGCTCCCAATGCTACGCCTCAGTCATTAGAAAAAGATATTGAAAAATTATTGTAATGAAAGTACTGCTATTTAGTAGCAAAAAGCATGATCAGGATTACTTCAGTATTGCTTCTTGCTCATCTGACATTGAAGTTGATCATCAACGAGCGCATCTTGATATCGATACCGTTGAACTGTGCAAAGGCTATTCGGCCATTTGCATTTTCGTCAATGACAATGCGAATGCCGAAGTTTTAGAAAAACTTAATCAATACGGTGTCCAACATATCGCCCTTCGATGCGCTGGATTTAACAATGTTGATTTGCTCGCCGCGAACAAGTTCGGCATTACGGTTTCTCGAGTGCCATCATACTCGCCCGAAGCAGTAGCAGAACATGCACTTGCGTTAATCATGACCCTAAATCGCAAGACGCATAAGGCATACAATCGTGTGCGTGAAAACAACTTTAGCCTTCAGGGTTTATTGGGGTTTAACTTATTTGGCAAAACTGTTGGCGTCATCGGTACTGGACAAATTGGCACTGCATTAATTCGTATATTACTCGGATTTGGTTGCAAAATAATGTGTTACGACCCTTTTCCTAATCCTAAGCTCCTTGAAACTAGTGATCTGAACTATGTTGATCTCAAAACGCTGATTCAACAATCCGATATTATTAGTTTACATTGCCCTCTTACTAAAGAAAGCCACCATATGATCGACGCTGAGTCGCTCAGCCTAATGAAACAAGGCGTTATGCTCATCAATACTTCTAGAGGAGGTCTAATTGATACCAGCGCAGTCATTGCTGCCTTAAAAAGTCGTCAGATAGGTTATCTTGGTTTAGATGTCTACGAAATGGAATCTGAATTGTTTTTTGAAGATAAGTCTTTCGACATAATTCAAGATGATGTTTTTGATAGACTTTCCGGTTTTCCCAACGTAATCATTACCGGCCATCAAGGTTTTTACACCCATGAAGCATTAACCGAGATCGCTGATAAAACGATTAAAAACTTAATGCTAGCCAATCAAAATAAACGGGATGATTCGTCATTTTTATAACCAGCTAGTTTTATTACCAGCACTTTTTATTGCCAAATCGATTTTATGACTAGTCTGTTTTTCTTGCAATAATCTGAAAATATTTACCCAACCATTTATAGGGCGACAATACCCCATAGGTTAGTTCCATTTCTTTCAGTTTTTGATAGTCAGATTCTTGCTTAGAGCGATCAAATAAGTAGTCGTGAATACATCGAATTCCCGCGCTAAACTCTACCTTAAAATCAAGATTTTCCAGCGTTTGTATAATGTTTTCAGGAACAAGCGCATTATTTGGATTCAATCTTACGGTATTTTTATGCCGCATATCATTTTCCACATAGTCGAAATTGCCATACAACAAATTTCCAAATCGATGGGCGTGTTTATTGAAAAAACTTAATGAGAGCGCACCATTATCTGCAAGCAAGTCAGGTAGACATCGAAGTGCAGATTGCGGAGATTCAAGCCATTCTAAAACAGCATGACAAACGATTAAGTCATATTTCTGTTCCGTGTGAATATCTTGTAATGGGCCAACTAAATATTTGGCATGTTCAAAGTCTTCAAACTTTGATTTCGCTTCTTCAATTGCAGTATTCGAAATATCGTTAATGGTAACTTGATGGCCCAATTGCAGCATTTCGAGACTCATAATTCCCGTACCCGCTCCTGCATCTAGAATATTCAGTGGTTTTCCATCTAGCTCAAGGTGATTGCGTAAATGTGTTAGCAACAGTTCATGCCTCAACATCCCTTTACTAGAACCATAAATGTTCTTTTTAAATTTATTTAATATCGAATCAAAACTCTGATCTGGTTTATTATGCATCTTACTTAACTAATATTAGCTTTGTCGTGGCGGATCATACGTGGATTTATTCTATATTAAAAAGTTAATTGGCATATTCGTTATGCCAGTACCTTTAATCACAATTCTTCTCATCATTGGCTTATTTTTCCTGTTTCGAGGCCGCGCCAAACGCGGCACCATAAGTGTTGGCATAGCGACTATTTTATTAATCGTTTTTTCGTTTCCGATGTTGCCAAATACCTTACTATACTCTTTGGAACGAACTTATCCGCAATACGATATATCAACGCCCGTTTCAAAAATATTGATTTTAGGCTGTCGTCACGTTAACGACCGGCAATTGCCCGTTACAGCTCAATTGAATCCATGCTCAATTGTGCGCGCCACGGAAGCCATCCGTATTTTTCACAAGAATCCACAAGCGACTATTATCACATCGGGTAGTGTTGGAGTTGAACCTTTCAGCAACGCCTATATGACCAAACAATTTCTTGTTGCTATGGGTATCCCCCAATCAAACATCATTGCGCTGGAACAATCCCGAGATACAGAAGAAGAGGCTTCAAACTTGGTTAAGCTAGTTCAGGATGAGCAGTTTGCTTTAGTGACATCTGCGAGTCACATGAAACGCGCAATGACCTTGTTTGAAATAAGAAATATGAAGCCAATTGCCGCGCCCACTTATCATTTTGTCAAAGAGTCAGATAGCGACGATAAAGGCCCCATTTTCCCCTCGGCGGACAATTTAGATAAAATGGAGCGATGGTGGTACGAAGCTATGGGTAACACCTGGGTCTGGGTAAAAACACGTTAAACGGGATTATCAATATCAACAAAAGTGACGTCGATACTAAATTTTTCCGCTAAGTGTTCGCCAACAGCCTTGGCTCCATATCTTTCAGTTGCATGGTGTCCAGCAGCGATGTAGTGAATATTCATCTCATGGGCAACATGAGTGGTTTGTTCAGAGATCTCTCCGGAGATAAAAGCATCTAACTCTTGATCTGCGGCATTTTCGATAAAACCTTGACCACCTCCAGTGCACCATCCGACTGTCTCTACTAGATGATCGCCTCCTTCGATTAACAAAGGTTGCCGTTGCAAGCGTCGTTGAACGAGCTCTGTCAATTCTTGTGCAGTCATTGGATTAGCAAGGCGCCCTTTCATAGTAACACTGGCGGGATTTTGTGGTTCTAGCGATCCCTCGACTTGAATATCAAGTTGCATTGCCAATTGCGCATTATTGCCCAACGTAGGATGAATATCTAATGGCAAATGATATGCAAATAAATTGATATCATTGGTAAGTAAAGCTTTAATACGCTTGTGTTTCATACCGGAAATTTGTTGATTTTCACCACGCCAAAAATAACCGTGATGCACAAAAATCGCATCCGCTTTCATTTCGATGGCTTTTTCTATAAGCGCATACGATGCAGTTACACCAGTAACTAATTTTTTAATTTCACTCTTGCCTTCTACCTGTAGACCATTCGGACAATAATCCTTGCACTTTTCAGGTGCTAACAATTGATTGAGATAGGCTAGTAATGCCTTATTTGAAATGCTCATTTTTCACCTAAACTGAAGAATTCGTCGACATCTTGCGCATTTATTAGCCAACACCGACCGTTATTAGACATTAAAAGCAAAACACGGTATAAAAGTCGACCTAAAAATACAACAACAAAAGTGAACTAAAGGTACAAACCTGTTATGAGTAAACTCGATAAAGACCAAGTTATTGAAAATTTCACCAAAGCTTACATTGCTGCAAATGGCAAAGAGCCAAACATTGAAGCAGGCGGTGGTTGGTATAGTGTAGACGACAGTAAAAAAATGCGTCTAGCAGCACTTGAAGAAATGACCGCAGAATTAGCTTCTCAAAAGAAAGAAAAAGCCCCTGCTAAAGCTAAGGCCCCTAAAAAAGAGAAAGCAGCTGAAAAAGCAGAAGCTGCAAAACCTGCTGCTAAAAAAGCTGAAAAGAAAACAGAAAAGAAAAAACCTGCTGCAAAGAAAGCGGCTCCTAAGAGCAAAAAGTCTTCTTCTGATTTTTCAGTGAAAGCGTTCTGGGCTGAAAAAATCCTTGAACAAAATCCTGGATCAAAACTTCCTAGATAAAGATACTGACAAATAGTTATAATAGTTCTATGTTAAAGAAAAACGGCTTCGTAAGCCGTTTTTTCGTTTTGGCAATGAAAAAACAAAAATAATAAAAGCCTATTCGGTAAGGATAATAATAATGAACAAAACGTTTCGCTACTCTACTCTTGTCATCGCTTGTATTGTCGGTATATCCGCGTGCGGTGGTTCAAAACCCAATCAAACTAAGACTGCAAAGCCGCTCACCGCAGCGGATGCAAAGGAATTTGTTGATAACGCGCAAAAAGAACTCAAGGAGTTGCAATATCCCGCAGCACAGGCCGAGTGGGCCTATCAAACCTATATTATTGACGATACTGCAGCGGTGGCCGCGTATTTATCTGAAAAATTAACATCACGAGCATCCGAGCTGGCAAAAGAGTCAGCTAAATTCAACGATATTGAAGTGGATGCCGATACCCGCAGAAAACTAACCTTGATGCGCAATAGCCTGATTATGCCAGCACCATCTGATGCCGAAAAGTCAGCTCGTTTGTCAACCATAGGTTCGGAACTCGGCGGCATGTACGGTAGCGGCAAATATTGCCGAAACGATGATGAGTGTTTTCGTCTGACCGAAATGTCAAACATCATGGCGGAAAAACGCGATCCAGAACTGTTACTTGAAATGTGGCAAGGATGGCGACAAGTCTCCCCCCCGATGAAGGATCTTTTTGTAGAGCAAGCTTCACTTGCTAACGAAGGTGCGCAAGAATTAGGCCTTAAAGATGTAAGTGAGTTATGGCGCGGCAGCTATGATATGCCAGCGAAAGATTTTGGCAATGAGTTGGACAGATTGTGGGGGCAAGTAAAACCCTTTTATGATGCATTACATTGCCACGTAAGAGCGGAACTTGGCGAACAGTATGGTACGGACGTGGTTCCGCAAGATAAGCCCATACCTGCTCACCTGCTGGGTAATATGTGGGCGCAAACATGGGGAAATGTCTATGACATTGTTAAGCCTAAGCAAGAATTAAACGTTATCGACGTGACCAAAGCGCTTGAAACCCATGACTATGATGAAATAAAAATGGTGAAACAAGCCGAATCTTTCTTTTCATCCCTTGGGTTTGAACCCTTACCAGAGACATTTTGGGAACGATCACAATTCAGTCAACCCGCGGATAGAGACGTGGTTTGTCACGCATCAGCATGGAATGTTGACAGCAAAGATGACCTGAGAATAAAAATGTGTATCCAAAAAACAGGTGAAGAATTTTCAGTTATTCACCATGAATTAGGGCACAACTACTATCAACGGGCCTATAATACCCTACCCTTGTTGTATCAAGGTTCAGCTAACGATGGCTTCCATGAAGCTATCGGCGACACAATCGCCTTGTCTATTACCCCTAAATACCTTAAGCAAATTGGTCTGACAGACACGATTCCAGATGAATCCAATGATATTGGTATGCTGTTAAAGCTAGCCTTAGACAAAATTGCTTTCGTGCCCTTCGGGTTGTTGGTTGATCAATGGCGATGGAAGGTTTTCTCAGGTGAAATCACGCCCGAGCAATACAACACGGCATGGTGGGAATTGAGAGAAAAATACCAAGGTGTGATG
Organism: uncultured Alteromonadaceae bacterium; assembly: GCA_947503265.1. Lineage (GTDB taxonomy): Bacteria > Pseudomonadota > Gammaproteobacteria > Enterobacterales > Alteromonadaceae > Aliiglaciecola. The sequence goes on from CANNDC010000010.1 coordinate 19,742, forward strand.
GCGCCAGTAGAGAGACCAAGCGATGCGTTTGATCCTGGTGCAAAATATCATGTGCCTGCCAACACACCTTATACACGCTATTTCTTAGCACACATACTGCAATTCCAATTCCACAAGTCGCTGTGTGAAATTGCGGGTGACCAAGGACCAGTGCATCGCTGTTCGATATACGGCAGCAAAGAAGCGGGAGCTGCACTGAACAATATGCTGGAAATGGGTAAAAGCGCTCAGTGGCAAGATGCGTTAAAAACACTCACAGGCAAAGATCAAATGGACGCAACAGCGATACTCGACTATTTCGCGCCCTTGAAATCTTGGTTAGACGAGCAAAACAGTCAACGACAGTGTGGCTGGTAAAAATAAGTCTGGAAATAGTAAAAGAGCGGCTAATTAGCCGCTCTATTTGAAAAGGGTTTGCCCTTTACTCCACAATTTAATTGTTGCACTTTCAATGGCAACTGACGCCGCTTTACCTAATTTTTCCGCTAAGCCTTTTTTCTTGCTGTATTTCACAGAGTAAATTTTGTCGGTTTTAGCACGAGTCAAAAGGAAATCATCAGAGGTTTGAATTTCATCAACTAAACCAAGTTCCTTCGCTTTACTTCCATACCAATACTCACCCGTTGCGACTTTATTGATATCTAACTCTTTGCGATTGTTTGATACAAAGTCTTTAAACATAACGTGCACTTCTTCAAGCTCTTCCTGGAACTTCTCACGCCCTTGATCATTGTTTTCGCCAAATATCGTTAACGTGCGTTTAAACTCACCAGCCGTGTGTTGTTCAAACTCAATATCATTCTTTTTCAACAACTTATTGAAATTTGGCAACTGTGCAATCACACCAATAGAACCGATAATAGCAAATTTAGCACTTAGTACTTTGTCTGCGACACAGGCCATCATGTAGCCGCCACTAGCAGCAACTTTATCGACAGAAACGGTTAATTTAAGTCCTTTGTCTCGAATACGTTGCAACTGCGAGGCTGCCAGGCCATATCCATGTACGACGCCGCCGCCACTTTCAAGCCTGACCAAGACTTCATCGTCATCGTTGGCAGCACAAATTACTGCGGTGACTTCTTCACGTAAGTTATCGACTTCGTGAGCGTCCATTGACCCCTTGAAATCAATCACAAACAAATGCGTCTTTTTATCGTCTTCTTGTTTGTTCTTTTTCGCGGCCTTTTGTTCTTTTTTCTTTTCTTTTTGTTGTTTTTTCAACTCTTCTTTAGAAAGTAACAACTCTTTGGCGTGTTCTGTAAGATCTTCTAATTGCTCAGAAATCGACTTGATTTCCAATTGACCTTGCCCACCCATTTTTTGCTTAGAGGCCAATGCAATTATGCCGCCTACTGCCAGTAGCAAGGCAATCACAATTGTAATTGCTTTGCTTACAAACAAGCCATACTCATATAGAAATTCCAAATTCACTTCTCCTGAAATCGATAATCATTTATCAACACAAAACTTAATGTGGGGACATTAGCCGAAAAAAAAAGCCAAGTCACTGACAATGCGCGGAATATTCGTAAAAACAGGGTTTTACTGAATTGAACAAGTACCTTGATTTACCATGAAGTGATATCATTTATCTCTACAATTAACCAATATCAAAATGATCAACTGCTAAAACATGCTTAACTATTCAGCCCCAAACTTATTACTAAAAGATAAAACCATATTAATCACAGGTGCAGGAGACGGCATCGGAAAAAGTGCGGCGTTACATTATGCCAAGCTCGGGGCCACTATTATTTTATTGGGGCGCACGGTTAAGAAACTAGAAGCTGTCTATGATCAGATTATCGATTGTGGGGGGCCTCAACCTGCCATTGTCCCTTTAGATTTGAAAGGAGCAACACGCCAACACTACAAAGACATGGCTGCGACGATAGAAAATCAATTTGGAAAATTAGATGGCGTATTGTTCAACGCGAGTATCTTGGGGCATTTAGAGCCGTTCAAGCAAATTAGTGAGGACATGTTCAACGAAGTCATGCAAGTCAATGTAACAAGTCAATTCAATATGATTCAGGCATTATTGAAAGTGTTAGAAAAAGCCCCAAGTGCTTCGGTTATTTTCACGACTTCAACAGTGGGCAGCAAAGGAAGAGCATTTTGGGGTAGTTATTCTATCTCTAAGTTTGCGACTGAGGGTATGATGCAAGTGTTGGCGGACGAATACGCAAACTCAAACTTGAGATTCAATTGTATAAATCCTGGAGGTACACGCACCAATATGCGTGCTAAAGCGTTTCCTGCGGAAGATCCTAGCACGTTGAAAACGGCAGATGAAATTATGCCTCTATATTGCTACTTAATGGGCGAAGATAGCAGCGAAGAAAACGGTAAAACCTTTTTAGCTCAACCAAAGTAACCCTGTCAAATCGGCAACCATGTGAATCCTTCACGGTAGCTATATCAAGGTGGCTATATCAAGGAAACGCATTTGTCTCGCTAGAGAAGCCCAGTTTTTGGGCTCCAGTTAGAAGACAAATGCGTCCTGCAAATTTTTATTGGGCGCTTCTTGCCCACGTATCCCTGAGTCCTACTGTACGATTAAAAACTAACTTTTCATCGGTACTTGAAGGATCTTTACAAAAATAGCCTGTACGTTCGAATTGCACAGCTTTGCCTACTTCTGAGTTGGTTAAACTAGGCTCAAGCCAGCCCTGCTTTGTGACTAACGAATCTGGATTGATGGAATCAACTAAGTTTTCGCTGGCCGCTGGGTTTGCCTCGTTAAACAAACGGTCATACAAGCGAATTTCAGCGGGTATGGCATGCTCCGCCGAAACCCAATGTATCACGCCTTTTACTTTTCGACCGTCAGCAGGATCTTTTCCTAGAGTGTCAGGATCATAACTACAATAGATATGCGTGACATTTCCTTCATCATCTTTTTCAATGCGTTCCGCTTTGATGACATAGGCATTTCTTAAACGCACTTCCTTGCCCAACACTAATCGCTTGAATTTCTTATTTGCAGCTTCCCTAAAGTCTTCAGCTTCAATAAAGATTTTACGACTGAATGGAATGGTGCGCGTTCCCATAGATTCGTCATTGGGATGATTTGCCGCGATTAATTGCTCCGCGCCATCCTGTTGATAATTTTCAATAGTAATTTCAACTGGGTCTAACACAGCCATTGCTCTGGCTGCGTTCTCATTCAAATCTTCACGAATGCAGGCTTCTAGCATGCTCATTTCGACCATGTTATCCATTTTGGTCACGCCTATGCGTTTGCAAAATTCTCGGATCGAAGCCGGTGTGTAACCCCGACGTCTTAAACCTGCGACGGTTGGCATACGCGGGTCGTCCCATCCGGAAACATGCCCCTCTTCCACTAATTGAATCAACTTTCGTTTACTTAAGACCGTATATTCCAAATTTAGGCGTGAAAACTCGTATTGACGGGGTACAGATTCAATGGAAATATTTTCGATGACCCAATCATATAATCGTCGATTATCCTGAAATTCTAAGGTACACAAAGAATGAGTAATTCCTTCGATAGCATCAGAAATACAATGGGTAAAGTCATACATTGGGTAAACGCACCACTTATCGCCTGTTTGGTGATGGTGTGCAAACCTAACGCGGTAAATAACTGGATCACGCATCACCATAAATGAAGATGTCATGTCTATTTTTGCACGCAGTACGCATTCACCTTCCTGATATTCGCCAGCAGTCATTTTCGCAAATTCAGTTTTATTTTTTTCAACACTGGTGTCGCGATAACGACTGTTCCTACCGGGTTCCTTTAAGGTACCACGCAGTTCTCGCATTTCTTCTTGAGATGAAAAATCGACGTAAGCTAGCCCTTTTTCAATTAATTCAACAGCATAGCCATGTAATTTATCAAAGTAGTTGGAAGAATATTTAGGCTCATCTTGCCAATTAAAACCTAACCAACTCACATCATTCTTGATGGAGTTAACAAAATCTATATCTTCTTTTTCGGGGTTAGTATCGTCAAAACGCAGATTGCATTTTCCCTGATAGTCTTGTGCAATACCAAAATTGAGACAAATTGATTTTGCATGTCCGATATGCAGATAACCATTTGGCTCTGGTGGAAATCGCGTCACTATTTGTTGGTGTAATCCGGACTGTAAATCTTTATCAATAATTTGACGTATAAAATTGGTCGGACGAATGTCTGTCTCGGCCATTAATTGTTCCCCTGTGGAATGTAGAGTGATCTTTAATCAATAAAATTGATTATATCATTAAGATAAAAAGGCTAAATGGTTTTTACCCGATAACCCTTACTTTTTCTATAGTGATGTTTAATTATTTGCCAATCCGGATTGAATTGAGCACGAGCGAGTCGGGTAATATTGGAGTTTGGAAGTAACTAATGCGATTGAACGAGCCAACACTTATTTTAAATAAAAGCGGGATTTAGTTCATTTGCTAGTGTATAAAATGTAAAAGTGTCATTTATGAGATACTCGGATTAAAAAAAGAGTTTTATGAAATCAAAAGCGACTTCTTTCGATATTGCGTACCAAGCGGGCGTGTCTCAATCTACCGTTTCTCGTGCTCTTCGAGATAGCCCTCTGGTCAACCAAGAAACCCGCGACAAAGTGAAAGCCATCGCTCGCGAGTTAAATTATAAGGTTGATAAAAACGCCAGTAACTTGCGACAACAGCAAAGTCGCACGCTTGCCCTACTTTTGTTTGAAGATCCCACGACAGATGACTCACTTATTAATCCTTTCTTCTTGTCCATGCTGGGCAGTATTACCCGAGCTAGTGCGCAAGCTGGCTACGATTTGTTGGTATCCTTTCAGAACATGAGTGACGACTGGCATGCAGATTTTGAAGATACGAACAAAGCAGACGGCATAATATTACTTGGCTATGGAGACTTTGATGATTATCGAGATAAGCTTACTCAGTTAGAGGAACAACAGACCCATTTTGTGCGTTGGGGCGCGATTGATGAAAATCATCCTGGTGTTTCCATCGGCTGTGACAATTTCCAAGGTGGCTTCGATATCACTCAACATCTTATCGATTTAAGAAGGAAACAGTTTGCATTTATTGGTGGTGCTGACAGTCACGCGCCTGAATTTTTAGCCCGCTATCAAGGCTACTGCAAAGCCCTAGAGGAAAATGGAAAAGCTGGAGACTCGGTTTGCCAAATCAGTGCTATTTCAACAGAAGAATCTGGTTATTCAGCCGCAAGCGATCTGATCAAATCGGGCGATAAAGTAGACGCCATAGTCTGTGCTAGTGACTTAATCGCTATTGGTGTTATGCAAGCCTTTAAAGATAGTGGCGTCGAAGTACCTGATGAGGTCTCTATTGTAGGTTATGATAATATTCCAGCTTCAAGATTCACTAATCCACCGCTCACCACGGTGGCGCAAAACACCATTTTGGCGGGTGAGCTGTTGGTCAAAAGTTTGCTAGAGTTGATCAGTAATGAAGAAGTAGAACCGCAACTTATGCCTGTGGAAATAGTGGTCAGAAAATCGTCTGTTATTATGTAGGCACCCCTTTCGCGCCACGCGTTAACTTGCCACTCTAGTTTCGTTTTCTTTCACAAGAAAAACCGCTAGTCCACCTAACATCATAGATACGCCTGCCATTATCAATATGTAGATAGCGTGATTATCAAAAACTGCGCTTAATATCCAACCGGACAATATACCAGAAGCGATCTGCGGAGCTGCGATAGTAAAGTTAAATATCCCCATATAAACACCAGTTTTGCTAGCCGGCAGAGACCCAGCCAACATGGCGTAAGGCATGGCTAAAATGGCTGCCCAAGCAATACCCACTCCAATCATTGGAATAAATAAATTCAACGCGCCCAACGGCACTTCAACTTGAGTGATAAACAAATTCACCACTGTGGGTTCCGGATTTTGGAAAAACAAAAAGCTGATATAACTCGCTCCACCAAGCAGCAATGACGCGGAATAAATTAATTTTCGGCCATATTTGTTAGCCAGTTTTGCTAACACAATTGAAAACAAGGCTGCGAACAACGAATACGCCGCAAACAATATACCGACCCAATCTCCTGCAGCCCCTTTGGCCGTGAGAATATGAGCGGGTACTTCAGCCAGACTATTCAAAAAGTCAGGATCAAACCATTTAGGCTCTATTCCCCAAATATACTGAGTAATTGCAGGATTGGTATAAACCCACATTATATAAAGAGCAAACCATGAAAAGAATTGAACCACTGCCAGTTGTCGCATTGTCTTTGGCATCTTGATAACTAGGTCGAAAAAGTTAGCCAGTCTTTCGCCTAGTGATTTCTTCTTCGCCAATGCCAATTCTTGTTCGACTTTCTCGGCATCTAGTCCTTTATAACGATAGTAGTCTTTGGGTGGATATTCTTTGGTACGGATAACCGTCCATAATACGGTTCCCAATAACACAGAAGCACCAATATAAAACGCCCAAGTAACAGAAGGCGCTACCTCGCCTGCTTTAGCCGTATTTTCAAGCCCGACGACATTGGTCAATACAAAAGGTAAAATCGAACCTACAACTGCACCAATATTGATGAGAAGTGATTGCACTGAATACCCGACATTGCGCTGATTTGCTGGCACCATATCAGAAACTAGAGCTCTGAACGGTTGAAAACAAACGTTAAAAGACGCATCCATTAACGCCAACATCATTGCACCAAATAACATAGGCGCCATGAATGCGACAAATAGCGGCGCATTGGGCATCAGGTACATCCCTAGCGCAGCGGCAAATGCACCCGCTAGAATAAAGGGTTTGCGCCGCCCAACTCGATTCCAAGTTCTATCCGAAGCAGAACCAACCAAAGGCTGAACAATTAACCCCATAATAGGTGCAACCAACCAAAACAATGCCAGAGAATGCAAATCGGCACCCAGATCAGAAAGAATACGACTGATATTGGCATTTTGTAGCGCGAAGCCAAATTGAACCCCTAAGAATCCAAAACTCACATTCCAGACTTGCCAAAAGCTAAGTTGGGGTTGAGCCGCAGTATTTGACTGGTTAGATTGCATCATTATTCTCTTATTGTTGTATATTTAAAATCAAAGCAGATTTGGCCTGTATCTGAATGCTTTGTCCTAATTCAATTGTGGTTTGGGTAATGACATCAGTCGCTTTGGATGCATCGCCTAACATCTCTTTAAATCGTTTCAATGGCAAATCGACTGATTGCTGATTCTTATTTAAAACCACCATAACAGTCTGCGTGTCACTGGTGCGAAAATAAACGTAAGTGCCATTCTCAGGAGCGTACTGATTCAATTGACCATGAGTGATCGCACTCGAGTTTTTACGCCAATTTAAAAGTGTCCGCATAAATTGCATTGCTTCGATTTGTTGTGTGGTTAACTTAGATTTGCTAAATGCACTGCTTTCATCATCTTCCCACCCGCCAGGCATGTCTGAACGAATAATGCCATGATCATCGGTCCCCGGATTGGTCATAAATATCTCTGTACCGTAAAAAACTTGTGGAATACCGCGAGTCGTGAGAACAAACGCCATTGCCATTTTAAATAGTGCGAAGTCTTCGCCTAATTGCGAGCTAATTCGACTCATATCGTGATTATCAGCGAAAACAACTAAGTTATATGGATCACCGTAAAGGAAATCGGATGCTAAGCTCTCGTAGAGTTCTCTTAACCCCCTAGCCCAGGTTTCTGGCGCAGTTAACGCATTGATTAAATTGGCTTGAGTAGGAAAGTCCATAACGCTGGTGAGATAAGAACGATAGTCACTATGGCGCATTGATCCTGTCTGCCAAAACGCAACAATGGCAGGATTTGTCGACCATTCTTCACCTACAACATTGAGATTGGGATATTCGATCATTAACCGCCGAGTCCATTGCGTTAAAAAATCCATATCAGAGTAAGAATAGGTATCGACTCTCAATCCAGACAAGTTGGCATATTCAATCCACCAAATCGCATTTTGAATTAAGTAGGTTGCTAACAACGGGTTTCGTTGATTTAAATCTGGCATGGTAGGAACAAACCAACCGTCATTGAAGCCAACTTGGTCAGATTCTACCGCGTGAGGATCATGTAGACTCTCGCGTCTATGATTGGTGCCGACGAATACACCTTGATTGTTTATCCAATCTGAACTTGGTTTATCTTTCATCCACCTATGCTCAGAGCCTATGTGGTTAAGAATTACATCTTGGATGATTCCAATGCCACGCATTCTGGCCTGTTTTGACAATTCACGATATAGATTATTACTGCCAAAACGAGGGTCAATTTTGTAATAATCTGTAGTGGAGTATCCGTGATAAGAATATTTATGCATGTCGTTTTCCATTAACGGCATCGTCCATATCTGGGTAAATCCCATTTCTTCAATGTAGTCGAGATGATCAATTATTCCTTGAATATCTCCGCCATGACGGCCCCCTTTGTCACTTCTGTTCCTTGATTCTTTCAATGAATCAATACTGTCGTTACTCGGATCGCCATTAGCAAACCTATCAGGTGTAATAAGATAAATTACGTCTTCTGACGAAAAACCCTTTCGATTTGCAGAATTAGGAATGCGTTGCTTTAACTCAAATGGATAAGAAAAGGACGAATGACCAGAGGAAGTGAATTGAATTTTGAATTCACCTACTGATGTGTTTTTAGCAATCAGCAGGTTGATAAACAGATAGTTAGGGTTATCGGTGGTTTCCAGCGATTCAATTGTTACACCTTTATATTGAATATCTACTTGGTAACTTGATATGTCATTACCATAAACTAACAGTTGAAGACTGGGGTCTTTCATACCCACCCACCAGTTTGCTGGCTCAAGGCGCTGAACCTCGGCATAACACACTTGTAGCGATAGCAATATCAAACAACACATACTGCTATGTAGGAGCCGTAATTTATCTAACAGATTTTTCATTTTTTGCTCCAAGTTGAATGCTTAAGTCAGGCTTACCTTTACCACCCCACCTGTTAAAAATAAGTTAACAAGCGCTGGCGAGAATACTAACTCTGCAAGCTATTCCATACAATCTACTGCATACGTATTCACTTGTTTACATTCATATTTTAGGGAATACGATTAACAAATACGACTGATTCGGTGGCAGACAAATGTTAGGATTATGTTTCAATTAGCAGGTCAATAAAGTCTCGTTCAAAATGCAAGAAAACATAACCTAGCCTGAATCCAGTTTAAGAAAATGGTACTAAATACCTGTTCCAAGAACCGATATTTCGACCAAAAAAGCGCAATCTAAACAGGAACAGGCATGAGTAAATTAGTTGAGTTGTTTTGTGATGTTGATGGTTTTTGTTTCTGTTTGAGCCGAGTTGGCAAGCGCAATTAATTGAGATAAGCGAAAAACAACGGATTAAATATCAGGCATCGTAGTTGTGCATCTTTTATGCTGAATGTCATGGCTGGGTTGATTGCCTATACTTTTAGAACAAAAAAAAGCCGAGTATCAATGAGACTCGGCTTTAGTTTTTATGCTGATCAGAGGTTAAATTAACCTCCAACATAAGTCGTTAGAACGTATAACTTACACCGAAACGATAAGTACGACCTGCGTATCGGACACGGTTAACCGCGTCTTCGTTACCGCCGATATACTCATAACCTTGGTCTTCAGTTAAGTTAAAGGCACGAAAATCAACTTTGAAATGTTTGTTAATTTTATAAGACGCAGCTAAGTCAAGACGACCACGACTGGTTTCAAAACGCGCATCCGTTCCTAAGAAAGCACTGTTTGTACCATCAAGAATGATATTTTGCGACAGTTGCTGAGCCTCACGCCAATTGTATGTTAAACGGAGACTAAAGCCGTCATTCTCCCAGTAACCAACTATGTTATATGACTCAGGAGAAACTCTGAGCAAGGTTGTTCCATCTTCAGAGTCGTCGGTGTTAATTTTAGTATAATTAAAAACACCACCAAAACCATTCCAAGGATACGGTAAGAAATCAAGTTTTTGTTGAATAGCTAATTCATAACCAGACACTTTAATTGATCCATCAGTGTTGATTGATTGGTTTACCGTGATACGTCGGCCTTCGTCGTTAGTGTTTCCTTGAGAATCAGTGAAAGGCTCAAGTTCACGACACTCTAAGCCACCAGAACCAGTTCCAGGTACTAATCCTGTTGGGCCGAATAAACCGTCACTTACATCACTAGGTATATCATCACCACAAGCTGGTGCACGACCAAATAAACCGGTAATCTCTTTTTCAAAATAACCGATCGAAATAGCACTACCTTCTCGGTTATACCACTCAAACGAGATGTCAGTGTTATCAGCAGTGTATGGTTCAACATCTGATGCAGGCAAATCTACTCTCACACTGGTAACATCACCATCATCATTTTCATTTGCTGTAATAATAGTGGTCGGATTTTGGCTACGGAGATTTGGTCTAACGATCCCTTTGTAATTTGCCAAACGCAAGATTATGTCATCAGTTAGTTCAAACTTAACATTTAATGAAGGCAAAGTATGGCTGTAACTATTACTTGAGGTACGATTCTGTAAAACGCCATCTGCGTCAATGAATGCGCCAGTAAAGTCGTTATCAGTTTCGATTCTTCTTACACCAAAATTACCTGAATAGAAAACTGATCCAAGCTCACCACTGAAATTCCCCATTAAATAGGCGGCAGTAATGTCTTGTTTTGTTCCAAAGTTCCGAGCATAAAATTGATTTCTTCCACCAGCTAACCGCACTGCCCAGCCAGTTGGTTCAGCAATTTGTGAACCTTCTGGGATTCTATCGATTATACCTTCTTGAAGCAGCGGGCGTAGATTTCTTGAGTCAATAGTAGCCCAGCCTGTACCAGCGCCGTATGCACCAGGATAGTTACCATTGAAAAATTCCCCTTGAGTCTCAACAAACAGCTTTGCATCACCAAATAAGTTCTCAGTCGTTAATGCAGCTGCATTTATGCCCCCAGCCCCAACACGGAGATCATCGTTAATTAGCTCTTCTGACTGGTTACGATAACCAGCTTTTACGGACTCTAAACGGAATACGTCACGAAAGGCAAAATCAACATAACGCTTTACATTTAATTCCGTTGAGTCCATCTCACGCTTCGGATTGTCAACACGACCGTTTACAAAAAACTGAACACGGCGATTATCATTCACAGAGTTAGGAAGGGTACTACTAAATCCACCTGTGTTAGGTGTACTCCAATCGCCATCGTAAGAAAATGAACTCAGGACAGAGGCATCAGGGTTACCTTGAGCATCTACCACACGAGCAAAAGCTTGGCTCAAATCACCATTACCTGTATTGATTTCTACATTAATTCCCGTACCATCCCAGCGTTGCCTAGAACCGTCGACCTGATGACGAAGATCGATACCTTCGTTGATGAAAAAGTTTTCTGACTCAGACTTCGAAAACGTTCCGTCGACAACCCAATCATCTTTTATATAGTCTCCATATAAATAAAGTCCCTTCGCATCTTCGGTAAATTGGAACAAGCGATTTGCTGGTAACCAATTAATATTGTCTATTCTGGCATGCCCAACAGTATAAGTCTGGGGTTCACCTGGTGCCGCAAAACCCGAAGTAGATGGAGCGCCTAACAACGTAACTTGTTGTTGAGCATTGTCTGCTTGACGGCGAGCAACAAATTGAGAGTCTTCTAAATTACTTTGATCAAGTGTTCGCTTAGTGTAAATGTAATCTAGGCCTAGTTTAAGGTTGTCAGTGGCCTGAAACTCTATATTAAGAGCACCAGAGTGGCGATCACCACCGCTAACTTCGGCTGCTTGGCCTGCACGAGTGATAACGCGTATTTGCGAGTTATCTTCTAAGCCGTGTTCAGCGCGATAGGCATCAATGGCCTCTTCACTGATAATTGGTCTTACGCCTGTTTGCTGACCCGTTGCTTGATCGAATTCAATCAAGTTAGTGTATTGCGTAAAGTTGACGGTATCACGACGATAGTTCTGCTCAGAGCCTGCGACTTTAAAAGCAATACCTAGCCTCTTATCCAAAAAGTGTTTTACGCCTTGGAAGCGGTATGTCGTATTAAATTCTTTCGACAATTCCTCATACCGAGTACCCAAATCAACTTTAAATGTGCCATCTTTCTTGGCTAGTGCTCTTTGAAATTTAAGGTCAACAATCCCTGCTACACCACCAGCTTGTAAATCAGCCGTAGGGCTCTTAACAACATTAATACCATCAAAGATACCAGCTTCGAAGGCACCAAATGGATTAGAATCACCCGCAGCGCCAGCACTACGACTTGGGGTCGTAATTGACTGACCACCTGCTGTAGTTTTAACAAAACCACCAGGGAGACCACGCAAACTAATCTCAGAATCACGGTTGCCGCTATCTCGGTTCAACTGAACGCCTGGCAATGCTTGTAGAGCCTCCCCTAAATCCAAAGCTGGAAGTGAATCGATGTCTGCAGCAGATATCGAATCGACTACAGAAATGGCTTCTCTCTTAATATTGAGCGCATCTTCGAGTGCCCCTCGCACACCGGTCACTTCAATAACCTCAGTGGAGTCTTCTACATTATTCAATGCATTTTCAACTTCTTGGGCAATAACGCTTGGCGCGCTAATGGCTAGCAACAATGCAGCCGAGCCACTCTTAAATGTGTGTTTTTGTGTTTTCATGTCTATTCCTAAAAAGATGGTACTTAAATACCAGTTTTCCAAACTATTACTTTGTTTTTACTTTAATTTTAATACAATTTTAACAATGTGCGACGGATGTTAACACCAAATAATGCCATTATCAATCATTTTCAATCACTAAAAATGTATAATTTTTATTTCTCGACCTAATTTACTCTAATTTGAAAGGTTTTGAATGTAATGATTTGAATCATCAATCACCAGTAAACTAGACCTATCCTTTTGCCATAGAACACGAAATCGAAAATCCACCCACAAAGACAGCTGTAACCAAGAATAGTAAATAGCGTTAATTCGTCGAACTCGTTGTTCCGGTTCTCTATAAGCCAAGTCATTGGCGCGAAGTTAAAATCTTAAAAGAATCTCTCTTGCAAAAAGTAAAAACAAACCCTACTGATTCGGTGGCAGACAAATGTTAGGATTATGTTTCAATTAGCGGAATAATAAAGCCACATTCAAAATGCCAAAAAAATATAACATAGTGATACTTGGCGGCGGGACTGCTGGATGGATGTGTGCGAATTTAATGCAGCATAGATTCAACAATGAGCAATTTGATATAACCTTAATTGAGTCCCCTGATATTGGTATCATTGGTGTTGGTGAGGGTTCAACACCGCAACTCAAGGTGTTCTTCGATACCTTAGGTATCAATGAGCAAGAATGGATGCCAAAATGCAATGCGACCTTCAAGAATGGCATTAGTTTCGAAGATTGGTCGACTCAGAAGTCCTATGCAAGCTATTTTCACCCTTTTCCGTCAATGCCCGATAGACAGACAGCAGCAGGATTTTTGGTAAACTGTCTCTCGCGTCGAAATGGTCACGCTGTATCTCCTCACCCTGATCAATTTTTTCTATCAGCTTTTCTAGCAAAGCAGCAAATCAGCCCAAAAACGCGAGCAGGCTTTCCAATTACTTTAAATTATGGATATCACTTCGATTCCGGATTGCTGGGTGAGTTTTTGCGACAACATGCCATTATCAATGGCGTGTCCCATCGACAAGCAAAAGTAAAAAATGTAAAAACTCACCAAGATGGCAGTATTGCCAGTTTGCTTTGTGAACAGGGTGATGAAATTAATGGCGATTTCTTTGTTGATTGCTCTGGCTTTAGTGGTTTATTGCTGCAAAAAACACTGGGGGTGAACTTTTGCTCCTTTAAAGACAATCTATTTAATGATGCCGCAGTTGCCATTCCGACACCTTCTCAGGGCAATATTGAATGCCAGACAAGATCGTTGGCAATGCCTAGCGGTTGGCGTTGGCAAATCCCATTAACCAATCGTATTGGCAATGGTTATGTTTACAGTTCAGAATACATAGACTCAGCGACTGCTGAACAACAACTAAGGGAAAAACTCGGATTATTAGACTCAGACAATCAAGCAAAACATCTCAAGATGCGTGTGGGACAGGTTGAAAAACACTGGTATAAAAATTGTGTCGCTATCGGCTTAGCACAAGGCTTTATAGAGCCTTTGGAGGCCACCGCTTTGCATCTAGTGCAAGATACGATCGAAAACTTCATAAGTGCTTTTCAAGCTGGGGGATTTTCAAATCAGTATCAAACTGAATTTAATCAACGAATTAGTGCTAGATTTGAAGGTATTCGCGACTACATTGTGTGTCACTATAAAACCAACAGTCGACAGGATTCCCGCTATTGGATTGATAACCGAGAGAACACGCACATCTCTGAAACGCTAAAGGGGATACTCGACTGTTGGGACAAGGGTGGCGACTTAACCGAAGAAATTAATCGCCAAAAGATTGCAGCGTATTATCCTGCTGTGTCTTGGCATTGTTTACTTGCAGGCGTCGGCCGATTTCCGCCCATTGGCGTAACCAAAGTGGCAACCCACGAAGTCAATATTGATGAAATAAAACACTTTATCAGTCAATGTTCTAAAGGCTTCATTTCGCATAAACAAGCTTTGATGTTTGATTGAGCAAAGAAAAGGTTGAAGACTAGAACGCAATTTCACTAGACCATTTTAAGTTCAAGGTGTGCTATTTGTACCCTAGGGTTAATCCAGAACACAAATTTCTACTATCTTTGGCAGCTAAATAATGAAAAAAACAGGAACCCAAGTCTAGAGTCTTTAGACCCTAAGATTGTTTATTCCTGTAGGCTCCCAAGTAAAGGTGCTTTAAACAACACCCATCTGGCTTTTTCGTTGTAGTAAGAACCAAGTACCAATGAATTAAAACAGCGTATAAATAAAGGTTGCCAACGAAGATTGTTGCGTTGCCACTACTAACGCCCCCAGCAACGCAAGCACTATAATAATTGGCAGTAACCAAATTTTTTTACGAACTTTTAAGAAAGCCCACAAGTCCTGAATAAACTCTAACATTAAAACGGATCCTTCAAACTTTCCGGCGATTTGCCGCTTTCAACGTCATAATAATAACTCTGTTTTTGAGCGTTTTTTGTCATTTTCTTTTTATATTGCAGTTTGTTAAATAGACGCAAAACTAACCCTATAGGCAGTATCAATACGTAGAATGCGAAACCCAGAACTAAACGCGTATTTACCCAGCCTAACACCATCGCTATGGCCATCCAGATACGATATGGAATATAGAGCCCCTTCGGATAAACAAAGTAAAGCCCGCCGAGCAATATCGATAAAGCAAGTGGCCACCAAGGTATATCTCGTTCAAACAGCCAAGGTAACAATCCCATAAAAATTAGCGGGAAGACCCACATCATGGTCACGGCAAACCGTTTTAGTTCCGAAATCTGATCCTTTTCTACTAGTTTAATCATTAGGTTTTCAATTCTATCCCATTAATCCAAAGCGAAAGTCACTGCTTTTGCTTGTTTGATATCTGCCTCAGACATATCTTGCTTATCAAGAATACAATTTTCCATCACTAGATAATCTATTTCTGTGGCTAAGAAGCATCTAACGGCATCCTGGGGAGAACAAACAGGGGGTTCACCACGCACATTGAAAGAAGTATTAATCAGCACCCCGTCACCCGTGAGGTTTTCAAATTCACTAATTAACTGATGAAATTTAGGGTTGGTTTCCCGATGAACCGTTTGTACTCTGGCAGAATAGTCCACATGGGTTATAGCTGGCAAGCAAGAACGCTTTTGGTTTAATTTATCAAGACCAAAAACGGGCTCTTCATCTTGCAAATCGGGGGAAATTTGTAGTGATGGCTTTATTTTGGCAACCAACAACATATAGGGACTTGGCACATCTATCCCAAAATAGTCGGTTAAACGCTCGTACTTGACAGCTGGCGCAAACGGTCGAAAAGACTCCCTCTGCTTGATTTTTAAATTCATCTGAGACTGCATTTGTTGATTGCGCGGATCGCCGATAATGGAACGATTCCCCAAGGCTCTCGGACCAAACTCCATTCGCCCTTGAAACCAACCAATTACCTTACCATGGTCAATTAATGTTGCCACTTTCTGACACAAGCTCGCCTCATCGCACTCAATGTGAACGAGATTTTGTTCAAGCAAATAATCTTTGATATCCGAATTTGAATAACCTGGTCCAAGAAAACTCCCTTGCATAACGTCATTGTTGTCGCTGATATGTCTAGGTTGTTTAAAATAATGATGCCAAGCCACTAACGCAGCCCCAAGGGACCCGCCTGCGTCCCCCGCAGCAGGTTGAATCCACAGATGTTCAAAAGGGCTTTCTCTTAAAATTCTGCCATTCGCGACGCAATTTAGGGCTACCCCCCCAGCGAGACATAAGCTGTCACACTGAGTTTGCTTATGCACATAATTGGCTATCTTGAGAATAATTTCCTCAGTAACCGCTTGGATAGATCGGGCAAGATCCATCTCTTTTTGAGTTATTTCGGAATCGGGGGACTTGGCTGGCCCACCGAATAAGTCATCAAACTTTTTATTGGTCATCCTACTACCGGCTGGATAATCAAAATAAGACATATCCAGTGCAAAACTACCGTCACTATTGACGTCAATTAGGTGTTTCAAAATGACATCAGTATATTTTGGCTCGCCATAGGGTGCCAGGCCCATCAACTTGTATTCGCCCGAGTTAACTTTGAAACCACAGTAATAGGTGAATGATGAATAGAGTAAACCAAGAGAATGGGGAAATTGAATTTCCCATAAGGGGGTTAAGCTAGCATCTTCTCCTAACCACGCACTGGATGTCGCCCATTCACCAACCCCATCCAAGCATAGCACCACCGCTTTTTTAAATGGACTGGGGAAAAATGCAGAGGCAGCATGAGATTGATGATGCTCGCTGAAAAGTAATTGAGGCACTTTAGGACGTTTTTCTTTAACCTTTTCTTCTTCAATGCTGGAGCCATTCTGCTCTGCTCGGGAAAGGTGGATGAGATTTCTTAGCTCCATTCGAAGAACATTTTTAAGGTAAAGCTTTTCTTTCAACCAGATAGGCATGGCCCTAAGAAAAGACAAAAACCCTTTTGGTACAGATGCAAGATAAGTTTCAAGAAGACGTTCAAACTTCAGCAAGGGTTTGTCGTAAAAAATAATTGCATCTAGGGATTCAATATCGCATTTAGCTTCTTTCAAACAGTATTGAATGGCGAGTTTAGGAAAAGCGGGATCATGCTTTATTCGACTAAAACGTTCCTCTTGCGCAGCTGCAATAATTTTGCCATTCACCACTAAGGTTGCCGCGCTGTCGTGGTAGTAGGCCGATATTCCTAAAATTCTCATAGAATCATTAATTTACACATGGTGTTTGTGAATACTAGGGTTATTTTTCACATATTACGACTATATGCAGTTTGAATACGAATGCAATAACTATGACTAAGCTTGATGTGCGGGTTTTATTGGGTTAGCTTGGCATTTTCAGAATCCGTGTGGGTATCACATTTACGATGAAAATTTGGTTGTTTCGCCTGATTGCAGTTGCCATTCCCATTATATTTTTCGTGATATTTGAGTTTGCATTGCGACTCGCTGGATATGGACACGACTATCCATTATTTATAGAAAACCCTGCCGACAATCAGTACCTATTGCCCCGCCCAGATATTGTGAAACGATATTTTTCTCAACAACAAGAGATTCCTAACGTTTCCATTGAAGCAAATTTCTTTCGCAAGCATAAACCAGAAAATGGCCTCAGATTTTTCGTACAAGGAGGCTCAACTGCCGCAGGATTTCCTTATGGTTTGAGTGCCTCTATTGCTGGAAATCTAGATCAAAGATTAAAACAAAGTTTCCCAAAGCACTATGTAGAGGTTGTCAATACAGCGCTCGCAGCAGTCAACTCGTATACAGTTATGGATTTGGTCGAAGAGGTAATCGAGCAGCAACCCGATGGGATACTTATCTATATGGGTCATAATGAATTTTTAGGTATTATGGGTGTCGGTTCAAATTTCACGGCCGCCAATTCCCACGAGACAACCTTGTTATTTCTCAAGCTTAAAGAGCTGCGAATTTTTCAGCTTCTGCAATCTTTTTACGGATGGCTAAAAATCGAGGACCAAGCAAATGACAATGACTTGAGTCAAGAAAAAAGTCCATCAAGAACCCTGATGGCGAAAATAGCAAAGCACAAGGATATCCCACTCAATTCAGAGCTTTTCCAAGCCGGCTTAGCGCAATTCAAAAATAATTTGACGGTTATTCTCCGTGAATATCAACAAGCTAAAGTACCGGTCTTTATCTCTACCCTTGCAAGTAACGTATCTGATCAGACTCCGTTTTCTAGTATACCCGCAGATAAACTAGTCGTTGAAGCCCTTGAAAAACTCGGTCAACAAATTACCACTAATAGAACGATGAATAGGACAGAGCTATCATCAATGGTAGATAATGTTGAAGAGCTCGTTGTTGATAGTCAGAGTGCAGATGTCCATTTCCAATTTGCGACACACCTAAAGTCATTAGGTGAAAATGCACGAGCAAAACGTCACTTCATACAAAGTAAGGACCTTGATTTATTGCGCTTTCGTGCTCCGGAGGCATTTAACAGCATCATAGAAGAATTAGCGAATCTTTATGGAGCAAATTTAGTTGATGCTAAGAAACGATTTGAACAACGCGCGACGAATGGTCTCGTTGGCAAACAGTTGATGTTGGAACATCTGCACCCCAATGTTGAGGGTTATTTTTTACTGTCAGACGCATTCTATCAAGCAATGTTGCAGGCAGCCACGTTACCTAAGTTAAAAACCGTGCCGATTCAACAAGCTTGGCAGCAAAGACCGCTGTTACCTGTGGAAGAATATTATGGTTTTGCTAAAGTCAGGCAATTAACTTCGGATTACCCATTTACCCAGAAAAAAACCCCTGTTAAGTTGCCATTTCCAAAGGGATGGGAACAACAGTTAGGCAGAGATCTGTTTGCCAAAAAAATTGATTGGTTATCTATGACACGCAGCGCCCAAAGGATATACGATAGAAATAAAAACACCGAACAATTACTCAAAACCCAATTATTGATCGCTGACGCCTTACCTCACGATATAAAGGAAAACCTAAAGGCAGCAAACATGCTCAATCAATTACAAGATGGACGCGCTGTCAGCTATTTTCAGCGAGCTATTTGGGCAGGTGATGATTCTGCTCGCACAGCAAATGCCATAAAGACAGTTTCCAGCCATTAGAACCAGAAGTAAGGACTGTTTAATTAAAAGCAACTGAAAAGTAACTACTGGGACCGATTTACCATATTGATCAAACTGTCAATTTTTGGATGTGCCGGTTGCAAAGACTTAACTTCTTTTAGCAGGTGCATGCTTTTTTCTAATTCAGATTGAGAAAAATAAATTTGTGCTAAGGATAGCCTAGCATTGATTTCCTGCGGCTTTAACCTAATCGCCTTGAGCAGATGATGTTCTGACAGCGCCCAATTACCGACTTGTTTGTACAACATGCCAGCGGCAAAATTTGATTGAAATTGTTTAGGTAACGCATCAGCTAACAACCCTGCAATTTTCGCAGCCTCTAAATAATCATTCTGTTTTTGGTATTCGACTAGTAATTGCTGATTTATCTTAAGCCAAGATTGTCCCTTCTCTCGCCATCTCAAGGCTTGAGCTTCTAGTGATTTGTCTGTTGGAATTTCAATCGCTTTTGGTGTCAATGTAAATGGATAGTCAGAGGTGAGTCCTTTAATTTTAAAATTGGCATAATAAGAGTCTGATTTACTCACTGGCTGTTCTTGCCAAGCTTTATCAACATCAAGTTTCGTTTCGACAGCGCGGGTGAATTTTGGTATCAGGCTGTTTTTATACATTGACATTAAAAATGCTTCGCTCAACATAAAATACCCCCTTACATTAGGATGCAGATGTTCTAACATGTGCTGGTTACCAATCAATTTGTCCGGGGAGTCATTTCTCACCTTAGCGTCCACATCGGCCAAATAGACATTTTCACCTTGTATAAATGATTCAATAATTTTATTGAACTCTGAGGGCGCGCGAAACCGCAGAGTGTCTAAATCAATCGCTTGTTTAAATAACGACTGGGCCTTTGGAAATCGTTTTTGATCGAGAGCCTGTTGCCCTTGCTGAAATCGTTTCATTGCCTGATTGTCTGGGCTGGTAATTGCAGAAAAGGGAATGAAATCTTTCTCGTTACTCACCAAATTGCCTAAGACTACGGGAATATTGTTTTGACGATATTTGTCTAATATTAGCTGCATATTTTGCGTAAACTGCTCGACTCCCTGCCAGTACAATTTGCTGTCAAAAACAATGTCTTTTTCTTTGGCGATATTCGCCATTAAGGTGCGTCTTGTGTGTCCTCCTTCTTTTTCGATTTGATCATTTAGGTTGGTTGCAAACAGATCATAATAGATTGACTCGACAAGCCGATAAATCTTTACGTCTTTAAATGTAAGATAAAGCAAATTTGCCGTATAGCCACCGCGAAAAGCATAGGCTGAACCTACTCCCATAACCCCTAAATATTCATTGTGACCAGCATAAATTAGTACAAGGTCAGGTTTCACTTCGATTACTTCGTCGACAAAGTCGAGTAAGGTAAAGCTATTTACGGATGCCATAGCCGTGTTAATTATTTCTATCTGTTTGTCTGGATAAATTCGCTTGAATCTTTGTTGTAACATGCCAGAGAGTGATCCCCAACGCCCATACGGAAAGCCTGCTGCAGTAGACCCACCCTGTATCAATATCCTGAAACTGTCGACGGGTTTATCTTTTAAAAAATACTGAGTATCTGGGCTAACTTGAGGTGCTAACTCTGGACGTGGAAAATACCGATAAATAACATCTTCATTGGGCTGTAAATAACCTGGTATGTGAGCTGATTCAATAAATAGAGGCGGGGTTGGTTTATAGTCTATTGCGCGCAAAAACAGCTCGATAAAAGCCAGCACAATCACTGGTATCGAAAACGCAATGAGATAGAAAACCTTAGTCCGATTAATGATTGGCTCCTCAATAAAAATCCCGACCTAGGCCGGGATTTTAGCAAAAGTGAATGAATAACCTAATTAGTTTGTCTTGCGACTAAAAATAATTTCTGGATTATCCGGATTCGGTCCTTTCAGTTCAACGATATAATCACCGCTGGCCGGTATGGAGAACTGCATATTCCCCCCTCCATTTGGCTCAATCTTAACACGCTGATCCAAGTTTACCTGAGCTCCATCTGAGCTTTCACCCATATTGATATTTGCCCAGTCAGCATCAGCGACTTTAAATTGAATGTCACCTTCGGTTAATGCCAGTTCGATGGTGTAAGTATAATCACCATCAAAGGTCATTGGTGTGTCCGCGCCCCAATCGTTATGCCCACCACGAACGAATATTTCTGTTTCACCGTACATGCCCGGAGCATACAAATCTAGGCTAAGGTTAAGTGGATCAGAGGCATCGAAACTAAATACATATTCACCAGCCGTTTCCACATTTAATCTAATGTTACTACCACCATCCAAGCTGGTTGTTGAGCCTGTGGTGATTTGATCTGCTCCGTCAGCCACACCAAAGTTCACTCCGCTTGGATCACCCCAGTCTTCTGCAGCAACTTTAAATTCTTGTTCTCCAGAGACTAAGTCAATAGTTGCGGTATAAACACCCTGACCGTCGTATTCCATAGGATTGGTTATTCCCCAATCGCCACCTAATCCACGCACATATACTGTGGTATCTCCATAAGGTCTGGCATCTGTGACATTTAATACAGGTGCTTCACTATTTGATGCGTCTACAGTGAATAAATACGGAGCTGAATTTGGCGCAGTGAATGAAATATTTCCATCACCCGGATTCTCTAAGGTTTTATCTACTCCGACCGTGACTTCCGCATCTCCACTTTGTGGTCCGAAGTTAACCCCACTCGGATTTCCCCAATCAGCTGCTGCAACTTTAAACCCATAGGTTTCATCAGCAGTCAGTTCAACTGTCGTTGTATAGATGCCGTCTCCTTGGTAGACAAACTGTTGTACCGGCGGATCAGCCCAGTCATTCATCGAACCTCGAAGATAGACGAGAGTACTACCGTATGGCACCACATCAGGAGCTCCGGCGGTTGCTAGTGCAGACAAGCCAGTTCCTTGTTCGCCAGATTGCGCCATCACAAACACTGCGGAGGTCAACGCAGGAACAGTAAAGGTCCCTTCTTCTTCTCCTTCAGTAAAAGAAGCACCCCGCACATTTGGATCAATGGAATTCGCTAAGGTTGCATGCAATTCAAATCCACTTGCAGTAGGAATTGAGTGAGAGAGGGTTTGTTCAGAGCCATTTATCACCACAACAACCGCATCAAGCATAGGATCTAAGTCTGCAAAGGGCGCATTCTCATCCGGGCCAATACCGTCATCAATGCTCATGACAATTAATCCAGGAGTTTGATTTTTGCCGATATTATGGAATCCAACGCGATCAATTACGTCTTGAGTTGTGTTGAGGCGGAACAATTTACTGCCATCACGAATGCTCAAATACTCTTTAAACACATCCCCCATGTATTCAATTTCTGACATGGATGCAGCCCGTTCTGGCGCGGCGAAAAAGGTATTGATTGTTGGCCAGTTAGACTCGTTCTTATCTTTAATAGGCAGACCAACAGCCCAGTTGTTAGTGTTTTTGGTGAAATCAATATAGTTAAACCAATCTCCGGAATCAAAACTGTCGATATCCATAGATTTAGATCGCAATAAATCGCTTCCCATATGAAAGAACGGAATTCCTTGCGACATCATTGGAATCGACAATGATAGCGCTTGCGCCCTAACACGTTGCTCTAGAGAGTAATCGTTTGGCAATGTATACTGAAATTTGTCCCACAATGTTTCGGTATCGTGCACCGAAACGTAGTTGATGACATCGGCTGGGTCTTGTGCGTAAGCACCCAACAAGCTCGCTGCAGAATCAATTCCATTTCGATCTTCAAAAACGAACTCAGCCAATGTTCCGGCCAAGCCCATCTTAATCTTGTCTTGAGTTTCTAATTGATTCTCAGACATATTGTCTTCGCTGTTGAAGAAGAAAAGCCCGTTTCTTACTGGATCGCGTAACTGATCATTAAAGGTTCCAACTTCGGTACCCGCCATGCCTCTCTGTGTAGCCTGATCGAATCTAGCATTGTCTGCTACCTCTCCAAAGTTCCAACCTTCACCATAGAAGAAAGTATCTTCATCTACCGCTTGAACAGCCTGACGCGCATTTAGGATGGAATCTTTGGTCATATGCCCCATCAAGTCAAAACGGAAGCCATCAAACTTGTACTCACTCGCCCATGTAACTAACGAATCAACTGTGAGTTTCTCCATCATTTTGTGTTCAGTCGCGGTATTTTCACAACATGTTGAACGCTCTATTCCACCGCTTTCCAAATTGTAGCGATGGTAATAGCCCGGCACTGTCTTATCCAACACAGAACGAGAATTTAAACCTGACTCACTGGTGTGATTAAATACCACATCTACAACCACCCTTAACCCCAGTTCGTGAAGTGCTTGGTTCATGGCTCGCATTTCTACGATTCGAGCTACTCCATCCGGATCAGATGAATAGCTCCCTTCCGGCGCGGTGAAATGATAAGGATCATAACCCCAGTTGAATCGGTCGATACGGCGAATATCGTTCACAAGCTCTTGTGCTTCGCCGGCATTTGCGACAGCGTCAATGGATTCAAAAACTTGTTGCAACGTTTGATTTTTATCGATTGAACCATCTTGGCAAACAGCGGCTTGTCTATTTAAATCACATACTTTGGTCAGTGGTGTATCCCAACCAACACTGCGGTTTTCATCTTCTTCGATAGTGGCGATGTCGTTCGCTGGTAGAATATGAAAATATTTCAATCCACTATCTACAAGAGACTTCAAATGCTGTACCGGCACTGAATCCACTTCGGTGAACGCCATGTACTTGCCTCTATTTGCCGCAGAAACACTTTCATCTCTAACACTGAAATCACGTACATGTCCTTCGTAGATTACGCCGTCCTCAAGTGCAGCAATATCTGGAATAGTGTGTGATTCCCAACCCGCCGGTTTTAAATCGTCATCATCTAGATTGACAAACCGAGAGAAACGACTGTTTGTTGACAATGCTAACGAATACGGGTCTGTGGTTAACAATGTTTCTATCTGGCTAGTCTCAGGATGAAAGACAGTGACTTCAAAACGATATAATTGGCGATCAAGTTCACTCCCTGCAGAGTAAGACCAAATACCCGTTGCAGGGTCTTCGACCATATCCATGGTAGATGCAAGAGTCTTATTATCATTGTAAAGCTTTAACTTGACCGTCTGTGCTGTAGGAGCCCAAACTGCCACACTGATATTGTTACCGTCATAAACTGGCCCCAAAACGGCTTCATCGGCATCCTCATCACCTGACGTATAAATATCGTCTAGAACCAATGGTGTTTGTACTCGAGTAGCGACAACCAGTTTATCTTCGGCATCATAGCCAGCTGCGACCACTTGAGCTTTTAACACTGCTTTTGCGTCATCAACTGACCAATCGCCGCTGTAAGCTTTCCATTCGGCGAGATATCTTGCTCTTGCTTTTTGCTCATCCGTTAAAGTGACATCAGTAAGGTCAATTGCAGTACCATTCAATCCACCGTCAAGAGAAGCCTCTAAATCAGCATTTGCAGAATAATGTAGCCTCACTGTCGAAACTTCGCTATCCGTATTCCATACTAACGTATTGGTGTCTAACCAATGAGCTGACGCACCTTCAATCTTAACGGGTTGTTCTCCTAAGGATACAACTGGAAATTCGAAAACGGATGGTACACCAGAGAAAGTAAAATTCATGCGCGCGAAATTCGGATCATCTTGAGACAATGGCATAGTGAAATCAGCTCCACCAAGTTCTTTACCATCATCTACACCCGCAGAACCAGAGGTTCCCTTATGAATAATAAAATTGGCGCAAGCTCCTTCAGTACCTGCGAACCCAGGTTTGAGTTCTAAAATCCAATAAGCACCGTAATTAGGGTCGATACCGTTATGAATACGCCCATTAGCCCATTCGGTGTCTGGGTCTGCGTATGCATCACATGCGCTATTACTCCAGGTATGCAATCGCCATCCTTCGTAGACGGGATCGTTACTCGAATTGTCTGCATCCCTATCACCTCGGTTGTAATACAAGACAGCTTGATTCGCAGTTGGAACGGCCACAGGAGGCGGCGCAGTGGGATCCGCTCCTACCACACACAATTCATTCCTAGCGTCAGGCACTGTTGGCGCTGGACATTCAATAGGAGGTGGTGCGACACATGAAGTACCGGCGGCATTCGGTATCTGCGGTAAACTACAGGTAAGTGAAACTTCACCAGACTCTACCTCAGCACTCCCCCCGCATCCGGCAAGTACAAAAATACTAAGTACAACAGCTGCTAAACTGGGTACACAATTTCGACTAAACATAGGTAATTGCTCCAATGTTAAATACGTTTTTCGGCATGCACTATAGCCAGCCAATAAAGTGATTAAATTGTTCATAATGAGTAAGTCAACCCAAAGAAGTATTGGGTCCCAAAGTACTGAATAGTGCCGGTTTGAGATTGCGTCCCAAAATAGCTTTTTGTAGGCTCATCAGTCACGTTGTTGACTTGGAAAAGTAAACCAAGGTTATCGTTGATATTGTAAGATGTTTGAAAATCAACCACAGTCTCAGAATCAAAGTTCACCGTTTGCTGATTGACTGCAATTTGTTTTGACACAAAAGCATCTCGATATCTAACACTTAGACGTGTTTCAAAGTCTTCATATTCATAGAAAAACGTAGCGGTTGCGACATTCTCCGACAAACCGGGTAGATCCGTAGAGTAGATGCCGTCATTAGGAGAAAGTGTGTTTTGGATTTCACTTTCCGTGTATGAATAACTTGCGTTCATACCCAAGCCATCAAATGGAGCGGGCAGAAAACTATATATTTGAGTGTAGGACAATTCGATGCCGCGTATATAACCCCCTTCGGCATTGTTTTGAGCCTGTGTATATGGACCATTCTCGGTTGGCACTTCAATGGTGAGTGGTTGGCCTCCTTCAAATATTGGCCCATCGCGATCTGTGACCACGACCGTGACAGATTCCGGTACATCGAAACCATTGGCGGCAAAATCATAGGGATCTGTCGTTGATTGCTCGATAAAGGATTGAATATCTTTGTAAAATAACGCCGCAACAAATGCGCCATCAGTTTCTTCAAAGTACTGCTCATACGATAGGTCGTATTGATTAGCATAGAAAGGTCGTAAAAACGGACTATTGGTATTGGTTCCGCGCAACTTTGCTGTGGGAGAAGACAGGACAATTTCTCCTGTATCTTCGTCTCGTGTTGCAGTCACAACATCGACGGTATTACGCGCGTTAGCAAACAAACGGTTTATCGGTGCGCGCCCCATCACTTTTGCAGCAGCAAAGCGCAATTGAGAGCTTTCTGCTATTTTGAAGTTAAGATTCAAAGAAGGCAGATAATCTGTGTATTTATCGGTTAGCAATGCAGGACGATAAAAGTTGTTTACTAATCCGGCATCATCGGTAATGTTCTGGGCGCCCAATTCAGGTGCAGAAACCTCTACGGAGACGATATTACCTGCATCATCTATCATCTGTTCAGTGCGTGTAGCTCGTTCTAACACGGTAGATGATTGTTCAGACTCAACACGTCTCACACCAATATTACCTGTTACGGGAATACCACCAATTTCAGTATCGATATTCGCCATCATGTAAGCAGATAAGACATCCTCAAACACTTTTCCACTCTCAGCGACAGACCATGCCGTATCGGGTCTAGGAAACACATCATCGGGAGCATTTAATACACCAGCAGCACCAACACCCCAGGTTTTAACCGGCTGCGGAATACCTTGTGGAAACCAGGCGTTTAACGCTTTGTCTAAATCTATCGATAAATAACTTGGGAAAAAGCTGTACTCACCTTCCCAATTGACGACTTGTGCAATGTCAGAATTCAGTCTTAGTGGAGGCTCTAAATCAGAAAATGAAGAATCGCTTCCATATTCAAAAACCGACCTATCGTTAGCATATTCTCGATCTGAATATCTCACGCCGACTTCTATGGAAGAGATGAAATCATTATCCAACTCGTATTTTAGATCAAAGCGATACGCTTGAACTTCATCTTCATTTTGAAAAGGATAAATACCGTATTTTGATACCATCACCCGGTCTAGATCACTGAAAGCGTCTGCCTGATTGAAACCCACATCGGGTAAATCTAAGCCATTAAGTAAATAACTGATTTGCACATTGGTATCGAAAACAGGATCAGCAATTGTGGCGTCTTCTGCTACCAAAGCCCACAATAATCCGTTTCTGAAATCACTTTCAGCGGTAGAAAGTGACACATCGAAGGACATGCTTAAATTGTCAGTTGCCTGCCAAGCCGCATTGATTCCAAAACTGGCAACCTCGTCAAAATCCTGATTGTCATCATTCACTAACTCAACGCGTGTTGCATTGTTGCGTGATCGACTAATGGTTCCACCGATAACTGAATCACCTAATATCACAGGGTTGTTTAACGACGCAGTATCTGCTTCCAGCTTGACCCTAAATCCTCTGGCAAACTCTTCAGAGTCAAATTTAGACAAAAAGGCGTCCGCTTTTAAGATGAAATTTTCAGTAGGCGCCCACTCAACAACAGCCATGTAACCGTTTCTTGTTTCTTCGCCACCTTGATGCTGGATTTCAAATCCTTCGCTTACGTTGTAGTCAACGCCATTAATATTTTTTGTTCTATTGTTTGCTAATCCTACAAATTGGGTAGATACGCTGGGTTGAAACAAGCGAGCGTAACCTAGGGCAATACCCAAGGTGTCGTCGAGGAATTTGGTTTGAAACGAAAAGCTGAGCCGACTGCCAAATTCGGTCGCATCAGAGACCTCACCTGCCCGGTCGTTATACATTCCTCTTACGTTAGCACTAAATTTATAGTCTTCATCAATGGACAAAGGGCTAGCTGTTTGTAATTCTACCGTCCCTGCAACACCGCCCTCAATAAGCGATGCTTTTGGAGACTTATAAACCGCTGCAGAGGAAATTAATTCAGATGGATATTGATCAAATTCTATTGAGCGTGAGCCACTTGTCGATACTTGTTCGCGACCGTTTAGCGTTGAAAATACAAAGTCACCAGACAATCCACGAATATTAATTTCTGCTGCTTGCCCCCCTGTTCTCACTGCAGAAATGCCCGGCAAACGAGTCAAAGCATCGGCCATGGAAACATCAGGTAAGCCGCCCAAGTCATCTGCAGAAAGCTGCTCTGATACTGTGTCACTGAATCTTTTTTGATTGAGAGACTTAATTAAGCTGGTACTAAAACCTCTGACTTCAATTTTTTCAATGGTGTCATTTTCAGCATCTGCAGATAGGTTGTCGGTTTCTTGAGCAAATGTGTAGTTACTTGCGACCGACAAACCACTGGCAAGGATTGCCGTCGCGATTGCATTGGGTCTGAATTTTTTCATATTTTTCCCGTTCCACTTAACATTCTTATAATCCAAGCTGCGTCGTTTCAACAACGAGGGCGCATTATTATTATCCTTTGGCTAATGTTACACGTGTGTTAACGACTTCCTCAATGCAGTGCATACGTATTCAACGCGTTTAGCAGTAAGAAACAGGCATAAATTGAATAGATTAAGATGATTAACAGCTTAGAACGCCGCGCGAGAAAACCGTATTTTGCGGATTTTCACCTCTTTTAGGTGATTTTTTAGGTACTTTTGATATCAAAAACACTTTTTTGCGATTTGACATTAATTTAGGTGAGATATTGACAGTGTCACTCAATTTGTAAGATTGCAACCCAGCAAAAGGAGTGAAGTGGCGCCTGGCCCATCATTTACATGTTAGTAACATTATTTAACTATCGAATGTATTGCCAGCTTCAAAGAATTTCACAGGAAAGCGCTCTGTTGAAATGATGTTAATTCCTCAAGGCTATTCTTCTCTGAATAACCAGAGTACGGAATCAGCAAATTCAGATGCCCAAAACGCCTCATTATGCCCTGCTCCGTCGACCACTCTCGATTTAATGTTTCTAATTGGATGCCCTGCGTTTTTGGTAATAGATACCATTTTACGCATATCTTTAACTATCTCCCCACCTTCTTCAGTACCTACCAAAAAATCAAGCCTTGCCGAATTTGGAAGCTGGCTAGATTGAGCAAATTCGAACACGTCTGGTGAATACCAGAACGATGGTGAGAATATCCCCGCTTTAGTAAATATCTCAGGGTGCGAATAAATAGCATAAAACGACATTAACCCTCCCATCGAACTTCCCATGATTGCTGTATTAGTAGCATCTGGCTTGGTTCTATATTCAGCGTCAATAAATGGCTTTATCACCTCTGTGATAAAGGCTAGGTACTGTTTTCCTTCCGCATTGCCATACTCGGGATGATCCCATGCACTCAACTCTGTGAGACGTTTATCTTGGCCATTATCAATGCCGACAACGATAAGTTTGAGTCCATGTGTCTTGGCCAGTTTATTCAGGGTTTCATCAACCTTCCATTCTCCGGCATAGGAGGTCGCATCATCGAATAAGTTTTGCGCATCGTGCATGTACATAACCGGGTAACGTGACGATTCGTTATCATAGCCAGGTGGAAGGTAAACTCTGATTTTTCTCGTTCTATCTAATCCGGGCATTTCAAAAGATTGACTTAGTACAAAGACATTATCTTGTGCACTAGGTGGACGAATTTCTTCTGTCGATTGTTCTGATTTTTCACAGCCACTGAGTATTCCAACAAGAACAATGAGTATGGCTAGCAGCCTAGGTCTAATCATGCTTATTAACCTCTAGAATTAGCGATGACTTTGCAGCCAATTTCACGTCTATTTCCCCGACACCTTCAGAAACCTGCAGAGTATACTGTTCGTCGGTCAATAAATCCTTCACCTGATACACACCATTGCTCCAATTTAATTGCTTTACTATATTAGCTGGAATGATCAATGCGTAGGACTTTTCGCGTTGGGCTTCAAAGTTTGTTACGACAATAAGTTGACTATTTTTATGCCATCGAATAAACGAAAACTGAGAACGGCTGTAATCAGAATCATTCCAACGGTTTGTTGAGTGAAGGCTCGCGTAATGTCCTTGCATAGACGGATGGGTCGATGAAATAGTTAAAATTGCTTTGTAGTACTCTCTTAAAGATAATTCTTGTTGGTTAAGTTTTCCGCCATCAAAGCGCCCTTGATTCATCCAACGTTGATGAGCAGGCACTCCCACATAATCAAATATTGAAGTTCGGGAAGGTTTTCCAAACCCTGCATCTTCGCTACCATCCTCCCCAACTTCTTGTCCAAAATACAACATAGTCGGTGATTGACTGATGAGCGCCGAAACCACCATTGCAGGGCGTCCCCAGTCGGCGTTTCCAGCAAATTCAGGGCTGGAGATACGCTGTTCGTCGTGATTCTCTAAAAAATGTAGCATATGTGGAGCGATATCCGATAATCGAGCTTGTATGGCTTCGAGTTCATCGGTGCCGGCTTTTTCTTGCATGACAAGTTTTAAACTGTCATAAAATTCAACTTTATCATACAGGTAGTCCATTTTCCCCAGTTGGATATAGTCACGATACTTGTCTGGATCGTAGACTTCGGCGAGGATAAAGGCGTCTGGATTTTTCATTTTGATAGATGAATTTAAGAAGCTCCAAAATTCGACTGGCACCATTTCCGCCATATCATAACGAAATCCATCCACACCTTTGTCCAACCAATAGTGAACTATATGCTCGAATTTTTTCCAAGAATCTGGAATTTCTTTTTCTTTCCAAAACTTGAAATGCGCTTCATAGCCGCGCTCTTTGAAATGACTCGGCAAGCGTTCGAAGTCGTATTCACCATCAGGCCTCACGCCATAGTTTATTTTAACGGTTTCATACCAGTCATTGATGTCTGGTTGTGCTAAACGTGAACCATTCCCAGTCCATTTAGCCGGTGACTCATCGAATTGGCCATCGGACAAAGGATGTGCTTCGCCTCCCAAAGGCAAGTAGCCATCTTTAGCCTGAGGGACTTTGAAATCTTCACCAACTACATAGTAAAAATTATTATTTTTATGGTATTCGACTGACGTGTCATCGGTATGCCCAAAATCCTCAACACCCTCTGGTTTTGACAGAGATTGATAATTTCGCGCAATATGATTGGGCACTATATCAATGATAACCTTCATTCCTAAATCATGCGTTCTGCGGATCAGCGCTTCAAACTCCGACAAGCGATTTGCTGGATCTAGCGCTAAGTCGGGATTGACGTTGTAATAGTCTTTAACCGCGTAGGGTGAGCCCGCACGACCTTTAACTACATCTGGATCGTCATTAGATATACCGAATTCAGAATAATCCTTGATCACCGCATGATGTGGAACACCCGTATACCAAATATGCGTTACCCCCAAATCCTTTATTTCTGATAACGCTTTGGGAGTAAAGTCGGCGAATTTACCTACGCCGTTTTGTTCAATCGTGCCCCAAGGGTGATTGTTGGTATTGGTATTCCCGAATAATCGAGTAAACACCTGATAAACCACGGGTTTACCGTCAGCCATTGCTTGAGGAGGAACAGGATTTTCTGAATTGGAGCTGCACGCAAACAACATAACCAAAACTATACAAGATATTGCAGAGGACACGAATTTTTTATTTTTCATAATCAATTTTACAACTTTAATTTAAAGAGAATCTAAATGATGTTGATGAGAGCGAAAATTCAATGCACATTTTCGCAAAAAACTATCTATTTGCTGGTCCTTGAATAAGTCTCCTTTATTTGGTTGGTTGGGAGCTAGTTTAGGAAACGCTCCGTATCCAGCGAATAAACAATGCCAAGAGGCGGTATCAAAATGGCTATTCAAATTTTGTCGGTCAATTTCAACCGCTAAATCTTCTCGGGAATACCAGACATGGAGTATTTGCAACAAGGATTGAGACAGATTTTCATTGTTTCGGTTTGCCAGCCAATATTCACTATCATCACGCGTATTTAACTTGTAATGGGCTACGATATAATCTCTGACTCTCTCAAATCTTTCTGACAACCTTTGGTTGAATCGAGATCTATTTTTATCGCTAAAACTACCATCCTGAAAATCTGTAATAAACATTTCAATACTAACTTGCACCAAATGTAAGGCCGTTGCTTCTAATGGTTCGATAAAGCCTTGAGAGAGTCCTAATGCTAAAACATTTCTATTCCAATGCTCTTTTACCTGCCCTACTCGCATTTTCAAGTGACGACATTGTACATCGCTGTCGAGCATTCCAAGATGCCGTCTTATTTCGGTTTCTGCCTGGTCTGCATTGATGAAATCGGAACTATAAACATAGCCATTCCCTGTGCGCTGCGTCAGTGGGATATTCCAAACCCAGCCGTTAGACAATGCAGTCGCAAGCGTCTCTACTGGCAGTTTTTGCTGCACCGAAGTAGGCAATACCACGGCTGAATCATTAAATAAGTTGTCTTTGAAGCTTTGGAAAGGTACGCCCAATGTTTTATCAATTAGAACAGAGGCTAAACCAGTACAATCGATAAAAAAATCGCCTTTAATTTGTTCTTCGCATTCTGTTACTAAATGAGAAATATCACCATTAGAATGTTTAACAACAGAAGCGACTTTAGCTTGCTTGTGTTCAACACCGAGTGAGGCCCCATGCTCAGATAAAAACTTGCCTAACAAGTGAGAGTCGAAGTGATATCCATATTCCATTTTAAACGGAAAATTTTCCGAGGCTATTGGACCTTTTCCCTGCCGAGCCAAAGCACCATTAATAAAGAAATCTTCGGGCTTGGTGTGGGTGTCTAACCCTAAGCGTCGTGTCCTGCAATTGACGTAAAACGCTCTTTCGGTAAAGGTATCGGTCTGAGAAACAAAAGGGTGGCTGTAATTCTCTATACCCGAAGCAGGGCTCCAACCGGAAAACTTAATATTTAGCTTGTAGGTTGCGTTTGTTCTAGGCATCCATTGCGATTCACTAATATTAAGCATTTCAAAAAAGCGTTTTAGGGTTGGTGTTGATCCCTCACCCACACCAACTATACCTATCTCAGGAGATTCGACTAACGTAATTCGAACACCCCTCGACGACCAGTGATGTGCAAAGAGGTTGGCCGCCATCCAACCAGCGGTTCCACCACCTAAAATAACGATATGAAAAGGGTTATCCACTAATTAAAGTCCACAAAAGCGAGTTAAAAATTCATCATGACTAGACAATTGTTTTAATGGCTCATTTTTGATTTGACTGATGTTTTGCATCATTTTTAGAAGGTTTTCCTCACTCATATTGTTCGCTATGGGATGATAGTCTTCGGGTTCTATACCTTGGCCGAGCATAACTTGTAGCCACGAACTTTCTAAAAACAAATCATTCTGCTCTCGAAATATTTTTCCTGTTTTTCTGAATAATTCCATTTTATGCGAAAGGCTCTGCGGTATTTCCATCTCTCGCATGTTACGCCAAAACTGAGTGTCATTTCGCTCATTGAGGTGATAGTGAAGTATTAAGAAATCACGTATTTGATCATATTCAATTTCTGATTGTTTGTTGTATTCATCGACATTTGTTTGTTCAATTCCAACATGCGGAAACAAATGCACCAGTCTAACAACAGCCGACTGAATTAAATGAATACTGGTTGATTCTAAGGGTTCAAGGAAGCCGCTAGAAAGGCCGACCGCAACCACATTTTTACTCCATTGCTTACGCCTTCTGCCAGTTTTAAATCGAATTAGTTTTGGATCACCAATGGGGGCTGAATCCAAATTATTCATTAGCGTATCCATGGCTTGGTCGTCACTACAATGAGAACTGCAATAAACATGGCCATTACCATTGCGATGTTGCAAAGGTATTCTCCATTGCCAACCCGCATCATGAGCAATTGATCTTGTATAAGGCAGGGTTTCATCAAGTCTTTCTGAGGGAACAGCGACAGCCCGATCACAAGGTAACCAGTGACTCCAATCGTCGTAGCCAGCGCCTAAAGTTTCTTGTATCAATAAACCTTTGAATCCCGAGCAATCAATGAATAAGTCGCCCTCAATTGCTTGTCCATTTTCTAGAACGACTTTTTCGATAAATCCAGATTGCTGATGTTGTACGACCTGATTGATTTTTCCTTCGGTGCGAACCACCCCTAACTTTTCACAAAACTTACGTAAATAGTTTGCATAGAGCGAAGCATCAAAGTGATATGCATAGGCGAGTTCTAAAATAGGATCTTTGGAATTGATATGCGCAAATTTCCCTTCTTTTGCGCACAGATAATTCAAGTCATAATCCCATAGGCTCTCTTTTAAACCGAGGGATTTTGCTCTTTTCCAAAAGTGATGAAAAGGACAGAACGCCATACTTTTACCGGCGGCGCCAAAGGTATGAAAATACCCTTCCCCTTTAACTCGCCAATTTTCAAACTTGATGGCGAGCTTCATTGTTGCTTTAGTTTCTTTTAAAAATTCTGCCTCGTTAATCCCTAGTACATTGTTTAACAACCTTATGGGAGGAATAGTCGCCTCTCCAACACCGATAGTACCAATTGCATCAGACTCAACTAATTCAATTTCGATTGATGAATCTATGAGCCTTTTGAGTAAAGACGCTGATAACCACCCTGCCGTGCCACCACCAACAATTACGACTTTTTTGGTTGCTTTTTTCATAGTTATTTTTTCACCTACTGGTGTCGGAAGATAGTAAAAAACCTCATCAGTATAAACAGATGAGGTTTTGTTTTAAATCTAGTTTCTCATTCGGATTAAAAACAGGTGAGCCGTAAAAACGCCCCGCCTGTTCATTATTTAGAATGAGTAGTTAAAGCCTAACAAGTAATTAGAACCAAAGGCTTGATGTTTAGTGATCAATCTTGGATCAGTAGACGAAGTTTGAACCGTATCTTCATCCGTTAGGTTTTGCGCCTGCAAAGTAACTCGCAAACCTTCTAGTCCATCAATACCAGACTCACTAAAGTCATAACCAATCTGTGCATCCCATAGTTCACCACCTTGGTCCGTTGCATCAGCTAACGCTAAACTTAACCCACGTTCTTCGGTTAAGAATGAATCACGTTTTGTGCCAGAGAATCGAATCTCGAAACCATTTGATTCGTAAAAAGCAGTGAAACTATAGGACTCCTCAGACAAGCCAGGAATTCGCGTATCGTTTGAGCCCGGAGCAGGATCCAAGTCTCCATCTAAGAATGTAGCGCTAAAGAACACACCAAATCCGTCTAAGCTATCATGCACGATAGACATAGGTAGACTCGCCTGGAATTCATAGCCCCTTACTGATCCTTCGAAACCATCTAGCACAGAGGAAACACCACCTAAGAATGTCTGCGGGGCAGAACCATCTGAAGCTTGGTGCAATGAAGGTATGTATACATCTGAGAAGTCAGCAACAACGCTTGAGTCTCTGTGCCAATTTGTTATGTCTTTGTAGAAATAGGAAACAGCAAAGTATCCGTCATCTGCAAAGTAGTTCTCGTAAGCCAGATCCAATTGATTTGCTTCAAGGGGCTTAAGTTCCGGGTTGCCTGAACTTCCGCCCCAAGGACCGTTTGCCGGGTTCGTACTCATGATTTGGTTGTCATTGAAAGCGAAGTTAGCTTGATTATTCGGACGCATGTCATCCATACGCGGGCGACTAATGACTTTAGAAAGACCAAATCGTAAATATTGCCCTTCAAAAATCTCTGCACTTAGATTCAATGATGGCAGCACGTCAGTGTAATCGGCTCCACCTTCAACGGGAACAGACACAGTAAATCCATCAGCATTAGATGTTGTACTGAAACCGCGCGAGCTTTGATCCGCACTAACAACCTGCAAACCAAGATTACCTTTAACAAATACATCGCCGATTTCAGTATCGATATCGAGTTTTGCATACACAGTGGTCAGTTCTTCATCCACTACATAGGTATCACCAAGGCGATCGTTTTGAACCAATGTCGCGTCAGTTGCTGTGTAGTAACCGCTATTGAACAATCCTAAACTGTCATATCCTATGACACCGTTGATTCCAATGAAATCAAGGCTAACAACACCTACAGGTGAAGGAATAGGAGCATCTCCAGGGTAATCAGGTGCGGTCAAATAAGCGCCACCGTTAACCTTTGATTTGGAACGGTCAGAAAAGTTAATTCCTAGCTCAATATTACTAAAAATTCCCCACTCAACAATGCCTTCAACTTCTATTCGAACACTGTCTAAGTCTTCTTCAAAAATCGGTTGATTGACGAAGCCATCTTGCGCATCAGAACCTATAATAGGTGCGCCCCATGATTGAGGACCCGCTAATCTGATTAAACTGGCATCGGTCAAATCAACTGGTGCAATAGTAGAGTGATTTGAGAAAAATGCACCAGTAGACGTCATTTCCCACGCTCTTGCGGTTAGTGGTCGGCCATCAGTTCCAGCACGACCAACACCAGAATAGCTTTCAATGTCTGTGATTGTCTTGTCAACTGATCCTGTTGATGCATCAAACGTTGCTGTCCAATCATCGTTGATTTGGTATTCAATATTAATACCAAGGGTAGTCAAATCAGCATCTTGTTGGAATGCGTCGTTTCTAACAACTGAATGAAAACCATCATACTGCCCCGAAGTCACCAAGCCACTTTCAACGCTATTGATATCGTAATTTGGACCTACGCCCCATTCAGCACCACCTTCTTCAAGGCCACGCTTAACGTCATTTTCTTCAAAATCAATTTTTAACGCATCGACTTGAATCATCAAGTTATCAGACGGCGCCCATTGGATAACCGCAGCAATAGATTGTCTTTCTAATAAAGCGGAGCGTGCATAGGAATCATGTCCACCAAGTACTAGCGTGCCTGCTGGAGCTTGGACTGAGTCAGTGGCTCGTCTATCGTTGTCTGATACAGTTGCATATCCCCAACCTCTGAATTGTTGTTCCTGACGAGGTGATTCCATTGAAGCAATAGTCAAAGCAACACCTAATGTGTCATCCATAAAGGAATCTACATAGTTAAAAGATAGTCTATGACCGCTGTTATCAAAATCAGGGTTAGCTGAATCTTCAGCATTTTTTTCGTAACTGCCATTTAAGGTAATACTACGTTCCATACCAAGGGGCTGAATAGTTTGAAGATCAATGCTTCCGCCTATTCCTTGATTTAATAAACCTGCTTCCGTCGTTTTGTATACCAAGATATTAGATACAATTTCTGTTGGGTATAAATCGAATTCAACCCCACGGTTGTCACCCATACCTAGTAATTCTCGACCGTTTAGCGATGTACCGACGTAGTTTTCGTTAAAACCACGAACTGACAAGCCACTTGTGCGACCATTGCGACGTTCACCAGCAAGACCAGGAAGGCGAGCCAATGATTCTGCGACACTGGTATCAGGTAACTTACCGATATCTTCGGCTGAAAGTGCTTCAACAATAGAGGTATTATCCATTTTAATGGCCTGTGCTCTCATCAAGCTGCCTCGAATACCTGTCACTTGAATAATTTCAGTGTCTTCTGCATCAACTTCTTGTGCCATTGTAGATGGTGTAACAACACCGAAAGCAAATCCGCTACTGACCAAAGCGGCTTTAATTAGATTGGGCTTAAAATTTTTCATTAATGTGTCCTGGTTTATTGTTGTATCTCGAAAAAGCATTTAGCTAGCTTTTAACTTTTGCTTGCAACTATTGCTTTTTGTTCTTATTTGATGGGCAAAAGGTTACAGGCATAGTTGGTTAGCACTCAACTTTCTGCATACGTATTCAAAGATTTTGCAATACATTTAGTTAACATAGGCGCACAATATACAAACGAATTAACAAGGAACTTAAAAACACTTCTAATGTAGTATATGTAATTGATTTATATTATTTTTTTCAACGTTGAAATTACAGAAATAAAATAATTTCCGTGTCTGACTGACTAGATTAATTAACGTAAAAAAACGATTATGTTAATGCCAAGTGAACACCAAAACGTAATTTTGTCGAATCAAATTTGCCCCCAAACACAACAGCAATTCCCAGGCAGTTCTTCGCAATTTGGATGAGATATTTTTCAATACTAGTTGAAGAACAAACTAGTTTTCCATATCAACAAATCGATTTACACCTTTGATATTTAACAATTATTTTAATAATTTAGTCGTTTTGCAGATTCGTCTTTAAGATGATCTCGTTCAAATAAGAGAAGAAGTTTTCAAACCGATCTTGGTCGTTCAACTGATTTTTGTTTTGATAGCGCGAAGGAATCAGGTTTACATCGACCTCCCCAAATCTATTGAATACGTATGCAACTTCGATTATCGATAGTAGATTTACCATTTATGTTAGGGTTTAGACCTTAAAGTTGAGTAAATAAACTGGATTTCACCATGAGCAAGGCGTTTGATTTAGCTTCGTTACCCAGTCCGATGACAGTGAATGACATGGATAGAGAAAGCTTTTTAGAGTGTATAAATAAACACTATCAACCTATTGTAATGAGAGGGTTTGCAGATCATTGGCCTTTGGTGAAAGCTGCCAAAGTATCTTCTGCGGCGGCGGCAAGGCATATAGCCAGTTTTGCTGTTAATACGGATCTTCCGTTAGTCACTCTTTCAAAATCTGCAAACGGCCGTTTGTTTTACAATCAGGATATGACTGGCTTTAATTTTGATGTGAAACAAGCCAAGTTGCATGAGTGTTTTCTAAAAATGAAAATGTCGAGTGAGTCGACAGGCATGGATAAATATTGTGTCCAGTGTGTGCAAATTAAGGATCACTTCCCTAATCTTTCAAAACAGCTTTCTAATCCTTTGTTACCCGCAGGCAATCAACCATTTATCTGGATGGGAAATGATATCACCGTCGCCCCACACTTCGATGAAGCAAGCAATATTGCGGTCGTTGCAGCTGGTAAACGACGGTTCACTCTATTTCCTCCAGAGCAAATTAGCAATTTATATGTTGGCCCCATAGATAACACTCCAGCTGGCCAGCCTATCAGTTTAGTTGATTTAGCTGCACCAGATTTACATACATTTCCAAACTATAAATTCGCATATGAATCCGCTTTGTCTGTCGAGCTAAGTGCCGGAGATGCTATCTATATTCCGACACCTTGGTGGCATCACGTGCAGTCTTTATCAGATTTCAATGTATTAGTTAATTATTGGTGGAGCGATATTTATCAGAGAAGTGAGCTACCGTTTCCTATGTTAATTCATGCAATTCAAGCACTAAAACACCTTCCAATTGAACAAAAACAGGCTTGGCAACAGATGCTTAATCATTATTTGTTTGATAACGAAAGTGATAGCAATTCACATATACCTCGAGAAGCACAAGGACTATTAGGTGATTTTAAACCAGATGTAGCCGAGCGAGTGCAAAACTGGTTGGTTGATCAACTGAAATAAAAAAACCGTGATTCCATATAGAAACACGGTTTTTGTAATTATCAGAGCTAGCTCGCCCCAATTGATACTAGGTTTTCATTACCAACCGGTAATTTCTCGTAACCCTTTACCAATATCAGCTAGAGAGCGCACAGTTTTAACCCCTGCAGCTTCTAGTGCTTTAAATTTATCATCAGCTGTACCTTTACCACCAGCGATGATGGCACCAGCGTGACCCATACGCTTACCAGCAGGAGCAGTTACTCCAGCAATATAAGAAACAACCGGCTTAGACACATTGTCTTTAATAAATGCAGCAGCTTCTTCTTCTGCTGTACCACCGATTTCACCGATCATCACGATCGCTTCTGTCGCAGGATCATCTTCAAACAATTGCAGGATATCGATAAAGTTAGAACCTGGAATAGGATCCCCACCGATACCAACACAGGTAGATTGACCAAATCCTTCGTCAGTTGTTTGCTTAACTGCCTCGTAAGTCAAGGTTCCAGAACGAGAAACAATGCCAACTTTACCTGCTTTATGAATGTGTCCTGGCATAATACCAATTTTACACTCATCTGGCGTAATCACACCCGGGCAGTTAGGACCAATCATGCGCACGCCTTTTTGCGAAATATACTCTTTCACATAAAGCATGTCGATAGTCGGAATACCTTCAGTTATACAAACTATCAGTTCAATGCCAGCATCAGCGGCTTCGATAATTGAATCTTTACAAAATGGTGCAGGCACATAGATTACAGATGCAGTTGCACCAGTACCTTCAACTGCTTCGCGAACAGTATTGAATACGGGAAGACCTAAATGTTCTGTGCCACCTTTACCTGGTGTCACGCCACCTACCATCTGAGTACCATAATCTATAGCTTGCTCAGAATGGAATGTTCCTTGTCCGCCAGTGAACCCCTGACAGATTACTTTTGTGTTCTTATCAATTAATACACTCATGCTGCACCTCCAGCGGCTGCAACCACTTTCTGAGCACCGTCAGTCAAACTTGTAGCAGCGATTATGTTTAAATCACACTCTTCTAGAGTTTTAATACCTAATTCAGCATTGTTACCTTCAAGGCGAACAACAACTGGCACGTTAACACCAACTTCTTCAACAGCGCCGATAATACCTTCAGCTATCATGTCACAACGCACTATACCACCGAAGATGTTTACGAATACGGCCTGAACATTGCTGTCAGAAAGAATGATTTTGAATGCTTCTGTTACGCGCTCTTTAGTAGCACCGCCCCCAACATCAAGGAAGTTGGCTGGATTTCCACCGTGTAATTTCACGATATCCATCGTACCCATAGCGAGTCCTGCACCGTTAACCATACAACCAATATTGCCTTCCAATGCTACGTAGTTCAGTTCCCACTTAGCTGCTTGTGCTTCACGCGCGTCTTCTTGCGAAGGATCATGCATGTCTTGAAGCTTAGGCTGGCGATACATAGCGTTGCTATCAATAGCCACTTTTGCATCGAGGCAGTGCAAGTTGCCGTCATCTTTGATAACCAAAGGGTTAACTTCGATAAGCGCTACATCCAACTCTTCAAAC
Organism: uncultured Alteromonadaceae bacterium; assembly: GCA_947503265.1. Taxonomy (GTDB): domain Bacteria; phylum Pseudomonadota; class Gammaproteobacteria; order Enterobacterales; family Alteromonadaceae; genus Aliiglaciecola. Next base: position 60,822 of record CANNDC010000010.1, read on the forward strand.
ATTTTAGCTAAACCCATGAAGATGGTAGTAAATTGCCTGATTTGAACGCCTTTCAAACCTAACTTAAAAGCGATTTCACGCGCTTGATAAGGCTGGGCGCCAACCAATGGGTCGACTTCAGCTTTCAAAATTTTCTCAGGCGTTTCTTCTGCAACTTTCTCAATTTCGACACCACCTTCGGTAGATGCCATGAAAACGATGCGACGTGAACCACGATCAACAACAGCGCCAAGATATAATTCCTGGTCGATGTCTGTGCAAGACTCAACCAAAATACGGCTAACAGGCTGTCCATTTTCGTCTGTTTGATAGGTAACCAAATTCTTGCCAAGCCAACTCTGTGCAAATTGCTTAATTTCGTCTTTCGTTTTAACTAGCTTTACGCCACCGGCTTTACCGCGGCCACCAGCGTGAACCTGACATTTAACAACCCACTCAGAGCCTCCGATACGATCGGCGGCTTCAACTGCTGCGTGAGGTGTATCCGCAGCAAAACCTTCAGAAACAGGTAAACCATATTCTTTGAATAATTGTTTACCCTGATATTCATGCAAATTCATGGTTTTTCTATCCGTTTAATTTAAGAGAAAAGCCGCGTAAACGCAGCTTGATTTAAGGTGCCGGCATTATAGCTAAAATACCGGCAATCCGATAGGTGATAAGACTGGATTCACCTATCTAAATTTAATCAATGCGATTAATTACACATCCAAAAGTAGACGAGTAGGATCTTCAAGCATTTCTTTAATGGTAACCAAGAACCCAACGGATTCTTTACCATCGATAATTCGATGATCGTATGACAAGGCTAGATACATCATTGGCAATATTTCAACCTTGCCGTTCACAGCCATTGGCCTATCTTGGATTTTATGCATACCCAAAATCGCACTTTGAGGAGGATTAATGATTGGCGTTGACATCAAAGAACCAAAGACCCCGCCATTTGTAATGGTGAAGTTCCCGCCTTGCATGTCTTCCATCGACAACTTTCCGTCGCGACCTTTGAGTGCTAAGGCTTTAATCGCACCTTCAACACCCGCCATACCTAGCGTGTCGCAATCCCTTAATACAGGGGTAACTAGACCACGAGGGGTAGAGACTGCAATAGAGATATCAAAGTAGTTATGGTAAACAATGTCATCCCCATCAATAGAAGCATTCACTTCCGGGAAGCGTTTTAATGCTTCAGTAACTGCCTTGACATAAAAAGACATGAATCCTAAACGTATGCCATGACGCTTCTCGAAACTCTCTTGGTATTGCTTGCGCAAATCCATAATGGGTTTCATGTTAACTTCATTAAAAGTAGTCAACATAGCAGTCGAGTTTTTAGCTTCTAGTAAACGATTAGCAATGGTCTTGCGTAAACGCGTCATAGGTACACGTTTTTCTGTACGCTCACCCACAGGCAACGCTGCTTCAGGTTCGCTACTTGCCTTGCTTGCCGACTCTGATGGACCTGCTCGTAAATATTTTTCAACGTCTTCTTTAGTGATACGTCCGCCTTTACCCGTGCCTTTCACACTTGCGGCATCAACGCCTTTTTCTGCAAGTAGTCGTCGAACTGATGGGCTTAACGCATCATTTTCTTCTCCAGCAGAATCGTCTGCAGTCTGTGCTGCCGGCGCTGGAGCCGCTGCAGCGCCTTCAACAAAGTTAGCGATAACTTGTTCGGCTGTCACAGTTTCTCCTTCGGGAGCAAGAATGTCACTTAATGAACCATCTGCTGGAGCAACGACTTCTAACACCACTTTATCGGTTTCGATGTCCACTAAGTTTTGGTCTCTAGATACGGCTTCGCCCGGCTGAGCGTGCCACGTAGCAATTGTTGCATCTGCCACTGATTCTGGCAGGACGGGGACTTTTATTTCCACTGATTTACCTTTTGCACTTGTCGTTGTTTGTTGAGCAGTTTCTGATGCCGCTTTATTTGCATTACCGCTGGCACCCTTTCCTTTGTCTAATTTCGCAATTATTTGTTCGCCGAGAACCGTTTCGCCTTCTGCATCCAGAATACTGCTAATTACGCCATCTTCTGGAGATACTACCTCAAGTACAACCTTGTCGGTCTCAATATCTACTATATTTTGATCACGGCTAACTGTCTCACCTTCTGACACATGCCATTTGGCGATTGATGCATCTGCGACTGATTCAGGCAATACCGGTACTTTTATATCTATTGTCATACTGGTTCCTTATTTAATTGTTAATGCATCATCAACCAACTCTTTCTGTTGTTGGTTGTGTACAGAGATATAACCCACAGCAGGAGACGCAGACGCAGCCCTACCCGTGTAAGTAAGATTTGCGCCATTGGGTATAGAAGACCAAAAGTGATGCTGACTACAATACCAAGCACCTTGGTTTTGAGGTTCTTCTTGACACCAAACCCAATCTTTTACGTGCTTGTATCGGTCAGAAATAATTTTTTCAATTTCCGCTTTTGGAAATGGGTAAAGCTGTTCTATACGAAGAATTGCGACGTCAGTTTGCTCGTTTTTACGGCGTTGTTCTAACAAATCGTAATACACTTTCCCAGAACACATCACCACGCGCTTAACTTTTTTGCTGTCTAAATCGTCTATTTCATCGATAACATTGTGGAAAACACCATCAGTCAATTCGTCTAAATCAGATATTGCCAACGGGTGTCTTAACAGAGATTTAGGAGACATAACCACCAACGGACGTCTCATAGGTCTTATCGCTTGACGACGCAGCATATGAAATACTTGCGCTGGTGTAGACGGGACGCATACCTGCCAGTTGTGATCTGCACACATTTGCAAGAATCGCTCTAGTCTTGCAGAACTATGTTCTGGACCTTGGCCTTCGTAACCGTGAGGTAACAAGAGTGTTAGACCGCACAATCTGCCCCATTTGGCTTCACCAGAAGATAGAAATTGGTCAATAACAACTTGGGCCCCATTTGCAAAATCACCAAATTGCGCTTCCCAGATAGTCAACGTCGACGGTTCAGCAGTGGCATAACCGAATTCAAATGCAACAACCGCCGCTTCTGAAAGCACAGAGTCGTATATCTCAATTTTACCCTGATCTTCCTTCAAGTTTTGCAAGGGCATAAACTCGCTGCCATCTGCTTGGTTGTGCAACATGGCATGTCGATGGAAAAACGTTCCTCGGCCTGAATCTTGCCCAGTTATTCTAATATCTTCGCCCATATCCACTAAGCTAGCGTAAGCAAGATTTTCAGCCATCCCCCAATCAAGCGGTTTTTCACCCTTTACCATGGCTTCGCGATCGCCGTAGAGTTTTTTAACACGAGATTGCAATTTGAAGTCATCAGGATATCGGCAAAGACCTTCACCTAGTTCAACAAGTTTCTCTTTAGAAATGCGTGCATCATATTGGGTATCCCAATCGTGATTAAGGTACGGAGTCCAATCAACGGAATGTTCTGTCATTGGTCTCCATTCTTCAACCACACAAGCACCGTGATCTAACGCAGCTCGATATTCACTAATAAGCTTATCGATTTCATGTTTTTCGATACTGCCTTCAGTGATCAACTGGTCAGCATAGATGTCTCGAGGAACTGGATGCTTCTTGATTTTCTGATACATAATCGGCTGAGTCGCATTTGGCTCATCCGCTTCATTGTGTCCATGACGACGGTAACATACCAAATCAATCATGACATCGCGTTTGAATTTATTTCGATAATCTAACGCCAACTGTGTGACGAACATAACAGCTTCAGGATCATCAGAATTGACGTGAAAAATTGGCGCCTGAACCATCTTAGCAATATCAGTACAGTATTGGGTAGAACGTGTATCTTCTGTCTTGGAAGTAGTAAATCCAACTTGGTTGTTGATAACGATTCGAACTGTCCCGCCAACTTGGAATCCGCGAGTCTGTGACATGTTAAATGTTTCTTGCACGACACCCTGCCCTGCAATTGCTGAATCACCATGAATGGTGATTGGCAACACAGCAGAACCGTCTGAACAGTCTCTTCTGTCAAGTCTTGCTCTCACTGAGCCCATTACAACTGGGTTAACGATTTCAAGATGAGAAGGATTAAATGCCAATGCTAAATGAAGGTTTCCGCCAGGCGTGGCGAAATCAGAAGAATACCCTGCATGATATTTCACATCACCTGCACCTAAACTTTCGTCATGCTTACCGGAAAACTCATCAAACAAAACGGAAGGATTTTTGCCGAGTACATTGACCAACACATTGAGTCGGCCCCTGTGCGCCATACCTATGACCACTTCTTTGGTGCCATTGGCGCCAGCATGGCTAATGAGGCCCTTCAACATAGGCACCAAACTATCGCCACCTTCAAGTGAGAACCGTTTGGCACCAGGGAACTTAGCACCAAGATATTTTTCCATTCCATCAGCGGCGACTAGACCATTTAGAATATTGATCTTTTCGTCTCTGCTAATTTCCGGTTTTGCTTGAACAGATTCAATGCGTTGTTGTAACCAACGCTTTTGTTCAGTGTCTGTTATGTGCATGTATTCAGAGCCAATCGAACCACAATAGGTTCTGTTCAGAGATTTGTACAAATCTCCTAGCGTCATACTATCTTCACCGATGGCATAGGAACCAATATTAAATCGAGTGTCAAAATCCTGCTCAGAAAGAGAATGGTGACTCAATTCAAGATCTCTAACACGCTTTTGCTTCCATAGACCGAGAGGATCTAAGTTCGCATGTTGGTGACCTCTAAATCGATAGGCATTGATAAGCTGTAATACTTTAACCTGTTTTTCATCACTTCCACCAGAAGCGGCGGGGGTAGATGAAGCGACTCTTGCCGTTGGACCTAACGCAGCTAAAGATTTGAATTGCTCACGAATTACAGTGTGATTGCTATCAATTTCAACCCCATCGACCTTAGGTAAACCGTCAAACACACTGCGCCATTGCTCTGACACACTGTTACGATCATCCAAATAGGATTCGTAAAGCTCTTCTATATATGCGGCGTTGGCACCAGCCATGTGGGAAGAATCCCACCATGCTTTCATCACGCTTTGTTGCATTATTGTCCCTTGTTCAAGTAAGGCTAACAATCGAATATCAATTGTTATTTATTTTAATCTCGTTATGAAAAATTTATCTAATATTTTTAAACAAAAACGCCACCCTGCTAGAGGATGGCATCTAATGACTATTTCTGCGTTAAACCCGTTAATGTCATCTGCTAGACCGCTCGATGCAATAACATAGATTTAATCTGCCCTATCGCTTTGGTCGGATTCAAACCCTTAGGACAAACACTGACACAATTCATAATGCCGTGACAACGGAACACGCTGAAAGCATCATCCAAATTGCTCAATCTCTCATCAGTTGCAGTATCTCGACTATCAATTAAGAATCGGTAAGCGTGAAGCAAACCCGCGGGTCCAATAAATTTATCTGGATTCCACCAAAAAGACGGGCATGATGTAGAGCAACAAGCGCATAGTATGCATTCGTATAATCCGTCTAGTTTCGCTCTATCTTCGGGTGACTGCAAATGTTCTCTGGCGGGAGGTTGTTTATCGTCATTGATAAGAAATGGCTTAATTTTCTCGTACTGAGTATAAAATTGGCTCATATCAACAACCAAATCACGCACTACGGGAAGTCCTGGTAATGGACGAACAACGACTTTACTCTTACCAAGGGCAGAAAGTGGTGTGATACAGGCTAAGCCATTTTTACCATTCATGTTAACACCATCTGATCCACACACACCTTCTCGGCATGAACGACGGAAAGACAGTGTTGGGTCTTGTTCTTTAAGAGCAATAAGCGCATCAAGCACCATCATATCTTGCCCTTCTTCCACGTCTAAAGTGTAGTCTTGCATGCGTGGCGCGTTATCAACATCTGGGTTGTAACGATATACTGAAAACGTAAGTTGCATCTTCGTTACTCCTATTAATAAGTTCTTGCTTTAGGTGGGAATGCTTCACGTAGTTTAGGCGTCATATTGACATCACGTTTTAGCATGGATTCGGTTTCAGGCAGATAAATTGAATGACAAAGCCATTCACTGTCATCTCTGTCAGGAAAATCGAATCGACTGTGAGCACCACGACTTTCTGTTCTAAAGTTAGCGGCAACTGCTGTACTGAAAGCTGTTTCCATCAAGTTGTCTAACTCTAGACATTCGATTCGCATCGTATTGAAGTCACTACTCTTGTCATCCAGACGAGCGTGCTGCAAACGTTCACGTATTTCACGCAGTTCAGAAAGGCCTTCTGCCATTGCATCGCCTTCTCTGAATACTGAGAAGTTCAGTTGCATACACTGTTGCAAGTCTTTCTTAATTTGAACAGGATCTTCACCTTTGCCAGACTCAGAATTTTCCCAACGGTTGAAACGGACCATAGCTTCATCAATATCCGATTGTCCGGCTTCTTTGAATTCAATATTGTCAATCGCCTTGCCAAGGTGTAAGCCGGTCGCTCTACCAAACACAACCAGATCTAATAACGAATTACCACCCAAGCGATTAGCGCCATGCACAGACACACATGCTATTTCACCGCAAGCAAACAAACCACCAATCGGTTTTTCGTTTCCTTTGCTGTCAACTGTGATGGCTTGACCATCAACATTAGTCGGTATACCACCCATCATGTAGTGGCAAGTCGGAATAACTGGGATAGGTTCTTTGACTGGATCCACGTGAGCAAAGGTACGAGATAGTTCTAGAATGCCAGGTAATCTTGATTCAAGAACCTCTTTACCAAGATGATCAAGTTTCAATTTAATGTGAGTTCCCCAAGGACCCTCACAGCCACGACCTTCTCTTATTTCAGTCATCATCGAACGCGCAACAACATCCCGACCTGCTAAGTCTTTCGCGTTCGGGGCGTAACGCTCCATGAAACGTTCACCATCTTTATTGAGAAGGTAACCACCTTCACCACGACAACCCTCTGTTACCAAAGTACCCGCACCAGCGATACCCGTTGGATGGAATTGCCACATTTCCATATCTTGCACAGGTACACCTGCACGCAGCGCCATTCCAACACCATCTCCGGTATTGATGTGCGCATTGGTAGTCGAAGCATATATGCGCCCCGCTCCACCTGTTGCAAGCACTACCGCTTTTGATTTGAAGTAAACCACTTCACCGGTTTCAATATCAATGGCCGTACAACCTACTACATCGCCGTCTTGATTCTTAACTAAGTCCAGTGCATACCACTCACTGAAAACCTTGGTCTTATTTTTAACATTTTGTTGGTAAAGTAGGTGTAATAATGCATGACCAGTTCGGTCAGCAGCTGCCGCGGTTCTCGCGCCTTGCTCTCCACCAAAATTTTGTGATTGCCCACCGAAAGGTCTTTGATAAATGCGACCGTCTTCGAATCGAGAGAAAGGAAGCCCCATGTTTTCCATTTCGATAATAGCTTCAGGACCCGTCTTACACATATATTCAATGGCATCTTGATCACCGATGTAGTCTGACCCTTTCACAGTGTCATACATATGCCATTCCCAATTGTCTTCATGGGCATTGCCCAAAGCAACTGTAATACCGCCTTGTGCTGAAACAGTGTGAGAACGTGTAGGAAAGACTTTAGACAATAGCGCGCATGATTTACCTGATTCGGAAATTTGCAGCGCCGCTCTCATACCTGCGCCACCTGCTCCGATAACTACTGCATCAAACTCATGAATAGGAATACTCACTTATACACCCCACAAAACAAATAAACCAACCGCAACATAAACCAACGCAATAATGTTAAGTACATATTGTATCGTCGCTCGTAAACCTGGTGCTTTGACATAATCAGTTAATACCTGCCACAGACCTATTCTAACGTGGTACATGATTGCGACCAGCGTAATGAAGGTGAATGCCTTCATGAATATATTGGAAAATAACCCTTGCCAAATCTCGAATGTAATTTCAGGTGTTGCTACAAAAAACCAACACATATAGGCAGAATAAAGGGTGATGATAAGCGCGGTAGCGCGAATGGTGACAAAATCTTGCACACCATCTCTTTTTAAACTTGCTTGGTTTGTTACCACAACACAACTCCCACAACAATTGTAAGTATTATCCATAAACCGATAACGATTTTTGCACTGGTATTGCCGGACTCCAATTCTTCCCAATGCCCCATATCCATGACGACGTGTCTAACGCCTCCAAGTATGTGGTAAATCAAAGCAGAACTGGTGCCTATTGCAATGAATTTGCCTAGCGGCCCATCCAAAAGCATCTTCACTTGTTCAAAACCGTCAGAAGAATGTACTGAAACGGCCCATGCCCAGATCACAAAGATCATAGCGAAGAACATGGCTACACCAGTAGCTCTATGAAGGATTGAAACAATTGCGGCAGAGGGGAAACTTATGGTATTGAGCTGTAAATTTACTGGTCTTTGCTTTTTCACGTCATTAATTGCCTGTAATTTCTGTAGGGTTTTTACGTACTTTAAATACTTCAACTCTCGCCGAATAGATCTAAATATTCGTTTTAGTCGGTTTGCTTAAGTAGATTTGCAAACGTTAATTTTCGAGCTTAAAAAACGAACAGCCTGTTAACCATATGTAACTATATTGTCACACCATTAACAAACAACGGTCTTGATGCCATTTACCGCTATAAAGTATATCCAGCGTTTGCGTTAATTACAATTTTAGTTGCTTATTAAGGTGTTATAATCCAAACAGAATGTAAACTAGTATAATAAATATTCATTATTCAGAATATTTATTAAACATAACTGCATTAAAATTGACTTGTACGGACTTTGCCAGTACAAATACCCACTCTTTTTTTCGGTGTGCGTTACGAAATTAAAACGAAAACACAATTAGATCTAGTCTGAGGAGAGCTTCACATGGCAGAACAGAAAGCCATTTTAAAGGTAGGTGATAAAGAAGTTGAGCTACCGATATTATCGGGAACAGCAGGACACGATGTAATCGATGTTCGCACTCTGGGTGCAAACGGATATTTCACTTTCGACCCTGGTTTTATGGCAACTGGTTCTTGCGAATCAGCGATCACATTTATTGATGGTGCTGAGGGCATATTGCTCCACCGCGGATACTCAATTGAAGATTTAGCCAGAGACGCGGACTATATAGAAGTTTGCTACATGCTGTTACACGACAAGACGCCAAACGAAGAAGAGTATGCAGAATTTAAACAAACCATCACTCATCACACCTTAGTACATGATCAAGTTACCAACTTTTTCCGTGGTTACAGACGAGATGCGCACCCCATGGCTATGCTATGCGGTACCGTTGGTGCGTTGGCTAGTTTCTATCACGATGACTTGAACATTTCTGATCCTGATCAACGTCTTCGCAGTGCATACAGATTAGTAGCAAAGATGCCCACATTGGTGGCTATGTGTTACAAATACAGCATCGGCCAACCCTTTGTATATCCTAAGAATAGCCTCAACTACGCTGAAAACTTTATCAACATGATGTTTTCTGTTCCTGCAGAAGACTATGTTATTTCACCAGCAGTCGCCAGAGCAATGGATAGAATTTTCACTCTTCATGCCGATCATGAACAAAATGCATCCACTTCGACCGTGAGACTTGCAGGTTCATCTGGTGCGAACCCGTATGCATGTATCGCTGCAGGTGTAGCGTCTCTTTGGGGACCTGCTCATGGCGGCGCAAATGAAGCATGTTTGAACATGCTACAAGAAATTGGTTCGGTTGATCGAATTCCTGAATTTATCGCCAGAGCAAAAGACAAAGCTGACCCGTTCAGACTCATGGGCTTTGGACATCGCGTATACAAAAACTTTGACCCTCGCGCCACAGTTATGCGAGAAAGTTGTCACGAAGTGCTAGAAGAACTAGGGTTGAATGATCCTCTTCTCGAAGTCGCGATGGAACTGGAAAAAATTGCATTGAGCGACCCTTATTTTGCAGAGAAAAAATTATTCCCTAATGTGGATTTCTACTCTGGCATTATCCTTAAGGCAATTGGAATTCCGACCAATATGTTTACCTGTATTTTTGCTTTGGCAAGAACAGTAGGTTGGATTTCCCACTGGCATGAAATGTTAAGTCAGGAAGGACAAAAGATTGGGCGTCCTCGCCAATTATACACGGGTGAAGCACAACGTAAGTACAACCCTATTAAGAAATAAATAGCTTCTAATTGTTTCAAATGGCGCCTAGAGGCGCCATTTTTTTCGACAAAAAATAGTGAGTTTTCATGACAATATCGAGTCATTCAAACCTGTTAGGCATCGCGGGATTATTACCTTTTTTATGTTTACCTGTTTTCAGTGTACTGGGGGCAATTTCATATTTTGAGGCCATCAGCTTTTTTAATCAGTACTCCGCAATTATTTTGTCTTTTCTAGGTGGGGTAATCTGGTTTGATGGCATCACAAACAAGAAACCAATATGGCAGCTTTATTTTGCGATGCTTCCAAGCATTATAGGATGGATATCGTTAGTGATACTGCCCCCAAAAATCGCACTTATTGTGCTGATGGTGAGCTTTTTTTGCTTGTTACTAATTGAATGGAAATTGTTGGTTTCAGAGTCTTGGTATCAGCGATTAAGACTTAGGTTGACGTCAGTAGCCATGGCTGGTCATTTGATGATGTTGTATACTCTCAACTACTAAATAACTTGAATTCTGGATAACAACTTGCGTTCTAGCTGCTAATTTTCCCTGTTTCTTTTCCCTATAAGTGCGCTAAATTCGTTTGCAATAGGCCAGCTATTGACGCACAAATTTGCCTTGTACCCGGAAAAAATCGCTAGCTGGAATCTAATATAAAATTAAGCTATGCAGTTCAATATGCTAGCAAATTTCTTATCCAGAGTTCAGGTTAAATAGTCAGCCTTTACCCTACCAATGTTATCCTATTCATGTAACAGTAAAGACGACTCTTTTCATTGTAAGTAATATTTACGCTAGCGATTTTAAATAGCTACATTTAAACTAACTATATTTAAGCTCGAATAATTTCTAGTAACTCTTTGGTCTTCTGTTCCATTAACTTAATGTCGCCTTTTGATTCAATATTGAGGCGAATAACGGGTTCAGTGTTTGACTTGCGCAAGTTAAATCGCCAATTGCCGAATTCCAACCCTACTCCATCCGTATCATCAATGATTTCAGCTAGTGGTTGATACTTGTCGACAACACGTTGCAAAGCCAAGTCAGCATCTTCAAGCAAACTATTGATCTCGCCGGAGGAGGGAAACGCTGCAATTCTTTCTTTAACCAGTGATGATAAAGGCTTACCACTGGTGCAAAGTAACTCTGCTACTAACAACCAAGGGATCATACCCGAATCACAATAGGCAAAATCTCTAAAGTAGTGGTGCGCACTCATCTCACCGCCGTACACAGCATCATCTGCTCGCATACGTTCTTTGATGAACGCGTGGCCAGTTTTACTTTTTATTGGAATTCCGCCAGCTTCATTGACGATATCTTCGGTGTTCCAATACACCCTAGGGTCATAAATGATTTTAGATTGCTTATCTTTATCAAGAAAGGCCTTAGCCAACAATCCAACGATGTAATAGCCTTCAACAAACTCTCCATTTTCATCGAATAGAAAACACCTATCAAAATCGCCATCCCAAGCAATTCCCATATCCGCTTTCGCTTCAATCACTGCATTGGCAGTATCAGAGCGGCTCTCGGGAAGCAAAGGATTCGGTATTCCATTTGGGAAATCGCCATCTGCCTGATGATTCACTTTAATAAATTCAATGGGAGCACCTTGTGCCAACAATACCTTTTCAATCGCATCTAGGGCTGCTCCTGCTGCACCGTTTCCAGCATTGACGACTAACTTAAGCGGTTTCAGGTTATTAAGGTTAATGTAGCTCAGCATATGTTCAACATAGCTACTCATGCAACTTGTCTCTGTGTATCGCCCTGAAGCTGTTAACTTAGCTGTATCGATACTTCCTTTACCTTTTAAAAAAGCTTGTTGTGTTTCCATCTCACACGCGTCGCTATTAACAGAATAAGACGCTAAAGCATCAGAAACTTGTTGCTGCTCATAGGATTCTGCAATATCCCGAATTGCAAATAAGCCGGTGTCACCGCTAATTGGTCGAGAGTCGGCTTTCACCAACTTCATACCATTATAATCAATAGGGTTGTGACTAGCTGTAACTTCTATTCCACCATCAACACCAAGATGTTTAGTCGCAAAATAAATCTCTTCTGTGCCCGTCATTCCTAAATCGAGGACATTTGCCCCACCATCAATCAACCCGGCGCTCAATGCCAACTTTAGTGGTTTGGAAGTATGGCGAATATCACCACCGACAACCACTTTGTCGGCATTGAGGTGCTCTGCATATGCGCGGCCAATGCGGTAGGCGACGTTTTCATCCAATTGTTCAATGAGCTTCCCACGAATGTCGTAGGCCTTAAAACAGGTAATTTTCATTGATTCTTACTTCCCTTCCGTACGGCCATAACGATCTGAGAAACGTACAATATCGTCTTCACCTAAATAGCTACCAGATTGAACTTCTATTAGTTCTAACGGCACTTTCCCTGGATTTTCTAGAGCATGAATAATACCAATTGGGATATAGGTAGATTCATTTTCGGTTACTAAGAAAGTTTCTTCTCCGTTGGTCACTTTGGCCGTTCCCGAGACTACGATCCAATGCTCTGCTCTGTGATGATGCATTTGCACAGACAGCTTCTCACCAGGGTTCACTGTGATGCGTTTCACTTGGAAACGTTCGCCATTGTCAATGGAGTCATAACTCCCCCAAGGACGAAAAACTTCGCGATGAAACTCAAACTCAGGACGATGCTCTGATTTCAATTTATTCACAATACTTTTTATATCTTGTACTTTATTTTTATTCGCGACTAGGATTGCATCTTTGGTTTCGACGATCACTACGTCGTCAAGACCGACAACTCCAATTAATCGTTGTTCAGAATTGATGTAGCTATTGTTAACGTCATGCAGCATAGCATCACCTACAATGACATTACCCTGTGCATCTTTGTTTTCTGAGGTTTCCCAAAGTGAAGACCAACTTCCCACATCATTCCACCCAGCATCGAGAGGCACCATAGTGGCATCTTTGGTCTTTTCCATTACAGCATAATCCACTGAATCTTCTGGGCATTTTGCAAATATTTCAGCGTCAATCCTGACAAAATCCAAATCGTTAGACTCTGACTCAATCGCTGTTTTGCATACGCTTAACATGTCTGGCGCAAATTTTTCTAACTCTTCAAGAAAACGACTTGCTTTAAACATAAACATGCCGCTATTCCAAAAATAATCCCCATTGTCTACATAGGTCTTAGCTGTCTCTGCATCTGGTTTCTCGACAAATTGAGAAACGGCAAAACCGGTTTCGGCATGATCGAGTTGTTCACCGCGTCTAATATAACCATATCCTGTGTGAGGGCTATCGGGGACAATGCCGAAGGTGACCAATTTACCCGCTTCTGCTAACTGCTCAGCATGATTAATCGCCTTGTGAAATGCCTCAGGTTGTTTAATTAGATGATCTGCTGCAAGCACCAATAAAACTGGATCACCTCCTTCTTTAATTGCATGTAATGCTGCTAATGCAATGGCAGGCGCAGTATTACGGCCAACCGGCTCGAGTAAAATCCCACCGTGCTCTTGCTCCAATTGACGTAATTGTTCCGCGACTAGAAACCGATGAGCATCATTACAAATAAAAATAGGCGGCTCAAAAGATAAACCTTCAAGTCTACTGATAGTGTCTTGCAACATTGTTTGCTCTGATGTTAACGACAAGAACTGCTTAGGCAGAGCCGCTCGAGATTTAGGCCAAAGTCGACTGCCAGACCCACCCGCGAGTACCACTGGTTTCATATAGTTTCCCTTATGCTTATGCTTACACTAATTTATGCGGTTTAAGATGAATGCTGCATCCTATAAAATATAGGTGGGATATTCAATCAGCGAATGCTCACTTAATCGTTTTCTAGAGATTTAAATAGCTCGATAAACTTTTTCAGCGATAATATCAGCAATTGGCATTGCAGACGTGGCAGCGGGCGAAGGAGCATTACAAACATGTAGACATTGCTTTTCTTGTAAAAATTTAAAATCGTGGATGAGTTCACCATCCATATTTACTGCTTGAGCGCGGATGCCACATCGAAATGGTCGAAGATCTGACAGGCTAATATTAGGGCAATATTTTTGGATATTACGTAAATAACTTTTCACAAAAAATGATGATTTGAGCTCGTTATAAACACTTGCTTTTTGTTTAGTCAACAACTTCCAGAAGCCTTTATACTTTAGCAAATCTGATAACTCGGTTAAGTTGACACCAAACTTCCCATATCCTTCTCTAGCACCCGCTAAAACAGCATTGGGGCCAACGGTAATACTTGCATCAATCATCTTTGTTAAATGAACACCAAGAAAAGGTAATTTAGGATCGGGCACAGGATAAATCAGATGTTTTATCATTTTGTTTAAACTTGCTGGTAGTTGAAAGTATTCTCCTTTAAAAGGGATGATTCTATAATCAAGGTTGGCGTTAGTCAGCTTGGCAATCTTATCAGACATTAATCCCGCACAATTAACGTAGAAATCCGTGGTTAACTTGTTATTTTCAGCGGCTAAAATTACCTGTTCTCCCTCGCTTTCAACACCCAAGAGTTCGAATCCAAATATCGTTTTACCACCGGCTTGTTCAAATAACTGAATTAGCCTTTTATTAATCTCTGCATAATTAGTGATACTAGTTTGTTGAATCAGAATCGCTTCTTTACCAGTAATATGCGGCTCGATTACAGCTAATTTCTCACGACTAATTCGTTGCGGCGAGAGAGAGTTTTTTAAGCATCGTTGGTAAAGTTCATCAAGCCTTTGACACTCGATATCATCCGTTGCGACAATCAATTTGCCGCATTGCTGATAATCGACTCCGTACTGGCGACAAAATGCCAGGGTTCTATCCAGTCCTTCACGGCAAAGTGTTGCTTTTAAACTGCCAGGTTGGTAGTAAACACCGGCGTGCACCACACCTGAATTTCTGCCTGTTTGATGCAAACCCGCTTGAAGTTCTTTTTCCACGAGAAGTATTTTTCTATTAGGAAACATTTGTATCAATCGATATGCTGTCGCGGCCCCTACTATGCCTGCACCAATGATAACAATATCAGCAGATTTCAAAGATTACCCTTAGTTACTCATGAAGCAAATGGGTATAATAATAGCGTTTTTAATCACACAAGGTAAATTAGCATTAATGACTGCGACAAAGAATCGATTTGGCGGCACTGAGCGTGTTTTTGGAAAACAAGAAACTCAACGACTTAAAGATGCTCACTTTTGTGTTGTCGGCATTGGTGGTGTTGGTTCATGGGCAGCTGAATGCCTCGCGAGAACCGCTGTAGGTGAGATTACTTTGATCGATCTAGATGATATTTGTGTCACCAATTCCAATCGGCAAATTCATGCGTTAAGCAACACAATAGGATTGGCTAAAGTGGATGTAATGGCCAATCGAATAAAATTGATTAACCCCGATTGCAAAGTGAATATCATCGAAGATTTTGTGACTACTGAAAATGTATCAAAATACATTTCACCCGATTTTGCCTATGTTATCGATGCCATTGATAGTTTGGCAGCAAAAGCGGCTTTAATCGCCTATTGTAAAAGGCATAAAATAAAAGTGATTACAACAGGTGGTGCAGGAGGCCAAACCGATCCAACACAAATTAGTATTTCAGACTTAAGTAAAACGATACAAGACCCTCTCGCAGCTAAACTTCGCTCTGAATTGAGACGAAAGTACCATTTTAGTACTAACCCAAAACGAAGATTTGCGGTTGAATGTGTGTTTTCTACTGAGCAATTGAGTTATCCACAAGGGAATGGCAAAGTGTCCAAAAACAAGAGTACAAGAGAAGGTAGTGCCAATCTAGATTGCAGTACTGGGTTCGGTGCATCCGTTGCAGTAACCGCAACCTTTGGATTTGTTGCGGCGTCAAGAGCTATTCACAAATTCTTATTGTCACAGGAATTATAATATCGCAGGAGCCATAGTGCTTATTTGGGGCTTTCTCTTTGCGCTTTGAGATCGAGTGCGATGGCGACTATTAACCAAACCCCGATGATGCTTGCTAACAACCAGGTGCTTTCAGCAACTTGCATGATTTCTTCGCTTAAAATAGCAGTGGTTGCTATTAATACTAAATAATAGGGAAAATTGAGGAGTCCAGCTAACCATACCACCTTGAAGGGTTTGTGGTTTGCTCCCTGAGCGAACATAAAGAAAGCCAGTGAATTAATATGAATCATTGCGAGTAGCAACTGTTTTATTTTGATTTTTTGCGGATTTTTTTCTTCCGTTTTATTTGCCCTTCCAAGCGTGTAATTGATAACAGATCCTAAGGTAGCCGCCAGAACCATGGCGACTGTCAGATAGACTATGTCTTCGATTGCTGGTTTAGAGACTATCACCAAAACAACCGCGAAAAATTGTCCGGGAAAATAAAAACCCACATACACTATAGACTCAAGCAAAATAATTGTGAAAATAAGCAAATAAAAATAGTCACCAAAGGCTTGCTTTAGCTGTTCCAGCAATTCAATACCAGGAGGAATGATTCCAAATTGAACTAAGCTCGTTAAAAGGAGCACAGCTAACAAGGCAGTGGCGGGTAACGTGGAGTGGAACTTCATGATCGTCTTTATTTGAATTTTAATTAATTTACGCTTAGCTTTTGTGTAAAGATCATTAAAATCCACCTCTTTTAAACAAAATCAAGCCGCAACATTCGACAAAGAGTAGAAATGTAGCCACAATAAACTAACTAAAGATCTTCAGGAACTTAACATGAGAATGACCCAAGATGAATTGAATCAGTTGATGGCTGATAGCGCACAAAATGCGATTGAAACAACAGAAGATGAATTCAATCTTGAACTGGATGGTTCAGAACAAAGTATCGGGCTCGTCGACGATGTTATTTTAGCTTGGATAGACAAATATAAAGACCAGGCGCTGGAAGATAGTGCTGTATTCACTATCTGTAATATTTATGGTGCTTATGTAGGTGAAATTTTCAAACAGTTGGTTGGCGGGCATTGGCGTTATGATGAATCCGATCAGGAAGCCCCGTATGTAGTGCTGGAGTATGCTGGTAAGTCTTATGCATTTGCCGGAATTTGCTATCAACGTTTAGTTAATGATAGCCAAATTAGTATTCTTAACTATTTCGAACAAGCCGTAGGCAACAGCGTTCAATAGCGAGAGCCCAAATTACGAAAACCCAAATAACAAGGTAGAGTGCAACGGTCAACAGACCCTAGTTAGCCTGCCAATCTTTGATCATGAGCCGGAAGTGGCGGCTTTTAATCACCCAGTAAAACAACACCAAATCGACCAAGCTAAAAATAGCCACTGGCCACAAAAACATCCAGTGGTTATCAAACGCAATTTTCAATTGATAGGAAAAATCCAAACAAATAACGATCAACAATAGCGGTTTAATAAAAAACCGTAATTTATCCCATCGGCTATTCCACCACTTTTCTCGGAAAGCGACTAGCAATAGTGCTAAAACAGCTCCCAACCCTATCGTTAGCCCTATGTATAGTTCGTTGTGATTGGGATAAAAAACATTGAGAAGCGATTCCGTGTCTTGCCTAAAAGTCAATGAAGCGACAAAAATAAAGTAACTCCTAGCCAAAAATAAAGCGCAAAACCAAAAAGTCACAGGAGGTTTGATACGGCCATTTTCATCATAGTGATTAAGCGGTAGGGCTAACTTTTTTGACATGCGTATACGTCTAAAATTAATTTATATTCTTTGGCTTTGATTCAGCATTAATGTCGAGGGACATTTGCATATCGTGCAAGATGTCGTCCATATCATCGAAAGTATCGCTAGTGATATATATACTCATACTTGATCTAACAATCACATTTTGCTTCTCTTCAGCTCCAAGCATCGTATTTTCTAACGCATAACGTATTCGTTCGAAGAAAGATTTGGCCGAATCCTCTTCAATATCAATCAAGCAAACAATAAATTGTTCCGGCGCAAAACGACCTAAGATATCCCTTTCGCGAGTCGCATTTTTGAGCGAAAGTGCAATTTGATTAAGCGTTTCTTCACTATTTCCGGCCCCCATCATTCGGTTAACATCTCTAAAATTACGTAAATCAAACAAAGCAAGCGCATTAGTTCGTCCTGCTGAAGGTGTGCCGACTAATTTTATTCTGGATATAGCTGATTTGCTGTTTAATAAGCCGGTTACCGAATCCAATGTAATGCGTTGCAAGTATCTGCGGCGCAGGAAAAATAGCAATACCCCTAGAACCACAAACGTCGCAATTAAAATACTTGCAATTGCGCGCATACGATCTTGACGTTCTTTTTCAAGACTGGATTCTAAGCTGATAATCTCGCTGTGAAGGTTGGCTACACCAAGCACTTTTCCCGATTTTTGCTGTTCATATTGACGAGCCACTGTCACTTCAAAAAACCGTTGGAAGGCTTTATCCGCTGCTTCGATGTCTCCCAGGAAAATATGCATATCGACCAGCAATTTTAGATAATCTTTGTTCTTTCTTAAAAAGTTTGTATTGTTCGCATTGCGTTCTTCTTGGGCAGCCAAAAAGTTTAGAACACACTCTTTATCTTTTTCAGAAAGGCAATAAGCAGCATGGTACCAATCGTACAATGTAGAGTAAGTTTGACTGTCTATTTCTGCGAGATAAATTTTCCAGCGCGCTAAACTATTCTTTAGTTCTTCGAAATTCCCCAGTCGATAATGATACCCGGATTCAGCAAAATGCAACCATACATTGGTTAGCGGTGTATTGATTTGCTGATTCACACGTTTAAATTCTTCAATCGTTGTTTTTACTGCTTCAAAGTTTCCACTGCCGATATGTGAGGAAATTACGCTAATTAAAGTAGCAAGTTGATTGTTGCCAGTGTAGGTACCTAATCCCATTTCATAAGATTTTTGATATTGTTCTGCTGCCAGCACATGCTGACCTAAACTGCCGTAAAGCAAACCGATATTATTGTGGATGTGGGCGATCGCTGCTTTATCAGCTTTATTTGAATAGGACTCTAACAGCGAATACAAACTGCCTAATTTAATGGCTTCATCATTATTTGAGTTACAGACTGTTATCAAACCCAATTGCGCACTGAGTTGCACATCATCAAAACGATTCTCGGATAACTCTTTTGCTTGTTCATAGTAATCACATCGTTTAGCGTTTTCTTGAATATCAAAAATAAAACCTAATTGATAAACAGCGGCCGCATAGTATTCGGTGGACGTATCTGAGTTTTTACTCTCTACTATCTGAGTGAGAATATCCTGAGCGCCCGTATGATCACCATTGCATATCATCCAATGGGTTTTCTCGACGTTTAGCGCGAGAATCTGCGCTTCCGTGAGTAAGTCAGTTGACGACAAATAGCTGTCTATCTGCTCAATATTTTCTTCACCAGGGCAGTCATAGGGTTTGACCTTTGCTTGCTCGATAAAACGATCAATTTCTTCGCTTTCTTGTATGGATTGGGCATAACTTTGAGGAATGTGAAGCAGTGCCCCAACAATAAAGCAAAAGCTTAGTCGAGGAAGGAATGTAATCAAACAACTGCATAGATATGTAACGAAATTCAAAGCATTGATTCTACAGGGTAATTTTTGACGCATCAAAGTGTAGTCTTATTCGAAACCGCATACAAGGTCGTTGTAGAGGTTAATTATTGAATCGCTTACCTCATTGGTTTCCACTATAATCCGCTCTGTTTTTAAAACTCGTACACCTAGGAAGCATCGATGACAGTCGAAATTCACAAACCTAATCAAACTACAACACTTGAGACACCTGTTAAGGTGTTGGAAAGTGATACTTCTGCAAATGCGAAAAGCGGCAGTAGAATTGGTTTCGTATCTTTAGGTTGTCCCAAAAATTTAGTAGACTCAGAACGAATTCTTACCCAATTGCGCACTGAAGGCTATGATGTGGTGCCATCGTACAATGATGCAGATTTGGTGATTGTTAATACCTGCGGTTTTATCGACAGTGCTGTAGAAGAGTCTTTAGATACTATTGGTGAAGCACTAAGCGAAAATGGAAAAGTGATTGTGACTGGATGCCTTGGTATCAAGGAAGATGAAATTCGTGAAGTCCATCCCAATGTACTTGCGATTACCGGTCCGCATGCCTATGAAGAAGTGGTCAATCAAGTTCACGATCACTTGCCACAACCACAACATGACCCCTACTTGAATCTGGTCCCTGATATAGGTGTAAAACTGACCCCACGCCACTATGCTTATTTGAAGATATCAGAAGGATGTAATCACAGATGTACCTTTTGTATTATTCCGTCAATGCGTGGTGATCTTGTAAGCCGGCCCGTGGGTGAAATACTTGATGAAGCACAGAGACTCAAAAATGCAGGTGTTAAAGAATTACTGGTCATATCCCAAGATACAAGTGCGTTTGGCGTAGATGTTAAATATCAAACTGGTTTTTGGAATGGAATGCCGGTAAAGACTGATATGCTAGGTCTTTGTAAGCAATTAGGCGAAATGGGTTTATGGGTAAGATTGCATTATGTGTACCCCTATCCTTCTGTTGACAAAGTCATTCCGCTCATGGCCGAAGGAAAAATCCTGCCTTACTTAGACATCCCTTTTCAGCATGCTAATAAACGTATTTTAAAATTGATGAAACGTCCTGCTGCCGCAGAAAAAACCTTGGAACGAATAAAAGCGTGGCGTGACATCTGCCCAGAATTGGTTATTCGCTCTACTTTTATTGTCGGTTTCCCCGGTGAAACTGAAGAGGAGTTTGCTGAACTGCTCGATTTTTTAGAACAAGCACAGTTAGACAGAGTAGGCTGTTTCATGTACTCAGAAGTCGAAGGAGCCAAAGCGAATGACCTACCCAACTCAGTGCCTGAGACGGTTAAACAAGAACGATATGAACGTTTTATGCAAGTTCAATCGCAAATCAGTGCTCAAAGATTACAAGCTAAAATTGGATTGGAATACCAGATCCTCATTGATGAAGTCACACCTGAGGGTGCTGTTGGTCGATGTTTTGCCGACGCACCTGAAATCGATGGCAATGTGCATTTAACCGATGAATTTGATGTGAATCCAGGAGATATGATTTGGGGACAAATTATCCATGCAGATGAGCATGATATTTGGGCCGTAAAAGTCGAAGATTAGAACGATAGAAACTAGCCATTTCAATTGATGAAATGGCTAGCTTTGATGATTTGGTTAAGATTAAATATGATCTTCTTTGTTAACTGTCGCTTCTTTGCGTTTAGATTCTTCTTTGCCTTCCCAAGCAGGAAGATACTTGTTCATTTTCTCAATAATATTTGAAGCATTATCTTGCGCCCACTTTTTCGCAGCTTCACTGATTTCTACCAATGACGTTTCTTGATCAATTTCTTTGAATTGTTCTGAGTCATAAAAGAATTTCGCATCCGCGGCTCCACTATTTCTTATTGGGTGGAGGGAGAAACGGGCCTTCCAAAAACCCATTCTTGGAGAAGCAATAGAGTAATAGGTTTTACCTTCTTGCATATGCGCTTTCAGAAAATCCGCAGATTCACCGACGACCATAAACATACGTTCACCTGGAGTAACTCGGTGAGCAATTTTTGTCTCGTTAGATAAAATACCAATAAATTCGGGTGTACCTGAAGTCACATCAAAAACAGAGGCTTGAATGGCTTGCCCGGTAAAGGCAGAACGCATAAAAATCATTTGTGTTTCGTTGCTTGCCAAATTGGTTTCAAGAGGGCTAGAAGAAGGTTGCATTAAAGTTGATTTACACCCGCTAACAAAAACAACGAGTGAACACACGAATAGAAGCTTTTTAAACATATTTTAATTTCCGCTTATAGTTAGAATAATTTGTCGAAAAAATTCGAAGCGATGAAACGATACGTTAACTCGATTCAGGATTAAAGTATTTTTAACACTCCTTGTCGTCTCAACCGCAATATCATTAACCTAGATAACTAAATTAAGATGTAAGATCATTGGAATTATCGACGTCATCGTCTTCAGTCAATTTACCTATCGCTTTGGATGAGATGCGTTTTTTAGTTTGAACACCAAGATTTCTGAAATCTTCAGCTCGTTTAACCAAATTACCTCTACCCTCAGTCAGTTTATTCATCGCGCCATCATACTTTTTACGAACAGTATTTAAACTTGCTCCGACACCTTCCAAATCATCAACAAAGGACACGAATTTGTCGTACATGTCCGCGGCTTTCTTGGAAATCTCTTGTGCATTTTGATTTTGATATTCAACTTGCCAAATATTATTAATGGTTCTCAGCGCCACCAGCAAATTAGTCGGGCTGACGATCATAATATTGTTATCTAGTGCGATTTGCACAATGTCTGGTGATTCTTCTACGGCAATCATAAAAGCAGACTCTATCGGTACAAACATCAAAATATAGTCGAGCGTTCGAATACCTTCTAGGTCTTGATAGTCTTTTTTAGCTAATTCTTTTATGTGCGATTTGAGTGAATTGATATGGCCTGTTAGATGTTGTTTTCGCTCTATTTGTTTAGTTTTTTCATCGCCTTTTTCATTGAAGTAGCGTTCGTAGTGAGACAAAGACACTTTCGAATCGATAACGATATCTTTGTCATTGGGTAAATGTACTACTACGTCTGGCTGGTAAAGTTTACCTGACGCATTTCGCAACGATACTTGAGTCTCAAATTCATGCCCTTCCCTAAGACCAGATTCAGTCAATATCCTTTCTAAAACGACTTCACCCCAATTGCCTTGTTGCTTGTTATCCCCTTTCAAGGCTTTGGTAAGTGCAGAAGCTTCTTGGGTTATTTGTTGATTAAGTTCTTTTAAACCTAATATCTCAGTCTTTAATGAAGCCCTTTCTTGGCCTTCTTTGACGTACTGATCTGTAACTTGTTTTTTGAAGCCTTCAATTTGCTCTTTCAAGGGAGACAATAAATTGTCTAATCCCGCTTTACTCGACTCTGCAAACTTTTGCTGTTTTTGCTCGAATATTTTGTTGGCTAAATTTTCAAACTGTTCCTGCAATCGTCGCTCAGCAGATTCCAACAAAGCAATTTTCTCTTCACTGGCAATTTGTTGTTGTTTGAAACTGGCGGCTTGCGATTCTAATTGAGTGACATGTCGATTGGCTTGCTCGTTTACTTGTTGAAATTGTTTTTGCCAATGGGCCAGTTCCTGTTTGATGCTATCTAGCTGAAGAGTTTTTTGCTCCAATTCGCCTGCTTGCTTTTGTGCTTCCAACTGCAAAGAACGCGCATGCGACAAAGCTTGCTGCAATTCAGTATTTTGCAACTTTTCTGTATCTAATTGTTGTTTAACCGCATCCAACTGCATGTCCATATGCAATTGCAATTGCTCAGCGGCTTCTTGCGACTGTTTTTTATGCTGCCGACTAGCCAACCAGTAGCCGACTATCAGGGTTGATAGTGCGGCAACAAATAAGACAACAGCAAGAGTGACAATGGCATCCTTACTCAGTTCAGCTAGAATGTCTGTCATCAACTTATTTCACACCCGCTTTTGCAGCTTCCAAAGTGGCATTGAGATCTTCAATTTTTGCTTTCCAAATTGCTGGACCGGTTTGGTGAGCATTGGCCCCCGAGCTATCTACTGCCACGGTGACTGGCATATCTTCCACTTCAAACTCATAGATTGCTTCCATACCCAAATCTTCGAATGCGACAACGCGTGACTTTTTGATTGCTTTGGAAACCAAATACGCAGCACCACCTACTGCCATCAAATAGACCGCTTTGTGCTTCGCAATGCTGTCCACTGTGGCGGGTCCACGTTCAGCTTTACCGATCATGCCAATTAAGCCAGTTTCTTCCAACATCATATCGGTAAACTTATCCATTCGCGTCGCCGTAGTAGGCCCAGCTGGGCCTACTGCTTCATCTCCAACTGCATCTACCGGACCAACGTAATAGATAAACCGATTGGTTAAATCTACCCCTTCAGGCATTCCCTCACCCGCCTCAAGCATAGTTTGAATTCGCTTATGAGCAGCATCCCGCCCCGTCAACATCTTACCGGAAAGCAAAACGGTTTCGCCGACTTTCCATTCCTGAATATCTTCTTTAGTTAAGCCATCTAAATTCACTCTTCGAGTGGATTCGCCCACCTCCCAAGTAATTTCAGGCCAGTCTTCTAGTTTTGGTGGAGCCAATTCTGCAGGACCTGAACCATCTAAGTAGAAATGTGCATGGCGTGTAGCCGCACAGTTAGGGATCATCGCGATTGGTTTTGAAGCCGCATGAGTCGGAACAGATTTGATTTTAATATCCACTACCGTAGTCATCCCCCCTAGACCTTGCGCTCCAATGCCCAAATCATTCACTTTCTTGAAAATATCTAAACGCAGTTTCTCTTCAGTTGTTTCAGCGCCTCGGTCAATGAGCTCTTGAATATCAACTGGATCCATCAAGCTTTCTTTGGCCAGTACTGCTGCTTTTTCTGCAGTGCCGCCTATTCCGATACCTAACATTCCCGGAGGACACCAGCCAGCTCCCATTGTTGGTAGCGTCTTCACCACCCAGTCAGCAATATCGTCGCTGGGGTTCAACATGATCATTTTGGATTTGTTTTCAGATCCACCACCCTTGGCAGCAATCATGACTTCAATTTTGTCACCAGCGACAGTATCGATGTGAACTACAGCGGGGGTATTGTCTTTAGTATTTTTGCGAGACCCTGCTGGATCGGCAACGATTGACGCTCTGAGTGGATTGTCAGGATTAAGATAAGCTCGTCGAGTTCCCTCATCTACCATCTCCTGCACCGTCATATCCGTTTTGTCCCACTGAACACCCATGCCAATTTTTACGAAACAGGTTACGATCCCAGTATCTTGACACAATGGCCTTTTACCTTCGGCCGACATTCTGGAGTTAATTAAAATTTGCGCCATTGCATCCTTAGCAGCCTGACTCTTCTCCATGTTGTAGGCTTTTTCAACAGCTTGTACATAATCTAGAGGATGATAATAGGAGATAAACTGCAATGAATCTTCAATGCTATCAATGAAATCTTGTTGACGAATGAGTGCCATAGTTGCCTCTTAGGTTGGTAAAGGATTTACAAATTTACGTCGTGGCTCGAATCAGGATATGATAACCTCTAAGAGTGATTCGCTCCAAGGCTATTCGGCCTCATTTTTTAAAAAGCGGTTAAATATCAATGACGCAACATACTAACGAGGTCTATACCCTTCGTTTACTTTCCATACCTACAGACACACCTATTACCCATTTGTTTAAGCACTATGCATCAAAACCATGGTCGATATTATTGGATTCGGCAGAAGCGAAACATACGAGTGGGCAATTTGATATTTTTGTGGCCGACCCAGTCGCCACTTTAGTCGTAAATGGTGATACTTGCGAAGTACACAGAACAGCTAGCCAAACCAAAACACTCAAAGGTGATCCGTTCAAAGTACTTGGTTCGTTGCTTGATGATTATCTCCCAAAAGCACTGAAAAATGTTAGCCATGAAAGCCCTGATTTGCCTTTCAAAGCGGGAGCGTTAGGGTATTTTGGATATGATTTAGGTCGCCAGTTTGAGGTTTTACCGAATATTTCTGAGCAAGCTTATCACGCTGCGGATATGGCAATAGGCATCTATACTTGGAGCATAATTAAAGATTGCAAATCGGGGCAGTTTTATCTTTTCTCTCTCAATGACTTCCCATCTCCTAAAGCAATTGAACTTGAGAATCTGAATATTGAAAATGCGATTGAGCAAGACCAACTGTATTTTAGTCTAAACACACCTTGGCAATCCAATATGACCACCCAAGAGTATTTGACTAAATTTGATGCAATTCAAGGCTATCTTAACGCCGGAGACTGTTATCAAGTCAATCTTGCACAGCGTTTTTCTGCCAAATACAGTGGTTCTACTTGGCAAGCCTACTTAGCTTTGAGAAAAGCTAATCAGGCGCCATTTTCAGCCTACATTAATCTAGCAGAAACCAGTATATTGAGTATTTCTCCGGAACGATTCCTGTCGGTTAAAGACAATGCAGTTGAAACAAAACCTATTAAAGGTACCCGACCACGCTGCCAAGACGTGGAAGAAGATAAATTGCAAATAAAACACTTAGAAGAATCGGAAAAGGATCGTGCGGAAAATCTGATGATTGTCGATTTGTTGCGAAATGATTTAAGCAAGTCATGTGAAGATCATTCTATTAAAGTGCCTAAATTATTTGCTATTGAAACCTTTGAAGCTGTGCATCATTTAGTTAGCACGGTAGAAGCAAAATTAAAACCCGAGTTTGATGCGTTGGATCTTCTACGCGGTGCCTTTCCGGGTGGCTCTATTACCGGAGCACCAAAGATACGTGCAATGCAAATTATTGATGAGTTGGAACCACAAAGACGAAATATTTATTGTGGCAGTATCGGTTACATAAGTTATAACGGTGATATGGACACAAGTATCTGTATTAGAACTCTTTTGTGTGAAAACCAATATATTTATTGCTGGGCCGGTGGCGGTATTGTTGTAGATTCCAATGGTGCGGACGAATATCAGGAGAGTCTAGATAAAGTATCAAAAATTTTACCCGTGCTAGAACGATTAGGTAAAACACAATGAAACGGCAAGAATTTTTAAACCGATTTCATCAAGCAAAGAACATAGTCCCTGAAGTCGATTTTCCATTGAAGCAACCGGGGCGGCCGGCTGCTGTCCTTATTCCACTTGTTGATAATGGTGATGATTTGACCGTGCTGCTTACTGAGCGAGCGAAACATTTAAAGCATCACCCTGGCCAAATTAGTTTTCCAGGTGGAAAAAAAGAAGAATCCGACAATGACCTGAAGCATACGGCGTTACGAGAAACACATGAAGAAATTGGAATAGCGTCAAACGAAGTGCAAATTATTGGAGAGCTCCCCAAATTTCGCACAATAAGTCGCTATGAAGTATTGCCTTATATCGGGTTAATTTCAGCTGGCTATGAAACAGTCATAGATACAAACGAAGTAGAAAGCGTTTTTGAAGTTCCTTTAACTTATTTACTCGAACCCAACAATTATTTTGTGCATTGGGCAAAAAGGCACAATCGCAAGCAACCCGTGTATTTTATCAAGTGGCAAGATTATACAATTTGGGGAGCGACAGCTTCATTTTTACGCACGCTTTCCAACCATCTTTGAGTTGAATCTTTACTAACAATATCTCGACAATAAGTTCGAACCCATTGTAGTATTCGCCATTGCCTACCTACAAAAGATAAATAAAATATGATAAGCGTATTCGATATGTTTAGTGTTGGAATTGGTCCATCAAGTTCACATACAGTGGGACCAATGCGAGCAGCAAAATCGTTTTGTGATGAGCTAGCGGCACAAGATGAACTTAAAAATGTGGACCGCATTGTGGTTGAGCTATTTGGTTCACTTGGTCTGACGGGAAAAGGTCATGGAACCGGTAAAGCGGTCATTTTAGGCCTTCTCGGGTTTGACCCTGAAACGGTAGATGTTCGGCAAGTAGACGCGATGCTTGCTGAAATCGAATCGACTCAAAAAATAACCTTGAACCAATCCCATAAGGTTAAATTTCCAAATCAAGGCGCCATTGTGTTTCATCGCAGAAAATCCTTGCCTCTGCATGCAAATGGCATGACCATTCACGTTTACCAGCAAGACAATCTGTTACGCTCACAAACTTACTACTCAATTGGCGGTGGCTTTGTAGTAAAACATGAAGACTTTCAAGACGTAAAGAGCCGTTCTTTAGAAGCTGAACAAAGACCTTTACCCTATTCTTTTTCCAGTTCAGCGGAATTGATTTCTCATTGCAAAGAAAATGGATTAAGCATTAGTGCTCTGATGCTGAAGAACGAGTCTACCGTAAGGGATAAACAGCAAGTCAGCGATGATCTATGGCATATTTGGCAAGTCATGTTGGAATCAGTGAATAATGGTATCAATACTGAAGGTATCTTGCCCGGAGGTCTAAAAGTATTGCGGCGCGCGCCTATTCTTTTCCGCAGATTGGAATCTGAGCAAACTGCTGATCCCATGCAAGCTATGGATTGGGTCAATTTATTTGCATTGGCAGTTAATGAAGAAAATGCTGCTGGCGGACGTGTTGTGACTGCGCCTACTAATGGTGCTGCTGGGATTATTCCAGCAGTGCTATGTTATTTCGACAAGTTTGTTCGCAAAGTCGATCAAAATACCGCGACTCGATACCTTCTTACCGCAGCAGCAATTGGCATTTTATACAAGAAAAATGCATCTATTTCAGGTGCTGAAGTAGGCTGTCAGGGTGAAGTGGGAGTTGCCTGTTCCATGGCGGCTGGAGCGTTAACCGAGATATTGGGCGGTTCTGTTGATGCAGTTGAAAATGCGGCGGAAATAGGCATGGAACACAACCTAGGCTTAACCTGTGATCCTGTTGGCGGATTGGTTCAAGTTCCTTGTATTGAACGTAATGCTATGGGAGCGATTAAAGCAATAAACGCTTCTAGACTTGCCTTGCGAGGTTCTGGACAACACAAAGTATCTTTAGACAAAGTAATCAAAACCATGTGGGATACGGGTAACGATATGAAGTCTAAATACAAAGAAACCGCACGAGGCGGTTTGGCAGTGAATATAATTGAGTGCTAACAAATTTACTTAGGGGCTGTTGACCTTTGCTGTATGAGTTTTGTTCTAAAACTAGTTGCCATCTAGAGCGCCTTCTGATCGCGGCGCTGATTTGAAAGCCTAGTGCTCCTAAGCTAAATGTCAGCAACTCAGAGCAGGAGGCGCTTAGGATGAACCCGAAGAGCAATGTTTGTGCGTTATTTAATCTGCTTTATTACTCGCTTAAGTATGTCGAATTTGGCGTAAATTCAAATTACTTAACCGGTAAAGTTAAACCTTTGAACATTTTCTCTACTTCGTCATTGTTCTTCTGCATCATCGCTCTTTCGACTACATCTTTGGTCAAGTGCGGCGCAAATCGTTCAATAAACTCGTACATATAGCTGCGCAAGAAGGAACCTTTTCTGAAGCCTATCTTAGTGGTGCTGTAATCAAATAAATGGCTAGCATCAATTTTAACTAAATCGCCATCTAATTTTTCATCAATCGCCATAGAAGCTATTACCCCTACTCCTACACCCAATCTAACGTATGTTTTGATCACGTCTGCATCGGTAGCCGTGAAGACTATTTTGGGTTCTAACCCCGCTCGATTAAAGGCTTGATCTAATTCTGAACGCCCGGTAAACCCAAACACATAGGTGACCAGCGAGTAATCTGCAATATCTTCAATGGTAATTGAGGTCTTACTTGCTAACGGATGTTCTTTATTGACGATTATACTGCGATTCCAATGATAACAAGGCAGCATGACTAGGTCGTTGTACAAATGCAGCGCCTCTGTGGCAATGGCAAAATCAGCTTCTCCCTTAGCTGCAAGATCACTAATTTGTGACGGTGTCCCTTGATGCATATGCAATGAGACTTTCTTATATTTTCCCATAAAGCCTTTAATGACCTCAGGTAAAGCATATCTAGCTTGGGTATGGGTCGTGGCAATATTTAACTTACCCTGATCAGGTAATGTATGTTCTCTGGCAACCGCCTTAATACTCTCGACTTTGGCCAGTATTTCGCGAGAAATATTGATTACATCTTGCCCCGCATCCGTCACATGAGTTAGGTGTTTTCCACTCCGTCCAAAAATTTGTACGCCCAATTCATCTTCGAGCATTCGCACTTGTTTACTGATACCAGGTTGAGAGGTGTAAAGATTTTCAGCTGTAGCCGAGACGTTAAGGTTGTTATTCAATACTTCCACAATATAGCGAAGTTGCTGTAATTTCATGTTTTGCTACCTAATACAGGGCGGGAATTTCGTTATATTAAATTGTTATATACCTATGGAGACATTAATTCCATTATATTTTAAAAAAATCTGCACTTTTTATCTTAGTCAGTGAATATTTTTTGGCATATCGGGTTCAACTAACGGATACTATTGTAATTCTTCCATTCTGTTTTAACTCAGGTGAAATCATGGGAACAAATAGCCAAGCTATTGATTTTTCTTCAGTACTCGCGGCCGCGGTGCACGATATGAAAGGCTCTTTGGATTTACTCATTCGTTCTATTGAGTGTTTGAATACGGTTATTGATGAGAAGAATAAAGAAGCTGTTCAATTTCTAGCAATTGCACACTATGAATCTGCCCGTTTAAACACAGGTTTAGTGCAGCTTTTATCATTATATAGAGCGGAAACGGAAAACCTGCCGATAACAATAGACGAATGTTTTATAGATGATTTGCTTGAAGACATTTCTTTGATTCATGAGAACTATCTAAACTTGATGAACCTCGAATTAGAAATTGTTCAAGAACAAGAGTTGAGCTGCTATTTAGACAATGGACTAATTGTGCTTTTGTTGTCTGATATATTAATTAATGCGATTAAATATGGTAAGAGCAAACTGCGTTTGAGCGCATATGCAGAAGAGCATTGGGTGGTCATTAAAGTGGAAGATGATGGACCAGGCTACCCTGAATCTATGCTTGAAACTAACGAATTATCAATGCAAGACGTTAACATAAGGGAAGGACGAACAGGATTGGGTATATTTTTTGCGAAAGTCATCGCTCATGCTCATAGTAACAATGAAAGGAAAGGCACCATAATGTTGAGTAATGGAGGCGAACTTGGGGGGAGCGTTTTCACCTTAAAATTGCCCTTATGAAAGGCACTCCCATTATTTTTTGGTTTTATATTTATGAGATTACGAGTTTTTGTGTTCAATGCGGGAATTAAAGGTTAAATGATTTTTCCAATAATCATAATTTTGATTGTTTCTTTAGTACTTGTAGCAATTGTAGTGAATGCGCTACAACAACACAAAGAGAAACAAGAAGCTGAAAAACGAACAGAAATCGCCAAACAAAAGTCAATTATTGACGAAACGGAAAATGTCCTGTTGACGGTCGAAAATATCCCAATTTCCCCTACCCTTTCACTCGTTCTTTACAAACGTATATACAATGCAATTATGATTATTTATCAACTCAATCCCTCCACTACTGATGTTAAACAGCGCATCAGGGATACTGAAGATAAAATAAAGACCATAGATGTGAATGACCCTGCTCCCACATACGAAAATTTTAACTTGCCGGACAATGATAAATTGATCATCCAATATATTCAGGCTATCAAAAAATTTCGAGTGTTGTTGAGGTCAGAACACAACAAAGGCAAAGTTGATCCAAAGACATTTGCGAATGAAGACAGAGCTTTATCGGCGTTGCAAATCAGAGTGAATGTAGAAACCTTAGCGAAACGAGGGGACAGCGCGCTACAAAGTAACATGCTCGGGTCTGCGAGACAGTATTTTGAGAAGGCCATTGCAGCGTTAGACTCTCAAAATCAACCCGATGATTACAATGTCCAAAGACGTTCTCAATTAGCTGAGCAGCTGAAAGTAATTCAAAACAACCTGCGCAATGTTAACGCCCAAGATAGAGCAAAGAAACAAGAAGAAGAGCGTGATGAATTGGATGAATTATTCGCGCCTAAAAAGAAGTGGTAGTCCTCTTTTACAGATAATAATTGGTCACTTGATCCCACATTGCTTGTGCCGGTACAGATAAATCCTTACGAGATTGTTTAATCATCACAATATTCTTTTCTAAGTTGCCCTCACCAATAGGAATACAGGTTAACCCGTTGTTAGAGAATTGCGTTTCACACACTCCTGGTACAACAGTCACACCAAGCTTGCATTTCACAAACTCGCCTAAGGTAGCCAATTGATTTGCCTCTGCAACAATGGATAGATGAAGCTGATTATCAGCAACAAATTTTTCAATCCATTTACGCATATTTGATCCTCTATTCATGGCAACAAAGTCAAATTGAGAAAGGGTCTTCCAATCGACCTCAGGATAAGATGCTAGCCGATGTTGTCGATGCACCACTGCAATAAATTTGTTATTTAAAATAGGCTGTAGCGTCAAACCATCCAACTGATCTGTTTCAAATGTAAAACCAATTTCTGCGCGTCCCTCTTGAACACTTGCAATAACTGCTTCCATAACAATATCGACAACACTGATCTTAATATCAGCCCAGTTCTCATGAAATTCTTGTAAAATTTTAGGTAACAAACTAATCGAAAAAGACGGCATGGCAGCAATAGTCAAATTACCTTTTTTCATGGCAAAAAGGCCTTGCATATCGTGGACTGCGTTGTCCCAATCTTGCAATAATCTGGTGGCTATCGGCAAGAACTCCGCTCCTTCACGACTTAATTGAACTCGGCGAGTCGTTCGGGAAAACAATCTTCCTCCAAGTTGGCTTTCAAGCGTTTTTATCGAAGTTGACAGTGCTGGTTGAGACAAGTGCACTTTTTCGGCAGCTTCAGCAAAGGTATTTGACATTGCAACGTTGATAAAAGCCGATAACTGTTTATAAGTCGCCATAATTCCACCCTTATTATTAAATTATTTTTATTAATAGCCACATTAATTCTAATTTACTTTATTTTGAAAATTTTTAATACTGGATCAAATAATTAACATAGTGAAAAAGGCTAACTATGAGCGGATTTAATAAAGTTGTTTCGACTTATGAAGAAGCGATGCATGGCTTGTCTAATGGCATGACAGTCATTGCGGGTGGATTCGGGCTTTGTGGTATTCCAGAAGGGTTGATAAAGCAAATTCAACGAATGAAAGTGCGTGAGTTAACGGTAGTTTCGAACAACTGTGGTGTAGATGGCTTTGGCTTAGGACTGCTACTTGAAGACAAACAAATAAAAAAAATGGTGTCTTCCTATGTTGGTGAAAATGCCTTATTCGAACAACAATTGCTGAGTGGGGAACTAGAAGTCGAGTTAACCCCTCAAGGTACCCTAGCGGAGAAAATGCGTGCAGGGGGTGCTGGCATACCGGGCTTCTACACAGCAACCGGCTATGGAACGCCTGTAGGTGAAGGCAAAGAAGTCAAAGAGTTTGATGGACGACCCTACATATTAGAAGAATCCATCACAGGTGACTTTGCCATCGTAAAAGCCTGGAAAGCTGATGAATATGGTAACTGCGTATACCGCCATACAGCGCAAAACTTTAATCCTATGGCCGCCACTGCGGGGAAAATTACCGTCGTTGAGGTTGAAGAGATTGTTGCCGCAGGCGAGATTCCAGCCAGCCAAATCCACACTCCTGGGATCTACGTGAACCGTGTAATTCAGGGGACGTTTGAAAAGAGAATCGAACGCCGCGTGTTGGCTAGATCAGAAGGAGTAAACTAATGGCACTAACTCGAGATCAAATAGCTCAGCGCGTTGCACGAGAGTTTCAAGATGGCGACTATGTGAATTTGGGGATAGGCATCCCTACCCTAGCAGCTAATTTCGTACCTGAAGGCATCTCTGTAATGTTGCAATCAGAAAACGGGTTGCTAGGAATGGGCCCCTATCCCACAGAAGAACAAGTTGATGCCGATATGATCAACGCTGGAAAGGAAACAGTCACTGCAATTTCTGGTGCGTCTATTTTTAATTCTGCTGAAAGCTTTGCGATGATTCGCGGTGGACATGTAGACTTTACCGTTTTAGGCGCCTTCGAAGTTGATGTAAACGGTAATATCGCCTCTTGGATGATACCCGGTAAATTAATAAAAGGAATGGGGGGTGCGATGGATCTTGTTGCTGGTGCAAAGAATATTATTGTGACCATGACCCATGCCGATAAACATGGTAATTCAAAATTACTAGAGACTTGTACCTTGCCCTTAACTGGGGTCAATTGCATCACTAGAATTATTACTGATTTAGCGGTTGTTGAAGTCAAAGATGGCGCATTTCATTTGATGGAATACGCACCTGGAGTGAGTGTTGAAGAAATCAAAGCTAAGACAGCTGGAAAGCTCGTTGTTTCTGACTCTCTGACTGAAATGACATTTTGAACTAAAGTCTAATATCCCTTTCTTTTCACATGCATATAATGCTGCGCCCAATTTGAGGTAAGTGATGAGAAAGGGACTATTAAGCGCATTATTATTTGCAACAATTTTTAACTTCAGTGAAGCTGGGTTTCTGGATCCTAGATATCAGAAAACTGGGCATGAGCAAGTTGGATACCAAAAGACTGGGCACCGCATTTCAGCTAGATTGCAGGCGATAGAAGTCTTGCATGAAGCCATAGACCACAGCGATGTTTTACCCGAGAAAACACTGTCGCTTCTGGACAAACATGAGCAATACCTAGAACATTTGAACGAAAACCAACAAGCACAATGGTTCTCGACTGTAATGATTGCTTCTATTAAAACTTCCAACTTGCAATCTTTAGAAGAATCTATCTTTGCTTTAGAAGAATTCAAACAAAATCAATATGTTGAGGAAAATAAACAAACAATTATTAATGGAATCGGCGTTTGGTATTTAAGAAAAGGACTATTGAATCAAGCCAAACGAGCTTATCAATGCAATTTAACTTCACCAAATAACGAAAAATCTCAAATACGGTCATTACTCAATTTGGCAGTGGTTGAACGCAATTTAGGCAATATAGACACAGCATACAGATTGAATAAACGCGCATTGATGATGTCAAATAAGTTAGAGCTTGAACACAGTATTGCCATAATAAACAATAATTTAGGAATTCTTGCACTCACAAAAAAGAACTACCACAAAGCCCAAGTATACTTTACGAACGCCATGAACATGAACGATCGATTGATGCGCAGATCAGGCGAAATATTAGCGGGAATTAATTTGTTGCATTTGTTCGTCAGACAAAATGCGCCATTAATGTTTGAAAGGCTCTTTAGTCGAGTCAAATTAATGCTTGAACCTTTTCCAAAGGATACTCGACATGCGTATCTAGATATTATCCAGACTGTCCATTTGTATCAAGTTGGAAATATTTCATATGATCAGGCGAATTCACTCATTTCTGAGCAACACAAAAATATTGAAGATGTAGGAATAAAGCGCTTTTTAGAACCGTTATTGGAACAATTCGATTTGACCATTCCAAAGCGTGAAATTGTCTCTGTTAAGCCAATAAGTCATAAACACAATCGAATATTGTCATCCTGTAGCGCAATGACGAGTTCACTCAATAGCTAAAATCTCAAAATATATTTTCGAATCGTGTTTTTAAATCACGCTCTCGACTCATGTTGTCAAATCATGTTTTAAGGGCAAGGCCACGCTCAGAATGTGATCAACTTGACCAACCTTTTGCTCAAAGCAAAGGTCAACACGCCCTAACCTATTGTGTTAAGATCTTTGCTAACAGAAGCAATTAATATATAGAGCGATAATTTGCAATTTAACGACTTACCCCTCGACCATCGCATAGTAAAAGCCGTTCTGGGAAAAGGCTTTACCGAACTAACGGAAATTCAATCACAAGCAATTCCTCATGCCCTTTTAGGCAAAGATTTACTCGCATCTTCAAAAACAGGCTCGGGAAAAACGCTTGCTTTTTTAATCCCGGCTTTGCATCGAGTTTTTAAGTCTAAGGCCTTAAGTCGTAAAGATCCCAGAGTGTTAATTCTTGCTCCAACCCGTGAGTTGGCAAAACAAGTTTTTATGCAGCTAAAATGGTTGATCTCAAACCAGTCCATATCTGCCACTTTGATATTAGGTGGAGAAAACTTCAATGACCAAGTTAAGTCTTTAAGACACAATCCTCAATTTATTGTCGGGACCGCAGGGAGAGTTGCCGATCATATTAATGGAAAATCATTGTATTTGAATGGATTAGAGCTTTTGATATTGGATGAAGCTGACCGAATGCTCGATTTAGGATTTGCTGAACAACTGAAGTTGATTCACCGCTCAGCGGACCATCGTAAAAGACAAACCATGATGTTTTCAGCAACTTTGGACAACGCAGAATTGCATTATTTAACTGAAAAAATGCTCTCTTCCCCGAAACGTATTAGTATTGGTGAGTCTAACCAGCAACATACTGATATTACTCAACAATTTTATTTGTCAGATCATGTTGAACACAAAGAAAAGCTATTATTAAAAGTGCTTTCCGAGACAAATGATGAACAGGTTATCGTATTCACTGCAACCCGAGAGGATACCGATAGACTTGCAAAAATGTTGCAAGATTCAGGATACCAAAGCACTTCGCTAAATGCTGGATTGGCTCAATCTCAACGAAGCAACGTCATGAATGCCTTTTCACGCGGTCAGCAACAAATATTGGTTACAACCGATCTAGCTTCCCGTGGACTCGATCTTTTGAAAGTTCAATGGGTTATCAACTTTGATTTGCCAAAACTAGCGGATGAATACGTCCATCGTATTGGCAGAACGGGTAGAGCTGGCAACAAAGGTAGTGCCATTTCTTTTGTAGGCCCTAAAGACTGGCACAGTTTTATAGCAATCAAAGGTTTTTTAAATCAGCAAATCGAATTTTCTCAATTTGATGATTTACCAAGCAAATTTAAAGGGCTAAAACCTGCAAAAGACATCAATAGAAAACGACGTGCCGCCAAACCTAAAAAGCGAGGCCAAACCGAAACACAAAACAAGCCAGTGAAAAGAGTAAATACGCGTGCGGGTGTTGAAATTGGTGATGCACCGATGAAGAAAAAGCCGAAAAAAGAAGAATAATTTGCTCGCCAACTGGAATAACACCAGTTGGCAAGATTAAACGCGGTTTAGTATTCCCACCAACCGTCTTGCCACCATTCAAGAAATTCATCGAAGTCGATAAAACCATCATCGTTTTCATCGATTAACGAAAAGCCTTCTTTTACGTGGCTAACTTTTGTCTTAGGTGACAATACAGTCAGTAACTCAATAAACTCTCGTAGATCTATTTGACCGTTGTTATCTTGGTCAAAAAAATCAAACTCTTTACGAGCTTCCGCTATTTTACTCTCGTCCAATGGAGTTTTATCTGTCATATCGCTCTACTACCTAGATTATGTGCAGTAAGTTTACCGCTTAACGGTAACCAATGTCTATGCTGATTTTCCCGCAGCAATTCGTCGTGCTCTTCTTTCAGCAGCCTTTTGTTGACGTCTAAATTTAGTCGCCTTTCTGGCCTCACTACCAACATGTTCTTCATCTCGTTGTTTAGCAAGATTAACCTGCTTTTCACGCTCTCTAAAACGCGATATCTGCTCTTCTGTATGGGTACCTATACACTTAGGACAGCTTACACCAGGCTCATAGCTTGACGTCGCTTTGTCCTCCTCTGTAATAGGCAGACGACAGGCATAGCACGCTTCATAGTGGCTTTTTTCCAGATCGTGATTGACCGCAACACGATTGTCGAAAACGAAACAATCTCCTTCCCACATGGAGTTATCTTGTGGCACATCTTCCAAATATTTAAGGATGCCACCTTCAAGGTGATACACATCTTCAAATCCTTGCTCTTTCATGTAAGCTGTGGACTTCTCGCAGCGAATTCCCCCAGTGCAAAACATTGCTACTTTTTTATGTTTTTTAGGATCTAAATTATCTTTAACATATTGAGGAAACTCACGGAATGAGTCGGTTTTTGGATTGATAGCATTTTTAAATGTACCTATCTCTATCTCATAGTCATTTCGCGTATCTACCAACAAGACATCCGGATCTGAAATAAGCGCATTCCAGTCTTCTGGTTTAACATAAGTACCGACTGTGTTTCGCGGATCTATGCCCTCTACTCCCATGGTGACGATTTCTTTTTTAAGTTTTACCTTTGTACGATAAAAAGGTTGAGAATCATCGAGCGATTCTTTAGTAGAAATGGGATTAATGCGGCTATCTTGATTTAGATAGGCAAGCAAGGTGTCAATTGACTCTCGACTTCCGGAAACTGTGCCGTTGATACCTTCACTGGCAAGTAACAAAGTTCCTTTAATATTATTTTCTTCCATCACGTCGAGCAAGGGCTGACGCATCGTTTTGTAATCTTCAAGCGCGACAAACTTGTACATCGCACAAACAATGAATTTAGACATAATTAACCTTTTGCAAATTGGAACGTAAAACCAAAGCAATTTTTGGGCGCGCAGTATAAAACGCTAATTAAGGGATTGCAAAATATCGTAGAGTCCAGTTTCATCTACTGGGAGGGTATTTTCGGCTGGATTTTGTGCTAACACACTAGAGCGGAGCTTTCTTTGCACATTATATGAACAATTGGTGATCACTTCTTCATCGATGTGCTTCTTATCGTTTTTCACGGTCAATGGTTGAGGATGGAATGCTCGCCACAAAGAAGCATCTAGTTGATTTTGATGTAACAAATTCTTTTCGATTTGACAGTTTTTTAAACTTTGTTCATCAGCACTCAAAGGTGAATTTCGATAATAGCTTGCTGGGACTCCTTGGACAAATATCTGATTGTTATCTTCGGACTGGAATCGCAATCGTTCGCTAATATCACTTTCTTGCATTGCCAACAGCAACGAAAATTGCGCAGCATCCGAAGAAGCACGGTTCAACTGCCCATGCATTTCCAGACCAAATGATGTTGATTGTGATTTGTTAGTTTCTATCGTTTGCAAAATACCCCCAGCGTCTAATTTAGCTATCGGGTACTTTGTTCAAAGCTTTAGGTAATTAGCTATTTACTCATGGGATTATTCTGCTAGTATACGCGCCTCTTTTGGAGGGGTACCCAAGCGGTCAACGGGATCAGACTGTAAATCTGACGGCTCAGCCTTCGCAGGTTCGAATCCTGCCCCCTCCACCACTTATTTCATCTCAAAAACAACGGGTTTGCGCCAATCTTGTTTGGGAAGACCGTTCCTTCTATTTTTTTCTCGAACTAACCATGCCCTTACTTCAACTTTGAGTTTTCCTTGATTCGTTTTATTCAATTTTAGCGTGAATAAATTTTCTTTTGTTCTCCGTTTGGGGTAGCGGAAATCAAACAAACTAAAGGTACTGGTTACTCGCCAAGGATCCTTATACTGAATCGGAGATTTTTCAATTCCGTCGATATCAATATCAGGGAAAGTTTTTAATCTATTTCTGCTGGTGACATAGTTGGTCGCAATTCCCCCAAGTCCAGAGAGATTGGAAAGTGGAGAAGATACCACTTCATACAGTTTGTTCTGCCGCCCCTCAAACTCAACGCTAGACACTCTACCGTAATGCACATCCCCACTTAGTACCAAAACATCATGGTTAGCATTCTTAATGGCTTTTACGACTTTTGCATAGTCTTGCTCGTAGGATACGAAATTGCGGTCACTGCTACTCCCTCGTTTTTCTATCATAGGTTGAGACAGCACTAACACCCCGGGTTTACTAAGATTACTTACCCAGTGACATAATTTTTCAAGTTCTTCCTTGGGTAATACCCGTTTTTTAGTACGAAATGCCCTTAAATCGACAACGCAAAATGATACGTCACTACCAATATCAAAGGTTCTGACTGGTTGCGAGCGCTGGACGTTTATGACACCGTCATCAGCGGTGCCCGTCCAAGCTCGCTTTACTTTGGAAATGCGCAACGCTTGAATAAATGGAGAAAGCCCTTTTACCAATGGATAATTGTTCCAATATTCGTGATCATCAGCAACAAACCAAGTTCCTCCATTGCGATGCATTCCTCGCAGGGCTTGCCAATGCAAGGCGTAATCATTTGCAACTCTATCGCGTATTTCCTTTGGAATGACACTCAGAGAATCCCATCCGATATCTAGATAGACTTGATCGCCGGTTAAAAATTTAATGTGGGGTTTGAATTCCGTTTTATCTGACAGTGCCAATGCTTGATATGATTGACCGACTCGACCACCGTCATATTCTTCGTAGTAGCAGCTGCCAATGGCGATAGTAAAACCGTCATTCAAGTCGTTAACGGATTCAGGTAAGGTAGTAAACGTGCCTGAAGACAATGGAATATCGTCAAAATCCTCGTTAGAAAAAATTTCGACTACCTTTACTTTATACTCAGTTCCCTGTTGCAAAGCAGAAAACTCAATAACCTTGCAGAATCGTTGTGTTTTAATTTGGCTAAATGGCCTTTCCCATTCGTTCTGCATAATCGACTTTTGAGCAACTTCATTGTCATCATGATCGTAAAGGGTTATCCGCGTTTCTACAGGCTTTCTTAAATCATGAAATAAAGTACCAAACCAGATGCAAGCGGTCGTTGTTGTCACCTCGTGAATCACCAAACTCCATTTGTTTTTCATTAACATCACCTCTGTTTGCGAGCACTAAAAGTGACTACGCGTCAATTACACATTCACTATAACAAACTCATTTTTAAGTGCGTAACAGTGAACACTTGCGGCCTAATAATAAGGATTGTTTACCTGCTTTTCTGCGTTGCAATTGAACTTAACAATCTGAACTTAGGCATCATTAAACTATTAGGGTCTGTTGACCTTTGCTGTATATTTTTGCAGCGATTGAGCGTTATTTAGGCAATGCATTACGAGTGTCATGTAGTTGCTCTACTTAAACACTGCCCTTCGGGTTCATTCTAAGCGCCCCTTACTATGAGTTGCTGACTTTTAGCTTAGAACCACTAGGCTTTCAAATCAGCACCGCGATCAGAAGGCGCATAGATGGCAACCTCTTTGTAGAACAAAATTCATACAGCAAAGGTCAACAGCTCCTAATTATTGCAGTATAGTCTATTAAAATTAAAACTTGTTTTTCTAATGGTAAGGGTAAGTTGAACTTTGATATATAAACCTTGTTCTACAATTCGTAAAGCCAAAAATCAGCGACAAAGGTCAACAGGACCTAGCTTTAACGATATGAATTTGCTTGAAAATGCGCCGATTTTTATCGGTGATAACAATAGCAAGGTTAGAGTCTATATGGGCAATCGTCCAAGTTACTGTTTTTCAGGGATTAATTCGGGTTACACACCTTTGCAGCAGGGCAATATTCACGATATTGGTCAGAAATGTGGGAATGGTTGGAGAAAAGTGTTTAATGTTTACGCAAAAATCATGTTTGCTTTACCCAAGTCCATTTCGCCCATTAAAAGCGATTATAATTGTTGGCAAGATTATAGAGAGGCAGAACTATTACAAAAAGACAGTAATACTGCATTAATGTTTGATGTCAGCGGAACCGCAACTATTGTCCCCCAATCACCTAATGACTTAATTATAGTGATGGGCAAAACCTACGCCAATAAAGTTACAACAGCAAAGCATTTAACTTGGTTAAACGACGAATTCGCTATAGATCCCGAGCGGCGTTTAATCGTGACTCCTTATTTCGACTATCGACAACTATCAAATGCAAAAATTTTATTTTTGATCAACTTATTAGAACAGCAGCTAGTTTGGAAATAACGCACAAACACTGCCCTTCGGGTTCATCCTAAACACCTCCTGCTCTAAGTTGCTGACTTTTGGCCTGGAACCACTAGGTTTCAATCAGCGCCGCGATCAAAAGGCGCTCTAGATGGTAACCACGTTGTAGAACAAAATTCATACAGCAAAGGTCAACAGACCTTAATCTTAAATTCAACTAGTAGCATTTTTACCGTTAGTCATATAGAGTTATTTCAAGGGTCATTATCAAACGAGTCAAACGTGCATCAACTCAACTCTATACTTTGCTCTCAGCGTCCATTTTTTGCCATAGCAGGCTCAATCACACTATTAACCCTAAGTTCATTAGGCGGTTGCGCCAATAGTGAAAATCCATGTGAAGAAATATTGGAAGTTAAGCAACAACATTTGGAATGTGAACGACTTAGAAAAACGATGGCCCGCACAAATTATCCTCAACAAGCGCTAACTGCTAAATTGCAGTATGAAGAAGCATGTCTTAATCTCAGATATTACAGAGATGAATATGACACTATTTGTAAAAAGGATGAAACGCCAATTGGGGCAGAGAAGAAAACCAAAAAACAAGACTAACTAAGGGTTAACGCTTTAGAAATCCCGCACAAACGCTGTCTGAAAAATTTTTTAATCTGCACAAATAACAGACAGCAACGAGCAGCAACCCATCTAAATTGATAACGCCCATCGAGCACGACTTAAACTCTTGCCTTATCTTTGGCCAACGCAATCGTCATCGACCCGATAACGACACCAATAGCCCCAACATAAGATAAAACCCCCAAATCGATTGCCGCGAAACTTTCTGGCAGAAGTTTTTCTGCAATAAAAACACTTAAAAAAGTAAATATTGGGGCGGTCGCAACAACTGCACTGACTTTCGATGCACTCCAAACCATCATTGCCTCAGTAAAAGCGCCATAACCTACTATCGTATTAAAACAGCAAAAAACCAATGCAAATATTTGTAATCCACTAAGGTTGGTTAAATTGGTTAAATCTGTAAAGGGATACAAGATTATCATTCCGGCAAGGTAAAGCATCATAGTGAGCTGTTTAGCAGTTAACGATTTCAACAATACTTTTTGCAATAATGCATAAACCGCCCAGGTTGCCGCGGCAAAAACCACTAAGAGCACGCCAATATTAAACTGATTAACGGCACCAAACAGTAAATCCAACCTGTGATGAAAGAATAGCATTAGGCCGCAGAACAATATTACTGCCCCGGTTAATTCCATCTTGCCAAATTGCTCTTTAAAAAAAATTACTCCACCCAACATCAGTAAGAAAGGTGCAAGCTGCATAACCACCTGTACTGTCTCAGGCGATACATAATCAAGACTTTCTACATTGGCAACATAATTAGCAATCAAACAAATGGACGTCACAAGCAACAGAAAAATCGGTTGTTTTCCAAGCCTCGTCACCGGAGGAAGGGCCTTTTGATGAGAAAGGACTAAAAACACAAAAATACCAGCGACACTAAATCGAACCCAAGTGATAGAGCTGCTATCTAAGACTTGCAAACAAATCTGTAAAAATATGGGGAGCACGCCCCAAAGCACTGCCGCTATCAGTGACAGTGCGAACCCATTCCATCGCACTAAGTTAACGCTCTATTGTTTAAAAGGTTAATCTTTAATTAA
Organism: uncultured Alteromonadaceae bacterium; assembly: GCA_947503265.1. Taxonomy (GTDB): domain Bacteria; phylum Pseudomonadota; class Gammaproteobacteria; order Enterobacterales; family Alteromonadaceae; genus Aliiglaciecola. The sequence goes on from CANNDC010000010.1 coordinate 103,812, forward strand.
ATCAGTGATATCTTCAACTAAATCATCAATTTCATTGTTCAAATGCTTGTATTGTTTTTCAGATAGGGTGGCTTGAATTTCCGCCAACATTTTGCCGGATAACTCACTATTGTGCTCGATCGCGGCCTTGTGCTCTTCAGTCCTCAAGGACTCAGGATTCATTAAAAGATCACTAAATTGAGCCGAAAAATCTGCTAATTCGTGTCGATTCAACATGAGTTCTTTGCTTTTGGATTGAATTAGTCGGCGATAAGCCAGCCAATAGTCAAATGTACTTTTAAATTGAGGAATATAGTAATCTACCAATAATTTTTGCTCATCACTGAGTCTGCCTAACCGTTCTTTAAGTTGCTTTTTCAGGCGTTTTTTAGAATCTTCCAACCTTTCTTCTATCGTTTCTTCATCCCTTTCTTCTTGTTCCTTTATATTCTCTTCTTCTAAAGCAGCATACAAAGACTCAATTTGTTCGTCAGATGTTTCTACCGCTAACACTGACAACTCTGGGACGATGTGATCTCTGAAGCGTTGCCAATGTCCAGATGCTTTTTTAAACTCTGCACGCCACTCTTGAGCACTAAGGTTACCTTGATTGATACGCTTTTGAAGATCCAGCAATTGCTCTTTATATTGAACTAATTCGGATTCTCTATGCCACTGATGCCACTCTTCAACTTTCACGTCCAACAATTTTTTCTGACTTCTTTCTAAATCAATATAGTCATCAACATACCAGTATAGGAGCCAGTCAATATTGTTATAAGCCCACTTTGAAGTGCAGCCAGACAGTAAAAATATTGCACAAATTGCAGCAATAAATATCTTCATTTTAACTTCCATTATCATTAAGCATCGCTTGCAGTTTGCATCACTATTAGCAGTGACACAATGCTATGCAACTAATCGTTACACTTAATACCAGACTGCAAAAAAATTGGATTGTTCAATTTGTTAAAATTTCTATGTTCAATAAGGAATGACACTGCTAGTCTTGATAAAATTAATCATTTTTTCGAAACATAATTACGGCACGCACATGGATAAAAAAATAAAAAAAGTCGCACTTCTCACCTCTGGAGGAGATGCACCAGGAATGAATGCATGTATCAGAGCAATTGTTCTGACCTGTTTACGCTATGGTATTGAAGTTTATGGATACAGGCATGGTTACAACGGACTGATACAACAAGAATATCTCAGTCTACGTGCCAAAAATGTCACTAACATTATTCAACGAGGTGGCACCATACTTCACAGCGCTAGATGCACAGAATTTAAATCAGATGAAGCGGCGGAATTAGCGGGTAAAAACTTAGATATTTTAGGTATTCAGGCGCTATTGGTTATTGGAGGGGATGGCTCTTTTAGAGGAGCAAAACATTTATCAGAACATTGGCAAGGTCAAGTCATTGGTTTGCCCGGCACGATCGACAATGATATTTACGGTACCGATGCCACCATCGGGTACTACACTGCTATCGAAACTGCCCTAGAATCCATTGATAAAGTGCGTGATACCGCCGATGCATTTGAACGTATTTTTTTAGTCGAAGTTATGGGCCGCCATGCCGGTTTTATTGGTCTGAGTGCAGCAATTGCTTCTGCCGCAGACCAAATAATGGTGCCTGAATTATCTCGAGCCGCTGATGATGAACTCGAAAATATCATTTCTCATATTGAAGAAGTAAAAAACCGCCGAGGAAACTCCAGTTACATTGTGGTAATTACCGAAAACCTTTGGGCCGAAGGCGTGACTAAATTGGCTGAGATTTTAACTGAAAGAACTAAGGTTGACTGCCGACCTGTCATACTCGGCCACGTTCAGCGAGGTGGTTCACCTGTATCACAAGATAGGGTTCTGGCGACCAAGTTGGGAGTTTTTGCTGTCGAATCTGTCATAGAAGGTAAGACAGGCGTGATGGTGTGTGAAGCAAACCACGAACTTATTTGTTTACCGTTAGAAACGAGTTGGGAAAAACAAAAAGAATTGGATCCCTATTTAATCAAGATCCAAACCGATACCTTTGACCTGCTTAACAGGCCTTAAGGGGTTACAAGGTTGCTATTTGTTCCTGTGGTTCTTCGCTAAAACGGACTTTTTGACCTTCACGAAGTCTTTCCGCTCCGCGAACGACCACAGGATCTAAATGATTCAATTCACCAAACACTTCTATTCTGTTGCCGACACCAATACCTGTAGTGACAGGAATCTGTTTCGCTTCATTGTTTTCATCAATTTGATAAACGTAAGAACCTGATTTTCTTAACACCAGAGCATCTCTTGGAACTGTAATTCCTTTATGAGCCAAACTATGTGGCAAGGCAACCCTTACCGCTCCACCTATGGCGAATTGGTCAGGTAGCAGACTCACGCGAACTTCCATCATTCTGGAGCGTGTATTGCCCACTGGCACTATGGTGCGAATAGTTTGCATGGATTCAATTTCACCTTGTTTAATCAATACATCCATTCCTTGAGTTAAGAAAGGAACTGCCGAAAGTGGTGCTTTGATGCTGGCTTCAATGTTACCCGTATCAACTATTCTCAACAGGTTTTGTCCAATGGAAATATACTCGCCCGGGTTCTGCAATCTATCAACGACCAAGGCTTTAAACGGAGCTTTTACATGACTTTGCTCAATTTTATAGGCGGTGAGCTTTTTATCTATTTTAGCTTGATTCAATTCCTGTCTAGCGATTTCAAGCTCAGAAATAATTTCATCCAATTGATCTTTGGAAGTATTAGCTTGTTGTACCATAGAACTAAAGCGTTTTTGTTTTTGTTCTAGCAAGTCAACTCTCGCCTCCCACTTCGCAATGTTGGAACTATTTTGTTCAAACGAGAGTTGAAGAATGTGATCATCAACTTTAGCCAGAACATCCCCTGCTTCCACCAAGTCACCCACATCGGCCATCCAAGTAATACGTCCTGCTACTTCTGCCGCGATGTTTGAATCGGTGCGGCTTAACACCGTTCCTGGCACCCAAATTTGTTGCGAAATTTGCTCACTAATTGCCGGGCTAACTTCAACTAATGCTGGGGGCGGAGCAGCTGGGTCTTGTTGAGCATAAGAAAGCACGCTAAGGCTTGTTAAAATGCACATTGCAATGGTGTTATAAAAAAGTCTCTGTTTCATCATACTGTCCCAGGCTTGTCAGCCAAAATTGCAGGTTTAGTTAATTTTCTGGATGTGTATTCACGATTTTTTTGTGTTTTCCCTTCTCTGAGGGTTAACAAAGTAGGTAAAAGTAACAGGGTAAATAAAGTGCTGACGGTCATTCCTCCGACGATAACCGCAGCGAGTCCTCTATAAATAACGCTGCCAACACCCGGCATAAGCAATAGCGGTAACATGCCAAAAATTGACGTAAGGGTACTCATAAATATCGGCCTTAAACGCAGCATTAAGGCCTGATGTACGGCTTCTCTTCTATTCAATCCCTGATCTTCACCATTGCGCGTTTGATGCACTAACAAAATGGCATTGTTGACTACCAAACCTAGCAATATGATAAAGCCAATCATTGTCAAAAGGTCCATAGGTTGAAAACTAGCCAAGTTCAGTAACCGAACGGCTATTACACCGCCCACTGTTGCCAGAGGAATGCTTAAAATCACCATTGCACTGTCAATAAACGACTTAAACAGACCAGCCATTAAAACAAACAACAATGCCATCGCGAGTAAAAAATTTTGACTCATAGTGACTACTGCTTTGTTCATACTGTCAGCACTACCACCGTAATTGATCGCACCATCGCTAGGCATTAATTCAGCAATTTTAGGCTCTACTTTTTCCTTGATAATCGCCATCGCTTCTTCTAGAGACATATCATCAGGGGGATTAACAGATAGGTTGAGGGTTCTTCGTCTATCGACCCTGTGTATGCGGCTAGGACCTACGGCACGGGACACATCCACTATGTCTCCTAACTGCACAACTTCCCCACTCGGTGTCATAATCGGCGTGACCGCAAGTTGCTCCGGATTAGACCATTGTTCCGAACGAAAAATAATGTTCATGCGTTTTATGCCATCGAAGTATTCCCCAACGTACAAGCCATCACCCATTGCTCGCACTAGGCTGGCAACACGTTGTCTATCCATGCCCACTTCCATCATCCTTGCATCATTTGGCATCAGTTGGAGTTCGGGTTCTGATTGTTCCAGAGAAGGGTTGGCCCTCACATTTGCACCGGGGAATGTCTCGCGAAGTAAATCTAAGCCTCGCTGTGCGGCAACGGTCAGGCCATCTTGATCCGTTGCTTGTAACCTTAGGTCGATACTGCGTCCATTGCCAAAACCGCCGAACAGATTGCCTTGCATCGCGAAGGTTTGGGTATCTGGCAAATCCTTAAGTATTTCATCGCGGATGAGGCGCTCTAACTCTTTTACATCGTTCTGGTTTTTCGCTCTAACACCAATGGTTCCGCCGTTTGGCCAAGTAAGAATGTAGTAATTCTTTAATGCCGGTTGTTTCTCGCCTGCCATGTAAGGTTTTAATCTTTCAACAACAAGGTTTAATACTTCTTGTTCAATGAATTCATCACTGGCGCCAGCAGGAAAATTAAAGAATGCATCAACGGCATCACGCTTAACCGGCGGTAAATAGTCGAGTTTAGGCATCAATAAATAAGTAGCGGTAAGTGGCACTATCATTAAAACAGCAATAGTAATAAAACGCTTTTTAACCGTGCTATTTAACCACATGATCCGGTTTGCAATATTCCGCCAAAGATTTTCCAAGCGATCTGGTGGAAGCTCAATATTTAGCCACTGACTGGCTGCTACAGGCAAAACTGTCACTGCCACAATGAATGAAATTGTCACTGCAATGGCAATAGTAAGGGCTAAATCGGCGAAAAGCTGTCCTTCTACATCCTGTAAAAATATGACGGGGATGAATATGGCAACAGTCGTTGCCGTTGACGCCATCAATGCGCCAAATACTTGTTTGGTGGCTTTACTTGCGGCTTCCATCGGACTCTCGATAGATTTTCTGTGCCTTACAATATTTTCAAGCACCACTATAGCCGCATCTAGCACCATGCCTACCGCAAAAGCAAGTCCAGCTAAGGAGATAATATTCAGTGACCGACCCGTGATTTGCAATACGACAAAGGTACTCAGCAGAGAAATAGGAATTGCCAAAGCAACCAATAAAGTCGCTCTTGTCTGACGCATAAACCACCATAAAATGGCGATGGATAACAGCACACCGATAACCAAGTTGCTTGTCACCAAATTAACCGCTCTGTAAATAAATACCGAAGCGTCAAAGGATTGCACCATAGTTAGCTTTTCAGCAGCTAAAATATCACGGTTGATATCGTTAACTCTGTCTTTGACGGCTTCAAGCGTGGCGAGAACATTGGCATTGTTTTCCCGATCTATTCGCATCGAAATAGCGGGATTACCGTTTTGCACGCCATAAGCTAATCCATCTGCTCTTTTTATTTTAATTTCAGCAATATCTCTAAGCTTGATGGGGCTACCATTTCGCCATTCTAAGATCATCTCACCCATATCTTCTGGCGCATACTTTCCTTGAAACCTTAAGGTGTATTTGCGACGTCCCACATCGACAAAACCGCCTGATACATCATTTGCTGTGCCGAGTAGTCGAGAGATATTGGTTAAGTCAATTCCTAATTCAGCGGCTAAATATGGATCAAAGATAATCTGGAATTCTTCTGCACCACCCGTACCATCCTGTAGACTGACTCTTGAGACACCGTCAATACTTTCAATTTGAGGCCTAACGACATCTTCGATAAAAGTCACATAACTACCAATATCGGCATCATTTCCGGGTAATTTTTGCATGAAAAAATAGGTCAATGCGGGTGTGCCCCCGCCGCCTCCACCGAGCATGATATTAGGAGACAAGGCATCGCGAGGCAGCGGAGGAATTCGGTTCATTCTGCTGATAACTTCTATCAGCGTCTTTTGCATATCCGTTTCGAGGCCGAACTCAAGATTAATCCATGAGTTGCCTTGATTAGCCCAAGCATTGATGTTTCTTAGGCCAGGAATACCTTGTAAAACTTCTTCCTGAGGCTCTAATATCTCAGATTCTATTTCTTGCGGTGACGCGGCACGCCATGCTGTTTGAATAGCAATTCGCGGTCGTTCAATATCAGGAAACAACTGTACTGGCAGCTTGAACAAGCTGAAAATCCCCATGAAGGCAACGATGCCGACAACAATTGCTACGCCAGATGCGTTTTTAAGTGCTGCTTTGGTGATATCCATATGAGATTCTTTACGTTATTTTTATTTGCTTAACTATAAGTCGCAAGCAATCGTAAAAAAGTTTAAATCTATTAGCAGACGAATAAATGCGTTGAATTGCCGAGGCGCAAGATTAGATGCAGTTTTCGACGATGAATGACATCATAATTTATGACTAGCCTGCTCATGTCTGAGCGTCATCCGCGTACAAAATGACTTGATTCTAGTCAAATTATCAAAATATGACTGAATAAAATGATTATTTTTACCCAAATAGTGTTTAACAAGTTGCTTTGAATCTCCACACGAATAAAATACTAACGTGAAAAAATTGGCATTGGAGCTTATTACTAAAAAGGATTTATTCATCCAGAGAAATAAAAGAGACAAAAAATGAAATTTTCTGAAAACTCAGATCAGGCTGCTGACTATTTACGGCAAGCAGTGCCTACCATGGTTAAACACGACATAGTCCCTAATCCACTAAATTATACGCTTTGGTACAGCTATTTCTCAAATGCCTTTCCCCATTTAAATAAAGAGCTCGATCAGGTTATAGAAAGATATAACACCTGCCCACCAGAAGTGGGAGAACGACTATTTATCGATCACATCAGCAAAATAGAGAGTTCGGGTGAGCAGAAACTTGAAGGGTTTCAGAAAGCGTTTTCAAACATGGTTAGCAATTTATCTGAATCGCTCGATGAAACAGCAAAGCAAACAACCGGTTTTTCTGCCGCATTGAAAAGCAATTTGAACCGTCTAGGTGAGTTGGATTTAGACGAAAGTGTTTCCCCTGTGTTAGCAGAATTGAACGCTAATACAAACGCTATTTGCAATGCTAATGAAGAGTTTCAGGGACAATTATCTGCAGCACAAACCGAAATAAACTCGTTAAAATCTGAACTGGAAAAGAGTAGGCGTGAAGCAAACACAGACCCCTTGACCGGTTTATATAACCGACGAGTTTTTGAATCTAATTACAATCAATTTATTGAAGCAAGTGATGACAATGATGATTTAGCTATAATCATCATGGATATCGATAAGTTCAAAGTATTCAATGACACCCACGGGCACCTTTTAGGAGACCAAATTCTAAAATTTGTCGGGCAACTGCTACAACAAGAATGCAGTGACCCCATTGTTCCCGTGCGATTTGGTGGCGAGGAATTTGCTTTGTTGTGTCCTAAGTTTCAACTTGAGGATGCTCACAAGGTAGCTGAAAACATTCGAGTAAAACTTGCTTCAATTCCCTTTAGCAACAAGCGTACTGGCAAAAAAATCCCGCCGGTAACGGCATCATTTGGTGTGGCGTTGAAAAAGAGTGAAGATGTATTGACCAGTATCGTTGAAAGAGCTGATCAGGCCCTTTATGCGGCTAAAAATGCCGGAAGAAATCAAGTTAAATTAGCCAGTTAAAGACACTTGCACTGCAAAAGGTGGCACGAAAGTGTTAGAGACAGAGAAAAGGTTAACCATCGAGCATTAAGTTCGAATCATTTCCTTTACTTTGTCTCTGTGGCTGCGACTGACTTTCAACTCTGTTCCGTTAGTCAAGATTAGGTGATATTCACCACTGACATGACTGACCAATTTGTTGACAAAGTTAATATTGACGATGGCAGAACGATGGGCTCTGACAAACTTCTTCGGGTCCAACTCTGCTTCTAATTCTTTCATAGTGCGTCTCATAATGTGCGTACCATCATTAGCATGGACACACATGTAATCTCCTGCCGCATCAATCCACTGAATTTCATCGATCGCGACGCGAGTTACTTCAGAACCGTCTTTGATGGCTAAAATTGGCGGATATCGCTTGCTATCTATTGCCTCTCCAGACGCCAACCTTTTTAATATATCTTCACAATCATCACCGGTAAAATCAGCGACTAATTTCGCTAATTTTACTTTTTGATCGCCTTCTTGATGAGACAACAACACTTCCCTCACCTTGTCTAGGGCAACGGTAAGTCTCTTTTCATCAACCGGTTTAAGTACATAATCTAACGCATGAATATCAAACGCCTTAATCGCGAATGAATCGTACGCGGTAACAAAGACAATCAGTGGAATAGGTTGATTCAAATCTCGTAGTTTGTTGATCACTTGGAAGCCATTGAGGCCTGGCATCTGAATATCTAAAAACACTAAATCGGGACGTAGTTGCGGAATCATTGAAACCGCTTCCAATCCATTTTGGCACTCTCCTACCACTTCCACATTATCAAAGCCGGAAAGCCGAACTGCTAATCCTTTTCGCGCAAGCGGTTCATCATCTACAATCACAGCACTAATTTTAGACGTCATCTTCATTCACCTCAAAAGGAATTCGAATACTAACTTTTATCCCTGAGGGATGATTATTTGAAACTGCAAAAGAATAGTCGTTTAAATACAGTGAGTTAAGACGTTCTTGAATGTTTGGCAAACCCACCCCTTGGCTGCGCTCTAGCATACCATTCTCTACTTTTGCTCCTGGTCCATTGTCGGCTACTTCAAGTAATAAATCTCTACCAAAAGCCTTGGCACCAACGGTAATTTTACCACCCGACTCCATTTTCGAAATAGCATATTTAATTGAATTTTCGATGATGGGTTGTAAGATCAAACTAGGTACCAATGCCGTTTTGCAGTTTTCCGCAATATCCCACTCCACATCCAGACGTTCATCGAATCGAACTTTCTCTATTTCAAGGTATAACTCAAGTGCTTGAATCTCATTTTTTAATGAAACCTTCTTTATAGGATCTTTATCGAGGGAATAGCGCAAGAAATCACTAAGACGACTAACCATTGCCTCGGCGGTTTTATTGTCTTGAATTAAAATAAGGGTACTGATTGCGTTTAATGTGTTGAATAAAAAATGCGGGTTGAGTTGATATCTCAACATTTTCAAATGTGCCTGATGCGCCATGGTCGAAGCCTTCAGCGCGTTCTGCTTTTCTTTTTGTAGCATTTGGAAGTTTTTAATTCCGAAATACAATCCTGTCCAACACATCACCATAATCAACGAGTTAATCGTATTGGTAAAATACATGTACCAAACCTCAGGCCTGTAACCGTGCTTGTATATTTCCCAATAGTTAACGTTTTTCACAACAGCCCATAGTAGCGCTGTCAAATATGCACTCAGTGCAACCAATAAGATCATTTTCCAAACAGACTTTTGTCGAGCCCATCTGTATATGTAACGCAGAGGAATGGTTAGTAACCAGCCAGCATAGGCATTTAGAACTATGACTAAAATCCAAATAGGGCGGATTTCGTGTAAAAAAGAGCCTATGTAGTAGACAATCGCAAATCCGGCCCATCCGCCTGTATGCAGGGTCCAGAATAAACGTTCTCGGTTCTCAAAAAGTTTTTGCCATTGAATCAAGTGATTTGCTCTTCTTACTAATTTCTCAGGCTCAGTATACTTGCTTAGTCTTTGAAAAAGGGGTTATTAATCGTGCGCTTAGCTCAGTTTAACGCAAACTCGAAGCAACAAGCATCCGTATTGACGGTTAATATTGTATATTCATTCGTCTTAACCAATGTCCCCACCACCAGGCTGGGCCTACCAATAAAAATTGTAAATCTTTAAAAAACGAGGGTTTCTTTCCTTCAATATGGTGACCTATAAACTGCAATATCCACATCACTACAAACAACACAATACTAAAAATAAGTACCGAAATATCCGCAAATACCAATAACTTAATGCAAGCAAATGACACGATGACTAACAATGTCATGGCGGCACCGATAGGTCCTGACAATTTGAAGTAATACCACAAAGTAGGAATGGCAATGACATGAGCCCAAGTCACGTTAAAGTGATCTAATATCTCTGGAGTGGGAATTGACCACAATAGCCCAAGCGTCACAAAAAAGATGGATGGCACTGCAATCGCATGAATAGCGATATTGATTTTATTCTGATGGCTCTCACCGTACTCATTTAGTAGCAAATCAACACGACGCATGTTTTTATCTCTTATTATTTTATTGTTAGCATTATGTTAACATTAATTGATGTAATAATTCTTCTACCACTTGCTCTGATGCATCAAATTTAATCCCAAAATAATGCTTGGTCACATCCGACTTTTGATTCATCACTAAACCCAATAAATCAGAACTTTTACCGTCAGGATTCTTAATTCTTAACGTAACGGCCTCTTTCAATTCGATTTTCTCTTTTACATTGACCCTATCGGTTGACACTCGACAACCACTCAATGACAAATCAATAATGAGACCATCAAATAATTCTTTTCCAGAACTGAGTTGAATAAGATTTACAGGAACATGTGCCTGTGCACGTTGTTCGGTCCTCAATGCATGACATTGAACAGCAAGAGGAAAACTAGTAAAAATATAATTGCCGGGTTTACTTAGGACCACATTAATTTTGACTTTGAATGCAACAACTTCGCCCGCATCTTCCTCATAAATATATCGAATAACCATGGTGTTGTCTGAATATATCGAATCGCGAAGCGGCCCCCAACGTGTTTCATCTGGGAATTTGAGGATCAAGCATCGAGTACCATCCATACCTACAAATTCCGTTTTAACGCGTTTAATACCGGTTGGCGCTGAAAGCTGGAGGTCTAAGGACAGTCCTGGCTTCATCGCTTTGATTTTCTTGATATCTTCGCGGTTTAAACCAACTTTTTCTTTGAGTATATTCAACTTTTAACCTGATTTTCTAGCAAATTAGAAAGAGCGAATCGATATTATTACTCGTTAATTAGTTTTGTAGCATGTTACTGCTGGCGCTACAATAGCCTATAAAACCAAAAGGAATCAGACAATTGCAGCACAAAGGGTCCGTACACTACCAAATCGAGGTTGAGTCTCTCGCTGGTCATTTATTTAAACTTACCCAATTTATTTCAGAACCAATGCCGAATGGGCAGATATTGACTCTGCCGGCTTGGATTCCGGGAAGTTATATGATCAGGGACTTTGCCAAAGATATCGTGACTTTGCAGGCCTATGATGAACAGGGAAACGCTTTAACGTCTAAAAAAGTCGATAAACAGACATGGCAAATCGCACCTTGTGATGGGCAATTAAAGGTTGTTTACCGCGTTTACGCCTTTGATTTATCTGTCAGAAGTGCTTACATCAATGATGAATTTGCTTTTTTCAATGGCACCAGTGTGTTCTTGAAAGCAGAACAACATAAAGACAGCTTGCACACTGTCGACATTGCTATTCCCAGCGAAACTCGGTCGCAATGGCAAATTGCGACAGCAATGGATAAAGATGATCTGTATTACGCTAAAGATTACGAAGAGCTAATTGATCAGCCTGTCATCATTGGCGATCTGGATAGTAGACAATTCAATGTTGGTGGCGTTGATTTCGATTTCGTCTTTGTTGGCGATCACCATTCTGATATGGATCGCATAGTTCGTGATTTAGCCCCTATCTGCCAGCATCATTTAGATTTATTTGGCCCGGCTACTCCTATCAAACGCTATTTATTTATGACTCTTGTATGCGATCAAGGATTTGGTGGGTTAGAACACCGTAATTCAACTGTTTTACAATTCACTCGTTCTGAGTTGCCTTCGAAGCAAGATAGAGATCATATTTCTGATGGATATCGTTCTTTTCTTGCGCTTTGTAGCCATGAGTTTTTCCATACTTGGAATGTTAAGCGTATTCGACCTGCTGAATTCATGGATCTAGATCTTTGCAGAGAAACCTATTCTGAACAACTATGGATATACGAAGGATTTACCAGTTACTTTGACGATATTACGCTAGTGCGAACGGGTTTGATCGAACCTGAAAGTTATCTTGAACTAATAGGAATAACACTAACAAGATTGGCAAGAAACCCAGGCATGAGCAAACAAACAGTTACGCAATCCAGTTTTGATGCTTGGACACGTTTTTATAAACAGGATGCTAGCGCGGCAAATAACATCGTCAGCTATTACGCAAAAGGAGCGATTGTTGCCTTATGTTTGGACTTAAAAGTCAGATTAACCAGCAATCACAAAGTGACATTATTCGATGTCATTCAATCGCTTTGGAAAGATTATGGAGAGTTAGATAAAGGGACTGAAATTGATGTTGTTCAGTCCATTTTGAAGAACAAATTTGAGATAGATTTAACCGAATTTATTCATTCCTGTATCTATACAACCGAACCTTTACCTACATCCGCTCTGTTAAAGGAGTTTGGAGTAGAGTTACAATTAAACGCAAGAAACAACCCCAATGATAAAGGCGGAAAGCCATCCACGGATGCAGTAAAAGTTGATTTTGGTGCTCAATTTAAAGGTGAACCCATTGGTGTCAAGATAACCCAGGTAATCGAAAACCGTGCAGCCTATAAAGCGGGCCTGCAAGTGGGTGATTTAGTGTTAAGTGTCAATCAATGGCAAGTCAACAACGAGAGCCTTCAGCAACGTTTAGATGACAACGTGGATTCTGAATCTGTCGCGCTACATATTCTCAGGGACGGAAAGTTAAAAGCTATGCAAATGCCGATATCAGCTGCGGCAAAAGACACTGTTTACTTGCATACCAAAGATGAAACCTTAAGAAGCAATTGGCTACTTAAACCTTAAAAGTACCCGCCATGTTTATTCACAATGGCGGATAACATAAAACCCATTGTGCTGCTTGCTAGAACTAAGCCAAGAATAAAAAACGGTGTAAATTTGGCAATCGCTATTTTAACTGTGCGTTTTTCAATACTGTCTACCACTGTGTACAATGAGCCATTGTCATGATTATGGCGATTGATAATAAAACGATCTGAATCGCCCACTTGGGTAAAGTAAAAATGGTACTTTTCCAGTAGTTCTCTTAATCGGTTTGGCTCCATTTTGGTTTGTTCTAACGCTAGAACAAATGGCAGACCATGGGGCTCTTGGCCATCTAACACCAAATGAATTTTAACTACTTCTGCAGCAGACATGGGTTTAATCCCAATGATAGAGTTCATCGACATATCCTTATACGATCTTAATCGTGACTAGTGCGATGAATATACCATTGAAGAATTCGTGAGGTAGTACAGTTTTTGATAAATAACGGTAAATATTTCTACCTACCTAGATGGCACTAGTAAAGCTGGGTCTATGCGTTCTTTTTTCCAATTCATGCGCCAATCTAAATGCGCACCAGTCACTCTTCCCGTCGCACCTATTTCTGCAACCAATTGTCCTTGTTTCACTTTCTGACCTTGTTTTACATGGCTAGTTTCCAAATGCAGGAAGGTGGAAGAAACGCCATGTCCATGATCGATAATCATAGTTCCGCCAGAATAATACATATCAGCAACCCACAAAGTAACGATACCATCTGCAGGTGCAACAACTGGCGTGCCTACAGGCCCTGCAACATCGACACCGAAATGAGGTCGTTTAGGTTTATCATTAAGCACACGTCGACTTCCATAAACGCCACTAATCGGCCCTTCAGCAGGCCATATAAACGACTGCATAAAATCGACTCTTGAATCAATTAATGCTCTGGCTTTCGCTACCTGAATATTGTCGTTACGAATTCGTTGAGTTACTTCTTTAGGTGGCGTGACCATTTTAGGTGCCAACCCATCGATTCGTTGCTCATTGTATTGTCTCTTAGACAAGGTGATGGTTTTAGTATTTTCGTTACCCTGAGCAGTTAGCCACTTTAGTGAATGGGTTAATTTAGCATCTCGTCCAAACCCAAATGCAAAATACCCCTCGCGAGAAACTTCAACTGGTGTGTTGTTCAACCATAACTTAGCACCGGCTTCGACTTGGCCCCTTATTAAGCTCCCCTGAGTAAGCTCTCCTTGTAACTCTATAGCAAGAGATGGAATGCTGATCATTAAAGATAATAATATTGATAAAACACGTTTAATCACCGGCTATGGCTCCTTTACCTACCCCTTCAAAAGCAAATATCTTGAACTGCGCAGCATTCGAGTCTTGATCTAATCTTTTTTGTTCTTCCAACATGTATTGCGCCAAGCATTCAACCGTTGAGTCAGATTCGATGATTTCACTTTCACTTTGCGGTATGGCTAATGAAAATTCACCCTGAGATGATTCATAACTAAACAAATAATGATTAGGCAATCGCGCAGAATCAATGAAAAAGCTCTGATTTTGCTCAGAGACAAGATCACTGCGTGTGCCGATGTAAATATCAGCCCATCGATTTGCCCAATATTCCTGCCACTTTGCGCTTTGCTCTCCATTTTCATGAACGAGCACCTTAGAACGATGACCATGGGCGATGCGTTGACAGTTACCATCATGCTTTTTAAGACCGTGGGTATAATGATAAAAAGGCGTGGTAATCACTTCAGGTCGAAGAATCAGCTCTATTCCTTCAACATTTTCAGGAAGATGTGTGGCAATAACATCTTTAAGATACTGCCCAACTGACGGAATAGTTACCGCATCAGAATACACAAACGCATACGCTTCCGCAGGACACAAAAGATGGATACTAAGTTCGTCTGGTCGATTAAAATCCACTTGATATTGATCGGTACGGGTATGGTGAGTAATTCGAGTGAATTCATGTTCCGCCGGTACAAGCAACTTATGGTCTACATACTCATCAATTAAGTACTTAAGCTCTTTTTTTACCTTACCAAAATCAAGCACCATGCTCTCTTCGTTGAGCTCACCGTTTAAAACCACATCGACAATCCAGCTTTCTCCAACCATGCCTCTTTCAGGGCATAAATAAGAAAAGTCCATCACGGTTAAGTCATTGACAAAAAGCTGCATGTGTTAGTTGGTTCCTTGATTTTTCATCGGATTTTTAGCGCTGCGCGATCATATCAACAATTCACTCATTGGACGACCACAAGATTGACTTCTTTGACCCTACGAACGACTGAGCTGATCTTTCAGGTTGGGTGGTATCCCTTTGATAATCAGCGTATCTGTACTTTGATCGTATTCAATGCGATCACCATAGAGTTTTCTATCAAAACTGATGCTGATCCCTCCCCCTTGACCAGAAAATTTCGCCAAGGTTTTGAGCGCACTGCGATCAGCTTGGAATGACTCTTCCATAGGATTTTCAAGACTTTGGTTAAACTCAACAAAGTCTCTTCCGCTCTCACTAGGTAGATTTTCAGCCAATTCCTTAAGCTCAATGTCTTCGCCTTGTTCCAATTTGGCTTTGTAGTAATCAGAAACTATTTCACGGCTTTGATGTTGTTCTGTTTTGTCGAGTTGTTCAGAGGCTAAAAAAGCGTCTACCGTTTTAACTAGCTGTTTGTTTTGCTGTTTGACATCTACCAGCTCTTCACAATCGATAAAGTTCATAAAAAAGTCTGAAACTTTCCTGCCCATTCGACCTTTTATAAAACTAATATATCGGTTCTGTTCCGGCGAAATCTTAAGTTGTGTTAAGTCAATTCTCACCGCCAATTGCATCTTTGCTAAATCTAAATGATCCTTGCAAGTTAGTTCAAGAGCACCGTTAATTTCCACATGCTCTTTAGTATTGAGTAACGCTATCATTAAGTATTCAGTCGCTAGAAATTCATAGTGACTGAATATGACGAAGCCCGTTTCAACGGCCCCCACCTGTACCAAGCTTTTTATTAATTTTTTGCACGCAGCTTGACTGAAAGAAACAAACCCGTCCGGTGCATCCATTACATTTATCAGTGAGGATTTAAAATCAAACTCACCTTCTGTATCTGGATTTTCTACAAAGCTCCCCACACCTTTGCCCGGCTTTTGATTGAATGCATGATTGATTTGCTGTGCAAGGGTTTCAATTTCTGGCGTCACATCAAAACAGGTTGACTTAGGGACTAGCGCGAGTTCTTGCTGGGCATTGATACTTAATTGATGGGCAACAAAATGATGTATTACTGCACTCATTGATGGCTCTACCTTTCTTTTTTATCTATCTAAGAAGTAATTTAAGCTGTAATTTTAACTATAACTGCTTCAATCTTATGACGAATATCGTGATAATATTTATGAGTAGTTACACTCGCTTTGATAACTGCTACTATTATTCACACACTTATTTAAGAGTTTAAATATGCCGCAACAATCAAAATATTCAGACTCTCAGTTTGAAGACTTGATGAACGATATCGTTTTCGCTTTAGAAAAAAACCAAGCTAAACGTGACTTGTCACTAATGGCTTTGGGCAACGTCATCACCAATATTTTTTTACATCAAGTAAACGAGAGCCAGCGCGAGAAAATGGCCGAACAGTTTACACAAGTATTATTAAAAAGTATCAACGGAAAATAAAATAAATGATACTCAACGAAACACCACGTCGTATTATGGTCACCAAACTGGTGGCTTGGGGGCATTGGTTCGCTTTATTTAACATCATAGTCGCACTAATTATCGCGTCCGTTTATGTTTTTACTTCTCCCCTCCCTGAAACGTTGATTGGCACCCTGTACCTTTTCACTAATTGGTTTAGCCATGTCGGTTTTCTAACCTTTTTTGGGTTTGTTATCTTAGTTTTACCCTTGTGTTATGCATTTCCAAAAGCAAAATTTGTCAAAGTAGCTAGCTCTGTGATTGCTGCGCTGGGCTTAGCTTTGCTTGCGTTTGACGCCTTGTTGTACACCAAGTATGGCCTTCACCTTAGTTTTAGTTCTGCCGATTTGATTAGAACAGAAACCCAAACCGTAATCGAAGCCTTTGGTTGGCAACAATGGGGCTATTTATTGATGTTATTCGTGGTTTGGCTTGCTTTTTTGCTGATATTGGCAAATGCGCTTTGGCAACGTATAGAACGTTTTCAAAAATTCCGTGTTGCCAAGCCTATTACGTCATTTTTCGTTGTCTGTTTTGTTAGCAGCCATGCCATGCATGTATGGGCAGATGCAAACCTATATCAACCGATTATTTATCAAGATGATATGTTCCCGCTTTCTTACCCTGCGACGGCCAAAACGCTGATGTCTAAATACGGCTTATTGGATATTAAGAGTTACAAACAGCGCAAGGAACTGCAATTTGATAGCAGTATCGGTGGAATTGAATACCCGTCTACACCAGTTTACTGCGGTATAGACAATTCACAGCGAATTGTTGTGTTAGTTCAAGTAGATGACGCCAAATGGGCATCACAAGCCTCTTATGGATTAACTGATTTTTCAGGACATTACGATTTAAGTAGTAACAATGAAGCGGCTGCACTAGGTATACTGTTTGGCTTACCGGAAATTTATCTGCCTGCTTTAGAAAATGAAGTGCCATTGATGCTTGAACTACCTTTGAATTTAGGCCTTCCAGTTTCACTGTATCAAGATCAACAGTTTGAGCATGATAGTACTGCCCCTTTCAGTGCGTCTTGGGATGAATTTAAAAGTCAACTAAATACTGATGCGCCTAAGTTGGCCATTGCCTTTGTGAACAAAGAGCAGTTAGATGAAATAGCTAATCAAACGTTATTCGACAACAACAAAGTTTTGATCACTAAAATGTTGAATAACAGAGACGAGTTAACCAAGGTTCCTTTCTCTTCGAATATGGACATTAACGCCAATTTGTCTAGCCATTTAGATATAGCACCTACGATATTAAATGCCCTTGGATGTGCTGCGAATGTCAACAGCTATTCTATTGGTCAGAACCTATTTTCTCCACGTAGAAATTGGCTTGTTGGCACCAAAGGTAGCAAAATTATCGTTCTACACAATGGCTTAAGAATTGAAGTGTTAGGTAATGGCAACCATAAAATCTTCGATATCGAAACGGGCGAAGAAGATTCAGAAAACTTGAATACGGGCTTGTTGAGTCAGGCAATTAAACACCTCAGTCGCTTTACGCAATAGTATGTGTAGCATTCTAGTTTAATGAAGAACAAAATATCACCCGAGCTTCAAGAGCAAGCCCAAAGAGTAGCAAAAAGTACTCAAAAACCAGGGCAAACCAAAGAGCAAACTAAACTTATAGCCAAAGGCATTGAGAAAGGCATTGCCGACTACAAAAAACAGCAAAATAAACAGCTTCGAGAGCGAGACAAACTGCAGAAAAAAGAAGCTAAGCTAAAACAAGTACGCAATGCGGAAGCTGAATCGATAAAAGAAAACTCGCAAACTGCCAAACCCAATTTTCTTCCATGGATTTTACTTGGCTTAAGTTGGATTGGGTTTGTCGTCTATTTGGTTTTTTTAAACTGAATGGGATAATCTACAGAAGTGAATCCAATAGTCTCGAAAGTTACAGAACAAGGTTGCAATTTTTTGATTTGATTCGACGTCATTGTCCAATAGCAATATTTCTAAAGTATTAAAACGGGAAATTCATAACCTGATTTGCTCTATCTTGGTTACCACATGAGGATATCTCGCAAATTTTTCTTTCTCAATCGTCTGATTATCCACGAAGAAGGTGCGTTTTATCCCGACAGAGGCTGCGGCTTCCATATCTGAGGGTTTGTCTCCGATCATAATTGATTGACTAAAATCGATGTCGTGATCATGTATTGCTTGTTTAAACATGCCTGCTTTTGGTTTGCGGCAGTCACAATCGATTTTGTATATTCCCTTTCCTTTTACGGCATGATGAGGACAGTAATACACACCATCTATCGGACAAGATTGCTGCTCAAACTGGTCTTTCATCCATGCAGTTAATTGCTCAAAATCCTTTTCTGAATAGTAACCTCTAGCAATGCCCGATTGATTGGTAACAACAATGATTAAAAACCCTTTCGCTTTAGCCTCGCGGCACAAATCAAAGATACCACTTACGAATTCAATTTCATCTGGTTGATAGATGTAACCATGATCAACATTGATTACCCCATCACGATCTAAAAACAAAGCTTTATTCATCTAGAATCCTTAGCACTTGAATATCGAAATGCGCTGAGCAGGTTTCACAACCTTCAACAAAGCGTTCTTTTTTCTGTTCTGTTGTAGACCAGTAGTAGGGAGTCATTTTTAATAAATCTAGCCGATTTTTTTCACTATTAAGATTTAGATCAAACTGAATCTCGGCTCGTTCTAGGGCAGCAAATCCAGTGTAACTGTCGTTGATTAACTCATGTGGTTGCACGTCATCATATAAGAATGATTTCAATTGATGTAAATGCTCTGATGCGGGGTTAACTTGAATCCAAATTCCATTACTTTTTAGCACTCTGGCAACTTCGCTAACAGAAGAAGGAGCAAAGACTTGAATCACTACATCAACTGAATTATCAGCCAACGGTAAATCAAAGGTGCTGGCAACACTAAACTTTATACTTGGGTAGCATTTTGCCGCTTTTTGAACGCCAACTTTAGAAATATCACAGCCACTTGCCGTTATTTCTGTAATCGAGTCTTGTTTTATTGTACTGAGTTGTTGGTGAATTCGACCAAGGTAATACCCTTCACCACACCCTGCATCAAAAATACTGAGTTGTTGCTCTGCACAATGTGATTCAATAAGTTGGATAATTTTATCAATCAAGGGATCATAAAATCCGGCCTGCAAGAATTCCCGTCTCGCTAAGATCATGTCTTTGCTGTCACCGGGTGATTTACTATTTTTATTCTGCGCTAAGAGTAAATTGACATAGCCTTCCTTAGCTTTGTCATAGGTATGACCGTTATCGCAGTTCCAAAATCGGGGAAACTCGGCAAGGGGTTCTTTACATGATGGACATAACCATAAAGTCATTAAACGCGCGTACCACCATCTAGTTCAAGAGTTCTACCGGTAAAATAATCGTTTTCGAAGATAAATTGAGCTGCATGGCCTAGCTCTTCTACTTCAGCCAAACGTCCTGCCGGGACACTCGCAATAAACTTTTCTCGCATTTCTGGTCTCATTTGTGCTGCCATCGCAGTATTGACTAATCCAGGCGCGATACAACCGGTTCGAATATTATGACGCGCTAGCTCTTTAGCCCAAGTTACTGTCATAGTCGAAACAGCGGATTTAGAGGCTGAATAGTTGGTTTGCCCCATATTACCGGCTCTGGAAACGGACGAAAGATTAATGATAACACCTTCACTGTTAGTATTGATCATTTGCACAGCGGCTTCACGTCCACATAGAAAAGTACCGGTAACATTTACATCTAAAACAGATTGAAATTGTTGTTTAGACATTTTGTCGACGACTTCGCCATTCTTCACTTTCAGCAACATACCGTCACGCATAATTCCTGCACTGTTGATCAAACCATTAAGTTGACCAAATTCATCTGCAATTTGTTGGAATACATCTTCAACAGCTTGTTCATCCGTGACGTCTACCGCATAACCTTTGGCTTTCACACCTAGTTTGGATACGGTTTCAGCGGTCTTTGTCACTGCGTCTGCTTGCATGTCGATGAGAGCGATATGAGCACCAAGATTGGCAAAGGTCTTTGCCATTGCTTCACCTAAACCTTGGGCGCCACCTGTGATGGCAATCACTTTGTCTTTTAGTTGCATAATAAATCCTAAATTAAATTTTTAAACGGTTAGTTGAATTGAACAATTCGAAAACACTAGAAAAGTCACGCTGGCCATTACCACTTTCGCCGTGTTTTTCGTACAATGTTTGCGCCAATTTTCCCATAGGAGTCGCAGAATGGGTGTTTTCAGCAGTTTCAATGGCTAAATTTAAGTCTTTACGCATTAAATCCACCATAAACCCACCTTGATAGTTGTTTGAAGAAGGCACACCTTCAAGTACGCCAGGACAGGGATTGTATAGCTCTAACGTCCAATTTCGTCCCGAGCTTTGTAGCATAATGTCTGACATCACCTTGGGATCTAAACCGTTATCTATCGCCATTTGCAGCGCTTCAGATGTTCCTGCCATCAATACTGACAACAACATATTGTTGCAAATCTTAGCGACCTGACCTGCCCCCACCTCTCCAGCGTGAAAGATGTTTTTGCCCATGTTTTCTAACACAGGTTTAGCTGTCAGGAAGTGCTGCTTCTCTCCGCCCACTATAAAAGTCAAGGTGCCCGCTTTTGCTCCTCCTACACCACCCGATACGGGTGCATCAACAAAAGAGATTGATTCAAGCGCCAGCGCCTTACCGACTTTTACTGCTGTTGCGCTATCGATTGTACTCGAATCGATGACCAGCGTTTTTGAACTTAACGAATGTATCAAACCGTTTTGCGGGTCTAAATAAAGCGACTCAACATGGTGGCCTGCAGGTAACATGGAAATAACCACGTCGGCATTTTCCACAGCTTGACTAGCGCTAGTCGCGAGCCTTGCTCCCGCTAGTTTGAGTTGATTCATTGCGTCTTGTGACAAGTCGTAAACCGTTACGTTGTGGCCACTGTTCACTAGGTTGGTGGCCATTGGGCCACCCATATTACCTAATCCGATAAATGCTATTTTCATCTTCAGCCTCCTTTAATATTTGATAACGGATGTTGATCTTCCGCCCAAGGTGACACGAAAAAAGAGTCGATGATGGCTTCTGACACATCTTCTGGTCTCTTAGCCCACCAGTTAGGATTATTATCTTTGTCAATCAAAAGCGCCCGCACACCTTCTTGAAATTCGCCAAATGTGGCGCAGCGACAAGAGATGACGAGTTCCATTTTAAAACATTCTGCAAGGGATAAATCTCTACCTCGAATAAGCTGTTGTTTGACTAAGTTCATGGTAATGGGAGAGCCATACTTCACTGCTTCTTGGGCTTTTTCCAACCATTTATCGCCCTCTGCATCTACAGTCAATAAGGCATCACAATACCCTTGCACCGATTCAAGCTGATTTAATTCACTCAACAAAGACTGATGCCGGTATATATTGGAGTCTGAGGCTTCAATATCGAGCGAATGCGCTTCACAAAGTAGCGTAAGCTGATCGTGATTGTATTCGTCATCATCTTGCCAATTTGCTTCTAGAATCGAATCATATAAAGCGTCTTTTTGATCATTGTCTACTTTGAAATCAGCCAGTCCTACGTATAAAGCATCATCAGCCGTTACACTAGCGCCTGTAATACCTAAAAACATGCCACACCCCTGCGGCATCTTATTCAGAAACCAACTTCCGCCTACATCAGGATATAGACCAATACTTACTTCTGGCATAGCAATTCTGGATCTAGGGGTCACAATGCGATGACTCGCCCCACTCGATAAGCCTAAACCTCCTCCCATAATGATCCCCTGCCCCCATACCAGCACAGGTTTTGAATAAGTATGGATTAGGTAATCGAGGCGATATTCTTGTGTAAAAAAGTGTTGAATTTCAGGCGGGATATCATGGTACGTAGCGTCTTTGTTGAACTTGCCCTGTTCATTTTTGCTGGTCATCGCATGATACATGGAGACCACATCACCACCTGCACAAAAGGCTTTTTGTAAATCACTTTGCAAAATAACGAGTGCTACTCTTGAATCACCTTGCCACTGCTTCAATTTGTTGAGCAACAATTCAACCATTTCGGTATTTAACGCATTCAAGGCTTTAGGATTATTCAAGGTAGCAATACCAACTAGTTTGCCGTTTTGGCATTTGCTCTCTTGAAACAAAACAAAATTGCTCATAAACCGAATCCTTTGCTGATCATTAATATTTAGTAAACTTGAGCTGCATGCTCTGCCAGTAAACGACGTCCAATGATAACGCGCATAATTTCGTTGGTTCCTTCAAGAATCTGATGCACTCGCACATCTCGAACATGACGTTCCAACGGATATTCTTGAATGTACCCATAGCCACCGTGTAATTGCAGTGCTTCATTGCACACTTTAAATCCCACGTCTGTAGCAAATCGTTTCGCCATTGCACAATAGGTAGTCTTTTCAGGATCGTTTGAATCGATTTTGAACGCCGCCAATCTGACCATTTGCCTTGCTGCTACTAGCTCAGTAGCCATATCTGCTAACTTAAACTGAAGAGCCTGAAAAGCGGCAAGAGGTTTACCAAATTGTGAGCGAGTTTTTAGGTATTCAGTGGCAGTATCCAAAGCTTGCTGTGCAGTGCCTATTGAACAGGTAGCAATATTGACTCGACCACCATCCAGCCCGCTCATGGCAAATTTAAAGCCTTCACCTTCTTCTCCAAGTAAGTTACAAGCTGGAACTTTGACATTTTCAAAGGTCACAAGTCGAGTTGGCTGTGCATTCCAACCCATTTTTTCTTCTGCTTTGCCGTAAATAATACCTTCGCTATCCGCTGGGATAACTAACGCAGAAATACCCGCTGCGCCGGGTCCACCAGTGCGTACCATCACCACTAAGACTTCGGTTTCTCCTGCACCCGAGATAAACATTTTTGAACCGTTTACTAGGTAGTTGTCGCCTTGTATCTTGGCAGTCGTGCGCAATGACGCTGCATCTGAGCCTGAGCCAGGTTCGGTTAAACAATAGGATGCTAATTTTTCACCTGTTACCAACGATGGGCACCATTGCTGCTTGACCTCTTCGGTTCCCCAAGAAGCGATCATCCAAGTCGCCATGTTATGTATTGTCATCATCGCAGCGGTTGCCGTGCAACCCATGGACAGTTGTTCAAAAATGATGGACGAATCTAATCTGCCTAGACCCACACCACCAGCATCTTCAGGCGTGTATAAGGAACAAAACCCCATTTCTCCCGCTTTTTGGATGACTTCTTTTGGGAAGTAGTGTTCTTTGTCCCATTTGGCGGCGTTCGGAGCTAACTCTGATTCAGCAAACTGTTTAGCGGTTTCCGCAAAGGCTTTTTGATCATCAGTAAGATTAAAGTTCATCGTTTTCTTTCCTAGTTATTTGGCTATGGATTTGCTTTTTACAATGACTTCTTCTTTTGTTCTCTGTCGTTTTCTAAGCAAATCTGTTGTTAACATTATTTGTAGCACTTTTTGTAGCTACCTAAGATTAATCGTCATATTTGGGCCAGTTGGAATATCATCTTCAAACCATCTAGCCGTGATCGTTTTCGTTTCAGTATAAAAACGCACAGCTTGTTTTCCGTAAGCATGTAAATCACCATAGAAAGAATTCTTCCAACCGGTAAAAGAAAAGAACGGCAGAGGCACAGGTATAGGCACATTAATACCCACCTGACCGACTTCAATTTCGTGTTGATATTTCCGTGCTGCTGCACCACTCGCGGTGAAGATAGAGGTGCCATTACCGAATGGATTCCGATTCACCAGTGCAATGGCATCTTCCAAAGTGTCGACAGAGACGCAACACAAAACCGGTCCAAATATTTCTTGTTGATAAATTGCCATGTCCTCGGTGACATCAGCAAATAAAGTTGGACCCACCCAGTTACCTTCTTCATAGCCTGCTACGCTGAAGTTTGAACCATCTAACAAGCAGTTTGCGCCTTGTTCTTTACCTTGTTGAATTAACGTAAGAACGCGTTTTTTTGCCTCAGGGCTAATGAGCGGCCCATATCCCGCTTCTTTGTCATCCCACAAGCCAGGTTTAACCTCTTTAAGTAGTTCAACCAATTCGGGGATCCAATCTTGCGTGGTGCCAACGAAAACAGCTACAGAAATAGCCATGCATCTCTGCCCAGCAGCGCCCACGGACGAGCCCACTAGGTTATTCAAAACTTGCGCCTTATTTGCATCAGGCATGATAACGCTATGGTTCTTAGCACCTGCAAAGCATTGTGCTCGTTTCATATT
Organism: uncultured Alteromonadaceae bacterium; assembly: GCA_947503265.1. GTDB lineage: Bacteria > Pseudomonadota > Gammaproteobacteria > Enterobacterales > Alteromonadaceae > Aliiglaciecola. Next base: position 128,585 of record CANNDC010000010.1, read on the forward strand.
GTCCGTTGCTGTTTTGTAAATGTGTTGACCCACAGGTACCGAGCCGACAAAGGAAACGGCCTTTATATCTTGATGATTTAGGAGTTGATTAACTTGCTCTTTACCACCGTGAACTACATTTAGTACCCCCTTGGGTGCCCCAGCCTCAATAAATAGTTCCGCTAGCCTTGTGGGCGTGAAAGGGTCTTGTTCTGATGGCTTGAGTACAAATGTATTGCCACACGCAATGGCCATGGGGAACATCCACAAGGGAATCATCGCAGGAAAGTTAAAAGGGGTAATTCCCAAACAAACGCCTAATGGCTGAATATAACTATAGGTGTCTATTCCTCTTGCTACGTTTTCTGCTGTCTCCCCCATCATCATTGAGCACACGTTTGCGGCTTGTTCAACCACTTCTATTCCGCGCCAAACGTCTCCTTTAGCGTCAGCAAACGTTTTTCCGGTTTCTTTGCTGAGTATTTCAGCAATTTCATCATGATGCTTTTTCAAAAGCATTTGGTAATTCATCATGACTCTTGCTCGTTCTGGCGCTGGAACTTCTTTCCAAGATTCAAATGCACGTTTTGCACTGTCTACCGCAGAATCAATTTCTAGTTCAGTAGTACAAGGCGCCTTGCCAATCAATTCATTGTTAGCGGGGTTAGTAATATTGATAAATTGGTTCGCATCAGAGTTAGCGAAGTTGCCGTCAATTAGAAGAGGAATTGTTTTCATTTTTCACATTACCTTGGCCAAAAGTGTCAATTTACACGAGTCTAACTTAGATTTACCTTAACGTTAACGTTAAGTTTAAAATAAAGTGTAAAAATTTACCAATCTCTGGAGGTTATTGATCATTGCCGTATACTTTTCGTTTTTATTGGAAGCGCTTTAGTTGAGGTGCAGTCTTGAAGACAAATCCTTTGAACAGCGTTGGTGCGGCAAAAACAACAACGGTCAACAGCTCATGGGGTCGGCCAGTCTTTTTTGCTTAGTTAAACTCGGATCTTGTAAGTGAAATTAGGTAATAGGTGTAATTCTTTACCTTTGCTTGCTATATTTCTTTTACTTCCTCATGCAACTCGGTTTGTAATGGATAGACAAAAAGTCAATATCGCAGTGGTAGAAGACAACGGAATGGCACGCATCAACTTGCGTAACCACCTAATGCAAATGGGATTCAATAAAATCGCTTGCTATTCTCACGGCCGTGAATTAGTCAAAGGGATGCAACAAAAGCACTTTGACTTAATTCTGATGGACTATCATCTAGGTAACAATAAAAATGGTGTCGAAGTGATTCATGACATCAATAAAACAGGATTACTTAAAAATGTAACCTGCTTAATCTTTGTCACGTCGGATCGCCTACCTATCATTATTGGACAAATTGTTGATGTGCATCCAGACGATCTTGTTGTTAAGCCCTACACAATTCGAATACTAGAAAAAACCCTGCTGAATTGCCTAAAAATTAATATGCACTGTCGCCCTGTGTTGCATCTAATTGACCAACAAAAGTGGCAAAAGGCACTAGAAGAACTCGACCAAATAATAAAAAGCAACATTCTACCTAAATCTAAAACCAGTCTATTGAAACTCAGAGCAAGATTGTTGTTGAAACTAGGAAGATTTGAACAAGCCACTGAACTTTATGAATCAGTATTGGCAGGTTCAGATAAGGTAATTTGGGCAAAATGGGGTGTCATTCACGCCCAGTTTTTAGCTGGCAAAGGTGAAGTCAGTGAAGAAATTCTGAAAGATATGCTAGGGGCTCACCTAACCAATGATAAAGCTTGCGAATGGTTAGCAAGAATTTCGGTTGGACGAAAGGAGTATGTCAAAGCCGAAGAATACATTGATTTAATCAGTGAGGGATCGTTATCGACAGCCGCAACTAAACTCAAAACTTACCTTTATCAGATTCAGGATAAGGTCGAAGATGCGATTGACATGCTCGAGCGCAAACGGATGAGCAACAAACATATTCGTGAAAAATATGCAGAATTGTCACTGGAATTAGCGCGTTGTTATCTCTATTTTGCCGAAACCAAAGGAAAAAACGAAAGGGCTAAGCCCATAAAAGTAGCTCGATTTTTAATTGGTTCGGCTGGAAGGCATTTTCTCGAAGAGGGACTGCAATTAAAGAAAGAATACATGAACGTGCTGGCCTACATACTCGAAGACAATATTGAGAAAGCCAATGAGTTGCTTAGAGAGTCCAATATCAATGACCTAAAAAATGCGGATATAACAACCATGACAGACGCTGTAAAAGCGTGGGTTGATGTTGGCGATGAGATGAAAGCTGCACAAATACTGTTTAACTGCGGCGAAAAAATCAAGCAAATGGAAGATCTTACTGATCAATCCATCTCTGACTTGTTAGTCAGCCAACGAGAAGATGACATGGGTGAACGCAGGCCTAGAGCGTTAAAGTACAACAAACAAGGACTCGGATTACACAGTAATAGAAAATATGTTGAGGCGGTCGAATATTTTTATCAAGCTTATATTTTATTCCCCAAAGAATCCGCATTTGGCTTGAACTTGTTGCAAAGTTTGGTGGAAGCGGAATTGGCGGAATTCTCCAATATTAAAACATTGCGGGTATTCAACGAGTTAGATAAACGTGATCTAAACGCCTCGAATCGCAAAAGATTGAATGAAATAGGTAAAAAAATCAGTTTAGACAAAGATAGGTTCATCGTAACGAATGAGGCTCAAGACAATAGTCATAGCATTAACGAAACAGATGAATTCCTATGACAATTAGGTGACTTTTGACTGAATCTGGAATTGCGGAAGTTGATAGTGTCGGTTCTGAACAATCTCAAACAAACAAGAAACGCATCGATAAACATCTTCATATCGCGTGTACAAAGGAGTAAATCCTACTCTAAGCATGTCTGGCGCACGAAAATCACAAATCACCCCCTTACTGATGAGCGCCTGACAAATTGCATAGGCATCAGGATGCGAAAATGCCAACTGACTGCCCCTTACCTCGCTGTTTAATGGCGAGCTTAACCTAAGTGTTTTATCTAAATTACTTTCTTTCATTAGTGTCAGAAAAAACTCACTAAGGGCAATCGACTTTTGACGAACCTGCAACAAATCTACTCCCGTGAACACATCTAAGGCCGCGTCGAGCACGCTCATTGATAATATTGCAGGAGTGCCAGTCATACATTGAGCCATTCCTTCTGCTGCTTCATACTGCGGAGAAAATGCAAACGCATTTTTATGCCCCATCCAACCAAATAAAGGTTGTTGAAACTGGGTTTGGTGTCGTTTGGCGACATACATAAACGCAGGGCAGCCAGGACCACCATTGAGATATTTATATCCACAACCTACGGCAAAATCTACGCAACAATCATCTAGATGAATTGGAATAGCACCAACACTGTGTGCCAAATCCCAAATAACCAAGATGCCTTTGGATTGGGCTAGCTGGGTCAGTCTTTTCATGTCGTGAATTGCACCAGAACGAAAATCAACGTGAGTTAGCATTAATACTGAAACGTCTTCGCTCAAACTAGAAGCTATTTGATCTTTGTCTACACAAACCAATTCACAATTGGATTTCCCTAATACACTTTGCAGCCCTTGCGCCATATAAATATCAGTGGGGAAATTTCCTTTTTCAGTTAGTATTATTTTGCGCCCAATATTTATTTTCATCGCGGCACTAAGCAATTTAAACAGATTCACCGATATAGAATCGCAGCATATAGTCTGGCCTTTGTCAGCGCCGATTAATTTGCCAATCTTATCCCCTACTCTCGTTGGCAAATCAATCCAGTCATGTCGATTCCAAGAGGATATTAGGTCTTTTCCCCACTGTTCCTCAATGACTTCCTTAGCTCTGATTTTTGCTTTTTTGGGCAAGGGTCCTAATGAGTTTCCATCTAAGTAGATTTTGTCAGCAGGAATATCAAATTCGCTTCTCAACGAAGAGAGACTATCTTTTGCGTCATATTCTTTTGCGTAGCGCAGCCAATCGTCATTTTGTGTGAAATCGTTTGGCATTTTTATTGTCCGCTCAACTTTATTTGTTCAAGTAACACTTTGAAAGCCTCGGAATCAGGATGCAACCAATCAAAGTGACCCGCATTTTCCACTGCAACAAACTTAGCATTGAAATTTGCGTTCGAACTCTGCCTTATGGGAACAATGCTGTCTCCTGTGCCGTGTATCAGAGTAGTTAATTTTTCATTCGTGTTGAGTTGCTCACTGGGATTGGCAGTAGAATAATCATCGATTAATTCTGATGGCTCACCTCCCATAAAACCAGCAACAGCTGACTGGCAACTGTTGCCTCCTACGGCATACTGTTTAAGGTCACTAATTGCAGCTAAACCGATAACTTTCTCAGTCATATTTGGTTGCGCAGATTTAGCCATTAAGACACTTTGCGCAAGCAGCGCCAGATGCCCCCCTGCAGAATGTCCAACCAAGAAGACTTTCGACTTATCAAATTTAAAATGGGTCTGATTCAGAATGTAATCAATACCGGCTAACACATCGTGAAATGTACCTGGCCAACCTCCGCCTGCATCGCCAGTTCTGCGGTACTCGATACTCCATACCATGTTTCCTTGCGCCGCAAGCGCGCTGGTTAGCGGATAGCTGTGCTCTATTGAAAAAGCATTGAGCCAACAACCTCCATGAATAAAGATAACTAGCCCGGGCTGTTTACTTTTATTCATTAGATTGTTCTTTTGACTATCTATTAGACTGTGATTAGGTAACCACAACTTGCCAAACTGCAGAGGATCATCGCCATAGAATACGGTTTTATCCGCTTGTTCAAAAGGCAAAGCCAATATTGATGAGTAACTCACATTTGGCGCGACATAAGCGGGAGGCATATTTATTGCGGTGTTATTTTTGACACTACACGAAACCAATAGACTGGTAATTGAAACGCAAAGGAAGCGACAAAGGATACGAGGCAAACAAGTTACTTTTTGCTGAATGTAGATATGCAAGGCTGAAATTATTATCGTTTTATTTGTTTGCACGATTAGTCCTTAAGCTGACTTTACTATCTTATGATGTAAAAATTTGCTACTCCAGTGCTTATTATTGCAGAGTTTGCCTCTACTAAGTTTTTTTATACAAACCCGAGGAAACAAAGCGTTTTATTTAAACAAAATCACAAGTACCGAAAAAATAGTTAGCAATGATAAACACGCCCCATGTCAAACAGGCCAAGTCTTGACGACTATTAGTAACTAGGTTACATTTACACCCATGTTTACGTTAACGTAAAGGTTAATCATTTATGAGCTCTGATGCTGCCGTACAAAATAATCCAAGCAAGATGTCGGAAGAAACTGAAGCAACCTATTCAATCGGTGAATTAGCAAAGCATTTTGACGTAACCGCTCGTTCTATACGTTTTTACGAAGAACAAGGATTACTTTCCCCAACTAGAGACGGTCAGAATCGTATTTACAGTAAAAAAGACAAAGTACGACTCAAACTTGTGTTACGTGGTAAACGACTCGGTTTCTCACTTGCGGAAACTAAAACCTTATTCAACTTGTATGACAGCCACCAAAACTCAGAAGCGCAATTGCAAACTATGCTGTCTATGACGAAATTAAAACGAGCCAAACTTCTACAACAACTCGATGATATCAATATTTTGATGCAAGAGTTAGATGATGTAGAAGCGCGATGCAAAGACGAATTAAATCAATTTAATAAAGGATAATCCTGATGAATGCTGCCTACCCTACTCTTAATTTTGGACTCGGTGAAGATATCGAAATGCTGCAGGACCATGTTTACAATTTTGCACAAGCTGAAATCGCTCCTCTTGCAGAAAAATCCGATGAAGAAAATGCCTTTCCCAACCATTTATGGCCCAAAATGGGTGAAATGGGCTTGCTTGGTGTGACAGTGTCGGAAGAATATGGTGGCTCAGACATGGGTTATCTTGCTCACACCATTGCCATGGAAGAAGTCAGCAGAGCTTCAGCAGGTATAGGGTTAAGTTACGGTGCGCATTCAAATTTGTGCGTCAATCAAATTTCGAAAAATGGAAATGCTGAACAAAAAGCAAAATACCTACCTAAACTAGTAAGTGGTGAACACATTGGCGCGTTAGCGATGAGTGAACCTAATGCAGGATCTGATGTTGTCAGTATGAAGCTAAGAGCAGACAGAAAGGGTGATCACTATGTGCTAAACGGCAACAAGATGTGGATTACCAATGGCCCTGATGCTAACACCTTTGTCATTTATGCTAAAACTGATGTGAATGCAGGCCCCAGAGGCATCACCGCATTTATTGTTGAAAAAGAATTTCCGGGCTTTAGCCAAGCACAGAAGCTAGATAAATTAGGGATGCGCTCATCAAATACTTGCGAATTGGTTTTTCAGGACTGTGAAGTTCCAGTTGAAAATCGAATTGGTGAGGAAGGCAGCGGTGTAGCCGTACTCATGAGTGGACTGGACTACGAACGTTTGGTCTTATCGGGCGGTCCATTGGGAATCATGCAGTCTTGTATGGATATTGTAGTGCCTTACATTCACGATCGTAAGCAATTTGGCAAATCCATCGGAGAATTTCAATTGGTTCAAGGAAAAGTCGCGGATATGTATACGCAAATGAACGCGGCTAGAGCTTATGTATACGCTGTTGCTCGCTCATGTGATAGAGGTGAAACCACGCGTAAAGACGCTGCAGGCGCTATCTTGTATTCAGCAGAACTCGCAACCAAAATGGCGTTAGACGCCATTCAATTGCTTGGCGGTAATGGATATATCAACGAATACCCTACAGGTCGTCTATTGCGCGATGCAAAATTATACGAAATTGGTGCAGGTACATCAGAAATTCGTCGAATGTTAATTGGCCGAGAATTGTTTAAAGAATCGAACTAACATAAAAATGTCACAAACTTCAGCCAAGCTCTTAACTAACAAGGAGTCGCAAAGTGCCTCAGATTGCCAGTAAATTAAATTCCAAAAGTCAGGAGTTTTCAGACAATGCCGATCATATGCGGCTTCAGGTCAACGACCTTAAAAAAGTCGTTGAACAAATTAAAGATGGCGGGGGTGAAAAGTCGAATCAACGCCATCTCGCCCGTGGCAAACTGTTACCTCGTGAACGTATCAACCATTTGCTAGACGAAGGCTCGCCTTTTTTGGAGTTATCTCAATTGGCAGCATGGAATGTCTATGAAGACTATGTTCCGGCAGCAGGTGTTATAGCGGGTATTGGCAGGGTATCGGGTATTGAATGTATGATAGTAGCCAACGATGCGACGGTTAAAGGTGGCTCATACTACCCGCTAACAGTTAAAAAGCATCTTCGAGCCCAGACTATCGCACAACAAAATCATCTGCCATGTATTTATCTGGTCGATTCTGGCGGCGCTAACTTGCCCAGACAAGATGATGTCTTTCCTGACAAAGAACATTTTGGGCGCATCTTCTTTAATCAAGCAAACATGTCTGCACAGAATATCCCGCAAATAGCTGTAGTTATGGGCTCTTGTACTGCCGGAGGAGCTTATGTGCCGGCTATGGCTGACGAATCTATTATTGTAAAAGAACAAGGCACGATTTTCTTGGGTGGCCCTCCCCTTGTTAAAGCGGCAACGGGCGAAGTGGTTTCAGCAGAGGAACTTGGCGGCGGTGATGTACATTGTAGAACATCAGGTGTAGTTGACCACTTGGCCAATAATGACCATCACGCATTAAAAATAGCGCGAGATGCCGTTGCAAGATTAAACAGAATAAAACCAACTTACATAGACATAAAGGAAACGGTTGAACCGGCTTATCCGGCTGAGGAAATTTACGGCATTATTCCAAAAGACGCTCGTAAACAGTTTGATGTGCGAGAAGTGATAGCTCGTATTGTAGATGGCTCAGAGTTCGACGAATTTAAAGCACTTTTCGGCACAACGTTAGTCTGTGGTTTCGCTCGTATTTTTGGTATTCCTGTCGGAATAGTAGCAAATAACGGTATTTTGTTTTCCGAATCCGCACAGAAAGGGGCGCATTTTATAGAGTTGTGTTCACAGCGCAAAATACCTTTGATTTTCTTGCAAAACATCACCGGATTCATGGTAGGTAAACAATATGAATCAGGCGGCATCGCTAAGCATGGGGCCAAAATGGTAACCGCCGTCGCCTGCGCGCAAGTTCCTAAATTCACTATATTAATTGGTGGTAGTTTCGGTGCAGGTAACTACGGAATGTGTGGTCGCGCTTACGATCCACGATTTATGTTTATGTGGCCTAACGCAAGAATATCCGTTATGGGTGGAGAACAAGCTGCTGGTGTTTTAGCTCAAGTCAAGCGAGACCAAAAAGAGCGACAAGGCGAATCGTGGAGTGAGCAGCAAGAAGCTGATTTCAAACAACCCATTATCGATACATATGAGCATCAAGGCCATCCTTACTATGCTTCAGCCCGACTTTGGGATGACGGTGTGATAGATCCCGCAGATACTCGATTTGTTCTTGGGTTATGCCTCTCAACTTCGTTAAACAAACCCATTGAAGAGACACGTTTCGGCGTGTTCAGAATGTAGGGGAAACTTTATGCAACAAGATATACTTTTTGAAATTGATAGTGTTGGCGTAGCGACGGTAACACTAAATCGCCCTGACGTTCACAATGCCTTTGACGATGCGATTATTGCTCGTTTGATAGACATATTCGAGCAGGTTGGTCGCGATCCAACGATACGCGTGATGATTCTCCAGTCTACGGGCAAAAACTTCTGCGCTGGCGCCGACCTAAACTGGATGAAGCGCATGGCAAATTACAGCTTCGATCAAAATGTAGCTGATGCCAATTTATTAGCCAAGATGTTATTTACACTGAATACACTTTCCAAGCCCACTATTGCAAAAGTAAAAGGAGCCGCATTTGGTGGAGCTGTTGGTTTAATCGCCTGTTGTGATATGGCAATAGCCAGTCGATTGAGTAAGTTTTGTTTAAGCGAAGTTAAACTTGGATTAATTCCTGCCACAATTAGCCCCTACGTTATTAATGCCATTGGTGAGCGAGATGCAAGACGTTACTTTATGACCGCAGAAGTGTTTTCTGCTAGAAGGGCGCGACGTTTAGGGCTTATTAATGAAGCAGTAACCGAAGAAGAGTTGGAGGGAGAAGTAGAATCCATCGTCGGCCATATACTAAAAAATGGTCCCACCGCAGTGACAGCAGCCAAGCAACTCATATCTGATGTGAAAGATGAAGAGCTGAGTGACGAACTGATTGAAAAAACCAGCTTGCGCATTGCGTCGATGCGCGTCTCCGAAGAAGGCCAAGAAGGAATCAATGCCTTTTTAGAAAAGCGCACACCAAGTTGGAAACTCCCCTCCACTGGAGGTGAAGAATGAAAACTGGAATTAAGAAATTATTAATTGCTAATCGCGGTGAAATTTGCTGTCGAATTATCAAAACCGCAAAAAAAATGGGTATCGCAACCGTCGCCGTATACTCTGATGCGGACAAAAATGCATTGCACGTAAAAATGGCCGATGAAGCGGTTAATATTGGTGCAGCACCTTCCAGAGAGAGTTATCTTCTGGGTGATAAAATTATCGCTGTAGCAAAAGCGCTGCGAGTCGACGCAATTCACCCAGGTTACGGATTTTTATCCGAAAACGCGGCGTTTTGTCGCAAATGTAAAGAAAACGGCATCATTTTTGTCGGTCCCCCGGTAAAAGCCATCGAAGCAATGGGCTCTAAGTCTGCAGCAAAACAAATTATGCAAGAAGCAGGCGTACCGTTAGTACCCGGATACCATGGCGAAAACCAATCTCCAGACTTTCTTAAACAACAAGCTGATGAAATGGGTTACCCCGTTTTATTAAAAGCCGCTGCAGGGGGCGGTGGCAAAGGAATGCGCCAAGTACACAGTGAAGAAGAGTTTTTTGATGCCTTAGATGCTGCAAAACGTGAAGCCATGTCGGGATTTAACGATGACATTATGCTTGTCGAAAAATACCTCACGCAGCCTAGACACGTCGAGATACAAGTATTTTGTGACCAACATAAAAATGGGGTTTACCTATTTGAGCGTGATTGTTCGGTTCAACGACGCCATCAAAAAGTCATTGAAGAAGCCCCTGCCCCTGGTATAACAGCAGAATTAAGACAGCAAATGGGCGAAGCAGGATTAAAAGCAGCGAAAGCCATCGATTATGAGGGGGCTGGTACAGTTGAATTTCTGCTCGAACCGAATGGCGAGTTTTTCTTTATGGAGATGAACACGCGCTTGCAAGTTGAGCATCCGGTTACCGAAATGATCACCCAAGAAGACTTGGTTGAATGGCAACTTCGCGTGGCCAGTGGCGAGGTGATTCCTAAAACACAGCAACAATTGACTCTCAAAGGCCACGCTTTTGAAGCACGTGTGTATGCCGAAGACCCAGACAATGAATTTTTACCGTCGACGGGTAAATTACGCTTATTAAAGCCGCCATTGGAATCTGAAAACGTTCGTGTAGATACGGGTGTTTTGCAAGGAGACGAGGTTTCAGTCTTTTATGATCCTATGATAGCCAAATTGATAGTTTGGGATGAAAATCGCGAGAAAGCCTTAGCAAGAATGTCCAAAGCATTAGCTGAATATCATGTAGAAGGTGTGCGCACAAATATCGACTTCTTATACAATTTGGCGACTCATCCGGCATTTCAGAACGCCAATTTAACGACCAATTTCATTGAAGAACACCAAGACCACCTTTTTGTCTCCAGACAGCATGACTTAGAACCCATGCTGCCTGTTGTCTCAACTTACTTAATGTTAAAACGCCACAGTAAATTACAAAACAAAGGGGTAGAGCTCCAATCTCCTTGGCAAGCAGGCAACAACTGGCGAATGAACGAAGTGCATGAAGAAATCCTCAGTTTTGTTATTCAAAACGTCGAGGCAAGTGTAACCGTATCCATAGTCGGTAAACTAGAAAACAACGAACTGCAACTGCTCGTTCAAACCAGCGAGAACGAGTATTCATGCCAAGGTCAACTAGTAGAGAATAGTTTGTTGGTAAATATTAATGGGCATCGCAGTAAGATGACCGTAGTTGAACATGAACAAGAATATTCGTTGTTTACGCCAGAACATGCGATTAAGTGCCGATTGTTAACGCCAGATTTGGGCATTGACGATTCGGATGAACATCACGCGGGATTTGTTGCGCCTATGAACGGTACAGTAGTCGGCCTTATGGTCGAACTAAATCAATCGGTTAAAAAAGGTCAAACCCTAATGATAATGGAAGCGATGAAGATGGAGCATGCGCTTAAGGCACCAAAAGATGGTGTGGTAACCGAATTTTACTACCAATCAGGTGATTTAGTAGATGGTGGCGCTGCCCTACTAAACTTTGAAGCCAATGCTGCTGAAGACTGAGAGAAAAATGAATTACCCAAAGCAAGTTAAGATTGTCGAGGTCGGCCCTCGAGACGGACTGCAAAACGAAAAACAGCTTATTGCTTTGCAAGATAAACTAGACCTCATTTCAGGTCTTGGCGAAGCAGGACTCAAAGTCATTGAGTCAGGAAGTTTTGTTTCTCCCAAATGGGTACCTCAAATGGCAGATAGTGCAGACGTTTTTGCCAAGCTGGAACGTAAAAATGGAGTGACGTATACGGCCTTGACACCTAACTTGAAAGGTTTCGAGCTTGCCATGGCGTCAAAGGTAGATGAAGTTGCTGTTTTTGGGGCAGCCTCTGAGTCATTTTCACAGAAAAATATTAACTGCTCGATCAATGAGAGCTTACAAAGATTTGAGCCACTACTCGCCAACGCTGTAGAGCAGAATATTCGGGTTAGAGGTTACTTATCCTGTGTTTTGGGTTGCCCTTTCGAGGGAGAGATTTCCGCGGAGAAAGTGGCTGAAGTGGCAAAAAAGCTGTTGGAAATGGGCTGTTACGAGATCTCATTGGGTGACACCATTGGAACCGGCACCCCTTTCAAAACCCAGCGAATGCTAGAAGCCGTTTTGCAACATGTACCTATAGCAAAAGTGGCTGTGCATTTTCACGATACCTATGGACAAGCTTTAGCCAATATACTCGTGGCATTGCAGTTGGGCGTTTCAGTCATTGATAGTGCGGTTTCAGGGTTAGGTGGTTGTCCTTACGCCAAAGGTGCTTCTGGAAACGTGGCAACAGAAGACGTGGTTTATATGCTCAATGGTATGGGCATTGAAACCGGTGTAGATCTCGATAAATTGAGCGCCGCTGGGCGAAAAATAATGTCTGCATTAGACCGAACTTCTCTATCAAAAGTAGCCAATGCTTTGGCTAGCCGTTAAAAAGAGCTAGCGTCCTGCCAGCTCTGCTTACTAAGCCCGTTCTTAAGCCCGTTTTTTAAGCGCGTTCGCAAAAACAATCGCGGCTTCTGCTTTCGCTCTTTCTGGATCAAAGTTAGCTTTTTCTATTTTACTCACTATGTTATTCAACTCTTGCGTCGACATGCAATCCTCCAGCAAACTGAGTGCATCTTCTAGTCCGTTTAAATGTTCAAGTGCTTCGGTGGATACTATAGGAACCGCGATGTATCGCGGGAAAAATTGATCAGGATCGGTTAATTGCTCAACTTCTTTACGCATTAACTGAGGATCAGATTCATATCCTACAAACACATCTGCCTCGTTGGATTCTAATGCTGCATAGCGATCAGAGACACTGCATGGCAGTACTTCTTTGAACCTAATGCCGTAGTCAATTAGTCCCAATAAGCAGTCTTTGCGGTTAATAAATTCGGGATCAGCAGAAATAATCAAGCTGGCTGCTTTAGTTTTCAAATCTGCTAAACTTTCAATGTCATGTTCTCGCATCGACTCGGGCGTCATGACTAAACAATAGTCTTCACTTGCGCCAAGGGAAGGCAGCCACTTCATCCCCAAATTTTTTCCATAGACATTAAGCTCATCAACAATTTCAGTATCACTCTTGGCTGATCCATCGTTTTTTTTATGGGCAATATTGAAATACTGGATACAAGTCCCGGTGTAATCCATATACATATCTAACCAACGATACTTCAACTCGGCAAAGTTACGCATGCTATCCCCATTTGGATAATGGATATCCAGTCGAATATTGGCATTGTAATGCTGAATTGCACAGGCAAATAATTGGGTAAAAAACAATTGTGACGGGTCCGCCTTCGCGCCAATAATTAAAGTGGGGGTTTCCCCAATCAGCCTTTCCTTACTTCTTACATCAGTCCCGGCTAACATTGGCCAGAGTGACTGTTCAGCAGTACTCACCTGACTCTGAACTTTGTTGATAGTTTGGTTAAGAGAGTTTTCTAAATCATTCAGTTGAATATTGAATTCTTTATCCGATATTTTAAAGGTTAGTGATTGGATAAAGCTCGGCATATTGATAATGATGAAAGGGAAAATCAGCAATGCAAATAAGATTAAGACTTGATTTGTAGCCCGTAAATGTTCATCCAGTCCCAAAAATTTGAGCTCTGCTAAGAAAAACAAAAAAACCGCAAGACAATATATAATCAGCAAAGCCAACGTGGGCCGAGACAATACTCCCTTTTTCTTTTTAACTATCATTGGCTTTCTCCTTTAACTTATTTTTATGCTTCGAGCATCAATACAGAAACGCATATTTTTTGATGACAGTGGTCCATTTAACAGCTTGATTCTTACCATAGGTACATCTTCTACGTAATTTGGGGTTAAGAACACCCTATTCCATTGGTTTATTTTCGCTTTGGAACCCTTTGGTAAGAAATATCGCTCTGTTTTTAAACATCGATCAGAATCTCTATCTAGCCTAAACACTTCGATTAGTGAGTTGCTTTTGGCTGGCAGCAATGAGATAGATTGCTCAAGCTCAATTGCGTTACTTGCCTTTCTAATTAGGGTATCGTAGGCATCTTTGTTACTTTTCAAGCGTTGCAAAACCTCATCAAATTCATCTCGTAAGGCGAGGTTGTTTGGGTTGTTTTTGGGAAACATCATTCGATGTTCGACAAATCGAAAGTATTTTGCTTTTCTAATGCTATTAGCTTGTTCAGGAAATCTGTTGAGAACCAAGTTTTCAGCGACTTGCTGAGCTTCAACCAACACTGCTGGCTTAGCGCTATTGGCCAAAGCAATAAGACTAGCTTCTAATTGATCTATCCCACATTCGTTTGTTACATCGATATTCAACTTATCGCGAGTTTTGTCTTGCAGATGCGTGATAATTCGATAGTTTTTTAAAGCAGTTACATCTGTGGGAGTATCACTGCCCATCCAAGCAAGGTATAAGGGCGAATCGTAACCATCTAGGGTGACTTGCATAGAATTTATATCAGCTAAGCTGTTAACTATATTCAACTGCTTCGTTTGGGAAGCGTTGGCTGCAAATTGCATCAAGTCTACTGAGATGGGTTGCTCAGATAGCAGCACTGTTTTTCGAGGTGTGATCAGATATTCAAAACCAGCAATAGTGTCTTTGAAAAAACACGGTTTTCGCGGTATGTACCGAGAAATTTCGTTGTCATATTCATAACCATCTAACGCTAGAATATTGAAATTTTTAAGCGCGTCGTGAGAATCAATTTGTTGTGCGTTAGGATTATTTCCTTTATGATAAAACACGCCGTAAGCAATCTTAATTATTCCTTCACTAAAGTAAAAACGCTTAGCTCTTTCCTCAGTCTCAACATAGGGATAAATACCGCGTACGTGATCATTCCTCTGAGAGTTTTCTGCTCTAGATTGAACAAGTGGCCAGGGCATGAATTGATAGGATGGTGCATACCCCATTTGTTCCAATACAGAAGAAACGATAATGGTAGCAATTCCATTGTGTTGAATATTTTCACCGGTAAATGGGGTCCATTCGCCGGTGGCAATCTTGATAGGCTTAGCCGATTTTTCAGGTTGTAAATAAGACAAATATATTGTGACAAACACCAGCATCATGGCCAGTATCAAACTGATCATTATCATCGGATTCAAGCGTGATCGGGTCATTGTCACCGTCCAACAAAACTATGTTGTTATAATTTAGCTAACAGAAAAGACTTTCATACCCGGCACAAAGCAGTTATTTTGACTTTATGAATGTTCAACCCATACAAGTATCAGCATAACGTAATGAAGTATAGGCTGAGTTTTGTTATCACCATCGCCTCATTATTTGCTAGCACTTTGTGTTCGGCTGAAATCATTCTGCGCGAAATTTATACTCACTACTCTATCGAACCCCTGAGTGTGTTGCAAATAAAGCAAGAGTTGCGCAACAAATCTCCTGTAAGCAGAGAACACAAACTATTCCATGGTGGTACAGAATGGAAATTAACGCCTAAATTTGGTGTTCGCGTGATGGGCAATATGTGCCAAATATTTGATGTATCCGTCAAACTAGAAGGTACTTACACACTACCCAAAATGACAAATAGAGTCAGTGCATCTGATATCACTCAAACGACATTTGATCAGTACTATGAGTCATTGCTTCTCCATGAAAAAGGCCATCAAGCGCTATGGTTAGAAGCGGGAGAAAAGATTGAAAAGCTATTAACTACCTTTCCCGAGGAATATCATTGCAACCCGCTTGCCAGAAAAGCCAAACAAGCCGTTGCTAATGTTGTTCTTGAATATCAGAAAAAAAATCGAACCTATGACAAAACTACAGGCCACGGTAAAACTCAGGGTGCCTACATAGAAGTCAACGGCACCCAATAACGATCAATTATTCTGTTCTACTCGTTCTTTCAAATTGGCGAGACCTTTTTCAAAATCCGGTCCAATCATAGAATCCATCATAAGGGCAAAATAGTGATTGATTGGGTTCGAACCAACGTCGCCATAATCCATCCACGTCACTTTTGTGGTCCCTGCACTTTCAGTAATTTGCAGTTCCCCTGTTGATCCCATATCAAAATCTGGGAAATACAAACTGTATGTGACATTCTGATTAGGTGTTAGGGATATAATCTTCATTTCACCTGAACCTTCTTGCTCACTTTGCCAACTTGACGTCATGCCAACAGAAGATTGCGGGCCGGAATAAACAACTGACATATTGGGATCTCGCTCAAACCACACGCCCCACTCTTTCCACTGACGCAAATCGACTATTTGCGAATACACATCCTCAGCGGGCGCATCTATTGTCACTGACCTTTCTACTTTGAATTCGGAAGGCAAGAAAAAACCAACACCTAAGAAAATGACAATGATAATAGCGACAGTAATCACAAGTTTTTTGAGGAAATTCATAACGCTCTCCAGTCTCTTTTTATTATTACAATAAGTGATATAGGCCAGTGGCTGTAATTCTTGCTATATGCTTTTTGTTCTAGTTAAAAGCTTTTAAATTTAGAGTAGCTTCTAAGACGAATCCTTCAGACAGGGTTTGTCCAGCATTTCTGCTAATACAGTGCTCACTCATGCAGAACAACTAGACCACATTCGTGCTTCATTGTATAAATACCGCAGAACTCGCTACAAAAAAACAGCAAAGGTCAACAGCCCTTAGTGTCTGAACAAAGCGTAAAGGCATAAACTATTACAGCAAAGTTCAAAAGACCTTAAATATGAAATATCAATTATTGTGCTAGATATTCCTCCTACATTAAACTGTTCTAAGACATAACGCATGGAAAACGAGTTAAAAATGCTGACTTCAAGCCAAATTAAGCAATTCCAAAAATACGGCTATACCCTTTTAGATGACCTATATTCAGCGCAGGAAATGGATAAACTGAAATCAACTGCACATCAAATAGTCCATGAATTTGATCCAAATTCAACTCGCTCCGTTTTTTCTACCAATGACCAAGACAAGAATCGAGATGCCTATTTTTTGAGCTCAGAAGATAAGGTGCGTTGTTTCTTTGAAGAAGATGCATTTAATTCTAAAGGAGAGCTTAATCAAGATAAGTCCTTGAGCATTAATAAAATTGGGCATGCACTACATCAACTTGTGGATGAATTTAAAGATTTTAGTCATTCAACAAAGATATCTAAAATTGCCAAACAATTGGGTTTAGAAAAACCACAAATTCACCAATCCATGTATATTTTTAAACAACCAAAGATTGGTGGTGTTATTCGCTGGCATCAAGATGCTAGCTATTTCTTAACAGACCCAATATCTGTTACTACATTTTGGTTCGCTATCGAAGATGCGACTATACAAAATGGCTGTTTGCAGGTGCAATCTAGTAAAGAGGTCTTTCCTCTTAAAGAACAGTTTATTCGATATACCGATGATTCAACCGAGCTAAAAACATTGCATCAGTTACCTTGGCCAAAAGACGAAACCGCGGTTCCATTAGAGGTTAAAAAAGGCACATTAGTTGTGTTTAATGGTTTGTTACCCCATTTTAGCGCACCGAATCTATCGGATAAATCGAGGCACGCATATACTCTACATGTCACTTGCGCGAATACGGAATATTCGGCGGAGAATTGGCTAAGAGCGACTCCAAGCCCACTTTTTTGAATAAGTTATATCGCCCTACAACAGGTAAGACTAGTTTTCAAGTGCTGGACTCCTTTTTTTTATTTATATAGACTAAAGTCTAATAGTGTTTGAGCGATGTCAAAGTAAAAGACAGTGAAAGGTCAAGTTTTACCTCTGGTGAGTTCTCACCAGCGCTAATCTTAGAATGTTCGGGTTGCAACTAGTCTGCTGTGAGTTCATATAAACAGCAATATGAGTGCGGCCAGTACAAAATAACCTCTATTTTTTTTGACGTGCTTATATTTAGAAGAATAATTTAAATTTCTTTTAACAAAAGTGTGTTAAAAAATTGTTTTTAACTGATTGACATGCCACACTTAATTTTGAATTAGGGGATTGAATCTTTGTTCGATAGTCAGTTGTTCTCCTTTCTTTTAATCTAAATATCCTTTCCATAGGAGCCAATAAATGGAATCACAAAGTCCTCGCTATATAAGTAATCTCACTAAAGAAACCTACGCGCTGATCCTGGCCGGTGGACGAGGCTCGAGGTTATTTGAATTAACAAACTGGCGAGCGAAGCCTGCTCTGTATTTTGGTGGTAAATTTCGAATAATTGACTTCCCTCTATCGAATTGTATTAACTCTGGGATACGCAGAGTTGGCGTAGCCACTCAATACAAATCACACTCACTTATCCGACATCTAGTTCGCGGTTGGGGTCACTTTAAGAAAGAGTTAGGAGAATCAGTCGAAATCTTACCTGCATCTCAACGTGGCTCTGAAGATTGGTATCAAGGCACTGCTGATGCTGTGTACCAGAACATTGATATTATCCGTACTGAACAACCCAAATATGTGATGATTCTTTCTGGTGACCATATATACAGAATGGATTATGGCAATATGTTAGCGAGGCATGAAGAGTCTGGCGCAAAAATGACGGTATGTTGTATGCCAGTGCCTATCAGTGAAGCTGCTGGTCAATTTGGCGTTATGTCGGTTGATGAGGATATGCGTATAGTAGGATTTGAAGAAAAACCTGAAAATCCAACTCCTATCCCGGGCAATCCTGATATGTGTCTTGCGTCTATGGGTAACTATGTATTTGATGCAGAGTTCCTATATGAACACTTGAATAAAGATAAAGAAAAATCAGATTCTGATAGGGACTTTGGTAAAGACATTATTCCCGGAATTATTGCAGACCAAAGCGTATACGCCTATCCATTTGATGATACTCGTCACGCAGAAGTCTACTGGCGAGATGTGGGTACATTAGATTCATATTGGCAAGCAAATATGGAGCTTGTAGCACCTGTTCCAGCATTGAACTTATATGATAAAAAATGGCCAATGTGGACTTATCAAGAACAACTACCACCGGCTAAGTTTGTTTGGGAAGAAGATAACCGCCGAGGCACAGCAATTAATTCTGTGGTATCGGGTGGTTGTATTGTTTCAGGCGCAACACTTCGCAGAACAATATGTTTCTCAAACGTTCGTGTACATTCATATTCTGAAGTAGTGGATTCAGTGATACTTCCAGAAGTTGAGATAAAACGTAATTGTCGAATAAGAAAAGCGATAATCGATCGCGGCTGTATTATTCCTGAAGGAACAGTCATTGGTCATAGCCAAGCCGAAGATGAAGCAAGAGGTTTCAGAGTAACTGACAAAGGCGTGACTCTAGTCACCCGTGAAATGTTAGGTCAACCAGTAAGCTACTAAATTCCTTCCCATTTACTGACCTGTCGGGCGATCATTTGCCCGACTAGGGTTGGTTGTTCTAATGGAAACATATGCCCTCCCTCGTCAACAATTTTATGTTGCATATTGTTCTTCTTGATAAACGGTTTGATCATTCTCGGAATACTGACATCACTAGCCCCACCTGAAACCAATAACGATGGCCTGTTCAGCATGCCAATAAAGCGAGAAATATAAAGCGGTATGGTCCGAAATATTTCAGTCTCTATCTCTCTGTTAAAATCGAGATGATAACTATCTTGTTTTGTTCGAACAGCTGCATTGACATAGTCTTGAATACATTGTGGATGCATATTTTTAAACAATGCTCTGCTAGAAAAATAGCTGACTAAATCGGTTTCTAACGGCCACTTAATACAACGGGACTGACTCTTTCCTGCCGGTGTTAATTTATCGAACATTTTGGTGTGGCGGATACGCCTAATAAAAAAAGCGGTCATTCCAGTGAGCAACGGTGGATCTAACATAATCAAACCTTTGAATTTATCTGGATATTTGCATACCGCCATATAGGAAATAACTGCGCCAAAGGAGTGTCCTACCGCATAGACAGGTGTCTTAGTAGTCTTATTGAGGTGTTCTATCATTTCCTCGACAAGATGTTCCCATTCCTGAGTGACTGGGAAATTGGGATTATGAGCAAACTTTTCTAAGGCTAAAACACCGTGCATTGACTTGATTTCTTCCAACATTCGAGAATAACTACTCGCTGGGAAGCCGTTAGCATGAGCGAAATGAATTACTGCATTACTGGACAATGTTATATTCTTCTTATTTGTTGTAACCAAAACTTTTCTGTTTTTGATTTGTTCCTAGCCTAAAAATTTGAGTATCAGTAAACATACCAAAGTATTATCAGTAGCGTTTATTTCATCACTAAATTTGTCCATTATTAACCCACGTTCTGAGCACACACATTAACTAGGGAGATGACCATGAAAGTTCACACTAAACTATTTATCTCAGCCTCTGTATTGATGTTGTGTTCTGCAGGTAGCGCCCAAGCGAATATCAATACTGCCCTTCAACAAGTTTGCGTTGACAGTATTGCTAACAAAGCTGATAAAGACTCGACCGACAATATGCAACGGGACCATGAGCAAAATACTTATTATTCCCGTCTCAACAACCATTTCAACCTAACCAGTTGTGATGGAAAACGTATGCTCGAAGCCAGCCGTTTGAACCAAGTCGAACAAGTCAATCAATCAGAAGTAATTAAATCCTTGGCCGCAGCACCTAACTAAAAAATTGTGTTTCCTTTGATACTTAGTAGTACTTTCCCGTCCTTTGATGGTTGTGGCCACCCTCCCCGGGTGGCTTTTTTTTAGTTATTTCTTTTTGCAGCGACTTCCCAGTCTTTGTCTACTCGTGTTGAAGTCCAAACGAATGCAATGATTGCCATAATATAAGGCACAACTAAACATGTTAATGATATTCTCAACGCTTCTACTTCACCATACTCGGTAGAAATAGCATCACTTAAAATTCCTACAAAGGTGGGGCCACCACCTAATGCAATAATGTTCAGTACGAAGAAAAACAGCGCCGTGGACATGGCTCTCACTTTAACCGGTGCAAGGGTTTGTGCTAACGCAAAAGAAGGCCCCAAATAGGATCCACTAGTAAATAGCAATATGGTCATAAGGCCAAGGGACACTTCTAAACTGTCAACTTGAAGGGCAAAGTAGAATGCGGGTACTCCCATCAGCAACATTATCGTTGGAACCATGCCATAAGATTTCTTACTTTTTGCTCCAAATTTGTCGACTAAGACTCCACCTATCCATACGCCAGAGGCATAAGCAGTACCATTAATTATTCCCATCGCGATTAGTAGATTCGCAAAATCTACGCCCGTATGAGCACGCACATAAAAATCGATAATCCAAGCGGAAATGGCGTAGCTACCGAAAGAAGCAAACGAAATACCCAGGCACATTCCCCACCATGATGGAATGGTAAGTAATGTCTTAATAGCATGAGAAAAAGGAACTTTTTCGACCTTAACCTCTACTTTATCGGCTCCTCTTACTGGCTCTTTTACGGTCAGTTTTAAAATCACAGCCAATAAAATACCCGGGGCACCCACTGCAAACAGCACGATTCTCCAATCCGCGCTACCACCAGAAATTAAAAAAGCGGTCGCGAAAAATGCGAACATGATGCCGAAGGGAATACCTAGAGAATAGATCGCCAAGGCACCTGCTCTTTTTTCCTTGGGATATAAATCTGAAATCATTGAATGTGAAGGAGGGCTACCGCCTGCTTCACCTATACCGACACCAATTCGAGCCAAAGCAAGTTGCACGTAGTTCGTCGCCATACCAGACAATACGGTAAACCCACTCCACATTGTCAGTGAAATTGCGACTATGTTCACTCGACTGTATCTGTCAGCTAACCAAGCGATAGGAATGCCAACAATAGTGTAAAGTAACGCAAAATAGATGCCTTTTAACCAGCCCAATTGGGCATCATCTAGACCCAAATCTGCTTTTATTAAAGGTGATAAAATCCCAATTATTTGCCGATCAATGAAATTAAAGGCATAGACTAGTGTCAGGATAATCAACACATACGTGCGATATCCTTGACTTACTGGCACTGGCTTTTGAGGGTCAACAACCTCGGTAGGTTCACTACTCGGCATAAATTATCCTTTTTGTTTTTAATCCATACTAAATGCCATATTGCGCAAAGAACAGCCGTTATTGTTAATCATTTGTAAATAAAATAAATAACATCAAAATAATCAATAGATAAATTATTTATTCCAACTTGATAATCAGGCATTATTACACGTCTGACCAGTGACGGAATTTACCCAGTGAACCTTAATCAATTAATTGAATTAGCTAAGCAGCACAGCATAGCCCCCTCGAGCAGTCCAAGTATCAGCGTACCCGCAGATTGGACTCAAGGGAGAACTGTATTTGGCGGATTGTCTGCTGCCTTAGTATTTGCCGCGATTAAACGACAAGTTAACTCTGATCGAGTGATACGATCTATAACGTTCAATTTTGTTGGTCCACTCGAATATAAGCTTCCTTTCACAATCGAGGTGGATGTTTTACGACAGGGAAAAAATGCTACTCAGGTCATTGGCAAGGCGTTGCAAGGGGGTAAAGTAGCCGTTTTGTGTCAAGCGTGTTTCGGCGTCGCCAGAAAATCCAAAATCAACGTTGAAAATCAACAATCTCATGGCATGCAATTACCGAAAAAGCCTAAGTTTATTCCACAAATTCCTAAAGTTACTCCTAAATTCCTGCGCCACTTTGATCTCGCTATGGATCAAGGTTCGTTGCCATTTACCGGCAGTAAAACGAGTAAAATTCATGGATGGATGAGGCTGAGTGATAAAGACAGCGTTATAACAGAGGCGGAACTGATAGGCCTTGTAGATGCATGGCCGCCGACCGTGTTGCAATTGCTTAGATGGCCCGCTCCTGCTAGTACAATGACGTGGAATATGGAATTTATCGAAACTAACATTACGTACACAGCTGAAGATTGGTTTGCTTACCAAGCAGAGACTCGGCATGCCGCTTCGGGGTATGCCCATTCAGACGCGAATATTTGGGACAAAAATGGCAAGTTGTTAGTGATTAGCCGACAAACCGTCGGCATTTTTGATTAATAGTACACAGTTTATGCTGAGCTACATCACCGCTACCGAAGACGGACTAAACATAGCTAAGACATTCAGGCTTTGCATTCCAACGGTATTCACTGCAGCTTCCAAATCTGCGCTTTCCAGCGACAAACGTTCAAACAATACGGGATCTAAATTCGCGTTATCAGCATAATATTCTGGATAGCAATTATCTAATGCCATTACATAACTCAGTTGCATAATTTGTTCATCAATGGGAATTTCTTCCCCTTCAACAAAGTGCTGCTTACTCACTGGGCGACTTATTTCATCTGGGATACCCCACATTTGAATAAGTGTTTTACCCAACTCTGCATAAGTGGAATCAAAGTATTTTTTCTGCAAAACAACCGGCGTTTCAGACTCATTAAATTGAGAGCATTTCTCCGCTATATCAGGGTTAAATTGCACCATCACCAATTCACCCAAGTTGTGCAATAGGCCCGCTACGAACATACGTTCAGCGTCTTTTTTAATGAATTTTTCGGCAAAATACTTATTTAACAACGCACAAAACACACTGTTTTCCCAGAATCGTTCTAGGTCGATAACTTCAGTGTTTAGTTTTTCAAACGCCCTGCAAATTCCAAAAGCGATTACAAGGTCGTAAACCGCGTTAGTGCCGATAACTTGAATTGCTTTAGAAATTGAATCTATTTTATTGGGGAACTTATACAGTGCACTGTTTGCAATTTTTAATATTTGAACCATAAGTGCAGGATCATAGTTGATGATATCAGCGATATCTTGCATGGTGGCAGCATCATCGTCTATCAGCCGTTTTATTTGCGTCACGGCATCTGGTAACACAAAAATTTCGCGCGCGTCTGAGGCGTAATCTATTGCTTGCACGGCTGTATCGCTCCTATTGGTTAATGGTTTTCAGTAAATATAGTAATACGGTTAATTCTAAGCCTGTTGCACCTCATTAGTAAACAGGCGTAGTAAATTTACCTTATATTTGTTTAACAATATGCAATAACTGTTTGCCACTAAAACTGGGGTTTTCTTTGTTTTTGCCGTCAAAAGCAGATTTTTCGAGCATTTTAACCAGTTCAATGACTTTTTCGTTAACCGGGCAAGTTAACCCGAATTGATTTGCTTGGTGAACAATAGCACCGTTAAGGTAATCAATTTCGGATTTTTTCGCATTGTGAATATCCCACCACATCGAGGTTCTGACAGTGGGATCTATGGCTAACATTTTATTGGCTAACAATTTGAACAGAAAATTAGGTAATCTAAGAACTTTTGGGATCATTCCTGCTGGTAAGGCAGTAATTTTCGGAAGCACGATGTTTTTTGTATTAGTTACTGCCAATAATTCGTCCATCATTGCTGCAATAATTAACCGGTAAGGCCTTTGCTCAAGCATGGTTTTCACCGGCATATCGGCTAACGCATTGATGCTATTTCCTAAATTTAATTGTAGCTTTGCCCACAATAAAGCAGACATGCCACTCGTTGCCGTAACCGGCAATATCTCGCTATTAATAGCATCAATCATTTTCGTTATAGAAATCGTATTTTGTTGGTTTTTCTCTACCGTCAAATACCCTTCTGAACCTCTATGAAAATGACCTTCTTTCAGCGCTACGACATTAAAAGGAACCATCACTCGCAATATGCTGTTATTTGGAAAATGTCGTTTAACTATTTTTTCAGAACCCAATCCATTTTGACAACAAAGGATAAGTGTATTGCTAGAAACATAGGGAGATAGTTCTGCACATGCACTCTCAACAGACGTGCATTTTACAGTTAGCCAGATCACATCAAAATGTGATGGATGTTCACAAAAATTAACCTTGGCAGTGGTTATCAAATCACTCGCATAATTTGACAGAGTAATGCCATCTTGCAACTGTTTGCGAAATGCAGGACGACAAAGAAGCTGTGTTTTGATTCCCTTTGATGTAAGACAACCACCTAAATAGCTGCCAATCAATCCCGCACCAAAAATCAAGTGTTCTTGCATGAACTGCACCTATACCTGTTGATTCCCTTATATTAGGGGTTTCATATCACATATCCAAGAGATACCATTACGCAGTGTTTCAAAACTAGAACGATAGGTAAATTCCCATCAGCGCTATCCCTTCAACACTACTCGTTATAGGCTATGTTTGGCCTGAACCTAAGTCTTCAGCTGCCGGCAGTCATATGCTTGGTTTAATTAAACTATTTCGCTCTCAAGGCTACAGAGTCGTGTTTGCTAGTCCTGCAGATAAAAGTGAACATAGGTTTGATTTGAGCTCTTGGGGGATAGAAGAGCACGCCATTTTGCTCAATTGCAGCAGTTTCGATGACTACATTATCGAATTGCAACCTGACATAGTGTTATTTGACCGATTTATGATGGAAGAACAGTTTGGTTGGCGAGTTGCAAAATCTTGCCCTCAAGCAATGCGAATTTTGGATACAGAAGACTTACATTTTTTACGCCAAGCCAGGCACACAGCATACAAAGCCAAACGTCCCGTCACAGATTCAGATCTCAAACAAGAACCCGCGTTACGTGAAATTGCCTCAATCTATCGTTGCGACTTGAGTCTTATTATCTCCAAACCTGAATTGAAACTGCTATCCGAAAAGTTTGCGGTTCCAGATGCGCTAGTGATTGAATGTCCGCTATTGTTGGAACCTCAGCTAAATTTTACTCACCAGCAACTTAGTAATTTTGAAGATAGAAACCATTTTGTCACCATTGGAAATTTTCGACATGCTCCAAACTGGGATGCGGTACTTTTTCTCAAACAAGAAATATGGCCTTTGATACGAAAAGCACTGCCGACATCAGAGCTTCATATTTATGGTGCTTACCCTCCGCCAAAAGCAACACAATTACATAATGACAAAGAAGGGTTCTTAGTAAAAGGTTGGGCTAAAAATGCCAGTGAGATCCTTGCCCAAGCCAAAGTATGTCTTGCACCATTGAGATTCGGCGCAGGTTTAAAAGGCAAATTAGTTGAAGCGATGCATTGCGGTACGCCTAATGTGACAACTCCCATTGGGGCAGAAGGTTTAGCGGAGAACACGGCTTGGCCAGGATTTATCTGTTCGGATGCAAGCGAAATTGCAGAAAAAGCCATAGAACTGCATCAGCAGCCAAAACTATGGCATCAATTTCAACAGGCCGGTTTTCAACTCGTCGAGCAAAAATTCAATCATGAACTGATTGCCGAGCACCTTATGCAGCGAGTTGATGCTATCAAAACGAAACTTGAATCACATCGACTCGCCAATTTTACCGGTTTAATGCTGCAACATCACCAACATAAAAGCACCCAATATATGTCTCAATGGATTGAAGCTAAAAGTCGACTTAAGTCCGTCTGATCTTCTTGTCACCTAACCATTCGATTTTATACAAGTCGCGACGTTTATCTAAAAAATTGGTAACAGAGCCGTTATTTTGCAATGTATTAAGCTTTTCTAGATCAACGTCAACAATCAATGTCATTTCGGTGTTTGGCGTCGTTTCCGCCATGATAGCGTCATGAGGGAAGGCAAAATCTGAGGGTGAAAACACCGCAGTTTGGCCATACTGAATATCGACATTATCTACTTTAGGAAGGTTTCCGATACTCCCTGCAATTGCCACATAACATTCGTTTTCAATGGCTCTGGCTTGAGCACAACGACGAACGCGTAAATAGCCGTTTTTAGTGTCTGTCCAGAAAGGCACGAACAAGATCTGCATTTCTTCTTCACTTAACAAACGTGCAAGTTCAGGAAATTCAACGTCATAACAAATTAGAATGCCTATGCGTCCAAAATCCGTGTCGAAACAAGTTAAATTGTCTCCTCCTTCCATGACCCAGCCTTTGCGTTCGTAGGGAGTTGGGTGAAGTTTATACTGAGAATCAATCGTACCGTCTCTATTGCAGAGGTAGGACACATTGTACAGTTCGTCATCCTCTATCAAGGGTACTGAGCCAGCTATGATATTGATGTTGTAGCTAACCGCCATTTTAGAAATTTCGGTGATGATCGTGTCGGTATAGGTGGCTAAATGTTTGATAGCATCAATGGACGTGGACTGATTGCCCAAGCCCATTAGTGGCGCATTAAAAAACTCAGGGAATAAAGCCACATCACTTCGATAGTCTGATAAGGCATCAACAAAGTATTCTACTTGCTGCAATAGTTCTTCAACGCTGTTCATCTCGCGCATTTGCCATTGCACACACCCTATTCTTACCGTGTCTTTCTTACCACCAAACAAACTACGTTTTTTCGGTTCAAAATAGATGTTGAACCACTCCAACAAGGTTGCATAGCCCTCAGATTCTTTATCTTCAGGCATATAGCCTCTTAACACCCGCTTCACTTCAAAATCATTTGATAATTGAAAGGTCAGAATTGGGTCGTAAGCTTCCCCTCTTTTTACCGCTTCGATGTATTTTTGAGGAGACATTTCATGACTATAGTTCTTGTAATTGGGAATTCTACCCCCCGCGATAATTGCGCGTAAATTGAGGTTTTGACACAATTCTTTGCGAGCCTCGTAGAGCCTTCTTCCCAGTCTTAAATTGCGATAATCCGGATCAACGAACACTTCGATGCCATAAAGTACATCGCCATTGGGATCATGGGTAGTTAGGTAGGCATTGCCAGTAATTTCATCGTAGGTATGTTCATCCCCAAATTTATCGTAGTCGACAATGACTGAGAAAGCGGATGCTACGACTTTACCATCATCTTCAATGCATATTTGCCCGTCTCGAAAAATTTTCAACATGGCCATGTATCGCTTGCGGGTGATTGAGCCACCAAGATTGGGGTAGACCCTATCCATAATTTCCTTGATATCGTCAAAATCACTCTCTGTCAGGTTTCTAACCGAGAGTTTTACATCATTTTGTAGCTCGTTATCTTGGGTCATTTCATTCCTTATTCACGATTGTATCGGCTTTCATTTTTATCGTATTTATTGCTTGGGCAAGCCCATTGGTGCGCGATTCACTCAAGTGTTGCTCTAACCCTATTTCGATTAGATGAGCATTGAAATTGTAATTCGCAATATAGCTAGCGGGTTCACCATTGATAGGCTCTAATATTAGCGAAATCAATCCTCGAATCATTTTACTCGGAGAATCGGCTTCGAACTCTAGATAATCATCACTTTTGCGATGGCAAATTAACCATAATTCGCTTTCGCAGCCATGCACCAAATTTTCTGTAGTCTTTTTCTCATCGCTCAGTCTAGCAAGATGCTTACCTGCGAGCATGATTTCTCGGAACTTTCCATCCCAGCCTTTGGCCGCTTTCACTTTTGAGGCAAGAGCGAGCACCTTGACCCTTTTTAACTCTAACGATTCAACAGCTTCGTGGGGAAAACCCGATAACTGCTCTATTGCACGTTTCAAAATCACCACAAACTTATCTATTTCTTCGATCGTATTGTAACAACTAAGAGATGCCCGCACGGTTCCCGAAATACCCAAGGTTTTCATGAGTGGCATTGTGCAATGGTGCCCTACTCTAATCGCAATATTATTACTGGCTAAGTAAGTACCGAGATCAAAATTATCAATCCCTTCGACATGGAAAGACACAGTGGCGATATGATTCACTTCATCGCCTAGAAGCTTAACCGCAGGGATTTGCGATAATTTGCTTCTTAAATGCGCGCTAAGTAGCGATTCTTGTTGAACAATAAGCTCACGATGGGAATCAATAAAATCGATTGCTGCACCCAATGCTATCACCCCTTCGATGTTGGGCGTTCCTGCTTCATATTTAAATGGAAGAGGTAGAAACGTACTTTGCTGATAATCGACCTTATCAACCATTTCTCCGCCAGTAAGATACACAGGTGAGCTGGTTAATATGGCCTCTCGACCGTACAAGACACCAATTCCAGTGGGGCCAAAAGCTTTGTGACCACTAAATACGAAAAAATCACATTGCAAATCTTGCACATCGACGACCATGTGCAAGACGGCCTGAGCACCATCCACTAAAGTCATTGCCCCATGAGCTTTAGCTTTTTGCAGAATGGGTTTTATTGGATTGATATTACCCAAAGCATTGGATACCAAGCCCAAGGCAACTATTTTGGTATCCGGACCAATAAGATCCAGTGCAGCATTGGTATCCCAAACACCTAATTCGTTAACGGGTATAACATCGATTGCTAAATCGCATTTCTGTGCCAATATTTGCCAAGGTACTATGTTAGCGTGATGCTCAGTCGCTGAAATGAGGATTCGTCCAGTATCTTGTGCAACGTTTTTGTCTGAAAAGGTGTCCGTTAATGTTTTAGCAACCATATTAATGGCCTCAGTTGCCCCTTTGGTCCAAACTATTTCGTTGCTACTATGGGCATTTATAAATTTTTGTACTTTGCTTCTAGCCTGTTCAAACTGAGTAGTTGTAGCCGAGGCCAATCCATATGATGCTCGGTGAACGTTTGCATTCTGGTTCAAGTAGTAATCTTGTATGCAGTTTAAAACAGATTCAGGTTTTTGAGTGGTTGCTGCACTGTCAAAGTAGACAAGTTCCTGCAACGCGTTTCCATCTCGAAAACAAGGGAATTTAGTTCGAAGAGCGTTTTTTGTCATTGAAATTACTGCTTCCCGACGAGGTGGGTAACTGATGATATACTGGTATTTTACAATCAAGGTGTGGTGTGACTCAATCTAAAGCGTACTTGGTCTTGTTTTCCATGATGTTAATCAGCGTTTTTAGTATGGGCGGTATTGCACTACCCTATCCCATTCTTGCGCCGCTATTTATTGACTACCCTGCTTCCGATTTCAATCAATTCGCAGGAATGGATCGCAAATTATTATTGGCTTTTGCCTTATCTGCCTACCCTTTGGGTGCATTGATTGGATCCGCTTTCATTGGTGCCTTATCTGATGTTTACGGACGAAAATTCACTTTGAGTGCCTCCCTAGCCTTGAGTGGCTTGAGTTATGTGCTTTCCGCTCTGGCATTGTTATGGGAATGGTACTTATTATTTCTACTTGCTCGATTTGTTACCGGTATTTTTAGTGGCAACATCTCAATCGCAAGGGCTATCGCAGCCGATCTCCACCCAATCATTGATAAAACGCGGTCATTTTCTTGGACATATGCTGCGGGTTATGTAGGTTGGTTTATAGGGCCCTTGGCTGGCGGCTATTTGATGCTTTTAGGGGCATACAGCGCGTTTTTTGTTGCTGCGGCCACACTAGTATTATCTTCGGTCCTCACACTATTGCTGATCACAGAAACTTCAGTACCTTCCAAGCGCAAAGGATCGTTTGTAAAAGTACTTTTCTCACAGAATTCTCTGGGGCTGCTACGCAAGTCTTTTATGCTAAAAGTGTTTGCCATCGCGTTGGTGATCAATTTAGGCCTGAACGCGTTCTACGAATTTTATCCAGTCTGGCTTGTTGAAAGGTTTCAATTTACTAGCATTGACATTGGTCACTACACGGCTCTACTCACATTTTGTATGGTGCTAGCCAGTTCATTATTACTTGAATTTATTCGCAATCGACTTGGTAAGATAGCGACCATTAGTCTCTCACTTGTTTTAGCCGGTTTATTGATGGTGAGCTCAGCAGAACTTAACGAAAATCAACTTATTGTCTATTTTGTCCTAATGGGTATTCTAATCGCACTGTTCAACGGGCTTTTACCCGTATTTATGAGCGATCGTTATGAACAATTTGGGCAAGGCAAATTAATGGGGCTCCTAACCATCACTTTTTATCTGGCCAACGCTCTAATGGCTATCATAGGCGGAATAATTAGCCTTTTAGGTGCGCATTGGAGTCTTGTCGTTGGTGGCTTTATTTTGATTTTCGGAGCCGCTTTTCTATTGATATTTGACAGAAACAATTCATTTGACGAAGCCAAATTGAAACTATAAAAGGCTATTTACGTTCTAGAGTTGGAATTAAAAAGCTGTCTGAAGGGCGGTAGTGTGGGTATTCAGCCTGCCAAATCCACTTCGCTTGTTGTTAGAAAATTCAGCACACCCCAAAATGTGAGTGGAAATTGCACGGTGAATGGTAGACATGACTTTAAATAAGTCGACAGTGTTTAAGCCAGCTAATTAAACTGGCTTTTTCTATAGTGCTCCGGATACTGAATGCCCTTTAACTCCATAATTCGTTTGCACATGCTTGTAAAAGCTCCCACCTTTATCCTAGGGTGCCACGCGTTTGAGATGTGAAACTATTTTGTCGGCCTTCCCGTTATAAAAGGAAATTGCTATCAAGGAACACTGTCAAAAATCTTAACACTTTAAGACTAAACTTTAATAGACCTCCTGTAACTCTTTAAATTATATACATATTTTAAAACGGCCTACTTTATGCACTATACCGATAATAACAAAAACACTAATGAAGGATTTCTAATGAAAAATAGCATCGCTTTTATTTTCCTGATTCTAATTTCAACCTGCAGTTTACCCGTATGGTCAGCACTCGTTTCAGTTGGTGCTTCTGCTGATACATATATCACTGAATACAATGCCATTGGAGGGTCAAATAGTGTAAACGACACAGCAACTTCGTTGTATGCTATTACTGCAAATGGCGGAAACCCAGCTTTTCGTTCTTATCCTCTAGTTAGTTTCGATTTATCGGCTATTATCAACAAAAAGGTGGTAGGTCCGGCGACTTTCGAAATGTTTGTACAAGGCACTAATTTTGGATTCGATTCAAGCAAGCAAGTAAGTGTTCATGAGGTGCTAACTGATTGGGACAGCACTACTTTGACCTTTAACACTTTCGGAGCTGCAGCTGGTGTACAGTTTGGAACTGATGTGGGCATTGAATTGGATTCCACTTCCATAATTTATCCTGGTGTGGGTAATCGTTATATTTCATGGGAAATTCCACAGACTGTAATTCAATCTTGGATTGATGACCCGTCGACAAATAATGGTTTACTATTAGTCAATCAAGAATTACAAAACTTTACTGATCTACAATTTGGCAGTCTAGAAAGTCAAAACGCACCAAAGCTAACGTTTACTTCGGTGTCCGAGCCAACAATTGTCTTATTGCTAGGTGCCGGCTTACTATTGATCGGACGCAGAAGAAGGTCTTGTTAAACAGGTCAGGTTGGTGTCTGTATTCAGATTCGACTATGACACAACAGCTCACCGTGCAATTTCCACTAACATTGTGGGGTGTGCTGGATTTTCTAACAAACAAGCGGCCCTTTATTAAGAACTTTGGGGTGGCACAACCTTTACCTGCATCAAAGCGCCTTCACATGACGACATGATAACGCTGGTTCACACCATCAGCCATCGCATCGCCAAGTATTTAGAAAAAGCAGGTCTCGTGGTTCGCGACATGGATAACACCTACCTAAATCTACCTATCGATGACGAAGATAGCCTGCTGCAACTACAAGGCGTCCATCCGGATTAATGCAGTCAGTTATCGCATAGCTTTAGGACCACAACAAGGGCAAAAGGTATTTACCTTGCAAACTCTACCTGCCAGTATCGACGGTTAATTCGGTCAGTTAGCCAACACTTCCGATTTCTCCTTACATGTAGCCACTTCGTGTCGAGAGATATCCGCCAATGCCCTCGAGTCAGATAAGCTAGAAAGACTTTGCCGGTACATCAGTCGTCCCACCATCAGCGAGCAGCGTATAAGCACGACTCAACGCGGGCAAGTACGATAAGAATTGAAGACGCCTTATAGAGATGGTACGACACAGGTATTCTTCTCACCCATCGATTTTATTGGCAAACTAGCCGCACTAATTCCGCCACCTTTGCGACCCCCCCACAACAAAGTTTCGAATGGGGAGCTTAACTCCATCTTATATTTTGGATGATCCTGCACTCTTACAAAGGGTGGAAGTCAACATGCATTCGCAATGCTTGTTTGTCGATTTACCGGATAAAACCCGTACCTAACGCTATCAAATCCTAACTTTTTCATCCATTGACCTGTTCCAACAGTCAGTTCAAAGACCCTGAACCCTACTAAATCAACCCCTGTTGTATAGAACAGGTATACGTATTATTTTCCTTATACTCTCGCCCTTATCTTTCAATCCAGCCCGTGCGACATCAACGTAAAGCTAAAGACAAGAAACACTAGTAAAAATCTATTTAATGTAGTCAATTATATACTTTTGGAATTGCTGTTGTGACCTCTGGGCTTACATTTGTGTTACCAAATCCTATCCTTGCGGCCCTTGCATTAATTAAACATGTGGATCAGTTTTGGATGCAAATAAGCCGCACGCTCACTGGTTCAAAATTTTTACAAATTAACCGCTATAGGCAGACCTAACAATGAACATTATATTTTTAGAACTAGTCAATAGTCTATGTTCTGACTATCAAGTTTTTCTTTAATTTTCTCGACGGCTTCCTCATATCGTATTTTAGAAAATCCAAATCCCGACACATGACCTCTTTCCACATGGTATACCGACAAATATTGATTTACAGACCCGTAAAAGCCTTTATAAGCAAAATTTGGGTTCATTTTCTTCATAATTACGATAGCTTTACCCCCTAAACAATCGAAGTCTATATCTGATTCAGCGATTCCTGTACTACCTAATAACTTAATAATCTCGCCTTTTTCGGAATTTAGGATACCGTCAAGCACTTCTACTAACAAATCCTTTCTTGATGATTTGAGAAACGGTTTTTTTGCCTCTACAATTCTAACTAAAGCAATTTTATCAGCTCTTTCAATTTGTTCCCCCAATGTCATTTCTTTAAGAGCCAAACACCAAGCTGGTGGTGCATTTAAAAGTAATATCAACACTATCATTCTAAACATTTAGCAACGTTCCTAATCTCTATGGGAATTATTGGGTTCGACTTTCTGGGGGATTACACTGGATCATAGTATCGTGCCTGCATATACACTAGACCAGAACTGTCTTCTGCATGTCCAGTAAAACTTTTGGTGTTTTCTTTTTGCGGTAAACCATCAATTGACTTTCCAAATGGAAGATAGTGAGGTCGATCGACTAAATTACTTGGTATTCCGGAGAAATCCATCGGCGCATTAAACGCGTGATTAGCCGGATCTGCGTAACTACCTCGACTCTCAACTCTTGCAATCGTAATGCCTGCAACACGAATATGGTCAGTATGTGTTGATGTACTCTTATTGTACTGGTTCACTAATCCTGCTTCTTGAGTGTAAATTGAATAAACTATTCTTATCGCAGTGTTCAACGGGCTTTTGCTCATATTTATGAGTGATCGTTATGAACAATTTGGGCAAGGAAAATTAATGGGGCTCCTAACACCACTTTTTCTCTATCCAACGCTCTAATGGCTATCATAGGCGGAATAATTAGCCTTTTAGGTGCCCATTGGAGTCTTGTCGTTGGTGGCTTTATTTTGATTTTCGGAGCCGCTTTTTTATTGATATTTGACAGAAACAATTCGTTTGAAGAAGCAAAATTGAAACAGTAAATGGCTATTTGCATTCTAGGGTTGGAAATTGATATTTTTATTTGGTGGAGAAACATCCGTTTTGTATTTAGGTTGGTAGGAACATCAATATAGCGATTAATAAAAAACGCTATTGCAGACACGCATGGAGCGAGTTGGGATAAAAAAAGCTGTCTGAGGAGCAGCGGTGTGCCAGAAGCGGACGATGATCCTAGGTTTTGAATCCCTAAACTTAATAACCAAACATGACTGATATGTTAGCTTAACTTTCAACATTAACATTTCGGTTTTATTTACTTGATTTTTTAGATAGTTTTTTTTAAAGAATCGAGGAATGACACTCTCCCTCTTTGTCGGAAGAGCAAGCCCGTACTTTTTTACGGGCGAAACACTTATGCTAGGTTAGCTTTGTAAAATATTGAGTAGAAAACTGGTAGTAAAATCATGGTTAGTAAAGTACCAAATGATAGACCTGCCATAATCGAAATTGATAACCCTTGCCAGAATAAATCTGGAGCAAGTGGAATAACCCCTAAGACGGTTGTTGCAGCGGCAAGAAAAACAGGTCTTATACGCATAATTGCCGCATCTATTATGGCTTGTTGCGTAGGTTTTCCACCTTCTTTTTCAATATTTATTTGGTCTACGAGTACGATAGCGTTCTTTATCATCATCCCTGATAAGCTCATTACGCCTAACAACGTAACGAAGCCAAAAGCAGCGCCACTAAGTTGCAATCCAAATGAAACGCCAATCATTACAAATGGTATCAACAATACTATAATTATCATTGGGCGAACTTCATTAAACAATGCAACCAAGATAAATAAGATCAGTGCTAATGCAGGAACAACGCCTGGAATAAGTGATTGTTGGGAATCCACGGTACTTTTGAACTCACCAAACCATTCGAGCTTATAGCCTTCAGGTAATTCAATATTATTAAATTCCTCCAATACAGAATTTCTTAATGTAGAAACCGTAACTCCAACAGGCGTCGCTTGAACGGTAATAGCTCGGTGGCGGTTATAACGCCAAATAACTGGGTTCACCCATTTAGATTCTATACCGTCTGTTATTTGTCCCAGTGGCACTGAATACGTTTGATTAACAGGTTCAACCTGGAGATTATCAAGATTATTGATGTTTCTCTCAGCTACGTTTTCACGAATAATGATAGGCAACAACTCATCATCTCTACGATAGGTACCAACGGTGTAGCCATCATAAAAACGTTTAGTTGTGGTCGCAATATCCAAACGTGAAATACCTGTTCTGCGTCCTTTTACTTGATTGTACTCAGGCACAAGATCGATAACCTGTTGACGCCAATCTGTTGATACTTCTTTTGCTAATGGTGAATCGTGAAGTATTTTCATTCCCGTTTCAGCTAAACCTCTTAAAACCGCGGGGTCGGCATCCGATGGGCCAATAAAACGTGCTTCAAACTCCCATGTTAGTGCCGGGCCTACTGTGTACTTTCTTATTCTTGTCATGGCATCGGGCACATTTTGATCCATCCATGACTGAAGATCGCTAACCATCGATTCCAAGTTATCTAATTCAGTTACATTAACGATAAGTTGACCATAAGAAGCATTCGGTTTTTCAGGATCTACCGGTAAATAGAACCGAGGAGAGCCTTGGCCTACAAAGGTAGAGACTGTTTGAATACGATTATCTTGCAACAGATATTCCTCAATAGGTTTGATACCCTCGGAAGTAGACTGAACGCGTGTTCCCTCTGGTGCCCAATAATCGACCATGAACTTTGTCATTGAAGAGCTTGGGAAAAATATTTGTTTAACATTTCCAAAGGTACCAAGCGCCACCGCTAAAAAGACAAGCATGCTGATGATTGTGAGTGCTCGTTTCTTCAACGAAAATTCGAGCGCTCTTCTAAATCCTGAAAGCAACTTACTTTCGGAATGTTCAGATTGTATTTCTGGCTTTAGCATGTACATGCATTGCAGAGGCGTTATCATCAAAGAAACAAACCAACTTACGGTCAATGATATGGCGACCACTAAGAATAATGCCCGACAGTATTCTCCTGCGCCTTCGACGGAAGCAAAGATAGGATAAAAAGCCATAACGGCAATAATGGTGGCTCCCAATAAAGCCATGGAGGGCGCTTTTGCTGCATCAATAGCGGCTTTTTCTCTTTCCGCGCCATCATGCAGTTTTACGACATACCCTTCAGCCACAACAATGGCATTGTCCACCATCATCCCCAGAGCAATGATAAGTGCACCCAAAGACATCCTATGTAAATCAATACCGAATAAAGCCATGAAAACAAAGGTACCAAGGATTGTAAGCGTAAGCGCTGTACCAATCACAATGCCCATTTTCCAACCCATAGCAATGGTTAGGACAACTAAAACAATCGCTACTGCTTGTGCAAAATTAATCAAGAAACTGTTAACTGACTCATCGACCACTTCTGGTTGCCAGTGAATAGGAATGACTTCTATACCTATGGTCAGCCTTGCGTTAACCTCCCTCAATTTGGCTGCAACGCGCTCCCCCATCTTGACTACATTAGTGCCTTCTTGTGGAGAAATTGACAGTACAATCGCAGGTTCACCATTTAAGCGCATTATTTCACTTGATGGCTCAACATAACCTTCGCTGATCGTTCCTATATCATTAACCCTGATGAACTCACTGGCACTCTCTCTCGATTGCCCGTGTATGAGTAGATCGCCAATATCGTTTGGCGACTTAAAGCTGCCTGATGGCCTGACACTTAAACGAAAGTTATCTAACTCAACATGACCTGCATCAATCACTTTGTTTTGGTTGCTTAACAGGTTATTGACTGAAGCGCCTGAAAACCCAAGGCTGGCCAGTTTGTTTTCTGAAATGTCGATATATATAGCTGGGTTTTGCTCACCCCAAAGGCCAACTCTTGCAACACCTTCAACTAAACCAAGCTCTTTTTGTAAGACTTTGACGTACTTGTGAATTTCGGAATAATTGTAGCCATCGCCTACAACACCAAGCATTAGGCCGTATACAGCACCAAAGTCATCAATAACCTTTGATGTACCAGCTCCTGAAGGCAATTCTCCTTGAATATCACCCACTTTTCTCCGCAACTTATCCCAGACTTGAGGCAGTCTGTCTGACCAGTATTCACCCTTGATTTCGACGGTTATTAGTGACATACCTGACGTGGAACGAGAGTGCAGAGAGTTGACTTCTGGCATCTCTTGTATTGCATTTTCAATACGATCGGTGATTTCTTGTTCCACTTCCGTTGGAGTGGCACCATAATAAGGTGTCATTACCAAGGCGTTTTTAATGGTAAATTCAGGGTCTTCAAGTTGCCCTAAATTAAAGAAACTAAATATCCCTGCAAATGTTAACAAAGCGGCGGAAAACAATGCCACCACTTTGTTTCTAATCATAAATTCAGTCAGGTTCATTCTTGAGTTCCTTTATTATCTAGTAAACGAACTTTTTGACCTTCTGTTATGTAATGCACACCAGCCGTTGCTATCCAATCTCCGGCTTTTAGTCCCTCAATGATTGAAATGCCTTGATCAAGAATAGCGCCTTTATTAACCGGTTGTTTTGTCACTGTTTGCAATTCAGTGTTATATAACCAAACATAAGTAGTCTTAGAGTCCGGAGAGCTAAATACAGAAGATAAGGGAATGACGATTTGAAACTTGTCTTGGCCTGGGTGTACTACATCCCCTGTTGCGTAGCCTGACATTCCTGGCAAAATATCCACGCCTTCAGGAGGCGTCATTTGCAGTCTTACTTGATAAGTGCGCGTAGATTGGGAGGCCTCATTACTCACTTCTTTAATGGTTGCAGGTATAACGATATCAGCAAATGCATCAAACCTTACGCGAGGGTTTCTGACATAAGGTAAATTTGAAATCAGGTTTTCAGGAATATTGATGTCCATTTCAATTTTGGACATATCCACCACTCTAAACACAGAAGAGTTACTGCTAACATCTTGAAAGTTTTCGACATAGCGTTGCACAACTACGCCGTCAAACGGTGCTTTTAGGGTGGCATAGCTTAATCTGTCTTGAGCTGCATTTAATAAAGACAGTGAAGATGCATAAGATGCTTTAGCTTGGTCATATGTAGCTTTTCGTGAATCGATCGATGACTTGCTGACCGCGCCGGGATCTGTCTCTTGAATGCGGATAACCCTATCATACTCTATTTTCGCGTTGCTCAACTGAGCTTTAGAGTTAGCTAATCCTGCCTCGGCGTTAGCTAATTCCACCTCAAAATCTCTTTTATCCAGTACCGCCAATACATCTCCCACGCGTACTTCTTGTCCAACTTTTACTGGCATTTCTTTCAGGGTGCCAGATACTCGAAACGACAAATCCACCTCTTGAGTAGCACGGGCTACACCAGGGAACTTTTTACCCGCTATTTCTTTTGCTGATCCGATTTTCATAGCTTTAATTGGGCGAATCACTTCAGCACTCTCTTCTTGTGCAGGTTGGCACGCCACTAACAGCATAGGTATAGTCAACAGCGCAAGTGGTTTTAAGAAATTTGTTTTACTTGGCATTTATTATCTCCTTATGAAAGCTAATTTGTTGGGTCTGATTCGGCTTTAGAGCTATTAATTAGGTTCTCTAACTTGTCTTCCCAATCAGTTCTTTCTGTCATTTGGGAAGCTGTTTTTTGTGAAAGCTTTACTGGTTTGTCAAAAAGCCATCCTCCACCTATGGCTTTGTATAAAGACACCACATTTAATGCAATTTGGCCTTTCGCCTGTACTTGGGTTTGTTTTACACTGACCAGTTGTCGTAGTGAATCAAGCACGGATTGATAGTCAGTTGCCCCATCTTTGTATTGCTGGATAGACAATGTAGAAGCTCGGCTATAGGCGTTGGCGCTTTGGGTAAGTTCCTTTTCTTGTTGCTCTGCTTTTTGTAGCGAAAACATTGCATCTTCTGTTTCTTTTACCGCCGAAATAACCGTCATTTTGTAAGATTCAATAGCCTGCTGAAGTCTGGCATCTGAAGCCAAAACGTTATTCTCAATACGGTCAAAATTAAATACATCCCAAGAAAAACCAAAACCTCCGGTGTACTGCTTTGCTTCTGTACTAAATAAATCTCCGCCAGAACTTCCAGAATTCCCGTCAGCTAACGTAGAGATGCCGGTTGTTACTGAAAATCCTAAATTGCCTGTAAGAGAAAAAGAGGGATAATAATCTGCTTTGGCAACACCAATATCCGCGTTTCTCATCTTCGCTAAATACTCTGATACTCTTATGTCTGGTCTACGGCGCAACAAATCTATTGGTAGGCCTACATTTACTGGCAATTGATAGTGAGGTACTGATGAATCAGCGTTTAATATGTCTAAGACTTGGGCTCTGTGAGTACCTAATAAAACCGCGAGAGCTGATTGCTTTTTATAAAGATCTTGCTCAAGCCCCGGTAATTGAGAGCGAGTTTCGTGAACTAAAGCTTGTGCTTGGCGCAAATCGAGTTCTGTTCTTCCACCATTATTGAACCATACCTCTGCAATTTGTAACGATCGCTCCTGTAATTTGATGTTTTCTACTAATAGCTTGATACGTTGCTCTAGTGTTCTAATACTAATATAGGTACTGGCAACTTCTGCGGTAACAGTGATCAACATGTCACCATGATTTGCAATTAACGAATAGTAACTAGCAGTAGCTGATTCTCGTTGGCGAAAAAGTTTTCCCCAAAAATCAATTTCCCAACTGCTATCTAGACCCAGTGAGAAAAGTTCATCATTATCTAGAGGCTGAGGGGAAGCATGTTCACTCTGTTTTGTTGAAGAAACACTGCCATTGAGTTTTGTTCTCAGGAGATTATTAGCATTGGTTACTCCCAAAACTGCTCTGGCTTCTACTATTCTGAGTAATGCCTCCCGTAAACTTAAATTTTCCTGATGTGAAATAGTGATTAATTTATCAAGAACAGGATCGTTAAAACCCTCCCACCAACTTTCATTAATCTCTATATTAGAATTTTCTTTGAACTGCCAATTTTCCGGTAACTCTGTAGCGATAGGCTTAAACTCGGGCCCAACAGTAGTACAACCAGTTAATGTGATAAAAGCAATAGTAGAGAAGCCTGTAATTAACGTACTTCTTGTTTTTTGAGGTAAATAAAAAGTCATTTTTGCTGCCCATACATTAGTTAATGTGAGCTACCATTTCTAAGTCTGCCGAACACTGACTTACCGTCATTTTTGGCAGACTTAAAAATAGTAGTTACTTAAACGGCTCTTTTTGATGTAAACACTGTAAACAAGCACTAAGTCTACACCTCAAAGACAGGGTTATGATTCGTTCAAATTTTTTAATTAAGGAACCAAGGTACCTGTGCATAAATTCGATACAGCAACCGTTTCAAATAAATGAGGAGAAGCGACTGCTGAGGATGGGTAAGCTTTCAACGTGTTCTGAAATTCAGGGTGAGTAAAAGCCTTTCTAAAGTGCTCTACTGACTCCCAAACAGCATAATTTAAAAATACAGTACTATCGGCAATGCCTTTGTGCAGTTGTGTTGATATGTAGCCTGGCTGTTTCTTCATCCAGTTTGCATCATTTTCCCAAGCTTTAATGAGTGCTTGGACATCTTCTTCTGCGACATCAAAGAGATTGATCAGAACAATAGGTGATTGATCAGTTGCTAGCTGTTCCATTATTGAAACGTTTTTATCAAGTGGTTTAATTTCAACCATTGTCTTCTCCTAGGTTTTCAGGTTAATAATGTGTAAGTTTGCTACAACTTTAGAGCCTATCTTCGATACTTATTTTTTACCTTTGCTGAACCATATTCGCGAGAAAATGCCATCCTTTAAAATGAAGTGATGGTAGAGTGCTGCTAATGAGTGTAGTAGGATTAAAGTGGCCAATAAGGATGTTAGTATTCCATGTGCTCGCCTAGTTGGCAGCTCAGATAAATGCTCAGGGAGTGTGCCGCCAAGTTGTATAATTTTTAACAGATTAATTTGTGCTGACATGGCAATTCCAGTTAGCACAACCAAGAAAACCAGTACATACAATAATCGATGAGTAATAAGGGCTAGTCTATTCATTAACAAGTTGTTTTCGCTCTTTTTTAGCGGCTCAACAGGTGTTGATTTCATTTTCACAATGAGCCTAACTACAAATAATACTCCGATGAAAATCCCTGCCATCATATGAACTTTAAGGCGATTTACTTTTAAGTCTAAATCGTTTGACAGCGATGCAATATCATTTCCCATAAAGAGCGCGATGAGTATTGCTGGTACTAAAATCCAGTGTAGCAATACGAGTAGATTTGAATGGGATTTCATTTTTTACCCTCCGCTTTACTGACATGTCGAAGCATATATTCGATTGCATCAATAACTTCTTCGTCAGAGCATTTCTTACAGCCACCTTTAACTTTGTGATCATCTGAGCCTTGAAGTACGATGGCTTTCATTTCATCAACAGAGTGTTTTTCTAGATACGCTTGCCACGATTCTTTTTCATTTATATTCGGTGCGCCAGACATAAAGCCTTTAAACCCGCCGGTATGACACGAGTGACAAACCTTGTTAAAGGTTTTGTTTTCAGGCTCAGCATGAGCCAAAGGAGAAAGCAAAAGACAAGTTAATAAACTGACACATACTGCTTTAAAATTAATTTTCAACATTAATTTACTCTCTTTTTTCCAGTAAGTTTTCTACCATCTCTAATATTAAGAAACATCAAATATCCATTTAGCGCACCAACGACTAATTCAGCTATTTGAACAACAATAAAAGCGGTATCAAACACACCATCAGCCGCTTTATAGTTTAAGAATATAGCCGCAGGCACCAATACAAAAATGCCGTTTATCGCGATAAAAGGCATACGCTTTTTCTTGCCATCGACTACACGACCTTTTTTAGTTTTTGATAGTGCGAACCCTGTTGCTCCAGCAGCAGCTATGCACGGAACCAAAATAAAAAGCCCCGGAAAAACAACTAAAGACTTCACTAAGATGATTGACTCTTCTGAGCCAAATACTTCAGCGCTTAGTGTTGAAGCAAAGAATGCCACCACGCATAAAAAGGCAGTAATCGCCGCCATTTGATGTATTTTCTGTATCATTTTATCTCCAGTACCGAGCAAAACTTGACAACATGATGTCAACTATAGGAACATGACAACATATTGTCAATATGTTTTTAGGGATTGTTTATGAATGAATCACCGGAAGATATTTTTACAAAAATTGTTTTAGAGATTTTTAAGGTCAGTGGCATGCTTAACACCGAGGGCGATATGATGGCAGAAGAATTTGGCTTAAGTAGCGCTAGATGGAAAGTATTGGGTGCTATTGCTCAAGCAGAACAACTTTTAACTGTGTCTGAAATTGCACGAACTGTTGGTCAATCTCGCCAAGCTACTCAACGCCTTGTAGATGCATTGAAGAAGGCCTCGTTAATTTGTTTTATTTCAAACCCTAAACATAAACGCGCTAAATTTGTCGTACTTACCAAATATGGTGAACAAGTTTTTTGGAAACTATGGCATAAACAATTACCATGGGCTGCTTCTGGCGCTGAAGCTTTAACAACGGCGGAGTTGCTTACCACTTTTTCCGCAATGAAAAAGCTGTCAGGGTATTTTAGTGGAAATTGACTAATAATGATTAAGTACTACTTTGAGTTTTATCTAAAAAGTAAAATAGGCTAAATTTAGCTGTCGAATTTAGAAAGGGCGTCAGAATGAGTCATACCCCCGAAGGAACCTTGTTAACCAGCATTATTTTAAATGTATTCAGGTTAAATGGATTGTTAATCCAAGAAGGAGATAAATTAGTAAAAGAGTTAGGATTAACCAGCGCTCGTTGGAAAGTGTTAGGGGCATTATCATTTTCAGAGACTCCTTTAACCGTTTCCGATATTGCTAGAAAAATGGGGCAATCGAGACAATCAATTCAAAGATTAACCAATGAAATGGCGGAAGAAGGATTCTTAGCAGGTATTGATAACCCAAATAATAAAAAAGCTAAGCTGTATTCACTTACCGATATAGGAACAGAAATTTTCACGCTAGCGATGGAAAGACAAAGTCATTGGGTAAACCAAGTAGTCGAGGGAATATCTGAATCTGAATTACAAGATACCTCTGCGTTGTTGCAAAAACTAACGCTAAAATTAGAGTAAACTATGATGTTTTATCCGAAGAAACGCATTAACTAAATTCTAAAACACCTTTTTTATGGTTCTTTTACTTTTCAAGTAAAGATTTATAAAGTCATATAAATAAATTTAGCAGTGCTAATTTATTGGGCAGACTATAATTAGTAAACTGGGAATATATAAATATAACGACAATGCAGTATTTACCTCACGGAAGTTCTAACCTCAAAATTGAAAATAATATTTTAGTTTTAGAGTTGCAAGAAAGCTTCAATAAGGAAGGTGTCCAAATGGTTCACAGTAAAGTTCAATCGTTGATTGACGAGCAACCTAATAGAAAATGGAACCTAGTTATTTTTTTAGGAAACGATACGCTTTTAACAATGGAAGCAATTGAAGATACAAAACAATTCTTTCTTTGGTGTCAAAACCATAAATGCGAAAAAGTGGCATACGTTGCAATAAGCTCAATTCAAAAAGATGCTGTAAATCTAATTCTAAACAACACAAGCCTTAAAAGAGGCTTCTTTGACTGTTATAAAGATGCTAAGAATTGGATTTCTTCTTTAAATTGATGCTTTGTTATTTTGATTTTAAGCGAGCTATGACGATTTGCCATCAATGAGTTATCATTTTTTAATTGCCTGTTGATAATCATTGAATCGTAGAAAAATGATTGTCATAGATCAATTAGGAAAACTCACAATTATGAAGCTTAGTTTGTACTACCGCTATTCGCTCTTCAGCTTCTCGTAACATGAGCTTCCAACTAAATGGTGTTTTTTCCTGTGATTGGCTAAAAGATTTTCGAGCCAGATTTTGCAAATAGCTCAATAAATAACTACTCCTGTTTAGCATCTATTGTTTCAGCAAAGCACTCTGCTACTTCTGAAGCGTCCAGCATGATACCTTCTTCGTCTTCACTCAATGGAAACATAAGCACCAAGGTACCGTTTTTTTCCATTCCCGGCAGCCATTGAGAAAGCCAATCAGCCAGCTCGATTGGTTTGGGCTTACAATCTGGAAAATCATCTTTTTCCCATGCTTGGGCAAATTCTTCGTTTGGCCATACTGGCAGGCAGGCATCATCTTCGGCCTTAAGAAGTAACCAGCCATTGTCTCCAAACAGGCCCCACAAAATGCCGTTTTCTATAATTTTATCAAGGGCATACTCAAAACGTGGTTCAGGTTGTAGTTTGCTAATTGCGACGAATTCGTCAGACGTTAATTGTGTCATTTTAATCTCTTGCTAGTGAAATCATGAGAAAAACCGAGAGTTTCGGAGTTTGCCACGCAAATATTTTCTAATTGGTTAATTTT
Organism: uncultured Alteromonadaceae bacterium; assembly: GCA_947503265.1. Classification (GTDB taxonomy): domain Bacteria; phylum Pseudomonadota; class Gammaproteobacteria; order Enterobacterales; family Alteromonadaceae; genus Aliiglaciecola. Next base: position 173,276 of record CANNDC010000010.1, read on the forward strand.
ACTGTATTTTCATCACAATTCTTGCATTTTTAAACGTTTAATACCTTAATAAAGTGAGGAAAAACTTTATGTCATCGGAAACAGCAGCAAAAACCAAACAAGGGCCTGGTCGAAAAACTTGGGTTTACGGTATTTTATTGCTCCTTGTTTTGGGTGCGCTGGGTTATTTCGGTGTCTTAAATATGCAAGACCGTTCTATCAATCATGACTATTATCGAGTCCTCTACGAAGCGTCAAATTCATTCAACGAGAACTTAATCAAATTAGATAGAATGCATAGATTCAGAGAAAGTGTTTCATCTATTCGTTCGTTGCTTCCCAGCTACTCGCGAAATAACTTCGCTAATAAAGATAAAAAACCTGGAGTTAAATTCGATTATAAGTTGAACGGCCAAACCCTTAATGTTGTTAGCAATAATTTCGATGCCACCCTCGCGTTTGAAGATATTTTACCCTCCCCCAGAAAAGGATTTAGCCAATATCTATTTGCCGATCAGGAAGGCAACGTCTTAGCCACAATTGGCGGAGAAAGAACCATATCTATCGTCGATATGAGTAGTATTAATCAACAAATTCAGCGCAAGAACAAACAATTCCAACTCAATTTTACCGACCCTAAATTGTCTCAATCGAGCAACATTAATAAATTACCTAGCTATAGTAATCACGTTGATATGAAGATTTCCTATGGCGAATTCCGTGTCTATGTTTTTCCCTTTTCTTTATCTACTCCTATAAGTAAAACCGAAGCGACTGAAAAACTTGATCGCTTATATTTAGTGGGTTTACTGCCACAACATAAGCTAGCAGCAAGAGACAGCGGGCAATGGAATATTTCGTTACTGGTCGTAACCATCATTAGCTTATTGTTCATGTGGTCAATTTTACGCCTTTACCTATTACCAAAAAATCAGTCGATTACTAAGAGCCATCGAGTCGTAACTAATATTTCGAGTTATCTTTTTTACATCGTTATTGTTGCTTTATCCCTTGCTTATTTTCAAAAATCACTGTTGCAAAACAATAAAGACGAAGTGGTTTTGCAATATGCTGATTCCCTCAACACGCGAATAACGGAAGATTTGTTTGACGTCTTTGCTGAATTAAATGGTTATAGGCATTTTTATCAAACTCTGCTTGATGCACTGCAAACCTTGGAATCTGGGCTTGATGGAGGGCAACCGAGCGCGGCTCAAATAGATTATATGAATGACAAAGTGGTATCCGCCCTATCTCATATTTCTGTCGATGGTTGCGCTTCTGCTGAATCAAAACTAAGTCACTTCAATGAGCAAGTTGGCAGTGCGGCGACATCGACCAAACAATACCCTTCTAAAGATTTCTGTAAAAGTAGAACAAATGATGATCAGGCGTTCTCCTTCGAACTAGACCAAGAAGCCATTTCTACTTTACTCAACGCTTACAGAACCAATGAAGCCGATGTCGATACCCTAGACTTTTATTCTCTTTTACAAACCGTCAACCTTGTCCCCAACAACTCAATTGAAACCTTCATTGCATCTCCCCCAGAGTCGCCTTTGCGGAATAAAATACTGACAGTGTTTGCATTAAACGGTGAAGGTAATTCGGTGTTGCCTTCTATTTATTATCAAGAAAGTAACTCCTTGCCTGCGACCTTCAACCTATCTCATCGAGAATACTACAAACAAGTTCGTGACCATAAAGGTTGGAATTTAGCGCTAACTGGTAACAAAGAGCCCACCTTTAAAAATGTGTATATTCAACGTTTGCTAAATATTAATAACGGAACGCGAGGCACGACCATATCCATGCCTCTAATCGAACCCGGATATGAGCAAAATCATCAAACAGGCAGTGATTACATAATAGGTGCAGATGTTATGTTGCCTTCATTATCACTGGGAAAACTACCTCCTCTCGATTTTACCTACATGATAATTGAACGCAGCTCGGGAGATGTTTTGTTCCACAATGATACTGGAAGGTCATTGGTTGAAAATCTGTATTTCTCTGGCGCAACCGGAAATCAAATAAGCCAATGGGTCAAAGCCGGTTTGGAACAAAACGGAGATAAGAATAATCGCTTGTTTGATGGTTTATATCATGGTCAAAAAGGGCGCTTTGCATTGGGTTCAACACCAGTTAACGATTGGGCTATCGTTATATTTTACCCCGATGACACCTTACAATCGTTAATGACCAATCAATTTTTATTTATCAGCGTGTCTTTTACCCTATCCCTAGCACTAATGATGTTTGCGATATATACCATCCGGCATTTCATTTGGACTAGCGCGTTAAAGCAAAAGCTGGGCTTGCCCGCAAAATTAAACGTTCGGTTCGTGCTACTCGTCAGTTCACTCATGCTGAGTGCCAGCTATTCCTTGTATTTGCTGGGTGTGAATATTGATTTGTTGTATCAAGATACGCGTTATTCTGCTTGGTTACCCTTGGCAGGATTAATTTTTGCCACGGTAATTATGTATCGGGGTTGTGCTGGACTATTTAGTTTTCCTCCCGATAAAACACAAGAATTGACTATTAAAAAATCTAAACGCGGTGCGATTTGGATTATTTCCGCGGTGTTGATAGTGACCCTAGTACACTTTGTTTATATCCAAAAAACGGCAGTTGCTCATTTAAAAAGTTTAGATTTCCACTATCAACAAATCGCTTGTAACTGGCTTAACTATGAACGTAAAGAACTGGTATCCACTGGATTAAGCCGCTACCCCAATTCGATTACGTCAAAAAGAATCGATCCACTACTTCTGCTACCGGTTGAAGAAGACTGGTACAAGACTCTGCGTCAGCCCGATAAGCTTTGTGAAAACCATTTTGCGACCAATAGCCATCCAGAAGACTTCCCCACCATGGGAACCGTGACGGGCACGGAGCAAATTTGGCAGTGGATAAATACTTACTTATTGGGAAAAACTCAGGATGATTTGCATGAATTTTCGGTATCTGTCGCAGAAAACCCAATATTCCCGATTGCAGCAACATTTGCTCAAGCAATAATGCTAATTCTCATCATAATTTTCTGGTTTAAATTTAATACCAGACTGCTGTGGAACAAATTGTATTGTCCCGAGCGCTTTATGCAACACATTACCCGGATGACTGAATCAGTGCGAGCTTTGGAATATGAAGTGCGCAACAAGCGATTAAAAATAGAATGCGACACGATTAAACTGAACGGTGTTGGGTTAGCCTTGTTGTTAAGATCAATGTCACCAGACAATGTTGAGAAGGCGAAAAAGTCAGACCGAGTCTTACTACAAGGATTCGATGAACTGTATGACATGAGTCCGTGTTTGCAAGGTTTTAGTCGAGAGAATAGCTTTTTGCCAAATTTAAAACTCAATTTGGATATTGACCAAGACTCTGGGCGACTAAACGTTCAAATTTGGGATATCGATACTTGCTTGGAAAAAGGGGCGTTCAGGCAACTGTTATTAGATTTAATCATGGAGTTAAAATCACTGACACTTTCGGGTCAATTACATAGTTTCACTATATTCGCAGGTTTCCACAGTTTACAGCGGGTGAAAATGAAAGACCCTCTCCTACTCGACCAAAGCTCACTGTTAGATCATGCCGAATACCTATCTTGGGCGGAATGTTTGATGGATTTCGTGGTAAGTGTCCCTGAAAACTTTAAATACGGTATCGATTGGGAATTGCTTGAAAGCGAAGTGGAAGCCTTCCCCGAATTACAATTTCTAGAAGAGCCATACGATAAAGCCGCGCCCATAGAAGGCTGGTCACAAATTCTTAAGCGCAATGAAGACCTGTTTCAAGAAAGCAATTGGACAACTATCAATTACGTGCTGTTAAACGCCGATGCACTTTATCGTTTCAAATGGGAGTCGTGTTCCAGCGCAGAGAAACTTGCGTTACTGAACTTGGCTAAACAACAGCGCATTAATCCTGCAAATACACAAATGATTGAACATTTGGCACTAAACGGCTTGGTTACCGTTCGAAAAGGAAACCTTGAAATCGTCAACCGCAGTTTTGCTCACTTTGTGTTGAATGCTGAAACTAGCGCTGCCTTAAATCAATTGGTTAGTCATGGTGAAGCAGGTATTTGGAAAAACTACAAGCTACCATTAGGTGTAATGATATTGCTGGTAATTGGCGGAATCGCGCTGACCTCCGGAGAATCCATTTACATAATTGCAGCTTCAATGGCTGGCGTGCTAGGTACGATTGCCAGTGTGACAAACAGCGCGAATATGCTCAGGGGAGTATCAAAAGAATAGCATATGGTTAATTAAGGCCAGTAAAGCGTTTAGCCAGCCCGCTGCTTCGCTCACACGCTCTATCTAGACACTGCATAAGTGTGGTTTGCTGTGCGAATAATACGAAATTCTCTCTAGCGCGTGTTAGCCCCGTGTAGAACAATTCTCTACTGGCTCCTTTTGCTCCGCTGCCAGAGTCGAACTCAGGCAAACAAAGAAACACCTTGGCAAATTCGGATCCTTGGCTTTTATGCACCGTCATAGCGTAAACCGTTTCATGTACAGGCAGACGATTGACTAAGAATCCTTTGTACTCACCACTTGGCATTTTAAACCACACCTTGTTGAGGCCTGCTAGTTGTTTATCCGGAATCACGATACCAATATCACCATTAAACAATCCCAGGCTATAGTCATTTTCTGTCAACATTACTGGTCGACCTGCATAGTCTCGATGACTAAGATCGACAACACCCTGCTTTGCAAGCTCCGACTCCATGGCTGTATTAATTGCTGCTACACCCCAAACCCCGTTGCGCTGGGCACACAGTATTTGCTCTTGATGGAGTAACTCAAACGCCAGCTCAATATCCCCCGTAACCGCTGCTTTGAAATAGCTCAACATAGATTTGACACGAGGTGATACCAAACGTTTCAAACGAACATCTGTTGGGCTCTCAGATTCTTGACCTTGCGAGTTCAAAGCCTGCCATTCAATATCGGCGCAACCTTGCTGCAAAATGCTTAACGCCCCTTGTGCATCACCCGCAACTACCGCTGCAGCTAATTTACCTATGCCACTTTCTGACGTAAATCGATGACTTTCCAATAGTGTCACTATTGAGTTTTGCAATAAAGTAGATTGATTATCGCGATATTGACTTGGCAGTGACTGGCCACAAGATTCTTCTATGGTTGAGAGAGTTTGATCATTATATTGCACACTTCCTGTTGAAGATGTTGCGGCATAACAAATATCAGAAAGCACACTACCTGCTTCTACCGATGCCAACTGGTTGGGATCACCCAGCAAAACCACTCTAGTAGAGTTTGGCAGCGCTTCAAGAAGTTTACACATTAGCGGCAAATCGACCATTGAAGCTTCATCAACGATTAACACATCAATATGTAATTGATTGTTTTGATTATGTTTGAAGAAAATACTATTTGGACGGCTTCCTAACAATCTATGTATGGTGCCAGACTCCACGTTTAATGCAGATTGCAAAGACTCGGGCAGCCCTTCACGTGCTTTGTGTAAGGACTCTGTTAATCTTGCGGCAGCTTTTCCAGTTGGTGCAACTAACTGAACCTTAAGTTCTTTATCGCGAGCTTTGTCTAGCTCGTGTAGAAAACACAGCAACTTTGCTACCGTGGTTGTCTTGCCAGTACCTGGCCCACCCGTAATCATTGTGAATCTTCTTGTCGCCGCGATACATACCGCTATTTTTTGCCAATCAATCTGATCATTCGTACCTGTTGTAAATAGTTGTTCAAACAGTTTTTTCGATACATCTGTATTCAAACTACTGGTATTTGAAATACGTTGCATGATCATATTCGCTAGCGCTACTTCGTAACGATAATAGCGTTGCAGGTACATCCCCCCATTGTCGAACACTAACGGAAGATCAGTAGACGTACCGTTGCTTTCTTCTTGACCGACAATAGTCACTAAGCTCGATTGGCTAATAATATCGATCAACTGCTGATGATGTTTAAGCTCCAGCACATCTAACACTGACAATGGCAATTTGGTTATATCAAGACAAGTGTCTTGATTATTGAGCTTTTTGCTAACATAGCCACTCAGTAAACTAACCACATCTCGAATGTGCTCTGATTTTTCATGTACATAAACAAAACTAGCAAAAGCGACGTCAATCGCTTGTAGATCAAGACGTGTGATTTGCTGTTCAAAATATTCTCTAAATTCAAACAAAGATAAATCTTGCTTCAATTGCTCATCTTCCACACCCATTACCATAAATCCAATTGAGTGGCGTTTTCATCAACAGTGTTAATTTGCTCATTAGAAAAGAGTTTATCCATGGCTAAGACATCTCTCTCTTCAGGCAAGTAGTAATAACTTCCGGTATTTGCTGAATCAGCAGACATGCCTCTCAAGAATAGATAGTAAGCGCCACCTATATGAGTTTTGTAATCGTAGCCGGTTAAATTAACACGTAAATATCGATGCAAGGCGACAATGTAAAGCAGAGATTGTAAGTGATAGTCATGCTCTACCATGGCTTTTTCCATGTTATTAAGATTGTAGTCATGGAAGTCATTTCCCAGATAATTGGATTTATAATCTGCAACATAAAATCGACCTTCAAACTCGAAAGTCAGATCAATAAAACCTTTGAGCATGCCATTAAGCTTTTCAAAGCCATACTGACGGGTCGCTGTTTTGAAAACTTGATTAACCAATTTATTAAATGCGCTTACCTCAACAGACTTTAACGGGATATGAAACTCCATTTCTGCATTCACTTGGTTGGGCAACAATTTGTGTAGTGACAGGCCATCTTGATTGATCGGTGCACGAATTAAATCCAGCACCCAATCTCTCACAAGGCTCAGCCATTCTTCCTCAATCCCATACCATTGGCTTTGTTGAAGGATGGTTGATTCAATGTCTTGTGGATGACTAAAGCAAATGTTCTCCAGCACGCCGTGCAAAAATGACCCAGCTTGTGCTCCTTTGGTAAAGGTGAATCGAGACATTTCGTTCGCCCCTTGTGGATCAAAATCAACCGCACTTTCACGCTCATCTCGGCCTGGTTTATCCCCCTCTAACACATCATATTCAACGGTACCCTGCTCACGGGCAATAGCTGAGTAGCTGGTCAGTTGCCAATCTCTGACAATTTTTTTATGTAGCTTCTCTGCGGTATAGTCCGTCTTCAATTCATCGTATTTCTCGGCCTGATAAGGTTCAATAACGGGTTCAGCCAAAGACAGCTTTTGATAACTGATATCCTTGTCACTTGCCAATGCCCATATTCGCTTAGTGATCGCATTATTGGTGGGAGCATCACTACCCTTTAACAGAATTTTGCCCAGAGCAGTGCTGAATAGCGCAGACTGCTTGGAGGTGGGTGTTGCAGGAGGATTCCAAATTCCGATTGAGCAATGGTAAATCGCCCTTGTTACGGCCACATAAAATAGTCGAATATCTTCAGCAAGCCGCTCTTGATCTGCCAACTCTAAATTGCTCGATTGTTTGGTGAAATCGGCAACCAATTGCTGATTCTGATCATGGAATATCGCATTTTTACTCAAGCGAAACGCAGCAGCAAATGGCACAAATACGATTGGAAACTCCAAACCTTTCGACGCATGCATGGTAACGATTTGAACCAAGTTGGCATCTGACTCTAAGCGTAACTGTTGACTTTCGTTTTTATGGTCTGGCTCGGCCAACTGTTCAGCAAACCAATGTAAAAGCTGGTTTTGCCCGGCAATGAGATCGCTCTGATGTTGCAGTATTTCCGTTAAGTGACGTAAATCCGTAATTTCGCGCAAGCCAACAATATTGCCTTGTTTAGCTGATTTGTTATACACCTCAAACTTTGACATTACACTGTTGATGGTGATCATCACGCCACTGCGCTGCCACATCTGATGCCAGATGAAAAACTGTTCAACAATCGGCTGCCATTCATTGTCTTGAAGAAACACCTTCTCTATTTCTGATGCTGTAAAACCTAGCAATGTAGTCAGCAAAGCTGCTCTGAGTTTTCTCTCGTCTGTAGGCGCGGCTATCGCACTCAATATAACAAACAGATCGCGGCTTACTCGGCTACTAAAAACACTTTCGCGAGCTAAAAACACGCTAGCGATATTTAATTCGGTGAGCGTTTGCTTAATAAGAGTCGCTTCATTTCGATCTCTAACCAAAATACAGCAATCTCCAGCAACAACCTTACGATCCGGCTTATTTGCAGTTTTTATATGGCCATGAGTAAGCATAGTCACCAACTGCTTAGCCATGTCATTTGCCAACACCCCATGTGCGGTTTTATTTGCTGTCACCCCATTTGCCGTCCCCCCATTTGCCAATGCCTGGTTATCGTTTTCTACATGCGCAAAATGCAAACTTGCTAGTCTTTCATCTTGAAAATACAGGCTGGCTTCGGGTTTCGCGGCTGTTACTCGCATAAAGGGAATTTGGTCATCAAATAGAAAACCATGCTCGCTATTGGCAAACAAGGTATTGGTAGCCTCAACCAGCAATGCTTGCGACCGCCAATTTTGGGTAAGTGTGTAGTGTCGAGTCGCAGGAACTACCTCTTTAGCTAACAAATAGGTATAGATATCAGCGCCGCGAAAACCATAAATCGCCTGTTTGGGATCGCCGATCATAACTAAGCAAGATGATTGATTGGGCCCGTCGCTTTTACTTTGAACACTTTCACTTCGGACACTTTCACTTCGCAAGTAAATCTGACTGAAAATATCAAATTGGATTGAATCCGTATCTTGAAATTCGTCTATCAGGGCGGTGGGGAAAGCCTCACAAATAAGGTCTCGAAGCTTGCTGCCATTTGGGTTAGACAGCGCCCTGTGCATACGCTGCAAAAGATCATCAGGTGCAAGTAAACCCAATGACTGTTTGTGCTGCTGTAGGTTTGCTTTTACCCCTTGCAATGCATGAGTGAAATAGGCATTAATAAATTGCTTTTTTACCTTTTCGCTCAAAGCTTGCAACTCTTCAAAACGAGAAAAATCCAAAAGAGATAAATCAGGGCTCGCAGCTGAACAAGCAGAGGTTAACTTGTCCGGAAATAAATCTGACCAGCCCGTCTTAGCAAAAGGGCTGATAAGAGAGTCACCATTGCAAAATGCATCCATTTGAGCATAGAGAGCAGGTTTACCCAATTTAGTGGTTTTCTTTAATTTGGCATTTTGTAACGTCTCACTGACGTTTGAGTCTAGCCACCACCTTTTTACCTCGTAAACAGTCTGCTCAAGAACTGTTAAGAGGTTACGGGCAGATTCACGAGCCAGTTCAGCATTTTGATTGGCATTTTGGCTAGCATTTTGACTAGAAGGTTCAGAGATATTTTGGCTTAAAAAAGGCAATAAGCTTGACTTTAGGTCTTCCGGTGTCTTCCAAAACAAGTTTATCTGTTGTATTTCATGACCCGTTAAAGGCACGATACTTTTGCGCCAGTAATCGTTTACCGCTTGCTCCAACCACTTTGACTCATCAACTTCGAGCTTTTCATTGTAGACAGCGCCACTTTCAAACGCATACTGAGTTAGCATCCGTTGGCAATAACTGTGAATGGTGAATATGGAAGCTTCGTCCATCTGTTTCATGGCTAAATTTAGGCGCTCACAAACCTGTGCTAAGTCGTCGATATCACCAATCAACTGTTTGATAAAATCTTCTTCGCTCTCACCGCGATAAAAGTCTAAATAAGCAGACTGAATACGCAAACGAATGCGATCTTTCAATTCAGACGTAGCTGCATTAGTGAAGGTCACCACCAGAATTTGCTCAATCGTCAACGCTCGGCATTTATGCCCAATCAATAGACGTAAAACCAAATTTACGATCGTGTAAGTTTTGCCCGTGCCAGCGCTGGCTTCAATCAGTGACGCCCCTTGCAGCGGAAAGGTAAAACTATCGAGAGGATTCAAGGCTTCACCTCGTGGGCGATCATGCTACCCAGAATACTATGGCTAACCTCGTCAAACTGTTCGAATACCCTGTTCAAATCAGGGCACAATCGAGCAATATTTGGCTCACTCCCCTCACCTCTACTAAAATCATTACCGACAAATTTATCCTGAGTTTTCTTCCTGTCGCCGCTAGTCACCCAAATGTAAGCAGTCTCGATATAAAAGTGCAAAGGTGCTGATAATCCCTGCTCACAATACACCATCAATGCCGTTAATTGCTGCATTGCATCTTGTTGAGACAAAGCTTGTAGTGCATACGGTTTTTTAGTGCCAAGGAAACGAGAACGATGATTTGAACAATCACGTTGAGCACAAAGGCACAACCAATTGACCCAAAGCGTAAATTTGTCTTTTGCTCTTATGTCACCGCTTCTAACCAATATAAGATCACCGTTATAGATATTATCGACCCAACCAACAAGATTAATGCCATCGATATTAAGTTGTATTTCTTGCTTCGATTTGGTGTTGCCAATAACGTATTCTTCAATTGCTTCAAACAAAGCATCAGTGTGAGCAAGCATATTTTCTAAGCTAGTTTCGCCAATCACGCCATAGGGTAAGGCACCTTGAGCTCGGAGGTTTTCGGTAAAGTCAGACTGATTCAGTTGGCTCTTTTCTCTACTTTGCGCACCCGATATGTATTCGTCTAATAACTGTTCACCGAGTTTATATCTGTCCAATGCATTTAAAGAAAAAGGTTCATCATCGATAATTTCTTCGTGGAACAATTGCAGACTCGTTTTCCAACGTTGTTGGAACAGACCTTTGGCGGGATTCAATAAAAAAGCAAGGAGTCGGTCCAACTCAAAATTATCAGTATCGACAATAGATTCAAATGGCGAAGCAAGGCTCACATCATAAAATTCAGAACCTGATTCTTGTTGTTTCGACTCATGGGTCTTCAAAACATTTAACCACTTTGCTTGAAAACTGCGTAAGTTGAGGAAAGACTCAGAGAAGTAACGAGGAGAGAATGGCTGCAAGCCATGAGAATGTAGAAGATGAGCAGATATTTGGTTACGCGTAACCTCTGGAGCCTTTTCTAAGTCTCCTTCCAAGCAATATGTCTGGTGACAGTAATCGAGCAGTTCGCTTACTAAGATAGACGGAATACACTCCGAATTATCCCGAATATTGTACCCCAAGTAACTAATATATAGTTGTTGTCGAGCGGATAGAATCGCTTCCAGAAACAAATATCGATCATCAAATCGTCTTGAGCGATCTCCCCTTTTCGTATTCGAATTTAACATTAAATCGAATCCAATTGGCATCGATTTTCGTGGGTAATCTGTATCATTTAGCCCCAGCAAACATACTCTAGAAAAGGGAATACTGCGCATGGGCATCAGTGTGCAGAAATTCACGCTACCGGCCAAAAATCGCTGTCCAACGCCTTTATCATCAAGATTTTGAGTCACTTCGTTGACGAACACATCCTGACCAATATCTTCAGAATATTGGTGTTGATGAAGGGCAATTTGTTCGAGGGTTTGACGCAATTGATTTATATAGACTTGCTCGTTTTCATCTACCAGATAAAAAGATTCGATTAGCTGCAGTCCAGCATCAACTTTGTCTTGCAAGTTAGCGGTTTGCTGACAGTAACGTAGAGTTTGATTAAGCTTTTCACAAAACGAATAGAGTTTCCCTAGCGCTAGGGCCTGTTGTCCTTCAATCTCAACGTAAGGTGAAATAAGACTATCTTTACCGTTTAGCAGGCTATCGTTGTTCAACGCATACCCTGCAAGCAAACGCGTCAATCCAAATAGCAAGGTGTTCTGCGATTGTTCAGGAATGTTCCATCGAGACTTATCCTCACTGTCCCATCCCCATCGCACTCCGACGTCAATCAACCAGTATCGAATGACTTCAAATTCCTTATCAGTTATTTCAAATTTTTGTTGAATGGCGGGTACTTCGAGAACCGATAACAGTTCGGAAAGTGTTAGTCGACTTTGGTGCAATGAAATAAGACTGACAAAGCTCTTTATAATCTTCGATTCCTGCGCTGCATTTCTGTCCGAAATAGCAAAGGGTATGTATAAAGATGCATCTACGGATCCAAATACCCCCGAAATATAAGGTGCGTAACTCGCTACATCTGGCATCATCACGATGACATCACCGGGTTTTAAATTTGCGTCAGCATTAAATTGCTGCAACAGAAAATCATGTAATACTTCCAGTTCCCGAACCTTGGAATGGCAACGATGAAACTGAATCGAGTCATCGTCTGTGTTAATTTCAATTTTTGGAAACTCAACGCCGTTGGTCAATAGCTCCTCCGCAGAAAGAGGTGCATTGGAGCGCCGCATCGTTAAATCAAAGACTTCGTTCTGCAAGTTTTGCAGCATCGACTTCGCTGGCACTTCAACAAATAAATCGTGTTGTTCAACTTCAATGTTAAGCAACATTTCTTGGTAATCTCGGCCTAGCTTACCCCAAGATGTCAGTAGCGGATTACCACTTTCCAAAAACTGTTCAGGTAGATTTTCGTTTTGTTGTTTTAGTTTAGCTTTAGCACGATATTTCTCATCCACCATATCACCCCAATAATGTTGACTGGGGTTACACCAGAAAATATACACTTCTCGATAACGCCCGATGCGTTTCAGAATATCTAACTGTTGTTGCGGTAAAGCAGAGATACCAAAAACATAAAGGGGCTTTTGAGACGCCTTAGGCTGGCTAGTTTCAGCATCAAGAAAAGACAATAAGGTTTCATGCAAGTTTGCGCGATGATGAGAAGATTCACCAAGGGCTTTGGTTTTCGCAACCAGTTCCCGCCACAATAGAGGTTGCCATGGATGTAGCTCTACTTTGGCATCGGGCAACAGATCTTGACCCTGTTCCCATGCCAAAACCCACTCCGGGCGATACATCAAATATTGATCAAATACATCTGCAATCTTTTGACTCAATTGATAACTTTTCAATCCAGTGTCGTTGTCTAAATATTGTTTAATTTCGGCGAATTCAGGGCGCGAAATGAGATTGGGAAGAATGGCTAATATTTTCCACGCCATGTTCCCTTTGGAATAGGCAGAGACTTGCGGCAAATCGTCTACATATTTGCTGTAGTAACTCCAGATATAGCTAGATGGTAAGGGAAATTCAAAATTGGCAGCAATGCCTAAGGATTCAGCCAAGCAAATTTTTAACCACTGAGCCATTCCCGGACTTTGTACTAAGATAGTATCTGCTGTCAGAATATTGGATAAATCCGAATTTGAACTCGCATTTTGCTCAATAATTGCAACTAAATGGGCTTCCAACACCTCCATTTTGTTTGATTGAACCAGATGCAGCACTCACTGTCCTTGGGAAAGAAATATCAAGCAACTATGTTAACCTGATTTTCAGTAGGTAACCAAGCTGATTCAAGCTAATTTAAACCAACAAAATCAGTTTTGACATCAACCTATATTTGATAAACTCAGCGCACTTTTTAAAACATGGACATGACATGAAATTTATCTCTTTCAATATCAACGGTATTCGCGCACGACTTCATCAACTGCAAGCGCTTATCGACAAACATCAACCAGATGTGATTGGCTTACAAGAGATAAAAGTACATAACGACATGTTTCCAATTGCAGATGTTGAAGCGATGGGTTATCACGTCTATTTTCATGGACAAAAAGCACACTATGGCGTGGCGATGTTATGCAAAGAAAAGCCGCTGAACGTGCAATATGGCTTTCCCACTGATGATGAAGATGCCCAGAGAAGGATGATTATGGTTGATTATCCAATGCCAAATGGTGAAAGTGTTCGCGTATTAAATGGCTATTTTCCCCAAGGCGAGAATCAGTCACATGAAAACAAGTACCCTGCTAAGCGAAAATTCTACCAAGACTTGATGCAATATTTAACTAACAGCCATAGTCCGGACGACAATATTGTTGTCATGGGAGATGTGAATATTTCACACACTGATCTGGATATTGGAATAGGTGAGGAAAACAAGAAAAGGTGGCTAAAAACAGGTAAATGTAGCTTTTTACCTGAAGAAAGAGAATGGCTGAACACCTTAATAGATTGGGGGTTCAATGATGGATTCAGAAGTTTGAATCCTGACAGCACAGATAGATACAGCTGGTTTGATTATCGCTCTAAAGGGTTTAACGATAACCGAGGGTTACGCATTGACCTGATTCTGGCAACCAATGCGTTGCATCAGAAGCTCTTGGCCGCTGATGTTGACTATGAGCTGCGTGGTATTGAAAAACCGTCTGACCATGCTCCTATCTGGGCAAAGTACGAATAGGTTATGTTTGATATTAGTATATTGCAGGTTATTGCATGGATAGCATACCTCACTAGCACTATCTTTGTTTTGAGAGATCTGCCTCTTGCACAGTTTTCCACCGACAAGAAAACACAACACCTCGTATTGGGAGCTTCCGTTAGTGTATTTGCACTTTGGTTGTTTAGGGTGGGAATTTTTGACGGATTAGATGTTCATTTTTTATGGTTAACTGCACTCACTCTCGTATTGGGAATGAGATGGGCGTTATTGAGTGGTTTCATTGCATTGTTGGTGTCTACTTTAACAGGCTACGACAGTTGGCAAATGTTCGGAGTTAACGGTGTAGTCGGCGTGGGAATTCCCATTGTTGTAAGCTACTTAATCTATAGTTTTACGTTCCATAAGCTTCCTAAACACTTCTTTATCTATGTTTTTGTTTGTGCCTTTCTTTGCGGTGCGTTAATGATTGCATTGAAAATGATATTGCTGGGTGGATATTACTATTTAGACGGACTATATGAGTGGCAAATTGTCTATGATAACTACATCCAATTGATTCCCTTGATGCTGTTTTCAGAGGGCATGTTAAACGGTATGACCATTACTCTACTGATTATTTATCGCCCTACTTGGGTCTATACGTTTTACGATAAATACTATCTTAAATAACCTGAAATACGGATGACAACTTGCGGGTTAGCTGTTAGCTAATTTCTAATCCATAGTGCAGGTTAAGTAGGCTTCAGCATTAATTAGCCCGCGTTTTAGACTCAGAAAAATAATTCTCGACTTCTTCTTATTAAAGGTCGACAAAATTTTACTTTGTAATTCGTTTACAGCTAATTCAATTTAGAGGCCGTTGATATATTCTCACAATTTATTTGACTAACATTGGCAGCCACCGAGCACACTCTATGCTCATACTGATTATAATAACGTTCTGTAACTCGTAACTCTTCTTTAAGTAATTCCCAAGCTTGACCTGTTAACATTTTTCGGCTGTCTATATTCTAAGGTTGGAAACAGCTATTTCTTGCACCGTGGCAATGTGTCTGTTTTGTTCAAAAGTGGGTTGGATTGTTGAAAAATTAAGCTAAGTTAAAGTGCTGGTTTGTTCGCAAAGCGGACTCTCAGACTTTTTAAAAATTGAAAAACGCATTGTTGAAATTTAGTCAGGTTTAGACAAGGAGCGGACGCACTATGATGTGATTTCTGACTTCCGGCTTTGGTCAGACGCGGTTATCTGGTTGTTTGTGCCTTAATGTCTGGTTTGTATATTGCAGACATTTACCCCTTCCCAAGAAAACACGCAATATAGTTTTTCAGTGGGAACGGATGTTACTATAAGGTATCAGCAAAAACTGTTAGCTGTATTTCAAAGGAAGAAACATGACTGATAAAAATAAACGTTCAGAAGAAGAAAATACTCGAACTACGGGGTCAGCTGTTGGTGGGGCGATACTTGGCGCATCTATCGGTGGACCTGCGGGAGCAATTATTGGTGGTATAGTTGGGGCTTTTTTGGGGGAGTCGGTGAATGACAGTAAAAGAGGGCCTAAACCTCCGTCGAACAATCCTCCACGTGGGGGGCAGCGTCGTGGATAAGGTGATTTTGATTCCCTCTGCAATTTTAGGGCTTATTTTTATTGCGGTTTACAGCTGGCGTTGCTGGAAGACAAAAAATGAATTCAGTCATGCTGTAATGATAAATGCAGTGTTTCAAGCTAGTGGTATCGTGTGCGGTATCTTCCTAGTTGTGGGAATATTTTGGCCTGAAGCTAAGCAGTTAATTTCAGGGATAGATATATACATTTTTGTCAGTGGAATTGCTGTATTCGCAGTATCAGCCCAAGGTTTCCATCGTGACGCTATCAAAGCAACCGCTAACAATCAAATTCAGTCGAGCATTGACACGTCAGCTGATTAGGGCGTTAAACGGTAGCAAGGAACTAGCATCGTGCTATTTGAAAAGTCCAATATAAAACCTGTATCGCTTGATCTAGTGGGGTTGGTTTGTATAGTTATTATGACCACAGCCTATATCACCTATGGGGCCTGCGTTATATCTGGGATCGTAAATGGATACGACTCCAATGCCAAAATAACGTTTTTAGACCTCATTAATGGTATTGCACAAATAGCTACTGCATTAGCTTTTATTTTGGCCTACGCTCAATTCCGAAAGAGCAGAATTCAGCAGAGACAGACAATAATAGCTACAGAAGCAAAGTCACAGCTAGAAAAAATGGTTTCGGTTATTAACGAAATGGAAGTTGGTCAGAAGAGCGACTTAAAGAATCTAAACAAGTCAATAACTCTGCTTTCTAATCTAGCAACTAATTTTTATGAGCTACTTGAAGCCATGAATGAAGACATTCAAAAAGGCATAGTCAGAATGCAGTGGCAAGATATGTATTTCAACTATCTAAGTCATGCGCTGGGCGATATAGATCCAGTGTCAATCTTGAAAAGGGAAGCATCAATTGATGAGGCAGTTCTAGAAAAAGCAGTTTCTGAAGCAAAAAGTGAGGCTGAAGCAGATAATTCATTACCCGTATTTAAAAATTACGTATTCGTCGAAAAGCTCCTCAATCACTCAGATATAAAAGAAGCATATAGCTTTGTAGGTAAAATCGATTCTCTAGATATGTTTGTATGGCACTATCTTAATGCCCACAATTTAAACGATCTATTATATGGTTTACTTTCTAGTATCGATATTAGAGCCAGCGCTCCTCTGTTAGCGCTATCTGAACCTAGCGATTGGGCGTTGAAGAATCCAACTTGACCATCCAATTTCCGCTATTGGCCCATTGCCGCCATTAGAATCTTAATGCTTCAACGACCGCATCACGTACTTTTCAGTCCCACTGGTTCTTTCAACTGGCACAAAAAGACAAATTGCGGACATTAAACTGTCAAAACATGAGTCGCTTCGCTATTTGACAATTTTAATTGACTGAACGTAATATATTGACATCGTCATTGTTTGAATAGGGAAAGCCTTTGACACACCATGAAACTAATGTTCGCAACATAATTGAAACCAAAGTTTTTAAAAGACGATGTTTTGTTGAAAATTTTATTTATTTGTCAGGCATAGCCTATGCTTTTGCATCTTGGTCTTTGGCGATGATCTTCTTTTCAATAGTTGTAAAACTAATGGGTGTTCAATTACAGGATTCGTATCTACAGCAAGGTATACTATTTATCGTTTTTCTAGGTGTTTTCGGTGTCGACGCCTTCAAGAACGTGTCAAAGCTCTACAAAGAGTTTCCAAGTGATTTCATCCAAGACTGTTCAGACGAAATGTTATTTCGAATGGAGTCGACATTAAACACAAGGGTTTTAATAAGATTCATATTAACTATATTTTTGGTCGTAATTGCTATCTATGCGACTTATGGTGTAGCAATAAACGGAAAAATCATTTTATTTCAGTGAATGAACCGTTAATTCAATTCTTGCCATGCATCTTTGTGATAGAGCGTAAATTTTATAGATTACAGATAAAGTTATGCATGTTTTTACCGAAATACGCACTTAAGGACTTAATTTTCCAGATGCCACAAAAAATGCCACGGTCAACACTAAAGTTAACCCGATATACTTTACTAGAGTTATTAGTGAAACCGCTGCCCATTTCGAAAATTCGCCAATTCCGTTCTCTTGGTACTCTCGATAGTGCAAGACGTCATAAATCGCTCTGTAGACATAAATTGATGTGACCAGAACACCAAGAGGAACAAATAACATAGACAAATAAATTGCCAATATATCGGACCACCATGGTCCCGGACTTTCTTTATGAGCCTCTGATGCTACAGATTTGGTGGTATTATTCGTTTTTACAACATTGGCAGTAACCATACCCACGATACATCCAATATCTACGTACCATGAAGGCAAAGACCAACTAAACAATCTTGGTACAAATCCTAGTAGAGTAGAAGAAACATCACGATAATAATTCAAATAGAGTAAAAAAACTTCAGAAAGCTCTACGTCGAATCTGCCTTGAATTAAACTAACTAAAGCCGCCGCTGAAATAGCCGCACCCAATAAGTTCCACATCCATTTAGCATGCTCGTTCATCTTATATGTAAATCCAACAGGTTTATTAGTGAGACCTCGCAATTTATCGTACAACCTAAGGCCACTTGAAATCAATTTTAATGTTTGCCTCCGTTTGCTCACTCTCAAGAGTGACGCATCCCCTAAATTTCCGCTTTTGTCAGGCAACTTTTAGACTGTTAACTGCAATGAGCGGACGGTGAGAGAATGTTTAGTTTGAAAGCACTTTCTTAATATTCTTGTATTACGAGTTATTGTACAGCGCCAATAAATATGGTTATTTGAACGAGCTGAATTTAGTATTTTAGTTACTTACACCATTCTGGCGCTGGTATATTTAACACTTAGGAGCCAAAATCTTCCGGCCAGAAGCACACTTTGAGCAACAAGGACTTTTTATGAAGAAAATTATTATTGGTGTATTAATCGGAGGAGGTGTACTTGCCGCTACAGTTGGGCTGGTTCCGGATATCATTCAAGGTTTAACCAATGAACCACCACAGTTAAACATAGAACTAAGTACTACAAATGGCGATGCTCCTCTAAAAGTAGTTGCCAATGCAAACTATTTTGACCCAGATAATGATGACATAATGCTATCTTGGTACCTGGACGATGAACTGCAAACGGCAGGAAATTTAAATTCCCACAATTTTGATTTCGTTACTCCAGGCGAGTATGAAATAAAAGTTCTAGCTAGTGATGGAAACAAGTCAATTCAAAAGAAACAATTAATAATTGTAAAAGCACCAGTTAAAAAAATTGCAGCTGTTTCTCTTGACGCCCCACTTATCATAGACGATCCGGGGGCTGACTATGAGTTCACGGGAGAAGTGGTTACGAACGGTTTTGATGTGTCTCTCAAAGTGAACAATTTAATTGGTGGGAGCGCGCAAATCCGTGCTTTTGCCCCTGGTCGCGCGCAAAGTGGTAACAATGGCAATAATGGAGGCAGTGGAAAGCACGGAGATGGTGGTTCTGGTCAAGCTGGAGGGAATGGTGGAAGTGGAAGTAACGGTGGATCTGGCCAAACAGGGCAATCTGCAGGAAATATAAAAATCGTTGCCAACGATATCGCAGCGAACATCATTGTATCCAACAGGGGACAAAATGGCGGAAATGGTGGACGAGGAGGAAATGGAGGTAACGCTGGAAATGGAGGGCAAGGTTCTCCATCATCTGCTGGTTTTAGCATCGGTGGTATAGGTAACTGTAAAAGTGGGCCAGGAAGAGGTGGCAATGGTGGTAGTGGAGGTGACGGTGGTTCCGGAGGCAACGCCGGAAATGGTGGTAATGGCGGCTCCGTATTCATAGAATCAAAATCAATAACTGGCTCACTTACAATTATTACCAAAGGTGGTTTACCCGGTTCATCAGGTTCAGGCGGAACTGGCGGTAATGCAGGCTCAGGAGGTGCCGAAGGTGCATTGAACGGGCCTTGTGGTTCAGCAGGCAGGATCGGTTCAAACGGTTCTTCAGGAAATGCTGGCTCTTCCGGAAATGACGGTTCCAAGGGCGATATTGGAGATATTGAGGTCATAGTTAATAGCCAAGTAAGAACATCCCTAGACGGAGAGTTCAAAAGTAGAAACTAGGCTTAAAAGATTACTTTTAGGGACAAAGTTGTGTTGTGCGTCAGTGCGACCCTGAGTTTGGGGTTGATCAACTTCTAATGATCTTTGAACTAATTAATTTGCAAGTCCGGCTGAGGAGTAGCTCCACGTACTTTGAAGCCTCACAAACATTGTTGAGTGGCATAACCAGGCAAACAGCAGACGTTCAACGCCCGCTTCAGTTATGCCGAAACAAGGAGTTTTTGGCGCAACTGAAGTGTATTAGTTCCGACTAGATCTGACATATCTTCTTGAAAAGTAGAGAGTTACCCGTTTTGATAAAGGTGTCGAA
>CANNDC010000011.1 GCA_947503265.1 uncultured Alteromonadaceae bacterium
TTTCTGGTTTTCTGGTTTTCTGGTTTTCTGGTTTTCTGGTTTTCTGGTTTTCTGGTTTTCTGGTTTTCTGGTTTTCTGGTTTTCTAAGAATGCTTACAAACTAATTGAGCTATGGCAAGCTTATTTTGACAAATCAAATGGCAGCGTAAGTTGTCTAAAATTTGACTGAACTGGTAAACCGACATGCAGCCCAACAAGACGAATTCCCCTATCCGCTTTTCGTTCGTAGGCTTCATCAATCAACTCAACAAAATAGTGCTTGTTGAGCTCCTGACATCGGTGCTCGACTGTAGTTTGTTGAAAATCGCTAAACTTTAATTTTACACCTTGGCTTTGAATTTTAGTGTTCCCTCTGGCACTTTTTAAACGTTCTTCTAGCTTTGGAAACAGAGTTTCTATCATTTCTAAGCATTCTTTTTTGCTTAGCAGGTCTTCAGATAGAGTCCGCTCTACACCCACTGACTTGCGCTCTCGGGACAGGCTCAAGTCTCTATCGTCTATGGCATGACTTCGATTCCAAATCACCGGGCCAAATTTTCCGAACTTTTTTATTAACTGTTCTAGTGGGTAACTACGAATATCTTCACAGGTGTACAACCCCAAATTATGCAATTTTTGCACTGTAACTTTGCCAACACCGGGGATTTTCCCCAAGGGCAACTTTTTCACAAACTCATCAAGACTATCGGGAGTCACCACGCAAATGCCGTTGGGCTTATTTTCATCACTAGCAATCTTAGCGACAAATTTACAGGGCGCCACTCCAGCAGAAGCGGTTAATCCTGTTTCGACTTTTATTGCTTTTCTAATATCTTCTGCGATTAACGTGGCGCTGCCAGAGAAGTGTTTGCAATCTGTTACATCTAAATAGGCTTCGTCTAAGGAGAGTGGTTCAATTTTATCGGTATAACGTTCAAATATTTTTCGAATCTGTTTTGAGGCTTCAACGTACACATCCATTCGACCTTTAATCAGCACAAGATCAGGGCAGAGCTTCAATGCATGAGCAGTAGCCATTGCCGAGCGGATACCAAATTTTCTCGCAGGATAATTACAAGTGGAGATAACCCCACGCCTATCAGAACTTCCACCTATAGCAATAGGCAGATTCACTAATCGAGGATTATCACGCATCTCCACCGCGGCGTAGAAGCAATCCATGTCAATATGGATTATCTTTCTCACCCGAGTTATTTCCCAAGAAACTAGTCATAACTGTATTTTTATACATGCATTGACTTATTGCAAACATAAATGCCGCTATTTCAGGATTACAAAATGCCTGCCATATGTTTGGTAAATTTGATCAGCCATAGATCTTGTATTCACTTTCACTATTGCGCCGTTAGCGACACCATCGTCTTCAAGTTGTGCTTGTGTTTACAAACTATCTAGCCCGCAATTTTTTGGCCGCATCCTTTATGCCTTCTCGCATTGTGACGTAAGTCGCACAACGACAGATATTACCTTTCATTGCTTGATCAATATCATCGTCGTTTGGATTGTCGTTATTTTCGAGTAGTGCCGCTGCCGCCATTATTTGTCCCGACTGACAATATCCACATTGAGGCACATCCAACAACTCCCAAGCGTCACGAAGCGAGTCAACAGCATTACCAGTCGCCCCCTCGATGGTGGTAATTTTTGCACCATTCAGACTGTCATGAGGAGTCACACAAGAACGTGTTGGTACACCATCCACATGAACTGTGCACGCACCACACTGAGCAATACCACAGCCAAATTTTGTCCCCTGCATTTTTAAGTGATCACGGAGTACCCAAAGTAATGGCGTTCCTTTAGTAGCAGAAACAGTATGTTGTTTTCCGTTAATGTTGAGTTTAACTGACATCTGAAATCCCCTTCTAAGACTCTTTTGTTAAATCACTAAACTGAAGTGTATTGTTGGTAGGGCCAATCATAGGTAATCGCCGTATTCGATGTCCCGAAGCATTAAAAATAGCATTCGCAAGTGCTGGCGCAGCAAGTGGTGTAGCTGGCTCACCAATACCAGCAGGAGCTTCATTAGATTCGATGATCTCGACCTCGAATAATTTAGGAGCTTCGTCCATCCGCATTACCCTGTAGTCGGGAAAATTTGATTGATTTACCTGGCCTTTATCCATTGAAATCTCACCGTATAATGCTTGCGAAAGACCATATAAGGTCCCTCCTTGCATTTGTGCTTTCACGTGTTTTGGATTAACAACGGTGCCGGCATCCACTGCTAACCACACTCCAACAATGTCGATACTCCCGTCGTCGTCAACTGCCACTTCCATTACCGTGGCAATGTAGGATAAAAACGATCGATGAGCTGCGATGCCGAGGCCATGACCTTTGGGAAGTGTTCGACCCCAATTTGCCATTTCTGCGGCTTTTTGGGTCACGTTTGTAAGACGATCGGTTTGTATTGGGTACTCATTTAAAGTGGCATTGTAGTTCCAATGATTGGGAGCCCCTTCTTTGGTCGGATCGACTATTCTTGGTGGCCCAATCAGCTCTAGCAGGTAATCTTTTTGATCTTTACCTGCTTTATGCGCAAGCTCAGCTGCAAAGCTTTGCACACCAAATACGTGATAAACATTGGCTACTGCTCGCATCCAACCAATCCGTGCATGTGCGATAGCACTGCCTGCTTCGAGTCTTAAATTAGGCACATCAAATAAGTTGTCTGAGCCTCCCATACCCAACTCAACGTCATGGGCTTGCTGATTGTTATGATCAAAAGTTGAAAAAATGGTTGGGAAAACCGTGCGATGTAAAAAAGCCTCACATTTCCCATTTTTATCTAGAGCTCCTTCGAACCTTTGCGCACTGCAACTGTGGTAGAAGCCATGTTTAATCTCATCTTCTCTGGTCCAAGTCACTTTGACAGGCTTATTAATTTGTTTGGCTAGAAACGCCGCCTCAATCACAAAATCGGGTTTTGACTTTCTTCCAAAAGCGCCACCAAGAAGGGTGACATTTACCGTAACTCTCTCTACGTCAATTGAAAAATAACCTGCAAGCGTTTTTCGCGTAGTTTGCGGATCTTGAACCGGTGCCCACACTTCAAGATTTCCATTTTGCCAATGTGCTGTTGCAACAGGTGGCTCCATGGGTGATTGCGAGAAATGAGGTACATAATATTCGGCGACAATTTTGTTTTTGCTATTTGCCAAGATGTTAAGAGCATCACCGCGTTCACGCTTTACTTCGCCCGATTTTCTGGCGGTAGCAATCATTTCTTGTCGAAATGATTCTGAATTGTATTGCGCATTTGGTCCATTATGCCACTCAACTTCAAGCGCATATCTGCCCTGAATCGCAGACCAGGTATCGTTAGCGATAACGGCAACACCACCGAGTGGCTTAAACATTGCCGGAGCCTCTAATACAGGAAGCTGAATGGTTTTTATTACATTTGGTACTTTCAATGCTTTGGTATCATCCACCGTTTTGGCTTTCGAAAAAACTTGTGGAGGACGAGCAATCACGGCATGTACCATATCCGGAATGTCAACGTCTATGCCGTATTTACCCTCTCCTTTGACTATGCTTGGTACCGTCAGTGAATGGATAGGCTTAGCGATATAACGCCACGCTTCTCGCCCTTTGAGTTTTATGTCGTTTTCCGAGGGTAAAGGCAATTGAGCTGCAACTTTTGATAATTCTGCATACGCTAGTTTGGTGTCTGTTTCTGCTAAATAAACGTAGCCTAAACTTGCACTACAAAGGCTTGGATCTGCGTCCCATGCCAATGCAGCTGCTCTTTCAAGCATTGTTCTCATCGCGGCTCCAGCCATTCTCAGTCGATGAAAATTCAGTCTGACAGAGGCTGAACCATCAGTATTTTGATCGCCGTATTTGGCATCTCCTTTGGCTTGAACTACTGCAACATTATTCCAATCGGCTTCGAGCTCATCAGCCACGATTTGGGCCATTGATGTCCAAGTTTGTTGTCCCATTTCTGAACGATGACAAGTAATCAAAACCTGTCCATCGTCCTTTATTTCTATCCAAAGACTGGGGTCTGCGTCACCTCCTTTGACTGGCAGAACAGATTTTTGATCGTTAGCGGCACGAGCTGTATTAGAACCAAGCGCAATTCCAACTATTAGTGCACCAGAACCAGCAACAAATTGCCTTCGGCTAATTTTCATTACCGAGTCGCTATAACCAGCCGCTTCAGTGTTGGTGTATTGCTGATGCTGTGTAGGCGAAAAATATTTTAGAAACACGTTTGACTCCTTCTGCTATTTGACTGGGGTCTGTTGACCTATGTATTAACTTATGAGCTCTCAAATGTATCTGATTTGAGAAAAGAGGTTAGTTCACCTTAAATCGGTCAATAATTTCCCGATTTACCTCTACTCCAATCCCAGGTTCAGTGGAAACCTGCACCTTACCATTCGTCATTTTGATTCCGTCGAATATCAAGTCTTTGCGGAACGGATGCGATGACTGGTCGAATTCAAGGAAAGGCTCTGTTGGGTTGAGTGACAAAGGCGTAGAGGGCAGAGAAGCAATAAATTGTAAAGATGCCGCAATGCCGATACCTGATCCCCAAACGTGAGGGATCATTCTAGTGTGGTTGGCTTGAGCAATAGCAGCTATTTTTTTACACTCAGTGATACCACCAGAAGAGCATAAATCAGGTTGGATAATGTCTAAAGCTCGCCCTTCTAACCAAGGAACAAAACCCATTTTACCAAACACTTGTTCGCCAGAGGCAATGTAGGCTTTGGATAGATTTTTGATTTGCTTGTAGCCTTCAATATCTTCAGGCGCTAGCAATTCTTCAAGAAAGTACAAATTGAGATCTTCTGTTTCCTTGATAATTCTTCTCGCAGCGGCAACATTGTAGGCACCATTAGCATCAGCCATAATTTTAATATCGTTGCCAACTGCTTCTCTGACCAAACGCATGGCAGCGATATCTTCTTCAACCCCAAATCCAATTTTTAGTTTAAAAGCTTCGAATCCACTATCGACATATCGATGTGCTTCATCTAATAAGGCCTCAGGATAACTTGCACCTTTGATACGGTAGAAGCCCGTAGCGTAAGGTGTGACTTCCGTCCTAAATGCGCCACCGATCAGTGCATGAATAGGTTGACCAACCGTCTTGCCAATGATATCCCACAGGGCGATATCCACACCACTAATAGCGTTAACCGCCGACCCCCCTTGACCGTATGGGCGGGTGAGGTTGTACATTTCTTCCCACAACACTTCGACATCGAAAGGATTACGACCTAGCAATCTGGGCTTGAATGCGTGTTCGATAAAAGCAGCAGCAATTTGCGGTGGTTGTAAACCATGACATAAGCACTCTCCCCATCCGGAAAGACCTTCATCTGTAATGATTTCAACAATAAGAGAACTACGGTTATGTGCCCAACCTTGTGCGAAATAAAAAGGTGTATCCAAAGGTACAGAGATAGCGTGGGCGATGACGTTAGCAATTTTCATAGTAGGTCCAGATTCATAAAAGTATTAGAGAAAGCAATGGTAAAAAAACAATCAGTAGCAATGCCATCAGCATGACCACAAAGAATGGCGTTATCGAGCGGATTAACTTTTCGATTGAGCCCCCCGAAACGCTAGAGCCGAAAAGCATTAGAAACTTGCCGTCACCATTCATAACTCAAATTAAAAATACAGTCTACTAGAAGGTCTACACTCAAGAGTAAACAGAATGCTACTAACCATGGAGCTGTTAGAGCTCCAATACAATTGGTTGTTTATAAACCCTTTCTTAACTTAACTTTAATTTTATTCTCTCGATTGTAAATATTTGCCTCTTTGGAATATTAGTCAACACGCGACTTATAAAAAAGGAGAACAAAGCCATTATGTTATAAATATCGACAAATCATGGTCATTTTTACGTAAGTCTACGAATTCATTGAAAATCGGCACTCATCATATAATTTTGGACTTTCGTCCCAGAACAATATTACTACTAGATGAATGTGCTTTACTTAAAGCAACGAAAACAAAAATAGACATTCGTCATGATACACAATTCAATTTCAAAATTACTCGCTATTTATTTGGCACTATTTTTTACACTAGCCTTTTCGTTCAATACTTTCGCCACACCGAGTCAGGCTAACCCCAATGCTCCTGAACAGCTTGCACATTGGAATAAAGTGATTGGTAGTTGGACAACCACGGAAGAGAGCCTCAAGCGAGATGGTACGGGTTGGGCCCCATCTACGGGCGCATTATGGAACTTCTATTGGGCAATGGACGGCTGGGCAATCAGAGACGAATACTTTTCACCACCTTTGAATAGCGAAATATCAGACCCAAATAAAAGACAAATTGGTACCAATATTAGAGTATTCAATCAGGAAAAAAATGAATGGATTATGGCTTGGATAACCAAAGCAGGACAAAGCGTTGACGTTTATTCTGCAAAATCAGATGGAAAAACCATAGTCATGTATACACCTGCATTGAAAGAAGGGGCCCAACACAAACGAATCACTTTTTTCGACATCAAAGACAATAGTTTCGAATGGAAGATGGAGTTTTCAAAAGACGGCAAAACCAACTGGCTTGAGGTGCATAGGATCCACGCAATCAGAAACTAGGGTGTGATACTAATGGACTGACGTTGAACTAGGTTCAACGCCTACAAAATCTGGTTTTGCTTCCACTCATTAAGTTTTTTCTGACGCTGCTCTTCCTTTTCCATGCGCGCTTTTTTACGGTCACATGGCTCAGGGCAGTCACAAGCTTTGTCGATACCTAATGCTCCCAAGCCACCACAACTGCCGGATATGGTTTTTTGTTGAACAATGTAGCCCACCGACATGGCGACAACAACGATCAAAAAGAAAGCAAAGGCTAAAACAAATGTACTCACAATATTTCCTATAAAAATTATCTAATACTTATTGGGTAGCAGCAGTCATATACTGTTCAAATTTCCCACTAGTATACGCTTTAAAGTCACCATTTTCTCGTGTAATTAGCATCACATCTAGCCCCTGTTCTTCGGCCAACTGCAATGCCAAATCTTTGCCCATCACATTCAACGCTGTTGCAAGACCATCTGCTGTCATGGACGAAGGATGCACGACAGTGACGGCAACCAAATTATGGGATATGGGTGAACCTGTTGTCGGGTTAATTAAGTGTGAATAACGGACCCCGTTTTCTTCGAAATAATTTCGATAATCACCGGAAGTTGCCACGGCGTTTTGACCAACACTAATAACAGACTGAACAGCCCTTTCAGATGTGATGGGTTTTTCTACCGCTATTCGCCATTGCAACCCATTAGCTTTTGTACCCGATACACGCATCTCGCCACCTATCTCAATTAGATAGTTATCAAAAGAAAGGGATTGGAGATATTCTGCGACTCTATCAACTGCATAACCTTTTGCGATAGTTGAAAGATCCACATAAAGGTCAGGATGGGACTTGCTAGCAGAACCATTAAGAATATGTAGTTTCTCAAGACCGATACGCTGCTTTACCTCTGCTATCTGAGAGGCGTCAGGAGCAGTCTCCGGCTTAGCATCCGGACCAAAGCCCCACATATTTACTAGCGGCCCTACTGTCACATCTAAAACGCCTCCACTAAGCTCTCCAAGCCGCTTTGCTTCCTTTAGCACAAAGAGCGTTTCTTGAGATAACGGAAATGCTTGCGTACTTTTATGTTGATTAAACCTCGATAACTCCGAGTCTAGATCATAGGTAGACATTAAGGCATTGATACCAATAAGCAATTCATCAATCTGCGTTTGAACATAGGCTGGTTTTAGCTGATTTTCTGAATCATCTGGCGAAACCACATACTTGATATTGTAGGTGGTGCCCATTGTGGGACCAGTTAAATGTATTTCTTCTTGCTCTTTCGGGCTAGTAAATACAATGATTGCGGTTAATACAATAAGTATAGGTAACGCAAACGCTCTGTATTTTAGTAATTTCATTAAGTGTATCCAGCTATTCGCTATTTAACGGTAGGGCGTGTTGATCTTAACTGATAAAAAAAGAGGGACCTTAGTCCCTCTTTTCTAATATTGATGAGGCAAGATTAGCCGCCGAAGTCATCAAGCATAATGTTTTCGTCTTCCACGCCTAGCTCTTTCAACATGTTAATCACAGCCGCATTCATCATCGGTGGACCACACATATAGAACTCACAATCTTCAGGAGCGGGATGATCTTTCAGGTAGTTTTCTAACAATACGTTGTGAATAAAACCTGTGTCTCCAGTCCAATTATCTTCAGGTTGAGGATCGGAAAGCGCAACATACCAGTTAAAGTTTTCATTCTCTTTTTGTAGCATATCGAAATCTTCAACATAGAACATTTCACGAAGAGAACGCGCACCGTACCAGAAGGTAATCTTACGATCTGTTTTAATTCGACGTAGTTGGTCGAAGATATGTGAACGCATGGGCGCCATACCAGCACCACCACCGACAAACACCATCTCTGCTTCTGTCTCTTTGGCAAAGAATTCACCGAAAGGACCTGAAATAGTCGCTTTGTCACCTTCTTTTAGATTCCATATCCAAGACGACATTTTACCAGCCGGTAGGGAAAGATTATTCGGTGGCGGCGTTGCAACACGCACGTTCAACATGATAATCCCTTCTTCCTCTGGATAGTTCGCCATTGAATAAGCACGTATTGTTTCTTCATCTACTTTTGATTCAATATCAAAGAATCCAAAACGCTCCCAATCAGGTTTGTACTCATCAGGAATATCAAAGTCTTTGTACTTAACGTGATGAGGTGGAGCCTCAATTTGGATATAACCACCTGCTCGGAAAGGTACACTTTCACCATTAGGTATTTTCAGTTTTAATTCTTTGATGAAAGTTGCTTTGTTGTCGTTAGAGATAACTTCACAATCCCACTTTTTAATACCAAAGACTTCTTCTGGAAGCTCAATTTTCATGTCTTGTTTAATAGCAACTTGACATGATAAACGACAACCTTCTTTAGCTTCACGTTTGCTAACGTGATCAAGTTCGGTAGGTAAGATTTCGCCACCGCCTTCTTTGATATCAACGCGACATTGACCACAAGAGCCACCGCCACCACAAGCAGACGATACAAAAATACCTGAGTCAGCCAAAGCACCTAATAATTTGCCACCCGGAGAAGCAGTAATTGCTTTGTCAGGGTCATTGTTGATCAAAATGGTGACATCGCCAGATGGTACCAATTTTGATTTTGCGAACATGATGATAAACACAAGCGCCAATACGATGGCGATAAACATGCCTACACCAAGGTAAATTTCATTGGGGTTCATTTATTTACTCCTTAGTGTGGCGCTTAAAGCGCAACGCCTGTGAATGATTGGAAACCAAGAGCCATAAGACCCGCTATCATAAATACTGAACCTAGACCGCGTACACCCTCGGGCATATCTGCATATTTAAGCTTTTCACGAACAGCGGCGAGTAGGGTAATCGCAATCGCCCAACCTAAGCCACTTCCAATACCGTAAACAACACTTTCGCTGAAGGTATATTCGCGTTGCACTGCAAATGCCACACCACCGAAAATGGCACAGTTAACTGTGATAAGCGGTAGGAATATACCAAGTGCGTTATATAGTGCTGGGAAAAACTTATCTAAGCTCATTTCCAAAATTTGAACTAACGCTGCTATTACGCCGATGAAGGTCAAAAAGTTCAAAAAGCTTAAGTCAGCATCAGGGAAGCCTGCCCAAGCTAGTGCACCGGGCGCAAGAATGTTCACGTATATAACTTGGTTAACTGGAACAGAGATTCCAAGTACTACAACTACAGCAACACCCAAGCCCATTGCAGTTTTCACTTTCTTAGAAACCGCTAGGAAGGTACACATCCCTAAAAATAGAGATAGCGCCATATTTTCAATAAAAACAGAACGAACAAAAAGACTAATGTAATGTTCCATAAATTACTCCTTAGGTTCGACTTGTTCGGGTCGAATGGTACGGATAAACCATATCAAACCACCAATTAAGATAAATGAACTGAATGGTAGAATTAGCAAGCCATTACCTTGATACCAACCACCGTTTTGCACCAATGGTAAAATCTCAAAGCCAAGGATTGTTCCAAAACCGAACAACTCTTTGATAGTGCCAATGACGATCAGTACAAACGAATAACCTAAACCGTTACCGATTCCGTCTAAGAAGCTCATAAACGGTGGACTCTTCATCGCGTAAGCTTCTGCGCGCCCCATGACGATACAGTTTGTAATGATCAATCCAACAAATACTGATAGCTCTTTCGCCACTTGGTAAGAATAAGCTTTGAGTATTTGGTCAACAACAATTACCAAAGACGCGATGATGGTCATCTGAATGATGATCCTTACGCTCGAAGGAATGTGATTGCGAATAATAGAGATAAACAAGTTAGAAAACGCACATACTGCGGTCAATGCAAGCGACATTACCAATGCAGTTTCTAGCTTAGTTGTAATAGCCAATGCAGAACAAACACCGAGGATTTGCAATGCAATTGGGTTGTTATCCAATATGGGTCCAAACAGGACCTTTTTCATTTCTTTAGCTTCAGCCATTGCCCTAACCCTTATGATTTCCAGCTTTGTTTTTTCAAGTACGGACCAAATCCGTTCTCACCAACCCAGTATGACAAGGTGTTTTGCACACCATTACTGGTCAGGGTAGCGCCTGATAAAGCGTCTACAGCGTATTCATTGTCTGGATTAGCATTTTTCTTCACTTGAATAGCCACTTCGCCATCCTTGAACAATTTTTTGCCATCCCATTTCGCTTTCCAGCTAGGATTTAAGATTTCAGCTCCTAATCCCGGTGTTTCTTTGTGCTGATAATAAACCAGCTCTCGAACCGTATTGCCGTCTGCATCAATCGCTAAGAATCCATACATCAAATCCCAAAGACCGCTGCCGTGAACTGGAAGTACAACACGCTCAACCTTGCCTGCGTCGTTTTTAACAACGTAAACGCTAGCAACGCTAGAGCGGCGAAGGAAGCCTACATTGCTACCTTCAACTCTTACCATGTAATCAGGATCTTTCGCTGCCCTGTACATATCAAAGCCATCAGGAACATCAACGTAAGTACCCGTACTCAAATCAACAAAACGCTCTTCAACATATTTGTCGAAGGTTCCTGCGATATCACCGTTCGCAATATCCATCAAGCCAGCGGCTTCGACAATATTAGATTGTTTATCAATAGCAGCATTGGTTTTTTGTAGTTCACGGAGTCCAACAGCTGCACCAGATACAACAATTGAACACGCTAAACATACCGCAACAACAATACCGATAGTTTTACCTAAAGTTTCCTTTTTAGCTGACACGAGCAATCCTCCGTTTAATGTTACTTTGAGCCACGAAGTAATCGAACAGTGGCGCCCATAAGTTAGCGAACAATATCGCCAACATAATGCCTTCTGGGAAGGCTGGATTGAGTACCCGTATCATTACTGTCATAAAGCCGATTAGGAACCCATATGCCCATTTTGCCTTGTTAGTAAATGAAGCTGAAACTGGGTCGGTAGCCATAAAGAAGGTACCAAAAGCAAGCCCGCCTATAACCATGTGCCAATACCAAGGCATAGCAAACATTGGGTTTGTGTCGCTGCCAATAAAGTTCAGCAGTGATGCGAAAAACGCGACACCGAGGATGACTCCCGCAACAATTCGCCACGAAGCTATGCGCATGTAAATGATAAACAAACCACCAAGCAGAATAGCGAGTGTTGATACTTCACCAGCAGAGCCAGGGATATTTCCGAAGAACGAATCCCACCAAAGCGCCATATTAGAGAAGTCCATGTCACCTGCCGCTGCTTTACCTAACCAGGTTGCGCCTGAATAACCATCAGCAGCTACCCAGATTTGGTCACCTGAGATTTGTGCCGGATACGCAAAATACAAGAAAGCACGACCAGACAGGGCTGGATTTAAGAAATTACGACCTGTACCACCGAAGATTTCTTTAGCGATAACCACACCAAACGTGATACCCAGCGCAACTTGCCAAAGTGGAATAGTCGCTGGCAACGTCAATGCAAACAGTACTGAAGTAACAAAGAAGCCTTCATTAATCTCGTGTTTTCTAACAGAAGCAAAAAGCACTTCCCAGAAACCACCTACAATAAAGGTTGTGGCGTAAATCGGAACAAAGAAACAAGCTCCGTAAAGCATCTTAGCGAACCAGCCTGCACCTTCCACACCCAATTGACCGCCAATTGCAGTGAATAATGACGCCTGCCAGATATCAGGTAATGTACCCGCTCCCGCCAAGATTGCATCATGAGCTTGTGCACCGATGTTAAACATACCGTAGAACATTGCTGGGAAAGTCGCCATCCACACCATAATCATGATGCGTTTCAAATCAATGCTGTCGCGCACGTGAGTCGAAGCTTTGTTTACCGTTCCGGGCGTGTAGAAAATAGTTGCTGCAGCTTCATAAAGCGCATAGAACTTTTCGTACTTACCGCCGGGTTCAAAATCCGGCTCGATTTTTTCTAAATAAGCTTTTAATCCCATTGCTTAACCCTCTTTCTCAATAGTGGTAAGACACTCTCGAAGTATTGGGCCGTAGTTATATTTGCCTGGGCAAACATAAGTACATAAAGCCAAATCTTCTTCATCTAACTCCAGACAACCCAATGTTTGAGCGCTGTCAGTGTCACCTGAGATTAAATCTCTTAACAATAACGT
Organism: uncultured Alteromonadaceae bacterium; assembly: GCA_947503265.1. Lineage (GTDB taxonomy): Bacteria > Pseudomonadota > Gammaproteobacteria > Enterobacterales > Alteromonadaceae > Aliiglaciecola. Next base: position 12,685 of record CANNDC010000011.1, read on the forward strand.
TGGTAATATATCCAAAGGCATAATGCGTTCGTAATTACCAATTGGCACCATAGAACGGTTTGAACCATTGGTGCTGGTAGTCATGTTGAATAAGCGTTTAGGACTCAAATGACCAAGATACGCTCTGGTCACAGAATGTTTATCAGAACCCGGTGCTAACCAGCCTAAGAAATCCTTATGATTACCTTCGGCCAATAACGAAACTTGAGTATGGTAACGCCCTAAGTAACCGTGAACACCGTGAGCATGGGTTCCCATCAAAACAGAACCAGATACGACACGAACGTTTCCAGGTTTAGTCTCTTCGGCTGTTAGCTCAGTACAATCAGCACCCAATACAGTGCGAATCAAACGAGGATTTTTCGCCTCGGGACCGCCAATCGCAACCACGCGGCTATTGTCAATTAAGCCTGTTGTAAATAACGCACCAATAGCAATAACGTCTTGGTATCCAATTGTCCAAAGCGTTTTGGTTGCGCCAGCGGAATCAAGATAATGAATATGCGTACCAGCCAAACCAGCAGGGTGAGGACCAGCAAACTCTTCCACTTGCACGTCAGCACCGCCGGTAGAAACAGAAGCTCCATCGGCTTTACAAACAAACACAGTGCCATCAGTTAACGTCTTAAGTACACTTAAACCGTTTTCAAAATCTGTTTGTCTTTCAGCGATGATAACCTGAGGGTCCGCTGCGAGAGGGTTAGTATCCATAGCATTAACAAAGATCGACTTAGGTGAACTACCTAGTGCAGGGACTTTGCTATATGGACGTGTGCGAAGTGAAACCCATAATCCCGACTTGACTAAATTCTCTTCAACTTTAGCTCTATCTAGGCCTGCCAAAGCAGAAGCGTCGAACTTGTCAAACGTTTCTTCTTCATCGCCTTCTATTTGAATAACCACAGATTGCAAAACACGTTTTGCTCCGCGATTGACTTCAACCACTTTACCGGAGGCTGGCGCAGTAAAAATAACGCCAGGATTCTTCTTGTCTTCAAAAAGAGCCTGACCTTTCTTTACCAAATCGTCCACTTGAACAAACATAGTGGGACGCATACCAACATACTCTTCCCCCAACACAGCAACGCGAGTAACACTCGGTCCGTCTTGGATTGTTTGGTTAGGAGCTCCTTCAATGGGGAGGTCTAACCCTTGCTTGATTTTTATCATATGCAACCGCAATATTAGTAAAATTAAAAATAAAAACTGTCACCTTTAGACTTAAAGCACCCAAACAGGTTATTGATTCGCGCACTTAAGTGCGAAAACCCAAAGGTAATCGTTCTTAATCTAGTCTAGCTTTTGTAATCTTGAGTTATTAACTGGGTGAACACAGACTTTGCCTGCATTGGTCCAACACCTCGCTAAAAAAATGCCAGTAGAGAGAATTTTCTTTCCACTTAACTCCGGAATTTTAGCATTAACCGTGGGGGTTTCGCCACGCAAATTATTGCCAAACTTTGTTTTTTGCACGCAAAACTGCGAAATCGCGCGTATTTTAACCTGAAAAATAAGGGAATCAATTGATTCCCCTATTGGTAGTACCTGTTGATCTTCAAAAATGTATTACGACCAATCTACTACTATCTCAACATCTTGATCATAATCTACTCCCGGTACATCGAAACCAAAGAGTTGCAAGAAGTCGTGATGGTAGCCAGCGTAATCACTTAATTCGTGGAAATTTTCTTGTGTCACCTGATCCCACAATGACTTTATTTTAGCTTGAGTTTCATCATTGGTTTCCACTCCATCCAATCTTAATCTGGCTTGATCATCTGTTTCTGGAGAATCAACTGTCAGCTTTTTAGTGAACAGCCCAAGTATTTGTTCTATGCAGCCTTCATGTGAACCATCTGCTTTCATCACCTGATACATGAGAGAAATATATAATGGCATCACTGGAATCGCTGAAGATGCTTGGGTAACAACGGCTTTTAGTGACGTTACATAAGCTTTTACTTGTTTATTGGCATAAGCCGAATTAATTGCCGAAGCAGCTCTATCTAGGTCTTCCTTAGCCTTTCCTATAGTCGCTTTACCATAGATTGGCCATGTCAGCTCTTTACCAATATAGGTATAGGCTGCAGTTTTGCACCCATCGGCAAGTAAGTCGGCATCGTTTAATGCACTCAACCATAGTTCCCAATCTTCACCACCCATTACTTTGATGGTGTTGTTGATTTCTTCTTCAGAGGCCGCTTCAAGCTCAACTTCATGAACAAGGTCTTTGTCGGTATCGTAATTTTTCGTCTTGTACGGTGCGCCAACTGGCTTCAAGGTCGATTTAAACACTTCTCCAGTTGCAGGGTCTGTACGCCTTGGAGAAGCTAAGCTATATACGATAAGATCAACTTTACCTACGTTGGCTTTTAATTCATCGATAACTTGTTGCTTAAGTTCGTTAGAAAATGCATCACCGTTTAAGGTTTTAGCATACAAACCAGCATCATTCGCTTGTTGATGGAATGCAGCTGTATTGTACCAACCAGCAGTACCTGTTTTGCGTTCTGTTGGCGCTTTTTCAAAGCAAACACCCAATGTTTTTGCGCCATACCCAAAAGCAGAAACGATTCTGGAAGACAATCCATAACCAGTAGAACAGCCTAAAACTAGAACGTTTTTAGGCCCATCACCCAAGTTACCTTGTTGTTTAACATAGTCTAGTTGCTGCTGCACGCTTGCCGCGCAACCAACAGGATGAGCGTTTGTGCAGATAAAGCCTCTCACTTTAGGCTTGATAACCATATCAATTATTCCTTATAAAATAGTGCGCATAGTTTATAGATGTCATTCGCTCTAACAAATCAGAGCAGATCAAAACAGTAATTTTAAGTCGATTCACTTTCATTCATTTGAACGATTCTTGTAGTACTCTTGTTCAGAAATCTGATGGTACTGACTGACGTTGTTTTGAAAGTCTAGATAAGAACGATAGACTTTAGCAAATGTAGCGTCTGCATCTGATTGCTCTTTCATAACTTCTACAGTCGCATCTCTTAGTGCTTTAATAACATCGTCAGGTAAGGGTCGCATATCGACCCCATGAGTATCTTTTAGCGCTTGCATGGCATTGTTATTAGCAGCAGTGTATTCATCAAGCATATCTTGATTTACTGCGCGTGTTGCCACTTCAATGATGGCTTGTAAGTCTTCTGGAAGCGCTTCATATGCTTGCTTGTTTACGGTAAATTCTAGTGCAGCACCGGGTTCGTGCCAGCCAGAATAATAATAATAGTCCGCGGCTTTATGCAGACCAAATGCAAGGTCATTGTAAGGGCCTACCCACTCTGTAGCATCGATAGCACCAGATTGTAGAGATGTAAACAACTCTCCACCAGTGAGCGCTACAGGAATACCGCCTACTTTCTTCAACACTTCACCACCAAGACCGGGAATACGCATTTTTAATCCTTTGAGATCGTCAATGCTATTGATTTCTTTTTTGAACCAGCCGGCCATTTGCACACCCGTATTTCCACCCGCGAATGGAATAAGATTGAAAGGTGCATACAGCTCTCTCCAGAGTTCCATGCCACCACCATAGTGTAACCAACCATTAAATTCTTGCGCGTTCATGCCAAACGGGATAGCCGTGAAAATTTGTGATGCTGAAGCTTTTCCTTTCCAATAATAAGAGCCAGCATGCCCCATTTGCGCTGTACCATTGGAAACCGCATCAAATACTTCAAACCCAGGAACCACTTGCCCCGCACCATAAACTTTAATTTTGAGGCGCCCGGCAGACATTCTTTCAACATATTCTGCAAAGGTTTCAGGTGCCCTGCCTAAACCCGGAAAGTTTTTTGGCCACGAGGTGACCAATTTCCATTCGTAGGTTTGTTGCGGTGCGGCTTGAGTAGAGTTTGTGGTAGTTTTGTTGCCACACGCCATAACGATAAAGCTGATAGAAATAATGGCAATCAGTTTTGCGATTTTCATTCTTTGTTCTCAAAAATTAAAATGTTTATAAAACAGATGGCAACCAAGTTACCAGATTTGGCCACATAGCCATAGCAGCCAATAGCAATAATTGAATCATAATAAAGGGTATAACACCTTTGTAAATCTCTGATGTCTGCACTTCTGGTGGCGCCACACCGCGCAAATAAAATAGTGCGAATCCAAATGGTGGTGTTAAAAAGGAGGTTTGTAGATTAACTGCTATCATTATACCTAGCCAGATAGGATCGACTCCCATGGCAAGTAAAACTGGGGCCACGAGAGGCACCACCACAAAGGTTATTTCGATAAAATCTAAAATGAAACCCAGTAGAAAAATCACCACCATTACAAGTAGCACTGCGCCAAACACACCTCCAGGTAAACCAGCGAAGAAGTCCTCTATCAACTCTTCGCCACCAAATCCTCTAAATACAAGGGAGAAGATAGACGCACCGATTAGTATTAAAAAGACCATTGATGTCACTTTAGTCGTCGACATCATCACTTCCTTGAGTTTACTTAAACACAGTTGTCTTTGAATCAGTGCGATAAATAATGCCCCAGCTGCGCCCACGCCTGCCGCTTCTGTCGGTGTAGCGTATCCCGCCAAGATTGAGCCAAGCACGACAAAAATTAGAAACAAGGGTGCAAAAAGCGCTTTAAACAAACTGATATCTGATGCTTCATTGTCACCAACCAAGGCGTTTGAGTCTTCCTCGGGAGGCGTAATGTGTCTATTGGCAAAGAAAATAACGTAACAAAGGTACAAGCAAACAAGCAACACACCAGGCACCATAGCGCCAACAAACAAATCTCCTACTGAAACTGATTCAGGAGAGAATATTCCCATGTTGAGCTGGGCTTGTTGAAACGCACTCGATAAAACATCACCTAACAAAACCAAGGCGATTGAAGGTGGAATGATTTGCCCTAGCGTACCGGTTGCGCAAATAGAACCGGCAGCGAATGAGGGTGAATACCCTTGCTTGAGCATGGTAGGTAGGGACAATAACCCCATAGTCACAACTGTAGCGCCGACAATTCCAGTGCTGGCTGCCAACAACATGCCAACTAACACGACTGAGATGGCTAGTCCGCCTTTAAATCGGCTAAACACGGTTCCCATCGCCACCAACAAATTTTCAGCTATTTGTGATTTCTCGAGCATCACCCCCATAAAAACGAACAAGGGCACGGCGACCAAAGTTTGATTCGTTACTATGCCATAAAGCCGACTTGGTACCGCATTTAAATAAGAGGTATCAAACACCCCAAATATAATCCCGCCTGCGGCAAAAATTAAAGATGTTCCCGCCAATGTTAGTGCAACGGGATACCCGAGCAACAAAACAATACAGACCACTAAAAACATAATCAGAGAGAGGTATTCCATTAATTTGGCTCTCCTGACGTAGTTTTTGTATTAGTTTTTGTATTAGTTTCTGAATGAGCTACGGAAGCAGACGCTAATTGCAAACTATTGCGAATAACTTCAGCTACACCTTGCAGAACCATGATAAATGCAAATATCAGAATCAACGTTTTTAAGAAGAATACGGCTGGAATGCCACCCGCTTCTTGAGATGCTTCCAAAATAGACCATGAACGTGCAACGTATTCATAGCTGATCACAAAAACGAAGATATTGACTGGCATTAATAAAAACAGGCTACCAAATATGTCCACCTTGGCTTGTTTCTTAGCAGTGAAACGACGATAGAAGATATCGACCCTAACATGCTCATTTACTCTTAACGTGTGCGCTGAGCCGAGAAGAAAGACCATTGCATGTAGGTAAATGACAGACTCTTGCATGGCAATCCAACCAATTGAAAAGCCATACCTGAGGATCACAATTAGCAGCGTGGTCACCACCATTAGCAAAGTAAACCAGCTAACGAGTTTACACAGTGATAAATTAATAAAATCGATCTTTTCAACTACAGTCTGCAGCAAAGGAAATCGAGTTTGTTGGCTCAAATCGGAACTCATTATTTTGCACTTCCACCCATACAATTTGGCGAGCTAGGTGCCCCTTGAGTTTGCTTTTGCCATTCTTCACTTGTGTAAGTATGTAAAGCCAGTGCATGAATGTGATCAGATAACTCTGTTTTAAGGATTGAATTTACCTGACGATGACGTTTGATCAATCTCTCACCTTCAAACTTGTCAGATGCGATGACTACTTTGAAATGGCTTTCTGACCCTTCAGCCACATTGTGCATATGACTCTCATTGATCACTTGTAAATGTGAAGGATTAAAATGTTCGACTAGCTTTGCTTCAATCGTTTGTTGGATAGTCATTTGTACGCCAATTGCTTTTTTTTGTAATTAAACCATAATTTTTCGGAAGGTGAGATTAATTCTTGCCGTTAAAAACTGGTGCTTTTGTGAGTTTCTTTTCGGAACTGCATGTTGCCAATGAGATTGAGTCTCACCCGACATCACCAACAAGCTGCCATTTTTCAGCGATATCCTTAGTTTTTCTCTTGATTGACTATGTCGTAAGTCAAAATCTCTTACCTGTCCGACACTTAAAGACGCAATGGTGGGTTTAACACCAAGCTCTTTTTCGTTATCTGCATGCCAACCCATGCCGTCGTTGCCATCACGATACAAATTAGCCAAAACAGAATTAAACTGTTTGCCAGTGACGTTTTCGATTTTTTGCTTTAACTCAAGTAGCAGAGGAGTCCAAGGAAGTGGATCCATGAGTAAACCAGAGTACTCGTATTTTGCTTCAGTATCACCGTACCAAGCTTGCATGCGTGGTATTTTGACATTTTTGCCAAAGATTTTAATTTGTTCTTGTCGCCATACGAGACTTTTGCGAAGTTGCTGGTACACTTCGTCTGCGTAATCGAAGTCTAAAAAATGTGGGTTATATTTTATCTCAGCATCTTTTAGCGGAATCGATTCTAGTTGGGTTGTTTTTTCTGCGAATAGATCTGTTTGCATATCTTTAGGTTACAACATCCTTTTGACAATTTTAAGTTGCCACAGAGATTTTGGCATGACAGTGAATCGATAACTCAATGAATACACAATTTACCTTTCTAGATAAGTCACTGCATTTAATCCGTTACCCTCAACGTTTACAGCATCCTAGCTGGCAAGCATGGGACTCGGCTGACGAATTGATAATCGAGCATTTGGAAAACCAGCCAACATCATATGCAGGCACCAATATTGTGATTCTCAATGATGACTTTGGTGCTTTATCTTGCTGGTTTGACGACGCCAATATCACACATCAAACCGACTCTTTTGTAGGACGAAAATCCTGTGTTATTAATCGAGAAAAAAATCAGTTAAGAACAGACACAATTGAGTACATCGATAGCTTAACTCAAGTCCCTGAACATGCCGATTGGATACTAATAAAAATACCGAAATCACGCGCTTTGCTCGAGCATCAATTAATTAGCCTGCAAGACAAAATTGGTCCAAACACACAAATTGTTGCAGGGGCCAAGGCCAAACTTATTCAGAAGTCTATGTTAAGTCTGTTCGAAAAATATCTTGGTGAGACTCGAACTTCGTTGGCTAAGAAAAAATCGCGATTAATTTTTTGTTCTCCCAGAGAAGTGATTAAACCTGTAAAAAACCCTTATCCAAGTGTTTGGAAAACCGATGATGGTAATTTTGAACTCACTAATCATGCAAATGTGTTTTCACGAGGACAATTAGATTTGGGTGCGCGTTTGTTATTAGAAGCTATTCCAGATTGCAATGATAAGAAGGTGATTGATCTGGGTTGTGGCAATGGCATTATTGGTCTCAAAGTGCTTGCCGACTACCCTACCAGCGAAGTGATATTTGTAGATGAATCGTTTATGGCTGTAGAATCAGCAAAACTGAACGTGCTCAATAACCTTCCCGAGGCCATGCAACGCTGTCGTTTTCTAGTCAGCAATTGTTTGGAAGAACTAGACAGTGAAGAAAGAGTCGACATGGTGATTTGTAACCCACCTTTTCATCAACAAAATACCATTACTGATCACATAGCAACCCAAATGTTCGAGAATTCCCATTGGCACTTGTCGACTCGAGGCGAATTGAGAGTGATTGGCAATCGGCACCTAGATTACCCACAAAAATTGAAATCTATCTTTGGTGGTTATAAGGTGATCGATAGTGATAAAAGATTTAGTATTTTGTCAGCATACAAATAAATTGAAATCGAGTTTTTAAGAGGATTAACTATGCGCAAACTCCTTTCCACATTATTGGTATTGGTCGCTTTTCAAATAAGCACAGTGATTGCCAAAGATGATGGTTCTCAAATACAAGAAGATAATTATTACCCGCGAGTTTTATTAGAAACCAGTATGGGCAATATCATTGTAGAATTAGATCGCAATCGTGCCCCCATAACCACCAATAACTTTCTCAGGTACGTTGATAAACGAGGGTTTGAAGGGACTATTTTTCATCGCGTGATAGATGGGTTTGTTGTACAAGGTGGCGGTTACGACAAAGACTTCAAGGAATTGCCTAAGTTTCCTCCCATCTTCAACGAGTCAGGCAATGGTATGAAAAACCAGCTTTACACTATTGCTATGGCTAGATCGAATGACGAGCATACCGCCAGCCGCCAGTTCTATTTCAATATGGGTGATAACGAAAGCTTAGATCCCGGCCGAAATTGGGGATACGCAGTGTTTGGTTATGTCGCAGAAGGCACTGAAGTTTTAGATAAGATTTCTCAGGTGGAAACACACTACAACGCCATAATCGGCTGGGCAGACGTCCCCTTAGAGCCTATCACGCTAATTAAAGCTAGCGTATTGCCACCACCTTCGTTTAACAAAACTGAATAACTACAGCTTCAGGTAAATTAGCGAGTCGAGTTCGTCTATGACTCGCTTCTCCTTGAAGCGAAACCCTAATTTCTCCAATATTTTGATCGAAGCGACGTTTGTCGGAGACACCATCCCATATACTTGTTCAATTCCCAATAAGTCTCGTGAAAGGGTGAGCACGCCTCGACAGGCCTCCAAGGTGTAGCCATTTGATCTGAAATTTGCCAAAGTCGCATAACCCAGATCTGGTTTATCTAAATACGCTCTTTGTATTAACCCACACATTCCCATAGGTTGACTTGCGAGAGGATCGCTAGCGTGCTTTTGGCAGAATGCGTACATGCCAAAATTATTTTTTTGGTAAGAGTCGATGGGGCCTTTTTCAATAAAATCTTCAGCATCTTGCAAACTGTTGATGCCTCGATCACCAATATGAGTGAGCCATTTTGGATCATTGGTTAAGGTCAGTACAAATTCCGCATCGGCTTTGGTAAGTTCGCGGAGCAAAAGTCTGTCCGTTTCTAGAATGAGCATAAACTAAGAATGTTCTGTTCTGACTTTGTTTTTACCTGCACTTTTTGCGCGGTATAAAGCGCGATCTGCTTTTTCTATCAGTGCAATGTAACTCTCACCCTCATAAACAGCGTGGCCTATACTAATGGTCACTTTATCTTTCGCATGTTCGGCCAGCAACTTACTGACTTCATGGCGCATGCGATCGGCCACTTGAATAGCATAATTGTGATCCGTTTCCACTAGCATTACCACAAACTCATCACCACCAATTCGGCCAACATGATCGACATCCCGAACGTGTAATTTAATACTGCTTGCGACTTCCTTAATCATCTTATCGCCGTAAACATGCCCAAATGCATCATTGATATGCTTGAAGTTATCGATATCTATCATTAGCAAAGACAATGGATGGTCAAAACGTTCACTACGAGACAATTCTTGCTGCAACATGGCATCAATAGACCGTCGGTTGAGCAAACCAGTCAGGTGATCTTGTTGTGACAGCAATTTTAACTGTCGATTGGTGTTGTTCAAATCTGTGACGATTTCAAACTGATTGACCCGCAAGGCTTCAGTCATATTCGCAATAACAATGCACGCTAACGAAGTAGTAAAACCAATTGCAATGAGAGGAGAATAAACCTCTTCTGGAAGCGTCGAAATCAAGCCGATGGACAAGGCCACAAATCCACCAATGACAACGCTCGCAAGCAGGAAAAAGTGCCCCTGAAGGGTGAAGCTTATCACCATAAGTAAAATAGCAAATGGAGTGATGCCCAATTCAAACTGCGCGCTCAATACTGAAAGCATTACAGCCACAGCACACATAAAAAATGGGAATAACAACTCAATAAAATTTGCAACTGGTTCCAATGGTGAAACTGTTTTTAGTTTATGGAGTAACAGCATATTGAGGGCGGGATACACAATAGAAAAGCCATACAGCAAAGTGTAAGGCATCATTTCTGTGCTAAATGCTTCCATACCCAATCGAAAATGATGAATAAGGTGAAATGCGAAAACAATGCAGGCAAGCAAAGAAAAATACCAAACCAACTTAAGATTATTGGTATTACAATGAATCCTATACTCAGCCTCAAACGCCGCTCTGGGTTTTGGAAAAAGTCGTGATGTTCTGTCACTCAAAAGAAATTACCTTTAAAAAGTCCCTAACTAAAGGTGTACGTGCAATAGAAATTCAATGCACTTTTCGAGTGTAGCAAAAAAGAGGCTGTGTACAATTATTTATTTGGGCGTTAGAGCCTGTACTGTCAACGAAAACCAACGAATACCAAGCATAAAGACAAGACTGATTTATCAGCACCTTATGCTCTTTGAACATCAAACGCCATGGTTTCTGATAAAGAGTCCGCTCCTATCGCTAACATGACTAACCTGTCGACTCCTAACGCAACGCCTGCACAATCTGGCAAACCATGGTGCAGTGCACTCAAAAAGTAAGGATCTAACGTCACTGGATCTTTGGCAGATGCTTGTCTTTCAGCATTTTCACGCGTAAAACGAGAATACTGTTCATCTATGTCATTTAGTTCATGAAACCCGTTGGCCAATTCAATACCTTGGTAATAAATTTCAAAACGCTCAGATACGCGCTTGTCCTTCGGATCTAACCTTGCTAATGCAGCCTGTGATGCAGGAAATGCAGTCACAGCAATGGGTTTATCCAACCCTATTTTGGGTTCAATAACATGGCTGAACAGCAGTTGTAAAAGCAGATCGCGAGAGGTTTCATTCTCAGCCAACTGTGCAAAACCAAAATCCGATGCAACTTGCTGTAAATCTTCCAAAGAAGCAACAAGGGGATCAAAATCGCAGTGTTGGATGAATAGTTCCTGATAGCTGTTTTTAGTCAAGGGAGTGCAATTCAAGATGCTTTGTAACAGCTCATCAATTTCGTCAATCAATTGCAGGTGATCAAAACCAATTCTGTACCATTCAAGCATGGTAAATTCAGGATTGTGAAAACGCCCCGCCTCTTCGTTTCTAAACGCCTTAGCTAGTTGGAAAATACACCCCGAACCTGCACATAATAGTCGCTTCATCGCATATTCAGGCGATGTCTGTAAGAACAAACTCTTTCGGTCAGGGCTGATTGGACTGACAAACTCAGTTTTAAATGCGCTAAGGTTAACGTCTGTCACAGAATGTTGACTGAGTGAAGGTGTTTCAACCTCCATAACGTCACGCTCAGCAAAAAAAGCCCGGATAGTTTGTAGGATTTGGTTTCTTTTTCTTAGGGTCGCGATTGACGCCGATGGGCGCCAATCTGAGAGAATAGAGTTCAATTTAAATTTATTTCTGAGCCCTAGAAGCATACTCACCACTGCGAGTATCAACACGAATCACTTCGCCTGTTTGCACAAACAGAGGAACTCGAACTACAGCGCCAGTAGACAAGGTAGCAGGTTTTCCACCCGTTCCCGCTGTATCACCTTTTAATCCGGGATCAGTCTCGGTAATTTCCAATTCAACAAAATTGGGTGGTGTTACTACGATCGGACTGCCATTCCACAAGGTAATTGTACAGGTGTCGTTTTCGACTAACCATTTAATACTGTCACCAAGCGCTTTCTCATCAGCGGCAATTTGCTCAAAAGTTTCATTGTTCATGAAATGCCAGAACTCACCGTCTGTGTACAAATATGAAAGCTCGGTGTCCATGACGTCAGCCCCTTCAACAGACTCACCAGAGCGGAAAGTTTTCTCTAGAACTTTGCCAGAAATCAGTTTACGGATTTTAACCCGATTGAATGCCTGACCTTTACCGGGTTTTACATATTCATTCTCAAGAATGTTGCAAGGTTCGCCGTCAAGCATTACCTTAAGGCCCGCTTTGAATTCATTTGTGCTGTAATTAGCCATAATTCCTCTAATTCATTTTTTACTGAGTATTCAATTGGCGCAGATAATACCTAAAAATATCATTGCTGTAGAGAGCAACTGGCAAAAAGAAATGGCAGAATCTTTCACCGATCCTGTTGATTTGCTCAAATTCTTGGGTTTAAACCCAGCAGACTTTGCTCAACACATTACCGCTCGAAAACTTTTTCCCATGCGTGTGCCTGTGTCTTTTGCTAACAAAATCAAGCGTAAAGACCCTTTTGACCCGCTATTTTTGCAAGTTTTTCCTTGTTCTGACGAGTTTTCAGGCGCATCTGGGTTTGTAAAAGATCCATTGCAAGAACAAGACAACAAACAACCAGGAATATTACATAAATATCAATCACGGGTGTTGCTCATGGTGCGTGGTGGTTGTGCGGTAAACTGTCGATACTGCTTTAGAAGACATTTTCCTTACGCTGAAAACAGCCAAAATAGACAAGGTTGGGTTGAAACTCTTGAATACATTGCTAACGACAACAATTTAAATGAAGTTATTTTTTCCGGGGGCGACCCGTTGATGGCCAAAGATGACTTTTTGTCTTGGCTTAGTGGCGAAATACAAAAAATTCCCCATATTAAACGTCTTAGAATCCACACCCGCTTGCCTGTGGTCATCGCAAACCGCATCAGCGATGATTTTCTGCAATGGGTTTCGAACTGTCGATTGGATGTAGTGATGATTATGCATATTAATCATGCCAATGAAATGGATGCGCTGTTCGCGAATAAGATGCAATTGCTTAAACAAGCTGGGGTCACATTGCTCAATCAAGCGGTGTTGTTAAATGGTGTGAATGATTCGCCGGACGCACAAATTAACTTAAGCGAAGCGCTATTTGATTCTGGGATCCTGCCTTACTATTTGCATATGCTGGATAAAGTAGATGGTGCGGCACATTTTGATGTGAATGATGAGCAAGCGCGATTGATCATGGCAGAAATGATAAAGCGCCTACCGGGATTTTTGGTGCCAAAACTCGTTAGAGAAATTGGCGGCCAGCCCGGTAAGACGCCCCTAGACTTACATCTTCATCCTTGATTAAGCAAATGTATTTACATTTTGCCCAATCGCTGGATCTGAAGAAACTTTTGGTACGTCAGATGCTGATTCCAACAACTGAAGCGTCGCTTGGCCTTCAATCTCTTGATTTGACTTCGCAAGTTTGAGGGCTTCTACCTCTAACGACGCACCGGCAGTTCCAGGGTTGTTTCCCCCTTGAATTTCCATACCAATAACCTCATTGCTTGTAGCAATATTAAAAAACAGGCAAAATCGCCTGCTTACGGTCGTTATCGACAGCTTTTAGAGTTTCTTGAACATTTTTCTATCGCGATAAAAAACCAGATCGAATTGCTTCGCTTAACCCTAATTAAAAGGAAAATTTATCTTTGTCTTCTTCTAATTCCAATTCAGCTTTGTTTGAAAAACTCACTGAAAATATGCAAGTCATTTATCGAAAGGCCATCGATGCAGATGCGTCTTTAGCAAAAATTCAACAATCTGGACAAGGCAAGTTTAATCATGTGTTCTCAGATGAAGCGGGGTTTGAAGTACAGAGCAAGCGTTTCATGCCTTATGTGGAAGAGCTTGCAAAAGACATAGCGAATTTACAAAGCGCTGATATGGCAAAGCTTGAGGAAGAATTACCTTCAATCGTGAAAAAAATGGAATTGCTTTTGGCAACACTCGCTCAATTTAAGTCAACAATCTGATTCAAACCATTCAATTTCTGAATCAAAGTCTAAGGCTAACGGCTTAGTGCAAGTGCCTAGTGGTCAAACTATAACTTGTCCTAAAGCCACAAAAAAATGATTTAGGTGATTATTGGGAATATATCGGCAAACTCTTAATTCTGTCAGAAATAATCTGTACTTTATGCAAATACTTATCACTGTCTACCTTGTCGTATTGACTGGCAAAATCAACTTTATTCAGACCTTCTTGTAAACCTGTGATACTGGGGAAAAAGTCCTTTTCAGAATTGATTTCTGACAATTTTCGTTGAATTGCTAACGCCGAATTTTCATCGCTGGCTACAACTGCTAACTCTACCCCGGCCATATCTGCTGCTAGGTCGACAAAACTAAATCCACTTCCTCCTTTTGCTCTGTCCATTAACTCTTTAAATTCACCAATGGCTAAGCTCACCCCTTGTTGAGATAGTATTTTTATTGCAGCGGAAATCACGAAATGCTGTGTTAGGTCCGTTCGTTGTGCAAGTAATGGGCGATACCTAGGCATAGCCGCTCTATTTTTATTGGGCTGCACATCTCCTACAAAGTTTGCCAGCCTGTGGTGTCCTACATAAATTGCCAATGCGAGCAACGCAGCTTGGTTCTCTACAATCGGGGAAGATTGATGATTGTTTTGGCTGACGATAACGAACAAGGGTTGAATAAACTCACTCAATGAACGGCCCGGTTGGTGCTGCCGTATCTTTAGCGAAGTTAACGTTTCCAGGTAGAATCGGGTTCTGGCAATCACAACCTCGTCACCGCTACCCGTTATGCCATTGCGAACTTGATTCAATGCCTGTAAAAAATTGTGAATGGGTTTTAAAACGATAACCGTTTCGTCCGGAAAGACATGTACGCCGTTTATCTGCTCAATGGCTAAGCTGCCAATCTGGCTATCGGTTTTCCAGTTGGCCGCCCAAACAAGCATGGAAAGTGCACGTTCACCACTAATGGTGATGGAGCCAATCGTGACTGGTCCGGGTTTGAGACCCGGGCCTGGGGTTAGACTAGCTTCAAAATTGATATACCAGTCTGCAAAATCAATCGGCAACTGATAACTTAGCTGCAAGTTTAGTTGTTCAATGGTGGTGGTAGCTTTACCCGCGACAGAAGGCAAGCCTCGCTGAAGCAACCCGACCAAACTGTTAAGTTGTTTTTCTTTGATAACAATACGCTGTTGAAAAAAGCGACGACGAGTAACAAATTTCAATTGATTGAGTAATTCATTGACAGAGTCAGCTTGATCTAGCTGTTCTGTGGGCTCCACCACAACCAAGGGTGAAGACTCAACAACAGCAAACAAAACAGCTGACACTAACCCAATTACAATAGCTAGCAGCACGACAAGGCTTTTAAAAAACGTGGCCAAATGATTACCTAAACACAAAAACTACGGTGGGAACTCGAGTGGCCGTATTTTAGTCAACTAACGTCTTTTGCGCATTGGTTTTTTATATTTTTTGTTTATTTTTGCCAATTGTCGGTTCTAAATGACGACGCTGGAAGGCCGTAGGTGTTGTAAAGTGTTGCTTCAGGGCAATTCTCAAATGCATATCTCACTGCAACAGGACTTTCGACTTTTTCAGACCAAACTGAAAGTGAAGAATCTTTTGCAATAAAAGCTTCTGCAGGGTGAAACACCCGGTCTTCGCCTGAAATCGTAAACCCTTTCAAACTGGTACGTATACTAGCCAACCCCATATCAGCATAATCAAATTGTAAATAAGCCTTACCGTCTTTCACTGACATGCTTTTATAAACCGGACCAGAAAAGCCAATGGACTCAACACCATAATCCTTTGCCAAAGCCCAATAGGCTAAGCGTTCACTAACAGTTTGTTTTTCAGCAGGGTGGATGTTGTTGCAATCACCTAAATCCAAAGTAACAGCCATACCCACATTATCGAGTGTATTGGAAACCTTTAGTTGTGCTTCGCGTAAGAAGGCAGATTGCGGCGGTTTAAAATATCCAAATGGCGCGATTTGAGCGATGTAAAACGGTAATTCATTATCTTTCCAATCGGTTCTCCAAGCGCTAATCATCGCGGAAAGTAAGTCTGCATATTCAGAATAACGAGAACGATTAGCTTCACCTTGATACCAAAGAATGCCTTTGATTGAATATCCTACTAAGGGGCTGATCATGCCATTGTATAGCACGCTAGGACGCCTGTGAGGCGAGACTGTGCTGGTATTTTTAACCTCAGCAAGATCAAGGGATTCTAGTTTGCTCTTCGGAGTCCAGGATTCCGCTGGTGTACCTCCCCAAGAACTCGCTATTAGTCCTACAGGTACTTTTAAAACATCGTACAACTGTTTACCAAAAAAATAACACACTGCACTAAATTCACTGACTGATTTAGTCCAAGCCGTTTGCCATTTCCCATTAACTTGGTGCAGAGGCTGGTCACTGGTTTTTCTCGCAACTTTAAACATGCGTATATCTTGATTTTTAGACATCAAAATAGCGTTATTGCTGCCATTTACTGGCTGCCCGGCGAATCCCTTAACTGGCATCTCCATATTGGATTGCCCTGAGCATAACCAAACTTCACCGACCTGCACGTTTTGTATGGTGATATCACTCGTCCCAGAGATATCGATACGGTATGACGTTTTTAACTTGGCTTCCGGAGTACTGATTCTCAATTTCCAATTTCCATTGTCATCAGATTGTGCTCTCGCCTTCTCACCCCAGCTTGCTGACACGGAGATTGATGTATTTGGCTTGTCTTTACCCCAAATTTCCGCCTCGCTTTGTTGCTGCAAGACCATATTGTCACTGAACATAGCAGCTACACTTAGTTCCTTGGCTACGGCACTAACACTCATGAAATAAATCGTCATAGCTAATATACAAGTCATGCTTAGCGGTTTCATATTTTGTTCTACCTGAGTTGTGGAATTTAAATTTTCTTGGATTAATCAGCAATCCAACCCTATTACTCCAAGTAACGCGACCAATAATTGCCGCTACTCGCCAAATGTTGCTGCATTATTTTAAGAGTAGCTTTAACGTCGCGCTTTTCGAGGGCAGAAATGATCATTCGGTGCTCTTTGATACTTTGCTGTATTCGACTTTGTTTGAGTTGGACACTTGAATGTGCAGCGAGCATAATGAGTCGTTTTCGTTTCCATAAATCTACTGCTTTGCGATTGTAATGACCTTTGTACATCGACCAATGAAACTCTGTATCTAGGTGTTTAAAGGTATTGTTATCAGCTGTTTCCATTAACAACATAAGCCGTTCCAGTTCGATAATATCCTCTTCAGTGTGATCATCCACAAACCATTCAATTAAAAATGGTTCCAGTAAATGGAGAATCTCTAGCGTGTCACGCATCGATGTGTATTCAAATGATGCGACGCTCGCACCACTATTGTGAGCAATTGTGACAAGCCCCTCTCCTTGCAATTGTTTTAATGCTTCCCTAATGGGCGTAATGCTTGTGTTGTATTTTTTTGCCAAGGAGGTTGTCACCAAGCGATCACCACTAATAAATACGGCATTAGCGATATCGTTTAAAAGAAACGAATAGACACTCTTATCATCTTCAATAAGAGGCGATAGATTAGACTCGCCCGGTTCCAACTTCATGGGTTGCTGCTCTTCTGCTCAGTGATTGAATCAATCCAAATATCATAATCTAGATCTGTCGCTTTTTATATTCTTACAGCACGCAAACATAGTTTTTACTTTTTTAACACTTGATAAACATTTAAAAATTCCATACTATCCATTTCAGATTACACATAATTTTTACATTATTTTATTTAATCTATAACTTTGTAAGCTATTTTTATAAGAAAATTAGGTGTAATCAGTTAGTTTTACGAGACGTTGAAAGCGGTAAAAAACGTCATTTTCAGAACAGTGGCACAATTGAGAAACCTATATATGAAAACTTACTTACATCAATCTATCATCACCGGGTTAGGAGTCTTGGCAATGACTGGCGCTAGCCATTCTTTTGCACAAGAGAACGACGCAAACGTCGGAGTTGACGGTCAAGACGTGGAAGTCGTCACCGTTAAAGGAATTCGTTCTAGTCTAATCCAATCAGCCGAAACCAAACGTTTTGCACCTGTCATCGCCGATGTCATAAGCTCTACTGACATCGGACGTTTTCCTGACGAGAATGTCGCAGAATCTTTGCAACGCATTACTGGCGTTCAAATTGAACGTGTTCGAGGAGAAGGTTCTAGAGTAAGTATTCGCGGTTTACCCACTCAATTTACCCAAACCACTATGAATGGACGTAACATTGCTTCAGCATTTACCTTGAATCATTTGGGTACCGCATCTCGTAATTTTGAATACTCTGCTTTACCGTCTGAATTTGTAAGTTCTCTTGAAGTTTACAAAACTCCTATGGCTTCTCTGCAAGAAGGTGGATTGTCTGGAACCGTGATTGTGCGTACACATAGCCCGTTGGATTATGGAAAGCGTAGAATTGCCCTTTCTTCTCAGCTAGCTCACGAGTCAAATTCAGGTGAAGTGGCACCCCGCGTTTCCGGTTTATATTCTGACGTATTTGCTGATGGTAAAGTCGGTATTAGTATTGGCGCGGCTTATACCGAAAGAGACGCAGAAAGTCAGTCTTCACTGAGTCGTGGTTTCAGAGCCTCTCGTAACTACACACAAAATCTATTGTTGTTAGAAACCTTCCAAGAAGAGAAAGAAAGAACAAGCCTTATAGGGCGCGTTGAATTTCAACCTTCAGAAAATCTACGTGTTTATGTGGATGCATTCCAAACTGAACTCGATAACTTATCTATTCGTGGTCAAACCGCATACAACTTTGGAAATACTGTCAATCGAATTACTGACACAAGCGCTGAACAGGTTATCTCTTCTGAAATGACTCAAGTGGGTGAAAACCTACTAACGACTCGCGTTGAATTGAGCAATGTCGAAGTCCGCCCTGGTGGTCGCTATCAGGCAAGGAAGGGTAAAACCACTGCCTATGCCGTAGGTGCAGAATATGAATTAGATGAATGGACTATCAAAGGTGAATTGAACCTATCAAGTTCTGATCAAACGGCAGATGGTCTTAACGTACTGACCCGTGGATTTATCAGTCAAGTGGGTTACGACACGACGTTAGATGATGAAATGACCTCACTAATTTTGTCTTCTCAAGCGCAAAGCGAAGTGAATGATCCAAGCAACTATGAGTTTCTTAGCTTCTTTGGTGAATTTGGTAGCGAAATTGAAGATGATATCCAAAGTCTGCGTTTTGACGTAGCACGTCACTTCGATGATGGCATGATCAAATCACTTAAATTTGGTACTTCATTTAGTGAACAAGAACAATATGGTATTTCTCGTCGTCTGGATGTTGATAGAGCGGAATTTGCATCAAGATATAACATTCCGGCCCGCGCAAGCGGTGGCTTTGAAGCCGCACCCGTTGTTGAATTAGCTGGTGCAGGAGACGGTACTTTCCTAGATGCCTATGATGGACCTGCTTTTGTTCCGACTCAATTTCTTCGTGCAACCGCACGTTCAGTAGTGGAATCTTTTAGCCGTCAAGAACTTGAAAATATGGGTTCAATCAGTGTTAACGATACAGCCACTCTTGATGCCAAAGAGTCGATTGCTGCTGTTTATGCACAAGTTGACTTTGCCGCAATCGACGAGCGCTTAACGGGTAACTTTGGTATTAGAGTGGTTGAAACTGATCAAACAACCAAAGGTATTGGCCCAGATTTAACAGCCATCACTTTCCAACCCGATGCTGGTGCTCTTATCACCATCCCACCGGGTGAAGCCATTACTGTTGAGCGTTCGTATACTGACGTTCTGCCATCATTAAATATTTCTTATGATATCACTGACGATCTAGTCGGAAGATTTGCAGCATCAAGAACCATGTCGCGACCTTCGTTAGGGCAAATTTCACCTTCTACGACAGCGCGAAACGTGCCGCCGACTATAAATAGAAACAATCCTAACCTAGACCCATTCCGCTCTAACAACATAGACGCTTCACTTGAATGGTACTTCGCCAGTGGTTCAATTTTATCGTCTACTGTATTTAAGAAAGAATTAGTTTCTTTGGTCGAAAGTGAAACTCAAAATCAAGATATTGACATCATTGAATTATCTTCAGATGGCAGTTCGCGCATTATTAGTGAAGAATTTATTATTAATTCACTGAAAAATGGCGACGGTGTTGATTTGCAAGGTATTGAATTGTCGTTCCAACACAACTTTTCTGAGTTGCCAGGTTTCTTAAGTAATATGGGTACAACCCTGAACTACACCTACATAGATAACTCTGAACCGACTAAAGTAACAGGATCTTCAAAAAATAACTTCAATACCAGTGTGTATTACGAAGGTGAAAAGTTAGCTGTTAGACTTTCTTACACGTGGAGAGACAAGTTCTTGATTTCTCCGGGTGCTCAGGAACGTTTTGGACGCTTTATCAAAGCATCAGGCGTGTTAGACGGTAACATCACTTACGATATCAACGATAACTTTTCTGTGGTATTTGAAGCAATCAATTTGCTAGACGAAGCGACAGCATCAGTAGACGGTAACGGTTACCCTGCTATCTATGAAGATACAGGACGACGCGTATTATTTGGTGTTCGCGCTAGCTTCTAATCAAACTTAGTTAACTAACCAATGCAAACAAACCCACTTTTTAGTGGGTTTGTTTTTTCCTAACCCTTGCATGAAATAGCTTATACAGCTCTAGTTCGTCATTGCGTCTAGAGAGCATCACCTCTTTCAACATTTTTTCAAATGCCATACATGGGTTGAGATTATTGCCAATATGCTGGCGGGAAAGCTAAAGTTTACATTCCAATCCGGCAAGGATCGTCCTTTGTCATTAAACCAGTTTCATCCATTGGAAAGCGATGAACCAGAATTCTTACACCTTAATCAAACCTCAGCCATATTGCCTTTGGCTTCCAACCAAACTTTTCTGTCACCCGCTCGCTTTTTGGACAGCAACATGTCCATGAGCTCCAACATTTTATCTGCATCACCTATGGTGAGTTGCACAAGGCGACGCGTGTTAGGGTCCATGGTGGTTTCTCGAAGTTGCAAAGGGTTCATTTCGCCCAAGCCTTTGAAGCGTTGCACATTGACTTTGCCGCGTTTTTTCTCAGCTTCGATCCGATCTAAAATCCCTTGTTTTTCACTTTCATCGAGGGCATAAAATACTTCTTTTCCCACATCAATGCGGAATAAAGGCGGCATTGCTACGTATACATGTCCTTCATTAACTAAGGTTCGGAAGTGTTTGACAAAAAGCGCGCACAACAAGGTGGCGATGTGCAACCCGTCAGAGTCGGCGTCGGCCAGAATACAGATTTTTCCGTATCTGAGACTGCTCAAGTCTTCGGAATCAGGATCGATCCCCAAAGCAACGGAAATATCATGAATTTCCTGCGACGCTAACACTTGAGAAGAGTCGACTTCCCAGCTATTTAAAATTTTTCCTCGTAGCGGCATGATTGCTTGAAATTCACGATCACGAGCCTGTTTTGCAGAGCCACCAGCGGAATCACCTTCCACCAAAAATAATTCTGATCTCTCATTGTCTTGGGTGGAACAGTCGGTCAATTTCCCCGGTAATGCAGGACCTTGAGTGACCTTCTTACGCGCCACCTTTTTACTTTGACGTAAACGACGTTGTGCATTGTTAATACACATGTCTGCCAGCAGTTCAGCGACATCAGTATGTTGATTTAACCACAAGCTAAAAGCATCTTTGACCACGCCAGAAACGAAAGCCGCCGACTGACGAGAAGACAGGCGTTCTTTGGTTTGCCCAGCAAACTGAGGATCTTCCATTTTGGTAGATAAAATATAAGAACATCGATCCCATATATCTTCGGGGGTAAGTTTGACGCCCCTTGGCATTAAATTACGGAATTCACAAAATTCGCGCATAGACTCAAGCAAGCCTTGTCTCAGACCATTAACATGAGTCCCTCCTTGAGGAGTCGGGATCAAATTGACGTAACTTTCGGTGATGGTTTCACCACCTTCTGGCAACCAAATGACAGCCCAATCTGCGGCTTCATGATTTCCCGCAATTTTGCCGACAAAAGGAGCATCGTCAGGCAAAGTCACATACTCACTAACAGATTGATACAGATAATCTCGCAACCCATCTTCAAAAAACCACTCTTGGGTTTCTTTTGCCACCTTATTATCGAATTTAATCCGTAAGCCCGGGCATAATACGGCTTTAGCACGCAAAACGTGCGCTAATTTAGTCGCTGAAAATTTTGCTGAGTCAAAGTAAACGGGATTGGGCCAAAATCGAACGCTGGTGCCGGTGTTACGCTTACCACAACTATCCACCACGCGCAGATCTTCGACTTTTTCACCATCTTCGAAGGCAATTTGATAGACATTGCTGTCGCGACGGATATTGACTTCGACACGCGTCGATAAAGCGTTAACAACAGATATTCCGACGCCATGCAGACCACCAGAGAACTGGTAATTCTTGTTTGAAAATTTACCTCCTGCATGGAGTTTAATCATGATCAATTCGACGCCAGAGATGCCCTCTTCGGCATGAATGTCCACTGGCATTCCCCGACCATCATCCACGACTTCGATAGATTGGTCTTCATATAGAGTAACTTTGATATTGGAGGCGTAACCGGCTAGGGCTTCATCAACACTGTTATCAATAACTTCCTGACTAAGGTGATTTGGACGAGTCGTGTCTGTATACATGCCAGGACGGCGTTTGACTGGCTCTAGTCCGTTGAGGACTTCGATGGCATCTGAATTATATTGGTCTGTCATTCTGCTTTTCATCTTCTTGTTATGACATTGATGTTAACAACTCAGGTGTGTCTGGGCAATTGTCTTTTGGCATGAATATTTTCTAAAGTGAACTGAACTTTTTACTAGTGTAAAAATCTGACTGGTTCTACACTAGCGCTAGGAAATTAAAAGGACTTGTGAGTTTGTGGTAATCGAAAAATCGTCTGCTAGCAAAGCAAAAAAATTCGCTAAAATTTGTGTTTGGTCGGGCATATTTTTGCTTACTCTACTGATTTGCATGTATATATTCCGAAATCCTCTTACCGCTGTTTTAGTCGAAAGTGTAGCAGGCGACAATCAAATTGAACTTGAGTGTCTTGATTGGAACTTGACTTTTTCGCGCGTTATAGAAATAAATGAAATCTGTGTCTCCACTGATGCGGTCGCTATTAACGCTAAGAATGCAACTTTGTCGTTCAAACAAAATCGGTTAGATATCAAGGAAATGGTGGTGAGCCATTTAAAATCAACGACAAACTCAGCGAAACAGGAAAGCAGTCTTGATCAAGAAAAAAACTATGATCTGAATGAATTTACCCTGCCCAACAACCTGCCACTAATAAAAATAGTCAGCTTACATTTGCAATCCTATTTACTCGACAAAGCCATCGCTCTCTCTGTTGATCAGCCTTCAGCTAATTCATTGCGATTATCTGGTGATATCGACGCGACATTGGATTTAATAAAGACGCAAGCGGCAACCTCGATAGATATCTCCATCGGCTGGCAACCATCAGATATCCTTGCTGTATTGCCTGATTTGGAAAAAACTATCGACGGTTTCAGGCCTTATTTAAAAGAACACAATTGGCGTTCCCAGCCTATTGCCAGCCACATTAGTTTTGATGGTGCTTCGCTATCAACGGTTAATAACCTGTCGATTTCGGAAACTATTGAATATCAAGATTGTATGTTCGATATGTTCGCGAAAGGCAAGGTAATCACCAAAACAGCAATTGCAGATATGTCCTCATCTTTGGATATTAGCCAATTTCCCATAAACGCGAGTGTGCCATCTTGTGTTGGGCAGCAATTGAGGGATTATGGTGTCGAGTTTGAAAGGTTGACGTTCAAGACATCAAACCAAATCGAAATTTCGCCCGCTTTAATCTCCTTGGCAGAAGCCGATATCGAAGCTTACTCTCCTTCATCAGAAAAGCTTGCTGTGAAAGTGACAAATGCCTCGTTTGATATCCCAAGCCAAGATGCTCAAGCTGACTATTCAGTGCATATTGACACCAGCATTATGTCATCACAACTAAAAGGCGAAGCCAAATTGACATCAACCGGCACGGCAAGGTGGAACGACAGACAATTGCAGGCTGAGTTAACTAACAACCAGATTGAAATCAACAATGCTGTGGTTCAGGGCGAATCAGAAATGAAAATTGGCAACATCAGCAGCGTGTTCTCTGGTCAATATCAAAATGCTCAACTTGCTGGGAAGGGAGACATAACCATTGGCAATCTAAGGCTGCTGTCTGAAAAGCAAGCACCTGCAGAAAAGCTCGCGCCTACGCTAACGATTAAACAGGTGAAAAATCAGTGGAGTTTAGTGGACGAGCGAATTTCAGCAACTAGCCAAATCAATGCCATCAAAGCTCAACACGTTCTAATAAAATCTGTTGATGTGAAGCACGATCTAACCTTGAAGCCCAGCGGAGAAGAGAAAAGAGCAATGACATCCGAAGGTGAACATCTCTTTCGGGTCAATTCTGGTACCAGTTCGGGAATTAGTACAGGTGTCGGTGCAGGTGTGAGTTCAGGTATCATTTCAAGTACAGTAGGGATGTTACGCCACCGCATTGATAGAGAAAACAAGCAAATTGATATGACCTTGGACGACCAGAGCATTCTCACTCTGCAGCCTTTGCTAGTGCAATTCGATCCCCAAGCCAAATTGTTAACGGGCAGATTTGCGGCGAATCTTAACTACGATCTCGTTAGTGAGAATGGGAAGGGCAATATCAGTTTTTCTGATGTCAACCTTGACTACGGAGAATACAAAGTTCGTAGCGCACAAGTTTCCGAAACATTCACCGTTAATTCAGCCGAGCTTCAGCTACCTGCTGCTAATCTGCACATAGATTTAGTCGATGTAGGGGTGCCGATACGTAATATTTCAGCTGTCATTTCAGCACAACAGAACACCTTTAAATTGCTTAGCGCTGATGGAGATATCTTTGGTGGACGCTTTACGTTAGGTGAGCTATTTCTTGATGGGCGCGATCAGAAAATCTTGATTTCAGCTTCAGATTTGCAGCTAGCAGAATTGGCTAAATTACAGCAGCAATCTGGGATTGATGTGACAGGAAAAATCGGTGGCGACTTACCCTTGTTGATCACAGCTGGCTTACCCAAGATTGTTGACGGCACTTTGGTTAGCGAAACACCGGGAGTATTAAAAATTGAAAACAATCCTGCATTTAATTCTATTAAAGAGAATCAACAACAATTGGAATTACTGGAGAACCTGCATTTCGATAATTTGAAAACTAAGGTTACACTGGCTCCTGATGGATTGTTGAAGACTGAGTTTTCAATATCAGGACGTAATCCTGACAAAAATCAGGCAGTCAATTTTAATTACGGACAAGAACAGAACATATTTACCTTGTTAAAAGTACTGAGAATTTCAGATTCAGTACAACAAGGTATCGAAGACAAGATAGAAAAAAAATATTCAGATAAAAGTAACGCAAATAAAGGAAATCAATAGTGAAATACCTCTTTACGGTAAAGCGTGTGCTGGTGATATCAGTTTTAGTGATGATATCTGCCTGTACGCACAAAGTTCAGGTTGAGACTAAAGAGCCCATCACCATTAATATCAATGTCAAAATTGACCATGAAATTAAAGTGAAAGTGGATAAAGAGCTTGATGATATTTTCAGCGAAGACAGTGATTTATTTTAGGAGCACGACATGAAATTACGATTATTTATTGCTGCATTAACACTGGTTTTCAGCAGTCTTAGCTTTGCACTAGAACTCAGCGAAGCAAAACAAGAAGGCTTAGTTGGTGAACAAACGAACGGTTACCTAGGTGTGATTAAATCCAGTCCAGAAGTCGCTAAACTAGTTGAAGAAATCAATGCGCTGCGTAAAGCCAAATACGCTGAATTAGCGGCCAAGAATGGTATTACTTTGCAACAAGTAGAGAAGCTCGCTGCCAAAAAAGCCTATGAAAAAACGGAAACGGGGCATTATCTGAAAAATAATGGAGAGTGGATTAAGAAATAGTTTACTAATACTACAAAGGTCAACAGCCCCTGGTAACTTAATCTAGAAAATGGGTGGGCAGCTTTAGACTAAAAGCTGCCTGTCATTGGCACAATGTTGCACTAACAGTCTGCAATTGGTTTAAAATATGTTCTGAATGAAACACATAATTCAAAGTATAAATTTCAAGAACACTACACGGAGTTATATGAAAACCTTCTCTATTTTGTTGGTTTGCATGACAGCATTAATGGGCTGCGCATCCAATGTAAGATTCTTTGAACACGCGAACAAACAAGAACAAATAATTGACAATACAGCGACTCTATTTATTGATGCGAATGGTTCGGTGTACCCCAAAGATGGATTCCAGACTGGCATGGATTCAGTCATTCAAGACCGTATAAGCGTTTACAATTTAGCACTAAATAAACAGCTAGATTGTTCATCAGTACCAGATGATACAGAAATGAAGAAGATATGTGCCATCAAAGGGGTGTCTTATGATTATCATCGACAGATTCAATATGAGTTTTGGGAGAGTCGCGCTAATCATCTATACAAACATGTGGCTAGTACAAATAAAGAGTTAATATTCATGCTCCACGGCTACAACAACGATTATGGTGAAAGCAAAGCGAATTTTGATTTGCTTAAAAAACAAGTAGAAATAATTGCATCTCCAAGTAGTCGTGAATTTTTATTTGTAAATATTCATTGGGATGGCTTTAAAGGTAATCCTGTATCTGGCGCATGGAGTCTAGCACAAGGTGCGGGGCCATTAGCGGGATTCAGGCTACGCGCATTTTTTAATGCCTTGAGCCAACAGTTCATTGAAAACGGTAAACAGCCACCAAACTTAACGTTTTTAACACATAGCTCTGGAGCGTTTGTATTGGGTGCTTTATTTGGCAATCCAATCGCAGCCTTGCCAGAATTGCAAGAGCCTGAGGAATGGGAATACGATTTTTTTCAAGAAAATCGCACGGGTGAAGTAGATGAGCGATATGCTATTCCAAAATTTAAATCGATACGTATCGGGATGATTGCCGCAGCCACACCTACAACCACATTTAATGGCATAGACAAAACTGAAACATCCCCAAAACCTTCTGGCATACTGGCGGACAAAGTCACAATGGTATTCTCGATGAATAAATATGACTATGCTTTATCTAAAGGCTTTCAGATACAAAATCTATCATTTCTAGGTGCTACTGGCTCTGGTTCCGACAAAGAAAGATATTGCAAATATTTAGAAGTGCTAGAGAGTAAAAGTAATGTTGATCGCGTTACTGCAATACACTTTGAAAAACCAGATACCCCTTGGTTTAAGCCAATAAACGACCATGCATTAAAAGATGATGGTTATCTGGCAAGAAAATGGTCGACTAATCTCTTTTTCCAAGCGCTAATAAATAACAACTACAGTGATCCTCACCATGTCACAGTAGAATGCCTTTAGTTGAAAAAGTCTGGATTGATTCTTTAGGCTGTCCGCTTAACCCACTTTAAAGCCCCATAGAAATTATTGTGGGGCTCAAATAGACAATTAGGGGAAGTTCACACCCTCTTATTTAAGAACAAAGCTATAGATAGCCAAAACGCTTAGAGGTCAACAAAAACACACTTTCGCTCATTGATTTCTACTGTTAGCCAAATAAAGTTGCAATAAATTGTCAAAAAGGAAATGTTGAAATGACTAAAACAAATAGTTTGTTTATTTTAGTTGTGTTGGTTTTTTGTATAACAGGGTGTGTTAAAAACGAAGCTAACGCACCAGCGTCTGCTGACTCTTATGATGCATACTTTAGTGACCACTTTGCAGATAACGCCATAGGTAATGCCCTCGCCATTGTCCAGCATCCAGCAGGTGTTCACGCCAACGGAGTAACTTATGTTAGTTATCAAGGACCTGAAGTAGCTCCTTATGTTGCCGCCTACCACCATAAAACCAAAAATTGGCAAGGACCGTTTAAGGCCGGTGAAAGTGATCTTAAGGCATTAATTGAAACAAAAAACAGAATAGACAGTCACGGTAAGCCAACCATGCTAATTGACGATTTAGGCTATATACATATCTTTTATGGCGGTCATGGTGCTGGTGCTCAATATGGTCATAATCCGTTTGGTGGGGGCGGCATTGGCCGAAATAAACATGCCGTATCAAAGCGTCCTTATGACATCACTGAATGGGAAGATTTAGACAATATTTCTGTTTTTGGTACTTACAACCAAGCCATTAAGATGGACAATGGCGATATCTATTTGTTTTATCGACACGGGGCACATCGAAGCGATTGGGTGTATCAAAAATCTACCGACCATGGACGAAGCTTTGAGCCTGCGGTGTCCTTTATAAAGTCCAAACGGCGCACTGACATAAAAGCTGACGATAGTTGGTATGTGTGGGCTTCAAAAGGCCATGGCAATGAAATCATTTTATCGTACGATTACCATGTGTGCTGGCTGCGCGGTGAAGGTCCTCCCGGCTTAGGGCATGTAACGCAGCGACACAATTTGTACTACATGGTGATGGATACGGTCACGGATGATTTTACAAATATACAAGGTCAATCTTTGCAAACACCTGTTACTAAAGAACTGGCCGATCAAAAAACATTAGTGGCACGGACCGGCGACAATTGGACCTTTAACGGTTCGGCAAAATTAGATAGCAATGCATATCCCCACTTAGCAATTAATGTGGGCAAAAACCTGGGTGAAAATACCGGTGGCCCAAAGCAAACTTATTATTATCGTTGGACTGGTCAAAACTGGACGGATGGCGCAGCCGTACATAAAGGCTCTGTTGAAACTAATACTTCAACACGTGGCGACTTTTCGCTTAATGGCCAACAAGCTCAATTTTGGTTGGCATATCAACATCAGAATAACGGTATTATTGCGACTTTTAACACACAAAACCAAGGCACTTCGTTTTTTAAAGACAAAGAACACCTGCGTCGTCCTAACGCTTCTTGGGCTGTTTCTGCCATAATTGAAAATGCACATCCAGACGCGCAAATATTGGTAGCTGAGAAAGTAAAAGGCGAGCGTTTTCATCGCGTTTATCTAATTGGTGAAAACGGTCCCGTGAAACGAAAGAGCAAACCATAAATCATGTTGAGCATAAGCAGTATTAACGTCTAAGTGAAGGCATTCAACGCACTACTGCCGAATATACACATCGCCGCTGTAGGTAATCAGTGAGATATCTTGTCCTCCACCATTTAACTTAGCAGTCATTTGCCCGCCAACCACAATTTCTTTGCTTTTCCCGTCTTGGCTCTCTTTAACACTTTCACTGGTCACGAACTCTTCATCAATGCCTGACAATATTTGCCCGCGATAGTTTTGAACATTCATATTCGCAGCCATTTTTGCTGGTATGGTTAGGTCAATGTCTCCACTGTAGGTTGTAAGAGAAGTAGGGTGCTGGTCGTTGAAGCTAGAAAATATCACTTCAATATCACTTTGATGCGTCTCGGCTACGATAGGTCCTGAAATAGCCTGCGCACGCACATTGGCCTGCCAAGCATCCAACTCTACAGGACCACTGATATTTGTAATAGCAATCTCTCCACCGCGATACAAATCTACTTCTACACTGGCTGTTTTGGGAACTCTTAACGTCACTGTAGTGAAAAACGTAGAGTGTTCACTTACAATTCTCACCCGGTTGTTGTGTTCTTTAATTTCTAGGTTCATCAGTTGATTGTTGACGACTTTTAATCCTTCTTTAGAGCGTTTTTGCTTGGGTTGGTTATTGGCTTTAGTAGGTAGAGGTTGATGCCTAGCCTGACGACGAGCTTCGTCACGCTCCCATTGCTTACGAGATTTATTTTCATCCATCTGTTGCTCTTTGCTAAGTGGAGTAAACACTGCAATGATTTCCACGACCTTCCCGTCATAGCCTTCAATATCTATAGAACCATTACGCATGTCCACATTCAGGAACATGGGTTCATCCGGCTGACTGAGTGCTAATTCATACTGTTTCTTTTGTTCTTTTGCATTGGCTGTGGTGCATACCATCATTGCTAGCAAAATTATCAATACTATTTTCATAATGACTTCCAATAAATATTCGTTAAGTAAACGTGCTTTGATCACGCTTTAAATCGTGTTTGTAATTGCTCAACAAAGTTTTCCACGTCTTGGTTGAGTTCAATCTGGTTTAACTTTTCTAACAGATTTTTGGTTTCTGTTGCCGAAGCATTCTCAAAAATCAATCTAAACAATGCCATCTGCACTAGTGGGTTGGTCTCGCCAAGTGCTATTTCAGATAGCGTGGGGTGTTGCACAGCAAGGTCACTGTTTTGTTCCAACGCGTTGATAATGGCTAGGCGCACAGCGGTAGATGAATCATGTTGCAATCTGTCGAGTAGCAACTCATTTAGCTTCGGATCGTTCAGCGCTACTTGTTTACTATAAGCCACACCGGTGAGCCGTTCGCTGGCATGAGATTTTTGCAGCATTGAAATGGCTACCACAGAAGTAAGCGAACTAATTTCTTGTTGCAGCGCTAGATAGCTCTCAGATTGACCGCTGATTGCTGTGGGCTGTTGTTGATTGTCGTTTAAATTAAGACCGATAAAAAACACTGCCATTAAAGCGACAAATTGCGGCCAGGGGTTTGGCGCAATCCATTTCTTCAGCATGCTCAACCAAGATTCCGTCTTAGAATATAATTTGGGTTGTGACTCGAGCATGGCATAAAAGTTTTCTCGCATGGTTCCAGAAGATTCAGGCAATTCAGTCGGAGTCTGCAAGTAAAACGATTCAATAAAATCTAGCTCATCTTGCAAATCAGGATGAGCTGCGAGGTAAGCACTAATGTCTGAAGGAATTTCGACACTCGATTCATTTTGCTCACTCAATTGGCTGATTTTCCACTCGATTACTTCTTGATGATTCATAGTTTATCTCTCGTTAATCGGTCAAACGCATATTTGAGATCCACCATAGACTTACGCATCCTAGATTTAAGGGTATTGATATTGCAGTTTTGCATGGATGCGATTTCCTCATAATTGAGATTGTGATAACGACTCAATATCACAATTTCACGTTGTTCTGGTTCTAAACTGGTTAACGCCTTTTCGAACATGTTCGTTTGCCAACTTGCTTCATGTTCTTGACTCAAATTATGATCATTTTTGATATCAGCTTGATCAATGTTCTCATGCTCATTCAACCGCTTATTCTTTCGGTAGTAATCAGCCTTGGTGTTTCTTGCAATGCCAAACAACCAACTTTTAAATAAGGCATTGCCAGAGAAACTGCTCCGATAAGCGAGCACTTTGACAAACGTTTCTTGCACTAAATCTTCGCTAGCGGCGCGATTATTGCCCGTGCGAATAAAATAATGAAATAGCGATACATGATGCCGCTCGAATAAAATTGCGAGACGGTCTATTTCACCCTGTTGCACTTTGGTCATCAGTGCATTGTCATCCATCATGTTTATTTTACTGTTCCATATCATTCAATTCGTTTGCTTTCTAAAGAGTAATACCTGAGCAGTTTTAAAAAAGTTGAAATTATTTGCATCCAATCGAAATTCTCCTGCGTTATTCACTAAAAGAATGGTTTTAAAAGAGACGCACTTGCCCCTGAGTCGCCTATTTTGCAGTAGACCCAAGTATAGTGAGCTAAATAAGCGAGATAAAAACCAGTGGTATATAATCAATCAAAAGTATTAAACCTAGACCAACAACAGAAAAAACGTCTTATGGCAGAAGATATATTGCAGGAAAAACTTTTTGCACTCATATGTTCGATAAAAAAAAGAGATGAAAAAGCTTTTTCTGATTTTTATGATCTGACAGTCAACCGTGTGTACGGATTGGCTTACAAGATACTTGGAAATAAAGACGATAGCGAAGAAGCGGTTTGCGATGTGTATTCACAAATTTGGCAGCAAGCTGAAAACTATTGTCCTGAAAGAGGAAGCCTGTTGGGCTGGTGTCTTCTAATGGCTAGGTGCAGATCTCTGGATATATATCGTAAACGACGTACGCATAAGGAAATCATCCAAGACTCACTGGACTACATCGAATCGATTGCTGATGAAGAGACTGAACCCGACAAGGTGATCCAATTGTTTCAAGAAAATGGCAGAACACAAATGGCACTCAAGCAATTGTCGTTGTCACAACGACAATTGATTTCATTGGCATTTATTAAAGGCCTAACGCATAGTGAAATATCTGAGGCGATAGGAATGCCCCTAGGTACGGTTAAATCGAATATCCGCCGTTCTTTAGAGTTATTGCAAAGTAAAATGAGAAGTTAAAAGATGAATGACAATAAATACAATGATGTACTAAAACAGGAAGAATTGATGGTTTTAGCCGAAAGTACCACTTCGGTAGCCCTCGACCACTCTGTCAAAGCAAAGATCAAGTCAAACGTCTTTAAACGTATTTCGGCATCGTGCCCTGACGGTGGTAATACCATCCGCAAGGAGTCTGAAGATTGGCAGATATTAAATGATTTTATTTCGATTAAGGTACTTCACCAAGACTTTAAACAGCGATTGCAAACATCACTATGGCGGTTAAAACCTGGCGCTAGGATCAAAGGACATGTTCATCAAAATGATGAAGAATGCTATGTCATTGAAGGCTCTGTCGGCATTGAAAATCATAAACTACATGCTGGTGATTACCATGTCATGAAAAAGGGCAGTATTCATGCCGATATTATCTCTGAGGAAGGCGCATTACTATTTCTAAAGCATGATATGCATGAGTCTCAAATTCAGACAGGGATTTAATGGTCAATAGAAAGCAGCATTGGTCCGTTTGACAAATATAGTATCGATCAAATCCCGACCCGCGAACATAAAGGCAAACGCCATGATTGACGGGAGTTTTGATAAATGTTTTTATTGAATCTCGCATACTTTTGTTCAGGTATATGATTTTAAATAATAAAAATATTTTATTGGCTGGAAGTTGTATTTTATACAATCTTGCGTTTGATGTTTCGGCATTAGAATTCGATGTGCAATACAACAGTAAATACGTGAGTGAAGGTCGCAATAATTTGTCCACCGGGGGCATATACTGGATTGCGGCTTCAGAAAATTTACACGAAAACCTCAGTGCGACGATTGCATACGGATATGCCAGTTCAACTGACATTGACTATGATGAGTTAAATGTCACTGCAGAATATACCAACTCCTTCAACGAAATCGATTGGTATATTAGTTACAATCGCCTCGAATTCTTCAAAGATGACCAAAATGATAACGAGCTAGCCCTCGGATTTGAATATGCTGGTCTAGAATCCTTTACTCCCTTTTCCAACGTTATTTATAGCACACAAGCCTCTGGCCATTATTTTGAGTCTGGCGTTCGCAGAGAAATAGATATTTCTCCTCTGATTAAATTTGAAGGTTATGTTCTGGCAGCGTTTGACTATGGATATATTAGTGAACTCCACCATGGCTATAATCACGCTGCTGTAGGCGGCCAATTCAACTTTGACGTATTTGAAACCCTCTCTATTTACCTGTCTTTCGAACTCAATAGAGCAGGTA
This sequence comes from uncultured Alteromonadaceae bacterium, assembly GCA_947503265.1. Taxonomy (GTDB): domain Bacteria; phylum Pseudomonadota; class Gammaproteobacteria; order Enterobacterales; family Alteromonadaceae; genus Aliiglaciecola. The sequence continues at coordinate 46,184 of CANNDC010000011.1, forward strand.
CAGACATAGAAATAAATGAAGGTAACAAGGAGAGTCAAAACTGGTTAGGTGTTGGCTTCAATAAGAGTTTTGATTGACCCTTGACACTTTTCCTCTCCTCTTAAGTGAGAGAAATCCTGCCGACGAGCCACATAAACTAAAAAACAAAATAGTATAATTGTACTAAGATCAATACTCTCTTCAGCACTTGAGATCTGCCTAGAGGGATTGGGAGTGGTTGGCTGTAAAGTTAGATGAGAATTCGTAATTTATAGGAGCGTCTATGAAGATTGTTGAATGGGTTAATGTCATCACTCAAACAATAACCGCAGCCACCGCAGTGGTGATGGCATATTTTGCGTATCAAACCTATCTCAAGTCTCCAGAGCAAGAGACCGAAGATGAGCCCGAAAGCGCAGATGATAAAGAAGCCTCTGAGCATTTAAATGAAATATTGGTTTTCAAAACCTCAAAACAAAAAACTTGGCTTAGCGTATCACCGCAAGGACTAGAATGCAGAATAGATGACTCTCGTGATGGCAAGGGCGGGCATCAATGGACGATATCAAAAACTAAGGCTAAGGAGATTCTGGATTCTCAAAGCTACCATGTTAACGCTGGATACAAAGTAAATACGGGCACCTTTACGCTCGGCCACAGGAAAAATTGGCTTTATACCAAATCTCTGTTCCCCGAAGCTGAATACTTGCATGGCGTATTGCGACAGTTACTAGAGAATTGTAGCGAGCAGTAAAAGAATTTAGATTGTGATTCATAGCGAATAAATTAGCTTTTTTTGCTGCTATATTAGGTAATTTACCACCGCAAGCAATTAAGCTTGCAGTGGCAATAACGCCTACCAAAACATCGTTCTTGATTGGATTATTTTGTTAACCGCGCTGTTGAGGTTAGTTTTTAGGTTTTGGAATGGGCGCATTGGTCGGCGAACCAGGATATGGCGTGATCAGATACGGAAAGGTATTGTCAAAATCTTTCGCTGATATTGGAGCTCCGTCCGTTAGTGCTGCCGCTCCAATAGGGGCATCAGATGGAGCACAAAGCCCCAGGTTCAAGAAGCCTTCTTCTGTTTCAATGGGTAAGTCGTGACATAGTGCTCCCATGACGACTCGCAACGCGATATCCACAGCATCATCGCCCGGTCTTCTTCCATTTGGAAAGCCTGCTAAATCGCCACCAGCTACCCCTAAGGAATGCTGTTGCTCCCGAGGTGCTGCGCTTATCCCAGTGTTCAGTCTAAGCATTTCAGACGGCGTCACGGTTTGCAGTTGATTAACGCCAGCAACGCCTGTCAAAAATCCCGTCACCAAATCTTGTCTTGGTATATTTGACGGAGCGATATTTTCAAAAGAGGTACCTAGTTCTGCGTTAACTGGGCCATTGAATAACGAATCAAGAATTTCCGGCAAAACAGGATGCGTCACATAATCTAAAAACTGGCCATCGTTTTTTGGTTCACTGGCGTTAAATGTGTCTTTGTCCGGGAAACCAATCACCAATTCATTGACTAGGAAGTTCCCTAGTCTAGAAACCTGAACCCAGCGGCCAAAAGCAAACTCTGGGCGAGCCAATGTCACTTTAGCAGGAAGAATAGTCGCTCTTTTCAAACTAGACGTAGTCCATCCTCCTATCACACCATTGCCGTCACCCGTTAGGCAATCTTTGTGTATTTCAATGGCAAGCGTGGTCACATTGTTTCTGGCTAAAATATTGCGCTGTTCATCTTGGGTAACACCTCCAGTGAAACCACCACCGTCACCAGCCCCGGGCGCACTATCTCCTTCTACAGGTACAAAATTAACTAAATCAAAGACTTCACCCAACGCTATTTTGAATCCTTCGAGGCGCTGTCCTGCAAAGACTTTACCCGGCGTGTGACAACCTGGGATATTGGTTTCGTGAATAAAACTGTCGGCATATTCCGTGTAGTTGCCTGCACCGCCATAGGTTTTGGTCCCAGAATAATCGAACGGTTTGCGGAAGGTTTGACTACCAGAATCACTGTTAGTGATAGCGGATTTTTTGCCACGACGACGGTCACCGTTCACCATAGTTAGTGAGTATTGTTCGATAAAATTGAGGGTTGTTTCGTCTTCAGCAGACAATTGTCCGACATTTTTCAACGAAACAGGTACAGATTTTTGCGCATCACCTTTGCCAACAGGTAACTCTATTGTGCCACCTTGTGCCTCTCGATTATCAAATTTGAATTGAAAGGTAATATCCTCTTTAGCATCACCGTCATTATCAATGTGAATTTCATATAAGGCATTATTTTCAAGAGGAAAATAGTTGGGTCCACCATAGGCGGCTTGCACCGGGTTGTAGTTGGCTAAAATTGTGACGAAATCTTCTCGCCCAGGCTCATAGCTGTTGAACATGTAAAAATCTGTACCGTCTAGTTGAGGATACTTGCCAATATATGGCGCTTCTCTGTGACTGGAGGCAAGAGCAGAACTAGCTGCGACTAAGGCGAGGGTTGTGCCTATTGCAGTTGCAACAAGCGTTTTTTTAATTGATGTCATGGTACGTTCTCCGTAGAAAGTGACTTGATGAAAGCAAAGATGGGTCAATTCTTTGCGACCTTCTACAACTAACGACTAACTTAATATTTCAGATGCAATTATTTATTTGTTGTTTTTTGCATCTATTTTGAAGTGTGTTCGTAGGGAAAATTAACTACATGATTGACTGTATATTTGACTAGGGGCTGTTGACCTTTGCTGTATATTTATTAACTATTAACATTTTTGACTTACGTTTTTTCACTTCCATAACGTCAAATAACGCGCTCAACAAATCGTTCTATAATGCGATTAAACCCTAAATATCAGCATGTTAAAACTGTACACAATCAAAATGCAAGATTAGTAATGGGTTAGCACATCCCATTCCAGATAAATGTTAATTGTTAACCATCATTGCATTGTGACCCGCTTTCAGATAACTTTTCTGTATGAATTTTACAATTAAATAACATGAGCCTTGATTTAATGATGACTAAACTGAAGTATTGGTTGTTAGTACTATCGGTACTTTCTATTGCTGCTTGCTCAGGCCGAGGAGAAAACCAATACTCGTTCGGCATAATCAAAGTCGTCTCTCTATCATCGTCAATCTCTATGAAGTATCAACCCATAGCTAGTCTAACTAAACGTTTAATAATTGATATTCGTTGGCGAGATGGTACTGCAACACTGTTGAAAAATGTAACACGATCCAGTTGGTTAAAGTTTTACAGTTTTGGCCAATCGAATATTGTCCAAATATCGCTATAAAGTCTGCTGAATATAGCTAAGGTTAATTAAATATGAATACGCTAATAAAAGTAATGATGCTTGCTTTTGTGTTGCTGGCAAATTTGCCAGTACATGCAAATACTCAACCTAATATATTATGGATTATTACAGATGATCATCGCCCAGATTCTATCCAAGCATATAATCGTGCGACTACCGGAGAAAGTGAGAGTCCGCTGGGCTATGTATCTTCACCAAATATAGATAAACTTGCCACACAAGGCGTGTTATTTACACAAGCATTTAATCAAGCACCTGCATGTGGCACATCTCGTACATCAATGCATCTTGGACAATACCCGTTTCGAAGTGGTAAATACGCTTGGGAACATGTGCATCAAGAAGCCGATTTTTCTCAATTAGCGGTTTCTCAACATTTGAAAAACGCTGGCTATGGAACAGCCATTATCGGCAAAACACACCATAGTATTCGTGAGAAAATGGATAGCAGAAGCACCATCTTCGACCTAGAAATTGAGTTTAATAGAGACTTCTACAGGAACGGTTTAGGTGGGTTATATTCGACAGGCGCATATGGGTTGATTGACGGTGTATTGTTTAGAAGAGATGGCACAGAAACTGTAATCTATCCAGATGGCCGCAAACACACCTATACCATTTCTAAAGCGGACAGATTACTCAATGCCAAAGAGCTTAAAATTAAGCAGGACGTCGAAGAAGAATTCGATATTTTACGAGCCTACACCAGAATCAATAAAGGCTTAATCTTGGGTGGTGTGAATCCTCAACCAGCAGATAAAACTGTAGATGCATACATTTTAAAGGCGTTTCAAAATTACCTAAAAAATGCCGGGAATTCGTACACTAGTTCGTGGGGCAAAAAACTCAAAGGTGCTGATTCTGACAAACCAGTTTTTGTTAACTTGGGCTTCCATTTACCTCATACTCCGGTGCTACCACCTAAGAAGTTTAGAGAACAATTTAAGAATAGAAAATACAAACTACCGGAATTTGACACTGATGAGCTAGCAACCTTTACTCCTCAACAAATGCAAATATACAACGAATCTAAAACTGACATGCTCAAAGAGCACGAAAAGCTGCAGGCTATACAAGATTACTATGCGTTCACTGCATTTGGTGACGATCTAATCGGGAAAGCCGTAGAGGAATTCAAAGAATACTCTAAAGCGCAAAATCGAGATTATTTAATTGTATTTACCGTAGGTGATCATGGCTGGCACTTAGGTGAACAAGGAATTATGGCGAAATTTGGCTCTTGGAGACAATCTCTAAACGGAGCCGTTATCGTAGTTTCTTCGGATAAAGATAAATACCCAGCAGGAAAAGTAGTAGACAAAATGGCCGAATATGTAGATTTTGTTCCGACTTTGCTTGATGCTGCAGGTATTGATTTGACACAGCAAACCTATGATTATTTAGATGGACAAAGCCTTGCACAAGTAGCAGATGACAATGTACCAGGGCGAGACTACATTGTTGGGGAAATGAATCTTGTAGCTGGACATAGAGCATTTTTAAGAACTAAAGATTTTGCATTCTCTATGCGTACCAGAGACAGAAGAACAGTAGCAACTGCCCCGCTGCTTAACGATGACATTAGATGGGCATTGACGGCCGCCCCAATAAAAGTTGACATGGCTCTTTATGACTTGCGCAAAGATCCGTTGGAACGCAACAATGTTGCATACACTGTTGAATATCTTGAACTCGCTAACTGGTTCCGTAATAAGCTTGGAAACATTGCATTGGGTGATGGCAGAGTGGAAATGGATTGGTCAACAAAGAACTCATATAACATCAGTAACTTTGCCGAAGGTGCTGATGATAAAAAAATAAATATACCGAAACACTTGATTCCCAATCAGGCCCTTAAAGATTTGCAAAGACCTAATTGGTAATATCGACAACTGCGTGCGACGCTATTTAGTAGCGTCGACACGCCCTGTCGCTGCCCATTCTGTACCTCGTAACATCGTCAATTTGAACGTTTCGCTTTTTGTTGCCTCTTCAGCGTGTCCCAAGGTTGAATGAAACACTCTGCCTTTGTGATACTGGATTGTCATAAGTACAGGCTCGTGCCTACCACCGCCGTTATATTCAGGTGAATCATAAGCGCTCGCTAGTATTGTCAAATTTTTCGCAGGACCACGTAACTCACGATAAAGTTCGTCTCTACTATGTGGAATACTATCTGGTAAACCTTGCATTATGGGATGGCTGCTAAGACGGTTATCAAGTGTGAAAACATGCACTTTTCCGTGCTTGCCAGCACCACCTCTAGACGTATCTCTTACAATTTCACCTTGCTCATCGATATAAAGAAAAGGACCATTGGTATGGTTTCTTCCACCCCAACCACCAACACCAATCATTTCGTTATACGCTTGCCATTTGGGAAAAGCGTTATTCGCTGCATGAAATACGACAAGACCGCCACCATTTTTCATATAGCTTTCAAATCGACGTTTTGTTTGTTCCGGCCAGGAAGCCGCCTTCCAACCAATATTTAAAATTACTGCAGCGTATTGATCGAATGCTGGAGCGAAGTCCGGATCAGGTTGCGGAGTCTTAGTAGAAATATATTGCCTGCCATCGTTTAAAGGCAGTTTAGCCAACCAGTTTTCACCTTTCCAAGTGAACTGAGTTCGATATAAGTCCACTGAAAAAGCGCCGCTTTCTTCAAGAAACCGTTTAATTACGTCCGTAGCAAAAGGCCATACATTGTGGTTATCCTGACCGTCGACTATGAGGATTTTAATCTTTTTATCACCATTTCTATTTTCAGCTATCGTTTCCGTAGTGCTGCACGCAGAGTTAAGAAGCAGCAATGCCAAAAGTAAGTAATATTTCATAAATTCTCCGTTTTCGATCCACTTGGATCTTATTCTCTAATTAGTCGAGCTGGTTTATCGGTCATATCAAATACGTGAAGTACAGTTGTACTGACTGTGCCACCGTTATCGGGAAAAGTGACGTTTATCGTATTATCTGATTGATTATCGGGGCCGATGCACAAGTTACTTTTAAGATTATGGTTACTTCAGGTACAACAGAGATTACTTTTGTACCAATTGGCTTATTTGGATTCGTAGCGCCGGTGATACAACTGTGAATTCAACTTTTGGGAGGCTTGCACCATCTCTTTATACGGTGTATCTGTGACTGAAATAAAACCAATATTGTAGTTTTCTCCATCATAAGCGCGCCCTGTCAGCGGGCCATCAGCATATTGAAAATAATGCGCACCAACAAAATTAGGATTGTCGATAACAGAGTACAAATAATCCTTGAACATTTTTGCTCTGTCGTGTTGATCAGAAGCAATAATAATCCCCGGATGAAACATCCCCCTGTCCATTGCGCCCATGTGAAATTCCCCAATGATTGCCGGTTTTTCAAGCATATCTAAAAAGTCCCAAAAACCTGACACTAAGCCCTCCTTGTACACATTGAAGCTGATAACGTCCACATGCTTTGCCGAAGCCCTTACAACTTCTTGAGGCATACCCCAATCGGGGAAGCGTGCACCTAAATACAGGCGGTTAGGCATGTGAGTTTTCATTGCTTTATTAACTACGCTGAAATATTTGTCAGCATATGCATGCAATAAATCTTGATAGTCTTTTATTTGCGCATCAGAGGTCAGGGAAGCTTCTATACCTTGTTCAAAAGCTTTCCAATTAGCTATGTTTTTTCCCCATGACTTGTTCAATGCCGCTATCGTTCCATACTTTGTTTTCATCAAGGACGTAAAATGCGCTTTAGTGGGCACAGTTGCTCCATCCCGTGACAAAGTATTGATAACAATCCCCAATCTGCTGTCATCTGATTCTGAGCGCCCAAAACTCTTCTCGTTGTCAATAAACACTCCGACGCACCATGGACTATCTTTAACTTCTGCGGCTACTTTGCGAACCGAAATATCAGCTTGTTTTGCAAAGACAGGATCAAAAACATCGGGGAGAGCCCCCCAAAAATCTTGACCACTTGAAACAGTTTTGTAGTTACCACGTATCCAGCCATTGGCAAAATAGGGAATTTTGTTGTTTTGATATAATTTTGGTGAAGTCCAGTTTCCAAGTGAGGTAAATCCCCAATTGATCATTCTATCTACCGTTACTTCAAGCCACTTTTGTTCATAGTTGGTGCCGTATTTTCGCTGTAAATTGGCACGCTGAAAATTAAACGTTTCTCCTTTATCGAGTGCGCCTGAATGTACATTCGATACATATCCAAAATGAACTGCAAGCGGCTCACCGTATTTGGGTAACCATTCAAACATGTCAGCTCGCTTTTTAAACTCGACATAGCGACTAGATTTATCGTTGGTTTGTTTAAAATCGTAACCCGTCATGGTAGCCGCATCGCCAAGACGAATAATATCTAAACCGGTAGCAAAGTACGGATATCCCTCTGGATCGACCAAGCTCCATTTACCATCAATTTTAGCTGTACGAAAATAACCTGTCGCGGGTTGCTTCTTACCGTGCTTGTACCCACCAAAAGTACTTCGGTCAGGCATCAAGATACCATCAAGTAGCTTCTTTTCTTGCTTATAGTTTTCCAGTAATTGTGCATCAGATAAGACTTTACCGGGAAATTCCTGTTTTGCACTCTGTCCAAACTTATCAACTATGCCAGTTAAATAGAGCGGATCTAAAGGCGGGTTTTTTCGCAAACGAATATTGTCAATCGTAATTTCTTTATTAAATAAGTTATATTTCACGCCAATGGATATTTTTTGGATTGCAGACGTATCAAGATTTTTCTTTCCCCACAGAGAAATAAATTGCGTATCTTCACTATCCCACGTAGGAGGGTTGTTTCTTAAACCAGATAATAAATTGAGTTCGATATCACCACGCCCCTCAGGTGTAGCTAAATCATGACCTTCGATTTTTGCGTAGTATGTTTGACTTTCGCCGGTTGGAATATTTACTGCCCGAGTATAGTTTCCGCCTGACGTATCACTCACATCCAATTGAATATTTACCGAATGCTCACCCGCATTGCTAATATCGAAAGCGATGTGAAAATCTTCGTAAGTACTCCAGTTAAATGGCTTATCAGGAATTATCGACAAAGATGCGCTGCGGTGATCCTTAGAGTCAAATTGAACTTTTAGAGCTTTGGAGTCTTCATCAACAATAGATCCTTTAGCGTTTGAAAGCTTAATATCTTTGTCTAGTGATGAGCTTTCAAAGTCGTAAAGGATTTCCAAGACTTGCTCACTGACATTTGCTATGTCGCTGGCCGCTATTACCTGAGAGTAAGAAATAATGTACATACTAGTGCACATGAATAGAGTTTTAATTGAGAACATATTATTTTGCACTGGATATTTACGTGGATTCAGTATAAATGATTAACTTTATATTGTTAACTGTTATCTTTATACTGAAGATATTGATATTTCTGTGATAGTAAATGTCTTAGGACATCATAGAACTTTATGGTGCAGATTATCTTCAGTCGCAACGACTACATACCCTTAAATAGGTCTGCTACGGGCAACTTTACTTGAAATAAGGTCCGCAAAATGAATAGAGTCATCAATGTTGGTATAAATTTATGTGTCAGTTTCATGCTTTATTGTTCGTTTGATATTGCTGCTGCAAGCTCGAACTATTCAATTAGTGGAGACCTAAAGAAGTGGCATAAAGTCCAAATAACCTTCGATGGGCCAGATACGTCTGAAACAGACGAATACAATCCTTTCCTAAACTATCGATTGGTTGTGTCATTCAAACATGAAGGTACGAATCAAAAAGTTGATATTCCCGGTTTCTATGCCGCTGATGGAAATGCTGGAGAGAGTAGTGCGGTATCAGGCAACAAATGGCGAGTAAACTTTAGACCCGATAAATTGGGAGAGTGGACTTGGCAGGCTTCATTTAGAAAAGGAAATTTTGTAGCTGTTTCACAAAAGGAAAAGACCGGTGTAAGTGCAGAATTCATGGATGGTTTATCAGGTAAGTTAGTGATAACCCGCAGTGATAAAAAAGCACCGGATTTCCGTGCAAAAGGTCGATTAAAATATATTGGAAAGCCCTATCTTCAATTCTCTGAAACTGGCGAGTACTTTATTAAAGCTGGACCTGACTCACCAGAGAATCTGCTTTCTTATCAAGATTTTGATGGCGAATTTAAAATCGACGGTACCAAAGATCACTTAGTAAAAACTTGGGAAGCGCATTTATCTGATTTCGAAAATGGGGACCCTATCTGGCAAAATGGTAAAGGGAAAGGTTTGATAGGCGCTCTCAACTATATTAGCGCTAAAGGCATGAACTCGATTTCATTTTTAACACTTAATATCAAAGGTGATGATGAAAACGTATATCCTTATATCGACGATTCTACCTTTGATCGCTTCGATGTTTCCAAACTTGACCAATGGGAACGCGTTTTCGAGCATGCTCAAAACAAAGGTTTATTTTTGCATTTTAAAACTCAGGAAGTTGAAAACCAAGGACTACTCGATAATGGTGGCGTAGGTCTTGAACGAAAACTTTATTATCGAGAATTGATCGCACGCTTTGGCCACCATCTAGCGTTAAACTGGAATTTGGGTGAGGAAAATGGAGAGTGGTACGCAAATCATAACACACCGCCCCAGTCTACTGACCAGCGCATCGCAATGGCTAGATATTTCTATGAAAATGATCCTTATCACCATCATATAGTGATACACAATGGTAACTTTTTCGACGATCTACAGGGCATTGATAGCCACTATACAGGTGCTTCGCTGCAAACAAATCGTGAAGACTTTTCAAGCATTCATTCTCAAGTAAAAAAAATTAGATCATGGCCTAATGCGAACGGTAAGCAGTTTGCTGTATCAGTTGATGAACCGGGAGATGCGCAATTCGCACTTGTGCCACAAAACATTAACTCTGACTATTCCAATGCTCGAATAAACGGCTTGTGGGGTGCGCTTACAGCAGGAGCCTGGGGAACAGAATGGTATTTTGGCTATAAACACCCCCACTCTGATCTAAATGCTGAAGACTGGCGTTCTCGAGATATCTTCTGGGACCAAGCTCATCACGCTATTCGCTTTTTTGAACTAATCAATGTTGATTTTCATGAGGGAACAAATCATGACGAATTGGTGATGGGTGGCTGGGCTTTAGCCAAACCAACGGTATTCTACATAATTCACGCGAGGTCACCAGCGAAAGGCCTCAAACTTAAACTTGAGGGCGGAAAAGCAAACTACCGCATTCAATGGTTTGACCCCCGCAATGGTGGAGTGCTTCAAGAAGGAAGTATATCTAGTGTAAAACAAACCGAGCCCTACACGTTTAATTGGGTAAAACATACCGTTGACCTTGGAAAACCGCCAACAGACCCAGAAGAAGACTGGGTCGTGCTAGTGACAAAAATATAGAACAATAAAGACGTAAAACTTAATAAGGGTCTTTGGGCTTTAGTTTTATTATTTCACTGTATTCGACGATTTTGTTTTCACGCTTCCACTTTTCAACCATACCTAAAAGCTTGGCGACTAGTTTGGGGTGTTCATCGACGATATTTTTGACTTCACCGGGGTCTTTATCTAAATCATAGAGCTCATAAACGATACCCGGTGCGGCTGCGGTTTGCAGATACCATCCAGGCTCTATTAGCAACTTCCATTTACCTTGATAAATAATACTTTGTTGCCCTTTGTCATTTATGAATAGAGCTTCTGGTGGCGCCAACTTTTGCCCTTTAAGCACTGGAAGAATACTTCGACCGTCCGGCTGACGAACATGTTCACCTCTGAACGTTTTAGGGAAATCCGTATTCGTTATTTCTAGAAAGGTAGGCAGCAAATCCCCGACCCAAACAACATCTTTTGAAATCGTATTAGGTTTTATGACCCCTGGCCAGTTGACGATACCGTGAGTTCGGGCTCCACCTTCCCATATCAAAGCCTTGACGCCAGCATAAGGTGCGTTCATCAAATCACCAATGTGCGCAGCAGCTCCATTGTCTGATATATACACAATAATTGTGTTGTCGTATTCGTTATTTGCCTTAAGGGAACTTACCAATTTTCCCACGTTTTCATCGATTTTTTCCATCATCGCAGCATGGACAGCAGCTTTTAGGCGAACTTGTTCTACTTTCGTTTTATCTTTGTTTGTCCACAAATAGTTGCTACCGCGGATCTCTGCGTCTTCAGGGAAAAGCCCAAGTTTTACAAGGTTTTTATGGCGATTTTCCATCACACTTTGCAAATTTTGGTATTTATTAAGGTATTTTTGCACAAGCTCTTCAGGGGCTTGCAACGGCAGATGAGGAGCGCGATATGCGACGTACATAAAAAACGGTGCCTCGTTTTTTGTGGCAGTATCAATCATTTCAACCGCTCGGTCGGTAATACCATCTGTTGCATAAAAAGCTTTACCACTTTTTTCATGGCATCCACTGTAATTTTTACGACTAAAATCGTTGTCTGTAAAACAATGCATATTGTATGAATAATCGTAATCTAAATCCGCCTTTGAATTCCCTTCATAATAGGGATGGGCTTGGTCAGGTCGAAAAAACAGGTTTCCTTGCGCACTATGAAATACAAAACTTTGTTGAAATCCTCGTTGGGGTGGTAGCGCCAAATATTCTAATTCCATTTCTTCTTTAGTTAGCTTCATGCTTTCTGGGTGAACTGCTCGCCACTGGTCACGCATGGCTTTTGAGCCGTCTTTTATATAACTTCCCCCCAAATGCCACTTCCCCACCATCATAGTTTGGTAGCCATTGTTAGAGAGTAATTCAGAGACTAAGGGTTGGGTATAGGTAAGCCTTGCTCGATGCGCTGGAAACGGCAACTCTCTTACCCAATCACCTACGACGCCACCACCGAATCCGACATGAGCGGCATCGACTCCGGTAAGCAAAGATGCTCGGGTCGGGCTGCATCGAGCATTACTGTAGAATGAACCCAATCGAAGCCCAGAGTTAGCCAGTTCATCTAAATTAGGTGTGTCTATTTCGCCACCAAAACTGCCTAGATCTGTATAACCTGCATCATCCGACATGATGACAATAATGTTTGGACGTTTATCCTCTGCATAAACAAGGCTTGTAGAAAATAAAGATAGCCACAATAAAGCTGAAAGTGTTGAATTTTTCAAAATGAATCCTGTAAGTCGCGCAGTCAATTATTGTCTAATGTTAACAAAAAAATAGAATTGGTCAAAGAATAGTCAATTTGAGAGGAAATTATTTGCTGGAATTTACCGCAAATAAGGCTGCTTTAGCTTGATAGGCCAGCGTTATCGATTGTTTGGTTAGGGTATGCTGCACATAGGCTATTATTCAAATAGAAAATCGAATATGTTTATCAGGTGATTTTCGTAACCGACAAAGCTGTGATCACCACCCTGCTCAACCGTTACTTTGCCATCACGATACTTTTGTTCTGCTAAACGATAATCTAGCGTCTCATCTTCTGTTTGCAGCAAAGCCCAATAGCTTGTGGGTGCTTTGATAACATCGACATTTAAATCGCGTAATTGTTGAATGTGTTTTTCTTCTAATGTAAACGCTTTATTCGTGTATGGATTAACGTGAGGCCCCAAATACCCCTTCAACAGATTAAAGGGTTCGACCGCAGGGTTAATTAACACGGCTTTACCTCCGAACTTCTCAACGAGATAAGTTGACATAAATCCGCCCATTGAGCTGCCAATAAAACGCAATTTCTTATCTGGATATTGACTGACAATACCTTCTAACAAATTAGCTGCCTCATCTGGGTAGTTTGGTACTTCAGGTAATTCGACGACTAAGTTGGGAAAGTGTTGTTGTACAAATTTCACCGTCTGTTGAGCCTTGACGGACTGAGGTGAACTTAAAAAACCATGAATATAAATTAGTACAAATTCGTCAGTTTTAATGTCTTCCATTGCTACATCTTCTCGTTTGTTAGTCGTTGAATTGAGGTTGTTAATTTGCCACCCTCTTGTAAATCTAAGATACGCATACCCGGCGACTCATTTGCTACGGCAAACTCCGGTGTTGCCGCCCATTGCCAGCATGATGAAGGTACAGATAAATATAGGCAATGGTCCTTCTGTTTATCGGTTGCCATATGGATATGACCATAAATCACCGCTTTGATATTCGGGTGTAAAGACACCAAGTCGGTGAACGCTTGTCTATTTATCCATTCGTGCTTGTCCATCCAGCTTTGACAGTCGATGGGATGATGATGACAACAAATAATGTGATCTAAGTTTGGGGAACGGGTCACTGAAGTTGCAATATCCTGCAACTCTTTCTGGCTTACCTTACCCAGTGTACCTTTGTGCATGGTATTGATTCCGTGCATTTGCCATTGCCCCAGCGTCTTCGGTTTTTCAGAGCACAAATGAAATTGTTCTAATGCAGTAAAATAGTATTGAGAATCATCATGATTGCCGGGAATGGTGATAAGCCGTTTGTCTAAATTTGCTTGCTGCACTAACTCAATAAAATGGTGATAACTTTGTTCACTACAATCACCACTGATATCGCCAGTGACAATGAGGAGGTCAGGATTGAGAATTAGAGCTTGGTCTAGAAGTAACTGCAAACTTTGGTAGGGATTAATATTGTTATAACCGCACTTCTGCTTGTCTGCAAACAAATGGCAGTCGCTGATTTGAATGAGTTTCACAATTAAATTTTAGATGTTCGCTGGGATTCTGTAAATTGAAGACAAAATGCCAACCACTCCGAGAGAAAACGATTGGTCATTTCTTTTTCATTACGTTGATGCATTTTTGCATTAGGGTAAGCATAGCTCGGTTGCAGAGACCCTATGTGTTGGGCACTCAATACTTCTGCGACCCTAGCATCATGATACAAACGAATCTGCATCACCGGCTGTAAAAACGAAGGAATGCCTTTAGCCAATTGGACTAGCTCAACTGTGCTGGTATATCGACTGCTATCAACAATTTGTACTCGATAATGCAGCCCTTCCTTAATTTCAAATGAATAGCTTAAGTCTGTGGTATCACAATCTGGCATTAATCTGAGCAGGCGCGCATAGTTTACCTCACACACAGCCAACAAGCTGGGTAAGTTGGGTACATATTTACGTCTTACTTTATTTACTGCTATTCCACTCATCTAAGACCGTTTGCTTATTCAATAAAAACCACTGCATTGCAATCAAAGCGGTTGCGTTATCTATTACGCCTGTTTCTAGCCACTTGACGGCTTGTTGCTCAGATACCCGTCTCACCAATATATCTTCATTTTCAGACTCTAATCCATGGATACCTTCTGCTTCTGTGGCATCCACTTCACCAACATAGATATGTATTCGTTCTGTTGTGCCTCCTGGGCTAGAGAGGAAGCTCAAGCACTTATAGAGGTTCTTGACCGTCACACCCGCTTCTTCTAAAGCTTCCCTTCGACATACATCTTCTGGCTCTTCGCCTTCGTCAATCATACCTGCAACTACTTCGATTAGCCAAGGAGTCTTGCTGGTTGCTAAAGCACCAAAACGAAATTGTTCTATAAAAACGAATTCGCCAATTTTTGGATCATAGAGCAACATGGCTACAGCATGCCCTCGTTCTAGAATTTCACGGTGGATTTCCCCGGACCATCCACCAGCAAAAAGCTTGTGGCGAAATTGATAATTGATCAATTTGAAAAAACCACTGTATAAAGACCATTGTTTTTCAATTTTTAAATCTTGCTTACCGAAGATGGGAAAGTCTTTCAAACCCTGCTCCTGTATGATTTTGCGTTTTATCACAGATAATGCCGATCTCATGGTAAAGAAAGACTATCATAAAAATATTCTGTTACACTTCAAGCTAAGGTGTTACGACAAATCGTTTTCGGTTAGCGCTTGATTTCCTTAGACTTTGAAAACAAAGAAATGCACATATAATTACGTCTTGCCGATTCCAAGTAGGTAACTAGGCAAGTAACAATACGGAACAATAAATAGGAAAGCTAATGAAAAAATCAATTCTGTCTCTGCTTGTGAGTCTAAGCGTGACCTCTCAAGCCTTTGCAGATGATCTTTATCAAGTATATCAACAGGCCTTGACTAAAGATCCTACCATCAATCGCGCTAAAGCTGATCGTGATGCCGCGTTTGAAGGTATTTCTATTAGCCGAGCAAACTTGCTGCCGCAAATTTCTGGCGTGATTAGTTATACAGATAGCTCACAAGACCAGTTTAATTTCCAAGATGGTCCTACTCCAGAGTCGCCGCCGGTGATATCGATTGTTAATAGTGAATCAACTAACCTAGGTTGGGATATCAATTTATCACTATCGGTCTATGACCATAGAAACTGGGTTGGTTTAGATCGCGCAGAGAAAGTTGCGCAACAAAGTGACACAAACTTTGCGTTGGCAAAACAAGAGCTGATCGTCAGAACAACGCGGGCGTATCTGGCCGTGTTGAGAGCAAAAGATTCGTTGGAGTTTGTGCAAGCGGAAAAGCGTGCTATTGAAAGGCAGCTAGAGCAAACTAAGCAGCGTTTTGAAGTTGGGTTAACTGCAATTACTGATGTTCATGAGGCTCAGGCAAATTTTGATAATACATTGGCACAAGAGATCCTCGCTGAGAATGGAGTTGAGTTACGTTTAGAAGAATTGCGTGAAATTACCGGTAAATATCATGATGGTCTATCCGTTTTGAATACGGAAAGTTTCAGTGCAAGTCGACCTGTTCCTCAAAATGTTGATGGTTGGCTAGAAATTGCAGAAGAGAAGAATTTAAATTTGATGGTTAACAAACTTGCTAGAGAAATCGCTAAGGAAGATATTTCCTCTGCAAAAGCTGGTCACTATCCGACGCTGACCCTAACTGCTTCGACAGGGAGTAATGACACAGAGATCAATGGCAATAGCAGTTTTCCTGCCAGAGACAATGACTCAATTGGTCTTCGCTTAAATATTCCAATTTATGAAGGTGGACGCGTTTCGGCTCAGACTGCTCAGGCTAGATACAGATATGTGGCAGCCAGCGAAAACCTTGAATTGGCGCACCGCTCTACCGTACGTTCAGTCAGAAGTTCTTACAATGATGTCATTGCCGCCACGTCGACAATTCGAGCCCTTGAGCAAGCTGTTGTATCTGCCCAAAGTGCCTTGAAAGCAACAGAAGCAGGTTTTGATGTTGGTACAAGGACGATTGTTGATGTATTGAATAGCACGAGAAACTTGTTTGATGCACGTCGCAATTTGGCTGGAGCGAGATACGACTTCATTTCGTCAGTTTTAGAGCTGAAAAGTGCCGCTGGTAATCTAACGGAACAAGATTTAGTCGACATCAACCGAGGCCTGACATTGCCCTCAGCAAGCTAACTATCGTCAAAACTCTGCTGCGTCATGCATGGGCGCAGCAGAGTTTTCGATTTCTTATTTTTCACTTCTTTGGTAACTGGTTGACTCTAACAACAATTCGATTACTCTAACGACGTTTTCTATAGACCAACTGAGATCGTATGCAGGCATCCACACTTCAATCTAAATTTATCCGAATCCGTTCAAACAAGATATTTGAACTGCTGGTGATTACTGTAATTATCTTTTCAGCGCTTCTAGTTGGTGCAAAAACCTATGAAATATCTGATACCGCACAAACCGCACTCTTGTTTATGGATTGGTTCATCACTATTTTCTTCCTTACCGAAATTACCATAAGGTTTGTTGCAGAGCCGAGAAAGTTAGATTTTTTCAAAAACTTTTGGAACTTGTTTGATACCCTGATAGTGGTTATTAGCATTATTCCTGCCGACAACACGGACATGGCCATCATTGCCAGATTAGTCAGGGTGTTTCGTGTTTTAAGAATGATTTCGATCATACCTGAACTGCGTTTGTTGCTCACTTCGTTGATTAAAGCCATGCCGCAACTCGGTTATGTCATGCTTCTCATGTTTATCATCTTTTATATCTATGCCGCTATAGGTAGCACGCTGTTTGAAGATATCAACCCAAATTTGTGGGGAGATATCACTATTTCAATGCTAACTCTATTTCGTGTTATGACGTTCGAAGATTGGACTGACGTGATGTACGAAACTATGACCGTGTATCCTTTAAGTTGGATATTTTATCTTACCTTTATATTCCTCTCGGCTTTCGCCTTCTTGAATATGGTAATTGGCATAGTGGTCAATGTAATGGAACAGGAAAACGCTAAAGATAGAGCAGAACGTATGGAAGCCAGTGGAGAGCCTACAATTCAGGACTTGTCAGAGCAACTTGCCGATATTCAAAAACAGTTAACAGAACTATCCAAAGACAAAAAATAAAAAGCAACGTGAGTATTGTTCGAGGCTACCCATATGAGTAGCCTCAAAAGATTGCTTTAGATACTAAACTTCTTGCGAAGATCGATGATTCTGGCTTCTGAACCTTCACTGGTAAATTTACGCTCTGTTAATTTACGACGCGCTAAGTTGATATTGCCATTGTTCGCTAAGGTTTCGACATAGTTTAGATATATCTCTTCATTTCTCATTTCAGCGTTGACTGCTCTGTCATAAAACTTAATCGCTTCTTCATACTTCTTCTGCTTAGCAAGTGCTTGTGCCAGCGTATCGATCGCATCCGCATTATCAGGGCGCTGTTCAACGGCTTGTCGAGCATACTTTTCAGCTTCGGCCAACCGTCCTTCTTGGGTATAGAGATAAGCAAGGTTGTTTAATACAACGAAGTTATTCGGATTAAGTTTTAAGGTTTCTTCGTAGGTTTTGATCGCCGAATTTTCGTTAGCAGTGATTTGTCTCTCAGCTAACAGCATTTTCGCTGCAATGTCTTGTGGGTATTTCTCGGCATGGGATTGAATAAGTGCAAGGGACTCTTGTGACTTCTCTAACCGTTCTAAGTTACCCACCAGAAGCACCAGATTACGGCTGTTTGGAATATTTTTATATACTTCTTCAGACAGTGGTAACGCTTCCTGATTTTGTTGCTCAGAAAGCAACATACGAGCTTTAAAGCCTTTTACAACAGGAAGGTCACGAGTTTGCAACGGCAACTTTTCATACAATTCACTGGCTTTCTCAAATTGCCCAGCCATCACGGAAAAGTGGACCTGCATTATTCTCACTGCCATATCGTCGGCTTTTTCAAGGTATGCGGTACTGAGCTTTGCGCCTTCGGCGAATTTATTTTGCGCATCCAAAATTAACAGTTTACCGACATTCGCTTCTTTATTGTTTGGCACCAAAGCTAACCATTTGTCGTAATGATCCTCTGCTTGATTAGCGTCACCAAGGCCCAACAACGCTTTGCCTTTAAGCGCCCAGTAGGTAAGCGGAGTTTCTTCGTTTTCTTCTATATTTTTGGTCACCTCAATGACCTTTGCGAATTCATTTTCAGAAAGGTGCATTCTGCCTAACAATAATTGTAAATCTTTGCGCTCAGGATTGGTCTTGACCGCATCAAGGGTTGGCTGCATACCCTCTTTCCCTTGTTGCTCTTTTTTCTTAAGCAAATAATATGAAGCTAAAGCAGGGACGAAATCAGGACGCTTTTCTAACAAGCCATTTAACCTTGCCTCACCCTCTGCTGTATTTCCGCGCAACAAATCGATATTTGCTAAAGCCAATACAACCAAGCCATTGTCTTCAGAAAGTTCTTTTGCTTTGCTGTATTCAATTACCGCATTGTCATAGTCTTGGCGCTTCGCATAAATTTCACCCTGCAACATATACGCTTTGAAATCGTCTGGGTTGGTTGCTTTCCAATCCATGGCGAGTTGCTCCGCTTTATCTAGTTGATTGGTTGCTAAATACGCATTCGCCAGAGTGGTCTTAGTGACATCTAATTCTGGGCTTTTTTCTAGCGCTTTTTCCAAATCAATGATGCCGTCAACATCATTTAAAGACAGGCGTAACACTCCCAAACGAGTTAAGTCTTCTGCTGATTGGCTAATCTGAGCTGAACGCTCGACCACTTCTTTCGCTTCTTTAATGTTGCCCGAACGGATTAACTCATAACCCGTCTTTGAGAATAGTTTGGCATCTTGTTCATTCAACTCTTCAAGATTGGCAAGAACATCACTTGCATCATCACTCATACCCAGCTCTAGTTGGCTGGCCGCTAACATTTTCATCCCTGGATGATCAGCAGGTAATGAGCTAGCAATAAATGACAGATGACGATTGGCTGCTTCATAGTCTTGTTGCAAATAAGCCGCATAGCCAGCGATCAATCGAAGTACCGGATCACCGCGCCCACTTTGAATCGCTTTTTCCGAATAGCTTTGCGCATCTGGATAGTTTTCTTTAACTGCACTGATAACACCCTTCAATTGATTTAGCAGTGGGTTTTCAGCATTTATTTCAAGTAATTGATCAACATAAGGCTCCGCTTCCAACGGCTTTGCGTTATCAACCAAAAGTTTAGCGAGCACAAATTTGGTTTGGGTGTCAGATGGATAAACTTCAACATACTTTTTATAGACTTCAGCCGCCTCATCTATTCGACTAAGACGCAACAACAACTGCCCTTTCAATTTTAGTAGCTCTGGGCTTTCTGGATACTGTTCACTGAGTTGAGAAATGCTATCGAATGCACCTTCATTGTCTTGAGCAATTAGCTTTTTATAAACGGGCACTAACCCCGCATAAACAGAAGTTGCTTGGATTTTTTCTAATTCAATAATCAGTGCGTTTGCTTCATCTAATTTCTCAAGTTGCAACAATGACTGCAATTTGAAGAATCCAACTTCCACTTCCTGCTCGGGCGTCATGCCTGCTTCAGTGTGATCAATTTCACTCAATGCAGCATAAGCACCGGTTTTTTGGTAAGACTGAGAAAGCAGTGGAATCACTTCAGATGCTGGGTGACCAAATTCTAATGCTCTATTCAGTTCTTTTTCTGCGCTTTCATATTGTTTTAAAGCTGTATAAGCGCGTCCAAGTTCAAATCGAGCAATCGCAGACTTGGGATCTTTTTGAATAGCATTTTTTAATTCTACTACCGCCGATTCCATTCTTTCTTCTGCAATAAATGCTTGTGCCGCAGAAACGTGTTCTTCACTTGTTTTTTGTGAGCAGCCAAACAACAAAACAAGCCCGAGTAACAAAAAAGTGATTCTCATATGTTAATTCTTCCGGTAAATAAGTTAATGTGATGCTACAAGGCTTCACATAATTTTAATAGTCGATAACGTGTTTATCTTACAAAAACATGGGACTAACTTCATCTTACTCGACTAAAACGGCAAATCTCAAAAAAAACCGTAAAAATACGCGTTTTTAGCCGTTCTTTTGGTTTGAGAATTGGTATAAAACCTCTCAATCTAATATAATGCCGCTTTTAAAACACCACACCGGCCAAAACGGCAAATGTGAAGCTCGTCTAACGATCTGTGACCCAGTAATTTGGAAGTAATTGTTGAAATTAGCGTGCCGGTAACTAGGGATCCTTGATGACCACCAACGTTGATATCACTTTTAAAGATTTAAATCTACCTTCTGAATTGTTACAGGCAATTGAGAAAGTAGGCTACGAAAAACCCTCTCCTATACAAGCAGAAAGTATTCCGCTTATTCTAGATGGCCACGATCTACTTGGACAAGCACAAACTGGTACGGGTAAAACTGGCGCATTTGCCTTACCCATGTTGGCGAATTTAGATATTGAAAAAAGCCACACACAATTGCTTGTGCTTGCACCAACTCGAGAACTAGCGATTCAAGTAGCAGAAGCGTTTCAAGTTTATGCCAGCTTTTCTAAAAAAATACGTGTATTGCCTGTTTATGGCGGCCAATCTTATGACAATCAAATCCGCCAACTCAAGCGCGGTGTTCAAGTTGTTGTCGGTACACCGGGTCGAATAATAGACCACATTAAGCGCGGTACACTTAAACTCGATAAACTAAAATTCTTGGTACTTGATGAAGCCGACGAAATGTTGCGCATGGGCTTTATCGATGACGTTGAATGGATATTGAGTCATGCGCCAGAAGAACGTCAAACCGCTTTATTTTCAGCAACTATGCCGGATGCAATTCGAAAAATAACTAAGCGTTATTTGAACGATCCTAAGCACATTAAAATTGAGTCAAAAGTCAGCACTGCTAGCACCATCAGGCAGCGTTATTGTCAGATTGCAGGACATCATAAATTAGAAGCCTTGACCCGAATTCTAGAGGTCGAGGAATTTGATGGCGTTATCATCTTTGTTCGAACCAAAACTGCGACTGTAGAATTAGCAGATAAGCTTTCTGCACGTGGTTACGATGTTGAACCCTTGAATGGTGATATTGCGCAAAACGCACGTGAACGAACGGTTGATAGACTGAAACAGGGTAAGATCGACATACTAGTAGCAACCGACGTAGTTGCACGTGGATTAGACGTTGAAAGAGTTAGCCATGTAATAAACTATGACGTGCCATACGATACTGAATCCTATGTACACCGAATTGGTCGTACTGGCCGTGCTGGACGTCAAGGTGATGCGATTTTGTTTATCTCTCATCGTGAAAAGCGCATGTTATTTTCAATTGAAAAAGCCACGCGCCAATCCATAGAGTCCATGCCTATCCCGAGCATTTCTCAGTTAAATCAAACACGGTTGTCTCGATTCAAATCAAGCGTTATTGAAGCAATGGAAGATGATGCAATCGAAAGCTTGATCCCAATTGTCGAATCCATACAAAAAGAAACCGAAGCGTCACCAGAAAAAATCATGGCGGCACTAGCAAAAATTGCCCAAGGTGATGAGCCTCTTATTTTGCGTGAAGGCGATAGACCAGACCTCAATGCAAAACCTAAATACGAACCTCGGGATAGAGATCGTGGTGGTAGAAGTGATAGAGGGCAAAGAGAAGAGCGTCGTGGAGCTGGAAAAAGACAAAGAACGTCTAAACCTGATGAAGGTATGCAGCGTTACCGTATAGATGTTGGTCGTTCACATGGTGCCAAACCAGGTAACATTGTTGGTGCTATCGCTAACGAAGCCAACATCAGTAGTAAAAACATTGGTGCAATTGAAATTCATGATCATTTTAGTACAGTTGACTTACCACAGGGTATGCCTGCTGATACGAAAAAGGTGCTTCAAGGCACTCGTGTTGCTGGTCAACGACTATCGCTCAGAGAGTGGAGTGATGAGCCACCAAAACGTAAGCATCGTAAAAATAACGACTAGCACGTAGTGAAAGACGCTATTAACTAAACACGCTTTCAACTGGATTCATGGATGAGTCCAGTCTGGGTAGCGCACACTCAACTTTACTAGATTGAAAAGCTCATTTTATGGTTAGTGAATAATATAGTGTCTAGCAATACCTAGAAATTCACTACATAAGGACAGTCACTACATAAAAATTTACTATCGAAAAAATTACTACATAAAAAAACACTACACGAAAGCTTGATACCCTTAAGAATTAATAACTAGTAACTTAATAGCTAAAAGAAATAATAATTTCGTTTTTATGCTTTGTTTAACTAAACAGAATGCCAGATAATCAATTCAAGCTCCAAGCACACTTAACATAGGCACTATTTAATGCGCTACTTCCCCATTTTTATTGATACACAGGAACTAAATTGCCTTGTAGTTGGCGCTGGAGAAGTTGCGGCAAGAAAAGTCGAATTGCTTGAAAAGACCCACGCTTCAATTAAGGTTGTCGCTCCTTGGGCCTGCTCGACTGTGCTAAAGATGCAAGAATCTGGACGAATTAAGTTGATCAACCGAGAATTTGAAGAAGCTGATTTAGATAATCGCAAAGTCGTGTTCGTTGCGACCGACAATAGTGAACTTAATGAACAGATTCACGATCTAGCTACGAGCAGGGGAATTCTTGTTAACGTTGTCGATAACACGCCCCTTTGTAAGTTCATTACTCCGTCAATTATTGATCGCTCCCCCATCGTCATTGCCATGAGCAGCGGCGGTGTTGCGCCCGTTTTATTGAGATACCTCCGTCAAAAATTGGAATCCTGGATACCTGCAAAAATCGCCAGACTAGGCCGTTTCTCGGAAAAATTCAGAGAACAGGTTAAAAATACGCTTGATTCAGTCACCGCCCGACGATACTTCTGGGAGGATGTGCTTGATGGACCCATTGCCGAACAAATTTTAAATGGCAACGAGAACGCAGCAGACGAATTGTTTCAAGACAAACTCAATGAACATAATCAAGCCGGTAGCGAAGGTGAAGTCTATTTGATCGGGGCGGGACCAGGTGATCCTGAACTACTCACGTTCAAAGCGTTGCGACTGATGCAAAAAGCTGATGTTGTTGTCTACGACAGACTGGTTTCGAAAGAAATTATGGAAATGGTTCGTCGAGATGCTGAAAAGATTGACGCAGGGAAAAAGAAGAGTAAGCACACACTACCGCAGGAAGATATAAATTCCCTATTGGCAAGCGAAGCTAAAAAGGGCAAGCGGGTAGTCAGGTTGAAAGGTGGTGACCCCTTCATATTTGGTCGAGGCGGTGAAGAGATTCAAACGCTGGTGGAACAGAACATTCGATTCCAAGTGGTTCCCGGTATCACTGCGGCGAGTGGCGCATCTAGTTATGCAGGCATTCCCCTAACCCATAGAGACCATGCCCAGTCAGTCGTTTTTGCCACTGGCCACTTAAAAGATAATAGTATTAATTTGGATTGGCCTGCCTTGGTGCAAAAAAACCAAACTGTGGTGTTTTACATGGGGCTCACAGGTTTGAGCATTATTCAGGAAAAATTGATGGAACATGGTATGTCGCCAAACATGCCTGTTGCCTTAGTCCAATCTGCTACAACAGCGGCGCAAAGAGTGGTTACAGGCACATTAGACCAAGCACAAAAATTGGCTGAAAAACACGATATAAAACCGCCCTCCTTAATCATTATTGGTACTGTTGTGAATCTCCACAGCGACTTGAGCTGGTTTAATCTGGAGCAAAACCTTTCATCTGTTATTGAATAACGGGTAAATAATCGCCTAATATAGTTACCTAACATATTATTAGGTTGTGTTTTGACACGAGATCGAATTTCGATACTGGAACCTGGCTTCGGGCAAATACACGTTTTTGTGCTTGTCGCGCTGCTGCTGAGCTTTGCCATTGACGCAAAGCAGCTAGAATTCACTAAAACTGAACAGGCTGAATCTCTGGTTTTGTCATATAAATGGCTTGATCATCAACAACAGCGAGAACTCGCTTTTTCCCTTCCTAAACAAGCCATAGCAAAGCAACTTCAAGGACAAAAGTCTTACAAGCAAGCCGTTGCTATGCGCCATGTGTACGTCAACATGATGAAACATGCCCAAACGATTGATCCCAAAGAAGCGCGGGTCGACATTCGTCAGCATGGCAGCAAGATCCAAGTGAAAGTCACCAGTCGTTCTCAGCAAATGATCGATAAATGGCAAACGCTGATGGGGGAAAAGCAGCAACAAGCATTCGACCAATATCTAGCAGAGAATCACTTTTCTATGTATGAAAATCACCTCGGACAGTCAGGAGTGATACCGGATCATATTCGTTACATCAACGAGAACAGATCGGTAGTATTACCCTTGGCTCAAGCCTTGTATGAACAATTATTGGAAGGCAGTGATTCGAGGGACTATTTGAATATACTGCTCAGTTGGGTGCAAAGCATCCCTTATGACACGTTGGAGGATAGACTGGTATCCAATGGAACTGGCTTTTTCACACCCGTAGAAGTGCTTATCAATAACCTAGGAGATTGCGATAGTAAAGCAACGTTAACCGCGTCCTTATTGCGTTCGCTTCTTCCCGATCTCAGCATGGCGATTGTGTATTTACCAGAACACGCCGTATTAGCGGTGAACTTGGGACAACGAGCCGATGAATTCAATATTATGGTGAGAGGAGCCCCTCATGTGCTGTTAGACCCGACTGGTCCAGCACAACTAAAATTGGGCAAGATCTCTCAGACCAGTTCACAAGCGATTGCTAATGGACGCTATTCGGTCGCGATAATTCCATAATAAGATTTTGAGTTTGGCGACGATTAAAGTTGGATAGAAGAAATGCGGTTTCTGCCAGATTCTTTGGCATTGTAGAGTTCTTTGTCGGCAGCGGTCAGCAAGTCTTGGGGATCAATAGTGCCGCTTGGTATCACAGTTGCAATACCAAAACTCATGGTAATCCGGCTTGAAGATTTAGAATGCTTATGAGGAATATTTTTATCGATTACTGCTTGTCGAAGCATTTCTGCGAATTGCTTCGCTTCTGCTAATGTTCTGGAAGGCAATATTACGACGAATTCTTCGCCGCCGTATCGTGCCACAAAGTCTCCAGCACGTTTCGTTTGAGAATTTAAAATAGACGCGATTATTTTAAGGCATCTATCTCCTTGGGCGTGACCATAGTTATCATTGTATTGTTTGAAGTAATCAACATCCATCATACAAAGGGAAAGCTCGGTATCATTACGTCTACCACGCCGCCATTCTTGGTCTAATTGAATATCAAAATTGCGGCGATTTGAAATACCGGTTAAACCATCTAGATTGGCCAGATTTTCTAATAAATCGGTCTTTAATTTGAGATCGATTTGAATAGCAATTCTGGCCAAAATTAATTTCACCATGTAAGGCTTAGTAAAGTAATCTCTGGCCCCTAAGTTTAAGCCGATAAGCTCATCTTCATCTGTGTCTCTAGCGGTGGTGAAAATCACCGGAATATCACGAGTGTTGTCACTGTTTTTTAGTGCGCGGCACACTTCGTGTCCGGTGATGTCAGGTAGGCCAATATCTAGCAAGATCAAATCAGGTCGATATCTTGCTGCACACTCAAGGGCACCGCTACCAGACCCAGTAGTGATAATTTTATAATCCTGCTTTAAATTTGCCGACAAGATCTCAACCATAATTTCATCGTCATCGACAATGAGTATGCAGGCCTTGTCATGTAATCTATTCAAAGTTGTTTTTCCGCAAATTCGGCAAGGCGACTTCTTACCACGCCATCGAGATTCATAGTCGCACTGCCAGAGAAGTTCTTAAACTTTTCGACCAAATACGTTAATCCTGAAGTTACTGCGCTAAGATAATTACTATCTATCTGGGCCAAATTTCCGCCGCATATCAATTTTGTGCCTTCTCCACATCGGGTAATAATCGTTTTCAATTGAGATGCAGTCAGGTTTTGCGATTCATCCAAGATCACGATGGCATTCTGAATACTTCTACCTCGCATAAAATTAACAGATTTGAATTGAATATTGGCTTTTTCCATTATGTAACTCATGGAGCCCTTCACATTCTCGTCGTTTTTATGCAATACCTCTAGAGAATCGGTAATCGCTGCTAGCCAAGGTGCCATTTTCTCCTCTTCTGTCCCAGGTAGAAAGCCAATAGATTCAGCAATTTCGGGAGTACTCCGCGTGACAATAATTTTGTCATACATATTCTTCTCAACGACCATTTCAAGCGCAGCCGCTAAAGCCAACAGCGTTTTACCGCTTCCCGCAGGTCCAGTTAAGATAACCAAATCAATATGCGGATCTAGCAAGGCATGGAGCCCCATGGCTTGACCAATGTTTTTGGGAGAAATTCCCCACGCACTGCGTCCCATCAAACGATCAAACCCCAAATCCAAAACTTCCAAGGTGTCTTCTGTCATGGATTCAACCAAGCCAGCGAATTGATGTTCTTCATCAATTAAGAATTCATTCACATAAGCTTCTGGAAGCATAGACCTTTCAAACGTATGAATAGTATCCCGGCCTTCAGTGCGGCTATCTACTGTCTTAACATTTTTCCAGAATTCCCCTGAAAAAGTATGGTAGCCCTTGGAAAGATACTTGATATCGCTGATAAGTTGGTCAGTTCGATAATCTTCAACGTGCAACAAGCCAGCCCCTTTGGCTTTGAGTCGCATGTTGATATCTTTAGTCACCAACACTATCTGCCTTGGGGTTTTCATAGCCTGTAAATGCAATGCGGCGTTAATAATCCGATTGTCATTTTCATTGCTAGTAAACACTTGTTGCTCGGTTGGCAAACCGTGATCGGCAAATATCGATAAGCACCCAGTAGGAGCGCTAGCACCTGAGCCTAAGCCCTGCATAGAAACGCCTGCGATCATTTCTTCAGGGGTTGCTTTGTTTAACAAGTCTTCCATAGCCCGAATTGACACTCTAGCGTCTCTGGCAACATCTTTTTTACTGTCTTTTATGTAATCGAGTTCTTCAAGTACCGTCATGGGGACGACGACATCATGTTCTTTGAAAGATAAAAACGCTAAGGGTTCGTGAAGGAGGATATTGGTATCTAGAACGTACAGCTTGGTGTCTTCCGCTCGCTTGTTTGGCATTCGCTACTCCGTATAACTGCCGGGAAATTGAATGACTCTCAGGGTAAATTGTTTAACCTTTAGCCATTCTACGCTTAACAATTTAGCTATAGTAAACCTTAAACCACTTTTTACTGATATTCACCTATTTTTATAGGTTATAATTATGCGCAAAAGCTTACAGCAGATTTTATCCCTGCCTAATGAGGGGCTGTTGACCTTTGCTCTGTGAATTTTGATCTACAACGTGGTTGCCATCTAGAGCGCCTTGTGATCGCGGCGCTGATTTGAAAGCCTAGTGGTTTTAAGCTAAAAGTCAGCAACTCAGAGCGGGTGGCATTAAGGGCAAACCCGAAGGGCAGTGTTTGTGCAAAAACATACAGCAAAGGTCAACAGACCGTAACACAAGTAGAAAAAACTATGTCAGAAATCAACGACTTTGCCTTAGGGCAACGCTGGTTGAGTAATACCGAATCAGAATTGGGTTTGGGTACTATCATTGCGGTTAATCCGCGAACCATTGAAATATTATTTCCCGCCATTGGCGAAACTCGCACCTATGCATCTTCGTCAGCTCCGCTTACACGAATTACGTTTACAATTGGAGATGTAGTTACTAGCCACCAGCAATGGCAAATAGCCGTCTCTGACGTTGATGAAGAAGCTGGCATGTTGGTGTATCACGGAAAACGCACAGATACTGGCGAAACAACAACATTAAAAGAAACCTTTGTTGATCATCATTTTCAATTAAATGAACCCCTGTCCCGCTTGTTAGCCGGGCAAGTTGATGAACCTAAGTGGTTTGAACTTCGGGAACAATGTATTACTCAGCAATATCGCCATAACACGTCTTCGCTTTTAGGTTTTGTCGGTGCAAGAGTTGATATCATCCCCCACCAATTACACATTGCAGCTGAAGTTGGCCGACGCCATGCACCCAGAGTGTTGCTTGCTGATGAGGTCGGGCTGGGTAAAACCATCGAAGCGGCGTTGATTATTCATCAGCAATTGCTTACCCACAGAGCCCAACGAATTCTAATTGTTGTG
The DNA here is from genome assembly GCA_947503265.1 of uncultured Alteromonadaceae bacterium. Lineage (GTDB taxonomy): Bacteria > Pseudomonadota > Gammaproteobacteria > Enterobacterales > Alteromonadaceae > Aliiglaciecola. Next base: position 74,757 of record CANNDC010000011.1, read on the forward strand.
CCCAATGCACTTGTTCATCAGTGGCTTGTGGAAATGTTAAGGCGAGTTAATTTAGCCTTTGCCATCTTTGATGAAGAGCGCTGTCAGGCAATTATGTCAGAAAGCCTGTCTGATGATGAAGATGAGCAGCCCTCTGAACAGGTGATCAATCCGTTTGAAACCGAACAATTGGTGCTGTGCAGCTTAGATTTTCTTACCCATAACAGCGGTTACTTTCAGCAAGCTTGTGAAGCACCATGGGATTTGTTGGTGGTCGATGAGGCACATCATTTAACCTGGTCGCAGGGCAACAGTTCTCAAGAATATCAAGTGGTCGAAAAACTAGCGAATGTCACCAAGGGAGTTTTGCTGCTCACTGCAACGCCAGACCAACTTGGTCATGAAAGCCATTTTGCTAGATTGAAGCTACTCGATCCAGCTCGCTTTCATCACTATCACGAATTCGTTAGTGAAGAGCAGTCCTACAGTCGACTAGCTGATGCTATCGCCCCCTTATTAGATGAAAATAGTTCTAACGTCAGATTATCTGACTCTGCAATCAGCGCGATTCAAGATTTTGCAGGAGAAAGCCTGCTTAATAGCCTTGATCTGTCGATCCCTGAGCAACGGACAAAGTTGCTTCATCAACTGTTAGACAGGCATGGCACGGGAAGGCTGTTGTTTCGAAACAGTCGCGCAGGCGTCGCTGGGTTTCCGTCGAGAGAATTGTTGCAATACCCACTGGCTATGCCGAAAGAATATCAAGCACAAGAAATCGATTTAGCCACAGCTTTAACCCCGGATAGACAAGCGGAATGCATTGATGACTGGACAAGTTTTGACCCCAGAGTTGATTGGTTTATTGACCAATTAAGGGCGCTCAAAGGGCATAAAGTATTGACCATATGCGCGAAGGCATCAACTGCGTTAATGTTAGCTGAGGCGATTCGCAAAAAGTCAGGTATTCGAGCAGGTGTATTCCATGAAGGTTTGAGTATTGTCGACAGAGACAGAATCGCTAATTTCTTCGCACAAAGTGAAGAAGGGGCACAAGTACTCATTTGTAGTGAAATTGGTAGTGAAGGACGAAACTTTCAGTTTGCACATCACCTCGTTTTATTTGATTTGCCTTCAGTACCAGACCTTCTCGAACAACGAATCGGCCGACTAGACCGCATTGGGCAAAAACACGATGTTAAGATTCACGTTCCTTTCTTCGTGAATTCTTCTCAACATGTGATGTTGGATTGGTTCCATGACGGTCTTAATTCATTCGAACTAACATGCCCTGCGGGAACCAGTGTTTATGAGGAAGTCAAAGAACAGCTTCACTTTTCGTTGTTGAATCCTACTGATGAAATGGCAAAGCGCACCTTGATAGAAATGACTCAGGTGATATTCAACGATTTGAAGAAAAAGCTAGAACAAGGACGAGATCGTTTATTAGAAATCAACTCATCTGGAAAAGGCAAAGTAGAAACCTTACTTGCCGATATTCAACGATCAGAAGATTCGCCTAAGCTCGAAAAATTTATGACCTACCTGTTCGACACAATTGGTGTATTGCAGGAAGAAAAAGACGAATCTTGTTATCTACTAAAGCAAACAGAATCGATGCACACGCAATTGCCCGGCCTAGACGAAGAGGGCATGACTATCACCTATGAACGCACGGCGGCAACGCTATTGGAGCATGTACATTTCTTCAGTTGGGACCATCCAATGGTGCATCACGCCATGGATACGGTTACCACTGATGTGCATGGTAAGAGTGCTATCGCCATGCAAAGAGATAAAACCCTACCGGCCGGTTTGTACTGGATTGAAGCCTTGTTTGTATTGTCTACCAAAGCCGAGAAAAGCTTACAAATCGGTCAGTTTTTACCTCCTACTCCCATTAGAATATGTGTAGATCCTCAAGGGCAGCAGCATGACCGCGTATTCAGAGACTTGGAGGTTGTCAATTCGCAAATGGCCACTAAGCTCATATCTGCCCTGCAATCTCACATTGAAAAGGGAGCTGAAAAAGCCACCGAACTTGCCGCTAAAGAGGGTGACGAAATCAAACAACAATGTCTGGAAGATATGCACGAGTTGCTAGGTGACGAATTGACAAGGCTTACCAGCTTAAGTCAGGTTAACCCTTCCATTCGACAGGAGGAAATTGAGTTTCTAGCAAATCAAATTGAATCCTTGGATTCGGCAATTAACAATGCTGAAGTGCATCTTGAGGCCATTCGTTTGGTTGTGAATAACCACTAAGGGTTGGCAATATGGCACTGTTAAATTATTCTCCACCCACAAGCCCGTATTTGGATATTATTTACCAAGACGAGCATTTCTTGGCATTGAACAAACCAAGCGGTTTATTGTCGGTGCCAGGAAAAGCGTTGGAGCATAAAGACTGCTTACAAAACAGAGTACAAACGGTATTTCCAACAGCCACTGTGGTGCACCGTTTAGATATGGCGACCTCAGGCATCATGATCATGGCGTTGCACAAAGATGCTCATCGGAAAGTGTCAAAACTGTTTGAATTGCGGCAAACCTCCAAACGCTATATTGCTCGAGTGTATGGAAAAGTGCCGCAAAACCAAGGCGAAGTCGATCTGCCACTTATTTGTGATTGGCCAAATCGACCAAAACAAATGGTAGATCACGAACGTGGTAAAAAAGCCTTAACACATTATAGGGTGTTGCAAGCTGATGAGGATGAAACCTTGGTCGAATTGACTCCCGTAACAGGACGTTCTCATCAATTGCGAGTACATATGTTGAGTTTAGGGCACCCGATTTTGGGAGACAGGCTCTACGCCCATGAAAGGGCGTTGGCTGCTGCAACTCGGCTTCAACTGCATGCGCAGCAACTTTCTTTTATTCACCCTTTTATCGATAAGCCAATCTTATTTGAAAGTGAAACTCCGTTTAAATTCAAATCAGGCAATAAAAAGTAAGGTCGATTTTCATTCAAGTCTTAAACACATTAAACCGATAACCTGATAACAACTCCCACGTTTGAGCAATAGACCATCTTAACTATGCGCCATATGCGACTGCACTCTAACCTCACCATGCTGACTAAACTGAATTCATTGTTTAGGCACGTTGGTGTTGTTTTGATTTTGATTTTGATTTTTGCTTTGGTTTTTGCTTTGTTTTTTGCCAACGACGTATTGTCACAGGAAAACAATGATACGCGTTTGTTGGATATAAAAAATAGTCAGTTTAGCGATAGCTTTGAAACTTTGTTAATTGGTGAAACCGAAGTGGCGATGATTGTTGGCGAATCAAACACACCAATATCTCGTGGCGTGGCTGTTTTAATCAGTGACTATGGAGCTAATCCCATGAGTGAGCATGGATTGGCTAATTTGGCCCCCTATCTGAATAATCTAGGTTGGGTAACACTGAATGTTCAAGCACCCAACCAAGGATTTCTACCTGCATCTTCACTTCCCCAAAATGAAAGTGAGGAAGTAACCAATACGAGTGCTAAAAAAGGGTTGGACATCATTGATGAACAAGCATTTGAACAACAAGAGCTGATGTTCATGCAGCAATTGAACGCCTTGCAATCAAAAGCTGACAGCTACCCCGGCTTCTTAATTGTCATTGCTCAAGGAACCAGCGCAGCTTGGTTAACAAAAATGTATGCAGAGAAACGGGCAAACAGCCCTGACGCTTTCGTTGCCATTAGTCCGCATTGGCCACAGCGCCAATTCAATCAAAATTTACCCAATTGGGTAGCACAAACCGACATGCCTTATTTAGATATATACACCAATGCAGACAATGATTGGGCAGCGAGCACTGTGTCTGAGCGGAAAATTCAAGCGGAAAAATCGCTAAAACTCATGTACCGGCAGCGCAAGTTAATTGGTCAAACATTTGATCGAATACAGCCTAATTTTTTAGCCAAAGAGATTTATGGTTGGTTGACCTTTATGGGCTGGTAACAACAAAGATAATATTTCAACAATATTCGTTATGATTTCAATTGGATAAGCGATTCCATAACGACATTCCCTCCAATCTAAAAAATCACGTCTATAATTATTTTATTGTTTGTTATGCTGAGACCTTGAGCGACTTTGAACGTGCAGAATTTTGTCGATATTAAATCGAAACAACTGTCTTATTTTGTTCGGGGTTTCTGGGCGGGCAAGATCCCCTATGCTGAGGTAGATTTGTTCTTTTGGGATACCATGGAAGAATGGGCGCCTATCAAAAGTGATGAATCACACCCCTACAGCCAAAAAGAAATCGTTTTTTGGCATTTATTGCATCAATTACATTTTTGGCCCGAAACAAAACTACTGCAAGATTCGTATCTCCGCTCTGAATTGCAAAACTGCCTAGACTATATAGAAGGAGAAGGGATGTATCCCTTGGATTGCATTGGAATTCGACCGTAAACATTGCCTCTAAAAACTATCACCAAGATTTTAGTTGTAACCACCACTCAGACATGATCCAATAACCCTTTAGCAATTCCCTTAGGTAAGCAGTGACAAACACCTTTAAACAAACCTTACTAACCTACAAAGACAAGCGTCTGCTGTTTGTATTTCTTTTTGGCATTGCCAGTGGTTTTCCGTGGGTCATGATAGGGTCTGCGTTAACTGCATGGTTGCAAGAATCGGGATTGAGCCGTTCATCTATTGGACTGTTTGGTTCCATAGGTGTCGCTTACACCATCAACTTTTTATGGTCACCATTACTAGACAGAATCAAACCGCCGATTCTTGGTCAACGCAGAGGTTGGATTGTCATAACACAAATGATGATCATCGCCGCTTGTTTGGGATTGGCAAATATTAATGTGTCTCAAGAAATGCTGTTAGCGGGTATCGTAGGATTCTCTATTGCGTTATTTTCAGCCACTCAAGATATTGCTATTGATGCCTATCGAATCGACATCATCAAACCCCATGAAAAAGACAAATTAGCCGGTGCATCGGCGATGGCAACAGCAGGTTGGTGGACAGGCTATGGCGGATTAGGTGCCATTCCATTTTTTATTGCCGATTCCCCTAATTGGCAATGGTCTGAAATCTATTATGTGCTGGCTGCCATCATGGCTATTTTGATGGTGATTGTGCTGATTAGCACTGAACCTCAAACCCACAGAGAGGCACAACAAAAAATAGCTAGTGAAAACTACAGTAAGATGCTTTCAGGTGGTCAGCCAATGAGCTGGGTAAATAAGGTTACCAGTTGGTTGTTAGTCACCCTAGTCGAACCTTTTAGAGACTTCTTCAGCCGCAATACCTTCAAGCTAGCATTTTCTATATTGATGTTTATTTTCCTGTTTAAAATTGGCGAAGCGTTTTTGGGCAGAATGAGTATAGTGTTTTATAAGGAGATTGGCTTCAGCAATAGCGACATAGGCAGTTATTCTAAATTACTGAATTGGTGGGTGACTATTGTGTTCGCAATTCTTGGCGGTATGGTCAACATTCGGTTTGGTATCTATCGCGGCTTAATGACGGGTGGCATTGCCATGGCGGCGAGCAATTTAATGTTTGCTTTAATGGCTCATGTTGGCCCAGACAAAGCATTATTTGCTGCCACCGTATTTGTCGATGGGTTTACTGCTGCTTGGAGTTCAGTTGCCTTAGTCGCTTTTATCTCTCTACTATGTAATCAGGCTTTTTCTGCTTCCCAATATGCCCTTATGGCTTCTTTAGGTGTATTCGGTCGAACATCGATGGCGTCTGCCAGTGGATTTATTGTAGATTGGATGGGGGGAAATTGGTCAGCTTTCTTTATTTTGACTGCGGTAATGGTCATACCTAGTTTGATTTTCCTGTGGACAATTAGGCATCACATACACCGATTAGAAAACCGCGATAGAGCGCAAGATCAGAATATACAAACCTGATTTCGGCCGGCATTTTTCGCTTTATACAATGCTTGATCGGCTTTTTCCATCCAATCAACAGGGCTAGTATAACTTTTCTCAAATTGAGCAATACCAACACTGACAGTGAAGCGAATTTCAGTCTCTTCGTAGACGGGAACGAGTTTCTCACACGCTTTACGAATTCGTTGCCCTACCACAACCGCATTTTCAGCGTTGGTTTCAGGTAAAAAGACCACAAATTCTTCCCCGCCATAGCGTCCACAAACATCAGTTTCTCGAATAGAAAATTGCACCACTTTCGCCAGGGTCTTAATAATAAAATCACCGGCTGGGTGGCCATGGTTATCGTTAACTTTTTTGAAGTGATCGATATCCAACATAATCACTGAAGAATCGGCATTGCTTCGACAAATACGTTTATATTCAAGTTCAAACAACTCATCAAAATGACGGCGATTAAACACACCGGTCAAGCCATCGATACGGCTGATGTTTTGCAATTCTTGATTAAGGGTTTGAATACCTTGTTTATTCAATGCTTCATCTGTTACGTCATAAACAACAAGGCATATCTGTTCTACTTCATCTTCGTTCGTTGCCATAGGGAACATACTGACATTTTGATACATAAAGTCAGACGCACAAGTAATGGGGCGATTTGAATCGAATTTAAATAGGAAAGGACGTTGTTCCCAAATGATAAAAGCCGGACTATTAAGATCAAAAACAGGTTTGGTTTTGAGTTCAAACCAATTTCGATCTATCTCTGGAAAACATTCAAATAGTGATTTATTGCTTATCGCTTCAGGTAAAATTCCACTGTGATTTTCCATAAACTGGTTCCAAACCAGAATATTAAAACTTCGGTCTAGCACCACTATGCCTAACTCGATGGAATTTAATACATCAAGTTGCATTTTTTGCATGTTAATCAGGTCTTGGTTTGCCATACTAACCTGCCATCTTAATTAACTTATCAAACATCAACTCTGTCGCTTTATCTGGGAATAACAGCAATAAGTCGAAGTTAATGTTGTGGCTTTTGATGCCATAACCGATTTCGATGGCCAGTACTTTTTTCCAACGAGCCAGATTGCCCGTAAGTATCTCATCTAAGCCACAATGTCTGCCTAAAATAACGGGATGACTGTGAATAAACTTCACGTCTAATTGCTCTGACAGCGCAGCTAAACAGGCACCAACAAGAATATTTGTGACGTCCATCAGCGCTTCTAATTCTAGCTCTTCTTCGTGCCCTTTGTTTTGATAGTTGAGTAGCTTTACCATATTGCTGAAATTAGAATCGTTACACATCAACAAAGCTTCACCTTTGATGCCTCCGCTGATAAAACCTTGGGAAATACCCGACAAGACATCATTGTGGCTAATTTCTGCAAACGCCATATGCAGTTCAGTGGCTTCGATTAAATTTACATTGGGAACAGGTAAATCTATAAATTGATCTAATAATTGAGCAAGTTTCTCGCCTGCTCGCCCCATGGCAATATTGGCCATTTCTCGGAAGGCATCCAAACGTGTGTTTAAGGCATCTTTTTTTGGTACGGTTTTGTCTATTTCGGCAGTCCGATTGGCAGCGCTTCCGACGCCCTGATAGATACCACTTTGCTTGAGAATGGCAGTGAGCTTGTCATTGTCAATGGGCTTTCGAATGAATTCGACTGCACCCAACTTCATCATTCTGCTGCGAGCTTCGGGTTGTACATCACCAGATACGACGATAACCCTGACGGGTAATTGCTCTTTATGAATCACTTCCATGGTTTCATAACCGTCTAATACCGGCATATTGAGGTCCAAAAACATCACCTCAACACCATCTCGTTTGATGGCTTCTAGCGCTTGTTGGCCATTTTCAGCAAAAGATATTTCAACCGTCCAACCATCAGGAATTGAGCGCGCCATTTGTCGCCGGGCAAACCCGGAGTCGTCGCATATCAATACCTTGGTAGCCATGCTTTATCGTCCTAGCATACTAAATCGCCACCGGCGCTTTAATATGTGGATGGGATTGATAGCCAACCAATTCGAAGTCATCAATTTGAAAATCAAAAATACTTTTTATTTCTGGGTTTAGCTTCATTTGAGGTAAAGGGTATGGCTTTCTACTAAGTTGTTCCTTGGTTTGTTCCATATGATTAGAATACAAATGTGCATCACCAAAAGTATGCACAAAATCGCCTAGTTCTAGATCACACACCTGCGCAACCATCATGGTCAAGAGCGCATAACTGGCAATATTAAATGGGACACCTAGAAACACATCACCACTGCGTTGATAAAGCTGACAAGACAACTTATTTTCAATGACGTAAAACTGGAAAAGGGTATGACAAGGAGGTAATGCTTGTCTGCCATTCGCAGCATTTTCTTTTGGTGAGAATGTTGTGTCAGGAAGCACAGTAGGGTTCCATGCACTGATCAAAAGTCTGCGCGAATCAGGGTTGGTTTTTATTTGTTCGATCAATTTACTGATTTGATCAACTACCTGACCGTCTGTGCCTTCCCAGCTTCGCCATTGCTTGCCATAAACCGGACCTAGCTCACCTTCATCGGTTGCCCACTCGTCCCAGATACTCACGTTATTTTCTTTCAAATATTGAATATTGGTTTCGCCTTTCAAGAACCATAACAACTCATGAATGATAGAGCGAAGATGACATTTTTTAGTTGTCACCAAAGGAAAACCTTTGGCTAAATCAAAACGCATTTGGTATCCGAACACGCTAATAGTACCGGTTCCCGTGCGGTCTTCTTTTTTAGTGCCATTTTCCAGAACATGGCGCATCAAATCTAAATACTGTTGCATCTATTTTTTCTTCTTCTTTTTCGTATTTTGCGGTTTAACTAGGTCTTCGGCAAATTGTTTATTCCGGTAAGCTAGAACCAGTAATATCAAGCCACCAATAATCATAGGTGTTGAGAGTATTTGACCTCGGCTAAGTATGCCTAAATAAAGCTCCAAATGAGAGTCCCACTGACGGAAATATTCTACAAAAAAACGAAAACTTCCGTAACCAAGCAAAAAGATGCCACTTACTGCACCTATCGGGCGTGGTTTTTTAGAGTATATCCATAAAATAACGAATAAAACTACGCCTTCCAAAGCAAACTCATAAAGTTGTGACGGGTGTCTTGGTTTGTCTCCTGCTCCCGGGAAAATGACACCCCAAGGCACATCTGTTGTTCTTCCCCACAGTTCCGCATTGATAAAATTACCGATACGACCTGCACCAAGACCAATAGGCACCAGTGGTGCTATAAAATCTCCAACGACTAAAAACGGAACTTTTAATTTTCGTGCACTTAGCCACAATGCCGTTAACACCCCCAGTAACCCGCCATGGAATGACATTCCGCCTTCATTGATTTTGAAAAGGTATATGGGATCTGCTAAGAACATGTCGAACTGATAGAAAAATACATAGCCTATTCGACCACCAAGAATGACGCCAATAAAGCCCCAAAACAAAATATCACTGAGCTGATCTTTGCTCCACGGTGTTCTTGCCAAACGTCTATTGGCAAGAAACCAAGCGGCAACAAAGCCGATCAGATACATCATTCCGTACCATTTGGGACTGAAGAAACCTAAATCGAAGACGACAGGGTCGATAACAGGCAAGGTGTAGTGGGTATTTGACATATGAACTGCTTATCCTAAGAGCATTCGTAGACTGACTATTATTAGAAAGCCTGCGAATATTTGTTTTAATCTTTTAGTATCTAATCGATGACTCAATTTGGCACCGAATCGTGCGGTGAATATTGATGTAATCACAATGCCAACAGCGGCTGGAAAATATAAATATCCGACTGAGCCAGTAGGTAAACCTTGAACATTCCACCCAGCAACAATGAAGCTAATGGTACCAAAAATAGCGATTATCAATCCACAACAAGCCGCACATCCGATAGCTTGTTTTATGTCTATCCTAAACCAAACAAGTGAAGGAACCAGAATGGCGCCTCCTCCGATCCCCATAAAGGCTGACACTGTGCCAGTTATCGAACCAATAAGCACTAATATAGGTTTAGAAATAGAAGCATCTGATTTTTTGGGGCGAATAAATATCATTTGTAGGGCTATCAAGAGCACCAAGATGGCAAACACGGTTTTGAGTTTTTCAGCTGACAATATCGTTGCCACCTGAGGACCAATCAAGGCACCAAACGCGATCCCCACGCCGCACCACAAGACTAGTTTTGGCTTCACATTACCTAATTTTAGATGAGACAAGGCTGAGGATAAGCCTGTCAAAATAATAGTCGCTAAAGACGTTGCTATCGCCATCGGCATGACCACAGAAGGAGAAACGTCGAGAAATTGCAAAAAAACGTAAATCAGTGCTGGCACTATGATCAAACCACCACCGATACCCAATAAACCTGCCATCACGCCGACAAATGCGCCTAAAACTAAATAGAAGGAAAATAACAGGTAATAGTCCAACCGCTACATGCCCGCTCGAACAAGGCCGCCCAAGCCAATCGATTCTAAGTAGGTATTGACCTCTTCTTTCACTCTTTGCGGTGTATCTAACACCAAGGTATTGGTTAGCAAGCTTTGCGCATGATCCAACGAAACACTGCGAATAACCCATTTAACTTTGAGTAAATTGTGGCTGTTCATACTCAAATTTTTGTAACCCATGGCCATCAATAAAATTGCGCCCCCCGGCTCCCCTGCCATTTCGCCACAAATAGAAACGGGTACATCAAATTTTTTGCATTGCTCTGCAATGATTTTTAGCGCTGACAATACCGCAGGATGATAACTGTCATATAGCCCTGATACTCTCGCGTTATTGCGATCTACGGCTAGTAGGTATTGAGTAAGGTCGTTACTGCCAACCGAGAAAAAATCGACTTTATCTGCAAGTTGTTGGATTTGATAAATGACCGCTGGCACTTCCAACATAACACCGATTTTTGGCATTACAATCTGCTTGTCATTGCCTATCATTTCTTCGGATACTTCATGAAAGGCTTGTCGGATAAGTCGCTTAGATTCATCCACTTCTGATACAGAGGTGATCATGGGTAACATAATTTGCAAGTTACCTATGCCTATATTTGCCCTAAGCATGGCCCTGATTTGTACCAAGAAAATTTCGGGATGATCCAGTGTTAAACGAATTCCTCGCCATCCGAGGAAGGGGTTTTCTTCGACAATTGGAAAATACGGAAGCGGCTTATCTCCGCCAACATCGAGGGTACGCATGGTAATACTTTTTTCAGGGCAAGCTTCTAACATTTGTCGATACAAATCGACTTGCTCTTGCTCTGATGGGAATCGTTCTCGAAGCATAAAAGGAACTTCCGTACGATAGAGCCCAACCCCTTCCCCATGAGAGAAGTGGCTTCCTTCCATCTCTGCCGACAAACCAGCATTGATCATTAGTGACATAGGGTAGCCATCACTGGTGACACTCGGTAGATGAGCCTGCTCCATGATTCGATCAGACAATTCAAGCTCTTCAGTGACCAACACCTTGAACTCACGCTTAATCGCCGCAGATGGCGAGACAATTACCTCACCCGAGTAACCATCTAGCAACAAGAGCTTGCCATCTAATAAAGACAATGGCGCCCCGGTCAAGCCCATAACAGCTGGTAGCCCCATAGCTCTGGCGAGTATGGCAGCATGAGAGTTATTTGATCCCCTTACCGAGATAATGCCGCGTAATTTAATTTGCGAAAACTCAGCCAGCATAGGCGCAGTGACTTCTTCTGCGACTAAGATGGCTGCTTCAGAGGGGTCCATTACTCGTTGGTCAGGGCTATCCGTACCCAAAATATTAGCTAAAATCCGGTTGGATAAATCTTCAATATCCACCGCACGTTCCTGCATATAAGGGTCACTCATATTTCGGAACTGCTGAATGTAATTTTCAATTACGTATTTAAGACTACTAGCGGCATCCCAATCTTGCTTGATATGGGCTTCAACTTCGTGCCCTAGACTATTCGCATCTAATAAGTGGCTGTATATTTGAAAAATGGCTTGTACATCTTCTGGAACCTGTCCTTCAATGCGCCCAGAGAGTTCATCAACTTGTCCTCGTGTAAGCTCCACGGCTTTACGATACTTGGATATCTCTAATTCGTGATTTTTAGAACGTTTGGCAACGTGACTGGTGATACTGACTTTAAAGTTGGGAACAAAACCTATGCCCATACCCAACCCTGGCGAACCAGGAACACCAGAAATCTTTTTCCGCCACCTCTGATTTTGGTTGTCCTCGGTAAGAGATAAAGTCCCTCTGGTTTCGGCTTGAACAATGACCAATGCCAACTGGGTCGCCAGTGTCACCAAGAAAGCTTCTTCGTCCTCTTTAAATCGACGTTTATTTTTCTGCTGGAGGGTCAACACTCCCAAAACTTTACGCTGATGAATAATTGGCGCGCCGAGGAATGCGTGATATTTCTCTTCTTTTACTTCCCCGTAATGTTTGAATCTTGGATGCGACTTAGCGTCACTGATATTGAGGGGTTCTTCACGCTGTCCAATAAGCCCTACTAGTCCTTCCGAAAAACCAATTGTGACATTACCTACGGCTGACTTTTCGAGTCCGTAAGTTGCCATCAACAGGAAGTTTTGTTCTTCGTAATCAGCAAGATATATAGAACAGCAATCCACATCCATCGCATTTGACAGTGTTTCGGTCAGATACGCTAGCGCGTCCTCGAGAACGGGGATTTTACTGACTTCTTGAACTATTCGTTTAAGCGTCGTTAACATAGGAAAACCGGGTTATCTGCGACGACGGCGACGACTTCGTTGTGATTGACTATTTTTATTGAAAACTGGCATAGCCAATGGAACGAATTCTTTCATCACTCGCCGGTATACTTCACGTTTGAAGGACACGACGTTTCTTACGGGATACCAAAAACTGACCCAGCGCCAATCATCAAATTCAGGATGCCCAGAATTTAATACATCAACATCTGCTTCTTTACACTCTAATTGAAGTAGAAACCATTTTTGCTTTTGACCAATACATACCGGATTCGAACCTTGCCGAATCAAGCGTTTTGGTAACTTATAGCGCGCCCAGTTTTTGGTTGCGCCGATTAATTTCACATTTTCTGGTTTTAGTCCTACTTCCTCATGTAATTCTCGATACATTGCTTGTTCAGCAGTTTCACCTTCATCTATTCCGCCTTGTGGAAACTGCCATGAATGTTGTCCATAGCGTTTTGCCCAAAATACTTGCCCCATTCTATTGCAAATCACTATACCGACATTCGCGCGGAAACCATCGGCATCAATCACTAAGACTCCCAGGGGGATTGATTCTTTAATATTTTTCCATTCTTCCATAAACTATTGCGGTTTCAAAGCAATATAATCAGTTAACCAGTGCTAAATTACGCTTTTGCCATGTTAATTTAGATTAAAGCCACAAGGTTGTATTTTGAGTATGCCAGATAAACCCACGCCTCCAGAGAGTATTGAACAGCTTTTATCTCGTGCCAATGAACTGGCAGGTTTAACTTTGGGTGACATTGCTAAAGAGCTAGATATTCAGGTACCCAAGAATTTTAAGCGCGAAAAAGGTTGGACGGGGCAATTATTAGAATTGAAGTTAGGTGCAAAAGCAGGCTCAACACCACAGCAAGATTTTCCGGATTTGGGAGTAGAGCTAAAAACGATTCCTATCGATATTAATGGCATGCCGTTGGAAACGACCTATGTGTGTTACGCACATTTAACCGATGTTGCTGGCATAAATTGGCAAGACTCTAATGTGAGAAATAAATTGAATTGTGTTCTCTGGATACCCATCGAAGGAGACCGACAAATCCCTCCAGCACAAAGACGCATCGCCACCCCGCTTCTTTGGCGACCAAACCATCTACAACTGAACGCTTTGAAACAAGATTGGGAAGAATTAATGGATATGATTTCACTAGGCGATGTGGAAAATATCACTGCTCGTCATGGCGAAGTGATGCAGATTCGACCAAAAGCGGCCGATGGCAGTGCGTTGACTGATGCATTTGGTGCAGACGGAAGCAAAATAAAAACAAGACCAAGAGGGTTTTATTTACGTAAGAGCTTTACTCAACAAATATTACACGACGCGTTCAATGACTAATAAATTTCTTGCGTTTTGGCTAGGCTCCGTAATTTGCACTGTATTGATATCACAGGTAGTGATCGCGAGCACTTTGTTGACGCAATTTCAATGGCAGTATCGCATACTTATTGTTAACTCCAATGATGCCCTGCACCTTTCAACGCTGGATAGAGCCCGAGAAATACTGAAGGAAGAATTACAAGTACGCAAGCTACTGCTAATCACTCTATCAGACAATAAAACTAGCTGTTCTCCATCAATCTGCGCTAATTTGGATTTAGACAGCTTAAAAAATGATGTTCAAATTAGGCCTGAACAAGCTATTTTGATTGGTCTAGACGGCGGTATCAAAGAACGATACGCAATGACTGAGTTTGAATTCGATACCCTGTTTGGTGATATCGATTTAATGCCAATGCGGCGAGCAGAAATGCAGTAAATTAGTCCATGATGGAAGCTCGGTAGGCTGGAATGCATTAGCTCCCTTCTTTGTGTAAAGGTAAGGCTATATATCCTTACCCATGCGTCGAAACAGCAATATCGCGACTATTGATAGCACTAGCTCTGCCGCTAAATAAACGTACATAAGGTTATTTGGATTGCCATCGATAATCATGCCTAGCATGCGAGTGACAGCCATGCATAACAATACGATGAATACACTTTGTAAACCTAGTTTCAAAGTACCCGCATTTCTTGCAAATGACAGCATTAAGCACCCAACTGCAATGGATAAGCCGTCATAGGTCGATCTCATATCAATTAGGCCAGATGCAGTCGAAGGTGCACCATCTGTAACCAGATTTGAGATCCACTCTGGTAGTACAGCAAACATAAGACCATAGATTAGAAAGAACATAGCCGTGAGTTGTACAAGCAGCTTTTCCAAGTTCATCACTTTACTCCAGATTTTCAACATCCTCTGAGTTTTCCGCCTTCAACTTCCTTGTTGAATATACACAGCTGAATTTACTGGTGTATTTATTACTGTTTTTTAAACACCAAAGTCATTCTATCGGACTCGCCGATGGCGGCCATTTTTGCTTTTTTCTCAGGATCGTCTTTACTACCATTGAACGAAGGTGGTAATCGCCAAACGATGTCTTTTGGACCCGGCTGGTCCTTCGGATTAGCGTTTATTTCGCTGGTTTTAACTAACTTAAAACCTGCATTTTCAAACGCTTCGATTACGCTAGATTGCTTCAGGTAGCCTCTTGCGCCATTTGACCCTGCTTTAGGAGCATCTTCTGCAAGTCTGTGTTGAACGACACCGACCAAACCGTCTTTTTTGAGTAATTTGTGCATGGCTTGCAAAGCATTCTTCATAGTTCCAGCTTCTTCATCAAACCTATTCAAATTATGCAGTGCTCTGATAACCAAAATACGATCAGCGCTACCTTCTAACTCAGAAGGGACGGTGTTAAAGGTGAAACCACTTGCTTGAGGAGCGGATTCACTGAACCCAGAAACCATTTCTGGGAACTTCTTGGTTCTGGCTTTGGCTTTGGCAATTGCTTCTTCACTAAAGAAACCAAACCTTGCCCACATATCGTCATTGTAGTTTATGCCATAGAGCTTACCGTCTGGACCAAGGTAGTTAGCAAGAATCTTGGAATACCAGCCTCCACCTGGGAGCGCTTCTGCCACAGTCATACCCGGTCGAACGTCGAAAAACGCTAAGGTTTTGACAGGATTGCGGTATACATCTCGCGCTCTTTCATCAGCTGTTCGAGATTCAACTGCGTTGGTAATTTCGCTTACGTAATCCGGTGTCTTTTGGGTACTGCTGCCAGCACAACCAGCCAGTAGAATAGAAGCACTGATTGCTGCAATTTTTATGTATTTTGTTTTCATTCTTGGTTTCTCATGTCGATTTAATCGAAAGTAAGTATAGATAAGTTTAACGACTTATCCATTGGAAGCTCTTGCGCTTAATTAGATAGAGTACCCCGCCAAGAACGGGAACTGATGTCAGCGAACGCAAAAATTAGGCTTTTCGGCGCAGTCGTGTTCGACAAACAGAATAAATCACTAAATGTCGTTCAACTAACACTTTGTTAGCAGGGGAATAGTTGCACCGCACACACAAAGTGTTTAGTTTAATATTTATTCAGAGTCTAGGCTTTTACACGACTCTTCAAGGAGTAAAAAATGGAAAAAAACTACTATGTAGGTAATAAAGGTGCAGAAAATGAACACCAAGTCACGCAATTCGAGCCCGAGCCATTTAAAAAAGCCAAGCCCCCCGAACCACTGAATTTTGAAGTTAACCTTGTAGCCGAAGCTGGCACCAAACAACATAAAACAGGCACTGTACAAGTCAATATTCCCGGTTTTAGCCCCGTCAAACTGTATTGTGACGAGCAACCGCCTGTGGGTGAAGATACTGCACCGCCGCCTCTGGCTTTTTTCGTAGCTGGGATCGGTTTTTGTTTGATGACACACCTAACAGATATTTATACCGCTAGAGGTATCAAAGTAAAAAGTTTGAAACTAGAACAAAGAGTCAAATTCCAAACTAACCTAGGCACTATGCGCGAACTAGGACACACAACACAGGGCGAGTGCCAACATGTGGAAACTCATGTGATGATTGAGAGTGACGAGCCTACTGAAAAAATACAAGCGTTACTCAAAGAAGCAGAAGGTGCTTGTATGGCCCACCATGCTTTACGAAATCCCATCCCTTGGTCGACGAGACTCATGCTCAACAATAGTGAGATATCATCACATGCAGGGTAAGTAGGTGCTGCCTACTACCCAAAAAAGCTAGATACCGATGGAATCAAATGTGGAAAGAACAATAACAACAAAGCCGCTTTGGCATGGGGTTTTTCTCGTCGCTGGTGGAGCCATTGGTGCAGGTATGTTTGCACTGCCCATTATCTCAGCAGGAGCCTGGACCATTTGGGCGTCAATAGGCCTGATTATAGTCTGGCTTGCCACCTACCTTGCAGCTTCCACTTTAGCAAAAATTAATATTGCTTTGGCCTCAAATGCTACGATTGACCTAGATTATCAAAGTAGTTTCAGTTCCTTGGTGAAGCAAACGCTGGGCGTGGGTTGGGAACGAATTAATAATCTCAGCATTCTCTTTATCATGATGATTCTGATGTATGCCTATTCCACTGCAGGTGGCAATATTATTAGCTACACCATCGAAAACGCGGGGTATAATATAAGCCAAGTTTTGCGGCAATCCCTCAGTTTGATATTTGCCTCAATAATAGGCCTCATCGTCTGGCTAGGTACGAGTATAGTTAGTCGTATTGTGTTGATATTAATGATTGCAATGGCGACAACTTTTGGACTAGCCAGTCTTGGTATTTCCAGTCACGTCGGCACAGACAAACTGTTTGTATCAGTCAATACGGTGCAATATATCCTCGTTACCCTTCCTGTGTTTGTCACTGCATTTGCCTGCGCAGGGTTAGTACCGAGTTTAGTCCTTCACTATCAATCAAAGCCTAAAGACGTGCATAGATGCCTTTATTGGGGTACTGCCTTGGCCCTTTTTGTGTATTTGTTTTGGATAGTGATCACCTTTGGTAGCGTTGGTAGAGAAGGGTTTAGACAGGTTATCAGCGACGGCGGGAATATCGCTAATTTAAGTGCCGCCCTACTCAGGTCGGGCGCCGCAATGAATGTAGAATCTCGCTTGACGCTATTTTCACATTTCGCTGTCATCTCTTCATTTTTAGCAGTAGCCGTCGGGCTAGTGCATTTTGTGCAAGATAAACTTTCTTTGAACAAGACTTCCCTGCAACGTCTAACTGCAACCGTTATTTGCTTCTTGCCACCTGCGATGGCTAGCTTTTTTTATCCTTATGGTTTCGTGCAAGCCATCGGACTGGCAGGATTGTTCGTGGCTTTTAGCTTTTTCGTCATTCCCAGTATGATGGCATTGAAAGTAGTAAGCCGAAATTTGGTTGCGATCCCCTTGTATCACATTTGTATTGTGATGGGGTTTGGCCTTTTGGTATTCATTTTAAAATGCGCTTCATTATTTGGCGTTTTGCCACACTACGAATGATGAAAGAAAGCGCTTTGGCGGCATAATGACTGAACTAGTCGCGCTCAAGACTGTATTTCGGTTGCTGGTAAGCCATGTGTCCTGCTTGTTAAAACCAAGTGCTCAGCTGAGTAAAAATCAATTGCTCAGCTAAATAGTAAATTCTAAGAGCAATAATCTATAGTTCGCCAAACAAGCCTGTGTATTTTACACGTCACTAAAATTATCAACGAAATACATTGCCTTCTTGTGAAAACAGGTTAGCCTACCTAGTTAATTCGTTTTGTCATTTATCTGCTTTGGATAGCTGGCTCTGCGCCCATCCTATGAGGCAGCTCCATGACAAATCTACGATTAAGCTACCAAACCATCGAGTTTGGAGATATCGATATTCACCTATGCACCTTACGCGATAGACAAGAATTCTTTGATCCTGACGGCACGGCTGAAAGACTAGGCATTTGTTCCGCGTCCTGGCCCATATTTGGGGTTGTCTGGCCTTCTAGTGTTGTGTTGGCACACTATATTTGTAACTACGACACAGAATCCAAAAGAATTCTCGAAGTGGGCTGTGGAATGGCGTTATCCAGTCTATTACTGAATAAACAATTAGCTGATATTACAGCAACTGATTATCACCCAGAGGCGCGGGTATTTTTGCGTCGTAACGCCCTTTTGAATGAAGACAAGCCTATTGAGTTTGAAAGAGTGAACTGGAATGATGATAAAGACACTCTCGGTTTATTCGATATGATCATCGGGAGTGATTTATTGTATGAAGATGAACACGTTCAACTGCTTGCTAGCTTTATAGAAAATCATGCGAAACCGCAATGTGAAGTGATTCTCACAGACCCTGGGCGCGGCAGAAAAAACAAATTGAGCAAGTTACTACAAGGCTTTGGTTTTTCTTCATCGCACTTTAAACCAGATGACACCGAGTATCTGGATGAAGAATACAAAGGCTATATTCTTAAATTTGAACGCTGATAACAAAAAAGCTGCTTGCACGACGCAAAGCAGCTTTATTTTTATCATCTAGCTAAAATTTACTGAGGCGTGCGGATCACCATCAAACGTAATTCCGTCATATCTTCGATAGCAAAGCGAATACCTTCGCGACCAAGACCTGATTCCTTTACGCCACCATAAGGCATGTTATCGACACGCCAGCTAGGTACGTCACCAATCACAACACCACCAACATCAAGTTCGTCCCATGCTTTGTGTGCTTTGTATAAGTCGCGCGTGAATACACCCGCTTGCAATCCAAATTGGCTATTGTTGACTTCTTCAAGTGCATCATCAAAATCAGAAAACGAACTGATCACGGATACAGGACCAAATGCTTCGTCCGCGTTGATTTTTGCGTCTGCAGGCACGTTTTCTAAAATCGTGGCTTGTAACATAGCACCATCTCGCTGCCCACCGCACAATACATCTGCACCTTTTTCTTTGGCTTCTTGAATCCATGAATCTAGCCTTGAAGCTTCTGATTCAGAAATCATTGGGCCTATAAAGGTGTTCTCATCTAACGGGTCACCGTGGACTAGATTCGCCACTTTATCTACGTAACGCTTTTTAAAATCGGCATAAATACTTTCATGAACAATAATACGCTGAACACTGATACAGCTTTGACCTGATTGGTAGTAAGCACCAAATACGATGCGCTCAATAGCATCATCAAGGTCAGTATCGTGATCAACAATACATCCTGCATTTCCACCTAGTTCAAGAATTACAGGCTTTTTACCTGCTCTGGCCTTCAAATCCCAACCTACATCAGGAGAGCCCGTGAAGCTTAGCAGTTTGAATCTGTCGTCTGTTGTGAATAAGTCAGCACCATCTCTACTACAAGGCAGGATAGAAAACGCCCCTTCAGGCAAGTTGGTTTCGGCTAGTACTTCTCCCATTATCAAAGCGCCCAGTGGCGTACGACTGGCAGGCTTAAGGACAAAAGCGCAGCCAACAGCTAAGGCTGGCGCTACTTTGTGTGCCGCCAAATTTAGTGGGAAATTGAATGGAGAAATGAATGAACAAGGGCCAATGGGCACTCTCTTGTACATTCCCTGATAGCCTTTTGCACGAGGCGTCACTTCCAAATTCATGACTTCACCTTTAATCCGAACCGCTTCTTCAGCAGCAATTCTAAAGGTATCAATTAAGCGTGTTACTTCCCCGCGTGCATCTTTGATGGGCTTCCCAGCTTCAATACATAAGGCATAGGCTAGTTCATCAAAACGTTCTTCAAAACGTTTTACACAATGGTTTAGTACATCTTGACGCTCGTAAGGTGTCATTTTGTTCAATGCAGGCTGACTTTTTTCAGCCGCATCAATGGCTTTTTCAATAACATCGGCGCGAGCAAGGGCTACGGTTGTAGCCGGTTCACCCGTATATTTGTTGGTAACAACCAAATCTTGATTAGCAAATACCGCCTTATTAGCAAGGAAATAAGGATAGGCTTTGTTTAGGCTGGTCATATCTCGAATCTCCTATAATTCTTGACTGCGTTCACGAATGGTTTTGTTCAGGGTTTCATCATTTAAGCTGTAATCAACGGGTACATCAATAAGATGAACCGCTGGTTCCGCTAAACATTTTTCTACTAGAGGCAATAAACCATCTGCTGAATCTACACGCCAGCCTTTAGCCCCATAGCTTTCTGCGTATTTAACGAAATCAGGGTTACCATAGTCTAAGCCGAAGTTCTCAAATTCCATATTGGCTTGTTTCCACTTGATCATACCGTAAGCATCATCACGTAAAATAATCACCACAATATGCAGATTTAAACGCACTGCTGTTTCCATTTCTTGGCTGTTCATCATGAAACCACCATCACCGCAAACGGTAATGACAGAACGCTCGGGGTAAACAATTTTTGCTGCCATAGCAGAGGGCAAGCCCGCGCCCATGGTGGCGAGTGCATTGTCTAACAATAGCGTATTTGGGAAGTAAGCAGGATAGTTTCTAGCAAACCAAATTTTGTAAACGCCATTATCAAGTGTCACGATGCCATTTTTCGGCATGGCTCGACGAATATCGCGGACAAATCGCTCTGGCAGTATCGGAAATCTATCATCGTCTTCGGATTCTTCTCGGTGAGCAATGTAAGCATCGTGAACATCACGATAAAAGTCCAATTTCCAACTGTCTTGTGGAGAGATGTTTTCTTTAATTTGCCAAATACTGTTGGCGATATCTCCAACCACCTCTAATTGCGGGAAGTAGACCGGATCAACAGCAGCAGAATCGAAGTTGATGTGAATGACTTTCTTACCGTTATTACTCATGAAGAAAGGCGGTTTTTCTACCACATCATGACCCACATTAATGATTAGGTCAGCTCGGGAAATAACGCGGTGGACAAAATCTCCATCAGACAGTGCGGTATTACCCATAAATAAGTCACCGCTTTCATCTAATACCCCTTTACCCATTTGGGTAGTGATGTAGGGAATTCCTGTTTTATCGACGAATTCTTTAAGCATTTTTGCAGTTAGTTTACGGTTTGCTCCAGCGCCAATTAGCAACACTGGCGATTTAGCAGCTTCGATCATGTCAGTCGCTTTTGCGATTGCTTTGTATTCTGCAATCGGTCGTCTAACCACACTAGGTTCAATCAATTTTGCCCTAGTGTTTTCGTCGGAAATATCTTCTGGAAGTTCAATGTGAACTGCACCGGGGCGTTCTTCATGAGCCAATCGGAACGCCTCTCTTACAATAGAAGGAATACGGTCACCACTTACTACCTGAGCAGTATATTTGGTGATTGGGCGCATCATGTCGACAACATCAATTACCTGAAAACGGCCTTGCTTCGAGCTTTTAATGGGTTTTTGCCCGGTGATCATCAGCATTGGCATGGCACCTAACTGAGCATAAGCGGCTGGAGTAACCAAGTTGGTAGCACCAGGCCCTAGGGTAGATAAACAAACCCCAACTTTGCCTGTTAACCTGCCGTAAGTGGCAGCCATAAAACCCGCACCTTGCTCGTGACGAGTTAAAATCAATTTAATTGAAGAATTTCTTAAGGACTCCAATAAATCCAGATTCTCTTCACCTGGAATACCAAAAACATATTCAACCCCTTCAGCTTCTAATGCTCTAACAAATAGATCCGACGCTTTCATGATGACTCCTAAAGAATAATAAGCTTTATAAATAACAAAAATTAGTATCTAAGACAAAGATCCAGAAACTATTAGTTATTGCACAAATTGATTTAATTTGACGTTTTTTGATTGAATTAAGTATACAATAGAAATTTGATAGAATAAAAAAATTAAAATAGATTGCTGTAATCTATTATTAATATGAAATAAATCATTGATATGATGTAAATCGAATAGCTGCTCACTGTCCAAATTTTGTGTTGTCGATATCTTCTTTCCCCATGAGTCGAATGTATTTAATGAAAACATTGCTCAAATATTTCTCTGAATTAAAACCAAGCCTTCTTGCTACTGACGTCACTTTAGCATCAGTTCTCATAAGTACTTTCTTCGCGTACTCCAAACGGTAGTGATAGATGAAAGCGCGAAAGTTTCGGTTTAGCACCATTCTAGTCGCCTGCGCCAATGCAGCAGGCTCTACTTCACTGGCCTCTGCAACATGTTTAATTCTCAAACCAATATGCTTGTATGCTTTGTGTCTGATAATTGCTTTTTCAGACTTTTTCAATACCAGCCTTAGGTAATCGTCACTATATTGTCGACCTTCCAACTCACCCGCGCTAAAAGGGGTAGGAGAAAAGTGTCTTTTTTCAAGCAAGACTAGTTGTATTAGCATCAAGCAACCCGCCTGAATCAGGTTGATAATAGTTTGCCATTCCGCAAGAAAAAACAAGTCAAACGCCACTAGGCCCATGATTAATATCAAACAAACCGAACAAAGCATAAACCCAACTTGTACTCCGCCAAGGACATTAAACCGGAACAAATCAACATCGACGACCTGATCTGAGAGGTAATAGTGATAGTGATTGATTTGTTCCGCAGATTGCACGGCATACATAAGTAGGATGAAACCACTTATCAAGAAAGGGGCATAAAGGGGCCAATTGACGAAAAACTCTCCTAACGGAGATTGATAAAGAAATTCCAGTTTGTCCGTTGGGGACAACATCATGATAGGTATTTGTGCCAGTAACATAATCATGGCAGGCACCATATAAAGGGCCACAGAAGGATTTGCTTTAGCTAGAGTAATTTTTTGAATAGCCAAAGCCATCAACGCGGCTATTACAGCCGGCACGAACTGAAAAAGGCCGATCAGATAAGGGTAATCAATGGCTAATCCTGAAAATTTGAGCCATTCATCGACCAAAATGAGTGGCCACAATAGAATACTAACCAACAAGTATTTGCCGTGGATCAGATCATCAAATCTTATCCAAATGAGCACAACCGCAGCTAACCAAGAAATAATCAAGGTCAAAAATACCAATTGAAATGTGCTCAGTTCACCCATTAATTGTTCGCTACCAATATGTTTCCATTTCCAAGGCTACACCTTTGCTCTTTTCCATTGCCGCAAGCATGCTCGCTTTTTTGGTTTCACCCCATTTAAGCAATTCGGACTTGTCATCTACATCAGAATCTAGAAGCTTCGCACGAAACGTATCTAGCGTTTGTAATTCGACGATTCCATCGAGAATATCTAACCAAGGTGCACGAAAAGGCTCTCTCTTAGCACCAGGATACAAATTTCCGAAAAACAGATCGGTATAGAGTACAGCTCGCAACTTCTTCTCTGCATCACAGTATTCGCTGCTTGTTTGTGGTTGCGCTTCGAACAACGGAATAACATCAGACCAAATATCGTTCAGGATTTTATTTGACGAGTCATGTATAGCATCGGCAAAAACACCAGATTCTTGACGCCAAGGTTTTTCCAGTAAAAGTCGAGCCAGTCTGAGTTGCAGATTTGTATTGTCTTTGTGGGTAATGAGCCATTTAGGTTTAGACAAATTCAACGTGCCGTCTTGTAAACCGCGCAAATAACTAATTAAAGCGTCATGTTGAAGGAGTTTCTTGCTGTACATGCCGCGCTTAGATTTTAGTTTCTTAAAACTACGGACTTGTTCAATCCAAGCCCATTTTCGCAGCTTGACGGTTAGCGCTCCGTGCATTTTGGCTAGCGCTTTACTCTCTAAAACCTCTTTAAACAACCGTAAACACTGCTCAGTGACACGAATACCAGTGTAAACCTCCATTAAATCAGCTATTTTTTGGCTTTGCATATACAAACATTCGGCGCGCTGCCAATATCCAAGGGTTAGCTCTAAGGTCTTAACAAAAGTATTTTCCAGACTATCCTGCTCTTCTGTATTGACAAAAACCAACGCAGGCCTTGCAGGGCCAGAGGCATTCTTAGCCAGTAAGAAGCCACGTGCCGCTTTGCTCAAACTACCAACCTGCGTAGGTCCTAACTCGGTTAACTCTCTAGCAATGTCAAACAGTTCAGATGTGGACCCTTTTTTCAACTCCAGCTCTATTTCGCTGATTGGCGTGCTATTTTCTTCGGTACTGATAGTGCCTAAATCGTAAACCATTTCAATGACTGAACCCGAAGCTAAGTGCAAATGGAATACTTTTCGGACGAAGTCAGTATTGAAGATTTGGCTAATTCGAGATTGGATATTGGCAACATCTATTCCCTGCGGCCAAATATTGTCATCAAATAATTCTAAATCCGGCTCTAATTTATTGATATTTACATTGTATTCTGGGCGTTGATGCAAGCCACCAATACTCGAGCCAGCTGTTTTAACGGTTTGTTCAATTCCTTTTTCACTACTTCTGACGCGCAGTCCGACTCCATGACGACTTAAAGTCCATTCAGGGGTGTCAAAATATTGGTTGAATAGCGAAAATTCTTCTGTTTCTACTTTGCTGGCTAAGCCTTCAAGTATCGGCATCAATCGACTTTCATCAATACCATCTGGGACAAGTAATTTTAGTTCGATCTCGCTTTCCATTTTTGATTTGACCTATTATTTTATGAGTATCAAGTATGGTTATTTTTTGTCGCAAGAATAGTCTGCCACGCGTTTCATTTCAGTACCGCTTCACATTAGCTAAAATAGCATGTGTTTTCATCTAAGATCTGTACCTAATCGACAACACAAATGGCGTGAAAAGCACGATTCTAAAGATAACTAAGCATTCTTACAAAGCTATGCTTGCCTTTGCCGCGCCAAGGCAATAACATTCTGCGCTCAGTATAATCGAGACGAAATAAATATGACGAAAATTATTGCAGCAATGATCATTTTTTTAACGGTAGTAAGCACCAGCTTGATTACCGGATCGGCGTTGGCGCAGGAAGAGCCCAATGATGCAAATGGTGATATCCAATACATTTCAGATAATCTATTTACATTCTTGCATTCAGGACCAGGCCGAAACTATCGAATTTTAGGTTCGGTACAAGCGGGAACCCGAGTCACCGTATTGCAAGTCAGCGATGACTATGTCGAAATTATTGATGACAAACAACGCACAGGTTGGGTGGATGCGACTTTCGTATCTAAGCAGCAAAGTTTACGTGAGTTGTTACCTAACTTACAGCAAGAGCTCAGAGATGCGAACACGACTATTTCCGAGCAACAGGCTGACAATGAGTTACTAAGGCAACAACTATCAGACATTACGAGTCAAAATACCCAGTTGACCAAGCAAATTTCAACGTTGGAAACCAATAATCGACGCATACAAACTCAGTTGGATAAGCAAGACCAAACCGCACAGATGGAATGGCTAACTCGTGGCGGTATTATTGCGCTTATCAGCATAATCTTAGGCGTCATTATCGCCCACATTCCGAAGAAAAAGCGTCGCAACGACAATTGGATGTAAATATTTAGACACACTCACAAACAACCTTGCAATAGTGCAAGGTTGTTGAACTTCTTTGCTACAATTACACTCAGCAGCTTCTAAACGTCCAGCCCTAATTTGGAGAGGCATTCATGCTGTTTAATACGAGTCTTGTTACAGAGTGTCCAATACGTCAAAAAATCCGCGATTTTTATCGTATAGATGAAAATCTTGCAGTCGATCATATTCTTCCCGATGCAGAAGTCTCCATGGGTGCCAGAAGTCGTGCTTGGGAAAGAGCGCGAAAAATGGTGTTACGAATCAGACGGGAACAAGAAGGTCATGGTGGTGTTGACGCATTATTGAACGAATATTCCCTTTCCTCCTCAGAGGGTATCGTACTCATGTGTTTAGCCGAAGCATTGTTGCGCGTCCCAGATAAAGCGTCTCAGGATGCATTGATTCGCGACAAGCTTTCCAAAGGCAGTTGGAGTTCACATTTAGGCAGCAGTGATTCACTTTTCGTCAACGCCTCTTCTTGGGGCTTGTTGTTGACAGGCAATATGGTGACCTACACTGACCACCGCAAGAAAGACCAGATTGGATTGCTGAAAAAGACCCTAGGTAAAGTCGGTGAACCCGTTATTCGCAAAGCGATGAACATCGCCATGAAGGTAATGGGTAAGCAATTTGTTATGGGCGAAAACATTCAAGACGCGGTTGAACGTGCTGAAGAAAAAGAACAACAAGGCTATGTTTATTCTTATGACATGCTAGGAGAGGGTGCTCGCACTGCAAAAGATGCCGAGCGTTATTTCGAGTCTTATATCAAAGCCATTGCGGTCATAGGTAAGGCAGCCAAAGGGCGCGGGCCAAAAAAGAGCCCGGGTATTTCCGTTAAGTTATCCGCTATTCACCCCAGATACGAGTTTTCTCACCGTGAACGAGTTTTAGAAGAGATTCCTCAGAAGCTCAAACAATTGTGTATGCAAGCAAAGCAATACGACATTGGACTAACCGTTGATGCAGAAGAAGCAGACCGTCTTGATTTATCTTTGGATATCATCGAAAAAGTGTTCAGTGATGATGAACTCGCAGATTGGAGCGGGTTTGGTTTAGCGGTTCAGTCATATCAAAAACGAGCCCTGTATGTGATTGACTGGTTGAAAAACTTAACCGAAAAAACCGGTCGTAAACTCATGGTACGTCTGGTCAAAGGTGCCTATTGGGATACTGAAATTAA
This sequence comes from uncultured Alteromonadaceae bacterium, assembly GCA_947503265.1. Classification (GTDB taxonomy): domain Bacteria; phylum Pseudomonadota; class Gammaproteobacteria; order Enterobacterales; family Alteromonadaceae; genus Aliiglaciecola. The sequence goes on from CANNDC010000011.1 coordinate 101,794, forward strand.
AAATGCACAGAAAGACGGTTTGGAACACTATCCGGTTTTTACCCGTAAATCATCAACCGATGTTTCATATCATGCGTGTGCAAATCGGCTATTAGCCTACCGAGACACCATTTATCCGCAATTCGCTACTCACAACGCTTACACAGCGTCGGTTATCCTCGAACTTGCAGGTAACGACAAAGAAGGATTTGAGTTTCAATGTCTACACGGAATGGGAGATAGCTTGTATGATCAAATCGTCACCGAAGATAAAATTCAGTGCCGCGTATATGCCCCTGTCGGTCAGCATGAAGATCTATTGGCCTATTTAGTCAGGCGACTACTCGAAAATGGGGCTAACTCTTCTTTCGTTAATGCCATTGTCGATGATTCCAAACCGGTGGAAGATTTGCTGGAAGATCCCGTTGAAAAAACACAGCGATTGACTCACAAATACAATCAACAAATTCTTAAGCCAATCGATTTATTTGGTGATGAACGAAAAAACTCCAAAGGCTTGGATCTGACTGATATCAACAAACTTACGCCGATGAAATTGGCGTTAGACCGTTGGCAGAAAGATACGATTAATCAAGATCTGACCCAACGAGACAACCACCTTTTGGTGCGCAATCCTGCAAATCAAGATGAAATTGTAGGTCAATTGTCATTAGACACTGCTGAACAAATTTCTGCCAAGCTAGAACTAGCAAATCAGGCCTTTGAAGGGTGGTCGAAAACAGATGTACAGCAACGAGCCAATATTTTACGTCGCACTGCGGACATTCTTGAGCGTCATTCAGACGAATTAATTGCTCTGTGTATTAAAGAAGCCGGAAAAATTGCTCGTGACGGCGTGGATGAAATACGCGAAGCTGTAGATTTTTGTCGTTATTATGCTGCCAAAGCCGAAGAGTTGTGCAGTGATGAAAGGCTATTACCCAGAGGTGTGGTGCTTTGCATTAGTCCGTGGAACTTTCCACTGGCTATATTTTTAGGTCAGGTGGCTGCAGCTTTGGTAACGGGGAATACCGTTGTCGCCAAGCCTGCTGAGCAAACGAGCTTGATTGCACTTCGCGCACTGGAATTAATGGAGTCGGTGGGACTTCCTCACAACGTAGTCGTCACCGCAATTAATTATGGCCCCATCGTTGGTGATGTATTGCTGCCAGATGAACGAATCAAAGCGGTTATGTTTACTGGTTCTACTCAAACAGGTACGCTGATTTCTAAGGCCTTGGCCGCTAGAGGTACAGAGCAAGTTCCCCTGATCGCGGAGACCGGTGGTCAAAATTGTATGATTGTCGATTCTACTGCCCTTCCCGAACAAGTGATTGACGATGTAATCGCGTCTGGTTTTCAGAGTGCGGGACAGCGCTGTTCAGCGCTACGCGTATTGTTTCTGCAACAAGAGATAGCAGATAACGTGATTGATATGCTCATAGGCGCAATGCAAGAGTTAAGCATTGGCGACCCAGCACAATTATCCACTGACATTGGTCCAGTAATAGACAGTAAGGCATACAATAACTTGCAAGCTCATGCTGACGAGATGAAACAAAATGCGACGCTTTTATTTGAATCTCCGCTTGCTGAAGAACACAAAAAAGGCCATTTCTTTGCACCTAAACTCTATGAAATCAAAGGCGTTGAGGCCTTAACCCGAGAGGTGTTTGGCCCCTGTGTGCATATCGTACGTTACAGAGAAAAAGACTTACAAAAGGTCATTGAATCGATTAATAACACGGGCTTTGGATTAACAATGGGTATCCACACTCGTATTGATGAAAAAGCGTTCGAGCTTGCAAAACAATCAAGAGCTGGAAATGTTTATATAAACCGCAACATGATCGGTGCGGTGGTGGGTGTTCAGCCCTTTGGTGGCAGAGGCTTATCTGGAACAGGTCCAAAAGCGGGAGGTCCAAATTACTTATCAAGGTTAATGGTCGAAAAGGCCACCCCATCAACCCTTAAAAATGTCATTTCACAGGACAAGATTGAACAACTAGCAAGCGACAACAAGTCGATCAACCAAGCTAATGAAATGATGGCTCTGGCATTAGAAACTGAATCTAAATGGCGTGATACTGACCTAACCCATCGTATTTCATGGGTACGACAACTGCTCGCTAAGCTAGCGCAAAATGACAAATTGGATGGGTTAGCTGACGATTTGAACCAAACCTTAGCGGCTTGTCGATCTCAGTTGATACAAATTGAAAAACACCTTAAGAAAGTTAACAGACTCCCAGGGCCAACGGGCGAATCGAATACACTGATTTATGAACCGCGAGGGATCCTTGTTTGTTATGCTGATGAACAAGTTACTTTCGAATATTGGACTTTGTCGATAGTAACAGCGCTAGCAACCGGAAATACCGTTATCGCTGTGGTGTCGGATATCTTTTATGAAGAAGCCAATGAATTCAAATCGAAATGGTTGTCTAGCGGTGCTCCTGATTGCGCTTTGCAGGTAGCCAAGTTGTCGCATTTACACACGCTTTTGGCGCATTCTTCGCTAGCCGGTGTGGTTATTGATAGTAATAGTCACGCGAAGGCCTATCTGGCTAAAATGCTAGCAGAAAGAACTGGCGCAATTTTGCCTGTGATAACCTCTGAATATCAAGACAACTTGATTCAACGTCTGTTGACTGAAAAAACCATTAGCATTGATACCACTGCATCTGGGGGAAATACACAGTTGATGACATTGGGCGAAAGCGACGATTGATAGACACGCTATTTTGGACAAATATCAGTAGCTGGTAGCACTGCTACCAATTTCTCGGCATAATACCAAGATAGAAGTTAAACTGAGAGGCGTACTTGTGAAGTGGATAACACTTACCATGCTGACATTGCTTGTTATGCTACAGGCACGCCTTTGGTTTGGAAAAAACAGTATTCCTGACTATGTTGAAATGCAAAAACAGGTAGAGGAACAGGCTAAACACAATCAAGCATTGTTGCAACGCAACAACCTTCTCAAGGCAGATATTAAAGACTTAACCACAGGTATTGAAGCAATTGAGGAGCGCGCCAGAAATGAACTGGGTTTAATTAAAAAAGGTGAAACCTTTTACCGTATTCTTCCTTCTCAGAATTAGGCCAGATTTTACATTTTATGACCCCAGATCAACAGTTCACCGTTATTGTTCCAGCCGCAGGTGTAGGTAAGCGCATGTTAGCGGATAAGCCCAAGCAATACTTAAACATTGCCGGCAAATCCATATTGGAACACACACTCAATAGGCTGATTAGCCATGCCAATATTTCCCGCGTTATTGTCGCTTTGCATCCAGATGACCCGTATTTCCACTCTATGGATTGCTCTAATGCCAAATGGCTGGTTAGAGTAGATGGAGGTAAAGAGCGAGCAGACTCTGTGCTAGCAGGGCTAGAATATATGTCGTCGCACGCCGAGGGATCAGATTGGGTATTGGTTCATGATGCTGCCAGGCCTTGCGTGACGCACCAAGATTTAGACAAATTATTAGCTTTAGCTAACGGCAATGTCGGTGGTTTATTAGCGACACCGGTTCGCGATACCATGAAACGCGCTGAAAATAGTCATTCAAACTTAGTAGCAAAAACTGAAGACAGAGAAGGTTTATGGCATGCATTAACACCTCAATTCTTCCCCCTAGAAAGTCTTGCCACCGCATTGTCTAAGGCACTCAAAGAAAAGGTTGTAATCACAGATGAAGCTTCAGCAATGGAGTGGGCAGGTCACCCAGTCAAACTAGTTGAAGGCAATGATCGGAATATTAAAATCACTCGTCCAAATGATCTCTCATTGGCACAATATTACTTATCAGAGGAATCGACCATATGCGAATAGGCCATGGATATGATGTACATAAGTTTGGAGGCTCTGGCCCAATTACCATTTGTGGTGTAGCCATTGAGCATGCACAAGGATTGATCGCCCATTCCGATGGTGATGTCGCATTGCATGCGCTGTGTGACGCCCTCTTAGGAGCGGTTGCCTTAGGTGATATTGGCCGACATTTTCCAGATACTGATGCCAATTATGCCGGTGCAGATAGTCGCGAGTTGTTAAAACACGTATATCAACTGGTCCAAGACAAGGGATTTATCTTAGGAAACTTAGATTTAACTATAATCGCGCAAGCGCCAAAAATGGCGCCACATATTTCTCAAATGCGTGAAAATTTAGCCACGGATTTGAACGTCAATATTGATCAAGTGAATGTGAAAGCCACCACGACAGAAAAACTTGGATTTGCAGGTCGAAAGGAAGGTATCGCCAGCCATGCTGTGGTGCTGTTAGCACCTGTTTATCGATGAATTCACTCGATACACAAAATTGGCGATATTTACACGGTCGCCCCAAAGGTACAGGAAAGTTGAAATCGCAACTCGCCGATTTCTGTGTCACTGAAATCCTTGGCTACGAACCTTGCGGAGAAGGCGAGCATATTTACCTTTGGACGCAAAAGGAGGGCCTCAACACGGCGTTTGTAGCTGAAAATATCGCTCGATTTTGTAAAGTTCCCCTTCGAAACGTGACTTATGCGGGTCGCAAAGATAAGTATTCAGTTAGCCAACAATGGTTTGGTGTACATGTACCCGGTAAGCAAGAGTTTGATTGGTCTGAGTTCGATCTTGATGGATTTCAAGTTTTGTTTGCCAAAAGACACAATAAAAAGTTACGGGTAGGTACGCTCAAAGGCAACCATTTTTCACTGAGAATCCGACAACTAACCGAGCCTGACGAGGTTGCTAGCAGGTTGAAGTTGATAAGCCGAAGCGGCGTACCCAACTATTTTGGGGAACAGCGATTTGGCCTGATGCGACAAACGAATAGTCAACAAGTTAGTCAAGGAAGCAACTTGTTACTTGCCGAAAAGATGTTGGCCGGAGAAGAAATTCGCAACCGAAACAAGCGCTCCATGGCCATATCCGCTTTGCGATCGTGGTTATTTAACGAGTTTGTCAGTCAACGCATTCATCACAGTTATTTCGACACCCCCATTGAAGGCGATGTATTCATTCTCAATGGCAGCAACAGCTACTTCTCAGAATCAGAGATTGACCAAAACATATTAGACCGGGTAACAAACGGCGACATTCTTTTGTCTGCTCCCCTATGGGGTAAAGGTTTGCTTAGCAGCCAGAGTGCCTCTGCCATGTTTGAAAATCAGATAAGCAAAGAGCATAAAAACCTATGTGATTTGCTTGAGAGTTTGGGTTTAAAGCAGGAGCGCCGTCATATTCAATTGCTCGCAAAAGAACTGGCTTGGGAATTTGATGAGGAGGATATATTGCTAAAATTTTCACTGCCATCGGGCTGCTTTGCTACGTCTGTTGTGCGCGAACTATTGACGGCGACTCAAGATGACGTTACTTAAATCCAATTACCATGTCGATTTTAGGCTACCAAAGCAATTATTTTGATAATGCAGCAAAAGCAATATCAGATATACTGTTTCGCTTGCAACGCTTGGAATGGATATCTGTGCAGAGAAAAATCAAAAGTGATTATGATTATTTGATGAGAAATTGAATGAGAAGAACAATAAGAAAAGGCGAGTCTTTAGCTCAACTATTACACGCAGAAGGCGTGAACGACAGGCAGGTGCTAGGTGCGATTGCGGCCACTCCTAGAGAGCTCTTTTTACCCGATGCGCTGCACCACAAAGCCTACGAAAATACTGCCCTGCCCATCGGCCAAGGCCAGACCATTTCTCAACCTTATATTGTAGCGCGTATGACCGAGCTGCTTCTAAATTCAGCTGCTCAGAACCAATCGGTTCTCGAAATTGGCACAGGATCTGGCTATCAGACGGCAATATTGGCGCAGCTTTTCGATAAAGTATTCAGTATAGAACGAATCAAAGCGCTGCAATTTCAGGCAAAACGAAGAATGAATCAACTTGATCTGCACAACGTCTCAATGAAACACGGTGATGGTTGGCAGGGCTGGGCAAACAAAGGGCCATTTGATGGCATTATTGTGACTGCGGCAGCAAGCCATATGCCGACAGCGTTATTTCAGCAATTAAATGATGGTGGGATGCTAGTCATACCCGTGGGCGAAGAGGCCCAAGAATTGCACTGTGTCACTCGTGATGGTGACGAGTTTGATACACAAATCATTGAAGCTGTGCGTTTTGTTCCATTGGTCGCTGGCGATATTATTTAGATAAACAGAAAGCTTAAATTCAGATAAGGGAAGAATAAATGCAGCAAAAAAGGCAGCCTCGTGAATATCTAGGCGTTACTGCGAGGGGAATTTTGATGGGAGCAGCGGATGCAGTACCCGGTGTCTCTGGCGGGACAATTGCATTTATGACCGGTATCTATGAAGAATTAATATTTTCCTTAAAACAGTGCGGTAGCGCACCAAAAGTATTATTAAAAGAAGGCTTAGCGTCTGCGTGGAAGTATGTAAATGGTTGGTTTTTACTCGCGTTATTCAGCGGGATAATTCTCAGTATCCTCACTATTTCCAGAGTCGTCCTTTATTTACTAGACAACTACCCCGTCCTGCTCTGGGCTTTTTTCTTTGGTTTAATACTCGCCGCAGTTTGGTCGGTCATACGTCATGTAGAGAAGTGGTCTATTTCTGTTGTTGCTGCCTTTGTGTTTGGCGCAATTTCCGCATACCTGATAACTACTATTACTCCAACTACCATTGAATCAACACCGCTTATCGTTTTCGCCTCGGGTATGATAGCGATATGCGCGATGATACTACCCGGTATTTCAGGTAGCTTCATTTTACTTTTATTGGGTATGTATGCGCCCATGCTAGCAGCAGTAAAAGGGCTTGAATTTTCAACCTTGCTTTTGTTTGCAGCTGGCTGTGTTGCCGGTCTATTAAGTTTTTCACATGTCCTAACCTGGATGTTTACCCGATTTAAAACAATGACGTTGGCGCTACTGGGCGGCTTCATGCTCGGTTCATTGAATAAAGTGTGGCCTTGGAAACTAACGATGGAATCCATCGTTGATCGTCATGGCAAAGAAATTCCTTTGGTTCAATCAAATGTCCTTCCCGACACCTTTGAAAAAACCTTGCAACAACCTTCCTATATGTTGTTCTGCGTAGGCTTGATGATTTTTGGTATGTTAATGGTCGTGTTGTTGGAAAAAATGGGAAATAAGACAGGGCAATGAATATTCTTCAACAAAAGCAATTCATGTTAATCGCTTTGTTGACAAGCCCTTTGCTAATTTCTGCCTGCTCTAGTCGAACCGAACCGGCTCCCGTTGTCGAAATTTATCAAGGAAAAGACTTCCTCGATTTTAAACGTAACGCCTATTCAAAAGACCGTTATACCGTACAAAAAGGGGATACCCTCTTCTCAATTGCGTGGTATTCAGGCAATGACTACAGAGATATTGCCAAATTAAATTCTATTTCCAAACCTTATGCAATTTTCCCCGGTCAAACTTTGCTGCTTAGGCCAATATCTTCGCAAAATCAAGTTAGAGTAAAAGCCTCACCTGGTCAGACCTCTAAATCAAAACCAAAAAGCACAGTTGACCCCTCTTCAAAGCAGGCGTATGGTGAAAGTAACAAAAATGTTAACGAACCAAGAAAATCGCCGGAAGCCATTGAATTTCCTAGAAGAATTAGTAAGTGGGTATGGCCAGCAAAAGGTAAGTTAACATCACGATTTGAACTCTCTGAGTCTGGCACCAAAGGTATTGAAATTAGTGGACGTGAAGGTGATTCAATCTTAGCCGCCGCTGATGGAAAGGTAGTTTACACAGGTAATGCTCTAAGAGGTTATGGCCAGTTGGTCATAATAAAGCACTCTGACACTTTTTTGAGTGCTTACGCCCACAACGAGGCTCTGTTAGTTAAAGAGCAGCAGTGGATTAAAGCAGGGCAAAAAATTGCTCTAATGGGAAGTACTGGTACCGACCAAGTTAAGCTTCGTTTTGAAGTTAGGTACAAGGGCAAGTCTGTTGACCCTATGAGTTATCTTCCCAAGCGATAATAACAATAAATAAGATCGAATATAGGAGAATTCTAAGTAACCAATTACTTGCTGGAGAAGCAGTTATGGGTGATAAAACTACCCTTACGGTCGAGTTAGTTAACGAAGTCGATGAAGACAAATTAGTAGATGCTGAACTCGAAGAGTTAGAACAAGACAATAAAGAACAGATAGATGAAATTCTTGCCAGCCAAGAAGCAATTCAAAAAAATCTAGATGCTACACAGCTCTACCTTGGTGAAATCGGTTTTTCACCTTTATTGACCGCCGAAGAAGAAGTCTATTTCGCACGTCGCGCCCTAAAAGGTGACGAAGCCGCTCGCAAACGCATGATCGTCAGCAACCTTCGCTTAGTTGTTAAGATATCGCGTCGATATAATAACCGTGGGCTCGCCTTACTAGATTTAATCGAAGAAGGTAATCTTGGATTGATCCGTGCGGTGGAAAAATTTGATCCTGAGAGAGGATTCCGTTTTTCTACTTATGCAACATGGTGGATTCGTCAAACTATCGAACGAGCGATAATGAATCAAACTCGAACGATTCGATTACCCATTCATGTCGTTAAAGAGCTCAACGTTTATTTAAGAACATCGCGTGAACTCGCGCAGAAACTCGATCACGAGCCTACTGCAGAAGAAATTGCAGATGCGTTAGATATACCTGTTGAAGATGTCAGCAAAATGCTCAGGCTCAATGAGCGTATTACTTCGGTAGATACGCCAATCGGCAGTGAAAATGACAAAGCCTTGCTAGACATAATCGCTGATGAAAAAGGTCATGGGCCAGAAGAAGATCTGCAAGATAACGATATAAAGTGCAACATTATTCGTTGGTTAGAAGAGTTAAATCCAAAACAACGAGAAGTGTTAGCAAGGCGCTTTGGTCTGATGGGATATGAACCGTCTACGTTGGAAGATGTGGGTGCTGAAATTGGTCTGACTCGAGAACGAGTAAGACAAATTCAAGTCGAAGCTTTAAGAAGATTAAGAGATATGCTTGGCCATCAAGGGTTAAATCTAGAAGCACTCTTTAATAAGATGTTGTAGATCTTAATTAAAATAAATGCACAAGCGTCAACTTCTTTGATGACAGATCATTTGTACAAGTCAGATAGATGCAGAAAAAAGCCTCAATTGAGGCTTTTTTACTATTCGAAATGCTTGCTCAGCGCAAATGCATATTAAAGGGAAGCTAAAGCAGCATCATAGTTAGGTTCATCAACGGTTTCAGGCACTTGTTCAGTGTAGATAACCTTGCCAGATTCATCTACTACGACAACTGAACGAGATAAAAGTCCTGTCAATGGTCCTGTGCTAAAGGCAACACCGTAATCGTTGCCAAAGTCAGAACGAAAACTAGAACCCGTTCCCACATTATCTATTCCTTCTGCACCACAAAAACGAGCATGGGCGAATGGTAAATCAGCAGAAACACAAAGAACCTTGGTATTTTCTAAACTCGCAGCTTGCTCGTTGAATTTACGAACGGATGTTGCGCAAGTACCTGTGTCAACTGAGGGAAAAATATTTAAAATCAAGCGACTACCAGCGAAATCTGAAAGTTGGGCAGAAGAAAGGTCCGGTTTCACTAGGTCAAAATTTGGTGCTTGACTACCGACTGCTGGCAATGAGCCAACAGTTTCAAATGGATTGCCTTGCAGAGTGACAGTTGTCATAGATTGCTCCTTGAAAAAAATGAATACAGAGTGTAGTTCAAATCTTGATTACAGGCTAATTATCATTTTATTGCTTTGTGTCATTAATCTGAGCTTGATTTGTCTGAGTTCAGGATAGCAAAATATGTCAAACTCGTTTGCAATAGGCCAGCTATTGACACTCAAATTTGCCTTGTACTAGAAAAAAATTGTTAGCTAATTTCTTATCCAGAGCTCAGGTCAATCAGGTTTTGCAACAATGCGGTTGTGAAAGCAAATCAAGGGTTGTAAGGTCTTAATAACTAATTCAACTATATCGGTACCTCTTATGTCTTCTAATGCCAGATTGCTTCTATCCGCTATAGTTTCGTTTGTGTTTTATTTCGGCTGGACGTACTGGGCAAACAGTATGGCGACTGACGATTTGAGCATAGTGTTGAGATCGGCATTAGTGCAGGGAAGTTTAAGCGCATCAATTACGCTCCTATTCACCTTTGCGTTAGAGAAGTCGGTAGATAAGTTTGGTGAGAGCTATTTTTCGTTGATTTTTGTCGTCCCGATTATTTGTTCAGTGCATTCCAAGACAACACAAAATATCGCTATCATGCGCACATTTAATTCCGCTCTTAACTTTTCCGCGAAAGCCGCGTCTGGCGCATGTTTACCGGGCACGCTGTTCGCGCCATTGTTACCCTTGTTAGTTCAATCTAGTTTGGCAATTGGTGTGAATATTCTCAATCAGACACCTAACTTATGGCTTACCGTAGCGCCCAGTATCTTTTTCACTGGGCTTTATGGATATGTCTACACTTTCACTTTGTTGAAAAAGCGTAATGCTGCAGAAGGCTCAGCCTAAACATAACTGCCGCAGGAATGCTTTAGGTCAATTTTAACCCCATCGACTCTACAAAAATCAGCAACAACCGGCTCACTCTAAGCTCTACTGGTAAATTTTTGTTCTGCTGTGTTGATTTTAATTTTCTCACCAGTGGATATGTACTCGGGCACTTGAACTGTCAAGCCAGTAGACAGCACCGCTGGTTTTGTTCGAGCACTCGCTGAAGCACCTTTTATCGACGGATCGGTCTCAGTGATCACTAAATCTACTGAAGCAGGTAATTCAATACCGACAGGTTTCTCATCTACAATCAGTACTTGCAGTCCTTCAGTTTCCTCAGTAATAAACAGCAATTCTTCACTAATGGTATCTTTATCTAAGGAATATGGTGTGTAGTCTTCTGTGTCCATAAACACATATTCTTCGCCATCGTTGTAAGAAAACATGACTTTTTTGCGATAGAACTCAGCTGTATTGATCATCTCATCCGCTTTGAAGCTCTCATCCGCTTTTGTGCCAGTCGATACTTCATAAAGACGCATGCGATATAAGCTAGCGCCTGCACGACCACTTGGCGTTAACTTACTAATATCTTTTACTAAATAGACCTTACCGTTGTGTTCTATTGCCGCATTCTTCTTTATTTCACTGGCTTTTGGCATGTTTCATCTTCCTACTGGAGTGGCTAGTTCAATCTTATACTCTGTCGAGTGTTATGAATGTGTAAGGGTATTTGTTTTTATCATCTGCTGCAAAGCTGTTTGATTCAATCAGGTTCCAATCCGCTGCTGCTTGGTAGTCGGGAAAGTAAGTATCACCCTGAACATTGAGATCAATTTCTGTCAGATATAGTCGATAGCAAAGTGGCAGAAAAAATTGATAGATTGTGCCACCACCAATAATCATAAGCTCATCAACTTTACCCGCCGCTTCGATAGCTTGTTCGCAGCTTTGCACAACAGTGGCATCGTCTACACTAAATTCACTGCTTCGACTAATGACGATATTCAATCTTCCCGGCAGCGCTTTGCCAATGGATTGATATGTCTTACGCCCCATCACCACAGGTTTGCCTAAAGTGGTCCTTTTAAAGTGGCCCAAGTCTGCGGGTAAGTGCCAAGGCATTTGATTGTCTGCACCAATTACCCGGTTTTTCGCCATCGCAGCAATCATAGAAATCTTCATGCCCGAAATGTATCCTGTCTCTCATTAAAATCAGGAATGTATGATATAGACAGTTTAGCCGTTTGGCGAAAAAATAATTAATTCTATTTGCTGTATTTCTGCATTATTAATTGATAGCCATCGCTGTATTTTTGTTCTGTGAGTACCTTGTTAAACTCGTCGACTTGTTCAGGCGAAATCGTCTCTTTACTAAACATAACAAAGATATCCCCGGTCACCACGGTAAAACCATGGGGCTCAATATAGTTGTTCAGTCCTTTTCGTCTGAGCATTGAGGCACCTACAAAACTATCTTCTAAAAATCCATCTATATCCTGGTCGAGTAATCGTCCCACATTCATTTCACCCATCATGGCTGGGAGGAAAAACTTAGAAGTGGCTGAACCTTCCAGCAAGATTGAAATTCTCGGACCATAGTAATAATCCTCGACAATACCAATTTTACTCTTATTGGCAATGAAATCGTCGATATCATCATAGCCAAAACGGGTTTTATCACCTTTTCTGATATAAAGAGAAAACTCTTCCATTCGGTAAGAGTCACTGAAATGAGCATATTCCTCACGCGATTCGGTTTTCGAAGCACCAAGCAATATGTCAATATTCCCTTGTTGAAGATCCTTGAGAAGAAGCACCCAAGTTCCTTGAGTGTATGTTAACTCACAACCCATTTTACCCATAACATAGCCGATTAATTCTATGTCCATGCCGCGAACTTCATCGTTAACCGTCACGTATTGATAGGGTTCCCAAACATCGAACCCGATATTTACAGTACAGTCGTTTTCAACAGAGTCGGTTTCATCCAAGGATTCATTACTAGCTGTTGGATTAGGAGCTGAATCTGAGGCAGGTGCAGGATCGGCTTCGGATTTAGTAGCGGTTAGGGGCGCTTCAGATGGAGTGATTTCTGTTTCGTTTTTAGGAGCTGGCTTGCATGCGGAGATTACAAACAACGTAAAAACAACTACCGCAATAAGATAAATCTTCATGAGGTTGTGTCCTTTGCTATTGATATTAATTTTGAATTAACACTAATAGTTTAAGACACAATGGTGCTTTCGCCAGCTTTTCTGAAAATGAATGGGAATTACTCTTTCGTGTAGATCACTTCAAAGTCGTCATCTTCATCATCATCGTCGTCATCAAAGTCATCATCTTCTTCGAACTTGACAGGTTGATTCAATGCCTCTTTATGGTAAGCGTCCCATTTAAAGTCGACTTCTTCTTGATTTTCAGTTGCTTGCTCTAATTCGTTGGGTAATGTCTCTAGAAAATCCATTACTTCACGACAAAGATCATCAGTATTTTGCTTTTGGAAAGCAGAAATTTGGAAAGATGGACCCTGCCAATCTAGTTCATGGACAATTCTATCGCACAGATCTTCGGCTTCATCTTCTAGTAATAAATCAATTTTGTTAAATACCAACCAGCGCGGCTTTTCAGCCAGTTTAGGGCTGTATTTTTCCAACTCATTGATAATAGCTTTGGCGTTTTCTACCGGGTCCGATTGATCCGCTGGCATTAAGTCGATTAGATGCAGAAGCACACGACAACGCTCTAAGTGCTTAAGAAAACGAATACCCAGCCCTGCTCCGTCAGCAGCACCTTCAATCAGTCCAGGAATATCAGCTATAACGAAACTTCGCTGGGAATCTTGTCTAACCACGCCAAGATTTGGGATCAATGTAGTAAAAGGGTAGTCAGCCACTTTCGGCTTGGCCGAGGAAACAGATCGAATGAAGGTAGATTTACCCGCGTTAGGTAACCCTAATAAACCTACATCTGCCAAAAGCATAAGTTCAAGTTGTAACCAGCGGATTTCTCCTGGTGTTCCATCAGATTTTTGTCTTGGTGCTCTGTTGGTACTGCTCTTGAATCTAGCATTACCTAAACCATGAAAGCCACCTTGAGCCACTTTCAAACGCATTCCATGTTTGGTCAAATCACCTAACGGTTCACCCGTGTCTTTGTCTGTCGCTCTTGTACCGACAGGTACTTTTAGCTCTAGATCTGCACCAGCTCGCCCCGTGCAGTTACTTCCTTGCCCGTTTTTTCCGCGTTCAGCACGATGAAAACGTTCAAATCGATAGTCAATCAAGGTGTTAAGGTTTTCATCAGCAAGCAAATAAACACTACCGCCATCGCCACCATCACCGCCATCGGGGCCGCCTCTGGGAACGTATTTTTCTCGGCGAAAGCCAACCACACCGTTTCCACCGTCACCGGCTTCAACGCGTATTTCAGCTTCATCTACAAACTTCATCTTATTACCTCAACAAAATAAAAAGGGGTCGGAGTCAATTTTAGCAAAAAAGGAGCAAAAGACAGGCTGACACCAAAAAAGTTAAAAGGGGTCGGAGTTAATTGTTACTTTTTAATTAACTCCGACCCCTTTTTACACAGCAAAGAACAACAAGCCTAACAATAAAAAGCCCCGCAATAGCGGGGCTTTTTGCAATCTTTATTGTACCGAATTATTCAGCAACAATACTCACGAATTTGCGGTTCTTAGGACCTTTAACATCAAATTGCACTTTGCCATCAGCCAATGCAAATAATGTGTGGTCTTTACCAATACCCATATTCGTGCCTGCGTGGAAACGAGTACCACGTTGACGTACGATGATATTACCTGCTAGTACAGATTCGCCACCAAAGCGCTTAACACCTAAACGTTTGCTTTCTGAATCACGACCGTTGTTAGTACTACCACCGGCTTTTTTATGTGCCATTTGTCAAAACTCCTATTAAGCGCTAATACCAGTGATTTTCACTTCCGTGAACCACTGACGATGACCTTGCGTTTTACGAGAATGCTTACGGCGGCGGAATTTGACAATCTTTACTTTGTCTCCACGACCATGCGTAACCACTTCCGCTGTGACTTTTCCGCCATCAACGTAAGGCATACCAATTTTTACATCATCACCATTACTAACCATCAAGATATTATCGAATTCTACAGACTCGCCTGGGGCGATCTCGATCTTCTCTAGACGAACGGTTTGGCCTTCGGCCACACGGTGTTGTTTACCACCACTTTGGAAAACCGCGTACATATTTAACTCCGCTCTGCGCACACAGCGCTACAATTCAAAAACAGGGCGCGAATTGTACGTGAACTGACCTATGCCCGCAAGCCCTAAACTAAGTTTTTTTGATTAAATAGATATGCAATCAAAGCTTATGACATTTTATGCGACTCTGCGTTGGATACCAACCCTGATTTATGTAGAATCAACAACATAAACTTAACAAGCCAAAATAACTGGGCCTGCAACCACACAATGGACTTAGACCAAATCCGCCAGCTTGCCGAAACAGATATGCAAGCAATCAACAAACTCATCCAATCGCAAGTAGATTCTGACGTAGCTCTGATCAATCAGTTGGGCTTTTACATCGTCAATAGTGGTGGTAAACGCATTCGCCCACTCATCACGACATTGGCGGCACGTGCCGTTGGAATTAACAACGACCAGCACCATACCCTTGCTGCTATCATCGAATTTATTCATACAGCAACGCTGCTGCACGATGATGTAGTCGACGAATCCACTATGCGTAGAGGTAAGGAAACCGCAAACGCGGTGTTCGGTAATCAAGCCAGTGTGCTAGTGGGCGACTTTTTATATACCCGCTCTTTTCAGATGATGGTCTCCCTCAAGCGCATGCGTGTGATGGAAATTCTATCTGATGCCACTAATGTCATAGCTGAAGGTGAAGTATTGCAATTAATGAATTGCAATGATCCAGACACGTCGGAAGCGAGCTATATGCAGGTTATTTACAGTAAAACGGCGAGATTATTTGAGGCTGCAACCCTTCTAGCCGCGGTGTTGACTGATCAAACTAAAGAAATTGAACAAGCCATGCAAGATTATGGCAAGTATTTGGGCACGGCATTTCAGTTGGTCGATGATATTCTTGACTATGCTGCAGATAGTGACGAAATGGGTAAGAATGTGGGGGATGACTTAGCCGAAGGTAAACCTACCCTACCGCTCTTGTACGCGATGTGGCATGGCAACACCGAGCAACAACAGTTAATTCGAGATGCCATTGAAAAGAACAATGGTATGGAAAATCTTCAGCAAATACTCTCTGCCATGCATCAAACTGGTTCTCTCGATTATACTAAGAAACAAGCTTTGCATGCGGCAGATCAGGCTATCGAAGCCCTAGCCCCATTGCCTGATTCAGACTACAAACAAGCGCTAATCGGCCTCGCCCATATTTCAGTCGAGCGGGCAGCTTAATTAGGTGATAAGTAAACTATCAATTCAGACCAGCTTCTCGCGTCATATTTTCGTTTCGCTCACGATGCACAATGACATTGTCTTCAATTCGGATGCCACCGAACAAACGGTATTCGTCGATAACATTCCAATTGATGTACTTTGATTGTTCAGACGCACGAAGCTCGTCTAGTAAACTATCAATAAAATACAAACCTGGCTCTATGGTGAAAACCTGATTTGCTTCTACTGTCCTTGTTGTTCTTAAAAATGGATGATCCTCAGGGGCAGGATTAGGCGTTCCTCTGTCATTTGCCACTAAACCAGCAACGTCATGTACTTGTAACCCTAAAAAATGACCTATGCCATGGGGGAAAAATGGTTTAGTGATCTTTTGTTGCACTATGTCTTCGGCTGACAAATTCACAAAATTGAAGCTTGAAAGCAATTCAGCGATACATTCGTGGGCTGCGAATTGGATATCTGTGTAAGGAATGCCTGGTTTGAGTCTATCGACCAAATGCAAGGTCACCTTGTCCATGGCCTCAATCAGCTCACTAAAATGGTTCTTTTCCTTGCTGTAGGTGCGAGTAATATCTGCTGCATATCCATTGAACTCAGCACCTGCATCAATCAAAAACGAACGAGACTTAAAAGGTGCCTTAGTGTCAGGGACCATGTAGTGCAAAATAGAGGCGTTTCGATTAAGCGCCACAATATTCGTATAGGGAACTTGATTGTCACCCTGTTGAATCGCTTTTAGGTAGGCTAAATTGATATCAAACTCACTTTCACCCGCCCTAAATGCTTGTTCAGCCATTTTGTGACCACCCACTGCCACCTTATTTGCCATGCGCATACATCTTTGTTCATATTCGGTTTTGTAGGCCCTTTGATAGTGCAGATAATGCAATACTCTATCTGGATTGACTAATTCAAACCCTAACGCTCTGGCGACTTCTAAATACTCACCGACATACGCATATTTGCTTTTATCATAAGGAAGGTGTTTTTCTACGGCATCCGCTTGCGTGAGCAATATGATGTCAAAGTGCTCGGCCCAGTATTCGGTGGGTTCTGGTGGTACTTTGTGCCAAAAATCTTTCGGTCTGTAAAAAATTAGCTTGGGTTTGTCCTCTCCATTAACGATGATCCAGCAATTAGGATTATCTATGACAGGCACCCAAGCTTTAAATTGCGGATTAACATGAAAGGGGTAATGATTATCGTCCAAGAACATACGCTTGCTTTGACCAGAATGAATGATGAGGCCATCAATACTTTCACGTGACAAAGCTTCTTTCGTGCGGTTTTGCATTTCTTGCAAATGCTGTGGATACAATTCAGCTAATTTTTCCATAATAGACTTAGAGTTAGCGCAACAAAAAATTAAGTAATTACCCTATCATACTTGTTGGGGTTGGGGTCAATAGCCGTTAGGAATTATTGGGGTCAGTGTTAATATCTGAGCAACCTCGGGGATTACTCGCCGAAACCTGCTGAGAGAACGCTAAATTACTAGAGTTAGTCAATCATTTTACAATTAGCAGCTCTTCTGCATTCTTCTGCCGTAGCGTTGAGTATTATTGTCCCAGGCATGCGCCTTTTAATAGTTCTGGCACTTCCAGAATCCAGTCTAAAGGTTAACTTAGTCGTTAACCGAGAACTGTTTGTCGCTGCGCCATTTTCGTAGATTGGCGCATAACGCCACTTTTTTAATGCTGCTATTGATGCCTTTGAAAAAAGCCGATGACTAGACTCTTCAATTTCTATATCTTTGACGAAACCTTGACTATCAACTATGAAACTTAAAAGCGTCTCTCCTTGTTTACCTTGTTTTGCAGTTTCGATGGGATACTTAGGCTCAATTCTAAAAAGAATTTCTGGCGAATTGCTGTCTTTCGCCAACATTTTTCCAATAGCAAGCGCGTGCTTTGTGGCAGCCTCTGAATTTTCGCGCAGTTCAGATATCTGAACTATTGCAATATGCGCTTGAATCAACCAAGGATGTGAAGAAATCGCCTCCATGTCAAATGCATTAATCACCTTCTCATAATACTTGATAGAATCAGTCACTTGCTTTCGATAATAAAGGTTTTGTGCCATTTCGAATTGCATTTCAATGACCTTTTCATCAACAGTACCGAGCGCCTCTGTTAGGTATCCCTCAGCTAGTTTGTGTATTTCAAAATTCCTTGCAGCAAAAACAAATTTTAACGGTGGTAAGTTCAAAACTTTAGCTAAGCGATAATAATAGACGTGCTTAAATTCGGGAAATTCTTCAGAAAGCTTTTTGCTAACGTTAATAGTTTTGTTCATCAGGTCCAGATAATAAGGTTTGATTTCTTTAAATTTTGGACCACGTTGAAGTTCAGCAACTTTGAGTTTCTCAAGCAATATTCCGTGAACTTGCTCGCTAAATACACCATGTAATTTCTCGTATACATTCATAACATGGTCAAAACTTGATTGCGCTTCTTCAGGCTGATTATTGCTCATATAAGCTGAGGCGACGATGTGTTTAAGAGCCACGGCATTTTCAGAATTGCTACCAAACTCTTTAACACCCATTTCAAAGGATAAGTTGGCGTATTTTACTGCAGAAGACGTATCCCCTAATGCCTCCGCCTTTTGATAATTCGCAAAAGCGGTACTGAAGGATTCTTCCGATAGCGCTGCACACGAATTTAACATGCAATAGAAAAATGAAAACACTAATAAGGCGGATCTTGGCATTCCCTGCTCCAATATAACGCAGATTGAATATGTCTTGATTATAGTTAATCTCGCCTCGCAAGATAAAGGGTCTTTACACAGTATAAATATTGAATAAGAACTAAGTCAAACCAACGGCCAATCCACCAGAGCTTAATGCCCGAGTCTAGGAAAACAGAAAATACATACAGTCGATATTATGTGTTCGTCTCTGGAAATACTCTAGTCCAGTTTAATATCCCATTATTCCGTGGCCTTGTTTATCAGATAAGTGAACTCATCTCTACAAGCCAGTAAAAAGGGCAATAATTGATTTAGTTTAAAAACTTTCGGTCTACTTGCATTTTTGCTAAATCTTTAAACAATTCAGAGTCTTGCCCTAGACGCGAAGCGTAAATTTCTCGATAAGCCAGTACCGCTTTGACATAGTTACGAGTTTCTTTATATGGGATGGTTTCTATCCAAATATCTACTGGTAATCCTTCGTCTGGCAGCCATTGTCTGACTCGTCGCCATCCGGCATTGTATGAGGCCGTCGCCAATACTGAATTGTTATTCATTTTATCCATTAAATAACTTAAGTATTGAGTACCAAATTCTGCATTGGTATCCGGATCAAATAACACACTAGTTTTGACCTTTTTCTTGGCAAGATATCTAGCTGTAGAGGGTAGAAGTTGCATCAGGCCCTTCGCTCCGGCCCCCGATGACGCATCGGTCATGAATGAACTTTCGCGTCTGGTAATCGCAAATGTCCAAGCGGGGTCAACCTTATGTTTATTTGATTGACCTAACAATTGTTCACGATATGCCAACGGGAATCGTCGTTTAATATCATCTAGATAGCCCGTATTGGAAAAACCGAATATCGCTCTATCGTGCCACCCCCAGCTGTTAGCCAACACTGCGGAGACTAACTTCTGTTCGTTACTTAGGGTTGACTGTAAATAGAACCACTCTCTTCTGGCGCTTGTAAATCTCTCCAACTGCAAAAATTCGTAAGCACGCTGTGCAGCAGGTAAATTACCAATGACGGCTAATTGTTCAACGGTAAAATCGAGTGGCACATCTTTGATTGAGGGTTTCTTGGATAGTTTTGCGCTCGCTAAAAAACCGTAATAGTGTCGTTGCTTAGATAGATAATCAAACCGTTGCAATGCGTTCTCTTTGGTATCAATTTCACCAAAGGCTCGACCCTGCCAGTATTGAAAACTAAATTCATTTGCAATTTCTGTTGGCGCCAAGTCAATCAACTCAAGCACATTCTGCCATTTTTGCTGTTTCAGTACATGGGCAAGATGCCAGCGATATAGTTCTTCATCAGGTTTAGAGTGATCAACTTTTTCCAACCATTCTTGTGCTTTTTGATGATCTCTTATGGCCAATGCCACGGCAAATTTTCTTGCGACTTTTTGTTCTACTTCGTAACCCACTTTGTACTTTTTGATTAGTGCTTGCCATGTTTTCAAAGCTAATTCTTGATCACGCCAAATTAGTCTCGTTAATCCATAAGCCAGTATTTGCAATTCCTTTTCAGAATACTTAGCTGGAAACAGAGATAAACGACTCACGTAGGAGGGGGAACGGCGCACTTTCAACCAAAGATCGGCTAAATATTGGTAGTCAGGATCGAGCAACTTTTTTAAATAGGGGATCAAGGTATGATTCCCACCATCAGCAGCGAGTACCAACCTTTGCCAAATTCGATCTTGCGTTCGATACCCTGCTTTGTGCCAAGCATTGAATATGGCATCACACTCACTTGGTTGTGACTGTCCAACAATCCACATCTTGGTAATTTCATCGAACAGTTGAGTGTTATTGGGAGACTTGTCTAACTGAAACTCTAGATTCTGACAACTCAACTCGGCATTGCTAGTGGGTTTATAATTACTGATGTACAACTCTGCCAAATTCTTATTGGCTAAATAATTCAACCATTTTTTACGTAGTGGCCAATCAAGAGGAGTAGAGCGGTACTTTTCCAAAAAATTTTCTATTTTTTGTTGATTGGATAAATACGGAAAAGCTAGCAAGGATTTTTGCTCAATATAGGGTTCTAACGGATACCCTTCTATTAGCTTACGAAGTTCTTTGTATCGAGCAGATGTGGGCTTGTTAGCAATTCTTTCCAATGCCTTGAAGGCTTCACGCTGCATAACACGTGTTTCTTCAGACTGCACTTCTGTTTCAGCATAGTTAGCGCTACTTATAACTAAGAAAAACAGTGCAAGAATAGATTTGTACGTCACTTTTAACTCATTTCAACAATTAGAAACGAACAATAAAATAATTTACCGAATAAGCATAGTGAAAGTACAGTTTAGATAAAACAAATAGTCCTTCTAAGGTGCACCTCGATTAAAAAGCGTCTAATTGGAACAAAAAGTATACAGCAAAGGTCAGCAGTCCATAGCCTGCCGAATTAATTGATAACGACTTCTCCGGTCCAGGAATAATAAGTAAAACTCAAAGAATCTTGTTTTAAAAACGTATAAGTACAGCTTTGTTGCGCACCCAAATCAGCCGAATAAGTAGCATCATCCAATGAACCACCTGCTGCCGCAACTATTTCATCACTTACCAATACAGCTCTAAAAACATCCAAGCAATCATTGTCAGAATCCGTTGCTTTACTTCTTCCTCGTGTATCAGCCGGGAAACCGTATTTGTTGACAGAAAGGTCACCACCTGCGTCTGCATCCCCACTTAAATCAATAAAATCTTGTTGCGCCTTTCCTTGACCTCGTATTTGCCAAGCCATGTGCACCTGATCGACACCAGATTTGAAATTCGCTGCTAGATTTCTAAAGCGCGCTTCTTCGGCATCACCAGAAAGATCAATAAATTTAGGAGCGGCAACAGCGGATAAAGTACCGAGTAAAATGATAACAATGATTAATTCTATGAGGGTGAAACCAAGATTTTTTTGCATACAACTAGTCCGTAAAATAGATAAAAATAAAGAGTCCAAATGATTAAAAAAGGGGAGATTTCTGACCATTAGACTTTTGTCTAAGAAACGCGGTTTTATGGTATGAAGTTTTATACAAAGTGATTGGATATATTGACCTTTCGCATTGAAAATAAACAGATCCGACCATATGTTATTCAGATGTTGAAATTAGGTTGCGCTTTCAAAACTATTCAACAAAAATCTAACATCCCTAAATATCCTTACCCTACAATTAAGGAGATAATAATGATATTTGAAGGCAACAGCCTTTGTGCACGATTTATTGAGGACGATTCCAATTCTGGTCTGGTTGAATTGGTGTTCGATGCTCAAGGATCCGTGAATAAATTCGATCAAAATACAGTTTCAGAACTTGATGCTGCCACCCAAGCACTAGCGAGCAACGATAACGTTAAAGGCGTTTTGGTGCGGTCTGCTAAATCGACTTTTATTGTCGGTGCAGACATTACCGAATTTACCGCTCTATTCGCTTTACCTGAAAATGAAGTATTAGAATGGGTTGCAAAAACCTCACAGGTATTTGACCGATTTGAAGACCTCCCTGTACCGACTATTGCTGCAGTAAATGGCTTTGCTCTTGGAGGTGGTTGTGAAATGACCTTGGCCTGTGATCTGCGAGTAGCGGATACTACCGCGAGTATCGGCTTGCCTGAGGTGAAACTTGGCCTAATGCCAGGATTTGGCGGCACAGTTCGATTGCCTAGGTTAATTGGCTCAGACAACGCATTGGAGTGGATGACAACCGGTCGTGACCGAAAAGCGCCTAAAGCCTTGGCTGAAGGTGCTGTCGATGCTGTTGTTGAACCTAGCAATCTAACAAAAGCGGCAATCAGCATGTTACAGGATGCAATTGATGGAAAGTTCGATTGGCAGGCTAGACGTGCTCAGAAAAAATCTCCTCTGACGTTAAGTAAAAATGAATCCATGATGAGCTTTTCAACGGCCAAAGCCATGGTAGCTGCACAAGCGGGTAAGCATTATCCTTCACCACATATGATGGTGGATACGGTTGCCAAGGCATCAACTCTCGACCGTGAAGGTGCGCTTAAATTAGAAAATCAAGGCTTTGTTACTTTAGCGAAAACTGACGCAGCTAAGGCGCAAGTGGGTATTTTCTTAGCGGATCAGTTAGTCAAAAGTAAAGGGAAAAAACAAGCTAAAGCAGCGACCAAAGCAATCAATCAAACCGCTGTCTTGGGCGCAGGAATTATGGGTGGGGGTATCGCATACCAATCGGCCGTAAAAGGTACACCTGTCATCATGAAAGATATTGCCCAGCCAGCACTGGATTTGGGGTTGAAAGAAGCCGCTAAAATCCTTGCCAAGGGAATGCAACGTGGCAAAGTTGATGCGACCAAAATGGCAACAACGTTGAATAACATTGTGCCTACCTTGGAATACTCCGCAATGAAAGATGCCGATTTGATTATTGAAGCGGTTGTTGAAAATCCCAAGGTAAAAGGCATTGTGTTAAAAGAAACCGAAGATGCCGTTGCAGATGATGCGATTATTTGTTCCAACACCTCGACGATTTCCATCAATCAACTGGCAAAAAGTTTAGATAAACCTGAACGATTCTGTGGAATGCACTTTTTTAACCCCGTACATAAAATGCCATTAGTCGAGATTATTCGCGGAGAAAACACTTCTGAAAGCACTATTTCAGCGGTGGTTGCAGCTACTTTAAAAATGGGTAAAACCCCAATTGTTGTCAACGATTGCCCGGGGTTCTTAGTTAACCGTGTTTTGTTCCCCTACTTTGCTGGATTCAGCAAACTTGTATTGGATGGCGCTGATTTTGTTGCGGTCGACAAAGTGATGGAAAAAGTATTTGGTTGGCCGATGGGCCCAGCTTTCTTGTTAGATGTGGTGGGAATGGACACGGCTGACCATGCCTCGGGTGTGATGTCAGATGGTATTCCCGAGCGTATGCAAAAAATCGCTAACGATCCTGTTACTTGTTTGTTCCGCGCTGAACGCTTTGGACAGAAAAACGGAAAAGGATTCTACAATTTTGGTACGGATAAACGTGGTCGTCCAACCAAAGTGGCAGCAGAAGAAGCTTACGAGCTGTTTGCACCCCATTGTGCTGAAAAACAAGACTTCGATGCCGAAGATATAATCGCTCGCACCATGATTCCTATGGCAAATGAAGCTATTCGTTGTCTGGAAGAAGGGATAGTTGCTAGTGCCGCCGAAGCAGACATGGCATTACTGTATGGGCTAGGATTCCCTCCATTCAGAGGAGGAATTTTCCGTTACATCGAAACAATGGGCTTGGATAATTTTGTTGCTTTGGCCGACAAATATGCAGACCTCGGGCCTATTTATCAGGTATCGGATGGTGTGCGCGAAATGGCAGCCAATCGCAAATCTTACTTTCAACAATCAGCATAATTGAGACCCAAGGAGAATAACATGAAAGACGTAGTCGTTATTGATTGCATTCGTACCCCTATGGGTCGTTCGAAAGGCGGAGTATTCCGAAATGTTCGCGCAGAAACCTTATCTGCACACTTAATGAGCAAATTGCTCGAGCGTAATCCGAACGTTGACCCAGCAGAAATTGAAGACATTATTTGGGGTTGCGTACAACAAACCAAAGAACAAGGTTTTAACGTTGCCAGAAATGCGCAACTGCTGACAGACATACCGAGATCGACTTCGGCAGTAACCGTTAATAGACTCTGTGGCTCATCAATGCAGGCTTTGCATGATGCTGCTAAAGGTATTATGACAGGCATGGGTGACATATACATGATTGGTGGTGTTGAGCATATGGGCCATGTACCCATGACATTTAACCTAGACTTCCACCCAGGTCTCGCCAAATACACAGCGAAAGCCTCGGGTAACATGGGAATGACGGCGGAATTGCTTGGTCGTCAAAACGATATCACGCGAGAAATGCAAGATGCGTTCGGTGCTCGCTCCCATCAACTTGCTCACAAAGCACATGTTGAAGGAAGATGGAATGAAATTGTCGGCACCCTCGGTCATGATACCGATGGCGTACTCAAGCTCATTGATTCGGATGAGGTTATTCGCCCAGATTCTACAGCCGAATCTATGGCAGCTTTACGTCCTGTATTTGACCCAGTCAATGGCACGGTAACGGCTGGAACATCTTCAGCCATATCGGATGGTGCCTCGGCGATGTTATTGATGTCAGCCGATAGAGCAAAAGCATTGGGACTAACCCCTCGTGCGAAAATTCGCTCCATGGCCGTGGCTGGCTGTGATGCCGCCATCATGGGCTTTGGTCCGGTCCCTGCAACGAAAAAAGCGCTGCAACGAGCTGGCATGTCGATGGATGACATCGAATTAGCTGAATTTAACGAAGCCTTTGCTGCTCAAGCCTTGTCGTGTATCAAGCAATTAGGGTGGATCGATCATTACGATGACAAAGTGAATCTAAATGGCGGTGCCATTGCGTTAGGGCATCCGCTAGGTTGTTCTGGTTCACGGATCTCAACTACCTTAATTAATCTGATGGAAGCCAACGATAAATCAGTCGGTCTAGCCACAATGTGTATCGGCTTAGGTCAAGGTATTGCAACTGTGTTCGAGAGAACCTAGTTTCTAAAAATCCACATTACTACTAACGAAACCTGTAGCTGAATTAAGTTACAGGTTTTTTTGATTTTAACTCAATCTTAATTCTCACTTTAAAAATCAACTTAACTTAACTTTATGTAAAACACACTTGACATAAAGTAAAGCTGGTCGTATATTTGCCACATAGAGTAAAGTTTGTTTTACTTTTTGACAAAGGAGATAGACATGAATGCGAATACAACGAAACCAGAGAACTTAAAAAAACGTGTTAGTCGTTCAGCAAAGCAGCTATTCATATGGACATTTGCTTGGGTTGCCAGTTTGGCACTTTTGGCGTTCGGTCCCAAATTCATTTGGGATTTCCATGTGGTTGTTTCCACAACAGTTATCTTTATCAACCTCGGATTTGGTTACAAAATGGTGATGGCAAACATCAAACATATTAATGATTTAGATGAAATGATGCGTAAAATTCACGTTGAAGCAATGGCGTTGTCGCTAGGAGTCAGTGTTGTTTTGGGGGCAATTTACGGGTTGTTGGAAGGGATTAAAATCATCACCTTTGAACCCAATCCATCTGGATTGCTTTTCGTCATGTCGTTCAGTTATATGATTGGCGTTGCGCTTTTTTATAGGAAATATGCATGAAGAATCGACTTAAAGTACTGCGTGCCGAAAGAGACTGGACACAAGCCGATTTAGCAGAAGCATTGGACGTATCTCGGCAAACGGTAAATGCCATCGAGAAGGGTAAATTTGATCCCAGTTTACCCTTAGCATTTAAAGCAGCAAGGCTGTTTAAGATGCAAATCGAGGATATTTTTGAGGAAGAATGAGGTGTCGATTTAATTTACACGTGTAATTTTCTGATTTGATAAGGTGTTGAATCGCTTTAAGAATATTTTTGGCTCGAAATATGCATGGAGTCAATCTTATCAAAAACCATGGATTGTTAATGCTCCAACTAGTTTTGAAAAGAAGTTCGAACAAGGAAACAGTAATGAGAATAGTAAGAAAAGTTTATATTTTAGTCGGCATGGCTTTTTGCCTAGCCACTATAAGTGCCCAAGCCACGATCATCACCTTAAATTCATCAAACATTTGTTCACCGGCTAATGACAATGGTGATATTACCGTAAACGATGTACAAGGGGCCACCAATTGTTTTGGTGTTTTTGGCGGTAATTTGAACTCAAACGACCAAATTTCGTACATGGGCAACACCTATAATGAATTGACTAAAATTGACGGCGCAGGGTCGGCAGCAGGTACTGCTGATATTGGATTCCAAATTACTGGAGCTAACAGCACTTCGGGTTCATGGAGTTTTAATCAGGGTTCACTCAATGGTGATTTCCTTGTTTTGCTTAAAGCAGCTCGGTCATTTGCAGTTTGGTCCTTCGAAGGTGGTGATGCTTTAGCATTTATGGGCGACTGGACTGTCAATCTCAAGAATGGTGGTGGAAACAATGCTGCTCTGTCTCACATTTCGATTTACGGTTCAGTAGACACAACTCTTCTTCCAGCAGGGCAAAGTATCTCTGAGCCAACTGGTTTGGCAGTATTTTTGTTTGGGATGGGCATATTTGCGTACAGACGCTGTAAGCAATAATAGTTTAAGTTTCTCAGCATTAATGCACGGCATGGTTCAACAAATCATGCCATGCAACATTTTTATAACAGCGTTATTACTCCCGCTTAAAAACCCGTAAAGATTTCGATACTTCCGGTTAAAAATCATACCTCAACTAGTTTCTTCAATAGATGTTTCAATCATCCACTATTGATGTACAATCCGCGCCCGTTTTAGCCAAGATGAATATATCAAGCAGTTGTAGGTAGTATTATGCAGTTTCCGTCACACCGATTTTATGAAGATGTTTTAGCACTAATATGTGCTTGCTGTTTGGTGTCTATGGGAATTGTTTTATTCAATACCCAAGAGTTACTCACGGGTGGTACAGCTGGAATTGCGTTAATCGGTACCCACTTGACTCCGCTTAGTTTCGGTACCATATTTTTCATCGTTAACTTGCCGTTCTACTTCTTAGCTTGGACGCAGTTGAGTAAACGTTTCACTATCAATACGTTCATTTCTGTGACTTTGGTCTCGCTGATGACGGAAACCATGGATAAAGTTCTAACTATTTCCTATATCCACCCTATGTTTGCTGCTGGCTTAGGGGGTATTTTGATTGGTGTTGGGATATTGATTATGTTTAGACATAAATCCAGCCTGGGTGGGCTAGGAATCCTAGCGCTATATTTGCAGAGCAAACACAACATTCGGGCAGGCAATTTCGGTTTACTCGTAGATGGGCTTATCTTGGCTGCGTCTATGTTTATCTTTACCTTTGAATTGATTTTACTTTCAATCATTGGTGCTATCACACTAAACATACTGATAGCAGTAAACCACAGACCTGAGCGCTATACAGTAAATCGTGCGTTTAAACCGTTACCTGTTACCAGTGATAAAGTCGATGCGGCATTGGATGATGAGTTGCTAAATACGGTTAAGTAGAGCAACTATATGACACTCGCAATGCATTGCCTAAATAACGCACAACCGCTGCAAAAACATACAGCAAAGCTCAACAGATCCCAGTAAAAATGTATCTTATGTGCTTTTCACATTTTAAAAATCTAGACCGTATTTAACGCCCAATTGGATCCTAGAATTTCCTTCAAATGCTTCAAACTTGGCGAACCATTCTAGCGGCAGTTCATCGCTAAAGCTTGATTCTAACTCTAATGCAATGCCGTGTCCGGTTGATAAAAAATCCTCGGTTAGTTCAGCTCTGGGACCAAATTCATCACTGACATAACTATAATATCCAAAAAATTCTACGGAACGACCAGATAATTGAAATTCGGTTTCAGCACTAAGCACAATCTTCACGTCATTGGTGTCTAATCTATCAATTAGCTCAAATGCATAGGTTAACTCATCATTATACTGGTAACGAACCTCACCTCTTATAAAGTTAGTTCTCAATATTCTATCAGCACTCACCTCAAAACTAGTTTGTTTAGTGACGTTGCTTGAGTATTCTAGTTCCACGTATGATAAATCATCGGGTGTTTCCAGGGCTTTGGAAGCTCGTGTGTCTTGCAAATCACCTACAACAAGTTCCAATCGACCGCTGTCGACATCTAACACTTGTCGCAATCCAGCAATCCAACCATCCTTAGACAATCCAGTTGACGAAATACGGCCTTTGTACGTGGGTATTACACCAATCTCTGTTTTACCATTTTCTTGAATATGCCTAACGTATAAACGACGTACGTAAAATAAATCGGATTCACCATCATCCAGTGTATTGTGGCTGGATGAAAACTCATCTCCAGTCACAGCAAAAGCATTGAGGCTCCACGTTTTATTCTCGTCAAAGATAATTTGCGGGTACACTCGCACGCGATATTGGTATCGCTCGGTTTTGCCTGAACGGTCATCAAAACGCAAAGAAGTATCTAACTTGCCCGAAAATTCAGCAGCAATATTCTGCACAGAGAACAGCGCCAAACTAATGGCGAAAATTAAATTACGCCCAGCGTATTTCAGGGCGTTTTTAACTGGAGAATAGTTCATCTGGATTTTTAAACGCCTTAAATTCTAGAGCATTGCCAAATGGATCAAGAAAAAATAGGGTGGATTGTTCTCCAACTTGTCCAGCAAATCGAACGCAGGGGTCAATCACAAAATTAACGTGGTGATCAAGCAAACGCTCGGATAAGCTTTTCCAATCAGCAACAGTGAGTACAACGCCAAAATGAGGAACCGGTACCGCTTTGTTATCCACTTGATTACATTTAGGTGCGGAGGGCATTTCCGAAACTAAATGCGTGACTAACTGATGTCCAAAGAAATTCCAATCTATCCATTGCTCACAGTATCTGCCTTTATCACATTGTAACAACTCACCATAAAAAGCATTCGCTTTCGATAAATTGGTAACGGGGATAGCTAAATGAAAGGGGGTCAATTCACTTTTATTGGATAGATTTGTAATGGAAAGCTCTGAGTTCATAGCAATAAATTCAACTTCATGAAGAAAAGAACGAAATTTTTTCACATTTATAGCATGAATAGTCAGCCGCAGAAGAGACTTTTACGCATATTTTTAATATCAAGAGCGAAGAATCGAAATGACGCAACAACCTTGCTTAAGGATTTTCGCTCATCTTGATGTATGAATTAATAGCCAAACTAACACTGGTAAACCAGATGGATTTTAAATACAGTGTAGCCACCTGAAATTTCGAAAAATTAGTAGTTTTCATACCCATGCCTTCGGAAAAGAAAATCTCCTTAAATTACAGTTTCAGCATTGCCATAGGACTAGCAGTGTTAGTCGTTGCCGCATTAGCAATCGGTGTTCACTATTTTTCGTCTGTTTCCCTTGCCAAAGAAGCTGCACAAAGACAATTCCAAAGTATTTCTGACATGGTTTCTCAACGAGCACAAATTACTGATAACCTCGGTTATAGCCTCACAGAAATATTAGCGCAAAGTGTCGATGTTACAGAGCCTCTTGCAGAAGATAGCCCCCCAACTATTTTGCGGTTGATGTCAGGGGCGATGAGTACATCTCCTTATGTCAGCGCCATGTTCGTTGCTTATCCGAATGGTGATTTTGTTAGACTCACCAATTTGGATGCTGCTAAGGATTTATACGACGAATACTTGGCGGCCCCTGAAGACCGTTGGATAGAATCTAGAAACGTCAATGGTCAGTCTATTTCAAGGTATTTAGATGACGATTTTATCGTCAGAACGAAGCAAACCAGAGTGTCAGATTATGATCCAAGAATCAGGCCTTGGTACAAAATGGCGACAACTAAAGAAGTAACAGAAACCCCTCCCTTTGTATCATTTGGCAACGATTTGTTGGTCGCTTATGTAAAACGCTTAGAGAGCGGCGAAGTAGTCGGTGTCAGCTTTTCTTTGTCCTATTTAAGTGCGCTGCTCGAAGGAGACTATCTCACAAATGGTAGCCAAGCTTTTTTGTTCGATAATCAGGGGACAGTTACCCAGTTCGAACAAAAGAACATTGTTGATACACAGGGAAAAATCACCTTAAAAGGCCTTACTCCAGAAGAAAAAGCTTATTTGGCTAGTAGTCCAACTATTACGGTAGGAAATTTAAAGGATTACCCACCTATCGATTTTTCAGTGAGTGGTAAACCCAAAGGGTATGCTGTTGATTATCTAAAAGAATTAATTAAAACCACAGGGTTAAAAGTACAATTTGTGAATGGTGTCGAATTTTCAGAATTGATGACAATGTTTGCAGCGCAAGACATCGATCTTATGTTGTCTATGTTTGTGACTGAAGAACGCGCGACAAAGGGAACTTTTTCAGCACCAATACTAGATACCAATCTTGTCGTCGTGAGCCAGAAAAATGACCTAAATAATTACACAAATCTCAATCAGCTGATCAACAAAACGTTGGTGATGCCTAAAAACTATTCAACAACCGAGTTTCTGTTGGAACAACACCCAACAATTCGTTATGTGATGGTGGAAAATCCTATCGAGGCCCTTCGAGCAATTGAAAACGGCGAAGCCGATGCAACCTTATTGGTAGATGTCGTTGCTCGGCATATAGAAAAATACTATTTCATGGATAATCTAAAGTTCTCTAACAACTTACAAAACGCAGAAACGCTTCCAACACCCAATTATCACTTATACGTCAACAAACATAACTCGTTGCTTAGCAGCGTGTTGAATAAAGCTCAAAAACAAGTACCTGCGGTAAAACTGGCTGAAATAAAACGCAAATGGCTAGTAGATTTAAACACTCAGTCTGGTCAACCCTTATCTAAAATTGACCAAGGCAGTTTACCGAGTCAAGTACTGCTCGAAATTGCTCTTGATCCCAGTCAGCATAAGCAAGTAGTAGAAACGAGTATCAGTGGTGATGCTTATTTTGCGCGCGTCGATCCCATAGGAATTTATCACTCAGAGAATAATGAACATTATCTAGGAGTTTTTTTATCTCAAAGTGAAATTTCTCAACGTTTTTTATCTCAAGTTTATTGGGCGGTAATAATATCAGTGATTGGATTTTTATTGCTGTTACCATTAGTCTATGTTGTTGCGCAAAGAATTGCTAAACCCATCCACAGACTCACCGAACAAAGTCAGCTGATAGAGCAAAAACGGTATGCTGATGTGACGTTAGTGAGAACTGGGATCAGTGAGCTCGAGCGTTTATCGCAGGCAACTGTGCATATGGCCAAGACAATCGAATCGCAAAACAATAAGAATAGTTCTTTGATCAATTCGTTTGTCAGGTTGATTGGTAAAACAATAGATAAACGTTCTACTTCTCCAGTCAAGAAACAACGTATCGTGCCACAAATGGCGATGGCATTAGCAAAAGCGGCTAAACAGCATGATTTTCCTGAAGCAGATGCCGAATTAGCAACCCAGAGTCAATGGCGAGAATTTGAAATAGCAACCTGGTTGCATGATTGTGGCAAAGTGGCCACGCCAGAGCATATTGCCAATAAGCAGACTAAACTTGAAGCACTTCATAATCGCATTCATGAAATAAGAATGCGCTTTGAAGTTCTACTGAGGGACGCTGAGATAAACATGTATAAACATGTACTCGCACACCCGGATACCATTGAGCCTCGTCGAAAAGTATACGAAAAGATGAAGCGACAGTTGCAACACGATTTCAAATTGGTGGCTAATTGCAATCTGGGTAAATTGGAAATGAATGAATTCTTAAATTCTGAAATTGATCGCATTGCAAACTATCGATATGAAAATCAATTCGATCGATATTTGGGCATGTCAGATCAAGAGTTAGAGCATGTTGACACGTCGAATGAGTATCAGAGCAAATATGATTTTGCATTGAATAATCGTCCTGAACATATCACTTTCCGAGCAAAACAAAATAAACCCCAGCCTATTTTAGGCTTCGAACTTTTCCCGCCAGAAAACAAAATGAATTTAGGCGAAATTTACAATTTGAAAATACCGAATGGGGTATTAACAAATGAAGAGAAATTCATTATCGATAAACAAATGATTGGAACATTGGCTACGATTAACGAGCTCGATTTACCCAGTGAACTTCAGCAAATACCTGAGATTGTCAGTGGAAAGTATCAAATTAGCCTACAAAGTAAGATGTTCAAAGCACCGAAAGTAACAAGTATTTCAATAAAAGCTAAGATACTTGCCATCGCAAATGTGTACATTGAACTGGTACATCCGAGCATTTCAAGTGAGTTGGCTAAAGATTCGCAGCAAGCGTTAGAAGAAATGAAGGCTATGTGTGAAAAAGGCCTTATTGATAAAGGCCTTTTCGAGTTATTCCTGCAAACTAAAGTCTATGAACTAGACTTCGAAAGGATGACGTAAAACAATGGTCTCGTTTCTGTCAGGGCCGGTAGAGATAATATCAATGGGTACCTGAGTCAGCTCTTGTAGTCTATTGATGTAATTCTTTGCCGCCTGAGGAAGCTCATCATAAGAGGTCACTCCAAACGAGTTTTCACTCCAACCCGGCATGCTTTCGTAAACCGGTTCGATCAAATCATAGTCATCCGCCGCCATTGGAGGAACATCTTTAATTTCGCCATTTGCATGCTTATAGCCAACACAGATCTTAAGTTCTTCTAAACCATCTAATACATCAAGTTTGGTCAAACAAAAGCCAGTAATGGAATTAATTTGCACCGCGCGTTTCATAGCTACTGCATCAAACCAGCCTGTACGTCTTTTCCTTCCAGTGGTGGCACCAAATTCGTGACCTTTTACACCAAGATGTTGTCCAACTTCACAATCTAACTCAGTTGGGAATGGGCCAGAGCCGACGCGAGTAGTGTAGGCCTTAACGATACCTAAAACATAATCGAGGTTTAGTGGACCAAAGCCAGCGCCAGTTGCAACTCCACCAACAGTGGTATTTGAGGATGTAACATAAGGGTAAGTACCATGGTCAATATCGAGTAGCGTACCTTGCGCGCCTTCAAACATAATTGCATCGCCACGTTTTCTCGCTTTATCAAGTTCGTCCGTAACATCGACGACCATTGATTTGAGCAAATCTGCTACCGCAAGCGCTTCAGACAATACTTGGTCATAGTCAACCGGTGCGGCTTTATGATAATTGGTGAGTACGAAATTATGATATTCAAGAATTTCTTTTAACTTGGCAGCGAAATCTGTTGGATTAAACAGATCGCCAACACGCAATCCGCGGCGAGAAACCTTGTCTTCATATGCGGGTCCAATTCCGCGGCCAGTTGTACCGATAGCCTTAGCACCTTTTGCTTCTTCACGAGCCACATCCAAAGCAACATGATAAGGTAAAATAAGCGGGCAAGCTTCACTGATTTGTAAACGTTCTTGAACCGGAATACCACGTTCTTGAAGCATTTTCATTTCTTTTAGAAGTGCTTCAGGGCTTAACACTACACCATTACCAATTATGCACTTGATGTTGTCTCTTAGCACACCGGAAGGAATTAAATGAAGAACGGTTTTCTCACCGTCTATTACGAGAGTATGACCTGCGTTGTGTCCACCTTGATAACGGACAACATAGGTTGCTTTATCTGTGAGTAAGTCAACGACTTTACCCTTACCTTCGTCACCCCATTGGGTGCCCAATACCACTACATTTTTAGCCATGAAAACGAATCGTCAGAAAATTAGGCGGGGATTCTAACAAAAATCGAAGACAATATTCACGAATTTTTTGAGTACTTTTTGTGCTTAGACCAAAAAAAACAAGCTAACAAGGCCAATTGTCACTAAAGTACCCCCTATAGTGCGCAATTGCTCAGTAGGTTGTTCTGAAATCTGGGTAAGATACGATTTCCATTTGGTTGGGAACAACATAGGCCCTAACCCTTCGATAATCATAACTAGGGCCAGTGCAATTAAAATAGTTATGCTCAATGCTAGCTCCGTATAATTTGTATCTAATTGGCGACAGAGTATGCAATAAAAATGACCGCTTGAATATTATTTTCGGTGTATATGCACCACAACAAAAATTAATGCTGCTCTACACCAGATGGATTAAATTTATAACCCACACCCCAAACCGTTTGCACAATTTGAGGAGAAGTAGCATCACTTTCAATTTTTGCTCTCAAGCGGTTAATGTGAGAATTCACGGTATGCTCATAGCCGCTGTGGTGATATCCCCAAACAGATTCCAACAACTGGCTTCTGGTAAAAACTTGATTTGGGTGGCTCGCTAGATGATAAAGCAATTCGAATTCGGTCGCTGTGAGATCAAGGGTGTTGTCTTCAAATACTGCAATATGGTTTTTCTGATTGATAACCAATGAACCAACAATGAGTGGTTTTTCTTCCTCGTCTGTTTTAGTCACAGATGCTTTCCTGAATACATCCACTTTACGCAGCTGTGATCTGACTCTAGCTTGTAATTCTCGTGTGCTAAACGGTTTCGTCATATAGTCGTCAGCACCTAGCTCTAAACCTAATACACGGTCAGTCTCTGAATTTTTAGCCGTTAGCATAATAATGGCTTGCTCAGGTTTTTTATCTCTGACTTGACGACATATGTCCAAACCACTCACTTCAGGCAACATGACATCCAATATGAGTAAGGCATAATCATTTTCCATGGCGCTTTTCAGCGCTTCTCGGCCATTGCCAAAATGATCTATTTCGATACCTAGCTCGGACAGATTAACCCTAATCAAGTCTGCTATATCTAAATCATCTTCTACAACCAACACTTTATCAGTCATGCGTTATTTACCTTCGAGTTAAATCCTGACCTATCTTAATAGCTAAATTCTGCGTTAGAGATATCCCAAAAGTATCACACAACAATGACGATTTTATCAATTGTGCGCGCTAACACTTACAATTAGCACTTACAAATAGAGCATTTCGTCTCGAGTCGGTGCCAACACCTTTAGTATTTGGTTTTGTAGTCTATGAGGTACATCCGCCTTGTCCATTGCATTAATAAGTAGGTCGACGGTCCGGTTAAAATCGCCCTCGGTGATGTTCATTCCGGTATGAACAGCTTCCATACTGTCCCCTGTATACTCGCAGGGCCCGCCAGTGCGCTTGCATATTTGCTCTGACAATTTCTCTTTAAAGCGATCGATATTTGATCCTTCAAAGTAGCGCAAGATGGTCTCATCAAACTCGATTTCACTGACAAAATTATCCACTATTTCATCAATTTTGCTTTGCCCACCTAATTGCGAATAGACGGACTCCTGCTTTGCTGCACACCCACTGATAATCAGCAATAAAATAGTCAGAGGTAAGAATATACTCTTAGTCATAGTGTTACCGTAATTGTCCATTGATTGAAAGATACAAGCCACTTTGATCTGCTGCACCTGCAATCGTGCCTAATTTAGCCCAAGCAAGGGTTATATTGAGGTCTTTACTTGGAATATATGAAACAAAGTAATCTACCCAGTCATCTTCTCCAAGTCCTAAATTGTCTGGTTTCTGTCGATACTCGGCTCCCACTGCTAGGTGTCTTGAAAACAAAATACCTGCAGAGGCCTCCAGCATAATTTCGTAATCGTCGTTTTCAGGTCCACCAAACCCCAGCAACCCCATTTCATTAGCGCGTGTGGCCCGCGCTGTTAAGTTCCACACTGCATTAAAACCGCCAATAGCACCAAGGTGAACTTTTGTAGCGGCGATGTAAAAATCCGTTCCATTAGAGGATGAGTCTGCTCCCAAGGCAGTTGCTATCGCCTTATCTTCTAACCGTTTGTGCTGAAGCCCCACAGACAATTGTGGCAGATCAGAAAAAACCACATCACCAAAGACTCGGTATTTCACACCAAATATATTTTGTTTGATATCGCCACCAAGGGTTTTTAAGTCAAACCTTTGATGTGCGATACTGAGTTCCAATCTGTCATATAAGGACAAACTCGCACCCAGCATATTCAACCTGTAGTCATCTACATCAACTTGGGTGGCAACCGCGCTCACTGAAATCTGATCACGGCTATCGTATCCGGAAATCGTTGCCCAAGGCACAATTCCACCTCCTCCACTCCCCTCAACCTGCATTAGGCCTGCGGTTCCAATAAGCTTTCCGTCTGCCGCCAACAGTCGGTTTGGAGTGACAAGGATCACGCATAGGTAAATAAGTTGAACGGTTAATTTGATTTTTCTATTCATTGATTGAGCCAATCGGTTTGTTGGTGGGTGGCATGCCACTCGACTAAGTCTTGCAGGGGAATGGGGCGACAAATATGGTAACCCTGAGCCCACTCGCATCCCCATTTATTCAGCATGTTCAACGTAGTTGCATTTTCAACGCCTTCAGCAATTACACCAAGGCCAAAGATATGAGCAAGTTGAATAATAGTTTGTACAATTTGCTGATCACTTTTTTGTGTATCAAGCTTAAGGACAAAGCTTTTATCTATTTTCAGTTCAGAAACAGGTAAGCTTTTCAGATAACTCAACGAGGAATATCCTGTACCAAAATCGTCGATGGCCAGTGAAAATCCAGCTTCTCGGTACTTATTGAGTTCTTTTACGGCTTCTTCGGGATCGCTGACCAAATCGCTTTCCGTAATTTCGAATGACAAGCAACTCGCTGGGAGAGAGAATTTTTCGAGTCTCTTTTGTACTGAAGGAAGTAGATTTTTATTAAGTACATCTTTAGCGGAAAGGTTGATCGCAATGTTGATATCCAGTCCCTTCTCGCGCATTTGATGCACACCCGTTATGGCAGTGCCAATGACCCAATCAGTCACTTGCCCAATTAGCCCCGCTTGCTCTGCTATTTCAATGAATTCGTCTGGCGGGACAAATCCAAGAACAGAGCTATTCCATCTAATCAGTGCTTCAGCAGTTTTAATCTTCCCGGTGTTCAAATGTAATTTGGGTTGGTAAAACAAAGCCAATTCAGATTGATTCGATATTAACGCTTTTTTAAGTTCAGATATAATTGCCAAGCGCCGCAGGTAATTTGCCTCGAATGCTTCCTCATAGAAGACAATCTTGTCTGGAGTAGCACGAGCTTCATCTAAGGAAATATTAAGTCGTTTGTGCACAGATTCAGTATTTTCACAGTCTTCTGGACAATTCAATATCCCCACTGCAAGACGAATTTTCATCGACACGTCTTCAATCACCACCTGCTGTTCAATGGATTTTTGCATGTTGGAAATATCTTCAAGTGGCAATATTTCATCTGGGATCCACAAAAATTCACCACCATTGAGTCGAGCAGACTGGCCACCCAACGCTTTAATTCTGGATGCGATCACCTGTAAACAAAGATCACCGTTATGATAGCCAAAAATATCATTTACGCCCCGAAAACCGAGAATATTTGAGCCAATCACTTGGAAGGGTTTTCCTTCTGAGAACTTCTGATCAAGTATCTGACTTATTCGATAACGATTTTGTAAATGCGTTAGCAGATCATGGCTGGCTTGATAGGCAATTTCTTCCTGACGTTCTTGGATATTGTTCTGCATGCTGGAAAATGCGTCTGTCAGCTCGTCAATTTCTTTGGTGTTAGAGTCTATCTCAAGATCTTTCTGATATTCCCCTTTGGATATCGTTTTTGCGACATCGGAAAGGCGGCGCAATGGTTTAGATAGTTTCCTAGCAACTATTGCTCCAAGCAGCAAAGACAACATGATTGACAGAATTGCAATCACAGTCACCTTAAGTTGCAACTGATTGAACTCTCCAAACAAGCGTTCTACATCTTCTGAAAGGGTGAAGTAGATTTCTGCATTATTGTCTTGATTAAACAAAAATTGCTTAGAAATATATGGTGTAGTGCCAAACAGAGAAACCGTCATCCAATTAACATCGACATCCGTATGGTCAAGCGCCTGTTTAAGCATGCCAGAAGGTAGTGTCGAAGAAGACAATTGAGTGTCGCCATCTCTGATAAATTCGATAGAAATATCAAGTTGTGAGATTCTTTTTAGAAGATCCAACAACTCTGTATCTATCTCAAATCCGAGTACTGTGATGGCAATAGCGCGCGGAGCTTTCACGGTTAACAACATAGTTTGATAGAGCTTGCCATCGATGAACAAAATGGTACTTGCTCCACCTTCTCGTTTGGCTTTTTCAACCAATTCTGGGAATGGAAAGGCATTGTCTGGAACCAATTCAGTTGTGGTGCTACTCACCACCATTCCATCCAACCCAATTAGCGCCATCATGTCAGATTCTATGCGATTGCCATGATTGAATAGAACACTATCAATTGTTGCTTTGTCTTTTGTAGCGACAGCTTGTTTGAATGCGAAATCTGCAGTTAATACATACGAAGAGTTGTAGAGTTGTTCATCTCGACTGCCTAAAATCTGCTTTAGTACAGATTCTGCGACTTGAAAACTATCTGCTAATTGATCTTTGGCATGATCTATTGTGGAAAACCAGACATTGAGCAAGATGACAACGGAGGAAAGAAGAACCAATCCACCCGCTAATCTAAATATATGTTGATTAAGTGATTTAATCGCCAATTAGTTGCCTTTGCTACCAAATTTTCTAGAACCAAATGTATTGGATTCAGTAGTTTGTTGCGGGGCCAATAACTCGATACTAGCAACTCGCTGGCCTTCTTCAAATTCAACTTTTGTATATATTTTAGTAAGTGCACCTTCGGCTAATTCAGCATGCCAAATAGCGATAGATTCGGGTATTGATTGTTGAAACGTGACAATCCCATCAGCATTTGTGATTTTTGCTATTTCTCGGTCTGCTACATAAATGTGCGCCACCATACTGTCATGGATATTACATCCCAATATGCCTATGCCCGCGGTGTCATATAAAATGGGTTTTTGACTGGAACCTTTATAGAGTTTTAGCTGAAAAGGTTTGATGCTGGAAAAGCTATAAACATTGTGTCTTACATCATCACTATTGGGAAAATTAACTTCTTGCCCTTTGTTTATTATCAGTAAATTGGGTACAAATTGCTTGCTAATTTGGTCAATGACAGCCAGTTTTTTTAGGTCTGGTCGAAAATCTTCAGGAGCGGGAATGGCAACGACAGCATGTTTCACTGGCTTGCCATTTTGGTCAAGAATTTTAATAGTGGCAGCGGCCAACGCGTTGCAACTAAAAACGTACAAATGGAATAGGCTAAGAAAACCAATCAAGTACTTACTCATGATATCACTACTAACCTTTGCAATACGTATTCTCGCTGAAGCGGCGCTGGTTTGATTTCAATGAATCCTAGCCTATATCGGCTCCATTGTGAATTTAATTACTCATCGCTGTTTTGCTGCAACAAATATTCGTGTTCAGGATCAACCACAAACTTACCGCTCATCGCTTCGCGACCCAACAGCATCAAATAGGTCATTTCTGAACGGTCAGTCAAGGTGATATGGATATCCCACAGCATATCAGCCATTTTTATTTTTGTTTCGATTAGATAGCGACGTTCTTTGGTCGCCGTTGAACTCTTTACTTTGCGTATGGCTTTGACTTTTGCTTCTCGCCGCACTATTTCATTGACATCATGAATATCAGGATGAATATCAAAACTCACCCATAAATCTCCTGATTTATCAAACTCTTCGAGATTATCTACATGCAACGAAGAAGTCGCTGCGCCTGTGTCTACACGAATATTTAAATCTGAAATACTTAAATCCGGTAAATCGCACTTCTCTAGTGAACCAACAATGGGTTTTCCTTTATAGTTCTGCATTTTTTGCTTCTCTGCTTACGAGGTCAATAAACCATGGGGCCTTCGCCCAACACTAAATTGTCTTGCAACATTTCAACATTGCTTGCAACTGAATCTGGCTTTTTAAAATAAGCAATGTGGTACATAGCTTCTCCTTCTTGCGCAAGGGGAATATTTTGTTTACCTATGACAATCCCTTCCGCAGGACAAGTAACTCTGTCAAGTTCAATGCCGAAAGGATTAGAAATTTGTGCAAGCACATCGCCTTTGGCCACATGATCGCCAAGTTGCGCAATGTGATGGACAAAACCACTTTCATTAGCTCTAACCCAACCACTTTGCCGAGCTACAAAAGGTTCAATGTTATGTCCTTTTTTAGAACGACTTTTGTTTAACATTCCAATTTCGCGCATAACATTAATTACACCTTTCAATCCTGCACGGATTGAAAACTCATCGTATCTCAGTGCTTGTCCAGCTTCGTAAAGCAACACTTTCACTCCCAAGTCTCCTGCTGCTTGCCTGAGTGAGCCATCTCGAATGTTTGCATCAAGCATGACTGGAAGACCAAACGCTTTAGACATAGCGAAAGTTTCCTTGTCTTCAAGTGCAGCTCTTACTTGAGGTAAATTACTGCGATGGATTGCGCCTGTATGCAGATCGATTCCAAAATCGCATTTAGAAACAATCTCGGATAAAAATAGGTTTGCAATACGACCTGCTAAAGATCCTTTGGTGCTACCGGGAAAACATCGGTTTAAGTCTCGTCTGTCTGGCAAATATCGGCTTTGATTCAATACGCCATAAACGTTAACCATGGGCACGGCTATTAGAGTTCCGCGCAGTGTTTTGATCGATTTACTGCGAATCAGTCGGCTTACTATCTCAATGCCATTGAGTTCATCGCCATGGATTGCAGCACTAACAAACAAGGTAGGACCTGGCCTTTTGCCACGCTGCACATGAACGGGAATCGACATGTGTGTATCAGTGTACAATGGCGGCATTTCTAATTGAATTTGTCGCGTCTCGCCCAACTTGATTTGTTGACCGCCAATGGTGATTATGTCTTTATTTTTCATCGTATATAACTAACCCTTTCCTTTCGTTTTGGTTTTATTGGGCTTAGCATTCTTTTCGATAAACTCGATTATCATGCCTGCGACGTCTTTCGATGTTGCAGACTCAATTCCTTCGAGGCCCGGCGAAGAATTTACTTCCATAACCACTGGACCATTGTTCGAGCGTAATATATCAACACCACACATATTCAGTCCCATAGTTTTAGCGGCTTCCACAGCCGTTTTCCGTTCTAAAGGAGACAAGCGAACAATACTTGCGCTCCCACCTCGGTGCAAGTTAGAACGGAACTCCCCTGGCGCGGCTTGGCGCTTCATTGCCGCAATGACTTTTCCTCCAACAACAAGACATCGGATATCTGAACCGCCCGCTTCTGCAATATATTCTTGCACTAAAATATCGGCTTTTAACCCCATGAAAGCTTCGATAATTGACTCGGCTGCTTTAGCCGTGTCGGCAAGCACAACACCAATCCCCTGAGTACCTTCTAACAACTTAATCACAACAGGTGCGCCACCGACATTTTTAATTAAATCATCAATACGATCTGGATGATTTGCAAATCCGGTTCTTGGCATTCCAATTCCTTTACGAGAGAGTAATTGCAACGAACGCAATTTGTCCCTAGAGCGACTAATAGCGACGGACTCGTTAATCGAGAATGTGCCCATCATCTCAAACTGACGAACAACTGATGTTCCGTAGAAGGTAACTGATGCACCGATGCGTGGAATCACAGCATCATATTTCGGCAATGACGCACCTTTATATCTTACTGATGGTCGACTACTAGTGACGTCCATGTAACAATGCATTGTGTCAACAATATCCACTGTATGGC
Organism: uncultured Alteromonadaceae bacterium; assembly: GCA_947503265.1. Taxonomy (GTDB): domain Bacteria; phylum Pseudomonadota; class Gammaproteobacteria; order Enterobacterales; family Alteromonadaceae; genus Aliiglaciecola. Next base: position 143,525 of record CANNDC010000011.1, read on the forward strand.
CCCGCTGCTCGCCAGCTTCTTTAAGTCGACGCGTAGAATATAACTTTGGATTGCGAGATAAAATTGCTATTCGCATGCTGACTACCTCTGGGTAAAATGGTGAATTGTTAGTTAATCTTGGCTATCTACAATAATAAAATAATAGGACCAAGCACTCATTATGTTTGAAATGATCATTAATCATAGACTAACTATTTCAGTTATAGTGATTGCAGTTGCGCTTTTAATCAAATACTTCTTGGTTAAATTTATTCGAGCGAGGGCAAAAAAGAGAAAGCTCGATAAACGTTATCTTGTCAGCCACATCAAAAACTTCATTAATTTTACTCTTGTCATTGTCTTGCTTAGCTTTTGGGCACACGAAATCCAGAATTTTGCTTTGTCTATCGCAGCGTTTGCTGTCGCCATCGTATTGGCGACAAGGGAATTTATTCAATGCATCATTGGCTTTTTCTATTTGATGTCAACAAGACCATTTCGAATTGGAGATTGGATACAGGTCGGTGAATACACAGGTGAAGTATCTGCTACCGATTGGATTAAAAGTACGTTATTGGAAGTCAATTTAAAGGATTATCGTTTTACCGGTAAAACCCTTTTTATTCCAAATAACAAGCTGATTACTAGCCCGATTAAAAACCTTAACTTTTTGAAAAGATACGTGTCACATCATTTTGCGATTACACGGGATGAAGATGTTAATCCCTATTTGTTTATCGACGCGCTCAAAGAAAAAACCAAAGCCCATTGTGACGAATTTTACGATGTCGCCAGCAGGTATAATCAGATTATAGAACGACGACTAGATGTTAAGATTCATGGGCCAGAACCCCATATTGAAGTTGTTACCAGTGAAATTGGACACACTCAAATTCACATCAGCATATTCTGCCCAACAGACAGAGCCGTTGAAATTGAGCAAAAGATAACCAAAGATTGTCTTCAATTATGGTTTGAGGAACTAGCAAAAGTTATAAAGTAATGGCTAAACCCTTGCTGGTAATCTTAATGTCCCTTGGCACTATTTCACCAAAGCCTAAGTCGAACTGCTTAAAATCAAATAAAAGAATGACAGGTAAATTTTTACCTATATTCTGCTTGATTGTATCTATGGTTTGCTTTGTATTAGGAATGGTATTTTCCAGAACTTGAAAATGCGTCAGGGCTGGTTTTTCAAACTGTAATTCCTGAGTTGCTGAGCGATACGTCACTATGCCTTCAATTGTCCCCTGCGCCAGGAGTTTTTGTTGGGATTGTACGGCCTCAATGGTCGTTGAAATGATGACTTTTTGCACGCCAGAATCTAACTTGATTGTCGGGTTTGAAAAGGTGACATCCATACCCTGGTAATTTTGTTTAAATGGGAATGCAACAACTAGCATATTATTCAGTTGCTTCTCGGTCACCGTAAAAACAAATCCCAACGATTGAAAAGACATTAACAACAACATGCAACACAGGACGTGGGGCAATTTTAACTTCACTACAAATTTCTCACAAATCACGACGAATTAGCGATAGCATATCATGTGAAGATAATCGTTGATAAGCATCCTTGATGATTGATTTGGGAAACGAAATATGACAATGGATCAAATTAGCGCTTTTTTGGACTCAAGCGTTTTCACGTTAGCAAAACACGAATTTACCATTGCGGAATTAGTGTTAATTCCAACCATCCTCATCCTAGGAATATGGTTGACGCGCTTGCTCACGTCTGCACTCACCAAACGTTTAATTGAACGCGGAACAAATGCTGACATTGTGCACTTAGTCAAACGGGTATTTTACGTGCTTGCTCTGGTCGTTTTAGCAATCACCACTCTAGATTTCCTCAACGTTCCTATTACCGCTTTTGCTTTCCTATCAGGTGCCATTGCTATCGGTTTTGGCTTTGGCGCGCAGAATATTATCAATAACTTTATTAGTGGCTGGATATTGATGTGGGAAAGACCCATACGAATAGGCGACTTCCTTGAAGTCGATGATGCTCGCGGTCGTGTCGAGGCAATTAACACTCGCTCAACGCGAATCCGACGCGTAGATGGTGTGCACATGCTCATTCCCAATAGCAAGTTATTGGAAAACACTGTGGTCAATTGGACCTTGGTTGATAGACTTACTCGCACATCCGTTCGTGTTGGCGTTGCTTATGGGTCAGATTGTAAATTGGTAAGCAAACTAATTGCTCAGGCGGTTAACGATCAAGATACGATTATCACTGTACCCGAACCCATTGTTATTTTTGATGATTTTGGCGATAGCGCACTGATATTTGAGGTCTTTTTCTGGGTAAATGCCTCTGTAGAACGTGATTTAAGACGTATTAGGAGTGATATTCGCTTCCGAATCGATGAATTATTTTCTGAAAATAGTGTGGTTATTTCATTTCCACAACGCGACGTTCACATTGACGGTGAACTAAAGATTAGCCAATAGGAGCGACCATGGCCGAGCAAATCTCTGATCTGATTGAAGAAGCGCTGAATTCCGAGCTTGATGATAATCTGGAAGCGTTAAATAGCAAAATAGCAGTCCAGGATGAAGTCGACATTGCTATGCTGCTGGAGTCACTACCTGTAGAGAAACGCCTAAATACGTGGGAAGCAGTACCTACCGCAAAGAAACTCGATGTTTTGGTAGAAATGCGTGGTGATCCTCGTGAGACTTTGCTTAAAGCTACCGATGAACCTGAACTCGATAAATTATTTACTGATATCGATTCAGAAACCTTATTGGAATTGTCCGATTCCTTGCCAAATCAATTAATTGATCGGGCAGTTGAAGCCATGGACAAAAAGCAGCAACAATATTTTGTTGGTGCGAATCAATATAGCGAAGATCAGGTAGGCCATTGGGCAAGCCATGAAGTTTTAGTACTGCCTTTAACCGCTAAGGTCAGCGACGCAAAACGCTTTTTAAGAAGAGAATTGGCAGACTACACTGATTGTATTTATTTGATTAACAGAGCCGGGCAATACTCCGAATCTGTCAAGCTTCATAAGATATATTTTGCGACCGAACACACGCCACTGGTTGATTTAGCAGAAGATGACATGGACATTATCAGAGCATCACAGGATTGCGCGAGCGCAGCACTAACTGTTCAACGCTCGGGCTTTTCAAGCTTACCCTTGGTAGACGATAACTATCAGTTCTTAGGCAGAGTTGATATAGGTACAGCCAGTGAATTAATGAATGAGTCTTATGAGCGCCAAGTCATGGCTAGCGCCGGTATGGATGAAGATGAAGATTTATTTTCTCCGGTTAGGACAAGTGCTAAGAATAGAGCGTTGTGGTTAGGTATCAACTTATTGACGGCCTTTATGGCTTCTTGGTTTATTGGGTTGTTTGAAGCCACATTACAGCAAGTGGTTGCTTTGGCCGTGTTGATGCCTGTTGTAGCCAGTATGGGGGGGATTGCAGGAAGTCAAACCCTAACCTTGATCATTCGCGGTTTAGCATTAAAACAAGTGACATCAGCAAACTTAAAAGCCCTGCTCATCAAAGAATTACAGGTTGGTGGATTGAATGGCGTGATTTGGGCGATCGTGATAGCAGCGGTTGCGTCCTACTGGTTTGGCAGCCCGGTATTGGGATTTGTAATTGGTTTAGCAATTTTGGTGAACATTTGTGCTGCAGCCCTTGCCGGTGTTGGAGTGCCTGTATTGCTAAACAAACTTAAACTCGACCCGGCACTGTCTGGTTCTGTCATATTAACCACGGTTACGGATATTGTGGGTTTCGTCGCATTTCTTGGCTTAGGGGCATTATTACTCGTGTAAATTTGTACAAAAATCTAGTAAACTTCCGGTGTTTTACGCTGCACAAATTTCATTGCACTGTTACTTGCTTCAGATTTCTGCTGCAGATTGTCTGTTGTAAATCTTCTGCTGCAATTCTTCTCATTTCATTTTCAGAAAATGTGTTGCTGTATTTGGTAGTTATACAAAGGATTTATCTTGTTTCGATACACATTTTACATTTTATTTTTTGGGCTATATTTTTGCTTTCCAGCTAATGCCTTAGATGCAGATATTTCAGGTGTGGAAGATACCAGCCTCGAAGATAATATAGTCGCTCATTTAACGACATTGAGCGCCCCTTCAACATGCTCGTTGACCGACAATATATTAACCACGATTGAAGAAAAAATTCAGCTTGCAGCCAAGGCGATGGGGTACTACCAAGTTGAGATTAATAATATCAAACTCGATGATGAAACAGGCTGTGATACAGTCGAATTGAGTTTGATTGTGGGTCCTCAAATAATTGTCAATGGAGTACTAATTCTGCTACAAGGTGAAGGTGAAAAAGATCCCGAGTTTGAAAAAATCAAACAGAATTTTCCAATAAAAGTCGGCTCACCACTTGTTCACAAAAACTACTCTTCCGGTAAAAATCAATTTGAATCTCTGGCACTGAGTCGAGGTTACTTTGATGCAAAATATACAAAATCGGCGTTGAAAGTCGATGTAGAAAAAAGCCAAGCAGCTATTGAGCTAGTCTATCAAACTGGCCCTCGGTACCAGTTTGGCGAACTTCGCATGCCCGAAGATCTCAAAGCTAGAGAATTGATTGAAAATGTCCGTACATTCAAGCCTTCTGAGCCTTATTCGAATGCAAAATTGGGTAAATTTAACCAGAACTTGAAGTTAACCGGTTATTTTCAACAAGTAGTGGCTAGGCCCATTTTAAAAGATGCCCAAGGGTTAAAGATCCCTATCGAAGTCATATCCACCAGCCGCCCAAGAGACATTTTTAATGTCGGCGGTGGGGCTTCGACTGATACCGGACCGAGAGTCAAATTACGTTGGGATCGCCCATGGGTAAATAGCGATGGACATAGTATGAGTGCAGATATCAACCTATCCGTACCCATTCAGTCAGCAACCTTTAGGTATAAAATTCCAATTGAAGATCCGCTTGATAACTATTTTGTTTTGCAAGCCGGTTACAACGGCGAGGATGTCAATGATACAGACAACAGTCAAACATTGGTCGTTGCCGCTCAGCGTCATTGGACCAATGAAGATAGAGAATGGAACAAGATCGCATTTATACGCTACGAATTATCAAGCTTCCAACAAGCTGATGATCCTCGCCAAACCACTGGGTTGTTGATCCCCGGGTTTACCTTGAGCCGCCATCGTACAAGAGGTGGATTAGATGTGTTTTGGGGTGACTTACAACGAATCACCATCGAAGGGGCTTCTAAATCTATTGCTTCTGATATCGACTTAGCGCGAATTATTATGCAAACCAAATGGTTAAGAAGTTTTGGTGATCATAGATTTTTAATGAGAGCAGAATTTGCAGCCCTATCGTCCAGTGATTTTGATCGCGTTCCTTCAACCCTGCGCTATTTTGCTGGGGGAGACCAAAGCATCCGTGGATTTGGTTTGAAAACCCTTGCACCAAGAGAAACCACATCTGAGGGTATTGATGAGTTAGTCGGTGGACGCTATTTGAATGTGGGCAGTATCGAATATTCTTACCCTGTAGCCGAAAATTGGCGAGCAGCGGTCTTCATTGATGTGGGTAACGCCAGTGACGATCCGTTTCAGGATCTAGCTTACGGCTATGGAATTGGAGCAAGCTACATGTCGCCTGTGGGGCCAATTCGACTCTATCTTGCTCGTGGAGAAAGCAGTGTCAATGATGACCTGGATGATTTCCGCATCCATTTTTCTATGGGGCCAGCACTATGATCCAGACAAGTAAAATATGGTTGCGTAGGCTTGGAATTACCCTCGCGGCATTGCTTCTATTTATTGTCTTAATTGTGTTAGGACTAATGACACCATGGGGAACTGGCTTAGCACTTAATATTGCTTCTTCTGCTTTGGAACCGTTGGAGATAGAGCGAGAAAGTGGTGGCCTAGGAGGAAATTTATCTCTTCGAAGTCTTGTTTGGGATGACGGTTCAACGAAGGCTGCACTTGAAGATATTCAATTGGATATTAATTGGTCGTGCAGTCTAGGGATTAAAGTTTGTATAACAAGATTGTCTGCTGGAAAAATCGATGTTGTCGTCGCGGGAAATCAACCGGCAGCAGAAGAACCACCTAGTGAACCTAGTAAAATCACCTTGCCGATTCCTGTTCGCATAGAGCAACTTTCGTTAGGCGCACTCAATGTAGATGTCGAAGAGGTTATCAAGTTGGGTTGGCAAGCACTGTCCATGAAAGTCGAAATGTACGACACCTTGCTGCTAGATGAATTTGTGCTAAACAAACCTAGTGTTTATCTGCCAGAAGCGACAGAGGCTGAAAAAGCACCGAGTGAACCCTTGGTGATAGCGGATATATCTGCGTGGCAGTACCAACCTATATCCCTTGATGACCTGTTCATTCCTATTGACGCAAAGATTAATGGGCTAGAAATAGTTAACTTGAGTGCGTTTCAGGGTCAAGAACCCTTAGTGCAAATAGACAAAATTGCCAGCACATTGGAATTAAAAGACAGTGAACTCACATTACAACAATTGTCTGTTCAGCATCAACAGGGAACATTGGACTTATCTGGGAATCTCAAACCTGATTATGCACACCAATTTACCCTTGTTGCCAACACATCCGAGGCCGCAGCGCAAAATTTAAACCTGAAGTTGAATATCGAAGGCTCTTTAGACTCGTTGCAAATAACAGGCGAGACCCGAGGGGACTTGCAATCGACCTTACGTAGCAATGCTGAATTATCTGCCCCTTCACTCCCGCTAGCGCTAGAAATTAACTGGCAACAAACTGATCTGGCTAAATTGTTAGCTGATCAAGATGCTGAAATGATTTTAGACTCAGGAAATATGAGCCTTGAAGGAACAATGACGCAATATCAGCTATTGCTAAACGGCGGATTAACCTCAAGCAGCTTGCCTGGTCTCACATGGTCCGTCGATGCAACAGGCAATAACCAAGCAGTCACGTTAGACAAGGCCGAAGTACTGACACTTGACGGTAAAGTCGAGCTTAGTGGTAAGTTGGCACTTACAACCAAAGCTGAATGGGTAGGTAAACTACAGGTTGAAGAAATTAAACCAGAAGTTTTTTGGCCTGAATATGAAGGCTTGGTAAATGCCGCTGTAGACCATAAACTCAGTTACTCTGCTGACGCATTGATAGTTGAGGCAACAAATATCCAATCGGATGGGAATTGGCGCGGATATCCATTAATGGCGTCTGGCAATGCCAATTATCATGACTCCAAGGGTTTAACTATTCCTAAGATCCTGTTCTCAACAGGCGGTAATAATTTGGAACTGTCGGCTAACATTGATCCAGATAATGAGATAGAGGCAAGCGTTGATCTGAGCTTTGATGATCTATCCCATCTTTATCCAGAACTCGAAGGAAACGTGTCTGCTGCTATTCAGCTAGATGGTTCGGTGGCAGAGCCAATCCTTGTTATCGATTCCAATATCGAAGATATCAATTTTCAAAATAACGCCATAGAAAGCGCATCGATTAAAGGGAGTATCCACTGGAACGAGCAAAAACAGGTGTCTTTACAAACCCTGGCGCAGAACATCGACATCAATGGCCAAGTAATAAATGATATTAACATCAATCTAGATGGCGATGCTTCTGAGCATCAGCTAGTGACAAAAGTCGAGTCTGATATCATTAAGATAAATTCTCAGATAGTCGGTCAATTGTCAGATACTCAGTGGCAAGGAACTTGGCGGAAAGGGTTATTTGCTAGTGAATATGGAGAGTATCAACTCAATAATGCAGACACAAAAATTATTGCTGATTGGCAACAAAATCATTATGAACTTGGCGCCCACTGCTGGCTAGACAAAGACGCAGAGCTATGCATTAAGCAAGCAGTTTATAAAAATGAGCTAGCGAATATCGATATCACCGCAGCCAAGCTCGAGTTATTGCAAATTGCAGCTAAATTTGTTCCTGCGCTACAAAAAGTGTCTTCCGATACTCGGTTGTTTTTCAATGTTAAGGGACAATGGCGACCCGATACTTTGCCTATCGCCAACATAAATGGCTACCTTACGCCTTCTAAAATACGCATTGAAGGTCGGGAAATACCAATAAACATCAAAGAACTCAGTTTTGAAGTCAACGCAGATGCAGAAAAGGCGTCTTCGAATCTTACTTGGGTTACGGAAAAAATTGGCAAGATAGAACTCAATGCTGAAATAACAGATCCTCAGGAACAACGACTTTTAAACGGTCAGTTGCGGATTGACTCTTTGCTATTGGAACCTTTTTCAGAGTTTGTGCCAGTATTAGATGAGCTATCGGGAGAAATCAAAGGAGACTTGTCTCTGGGAGGAACGTTGCAGGTCCCGTTAATTGAAGGGGATATGCGAGTTGAAGACGTAGTATTAGCGGGTGATATGTTGCCCGCCAGAATTGACGGATGGAGTCAGGATGTCTCTTTTGCTGGCCAATCAGCAAGTTTTGAAGGCGAGTTTTTACTTGGCAATGGTAAAGGTCGCAGTTTAGGTTCGGCAGATTGGAGTGATATTCTGCTAGCGGAATTGGAACTGGAGGGGGATAATTTTGAACTCGACTACCGCGATACCGTAAGAGCTAGATTTTCACCAAAAGTGAAGATTAAAATTGATAAAGACTTGATCAAAGCAGATGGCAAAGTTGATGTTTTCTATGCACGAGTGAAAGTTAAAGAACTACCTCCAGAAGCGCAAAGTCCGAGTGAAGATGTGGTTTTGGTAAATCAGCCCCCCGTCGAGAAAGAGCCGGGTAGACCCATAGAAATGTCCCTGCAAGTCAATATTGATCCTGAAAAACAAAATGATGTGAAATTAGATGCGTTTGGTCTAACAACAGATTTAAGAGGCTCGCTATCCATTGAACAAGCCGATAACAAGCTAACCGGCAATGGAGACTTAAATTTGGTCAACGGAAGGTATCAAGCATACGGGCAAGATCTGCTAATTCGCAAAGGTGAAATTCTCTTTTCTGGCCCATTAGACAGGCCAACGCTTGATATTGAAGCGATAAGAGATCCGGAAAAAACGGAAGATGATGTCATTGCCGGCTTACGTGTCTCTGGACAAGCCGAGCAACCGGATATCGAAGTGTTTTCAAACCCAACGATGGAACAAAGTGAAGCCTTATCGTATTTGCTCCAAGGCAAGAGCTTTAGCAGCCAAACCGAAGGTGAGAGCAACGAGGCTATGCTGGCATCTGTGCTGTTGAATGCTGGGTTAAGCGGCAGCGAGAACCGAGTAAATAGAATCGGTCGGAAATTGGGTATTGAAGATCTGGCGTTTAACGCGAAAGGATCTGGAGAAGACACGCAATTATCGGTAACAGGTAACATTGCACAAGGTGTTCAGTTAAGCTACGAGGTGGGTGTATTTGACTCCTCCTCCAAAGTAGGTCTGCGCTACCAGTTGTTACCTCAATTGTATGTCAAAGCAGTGTCAGGCGCTGAAACGGCTCTAGATATTTTTTATCAGTTTAGTCTTGGAAGAGTGGAAGAAGCAGACGAAAATTAATCGTAATGAAAACTAACAGTAATTAGTCTGTTTTGTTTTCAATTATCTGCATAGCAATGTCGTAATTTAAATCTTTAATAGCGTCTAACGTTTTTGCTAGTTCGGTGTCGTCGAGATACGTTTTCAAAGCAGCCTTGTATTTATCCAATTCATCATCGGACAAGTAACGACGCTTAGACAAATGTTCAACTAAGGCTTCTACAGAGTATTTCTCAAATTTTGGCGGTTGTTTTTCCGTTATAGCCCCTCCATTTTTCTTAGCAAAATAACAAGCAATTTTATCTAGGCAATCCGACAATGCTTCCTTTAGAGTCAGTAACATGGGTTCTCTACCTTCTCTAATGGCGTACTCGGTGGCTTTAGCTTTTATGTGCAAATCAACAGCACCAATAGTCGCTGCCAAACCTTTAATAGTATGTGCAGTTCTTTGTAGTTCTTCTTTATCAGTTACTATCGAGAGAGTCGTGAGTTGATCGGGTACATTACGATAGTTATCATAAAAACGTTGTAAAACTGTAATATAGAGATCTTCGTTATCACCAAGCAACGCCATTGCAGAGGTCACGTCGAAACCCAAAATATCAAAATCTGCTTGGCTAGTATTATTTGAAGACACACACTTTTCCTTTTAAAAGTTCCATTCCATTTAACGTCCCTAGGGTCTGTTGACCTTTGCTGTATATTTTTGCAGCGATTGTGCGTTATTTAGGCAATACATTACGAGTGTCATGTAGTTGCTCTACTTAAGCGAGTAATAAAGCAGAATAAATAATGCACAAACACTGCCCTTCGGGTTCGTCCTAAGCGCCTCCTGCTCTGAGTTGCTGATTTTTAGCTTAGAACCACTAGGCTTTCAAATCAGCGCCGCGATCAGAAGGCGCTTAGATAGAACAAAATTCATACAGCAAAGGTCAACAGACCCTAGTTTCCACAATGAGAACTTTTCTCAGAGTATAGTAAAAATAAAGACTTAAAAAGAACTTAATCTACTTGGACAAGCTATTATCCCGAAATCGGTACAAAGATAGCCATCCAACATAGCTAGTTACACTGCTTATTACCATTCCCCATACCCAGTCTTTAAGACTAATCATTAAAGGCCATCCCTCTAAGATAGCGTAATTAGTCAGATTGTAGGCACCATATGAGGCCATCCCAAGCACAGCGCCAGACATTAAGACTTTCTGAGACGTAGCTAGCTTATTTGGCAATACAACTAAATATACGATAGCTCCGGAGTACATAAGATAGAAGGCAATCCAAGGTGCCATAGGATAGTCATCTCTGAGCATCCCTTGCATTGCTTGCAAGTAGCTTTCTTTAGCAATGAATCCAAGCCATATGGCATCCAAAACAAGGTAACTTGTTAATACTGATACATAGCTTATAAGTATCTGCTTCATCCCAGAAGTCATATTCTTCTCTCAATTTTAGTCATAGAAATGTTAGACATACAATGCCGCCCCTTATTCACTCGTGATTCGCAATTCTGGGCAAGAGGTTAACTAGTTACTGCTAAATTTGAAATATAGATCCCTTGCAGACAATCCGTAAAAGCTACAGCAAGATTTGTAATATATTCCCAACCTAATCATCAACCCTTCATCGAAAAATTAATTTCATTATATATATCAGACGTTTAAGCAGGAAAAGTTGTTGGCATGGGAATAGCAATATCAGTAACAAGTTAACAACCAATCTTTTATTAAGGAGTATCAAATGGAAATTTTTGAAGCATTGAGAAAAGACCACGAAAGGCAACGTTTGCTGATGAAGATATTAGTAGAAACATCTGGTGACAGTGATAGCCGTAACGAATTTTATGAAGAGCTCAAAGCGTCTCTTGAGAACCACGCTATAGCAGAGGAACGCCACTTTTATGCCCCTCTAATGGATTCGGATAAAACGATTGAAAAATCTCGACATAGTATTGCCGAACACCATGAAATCGATGAACTCATCGCAAAGTTAGATGAAACAGAAATGAGTTCGCCAGTGTGGCTGAAAACGATGAAAAAGCTTCAAAGCTTAGTTGAGCATCATCTTGCAGAAGAAGAGAAAGAAGTCTTCCAACAGGCCGGTAAAGTCTTATCTAAGAAACAGAAAGGTGAATTAGCAGAAGAGTACCAGCAAGAAATGGATACCCAAAGTTAACACTTACGCAGTTCTTCCAGGGCGATGGATTGCCCACCCCTTTGCTAACTATAAGAGTAAAATATGTTTATTGTTAAATACTATCTTTTTGGAGCCTGGCTCTCATTCGTCGGAGCGTACTTCAGTACAAGTTTATATTTTACCATTATTCTTTGTTGGATAGGGCTGTCTCTGGCCGCAGTTAGCACTGCCTATATTTTGCAAAAACCAAGTATTTTTCGTAAAAAAAGTGACGGTTCCATCCCGTTTTACATTAGGTGGGTTTTTATTCCTTTCCTGCTTGGCTGCCAACTTTACAATGCGTATTCGAGAAAGACCGACAAAGTTCCTCCGATTCAGAAAATTCAAGACAATTTGTATTTGGCATGTCGCTTATTTCCATCCGATATTGATTATCTTATGGAAGAAAACGTCAAGGCAATATTAGACGTGACAGCTGAATTTGATGGCTTGGACTGGACAGCTCAACAAGACGATTTAGACTATCTCAACCTACCCGTGCTAGACCATCAAAGCCCGAAACCTTCTGACTTGCTCAAAGCCGTCAATTGGATCGACAACCACCTTGATAACGACAAGGGTGTCGTTGTTCACTGTGCATTAGGAAGAGGTCGTTCAGTATTGGTGATGGCAGCTTATTTACTGAGTAAGAACCTTGCTACTGATGCTGTCGACGCCGTGGAAAAAATCCAGCATATTCGTGAAACAGCAGGATTAAATAGCCACCAATTGAAACAATTGCAAAAAATCCACCAAAGTGGATTGCTCTGTTCAGCGAAAAAACTCGCAATCATTGCCAATCCAGTCGCAGGCGGTGGAAAATGGCCAAAATACAAAGATGAAATAATTCAGCGTCTTACTCCACATTTTAATTTATCAATTTTTGAAACCACAGCGAAAATTGGTGCTAAAGAACTGACAAAACAAGCCATCAGCGAAGGAGCGCAGTGCATAGTGGGGTGTGGAGGCGACGGCACCGTGGCAGAAGTTGCAGGGGAAGTTGTCAATACAGACATTTCGTTCGGTATCTTGCCTATGGGGACCGCGAATGCTCTTAGTCATGCACTTTATGGCGCATCCTCCAAAATCGTTCCTATCAGCTTAGCATGTGACATCATCATTAATGACAATGTTATGCAAATAGACACGGCTAGCTGTAACGATGAATTAATGCTGTTGCTAGCTGGAGTAGGTCTTGAGCAAGAAATGATTGAGAAAGCAAATAGAGAAGAAAAGAACAAGGGCGGGCAAATGGCTTACCTCAAGTCTCTTTGGCGAGCGATGGAGAGAAATGATCATCAGCGTTTAGATGTTAGGGTCAATGGTAAGGAACAGCTTCAACTCGACACAGCGAGTTTGGTTATTGCCAATGCAGCACCTTTTACTACTGTTCTTGCCCAGGGGGGCGGAGAACCTAATGTGAAAGATGGTGAACTTGATGTTACTTGGATAGAACAAAGTAGTTCCTTGTCTGATCAACTCGTCAACTTGGCTGGATTAACCTTGTCAGGTCTGACTGAAAAAGCAGAACGGGACAATATCGCCCACCTTAATGCGCGCGAGGTGGAAATTAAGTCTGATGGGCCGATAAAGTATGTAATCGATGGTGAGAATAGACAAAGCGATAAACTCGTCGTAAAAGTAATGCCTGCTTCCTTGAATATTTTTTCAGAAATTTACTGATAGGAGGTAAATGTGGGTAGCTCACTTAATACTTATGTCGCATCTTTGATACTTACCTTTGAAATGGAGTTGTTTATATTAAGCCGACCTAATTGATGGAGACAACCATGCAGATTCGTAAAGTGAGTGAACCATTTAAGCACCTGAGTGGCAATAAAGCTGTCAAAGTCACGATTGCAGATTTTGAAAACGAGTTTAAAGGCGGTAGTGCCAAGGTTACCCCAATATCTGACGCAGCAAAGTATCAAGGCAATGATAAAGAAGCATCAAGCGCTAGACGCTAAAGGTTTAGCTTTGCTAGAAGATATATTGGTATTTTGGCATTAGCAAATAATGTTTGTTTGAGTTTGATAGGCCTATTGGGAGGTTACCGCCTCCGCGGTAAAGACGTTTTAGATGTTTTAAACATCCTACACGTCATCACCGCGTAGGCGGTGATCTCCAAAGCCCACCCCATGAGTGCAATAGTGTTCATGCGTCATCACCGCCGCCCTCCGTCATCACCGCGCAGGCGGTGATCTCCTAAACCCACCTCATGAGCGCAATAGTGCGCTAGAAAAAACTCAAAGAATGGAACAAAGATAGGAAAAATAAACTTATCTATGAATTGAATCCTTGCTAGCGAGATTTGTATTTTGGAATTAGCAAATAATGTTTGTATGAGTTTGATAGGCCTATTGGGAGGTTACCGCCTTCGCGGTAAAGACGTTTTAGATGTTTTGAACAATGCCCTCGCGGTAAAAACACTTTAGCTGTTTTAAACGTTCTACACGTCATCACCATTTTCCGTCATCACGAACTTCCGTAATCACAGCTAACCATCACCGTCGCCCTCCGTCATCACCGCGCAGGCGGTGATCTCCAAAGCCCATCCAATGAGTGCAATAGTGACGTGTCAAGTTGTGGTTATACACTTGATCTATAAGTGGCGTTTTATTTTGTCAAACAGTTCTTCTAATTTGAGTGGTTTAGTTATGTAATCACTCATGCCAGCATCTAAGCATCTATCTCTGTCTTCTCGCATCGCGCTTGCCGTCATGCCAATAATAGGAATGGGTTGCAGCCCCCTTTCTTGAAGACCTTCGCGGATTAGTCGCGTGGCAGATACGCCATCCAGAATTGGCATCTGAACATCCATCAAAATTACATTAAAGGTCTGTGTAAGTGCTATTTCTACTGCTTCTTCGCCGTTATTTGCAATAGAAACATGGAACCCTTTTGATTGGAGGTAATGTAGAATTGCCACCAAATTACCTTGATAATCCTCTGCTAGCAAAATATGTACATTGTTTAAAGGAGATTCAGATTCTTGACCCTTACTGTTCTTTTTCGACAATTTCTTCTGTTGTTGCAATATCGGAAGATTAACTGCAATGGTAAACTTTGTCCCCATCCCTTTTTTACTGGTTACAGACATTTTCCCACCCATTATTTCGATTAGCGATTTGCTTATTGTCAGGCCCAGACCACTGCCACCATATTGATTAGAAATTGAATTATCTGCCTGAGTAAATTTATCAAATATCACATCAATTTTATCGTCATCAATACCCATCCCCGTATCGGACACATCAATGGTAACAATGGCTTTTTCGGGGTTATTTGGTTGAACAGAGACGACACAAAAAACGTTAATAAAACCACGCAAAGTGAACTTGATCGCATTGCCAACCAAATTAAATAGAACTTGGCGCAATTTGCCCATGTCGCCCTCTAAAACAAGCTCTTTTCCAGATCCATAGTTAATATTGAATGAAAGACCTTTTCTATTTGCGTCAATTGCCATCACGCTTCTGACTTCTTCAATTAGCTCCTCACAACTGAACGCGCCATTATCAAGTTCGACTGCACCTGCCTCTATCCTATTTAAATCGAGCAAATCATTTACCAAAGACATCAAAGAACGTGAACTCACCTTTAGAGAATCAATAAGCTTTCTTGTATCTGATGAAAAACCACTCTCGTCTCCAAGTATTTGCGCAATCGAACTAATTGCAGACAGTGGCGTCCGTAACTCATGTGACATATGCGACAAAAAATCTGTTTTGGCGAGATTCTTCGCCTCTGTTTTACGCTTTTCCAATTCTTGAATCACTGCCACTATGTACTCAGCAGCCCCCAGACAACTGGGCTCCCAAGGTTCAGATTTGTGTTTTACTTCCGACTTCCAAACTGCAAATGAATGCCGAGGGGTTAGCCGTCCTTTTTTATCTATCTCTGCGTTTTTATCCGGATTTCCTGCCCAATTTACCTTAGTGACTTGTGGATCTCGGAACCAGCACACAAAGTTATCCAGCTTAAAACCAATAGGTGCAATTAGCGCCCCGCCACGATAATCAATATGAATATTTTGTTTTATCAATGTGCTGCATATGTCAACAGTCGCAACTACTTTGCGATTCTGTCTTTGGCTATACCAGAAATAAATGCGTTGCAAATCTGAACTGTCAGGCACATTTCCTAAGGTCTGAATGTCGCTTCCGTTAAATAAGGCCAACCCGTCAGCCCTTAATAAACTCATTGAGGACTCTTCGGCCCCAACAAGCAATTTATCATGTTGCTCACCAGCACTGGATGAAAGCAAACTGTCAGCGACCGCATGCAACTCTTGTTCTTCGCGATGAGCAATTTCTTTGTGCAAGGCTAAGTGTCGCGATGAAAACACATGGGACATAATTTCGCAGAGTGTTCTTATTTTATAGCTGACAAAATTTGCTTTACTGTGATGACAAACGACCAAGCCCCACAATTCATCGTCCTTGAGAATGGAAATTGACATTGAGGCACCGATACCCATATTTTGTAAATATTGAAGATGAATAGGTGACACGCTGCGTAACACTGAGTAACTCATGTCAAACGTCGACTCTTTTACAGACTCGTGAGAAACAACAGGGATTGCTGTGTAACGGCTATCGACAATTTGCCTAAGTAAATTTCGCTTATATAGCTCTCTAGCTTGAGAAGGTATATCCGAGGCGGGAAAGTTCAGCCCGATATAGCTATCAACATGCTCAACCTTATCTTCAGCAATAACTCTTCCGTTCCAGTCTTCATCAAATTGATATATTTTTACTCGCTCAAACCCGGTGACTTTGCGAGTATATTTAGCCAAGGATTCATACAAGGATTGAAAATCTTTGCAATCCAACATCTTTGCACAGAAATTTTCAAGGTCGTATAAAACGTGCTTTTCAGATGCTTTACTTTCTTCTGATTTTGGCTCTAGTTCTATCACCAGTTCATTGCCGGCAAAATGAGCCACAGCATCAAACTTTTGCTCGCGCACTATCAGTTCAATTGCTGAGCTCGCATTTGCGGCACAATTGCCCGCAGAAGCTGAGAGATTTCGAATAAACTGGCTCTCAAAAAGAGTATTGCCAGGCTCGCCTAGTAGCTCATCGACCGAAACGATAAAGAGAGTTGAAATATTACAGCTTAACCGTGTGATTTTACCGCTCTCTTTATTCAGAGCAATCAGATAACCGTGCGGTTGTATTGAGTAAGGAACGTGTATTGGCTCTTTGGCACAATCGATTAGCTTGCTCTCTATTTCGTTTGGGTCTGCGTTTGACATTACACCACCTCGCCATATTGAAATTCAGTGGCATATTGATACATAAGATTAAAACAATACTTAGCAGATAAAATAGCCGTTTTAATATCAATTGAATCGTCATTATGTTGAATGAATTTCAGTAGGCGCGGCCAAACCCGGTTTCGATTGCAGGCACTTTTCGTCAAAAAATTGAGGGCATTGCTATCAATTTTTTTTGCTTTGGTTATTTTTGACAATAGAACGAGTGAGCCCGTCATAGAGCCATATTTGACGTATTCAAACCCAACATAGCTGCTGAAGTCTTTGGGCAACTCTGAAAAGTGAAGTGGATTCTGGATCAATACGTTGTCAAAACAATCAATGTCTTTTTCGATCCAAGCGGTGAAATTCAATTCATCTTTGAAAGGAATAAAACTGTGTTCAGCAAAGTGAGTCTCTAAATCGTGATAAAAACGATGATTGATACAAAGGAAATCCAAATAATCTTGACTATCAAAGTTACCGCTAGAAATTTTTTCCAGAATAGGAATATGGTGAAGCTGATGATGGATCTCTTCTGTACTCTCTTTCAGAATCGTATGCACATCAGCAAAGTGGTGAATCATTAAATATTACTCCAAATGTCGTTATATCTGCGATAGCAGGGTAGCTGGGCATGCTACTTGCAGATTGTATGGTTGCGTATTAGTTCAACCACATGACATCGGGATAACATTTGATTTCATACTAACATAAAAAACAAATAATAAAAGCTCACAATTCATTCATAACTATATGATTAAAAAGACTTTATCTTTATTTTTAATGAGGAGTTTGGCTGAATAAAATTTGAGACTGTTTACACATTTGTGTTGATTTAGGCTGTAAGACAAAATGCAAAAAAATGTTCTATTGGTTGATGACAACCATGAGTTTGTGGATAGCACCCAAAGTATCTTGGAATTGATCCACTATTCTGTTGATGTTGCTCACAATGTTCAAGATGCCAAGGTATTGTTGAAAAAAAATAATTATTCACACCTATTACTGGATTTAATGCTTCCTGATGGAAGTGGATTAAATATTATCGAGGATCTATCAGAGAAAGACCTGCTGAAACTCTCGATTACAATTATCACGGGTCACCCTGTTGTAAAGACCGCAGTGAAGTCTATGTTCGGCCCAAACGTTAACTATCTTGTTAAGCCTATTACCTTCAAAGACTTGAAAGCCAGCCTTGAAGCCAAACAGTATCAAACAGAGGAACTGCAAGTTCACAATGATAGTAAAGATACTCATCTAGCATTATCGACCAACTTTGATCTAGACAATGTGATTATTGGAAAATCTGCGGTTATAGAAGAACTTAAAAGAGACATAAAGTTAGTTGCCAATACTGATGTGAACGTATTGCTCACCGGAGAAAGTGGTGTAGGGAAAGAAGTATTTGCTAATGCAATCCATCATTTGTCTTCTATTACAGGCCCTTTCATCGCTACCAACTGCGGTGCTCTAAACAATGAGTTGATTAATAGTGAATTATTTGGACACGAAAAAGGCGCTTTTACCGGGGCGGTAAGCAGAAAAATAGGCGTCTTTGAACAAGCTGACTCAGGTACCTTATTCTTGGATGAAGTCACGGAAATGCCATTGGATTTGCAACCGAATTTATTACGAGCATTGGAAACCAATACGATAGTAAGGGTTGGTGGAATTGAAAGTATTCCAGCTCGATGCCGAGTAATTTCAGCATCAAATCGCACTGACTCTGAAATTGCCAAAAAGCGTGTACTTAGAGAAGACTTATATTTTCGTTTAGCTGTGTACCCTATCCATATTCCTCCCCTTCGACACCGGGTTGAAGATATTCCACTGTTGTCTAATCATTTCTTAACCTTGTTAAACGAAAAACATGGGACCGACATCCAACTAGACGAAGAAGGGCTGGATATTCTATTGGAATACACCTGGCCCGGGAACGTTCGAGAGTTAAAACACGCTATCCAGCGCGCTTACATTCGAACGGAAGCAGGCTCCAAAATTCTTCAAGTTCCGAAGAAAATTAGCTCTCCCTTCCATTTAGTCGATGAAGACAGCACTCCAGACGGGTTACAACCTGGTAGACGATTAGATGAAGTAGAAAAAGAACTCATTCTTATGACACTAGAACGTTTCAATGGGGATAAGGCTAAAACCGCTAAGGTGCTGGGGGTGAGCACAAAAACCATATATAACCGACTCGAAGTATACGGAGTTTAGATTTGAGCGATAAAATTACTCACCAACTATTACACGATATTCGCAATCCATTAAACGCGATTTCTATGAATGCTGAACTCGGCAAAATGTTGTTAGAAAAAGAACAAGTTGAAGTAGAAACAATTATTAAATTGTTTCAGACAATATACGAGCAATGTAAAAACTGTTCCGATGCATTGCAAAAATTTGAATAGACTTCGGCTCAGCGGGTGAATTTTTCTAACATCTGTGAAATTTTTACTCTCTATTGCTATTGATTATTCGAACGCTTTCCTTGTCGTTCAAAACCATCCTTTAAAGTGAGTGCACACTTACAATATAGATCTCTATATCCGGATAGAAATTAAAGTTTCCAAAACAATTTCAACATATGGAAATTTGGTATTCTTTGTGCAACTGAATTGGTAGTAAAAATAATTCATTGTTCACAAGGAGCGTTTTATGAAAACACTATTTGCCTTAATTACTGCCGTTAGTTTATGTTCCGCATCCGTCCTAGTTTACGGCCAATCTGTTTATCACGTTAAGGACGTTTCTGCCAACGATAGTATTCAGGAATTGGAGAACATGTTGGTCGATGTCTACAAAAGTAGACCAAGCCAATCTTTTAAGAGAAATGAAGTGTTACGCATCAATCGCGCTGTCCACTACCTTAATCAAGCGAAAAGACATGTTAATTTCAATTGGGATAAACAAGCGATAAGAGACATTCAGCGTGGCAAAAAACTAGTCAATCTTTACAAAGAACATTTAGTGAGCGGTACAAGTTCCAATTCTGCTGATGAGTAAAATGCAATCGAGTAAAATCCAATCGAATGACATTCAGCGAGGGAAAATGCAGTAGGGCAAAAGGCAAAGGCCTAAAAGCAGAGAACTAAAACAAATTTGACAGTTGCTCAAGGTTAATGGGTTTCATCAGCGAGTTGGAAATATTGTGTTTTTTTAATTCTGTTTCCTCGACCTCTTCGCCACTGAGTAAGGTAAGTTGACAGTTAGGGCTAATTTCTTTTATTGAATTCGCAAGGTCAAAGCCATCTCCGTCGGGTAAATTTTTATCTATTAGTACGTGGAAATACTGTTGCTCAGAGAACAAGGCTTGCTTGCACTCGGCTAGTGTATGAACGATATCAGACTCAATATTGATGCTTTCCAACAGCATTTTAACTAATTCTGCTGCATCGGCATCGTCTTCAACAATCAACACTTTTTTATTCGGTTCATTGACAGCTGTGGAGGCGCTTTCAGAGAGTGAGGTTTCAGCCAAAGGTAGACTTGGGTGCAAACGAGAATATAACTCCTTTTGTTCCGCCGGTTTGCCTATGACATCACTAAAGCCCAGTTGTTGTAACTCTTCTTTTACCCCTTTCATATTGGCTGCCGTCAATGCAAACACTGGTATATCTACTTGCGCCTCGCGCATCTTAACTATCGCCTCCCGTCCGTCCATAACAGGCATGTGGATATCCATAATGATCACATCATAGTTGCCATTAGCCTCGCAGGCTTTGTCTAACCCATCTTTGCCATTTGATGCATAAGATACGTTTAGCCCAAAAGACTTAAGGAAGTGCCCTACTAAGTTTCGAATATCTTCAATGTCGTCAACCACCAGCACATTGCCTTTGAGTGCTGGAAATGTCACTTTTTCTTGAACTTGAGAAATATCGAAATCGAGGTCATGAAGGTCTTGTTGTCTTTTCTGAGACAAGGGCAATACAACGCTGAAACAACTTCCTCTACCTACCTTAGATGAAACCGAGATTTTGCCATCCATTAATCGGATTAGTTCATTGCAAATCGCCAACCCCAATCCCGCACCCTGCTCTTTCCTTGAAACCATGTCTTCAATTTGTTGAAATGGCTGAAAAATAGTATGAATTTTGTTTTCCGGAATACCCACCCCAGTATCTACAACATCAAATTGAATTTTGTCTTGGCTGCGCAATGCATCGTATTCGATTGAAATGACCACCTCACCTTCAGAGGTAAATTTAATCGCATTAAAAATAAGATTAATCAGTACCTGCCTTAATCGAGTGATATCCGCGTCAATTACTTGTGGCACTTTGTCAGACGATTCAAACTTAAGTGCAAGCCCTTTTTCTGTTGCGGGAATTTGCATTAAAGTGAGTACGTCGGCGATAAAACTACTCAACACAATAGGTGTAGGGGCTAGTTGTAGCTTTCCCGCAGATATTTTCGACAAATCAAGAATATCATTTAGCAAACTAAGCAAATGCTTACCATTGTTGAGAATGGTCGAAAGCTCTTTTTTGGCATCCTTCGCTTTATCACTATTGAGTAACAGTTCGGTATACCCCAAAACAGAGGTTAGCGGCGTTCTTAATTCATGACTAAGGTGAGCTAGAAATCGATCTTTAGACTGGTTTTTAGTTGCGGCATCAATGTTTTCTTGTCTCGCATGTTGCAGCTCTTGGCGCGCGATAGCGTAGCGAATTGCCCGCGCAAATCTCGCATTAGAAATATCGCCTTTAACCAGATAGTCCACTGCTCCTGCATCCAATGCCGCTTGATCCAATTCATCGTCGGATTGGCCGGTCAGCATGATGATTGGTACGTTTGATCCACGTTTTTTTGCTTCGTTTAAAACGTCAATGCCGGTATGCTGTCCAAGCCGATAGTCCATCAAACAAATATCGTGTTGGTTTTGTTCCAGCTCGGCCAACGCATCATTTCTATTGGTCACCCAATCTATGCTAAAGCTATATTTGTCGAGTTGGTGTAGATGATCACTGGTGAGGATAAAATCATCTTCATCATCTTCGACAATAAGGATCCGTGCTGTTTTGCTAACCAAATTAGTCACCTAACGTCTAGTCTTGGGTCGGTAATTCCACTATTTCTACCCAATATTTACCCAAAGCTTTCATCAACTCTACCAAATCTTCGAAATTGACGGGTTTGGTGATATACGATGCAGCACCCAAACCATAGCCGCGAACCATGTCTTCCTCTTCCTTTGATGTGGTCAGAATAACTACTGGAATACTCTTTAGGTCGGGGCTATCTTTTATTTCTTTAAGCGCTTCTCGCCCATCTTTTCTGGGCATATTTAGATCTAAAAGAATTAAACCCGGTCTAGGGTACTCAACAACATCTTGGTATTTTCCTTTGCGATTGAGATAATCCATTAACTCAACACCATCGACCACACATTTTAAGTTGTTTAAAACGCGACTTTCTTGCAAGGCGTCTTGCGTCAACAATCTATCGTCTTCATCATCGTCAGCCATCAATATGGTGACAGGCTTTTTATTTAAATCTCGCATTGTTCTTCTCACTTATTGTTATTGTTTTTTTCTTATTGCTTTCATTTTTTATAGCTTCGTGCATTTCAACCAACTTGGTTCAATGTGACATCCTGAGGCATCTTAATGGTAAATACAGTACCTGAACCTACTTCACTCTGAGCAGAAATTGTTCCGCCATGTCGCTCGACAATTCGACGGCAAACTGCGAGCCCGATTCCAGTTCCTTTGTAGTCACTTCTCCCATGCAAGCGCTGAAAAGGAACAAATATTTTTTCCGCAAACTCCTGCTCAAAACCAATGCCATTGTCTTTTATTATAAAAACATTCCAAGTGGCAACGTCTTTTGTTATGCCGTCTTCAATATCTTCTGTTTTATAAGCGATATGCACAACCGGCGACGTATCTGCTCGCCTAAATTTTATGGCATTGGACAACAGATTAAGAAAAACCTGATGCATCTGACTTGGATCGGCTTGAACCAGCGGTAATTCATCTATACAGATTTCCGCGTTTGATTCCTCGATGGCTATCTCTAGATCATTTAAAATTTCTTTCAATATATCGTTGAGGTCGACTTCAATAAATTCTTTGCCACGGGTGGTTACACGGGAAAACGCCAACAAATCGCTTATCAGGTTTGACATTCGCTCAGCTGCATTTTTCATTCGAACTAAGTAATCGGCCCCTTTTTCCCCTAACTGCTCAGCATAATTAGAATGTAAGCGGTCACCAAAAGCTCTGATTTTGCGAAGTGGTTCTTGCAAATCATGAGATGCCACAAACGCGAAATCTTCTAATTCTCGGTTACTTCTTGCAAGTTCTTCTGAATAAAGGGTCAACTCTTGTGTACGCTCTTCGACTTTTTGCGCCAGTTCTTCATTTTGTTTAAGTAAGGAAGCCTTGTATTTCTCTTCATTTCGCATATTCAACCGCACGGCAGCAATCATACCCAACAGCAAAAAAGCACTGGTAAAAGCAGAAGCAATAAAGATTAAAATAGATTCTTGTTCCACTCTTTCTAATTTGGCATACAATCTTTCCCTGTGGGCGACCTCATTATTGATAATGATTGAGAACTTGCTGCGAATTTCCTTAGCCAAATCCCGTCCTTCGCCTGTGTTGACAATGGCCATCGCCGCAGCTTCTTTGTCGTTTAACGCGAGTAGGACGGTTTTTTCTAACTCATCCATTTTTTCTCGAGTCAGTAAAATTAACTCATCAATTAAGCCTTGCTGCCCTGTAATTTCGGTATCGAGAGTTTGGACACTGTCAATTTGGTCAGATAAATCTTTGACAGCCCGAGTGTAAGGGGCTAGATATTCTTTTACGCCCGTGAGTAAAAATCCTCTTTGACTACTTTCAGCCGATAGGATCATCAGATGGAGATCATCTAACACCAGTAATATATTGCCTGTGTTTGTCAGGCTTTTCTGAACATTGGCTAAATCTTTGGTGGTTTTAACTGCCAAAAATGCATTTGCACAAATAATGACGAGCACAATAAACGACACTAGGGCCCAGAATGCTCTCGAGTTTTTAGCGAATAGTTTAACCTGCATTGTTTATTTTACTCACCTGTCTTATTGGTGGAGAGCTATCACTCAATTTAGCTGTCCTTTTGCAAATTGCTTATGTCTTGTAGTTTTTCGCTACAGTCTTGGCAGGCAACGATAATTTTCTCCAAGGCCAGCACTGCCTTTTCTTTAGGCAAGTCATTTTCGATTACCATTTTAACAAGCTCAGCGTTCATCGAGATGCGATTTAATGGGCCTCTGGCATCATGTATCAAAGTGCGGATGTTGGTGTTAGAAGCTGTTTCTGACATGGTTTGATTGCATCCTTATTCTTCAAAGTCTCCGTAAGCATGGAGGCGGTTGTAAAGTGTTTTGGTACTTATCCCAAGCATTTCCGCTGCGGCAGTTTTATTATCATTGACTTGTTCGAGTGTTGCGCGGATCAATTCTTTCTCAACATCTTCTATCGTTTGACCTGCGGCAATATTAGTAGCGTGTGACTTAGAGGATTGACCAAAAGGCGATTGGAAATCACTTGGTAGTGCTAAATCACTAGTTTTAGGGTCACTCATAATAAACGCTCTATGTATGGCATGCCTTAATTCCCTGACATTTCCAGGCCATTCATATTCAGCGAGTTTGGCTAGGTGCTCTTCTTTCAACTCTAAACTCGTGCCATTCTCTTGATTTAATTCCGCTAAAAAAGCTTGTGCTAGTAAGGGAATATCTTCTTTTCTTTCTCTCAATGCTGGAATATTAATTGGGAATACAGCCAGTCGGAAATAAACATCTTCGCGCAATATTTTATCTTCCGCTAATTCTTCGACGCTTCTGTTTGTAGCAGAAACTACCCTACAATTGACATCTATCTCTTTGGTTCCACCGACTCGCGTGACTCTTTTCGACTCGAGCACCCGCAGTAAATTAGGTTGCATGTCAATTGGCATTTCTGTGACTTCATCTAGAAACAAGGTTCCGTTTTCAGCACGTACAAACACGCCATCTTTCTTACCGACAGCACCTGTGAAAGCGCCTTTTTCGTGACCAAATAACTCACTTCCAATCAACTCTTTTGACATGGCACCGCAATTGGTTGTCACCAGCGGACCCGTCGCTTTACTGGCTGAATGAATAGCTTGTGCAACCACTTCTTTGCCCACACCACTCTCGCCCATCAACATAACATTTGCTTGCGTATTGGCTACGCGCTCAATCATTTGATAAAGCGCTAACATTTGCGGGGATTCGCCGATAAGACAACCGAAGTGCAAGGACTCAGAGTGTAGAGATGTGTTTGGAGTAGCACGTTTTTGGGATTTTCGATTTAAAACTGTTTCAATATCTTCCCGTTGCAGGGGTTTAACCAGATAATTTATCTTAGGTCCACATAACCCAGACAACATCCCTTTTACAGATGGATGCCCTGTAATCAAAGTGATATATGCGTCTTTACCTGATTTCTTTAAATCATCGATAAGATGAAGTCCACTGCCATCAGGCAGCATAAAATCAAGGAGAATATGATCGAATGATTGATGTTCTAACCATTGATTTGCCTCTTTTAGGTTTCCTGCCACCGAAACTTCGTGACCAAGGAATTCAATAATATGACATGCAACGTCGGTAAACTCAGCGTCATCATCGACCAATAGAACATTCAACACATGTAAATCCTTCAAAAAAAATCAATCATTATTATACGTCAATCTGCGGTAAAGGAGCATTTTTTGAAACGGCTTTATTCTTGGTCTATATGTATAAATTTTACATTTGCCCCGTGTAAAGATTACCGGATTGTTCTTACTTTTCTCACCTATCTGTGTTTAAAGCAAAATTAAAGCCATATTTATTGGGGCTTTCGTCGACTGGCACAATGTTTGTTTAAATAATTGTACTTGCTCGTTGATCAACACCCCGAATAGGAATGTTATGGAAGAAATAATTGCTTTAGATAAATTTTATCAACTTATCAATGAAAAATTGCAAGGATGGCTGGAAGAGTCCATAAAACATCTACCCAATTTTGTCGTCGCGTTATTAATAGCGATTTTGTTCGCCTTTATTTCTCGTTACGTGGGAAAAGCGGCGAGAAAGGTATTGACTAAAACTCTTGAGTCCCAGCAAATTGCCGGATTGCTGGCTGCAATGATCAAAGTGACCGTATTAATACTGGGTATATTCATCGCTTTGGAGTTTCTTGGGCTTACCGGCACAGTTACGTCACTACTAGCCGGTGCCGGTATCGTAGGCCTGGCAATAGGATTCGCGTTCCAAGACATGGCGGAAAACCTGATAGCAGGTATCGCCATGGGGATCAGAAAGCCCTTTCAAATTGGTGATGTTATTGAAGCTGATAAGGTTTTCGGTACGGTAAAAACAATTAACTTAAGAAACACCTTGGTTGAAACCTTTTTTGGACAATTAGAGGTTATTCCAAACAAAATACTTTTTCGTAATGTACTAACAAACTACACGACAACTGGCCAAAGACGAATTGAGGTTCCTGTCGGAATTTCCTACGCAGATGATCCGCAAAAAGCCAGCGAGATATTGGTAGAAGCAATAAACAAATGTGACTTCGTTATTAAGAAAGAAGAAACAGGTGTTTTCGCTGAAAGCTTTGGTGATAGTAGCATTAACCTACTTGTTTGGTTTTGGATTGACTACCCTGGAGAACCCGGCTTTATGGTAGCTAGGCACACCGCAGTGGTAGAAGTGAAAAAGGCACTGGAAGAAGCTGGCATATTGATTCCGTTCCCTATTCGAACTCTTGATTTTGGTGC
Source organism: uncultured Alteromonadaceae bacterium (assembly GCA_947503265.1). GTDB lineage: Bacteria > Pseudomonadota > Gammaproteobacteria > Enterobacterales > Alteromonadaceae > Aliiglaciecola. Next base: position 170,212 of record CANNDC010000011.1, read on the forward strand.
GAAAGTTGGTGAAAAACTTAACACAATGTTGAGTGACAGAAGCAGTAATGAAGAGAGCAGCGAGAGGGAATCAGGCGAGGCTGACTCGAACAATAGCAAAGGAAAAAACGCTGATCAGGAAGATTAAATTTAGATTTCCAACAATCAGAGTAGGGCATTTTCCCTACTCTGAAGTTCGTCACCTCTACTCTGAAAATTGCTGGTCAAACTTTGAAAATTGATCTCCATACTCTGAAAATTGTTCATCATAACTGCAATATTTTCATTTTGTGCCGCAATATTTCGAACCACGACTCCACGCTATCATTTGAGAAAAATCTGCCCCAGCTCAATGAAATCAATAGGTATATTTAAAACCCTACCATTTTTTATAGCTTAAAAAAGTTGGTCCGCTAGTTGCTCTTTTATATCAGGATAAATTGGAAGACCTAACGCAGTTAAGACACTGCACCACTAATTTTATTTTAGTCACAAGAGGAGAATTTTATGTCTAATCAAGTGAGACAAGTTGAAAAAGTAGCGGACATCATCAAAGTACTTAAGGGAGGTATCAACTTCTATGAAGATGCCTTAGATAAAGTTCAAGGGCATGGTGTCAAAACAACCTTTGGGCGAATGCTGCGAATTAAACGCGAGGCGGTAGAAAAATTGCAACCTTTTGCTATTGCAGAACAAGGGGAAGTGGAAAATAGCACCTCATTCTCGGTAGATGCTAGAAAAATGTACACTAAGATTCTCAGTGCGGTCTCCCCTGATAGTGACCACACTTTTGTGGACCAGCTAGAAGAAGTAGAAGACAAAACTCTAGAAGTAATCAAGGACGCCCTCGAAGAGGACCAACCCACGGCCTGCAATCAAGCCTTACTAAACATATTAGCAGACGCTCAGGTCGTGCATGATCAAATGAAATCATTGCAGGAAACAACGGCTTAAGGTGAAACGAGGGAGCCAGACTAGAATGTCTGGCTTTTTCTTCACTTAGTTTAAGTGGGAGCAGTTTGATGAATCGATTAAAAGGGCTAAATATACTTGTCGTAGATGACAACAGGCTAAGCAATCAAACCCTTAAACAACTGTTGGAGTTGTCTGGCGTAATGGTAACTTTGGCTGAAAATGGCCGAGAAGCACTAGAAACCTTGCGTGCAAATACTACCACTTTTCAAGTTATTTTGATGGATATTCATATGCCTGAGATAGATGGCATTGAAACAACAAAAATTATTCGTCAAGATCCAAAACTCGCTTCGATTCCAATTGTCGCTGTCACCGCGGATCGTTCACCAGAAGATCAGTGGAAGTGCTTTCAGGCAGGAATGGACGCACATATCGCCAAACCGCTAGATTACAATTTGCTTGTTAGCAAAATAACCGACATCTTAGATAACAAGAATTCATTCAAATCATCAACAGTCATTAATTCTGAGTCCAACAAACAGATTGAGCCGAAAAAAATAATCCTCGCGCGATTTGCCAACAATATTGAGCTAGTCAGGCAAATGATCGGCTTATACGAAGACGATTTCCGTCTACTTACCACTAAACTTGACTTGATCGATGAGCTGCCGTCCTATGAGGGCGCAAGAGAAATTTTACATACCATGAAAGGTAATGCAGCGACCATTGGCGCGATAGATGTCGTGAGTAAAGTACAGAAATTAAGACAAATTGTGAGAGCAAACCTACTGTACAAGTCGGAATATCAGCGGGCAAAAAACGCACTTTTAGAATCCCAAAATGAAGCACTTGAGTCACTGAAGAAAACCTTCAAGGTATCCACAACCAAGAAACGACATAGCAGCAACTTTAGTAGTGCTGGACTAACGCAAAATCAGATCAATGAACTTAAAAGCATGCTCGAGGACAACGATTTGTCGGCAATTTCCCATATTGAAAGGGTGAAACGTCAAAAACCGAATAGCCAACTATTGATTGAGCTAAGCGATTATGTAAATCAATTAAAATTTAAAGAAGCAATTGCGCTGTTAAGCGCTGGCCAGTCAGACAACCAAAACGAAATAAAGTATGCGAAACGATAAGATTAAGTTACCCGGAATAGAGGAAAGCAAACCTGTATTGCTCATCGTAGACGATCAACCGTTAGTTGTTAGGCAAATCTATGAGATTTTTCAAGAAGAGTTCCATATATTTATGGCAAGTGATGGTGAACAGTGTCTGAAGATGTGCTCAGAACTGATTCCTGACTTAGTGTTACTCGATGTCAATATGCCTAAAATGAATGGCTATGAGACTTGTGAAAAGATTAAGTCGAATGTCAGCACTTCCCACATACCTGTGATTTTTGTAACCGCTAACATTACAGAACAAGACGAAGTAAAAGGGTTTGAAATTGGTGCAGTCGATTTTATTCGCAAGCCTATCAACCCTCTGATTACATGGGCACGCGTTGTAAACCATGTTCAGATTAAACGACAATCAGATATGTTGCGCTCATTGGCGTTGATCGATGGACTGACGGGTATCAGCAATCGCTACCAATTTGATGAGCAGCTTTTATCTGGCTGGATGGCTTGTACAAGAGAGAAAAAGCCCTTTTCATTGTTGATGATAGACGTGGATCATTTCAAAGCGTTTAACGATGAATATGGTCATCAGGCAGGTGACGAATGTTTAAGGACTATCGCACAGATCATTTCGAATAAAATCAATCGACCCAATGACATGGTTGCTAGATATGGCGGAGAAGAATTTGCATGTTTGTTACCCAATACAGATCTACAAGGAGCATTAAAAGTAGCTCGGGATATCCGTCTGGGCATTGGTGAAAGCATCATTTCATTTACCAATGGCGAGGGTGATAGAGAAGAGGCGAGGGTGACTGTGAGTACCGGTGTTGCGAGTGCAATGCCATCCAGTGAAGTTGAGCCAACTGAATTAATAAGGATAGCCGATGAACAGCTTTATTCAGCCAAAGGGGCAGGAAGAAATTGCGTAAAGGGAATAAATTTAAGTGAATTAGCATAACCGCAATTCGACTATTTTAAATAGAAGTTTTGACCAAACTCGAAATTCTGATTGAGTTTGATAGGGTAATTGGGAGGTTACCGCCTCCGCGGTAAAGACGTGTTAGATATTTTAAAACAATGCTTTCGCGGTAAAGACACCTTAGGTGTTTTGACCAATGCTTTCGTCGCTACCACCTTCTGTCATCTCCGCGTAGGCGGTGATCTCCAAAATCCACCCCATGAGTACAATAAAAATGTCCTTTTTGTCCTCACCGAATAGACATTCGCTGCTGCATCAATTGATTGGGAATTCGACTTAGACAAGTTTGTTTATTTTGAGAAGTTTGAGGATATAGAGAATTCATAATTGTGCGAGAAAAGAATCGGAAAATGGAACTAAGCTTGGAAAAATGGACCTATCAATGAGTTGAATTTTTGCTGACAAGATTTGTAGATTGAAATAGGTAAAAAGCGTTTGATTGAGTTTGATAGGGTAATTGGGAGGTTACCGCCTTCGCGGTAAAGACGTGTCAGGGGTTTTGAACAATGCTTGGGCGGTAAATACGTGTCAGGGGTTTTGAACAATGCTTGGGCGGTAAAGACGTGTTAGATATTTTAAAATGTAGTAGCTCAGACTTGATCTGACAGTTACCCGTTTTTCAAATGGTGACTGTCAGTTTAGATTTGAGCTAAATTCT
>CANNDC010000012.1 GCA_947503265.1 uncultured Alteromonadaceae bacterium
CAAAACAAACATAGTCAAGCATATACAGTCAATTTCAATCACGTAAACGCACGGTATTTTAGTAAACCATTGAAATACGGTGGTATTTTATAAAGCACAAAAGATTAAAAATTAAGCGAGGAGGATCTGCAACGTAAAAAACGTAAAATTAACTTATTAGCGCTTTACTTGACTCGCGAGTGATAATTTCAAAATCAAGTACTTTTCGAAATTCACTCGTGTTTACATCCGTTAAGTCCTCAAACTTACCCGAAGTCATCATCTCAATTGCCGCTTCCGCCATTTTGGTAATAGGTTGTCTGATCGTTGATATATTTGGCCATACCGTAGTCGCTAAAATGGTGTCATCAAAACCAACGATGGCAAGATCGCTGGGAACGTTTAGGTTGAGCATGCGAGCAGCAGAGATTGATCCCGCTGCCATGTCATCATTCCCCGCGAAGATCGCAGTAGGCTTTTGAGCATGCGCCAATATTTTTTGCGCTGCCGCAAGACCTGACTTATAAGTAAAATAGCCTTGCTCAACAAAATCAGGCGGGACACTAATTTGATTTGAGCGTAAGGCGTCTAAATAACCTTGATAACGCAAACGACTCGAGCCGAGTTTAGGATCACCGATGATGTGCCCTATTTGTGAATGGCCAGATTTAATTAAGCTTTCTGTCATATCAAATGCAGCTTGGTAATCATCCATGCAAACGTATGGGGACAGTGTCAAATTCGAATTCGGTGATATACGCACAAAAGGAACACTTGACGCTATCAACGTATTCAAAATCGTTTCATTGTCAGATACGGGGGGCAGTAAAATAATACCATCGACTTGTGTAACTTCTATGAGTTCTTTAACCGATTCGATCGTTCTGTTCATATCTGAGTCAACTTGATCAACGACCAAATGATAGCCTAAAGTTCGACAACGTTTTAAGGAACCGAGCAAAAATTCACTGACATATGATGCACTTGGGTTGTCATAAATTAACCCTAAGAAAAAAGATTTGCTACTCGCCAATCGACGAGCCGACACATTCGGGCGATAATTCAGTTCTTTTGCAGCTGCTAGTACTTTATCTCTAGTTTTATCACTAACTTTACCTACTCGGTTTAATACACGAGACACCGTCATCATGGATACACCCGATTTATCGGCAATATCTTGGATTCTGGCTCGTTTCATTTGTGGCATTGGTTAATTCCTAAAAACTCTGCATCCGTCGCATCTGCAATGGTTACGAGGTAGCATGATAAAAATCTAATTCAGCGCTATCTAGATAGATCCCAACCATAAAAAGTAAAGAATATAACTGTTTAAATAAACTGCTTTACCTTGAAGCAAAGTGTAAACAAGTATAGTGTTAGCGCTAACACTATACTAACAGAAAATATTATTGTTGGATAATTATGTATTTAGGCATTGATTTAGGAACTTCTGGTGTAAAAGTTATTGTATTGGACGACAATGATACTTTAATCGCTCAGGCAACTAGCTCCCTTGAAGTGAGTCGCCCTAATCCCATGTGGTCAGAGCAAGATCCACAACACTGGTGGCAAGCGACCAACGATGCAATTAGTCAAATCAATAGCCAACATCCTGAACTTCTTCTATCAGTAAAAGCAATTGGTCTGTCTGGTCAAATGCACGGTGCGACTTTGCTCGACGATAGTAACCAGATAATTCGCCCCGCTATTCTTTGGAATGATGGCCGCTGCGCTGCTGAATGTATCGAATTGGAAGCTGCTGTACCGCAACTTCGGAAGATCACTGGTAATATTGCAATGCCGGGTTTCACTGCCCCCAAATTAGCCTGGCTGAAAAAAAATGAACCTGAAAACTTCGGGAAAATTTCAAAAGTATTATTACCTAAAGACTATTTACGTTTCTTAATGACAGGCGACTATGCGTCTGATATGTCTGATAGCGCGGGTACACTATGGTTAGACGTAGCTAAACGTAAGTGGTCAAAAGAAATGCTGTCTGCAACAAATTTAACTGAAGAACACATGCCTTTGCTTTATGAAGGCTCAGAAATAACAGGCTATCTATCGAAAGAAGTCTCATCTGCTTGGCAAATGAAACAAGTAGCTGTCGTCGCCGGGGGTGGAGACAATGCTGCTGGTGCCACAGGGATTGGGGTGATCAAACCAAACCAGGCATTCTTGTCACTCGGCACATCTGGCGTTTACTTTGTCGCAAGCGAAAGTTATCTGCCTAATCCTGATAGCGCTGTACACACCTTTTGTCATTGTATCCCCAATACTTGGCATCAAATGTCTGTCATTTTAAGTGCAGCTAGTTGTCTTTCTTGGGTAACGAAACTAACAGACTTTGCTGATGAAGCGAGTCTTCTAAAAGAAGTAGAAAAACTGGATTTCAACTCACCCTGTGCGGTGACTTTTTTACCCTATTTATCTGGTGAACGCACGCCGCACAATAACCCGAATGCCAAAGGAATATTTTTTGGTTTAACTCATGATTCTGATGCCGCAGTTCTTTGTAGAGCAGTGCTGGAGGGTGTCGCATTTGCGTTTGCCGATGGTCAGCAGGCATTACTAAGCGCTGGTACACAAATCGATGAGGTTTCAGTGATTGGAGGTGGTGCCAAGAGCACTCTTTGGGGGCGTATTTTAGCGAGTGTATTAAACAAACCACTTACCTATCGTCAAGGTGGAGAAGTGGGGCCTGCTTTTGGCGCGGCGCGTCTTGCTCGAATTGGAATAAACCAACTTACTGCACAGGAAGTTTGCAAGCCTGGAGAAATTATCCAGGTCATTGAGCCAGTTCCCGTGATGCAAGATTACTATTCAGAACAACATCAAAAATTTCAACAATTGTATAAACAACTTGTTAACCACTTTTAACCAAAAAAGATTAAGCGACTTCAGGAGAGAGCTATGAGCGAACCATTTTTTCAAAACGTAGAGAAGATTAAGTACGAAGGCGAAGATTCTACTAACCCAATGGCTTTTCGTCACTATGACGAGAACCGTGTAGTGCTTGGCAAAACAATGAAAGAACATTTACGTTTTGCCGCTTGTTATTGGCATAACTTTTGTTGGCCGGGTTCGGATATCTTCGGTGCAGGTACGTTTGACCGTCCATGGATATCCCCCTTTGGTGATCAAATGGAACATGCTGTTGAAAAAGCTAAAGTAGCCTTTGAGTTTTTCGAAAAACTGAATGTGCCCTATTTCTGTTTCCACGACACAGATATTGCTCCAGAAGGTGAGTCGCTGCAACAAAGTCATGACAACGTCAGAAAAATTGTTGATATTTTTGGTCAAGAAATGGAGCGAACTGGTACCAAATTGCTTTGGGGCACAGCGAATCTCTTCTCTAATCCGCGTTTTTGCGCCGGTGGTTCAACTAATCCTGATCCTCAGGTGTTTGCCTATGCAGCAGCGCAAGTTAAGCATGTTCTTGAAGCCACTCATAAACTAGGTGGTGAAAACTATGTGCTTTGGGGCGGGCGTGAAGGCTACGACACCTTGCTTAATACTGATCTTAAGCGTGAAGGAGAGCAATATGCTCGCTTCCTTAAAATGGTCATTGAACACAAATATAAAATAGGCTTTAAGGGCGCAATTCTAATAGAACCTAAACCTCAAGAGCCCACTAAACATCAATATGACTACGATACTGCGACGGTAGCTGGTTTTCTGCACAAGCACGGGCTAGAAAAAGAAGTACAAGTAAATATTGAAGCAAACCATGCAACTTTGGCTGGTCATAGTTTCCATCATGAAGTAGCGGTTGCTTGCGCAGAAGGAATTATGGGAAGTATCGATGCCAACCGAGGCGACCCGCAAAATGGATGGGATACCGATCAATTTCCAAATGACGTTGCCGAATGCACATTAGTCGTATACGAAATATTAAAAGCTGGCGGTTTAACATCAGGTGGCTTCAATTTCGACACGAAGATTCGTCGCCAATCTACTGAAAGAGACGACTTATTTCATGGCCATATTGGTGGTATGGATGTCATGGCTAAAGCTTTACTTAATGCAGCTAAGCTCATTGAAGATGCGCCACTTTCTGACTTTGTAGATAATCGCTACGCGGGTTGGAATAAAGAGTTAGGTAAGCGAATTCTTGCCGGTCAAGAAAGCCTAGATAGTCTGTCTGCCTATGTGCATAGCAATAATGTGAATCCGTCTGCGGTTTCTGGCAGACAAGAACTACTTGAAAACATTGTCAATCGTTACGTTTAGGTCAGACCTAAACGTAATAGCAATCGTTAAATCTTCACCACTGTCGCTACAGACAGTGGTGAAAATGACTCAATATTTCCCCGCCCATTTTCTCGAATACACTGATAGACCTGTTCTTCTGCAATAGTTTAACCTCATTTAGCAAGGACACTTGCACGCCTAAAATACTAAAGCGAAAATTTTTCAGGTATAACATTTTAGGTACGCGGACTTGTTGTTATACGATGGTTTCTAAAAAATATTGTTGTATAATCAAACCTTTGTATAAATTCAAAGTCTTGTTTTCTTGTCTCAATGTACATTATATATTGGGTACTTTTACGACGAATAAACGAAATATCGTTATTTTTATAGGAAGGAGTTAGTTATCTATTCGGAATTGTTGAGGGATTCCTCGCATAATGACCGCCAAGCGACTGTGCTGATCGTGGAAGATGAAACCATTAGTGCGGTGATCGCAATGAGTGCCCTTTCTGACAGTTTTGTTACTCATCACGTCACTGATGGTCAAGCGGCTATTGATTTTTGTGCGGAATCGCTTCCCGATATCATATTGATGGATATTAATATGAAACCAATCAACGGGCTTGATGCATGCAGGGTATTGAAAAATGATACCACCACTAGCCATATCCCGATAATATTCATGACCGCTGACGTTAACCCTACAACAGAAGATCAGTGCTGGGATGCGGGTGCCAACGATTTCATAAACAAGCCCTACTCTATTAAAACCTTGCGCAACAGAGTCAATTCGCATCTTTCTGTTAAATTGCTCACAGATAAACTTAAGGAGTTGGTAACCATTGACGGCATGACCAATATCCTGAATCGGCGTTATTTGGACTATTATCTGGATGAGCAAATGCGGCTAGCCAGTCGCAATAAAGCCAGTTTAGGTTTTTTACTCATTGATATTGATTACTTTAAGAATTTTAATGATACATTCGGTCACCTTAGAGGAGATGAAGTACTAAAAATTGTGGCTAAATCTCTACAATCATCCTTGAGCAGACCTTCTGATGCAGTGGCTAGATTTGGCGGTGAGGAATTCGCAATCGTTCTTCCAGATACGCAACATGACGGCTTAGTTCACGTGGCAAAACGTATCCTCAATAACATTGAAGAATTAGCAATCCTTCACCCAGCATCTCCTTTTGAAAAACTCACCGTTAGCATCGGTGGTTCTATGTTTGAAGATAAGCAGCTCGATCAATTGCAGTTAATTGAGAAAGCAGACAACAATTTGTACAAAGCCAAAGCAAATGGTAGGAATCAGATAAAAACTTAAATCAAGGTTTGCAAATCTTTTGTATAGAATTATTCTCGAAATTCCCTTATCAAATTGCCAACAAGTACGATAACCTATTTACACGTGCGTAAATCAGTCTGTCTATGAATCCAAAATTAGCGAAAGATACGAAAGTTCTCATTGTCGATGACCAAGTTTTGGCCAAAGGATACATGAAGTATTCATTGGAAGAACTGGGTTTCAATGACATTACGTATGTAGACAAAGCACAACACGCACTGACCAAAATTCGTCATGAGCAATTTCACCTAATTATTTGTTCTTACAACCTCAAAAAGGATCAGGATGGTTACTATTTGTATGACCAGTTGAAACACAATGGCGAATTACAGCCCAGTTGTGCGTTTATTTTCATAAGTGCAGATACTACATCTGATTTAGTCCACAGTATTGTTGAGCTACAACCAGACGACTTTTTAGCCAAGCCATTCACCGTAAACGATTTAGACAAAAGACTGACCAAAGTATTAACTCGCAAGCAAGCCCTGAAAAGAGTCTATGGTTTCATGGGACGAGGTCAACTTACCAAGGCGCTAGCGGAAGTCGAATTATTTTTAACTAAACCTAAAAATTCAGAGTTTTTCCCACTGGCATTGAAAACTAAAGGAGAATTGTTGCTCGCCTGTGGTCATTACGAACAAGCAAAAGAGTTCTATTTAGCTATCATTAATGTGCAACCCTTTACATGGGCGCAATTGGGTTTGGTAAATGCTTTTATTCATTTGAATGAAGACGAAGAAGCAGAAAAACTGGTTTTACGTTTGGCGTTTAAGAAAGACTCACAACTCGCGGCTTACGATTTGTTGTCAGCATTGCAAATTAAGCAAAAAGACTTCGATGCCGCACTGGAGTGCGTGGTTGTCGCAACGGAAATATCCCCGCGAAATATCAGACGCCATAAAACAGCATTAGATTTATCGAGAATTACCCACGACTACGAAACACAATTTGAAGCCGCTAAGAAAATCGTAAGATTTGCTAAAGACTCCATTCATGATAAACCGGAAAATTATTTGAATGTAGCTCGTGCGGGCATTGATTTTGCGATGACGTCTGATGAATCTGAAACTTATAAGCTGCTTAAGCAAGCAAACGAATATGTAAAACAGTTTAAATCTGCTTTTCCTAAAGCAGAATTACATGACCAAATTAAAGTGATCGATGCACGCCTATTGTACTTGCAAGATGAAAAAGAAAACGCCAAAGCCTTACTTGATCAAATTGAGAATGATAATTGGGATGCAGACAACATGGATGCGCTATTGGACAAAGCCAAAGCGTTTCATGAATTAGGCTTCTATGAAAAATCCAGTGCCGTTCTAGATTTGATTGAGAAACGGTGTAAAAAGGACGAGCAACAAGGCAGTTTATTTCTTCACTATGTGCAACAAGAACGTGAGGAAAGATCTACCATTAAGCAGACTCCCAAAGAACTCAACAACTCAGCGGTAGATTACTACAAAAAAGGCGAATTGGATGAGGCACTGCATGTGTTTAGACAAGCATTTGTGGTCATGCCGAAAAACGTTTCCATTGCATTGAATTTGCTTCAAGCAATTGCAATGAATAGCAATGCTGACAAATCTGAAAGTGCCAATGCCAAATTAGTAGACAGCTGCATTAGAGTAATTGAAAACGGTGCGTTAAACGACGAGCAGCTTGAAAGGTATCATAAGGTGCGAGAAATGATTCAGGAAACCGTGTAGTTCTTATCTTGTCCTGTTAAACTTTTAGCATTCAATATTCCATATAAGTCACTATGCGTTCCAGACGAATCCCTGTCGACCCAGACACACCGATTAATTGGGGTATATTTAAACAACTTTGGCCCTTCTTGCTTGAATTCAAACAACGTGTTTTTCTAGCATTTCTTTGCCTGGTTGCAGCAAAAGTAGCGAGTGTCGGGCTGCCCTTCGTGCTGAAGCATACCGTAGATCAACTTAACCTCACCTCAGACGCTGAAAAACTCATTGCAGTCCCTATCGCGCTTATTATCGCATATGGCTCTTTAAGATTAATCAATGTGATAATGGGAGAAGTTAGAGATACGCTGTTTGGCCGAGTCACCGAGCGCGCAATGAGAAGAGTTGGCCTCAAAGTCTTTGAACATTTACACAGACTCGATCTTGATTTTCATTTAAATAGACAGACAGGCGGGCTTTCTCGAGATATCGAGCGTGGTACCAGTGGAATTAGCTTTTTAATGCGTTTTATGGTGTTCAATATTGGCCCTACTCTGATTGAAATTACTATGGTTGTCGGTTTGTTGTTCTATAACTATGGATTCAGCTTCGCCGCCATCATTTTGTTCTCGGTTATCACTTATGTGACTTTCTCAATGAAGGCCACAGATTGGCGAACCAAATATGTACGTGAGGTCAATCTTGCTGATTCAAATACCAATTCCAGAGCAATAGATAGTTTGCTCAACTATGAAACGGTTAAATACTTTAATAATGAATCTTATGAAGCCAATCGCTATGATAAAGATCTCGCAGGTTGGGAAAGCGCCCGACGAAAGAATAGATTGTCTTTATTCGCATTAAATGGTGGCCAAGCCTTCATCATTGCCTCTGCTATGACCGCCATGATGGCAATGGCGGCCTATGGTGTGGCGGAAGGGAGAATGACCATCGGTGATTTTGTGCTGATTAACGCTTTTACAATGCAAATTTTTATGCCGCTAAACTTTCTTGGATTTGTTTATCGTGAAATTCGTGGTTCCTTGGCAAACATAGAAAACCTATTTAATTTGCTAGCTAAGAAACCAACTGTTTCTGATAGTACGGATGCTAAAAGTTTGGTGGTCAGCGAAGGCAAAATTGAATTCAAACAAGTTCAATTTAGTTATCGTTCCGACAGGCCCATTCTTAATGATGTGAGCTTTACCATAGCGCCAGGAGAGAAAGTCGCTGTTGTAGGTGAAAGTGGTGCGGGTAAATCAACCTTAGTAAAATTACTGTTTCGGTTTTATGACGTCACTGACGGCACAATAGAAATCGACGGTCAAAGTTTAACTAATACATCTCAGCAATCATTACGCAAATCTATCGGAATTGTGCCACAAGATACCGTTCTATTTAACGACACGATTTTAGAAAATGTCCGTTATGGCAGACCAGAAGCGAGTGAGAAGGATGTTCAACAAGCGATTGACCTAGCACACCTGCGTCGATTTGTTGACTCATTGCCAGATGGTGCAAACACTCAGGTAGGCGAGAGAGGTTTGAAGTTATCCGGTGGTGAAAAACAGCGTGTTGCTATTGCTCGAACCATACTTAAGCGACCACCCATCTTAGTGTTTGATGAAGCAACCTCTTCACTGGATAGCCAATCAGAAAAAGCCATTCTTGATGCAATAAAAGAAGTGTCGCAAGGCCATACAAGCTTAGTTATCGCGCACAGATTGTCGACCATAGTCGATGCCGATAAAATCGTTGTAATGGATAGAGGGCGGATTGTCGAACAAGGAGATCACGATACCTTATTAGCGCAAGATGGGGCCTACACTAAACTTTGGAACACACAACAAAACACACTATGAATCTAGATCCTAACATCCTTAAAGAAACAATAAATCAACAAATGCCTTTTGGTAAATATGCTGGAAGAAAGCTTCTACATCTCCCCGAACCCTATTTAGTTTGGTTTCATCAGCAAGGATTTCCAAGGGGTAAACTTGGTGAACAATTAGCGTTAATGCACGAAATTAAGGTCAATGGTTTAGAAAAAATGCTTGAACCTTTGTTAGAAAAATAACGAACACATATTTTAGGTAATCAGTTGAACAAATTAGATAAAGACACATTAATTGACCACCAAATATTGTTGGTACATAGAGAAATTGCGCACAAACTCATTGAACAACCCGATTTAATCGAGCAGGTTGAGGAAAAGCTAGAACAGCGTTTCGCACAAGGGTTAGTATACTATGGTGTGTATATTAGTTGGCAGGGTATCATCGAGCTAAAAGAGGATGTACATCATCTAGCTCAGCAGCTTTGCGAGAATACCAAAGAGATGAATAAATTGCGCAGAAATTCTCCTTTTGTAGGGCTATTAAGCGACAGCGAACTGGAAAAACTCTACGCTAGTCAAGAACCAATTGAAAACTAGCAATTGGTTCTACCGAAGACTCAGTTGTCTTCGGTGTGACTATCTAACTCGAGTAAATCCCCCGGTGAGCAATCTAGCGCGTCACATAACAAAATTAGCGTTGAAAACCGAATAGCTTTGGCCTTACCGCATTTTAATATAGATAAATTTGCTAGCGTTAAACCGACTTTTTCAGACAATTCACTTAACGACATTTTTCGTTTCAGCAACATGAGAGCAAGATTAACTTTTATAGAAGTAGCCATTATATCGTTAAGCTCTGTTCGTGTTGTAATCTTGCGGCATCTTCCATGACTCCAGCTAACAGAAATAGTATTGCTCCGAAAAATAACGGTATCAAATCTAGGCTCAGTGCGGGAGCAACAGACAAACCAGACGTACTAAAATTAACAGAGGTCAACGCGATATTACCGAGTAAAAAATTGGCGAATGGCATAACTATATTCCACGACACGACGAGGATACCCAAGTTTCTGATACATCGAATATTTAACAACGAAAAGTTATCCCCTACAGACAAGGAAGTTACAATTATTTGCAACTGTCGAGTTCCATAGGCACTAGAGAGTAACATTAATTGTTGAATGAGAGCGAATACCCAAAAAGCAGAGCGATTAGCTGTATCTATGTGAATTTCAGATGTGCCATAGTAAACCGGATCTCTTAGTCCATCGACTGCAACTCCTGCTAACTGATTTACATCAACAATAAATTTCCCAAAAACGGTCATATCGATACCCCATTGTGGATTGTTCAACTGAGACAATCCCATCACTAACCCAAAAATTGGCCAGCAAACTGAACCGAATAAAAACAATAGATAAAACATGTTCAATAGGGCTTTTAACCAGGAGGTCAGCTTTGGTTGAACTGGTTTTTTATCGTCTACCGTTATTTTTACTAGTCCAAATCCAAAGCGTTTGAATACATAAAATAGTGTTGCTAAATACACAACGCCCACAGGAATCAAAATCATTGATAAATTCATTTTATATTTTCCTTATTAATATTGTGGAGCAAATATAGATCGATATTTATCGTTTATCAATATATTTTTATCTTTTATTAATATGGTTTTATCTTTTATTAATATGGTTTTATTTTTTATCAATATCAAAATATTTTCAATGCTAAGGGTCTTCATCTAACTAACCTGATGTTAATTCTGCTTGGTCAGGTGAAAAACAAGGAGATGTTTAAACAGCGGGATCAAAAAAGGCGCTTCAAGAAGCGCCTTTCTTTAAATCTATTATCGAATTAACGACGTAGACCTAAACGTTTAATAAGATCTTGATAACGTTCTACGTTTTTGCCTTTCAAGTAATCAAGCAATTTACGACGCTGACTTACCATGCGCAATAAACCGCGACGTGAATGGTGGTCTTTCTTGTGATCAGCAAAGTGACCTTGAAGTTTATTGATGTTGCTAGTTAGCAAAGCAACTTGTACTTCAGGTGAACCCGTGTCGCCTTCTTTGACGCCATATTCTGCAACGATTTTTGCAGTTTCTTGTGTAGTTAGTGACATAATATTCTCCAAATTGAGTGAGACTCGCCGATCACTAATTCAGCGGAGTCGAAAGAGCGCGTATTATAACGATCTAGTGAGCAATATCAACCTTTCTCTAGTCGGCATATACCACCGTTCTTTTCGGTGCTACTTGATTGTTTTCATCAATAAATCCGACACCTAAAAACCGATTATTTGCTTGGCTGTAAACCCTTACTTGCGTATTACAAGCAATGCTTAAAGAATCATTGCAACTTACAGGGTTACCATTGCGAAAATACTGACAACTACTGGCATCCAAACAAACGCTATTCAAGCTCTTAACTGTCGAATCCATTGGTAACAGCAAGCTATCTAATTTTGCAAACAAGCTATCATCCATTAAATCCACTGGGGATTCGTCAGTTTCACCTTGATGAATTTCATCTCTCATTGATTGTAGCGCTTCAATACCAATGACTTTTCCCTCTGGGTAATCACTGACCGCACTGCGATGTAACCGACTAACATAAGCGCCGCAACCAAGTACCTGCCCAATGTCATCTACCAAGGAACGAATGTAAGTCCCTTTACTGCAATGCACCTTCATATCCACTTCATCATGATCAATTCGTGTGATCTCGAGTGAAAAAATAGTGATATCGCGCGCTTCTCGTGGTACTTCGATTCCTTGTCGAGCATAAAAATACAGAGGTTTGCCCTGATATTTTAACGCAGAAAACATCGATGGTACTTGCTTACTTTTACCAAGAAAAGATAAACAAGCTTCTCGGATTTGAGCTTGACTGCTAATGACAGGGTGACGTTCTACTACTTCGCCATCGGCATCTGAAGTCGTTGTTCGTATGCCTAGCTTGGCCGTGACTTCATATGTTTTATCCGCATCCAAAAGAAATTGAGAAAATTTGGTTGCCTCACCTAAACATATTGGCAGCATGCCCGTCGCCAATGGATCAAGTGCGCCAGTATGCCCAGCTTTAGCAGCATAAAAGATTCGCTTTACTTTTTGCAGCGCATCATTTGAAGAGATGCCAATGGGTTTATCAAGCAACACAATACCATTTATCGGCCTGCCTTTTCGGCGTCTTGCCATTGTTAGTCCATATCCTTGTCTTGATAGTTGGCATCTTGCTGGATTTTTTCTCTTTCTTCTTGCTCCAAATCACGTCCCGCTCTTGCAGCACGCTCTTTATCTCTGTTTAGGGTTTGCGAAACCAAATTAGAAATTCGCATACCTTCAGTGATAGAAGTGTCTTGGAAAAACTTGACAGCAGGCACAGCACGCATGCGCATGCGTTTTGCCAACAAGGTTCGAATAAAGCCTTTATTGTCCTCAAGAATTTGTTTAAAAAGCTTGAGCTTGTCCTCGTCAGTTTCAAAAAATGTCACATACACTTTGGCATGAGCAAGATCTCTGGAAACTTCGACGCCAGACACAGTCACTAAACCTAATCTTGGATCTCTATTTTTAAATTCGTTCTGAAAAATACTCGCCACTTCTTTGTGGATTTGTTGACCGACTCGGTCAGTTCGAGAGAATTCTCTAGCCATATTAGTACTCCTAAATAGCAGCGTTAACGCGGCTTAATGTAGAGTCAAAAACGGAGGCTTTGGCCTCCGTTTTATCTTTAATTTTAAAACGGTGAGAAGTTAAATTTCGCGTTTAACCTCAATGGTTTCAAATACTTCAATTTGATCACCGACTTTTACATCATTGTAGTTCTTAACACCGATACCACATTCCATACCATTGCGAACGTCTTGAACGTCGTCTTTGAAGCGACGTAGCGATTCAAGTTCACCTTCATAGATAACGACATTATCACGGAGTACCCGTATTGGCGCGCTGCGCTTGATCGTCCCTTCTGTTACCATACAACCAGCAATTGCGCCGATTTTTGGAGACTTAAACACGTCACGCACTTCCGCCAAACCAATTATTTGTTGTTTGAATTCAGGCGCCAACATACCACTCATGGCTGCTTTCACTTCGTCAATCAAGTTATAGATAACACTGTAATAGCGAAGATCAATTTCTTCAGCTTCAATGATTTTTCTTGCAGTAGCATCTGCCCTAACGTTAAAACCAACAACAATAGCACTTGATGCATTTGCTAAACTAGCATCAGTTTCAGTAATACCACCTACTCCACTACCAACGATGTTCACTTTCACTTCTTCGGTAGAAAGCTTCACTAAGGATTCAGATATCGCTTCGACGGAACCTTGCACATCGGCTTTAAGCACAACGTTTAGCTCACTAACATCACCCGCTTCCATGTTGGCAAACATATTCTCTAGCTTAGCTTTTTGTTGCTTCGCTAACTTCAAATCACGTTGTTTGATGTTTCGCTTGCTCGCTACTTCACGCGCTTTACGCTCATCTTGTACAACTAACGCATCTTCACCTGCAATCGGTACTCCAGATAAGCCGAGCACTTCAACTGGCGTAGATGGTCCAGCAACATCAACCTCTTTACCATGTTCATCGCGCATGGCACGAACACGGCCATACTCAATTCCGCAAAGCAAAATATCACCAGAACGAAGTTGACCTTCTTGTACAAGAACAGAAGCTACAGGGCCACGTCCTTTATCCAATCTAGACTCAATTACAATCCCTTTTGCAGGGCCAGAAGGCACGGCTTGTAAATCTAGTACTTCAGCTTGTAGTGAAATTGACTCTAACAATTCATCTACGCCCAAACCTGTTTTAGCGGAAACATGCACAAATTGATGATCGCCGCCCCACTCTTCAGATATAACTTCTAGCTGAGACAATTCGGTTTTTACTCTATCTGGATCTGCCGCATCTTTATCCATTTTATTAACAGCAACTATCAAAGGGACACCAGCTGCTTTCGCGTGCTGGACAGCTTCTTTAGTTTGCGGCATAACGCCATCGTCTGCGGCTACAACCAGAATGACAATATCTGTTGCAGTTGCACCACGAGCGCGCATCGCAGTAAAGGCAGCGTGTCCAGGCGTATCTAAAAAGGCGATACGACCATTTTCAGTCTCAACACTGTAGGCACCAATATGCTGGGTAATCCCACCCGCTTCTCCATCTGCCACTTTTGCGCGACGAATATAATCAAGCAAGGAGGTTTTACCGTGGTCAACATGCCCCATTATTGTCACGACAGGAGCACGAGTTGTTTTTTCACCCGAGGCAGTATCAGCTAACAACTCATCTTCTAAAGCGTTGTCATTGACCAATTCGTATTTATGTCCCATTTCTTCAACAAGCAAAACTGCTGTATCTTGATCAAGAACTTGGTTGATAGTTACCATTTCACCCATTTTCATCATGGCTTTGATAACTTCAGTGGCTTTAATCGCTAACTTATTAGCCATTTCACCCACACTGATCGTTTCGCCAATGCGGACAACACGCTCAACAGGTTGTGCTGGCTTGTTAAAGCCATGTTTTAAATCAGCACCTGCATTTTTCTTTGACTTCTTGCGACGTCTAGAACCGCGCTCTACTTGTGCATCTTCTTCGTCTTCCGCTTCTTGAGCGTAGCGGTTTGAATGCAAATGAACTTCTTTAGCTTCTTCTTTCTTACGACGTTCTTCTTCTTCTTTCCAACGACGTGAATTTTCTTCAGCTAATTTTTTCGCTTCTTCAGCAGCTTTTTTAGCTTCTTCTTCTAGCTTGCGCTGAGTCTCATCTTCTTGAGTCTTGCGAAGTTTCTCAGCTTCGGCACGGACACGCTCCTGCTCAGCAACTTCCTCTGGAGTAAGCTTTTGTTCTTCCGCTTGTCGAGCTGCGGCTTCTTTCTTGCTTTGCTCGATACGCGCTGCCTTCTCAGCTTCTGCTTTGGCTTTTGCTTCAGCGGCTTTAGCAGCTTTCTCTTCAGCGGCTTTTTTCGCCTCTTCAGCGGCCTTTTTCTCTGCTTCAAGAATCGCTTGCTGCTCTTCGGCTTTGCGTTTAGCTTCCTCTTCCGCTAAGCGAGCTTCTTCAATATCAGTGCGTTTAACATAAGTACGTTTCTTACGGACTTCTACTTTAACTGCCTTAGATTTGCCCATACTTAGCGTACTGGTTGTTTTGCGCTGCAACGTCATTCGCTTAGGCCCTTCAGAACCATGTCCACCATGAGCCTTACTCAGATGGTCAAGCAATTGTCGTTTTTCTTCTTCGCTAATCTGATCGCCCGCTTTTTTAGTTAAGCCAGCGTCAGCAAATTGCTGAACTAAGCGATCAACTTGAGTGCCGATATCAGCGGCGAGTTTTTCAATGGATACTTCTGCCATGTAAATGTTTTCCTCTTGTTGACCTTACTTATTCTTCATTAAACCAAACGATGTTACGTGCAGCCATAATGAGCTCACCCGCTTTTTTCTCGTCAAGTTCTTCAATGTCACTAATTTCATCAGTTCCTTGTTCGGCTAGGCCTTCAAGGTCTGTTATCCCGCGACTTGCAAGAACATAAGCAACGTGTCTTTCCATACCTTCAAGATTAAGCAGTTCTTCTTTAGGCTCTGATTCTTCTAGAGATTCTTCATTAGCAAGGGCTTGAGTAGTTAAAGCAGCTCTGGCCCTTTCTCGCAGTTCTTCAACCATTTCTTCGTCAAAACCGTCAATAGCCAAAAGTTCATTAACTGGCACATAAGCGATTTCTTCAATAGTCGTGAAACCCTCTTCAACTAACACCGTTGCGAAATCTTCATCAATATCAAGACTTGCAGTGAACACACTGAGCACTTTCGAATTTTCTTCTTCATGCTTAGTGTTCAGGTCTTCAACTGTCATAACGTTGAGTGTCCAACCTGTGAGTTGACTCGCTAAGCGCACGTTTTGACCGCTACGACCAATAGCTTGAGCAAGATTGTCTGCTTCCACGGCTACATCCATAGTGCCACCATCTTCATCAACTACGATTGAAGCAACTTCAGCTGGTGCCATAGCATTGATAACGAATTGCGCTGGATTCTCATCCCACAGAACAATATCAACTCGCTCGCCACCCAGTTCACCGGATACAGCTTGTACACGCGAACCACGCATACCCACACATGCACCTACAGGGTCAAGACGTTTATCATTGGTTTTAACCGCGATTTTAGCTCTTGAGCCTGGATCACGTGCTGCGGCCTTAATTTCTAATGTTTCTTCGGCAATTTCTGGCACTTCAATTCTGAACAGTTCAACTAACATGTCTGGGTTAGTACGGCTAATAAACAATTGAGCACCGCGCGCTTCAGGACGAATGACGTATAGTAATCCTCTAACTCTGTCACCCGGTCGGAATGTCTCTCTTGGCAACATGTCGTCACGATAAATAACACCTTCGGCATTGTTTCCTAAATCGATGATGACATTGTCGCGATTAACTTTTTTCACCGTGCCAGTAACTAATTCGCCGACACGATCTTCATATTCAGCAATCATTTGTGCGCGTTCGGCTTCGCGTACTTTTTGAACAATAACTTGTTTAGCGGTTTGAGTTGTAATCCGGTCAAATGCAATTGATTCAATTTGATCTTCTACAAATTCGCCCACCTGAATTTCAGGTTCATCGATTTGTGCAGCGGACAAGGTGATTTCTGCAAATGGGTTTTCTTGGACTTGGTCATCAGGAGTGACCATCCATCGACGGAAAGTATCAAAATTACCGGTTTCCCTATCGATGCTGACACGCACTTCTATCTCGCCTTCATTTTTCTTTTTGGTAGCGCTTGCGATTGCGAATTCTAGCGCTTCAAATATTTTCTCTTTGGGAACTTGTTTTTCATTTGAAACGGCGTCAGCCACTAACAATATCTCTTTATTCATTCTTGCCTCACTACTTGCCTTATGCCGAAAGCTTATGTGTTTCTATCTTTAGAAAGATGGAACCAAATTACCTTTTTCTATATTCATGATAACCAAAGTGTATTCTTGGCCATCGACTTCTATCGTTAAATTGTTTTCATCCACAGACAATAACTTGCCTTTGAAATTACGACGATTATCCATTGGCATTCGCAGCCTGATAGACACGACTTCATCAATGCAGTCTGCGTAATGACTCGCCTTGAACAGCGGACGATCCATGCCAGGTGACGAAACTTCTAAGTTGTATTCGGTACTGATTGGATCTTCAACGTCTAACACTGCACTAACTTGATGACTGACATCTGCACAATGATCAACAGTAATGCCTTCCGGATGATCGATATAAACGCGCAATGTCGAATGCTTGCCAGCACGGACAAACTCCACACCCACGAATTCAAAGCCAAGCGCCTCGACAGGAGACACCAGCATATCAGTCAGTTTTTGTTCAAGTTGTGACAAAAATAAAGCTCCAAATACAAAAAAAGGGCAAAACGCCCAGATACAAAACCGCCAAAATTTAAAACAAAAAACCCCGTACAAGCGGGGATATGTGTTTCTGGACCCTAGTCCACTAATCCAAGCAAAGACTCAATAATATTTGCCTTGCTAAAGTGGTATCAAGAAATTGGTTAAGGAAATACCGAGTTAACCATCTTGATTCTTGCAATCTAATGATTAATAGAGACGTTACTATCCGGAATAGAGGGAGCCCGTCTCGATTTGATGGAGCGCATTATACGAGGCCTTATCTTGACTTGCAACACTCTGTGTTTGCTTAAACGAGGATAAAGTGGTTAATTTACCTTTTTGTCCATTTAATTTTATCTTTACGCCTGTTTTATAATGGCTTTCTCAAAAAACAGGTCCAATTGTTGAACTTTCTTTGCAGGGCTAAACAAGTAGCCTTGGAAATTGTAGCATCCTAATTCTGACAAAATAGCCTGTTGTTCTTCTGTTTCGACGCCTTCTACGATCAATTCGACATTGAGCGTTTGTGCTAATTTAATCATTATGTCGATAACGGCTTTAGAGCGAATCGAATCGGTTTCTATGCCAAGGCTGCTAACAAAAGAACGATCAATTTTTATCTTATCGATTGACAGGTTTTGAATATAAGAAAGTGAAGAAAATCCTGTGCCAAAGTCATCTAGTGCTATCTTAACGTTTGAAGCGCGAAGTAGTCCCAATTTATAATTCACTTCGTCAAAGTTATCGATCAGGGCGGATTCAGTGACCTCAAGCTCTAATCGGTCAGGTTCCAATCCTGTTTGATTTAAAACATCTAATACAAAATCAACGTAATAGTCAGAGGAAAACTCTATTCCAGACACATTTACCGAAACACATATTGCTTTCGGCCAGTTTATTGCCTCCTTGCAAGCTTGCTCCAATACCCATTTACCTATTTCATTGATTAAACCAACCTCCTCAGCAAGTGGAATAAAGTCACTTGGTGGAATCAAGCCTTTTTCTTCATGTTGCCAGCGCAATAAAGCTTCAAGCGCCATAACCTTGTTAGCCTGTGTGGTATCCACTTGTGGTTGATAGACTAAATAGAATTGTTCTTTTTCAATGGCCAATTTTAAGTCACTGATCATTTCATTTCGGTTTTTTAATCTAGCCTCTATAGTTTCATCGAAGAATACGAAGGTATTCTTGCCTGACAACTTGGCGTCATACATCGCCATATCCGCTTTGCCAAATAGTTCTTGCTCAGAATCACCATCAACGCCTGATAAACTTATCCCGATGCTCGCTTTTATCTCGACTTTTGCATTTTTAATGATTAGAGGTGTCTTGAGGCATGCCAACAAATTAGTCGCAATCTCAGCAGCTTTTTGAGGAGAATAGGTCAGCAAAACAAATTCATCCCCTCCAAAACGAGTTAATATATCGCCTTCAAGGAGTTGCTCAGAAAATCGTTTTGAAACCATTTTTAATAGTAAATCACCTTCGCTGTGTCCAAATAGGTCATTCACTTCTTTGAAATTGTCCAAATCGACAATTAACAACGCGAATTGCCTAGAAAATCTGTCTTCCTTATCAAAATATCGACTGAAATAATTTCTGTTAGGTAATTCAGTCAAAGAGTCATAATTGGCTAAGTATTCAATTTGTTGTGTATGCAAATACTCAGAGGTAATGTCAGAGCAGAATCCTCGCCATCCTGAAAATTGCATATGCTGGTCATAAAGTGGTTTTGCAGCAATTGAAAGCCAGTGAACTTGTCCTTCCATTTTGACTGGTAATATCAGATTTGAGAAAGGTGTTTTTCCTTGTAATTTTTCTAATAAATAATTAACTTTTTCGGTTTGATTTTCACCGTCAACGGCCAATTTATCGAGAAATAGTTGTTGCAAATTTAGTTGATATATTTCTTCGCTTTGCAATTGCAAAATATCAATTATCTTATGGGAAATACGTTGCAATTTGTTTTGCGAATTTATCTCCCATAACCAATCTGTTACGTGATCTTCGAAATCTTGAATTAATAATTTTACTCTTTCTTTTTGGTGCTCGGCGTCTCGCCTACCCAACTTAGCATCGTCTTCAGCTTTTAACCTGAGAATATACATACGATGCAAACTGGAAGCTGTGGTTAGTATCAACAGTGAATATATGATGATTAAGACACAAAGTGACAATGCAATACTGGTTGTTTCTACTCTTGATAACGAATAAACACCTATACAACATTGCGGGAGCACCCAGACCAGCGCAGCCCTTGGAATAGTGCAAAGAGCGAACGCTCCCGCGCATATAAGTCCAGCGATAAAGCCAATAAGTATCAGCTTTTGATCCGTATTTGCAGTGATAAATAGATAAGCACAAAACAATGCAAACAGACTAGACATGAGGAAAGAAAACACCAGATGAATACAAAAGTCAGTAGGTGTAGCCGTTTTAGCTAGCTGCACTCTCCAATAAAACAATGCCCACACAAGCCAAGCAATAGCGACTATACAAATCGCAGTAATGAATGAGATTATAACCATCAAATTACTAGCATTGAAAAACAGAAAACCGAGTAAAAAGGCGTTAAATATGTTAATTGGTTGAGTTGTTTTGAGTAGTCGTGTGGCAGCGGTAACTTGCCTAGCTTGGAATTCAATTATTTGTGAATCGGAGATGCCAAGTTCTGAACTCGACATAGTAAAGCCGATAAATTTCGACTGTAACTTTGATAGCAGAAGTTTTAACAAAGGGTAAACTCGTATTTAAATAGTGTTGTTAACACGCTCTAGTCATCATCCATTTCATCTAACAAATCGGACAATGATCCTAACTCAGACTCATCCAATTCTGCGAGGTCAAATTGAGCGTCATTTTCTGTTGATTCTACAACAGTATTTAATCTTAATAGCGCATCTATGTTTTGCATAAATTTGCTGGAGAGCATCTCTACTGTTTTTTTAGTGTGTAATTTATCACTAAAGGACCATATTACCGAAAGCTTGTCTCCATTGGCCATACAATTTATCTCAAAAACAAAGGCACGAGAGGAATTGGCTGCTCTTGGCTGTGCGAAATTCATTCTCTCCATATTAATTACACTAGAACTACTGGTCGATTTTGATTGCGAATCCGTTTTTCCGAGATAATTGAAACACACCTGAGGTTGTTGCCCTTGTTTTAGCGCTTCAATCACAGATAACTCCCGCAAAATACCGTGACCGATACCTTTATTGGGTACGCTTTTAATTGTTGTTCTGACGTGATTAAAAAATTCCGCTCCAATGGGATTTAGCGCGAGTTCAAAAACAACGGGAAAAACCGTCGTAAACCAGCCCAGGGTTCTGGTTACGTCGACTTGCTCGAATAACGGTTCTCTTCCGTGTCCTTCTATATCTAACAGCAGATGATTTGACTGTGAATACTCTCCTAATGTTAGCACTAGCGCGGCTATCAAAAGTGTTTGTACATCAGTGTCATTATTCACACAAAATAGATTGATATCTTCAAATGTGTGTTCACTAGAAACAAGCTGCGTAGTTTCTTCAATATTTATATCTTGTGTCCATTGATAATCGAATGGGAGTGATGAAGATTCCGTGCTGTAATTATTGACCCAGAAGTCCAATTCGCGACTGATTGTTTCAGAATCTGCATACTCTACTAGTTTCTCAGACCACAATTTAAACGCACTGGTTTTAGCGCTAAATTTAAAATCTATTTGTTTATTCAGTGATTCCCAACATTGAGTTAAATCTTCTATCAAAAGAAGCCATGATTGCGCATCGACTAATAAGTGGTGCAGTGTAATCAATAGGCGGTTTGCCTGCCCTTTAGCCGTTTTTATGAATAAAAAATTTGTTAAAGGTCCGTCTGTCAAATCGAATGAGGCATTGATATTTCTAGCGCAAGAGTCGATAGCTTCCTCTAATTCGCCATTGTTTCTTAGGTCGCTAAAATCAACCAGTTCAAGGGGCAAGCTCCCATCAAAAGCAGAAACATGTTGTTGAAATACGCTATCAGATTGAACAAACACACTTCTAAGCACATCATGATGCAGCACTAATTTCTGAATCGTCCTCTCCAGCGCTACATACTCAAGTGATTCGTCGATGCGTAGAAGGCAATTCTGATTCCAATGGTGCTGACTATTTTTAATGCGTTGAAAAAACCATTTTTGAATTGGGATTAGCTCAAACGTGCCTTCAGGATTGCCCTCGAGTATCGAGTTAGCTTGAGCTTTTTCCAAACATACGGCTTGTTGGCTGATGGTAGGGAATTCAAAAAAATCCTCTGGTGCTATGGTTAAGCCAGCCTTATTGATACGGGCAAGAATGCGGATACTGAGTAAAGAGTCCCCTCCTACTTCAATGAAGTTATCATGCACGCTAATATCCTCAATTGCCAACACATCACACCATATGTCAGCTAAAAGCTTTTCGTATTCGCTGCTAGGTGCGACATACTCTGTTGAGGCACCAAAAAAATCATCTTCAGTGAACTCTGACTCAGGATGTTCGACGCTAATCTTTTCCCAAGAATAATCCTGTATATGGTTACGCTGAATTTTCCCTGTGTCACTTCGAGGCAAGTCTTTTACGGGTATTATTGAATGGGGTAAAAAATAGTCTGGTAATTTACTCTTAAGATGGTTTCTTACACTATCTAGATCAGGATATTCATTGTTGTGAGTGGTGACATAGGCCACCAGTTTGCTGACCGGCTTTTTTTCAACAATTGTCTTAGCTTCTGCGATTTTTTTTGCAAGCATAGATTGCTTTTTTATCGACAGTTTTTCAATTCGTGATAGAAAGTGTTGCCGTTGATACGATGACATATTATTTCACTACCTTTACAACGACCATGGAATCTGACCACCACTGATCCTTAACGTTATCAGGCATATTTAAACTATCCACCAGCGATAGTTCAATCGATTCAAAGTGCCTGAGAAGCAAACGCTGGTGTTGCCGACTCAAAGAGTCAATTTCATTACTCAGATACGTGAAAACTCCCCCCTTTCGCAAATGCGCTGCGGCATGTTCAAAGAAATGCTCAGCAAAGGTAATACTATTGCCAATCTGCTCTACGTGATCTGATTCTTTTAACGGATAAGTATGGAAAAACACGCCATCAAACATATCAAGATTGGGCAATACATCTTGCCAAAGTCCGTGTTGAATATGAATTTTTCGTCCGGGATAGTTCCGTTTCCAATCGTGGAAGCGTCTAACAATAGAGTCGTTACACTCAATAATTGTATGCTCATCCACGCCACATTTTTGGATAAGATCAGAGCCAATTCCTCGACCAAATCCAATTTCCAATATATGCCCACCCTGACAGGATACTTTTTCTGCCATGGCTTTCATTATAGGAATCTGCCAATCCTCCATAATGTCTAAATCAGCTAATTCTGCTTGAGTGCGGTCTTCTATATTTTGCACGTCAGAACCAGTGACAAAGCGCGATGCTAGCCTGTCCATAGCAATCACATCATAGGAAAACTCATTCATCGTGCGATTTAATAACCAGTTTCTCTGATAATCTCGAGGTGTCTTAATGTAATCCGGATTTTTGATTTTCAGCGCCATTTCAAAGTCAGCAAATCGTTTTATTCTCATTGTCATATCTTCAACCTCGATTCAGCGTTCGTCGCTTGCAATAACTTCGCGCAAAATTTGTTCCGCAAGTTGCGGGTCCAATTTAGATAAGTCATTGGCTATTTCAGCGGGTGTCCTAGCCCCCTCTTCATTGTTTTCCATTACCAACAAAGCTTCAAGGATATCAGGGTGGCTATTGAGAGCGCGTTCCACTTCTTCTGGCTCAATGCGGTTACCACGTATTTTGATCTGGTTATCTGTGCGACCAATGTATTCCAAATTGACTTCATCACAATAACGAACCAAATCGCCTGTTCGGTAGAGTATTTGGCTATTAGATTGCATATTCTCAAACTCATTGCGAACAAACTTTTGTTGTGTTTTCAATTCATCATTTAGATACCCTTGGGCTAGATTGGGACCAGTTAAGTACAATTCGCCAACACTGCCATGTTCGGCTAATTGTCCAAATTCATCCACCACATAGAGGGTTGAATTAGCAATACCCTGACCAATAGGTATCGAATTTCCCACGTGCCAATCATTCAACTGACAGGCTGTCGCCCAAACCGTAAACTCTGAAGGACCGTATTCGTTAAAAAGTTTAGTCTTAGAGAGTTTATCCAAGTGCTGTTCTATCACATGCGGTGCACACGCCTCCCCGGCGACAATTGCGGTTTTAAGGGTAGACAGTTTCTGTACGTCTACATTTTCAAGCAGCAGAAAGTAGAGGCTAGGTATGCACAATAGGTGTGTAACTTGAAATCGCTGAATTGTGTTTGCCAGATTGACAAGGTTTTGCTCAGCCCTTGATTCAGCAACAACTAAGGTTTGCCCTGTGCACAAAGTCCAATAAATTCCTGCAATCGAGCTGTCTGTTGCCAGAGAAGACAATAAAAGAAACACGTCTGGCAATTCACCATAAAAGGATTCTCTTGCCAAAGTGGAATTGATTAAACTTCCGTGACTTACCATTACCCCTTTTGGCTCGCCAGTCGAACCAGAGGTATAAATGATATAAGCGAGCCAATTTGAATCAAACACCACATTAGGGTTATGAGAGGGTAACCGCCCTATTTCTGATTGCTTATCGTCAATATTTATGCAGCGCATTTTTGATTGAGAAAGGGACTTAGTCGTCTCAGCATCGGTTAAAACTGCAAAATTATGAATGACTTCGCTGGCGTCCAGATCAGAAAGAATCAAGGCAATTCGCTCTTCAGGATGGGTGGAATCAAGTGGAATGTAAGCTGCCCCTGTTTTCAATATAGCTAAGAAGCTAATAACGGACGCATTACCACGTTCCAGATATACCGCCAATGCACTATGATGACCGAACCCTAGACCAATTAAATATAATGCAAGTTGATTCGCTTTGTCGTTTAATTGCGCATAATTCAAGGACTCTTCGGTGCCATTGGCTTTTCCTACTAATGCCAATTTTTGCGGATAACGCTCTGCAGCCTTTTCTATATATTGATGAATCCCAGTAACGTTTTGCTCTTCCAAAACGGTTGTGCATGCCTGGTCAGTCAGATCGTGTCTCTTCGACAATATGCCAGTAAACGATTCAATAGTTTGTCGTGGATCTTGTATCAACATGACTATTAAATGTCTTAGGTTATCTAGGATTTGATTCACTTTTTCCGATTCAATCGCATTTGGTTGATAAACTGCGATCAGATTTATACCATTGCTCAAATCTACAAGGATGGCCAAAGGATAGTGACTGTATTCTTCATAGTGAATTCTATCGACCACCACCCCTTCAGTTAATTCAGCTTCTTGTTGGCGTTTAGCAGGCAAGTTTTCTATCACCAAAATTGTGTCAAATAAACCACTAGTGGAATCCAAATCAATTGATTTTTGAATACGGTTTAACGCGCTATGGGAATGCTGCAAACTGTTAGCCAGTTCACTTTGAAGTCGTTTAAGCCAAGTCAACACCGATTCTTGGCGAGGTATGTTTGTTCTGACTGGCAAGGTGTTGATAAACATGCCTACAGTATTTACACAACCGGGTAAATCGGCTGGCCTGCCGGAAAATGTGGTGCCAAATACCACGTCATCCTTACCTGTCTCTTGAGAAATCAGTAGTGCTAGCGCACCAACAAGCAAGTTGTTAAGAGTGACTTGATTGCGTTTAACAAATTCAAAAACTGCCGCACTTTCGTGTTGAGATAATTGCAAATCAATAGAAGTACTAGCAGAACTGGAATAGCCATCAGTGTTTTTTCCCAAATGCGTTGGAGTGGAAAAACCGCTCAAATAATCTGACCAATATGCCAGTGACTGTTCCTCGTCTTGCACTGAAAGCCACTGAATAAAACGCTCAAAGCTTGCTGGTTGCGAAGATTCAGTGGAGGCTTTAGTTTTGGTGGAAACTATTTTGTCGGCGGAGAATATTTTGCTATCTTCCCCCAAACACGCGTTATAGTTCTCAACAGCTTGTTCAAACAAAAGTCGTTGTGACCAACCATCCAGTAAAATGTGATGAAAACTGAATAGAAACCAATATTCTTCTGAAGAAACTCTAGCCAACGCACATCTTGCTAAAGGCGCTTTCGATAAATTGAAACCCAGATCTTTATCTCTACTTTTCAACCCAATCCATTTTTGCGTTTGTTCTTCTGGTGTGCTCTCTCGCCAATCCAATGTTTGCCATGGAAGCGAAACTCGCTCTCTAACCACTTGCAAAGGCTGATCACGTTTTTCCCAGGTGAAAAATGTCCTCAGACTCCCATGCTGTTTTACTAGCTCAGACCAAATCTGGTGCCATTTCTCAGCATCTTTCAGGTTTGATAAGCAGCAACTAAATTGAGAGTGGTAATATCCTTGGTCAGGATCTTTTAAACATTGGTATAGTATCCCTTCTTGAGAAGGAGAAAGTCGAAATATGGACTCAATATTCTTATTGCTCATTGTCCATCCCCTTTACTATTTGCCCTATTCCTCATTCATCTTCACCAAATTCATCAAACAAGTCGTCCAAATCCTGTTGTTTGATATCAGCGCTGGGAAAATCTGAAGGAGTATGACCCAGTTTTTGCCCAGACAATGCATACTCAATTAACCGATCTAGATGACGTTTAAATGACGGCATCATTTGACTTGAAACCGCGTCACTCAGCACAGCACTGTTATAAGTAAAAGTAAGTTGCAGTTTGTCATCAAACACCATTGAATTTAATTCAATGACATAGCTTGAGTCAGAACCATCATAGGACTTTGTAATCGGACTATGAAAGCTAAATCGAGAATTGCCCTCAATATTCTTATCCCATTGCCCCATGTAATTAAACAAAAACTCTGACGATTCATATAGCCCCAGCGCACCGTAGCTAAGTCCATTGTAACTAGTTTCACTCAACAATTGTTTGCCAAGGTTTAGATCCTTCCCTTCAAACCCTATTGCGCTTCGATTAAACATTACGGGAGAAATACTGGTAAACCAACCGACTGTTCTCAATACATTTAATTTTGAGTCAATGTCTTCGCGGCCGTGACTTTCAATGTCAATTTTCATGTCTCCAGTTGAAGTAAGGCTAAACACAGTTTGAGCAAACGCAGTCAATAAAACGGTTTGGATAGGGACAGACAATCTCTTTGGTATTTCAAACAACAAATTGGCGGTTTGCGCTTGTTCAATTTCTAAAGCTACCTCTTTTACTACTTCAGGTTTTACTACCTCATGATTTGAAGGCAATTCATCTGACGGATCTTTAAACACGTTTGATTGAATGGAGTTCAGGTTTAGCCAGTGTTTACGCTCTTTTTGAATGGATGATTTTTTAGCTAAGTCTCGAAGTGCATTGGCCCAGTGTTTTATTGAACTGGTTTTGTTGGGCAATGTTACGGACGTGTTACCAATGACGGAATCAAGTATATGGTTCAGATCACTGAGCAGTATCCACCATGATATCCCATCACAAACCAGATGATGAATAACGATCAATAATAGATTGGCTTCTTCTTTACTCGTTTTGATATTGGCAAAGGCAAGAAGTTTGGCATTTTCAACGTTCAATTGACCAATCAACTCTTCCTTACATTTTTCTATATCTTGTTCAGTGACTTTTTCGGAAAACTCTTTCTCGACACAGAATAGATGATCAAGTTCACCGGTGGGATGAATTGTCTGTAACCATTCTCCGCGTTGATTTTTAAACGACGATTTCAGTACATCGTGTTGACTAATCAGAAGATTGAAACTGTTAACTAAATCATCAGTATTGATCCCATCGTTATAACGAAGCACTACAGACTGGTTGAATTTATTGAGATTCGTTGGATTGGATTTCAGGAATCGCAATTGACTGGGTAATAGCGGAACTTGACCGATTACATCGCCTTGTTCAGCGACTTCTTCACTCGCATTTTTTACAACATTTGCAAGCTCTCTGATGGTTGGAAAATCAAAGACTTGTTGAGGGGTAATTTCTATTCCCTTACTTCTTGCAGCAGAGACAATTTGTATATTAACTATCGAGTCGCCACCCAAATCAAAAAAATTGTCATTGATGCCCACTTCTTCGACTCCTAAGATTTGCTGCCATAGCCGAGCAATTTCTAATTCAATATCATTCCTTGGCGGAGAATAGTCTACTGACACATCTCTTCTACTGAGCCTAGGTCGTGGAAGTGCATTTCGGTCTACTTTGCCATTTTTCGTTAATGGAAGAGACGACATCCACACAAATTGGTTTGGGATATATTCACTTGGAAGGGTTTTCCCTAAGTGTTTTTGCAAGCTGTTCTTGAGGATTTCGGCAGGCGCAACATAATAGCCAATCAAATTGGATTTACGCGTTTGATCTAGGTGAATCTCTTCGCTGTCGTAACCTATGTCTTGTAAAATGTCCTCGACTTTTTGTAGATCAATTTCGTCATCTAATTCTTCTAGAGCAGCATCACGTTGTTTGTGACCAAGTCGCACGTCCCAACTATAAGGTAGGGAATAATTATGAAAACCACGCTCTTTTTTATGAACGTAAATACCGGCATCATTAATTAAACAATTAGTCGACCTGCCCGTGTCTGATGGCCTGATCCAAGGTGCAACGTTGTTCAAATAGTCGTACATTTGGTCAAGGGTGACATCGATGTAGCGATAGAAATCAAGGTATTGAATGTCTTCAAATATTTGATCATCCTCAAATACTTTCACATCCAATCGGTTAGAAACGAGATCACGAGTACGATGATAGGCTTTTCTAGCTTCAATAATCCGCCTATCTATTTCTTCCGAATCAAAACACCCTTGTTGAAACAAATGAGCGACTCTTGTTTCAAAGATTTGGCCACGAGACAAGCCCGTACAAATCACTTTTATCCCTCTCTCCTTGGCGAGCTTCATGCTCATGGTGTAAATCGTTTTGAAACAGCCATTACAAACATTGCTAAAACGCTTCAAACTGTCGACAAAAATATCGTTCATGTCAGGCGTTTTACCTTCAATCAATTCAAGACCCAACCTCTCGACGAGTCGTTTACAGTTTGCTTTAGCACCCTCAGAAATAAAACCGTTGTCTAGTGTAAACACCAAAGGTGTTAAGCCCATATCGACCAATTTACACAAAGCATAGCTACTGTCTTTACCACCACTTAACAGCATGATTGAATCTTGCTTGCTGTTTGGGTTGAATTTAGCTTGACTCTTTATCTTGGCTATCCAGTCTTCTAAATCTTTCTCTTGTCGAAAATAACTTAACGCTTGTTGTTTTTGCTTCTGGTAGATACGACATAGTCTACAGGTATATGTTTCATCTAGTTGAGCACTGGGGTGGTTGGCCTCTAGACCACAAACCACACAGTTTTTTGCATGCTCACTATGTTCGTCTAGCGCCAGATGCTCTGATAAATCCACCACTGAATCGGTAATTCCATCGAACTTCAACATGGCCGATTCAATTTCTGCGGTTTCGATTCTGACACCCTGAATCTTTATTTGCTGATCAATACGCCCATGATATTCGATTTCAGCTTTTCGATTAAAACTGCCTAAATCACCGGTTTTATATAAGGTTTCACTGGAATTGTACGGGTTCTTTATAAATCTCTCGTTAGTCTGTTCCGGTTGATTTAGATAGCCCAGCGCCAGTCCATCTCCACCGATATAAATTTCACCTATTACACCTTGTGGAACTTGGTGTTTATAGGCATCTAATATAAAAATATTGGCATTAGCAATTGGGTTGCCAATAGGGACCGACTTTTCGTTGTCATTATCAGGTTGGTATTTATGAACCGTACAGGCGACGGTTGCCTCGGTTGGACCATACTCATTGAAGATATCGATATTTCCCGCAAAAAAGCGAGACATATTAAGCGCAAGCTCGGTTTTAAAATCATCTCCCCCTACGATTAGTTTCTTTAGTTTTGATGTTGAATAATCTAAAGTTTGGATTAACGCTAGATGAGCAGGTGTTAGTTTGATCACATCCACTTGATTGTCTTCAATCACATTTCTAATTAACAAGCCTCCTTCATTATGCGTATCTCTATATACAAGGATTTTACCTGCTGAAATTAGCGGAACAAAAATAGATGTAATGGTTAAATCAAAACTTAAAGAAGAAAATAAGGCAAAATCCAGTTGCTGGCCTTCAAGATAGTAGCCCTTCGCCCACCCAGCATAGTTAGCCAACCCTAAATGCGGGATCAACACCCCTTTTGGATTCCCCGTCGAACCAGATGTGTAAATTAAATATGCGGCATCACTGGGTAATATATTGGGGGATTCAAATTCAACGGTATCGTCGAGATTGTCTAAACTCAGCGCAGATTGCGAGAATGGTGACTCAAGCACCTCCGCGCCATCCATGATGATAAACTTAGCGTCACTATCATCTAACATGAATTGAATTCGTTCAGTTGGATGAGCCTGGTCTAACGGTAAAAAAGTCGCTCTGCATCGTACAATCCCTAAAATTGCCGCTATCGCCTCAATACTGCGCGCTAATTTTATCGCTACTATGTCTCCAGAATTGACTCCATTCGCTTTTAACAAACTGGCGACAGAGGCGCTTTGCATCCACAACTCTTGATAGCTTAACTTTCTATCCCCATCAATGATTGCAATGTGATGAGGATATGTTTCGACTTGTTGTTTAATCAGATCAACAACGCTTGTGAAGCTTGATGTCGCCGAGGAATAATCTTGGTTTTGATAAGGTAAAGCAGGTGATTCAACCAAAGGAACAGACGCAATAGGTCGATCTAAATCATCCAAAAGTGCATCGCTGAGAGTCAAAAAGTGAGTGAGGACCCAAGCAGATTCATCCTCATTAAATACGTCATCGTTAAGATCAAAAGCGAGTGAAAATTCACCTGATTGTTGAAAGTCGGATATCTGCAGGCGCAGTAAATGGTTTCTGTCCCCAAAACCTGAGTGAACCCATTCCACCTCAGTATTCAACCCAGAAAATTTACCAAATGAGGAAGGAATATAATTCAAGACAACGTCAAACGCCCCACTCAACAACTCATTTGCAGAGCTTGAAACGGCATGAATCAATAACTCTTGGTTAGACTTAGCAACTTTTTGATACAAGCTCTCAAATGAATCATTCTGCTCAACTTGTGTCGTCAAAGGGTATAAATTAATCAACGGACCAGCGGTCTGTTTCAACTCATCTGACGTTCGCGAATGAACCGGTGTTCCTATGGCAAGTTTGTCGTTGCCACTGATCCTGTGCAAATAGGAAAAAAGCAGCGTTGCGAACATTTGCATTACAGACAGGTCTTCTGACAAGGCGACAAATTTAGTCTTAGCTAAAACACGTAATCGCTGTGACCGAGTAAGACCAAAATGGCAATCGCATCGTGTGGTTTTTGCCAAACGGTTTTTAGGGGTTGGATGATAAAAGCGCGTCGGCACAGTTGGGGAGTCTGCAAATTTCTGCCAATAAGTCAGTGCTCGTTTATAGCGTTTGGACTGCCTTAGTTTGAACTCTGATGCGACACAATCACTGAATTTTGGCATTGGTTCGATATCATCATTGATGTTCTGCAATTTATTTTTATAAATTGACTGCATTTTGTCGAACAACAATGTCATCGACCATGCATCAGTGGAAATGTGGTGTTGATTCAAATACCAAATATATTGACGTTCCGATAACTTAATTAACACTGAGTCAAACAATAGGTCGGATAGATCGAAAACACGCTGTTTTCGTTCTTCTAACCAAACAGCATAGCTGGAATGAGGGTCTGGCTCTATGGAAAAATCTTTAAATTCAGATTGATATTGGTAACTTTTTCTAACAACGAAAACCGGGTGCTGGTCTAGCTGTTTATTAGGGATAAATGCACGCAAAATATCGCAGCTATCAATTAATTTTTGAAATGACCAGTGGAACAAGTCAAGATCTATTGGCCCCGCTATGCTGAAACTCATGATCATATTATAAAGAGGTTCAGCCGGCTGCAGTTGCTGACCAATCAACATAGTTTGCTGATTGGCAGTCAACTGAAAACTCGATTGTTGCAGAGGCTTATCTTCCATCAAAGGTTCTCATACACTAGGCTAGTTTTTTATCAAAGTGATTAGAAACTCACTCATAATATCGACACTTCGAAAATTAGTAATGGTGATCTGAGCCGGTGAAATGCTCAATGAGAATTCTGATTCAATAAATCCCACAAGCATCAACAATGACAGGGAATCCATACCAATATCGATTAAAAGATCATCATCAGATTCGACCACAGTGCCATCTTCATACAATTCATTGTTGATATATTCCAATATACTATGTCGAATTAAATCCTGATTTAATTCAGTCATTCGTTACCTCTTGTTGCAGTGCGTTCCGATCTATTTTTCCCGAAGTTGTTCTAGGAAATTCTTCACGGGCTTGAATATTCGTTGGGAGTGCATATTGAGGCAGCTTTCCTTTGAGAAAGCGATTCACCTCTTTTAATTCGACTCGCTGCCCGTTTTTCACAGTATAGCTAGCGAATATAAGCGCGGTGTTGTCATCTTTTTTTTGCACAAACACTGCGGCTTCTTCGATTGCCGGAAAATCAACTAGAGCGGCTTCAATTTCGTCCAACTCGACTCTGTATCCTCGAACTTTTACCTGTCGATCTTTTCTGCCGATAAACCACAATGTACCCTGCTTATCTAACGTCACTAAGTCTCCGGTGCGGTAATAGCGATGTTGATAGCTTGCGCTGCATTGGCTTTCAGGCTCAGTAAAGAAGAAAGCATTGAGATTCAAATCTTCGCGTCCCCAATATCCTTGCATCATACTGGGTGTTCTCACTAAAAGTTCGCCAACATGGCCTGACCCAAGGGGTTCATTATCCTCGTCTACAACGAGACATTCTGAAATTTGGTTAATTGGACCAATGGGTATCGACTGACATTCTGTAGGCAAACTATCCAAAGTATAGTGGGTACAACCATTTACTTCCGCTGGCCCATACATATTGTCAAAAGAAACCCAATCTAGTTGATTCATTAATTCTTTGAGATGTTTTAACGGGAATGGCTCGCCACCGAATATGACCCACCTTAGAGAAGATAAATCGCGCTCTTCCAATGCCCCACGCAGTAATAGCTGAATTAACGCGAAAGGCACGGTAAACAATACTGTCAACTTGGTGTCTGCTATCAGTTGCGAATAGCTCGCTGGAAATTTGGTATATTCGTCAGGAATAACAACTGTGCAAGCACCGGCCACTACTCCAGCAAACCAATCAAAAATGGAAATATCAAAATGCAATGGAGAATGGTTACCTATGCGATCATCCGTATTTAATTGATATTCATCGGCCGCCCAAGTTGAATAGGCCAGGCAACTGTGGTGAGTATGCATAATGCCTTTAGGTATGCCCGTCGAACCGGATGTGTAGATAATGTAAGCCAAGTCGCTTTCCACTATTTTCTGGCTTGGAGCTTGGCTCGAATAGCTATCAAACAATTGCTCCCACGACACAATAATACCAGAACCTCCTGTATCCACAGACGGACCAATTACCTGAATAGCATGAGGGCTAGATCGACTTATCTCTCCGATTTTTTTTGCCTTACTTTGTGCAGACAATACAAACTGAATTCCACAATCATGGATAATGGAAACTAGTCGTTCTTTTGGAGCGGTAGGATCCAATGGTACATATGCTGCACCGGCCTTCAAAATGCCATAAATAGCCACTGACATCTCGATGCACTTGTCCATATAAATAGCAACACGATCACCTCTACTTAGCCCTTTTTCAATTAGGCAATTGGCCAACTGGTTAGATTTTATGGCCAATTCTTGGTAACTCAGTGTTTTATCTAAACATTCGACTGCCTCTCTGTTGGGAGACGCAGACGCATGTTGTTCTAGATATTGATGAATAAGGAAATTCACAGTCTAATTATTTCCCTAGAATCCAATTCACAAATTGCCCCAGAGGTAGATCGATCAGGAATCCTCGTTCAATAAACCAGTAAAGCGATACCAATATCAAAATAACCGCCCCCACCCTCATGATAATTAATGGATAGAGAGCAAGGTTTCGTAGCCAGTATAGAACAGGGAAAACCACCAAAATAATAGCTACTTGCCCGGCTTCCACTCCTAGATTAAAGAAGAGTAACGAAAGCGTCAGATAACTATCAGGAATTTGATAATCTGCTAGTACACTTGCAAAGCCAAAACCGTGGAATAGACCAAATACAAAAACCACCAGCCAAATTCTGCCTCGGAATACCGGATACAACATATCCACAGCAGCCACGGCGATAGAAATAGCAATAATCGATTCAACTAGTCGTGAAGGCAAAGACAACCATCCCAGAGTTGCGGCGCTCAAGGTGATGGTATGTGCCAAGGTGAACACAGTGACAACTTTGACCACATAAATAAATGCAGGATAAAAGCCCTTGGTGGGTTGCCAGTCTTTGCCGACACGGTACATAACCGCCGGCAACAACAATGCCATTAGAAACAGGATGTGGTCGATACCCTCAAGAATGTGATGGATACCTAGTTTAAACATTTCCCAATACCCTTGGGTCACAGTTGCATCGGCAAGATTTAGACTTTTCTGTGTATCACCAGGTTTGAATATCAGTGCGACATTCGCTTCATCGTCAAATACGCCAGCTCGCCAATCGTTTTCAATAATGACCATGCCAATGTGATCTGGATCTTTATCAAACAAGACAGAATATTGAAAATCTACAGATTCTGGAATAGCTTCAAAATCATCGAACTTAAAATTGATTGCGATATATTGTGCAAAATCGATAGAGTGCAGATAAAAGTCATCCAGTTTCAAACCTTGTTGAAAATCAATGTTGATGTTTTTATAAAAATATCTCTTTAAATCGTCAATGTAAGGCAGTAAATCGGCTTCGGTGAGCGATTTATCGAGGGAAAGATCCGTCTCCATGATTTGATTAAAGTCAGCGATTGTAATTTCCACTCTGCCCTCAATTGAGGTGTCTCCGATCGTTAAGAATACGTAACTTTGCTCTAAGGCATGGGCATTTGCCTGCTTGAATGAGCTTAAAATAAGAAATAGCAAAACCGCAGTTGTGTTAAACAGTAAGTTTCTTGATAATAAATTCATAACACCAATACCTATATTTTGATTATTTAAGTTCGTTACGCTTGCTCTACTACAACCTTTTAACATTGTCACTAGGTAGAGTTTCCTTTATCCGCTGAGCGAGTTGCTGCACATGACTCTCTCTGAGAATAGCCATATGATAGCGCCCATCCAAATGAACCACTTCAGTTGTCTGCGCCTGATTGCCCCACCCTAGTGCCTCGTCATTAATACGCCAATACGACTGATGTGCTAGTCTGAAAACGGTTACTTTTTGAGAAATTTTCTTCAACTCTGGCTTTCTATTCACCCAGCCCACATCGTTGATGATTGAATAGCCATTCGCCGGTTCGACAACTTCCAATGGTTGGTAGGACGTCGCTTCCTTTTCAATATGTTGTGCTGACTCGTCAGCAGACGCTGACGCATCATTGTTAGGAAATAGTCTTTGTTTTATTTCGTCAAAGGTGAGATTGGTAAAACGTTTTTTATAATAACGAAATAAGTTAAGGAGCTTTTCTAAGTAGTACCAATTTGACACCGTATAAAAAGCCCAAGTATTTATTTGTGCCAAGTAATCTAGTGGAATACCGCGTTGTTCCATTTGACGGGCCATCTCAATAGCAATTTGTGAACCCGAACACATACCTAACAGTCTATATGGGCCCTCGGCCTGAGTGGCCAGAACACCTTGGATATATTCTGTCGCCATTTCAGGAATTTCGCCCGCCTCGGGCTCTTCAATCGCATCTTTATTGGGTGGAAGTTGCAATATATAAACGGGGAAATCACTGCCCATATGATGAGCGAGATTTGCGAAACCAAGTGTATTCACTTCTGGTGAAGCGATACAAAAAAGAGGGCGTTGGCTGCCATTTTTATTGATAGCCGTAACGATCCCTGCTTTTACTGGCCAATCTTTTTTCAGTACGATATCGGCCATTTCATTAATTGTTCTTCCTTGAAACAGCGCCACCAACGGAATGGTTTTTCGCTCTAACTGTTCTAATTTTTGCAACAATTGAACCGCTTTCAATGAGTCCCCACCAAGAGCAAAAAAGTCCTCATCTTCATTTACTTTCTCAAGTTGTAAAATCAGTTTCCATTGCTCGGCTAAAAACTCAACGAGTGCTTTGCGATTAACCCGCTCTCTTCCCGCTTTTGCAGATTGAGAGAGAGTCGACGTTTGTATCATTACTGGAGCAAGTTCTTTTTCTTTGGCTAAATCGCTGGCTCGCCCTCCTAGGTTAAACTCTCCTAGACGCGTGTTATCAGTCAAATTAGTGAATTGTTTTAAGGTATTTTCCAATTTAGAAAACAACGCTTCCATGGACAAGCTCAACTTTGAACCCTGCGCTACAGAACAGGTGAATGCAAGCCCATCAGTCACTTCTTCAACGCTTAAAGTCAGCGGGAATGCCGTTCGCATTCCCGCTGACACTGCTTGAAATTTAAGGTCGGCGATTTCATTCGTTTTCGCTGGCGCAAGCCACAATAAGATAGAATCAAACAAATTCTGATCCGATTCTAGTGCGGTGAATTGATGTAAGTCGCTCAAGGCCAGATATTCAAACTTTGATTGTTTAATACTGTCTCTTTGAAGTGTTCTAAGCCAATCTAGCAGCTTCGTATCTTCTGCCAACTTAGCCCGTAACGGCATATTATTGACGAATGAACCGACAATTGATTCGATGTCTGGAACCGAGGTTGGCCTCCCTGACACTACTGTCCCAAAAAGTACGTCATTGCGACCACATATTTGGCTCAATAAGATTGCCCAAGCACCTCTTACTAATGTCGCTAAGGTTAAAGTATGATTCTTGCTTTGTTGTGCCAATGAGTTAAAAATATCCGAAGACAACTCAAAACGACTTTCTTGACTGCTACCCCTTTCGCTATCAAGGGATGTAACGGCTTCAGTCAAATAGGTGGGATGTGAAAAGCCGCTTAACTTGTTATACCAAAATTCGCTGCAAGACGCGCGGTCTTGTTTTTTCAACCAAGCTATATAGCGCTTAAATTGTGGCGCTTTGCCCGTGCTAGGCTCAGACTGCCCGCCATTAAGATAAAACGATGCCAACTCATTAAATAAAATAGGAATACACCATCGATCAATAATTAAGTGATGTGTACTCCAGATTAAATGATGCTCATTTCCAGAAAACCGTACCAAAGTGATGCGCATTAACGGCGCTTTTTCTAAGGCAAATCCCTTTCTTTTATCTTCCTCAAGAATAGCAGCCAGCTTCGTGTTTTTCGTTGACTCATTGTCTTTCGATAAATCAATGATTTGATGAGGCAACTGAAGTTTTTCTCTGACAATTTGCTGCGGTGTTTTTAATCCATTGAATACAAACGCTGTTCGCAATGACTGATGCCTATCTAGAACACACTGCCAACTTGCAAAAAACGTTTCTGTGTTGATTTGACCTAATACTTTGAGGTGAACTTGATTGAAGAGCACGTCTGAAGGCGAAAATGACGCTGATTCGTTTTCCGACTTATTCAATTGCATCGATGCGTGAAAATGCATAGTTTCTTGCATCGGCGAGAGAGGGTAAATGTCTTCTACATTTTTTAACTTCAAATGCAGTTTCTCTTCTTATTTTTTTAAAAAGACTATCATAAGATTGGCTTTCACCAAATAATTTACAAACAGAATCGTTAACTTTTTATTAACTATTTAACTCAATCAATATAGCATAGGTTTTATACTTAAAAACAAAGAGTTACGGTAACTCGCTTTGATGCTGAATATTCTTCCCCACAATCAATTAGACATTTGGCATATTAATTTGGCTGAAAATACTCTTTCACACGAAGGGTTTTCCAATTTGAGTAGTGAAGAAAAGTTACGTGCAGCCAAATTTCGCAATCCCGCACATGGAAGTAGGTGGGCGGGTTTTCGCCATGGTTTGAAATCGATACTCGCCAAATATGTTGATGTGTCAGCCAAAGAAATAGCGTTTTCTTTGGAGTGCAACAAAAAACCAGTCCTAAGTGGATGTAGTGGCATTCATTTTAATTTGAGCCACTGTGAAACCCGCGGCATTGTTGGCATATC
Source organism: uncultured Alteromonadaceae bacterium (assembly GCA_947503265.1). Taxonomy (GTDB): domain Bacteria; phylum Pseudomonadota; class Gammaproteobacteria; order Enterobacterales; family Alteromonadaceae; genus Aliiglaciecola. The sequence goes on from CANNDC010000012.1 coordinate 37,650, forward strand.
GTCCTTATGCAGCATTGGTATTGATCTAGAGAAACACAGACCAATGAAAGAACTAGATGAAATCATTCAACGGTTCTTTTCAAAACAAGAAAGTAAAGCGCTTGCTGATTTACCTGAGCCCGATAAACAAAAGGCTTTTTTTCGAGTTTGGACACGTAAAGAATCACTTATCAAAGCTAATGGGCTAGGCATGCAAATGCCCCTCAATGATTTTGTCGTTCCGAGTACATCACAGACCAGTTGGTTTTCCCCTGAATTTGATAGGAGTTGTGCAAAGAATGGACACTACTATCTTAATGATGTAATGATCAATGCCGAATTTGAGGCTGCTGTGTGTTTATATTCGAAAAATCAAGAAATCGTGAATAAACCGAAGTTAACGCATAACATCTATAGATTTGATGAAGTTTGAATCCTTGTTGAAAGTTGTTGTATTAGGAAATCACAGGTAATGAAGTACTTAATATTAGGATGTGGAGCTCAAGGGTCAGCATGCGCACTAGAATTGGCTAGACAAGGTGATACTAATAAAGTCGTTGTAGTTGATAAAAACCCCCAATCCAGAGCCCAATTTCTAACTCCATATCTAGATAATGTAATCGAATTTGTTCAACTGGATATCACTGAACATAGCGACTTATTGCCGCTAGCTGAAGATATCGATGTGATTGTGTCAGCGCTGCCCTACTACCTTAATTATGAAATTACCAAGTTAGCTATTGAATGCGGTGCCCATTATTGTGATTTGGGCGGCAATACCGACATTGTTGACCAACAAAAGCGACTGTCGAATTTGGCTGTAGAGGCCGAGGTATCAATTGTTCCAGATTGTGGTTTAGCTCCCGGACTAGTCAATATATTGGCCCAATCTGGGATAAACGAATTAAATTCAACAGAATCAGTCAAAATCTATGTTGGTGGGTTACCAACAAATCCTGAGCCGCCACTAAACTATCAAATTGTTTATTCCATGGAAGGCGTCCTCGACTATTACACCACGCCTGTTTTGGTGTTAGAACAAGGGAAAGTGATTGAAAAACAACCTCTTTCTGGTATCGAACAATTGGAATTTGAAACGCTGGGTATGCTAGAAGCCTTTTATACGGCGGGCGGAATATCCGATATGCCATTTTTGTATCAGGGAAAAATAGCAGAGATGAGCTACAAAACACTGCGCTACCCAGGGCATGCTGCCCTGATGAGATCGTTTAGAGAATTAGGTTTGTTTGAACAAACACCTGTTGCTGTTAATGGCGCCAAAGTTTCCCCTCGCGACGCTTTTATCGCCAGTGTAGAGCCCATTTTGTTAAAACCTGATAGTCCAGATTTAGTTGCCGTCAAAGTCATAGTAACTGGGCAAAAAGACGACGATGACTGTGAGCTCACCTATGAAATGGTTGAATACAATGATGCCGTACTAAACGTTTCAGCTATGATGAGAACCACCGGTTTTTCCTTAGCAGCGATTGCAATCATGCTAGCTAATTCGAAAGTGAAGAATGGTGTTCATACCCCTTCTGAGTGCATCGATTCAGATAGTTTTATAAGCCTGTTGAAAAATTGTGATATCAAGATCAATAAAACATCGGCAATGTTACAAGCCCAATAGTCTCGCTATAACTTGACGCTGAATATCAGACGTACCCGAATACAATACACCTCCCACGGCATCGCGCAGATTCCTTTCAACTCCTTCCTTAGCTAAATAGCCCTTACCTCCGAATATCCGAATGGCTTCCAAGCTGGATTCGACGAAAGACTCAGAAATATGCAGTTTTGCCATTGAAGCTTCTACTGCCGTGCAACTCTTTTTATCAATCATATCGGCGCAACGATACATCAACAGTTTTGACGTATCCAAGCGCATTTTCATGTCCGCTATACGGTTCGATACGGATTGAAAGTTACCGATTGATTGACCAAAAACTTTTCGTTCTTTAGCGTAAGAAACACACTCATCCAATTGTTTTTGCATGGCACCCACATGGCCGGAAAATATAAAGCTTCGTTCCCACAACATAGTACTTTGAAAAATGCTCACCCCTGCACCTACTGAGCCAAGTAAACACGATTTATCAAGTTTACAGTTTTCAAACTGAAGCTCTCCCATAGGCGTGGTTTTAAGACCCATCTTTTGTTGTGGCTCACATCGAATAAATCCAGGAGTATTAGCATCCACTAGAAACGCGGATATTCCCCATTGACCAGCACTAGGATCAGTCACTGCGAAAACCAACGCCATGTCACAAGCAGGCCCTAATCCAATGTAGGTTTTATGACCATTCAGTATGTAACCATCAGGTACGGATTCGGCACGCGTTTTAAGGCTGAATGCATCTGAGCCACTTTCCGGTTCAGTCATGCCATGAGCACCAATAATATTCCCTTTGGCCATTTGCGGTAAGTAATGTTGTTTCTGCTCTTCACTACCAAAACTAACGATAGGCTCCTGAACTGCCCACAACTGACCGTTTAGTCCTAGTGTGAGCCCGTTGTCTCCGCATCCATAACCAATACCTTCCATGGCGAGAACAATAGACAGGGTATCTAACTCTGAACCTGAATATTGTTTTGGGATATTCATTGCAAACACGCCAAACTCAGCGGCTTTATGCCAGTCTTTTAGCCAGTCTTTGTTACTTGCACCTTGTTCATCTCGAGCAACTAGATCAAATGCTAGCTCTTCTGAAGCAAATTTCTTTGCCGATTCGCTAAGTGCCTTTTGGGATTCACTGAGGCTAAAATTCATTTATGCTTCCTACAAATTCAGGGTTGTCGAAAGCATAATCAGTGATGAATCCTTTGTCTATTGATTACCCCCTTTGAAGATTTATTCTCATTAACTTTCTTCTGAATATAAGTGCTGCGCAGCCCGCAATAATAATTAACAAGGTAGAGGGTTCGGGGATGTCGTTCGCAACGACAGCTGGCGACCAGTTTGCATAAACTTGACCAGATACTAATATGCTTCCTGGTGGAAGTGGACGAGGTCTTGCTCCGCCCGGAGCTAATGCACCGTTTTCATTCGTGGTGACTCTATCTCTTGCTTCATTGTTGCTGTTGTTCGCTTTGGCTACAATAACCGAGCTTGGTCCAAGTAAATACGGCGTTAGTACTTCACAATCAGTTACGCCTGAACAACCGAATATTTTCGCCGGATTAGAATCAAACACCAAACTAGCTGTATTGATCAAAACCTGATCGAGTAATGCAAACGAAAATTGTTGAGCTTTACCGCTTTCATCTGCGTCTAAACCTGTCTCATCAACAAATATTTGCGTATAAGAACCGCTTTCGAAAACGACATCATAAAACTCACCGCCGACAAGAACGTTTTTGGCACCTACTAAGATGCCATTGCTGTTTACGTCTAATAAGACATTTCCATTTCCTGTTGGTATCAGCGCTGCCTGAGAAAGTGATGGGAAAGAACAGAGCAACACTAGCACAACGCAAAAAGTGATTTTTTTAAAGCAAGTTTCAATAAGATGTTTCATGATTTTTCTCTCAAACATTGTTTTGTCGTTTATTTTGGTAAAGTAATTTAGTGGTTATTTTCCTGTGATGTATTAGTTAAAGCGTAATTTGCAAACTTTATCCCTCATGTGTAGGGTAAAAAATGTAAATAGCTGCCGTTATGGGTAGCAAATATCGCCCTCCCCGCTGTACCAAAGCGATATTCAAGGCACAACTGCTTTACCCGATTAAAGGTTAAATATTGTTTCTAATAGCAGACTAAGCATGATTTAAGGCAAGAAAGTGAAAGAGCAAAACACGCAAGAATTTGACGCAACAGAGAGCACAAATGAACAAAATTTAGACGACCTTGTTCCCCTCGTCTTTAGTGAACTCCATCGACTTGCAAAACGCTACATGTCAAAAGAACGTGAGGGGCATACTTTGCAAGCAACTTGTCTGGTAAACGAAGCGTTTGTTAACTTAATTGAGCACGATGTTAAGTGGCAAAACCAAGGCCACTTTTACGTGATCGCAGCACGACAAATGCGACGCATCCTAGTGGATCACGCCAGAGCCAAAGGCGCAACTAAGCGAGGTTCTGATAAATTTATTAGTACGTTTGTCGATTCGATTATGCCCGACAATCAACGGCCAGTTGATGAAATCATTCAGTTAGATCAACTTCTCACACAATTAAATCAAAAAGACAAAGATACCTCTGAAATTTTCGAATTGAAATATTTCGCAGGGCTCAGCTTGCCCGAAATTGCTCAGTTACGAGGTGTGTCCTTAGCGACGATAGAGCGCGAGATGCGATTCGCCAAAGCATGGCTGACTAAAAAACTACAATGAGTGAAGATAACTGGCAAAAAGCAAAATCTTTATTTAATCAGGCCCTGGATCAGCCAAAGGAAAATCGTGTTGCGTTTCTTCAACAACAAGCTCAAGAGGATGAAGACTTATATAAAACAGTATTCAACATGCTGGAAGCTGACGATGAACTTGACGCAAGCACGTTGTTTGATGGTTTAACGGCTAAATCTGAAGCATCGTTGCAGAGCATTTATCAAGTAACCGAAGGCACACGAATTGGTCAATATGAAATTATTCGAAAGATAGATGAAGGCGGCATGGGAGCCGTCTATTTAGCCAAACGGTCTGACGATAGTTATGAACAAAACGTTGCAATTAAATTATTACATGCTGATCTCCAAAACGAATTTTCAATCCAATATTTTCAATCGGAAAGGCAATTTCTAGCCGATTTAGATCATAGAAATATCGCCCGTCTTCTCGATGGCGGCACCACCAATTCTGGTATCCCGTATCTGGTCATGGAATACATCAATGGTAAGCCATTGTTGGACTATGCTGGCGACAACGACTTGGATATCAAACAGCGATTGTTGCTTTTCTTGCAGCTTTGCGACGCGGTTGATTATGCCCATCAAAACTTAATCATCCATCGCGATCTTAAGCCTAGCAACGTGATGGTTACGGATAAAAAAGGGGTTAAGCTGCTCGATTTTGGCATTGCAAAGTTCGAACAATCGAGCGTGCAGAGCAAAGATTCTAAGGAAATACCCAGCCCTCTTACCCTCGAAAGCGCGAGCCCTGAGCAATTACAAGATGAGAATATCACTCTCAAAAGTGACATTTATTCACTTGGTTTAATCTTATATAAATTACTTTGTGGTATGTCGCCGTTTTCACAATATATGCAAAACAAAGAATCGCTCATCAAAGCCGTTTTGGAAGTTTCACCATCAATGCCTAGTGAAATGACGGACAACATTGAGGCAAAAAAACAGCTAAAAGGTGAACTCGACAGTATCGTCATGAAGGCAATGGAAAAGTCACCTGAACTTCGCTATGCATCAGTATCAAGTCTAGCTCTGGATATTAAAAACCACTTAACAAACCACCCTGTTACGGCAATGCATCAAAGTTGGTGGTACAGCAGCAAAACCTTTATTAAAAGGAATACCTTATCTGTTGCGCTGGCGAGTATTTTTGTACTTTTAATGACCTCAGCTGCAATTACGATGACAACCCAAGCATTCCTTATTGCCACGGAGCGAGATAAAGCGACATTGGAAAAGAATAATGCGGTTCAAGTTTCAGAATTTTTGCTCGAGTTGTTTGAAAATGTGGATCCCAATATCACGGATGGTGAGCAAATAACCGCTAGTGAGTTGTTAAGCAAAGGAGAGCAAAAAATTGCTGATAGGCTGGAGCAGCAGCCCAGGTTGAAAGCGCGATTACTTCAAACTATCGCACAAGTGTATATGCAACTGGGAATTCGAGAGAATGCCTTCAAAACCATAGAAACCGCACAGCAAATTAGATTACTCAATTTTGGCGAACACGACATGGACTATATCGATGGCCAAAATCAATTTGTAACGATACTTGACCATTTCGGTGAAACAGATGAAAAAGCGTTGGAAATCGCAATGGCCACCCTACAACAACTCAGAGAAAAAGGTGAACAACAAACCGAACACTTTGCCTACGCGCTCCACAATGCTGCGCTGTTGCAGCTAATCCATGGGGATTTGCGCCAAGCTATCGAATTAGCCGAAGAAGGATTATACGAATATAGACGCTTATTTGGCGAAATTCACCGTGGAGTCAACGCTAGTTATAGCATTTTATCGACTGCTCATTATTATCTAGGACAATACAAAGAAGCTGAGAAGTTCGCAAGACAAGCATTAACTGTTACTGAACAGCTATACGGCGAACTTGACGGTCAATCAATTAATATTATGGCTAATTTAGCCGAATCATTAAAGATGCTAGGAGAGCACGAGCAAGCGGAAACTTACTATATCAAAGGCCTAACCTTGTCTGAAAAGCTATTCCCAGCCAACAGTATTAACGTCATCGATGCCTTGAACTATCTGGGGGTGTTTTATCGACACACAGGACAATATGTTAAAGCACAGTCACATCTTGATGAGGCTGCTAGCCGCGCAAAGGCGACTTTTGATGATAATTCCTGGTTAAAAGCCTATTTCATTTGCAATGCCGCCAGTATGCAATTGCAAAATGGCAGTAGTGATGACGCACTTAAAAATACGAAAATTGCGCTATCAATCTACCAACAAATTTTTGATCAACCCACCGCCTATGAACTGAGTTGTCGACTGATTCACGGAGAAAGCATGACTGCTGTGGGTAAAGCGCGAACAGCACTAGCTTATCTGAAAGAGAACAGAAAGCTCCAATCAGAAAATTTTCCTGATAGCAAACGCATGATACTTAGATATGACAGTGCCATAGGCGAAGCGCTTAGTGCAGTGGATAGGAAGGATGAAGCAAAAGTGATCTTGTCTGCAGTAGTGCAAACGTTGCAAGCAGAATTCTCTAGCGATACTTATAATCTGCAAAAAGCCAAGTTGAGACTTGCAACCGCAAACCTCAACTGACTCTTACTTTAAAATCTAACCACTTTAACTTTAGTTATTTGGACGGTTCTTTCTAACCACAAAACCAGCGAAACCGATTAGCAGTAATGCCATAGTAGCTGGCACGGGTACTGCCGCTGCTCGTGTCGCAGTAATGTCGTCAATGGTGATGGAAAAATCACCAACATTGCCCGAAACTCCAATCGCCCACCCTCTCATTGTAGACAAATCTAAACCATCATCAGGGGCACCGTTACCAATGTCTTTACGCATGAAATCAGCAAAAGAAAGGTTCATCAATTGCCACCCTGAGAAATCATCGACGAATTCGGTAAAGAATCGTTCTGCATCATCCGTCGTTGAACCCGGGTTACGATTATTGATGATATCAAAGAACAGCTGATTGCCCGTATTTGAACCGTACATCCAAAAGCTCAATTGATCTTTGCCAGACCAATCTTGCGTGATCCATTCATCAACAGATGGGTTAGCAAACAGCTCAACGATACCTGCAAATGATGAACTTGTTCCAACGGAAGAAAGCAAACCATTGGCTGCATTTCCCGTTCGACTTGGCACAGTCAAACCATCATCGTTAACCACGCTAGAGGAGATACTGGAACCTCCACCCGCAAAATCGATATAGCCAACAATCTGTCCATTTGGATCAAATCCGTTTTGAAGAGGTGTTTGAAAGTCAGTTACCATAATAGTCGCAATAGCAAAGTGTGGAGATAGCGCACAACACACAAACAATCCGAACGTTTTTATTATTTTTGTCATTACTATTTTAGCCTTTTAGTTAGATCATGCAGGCTGTGCATAAATTGTACCGCTCTTTAAAATCAATCACTTAGCCTTCACTTGTAAAAGAATTGTAAAATTTCCTGACGGAATAAATTGCGTTGCGTATTGTTAACGAACCATTTTGACATCATCTCCTTCCATCACGCTATCGTTCGCAGCCATGATTTTTTTCGAACTAGTATTTATTGATACCACCTGATTTAAACGCGGCAGGCTGGCATAAACTAGGTTTCCATTTCTGGAAGACGTCAAACCCAATGCACCGCTCGGCAAAGTGAGGCTTGTTATCATCTTGCCATCGTTTTTTGAAAATACCGCTATATCTTGTGAAGCCAATCGCGACACCCAAAGCTCATCTTTATCTGCAACTTCTGTGATAGCAATTGGAAATTTACCACCGGTTTTGACACACCAAGATGCACTCATATCAACAATTTTAATTTTGCACAACGTGGCGTCAGAGCTGTTTACAACCCAAGCATTTTTGCCATCATGACTGATAGCAATGCCTTCCGCACCAGCTCCAGTAACTAGTTTTTTGACTTCACCCGTTTTTAATTCGATTCTATATGCTGTACCTATGTCTGGATTGGTTGCGATCAGATAGTCATGAGTAAACGAGACTTTGTGAACTCCCTTATCTAACCTAAAACTTCTATTTGATTTCCACGTTTTTGGATCGTATTCGACTATGGTTCCTTCTACCTCACACGTTATCCAAACTCGAGTTGCCTGATAATCCGTCGCCACACCGTGTGGACGTTTACAATCTAACAACGAGCTTTGTTCCACGTTACCGGTAAGCAGATCTATGCTACTTACTCCTTCACTAGGTGCAGAAAGAAAAGGAGGACGCTTTATAACTGGCTCGTTATGGGGTTGAGGATATATACCAAATGAAGGAACAAATGCTATACGCCCATCTGAAGAAAAGGCAATCTCGTGAGAACCAATACCCACTTTTATTTTTCGTCTCTCGCGTAGGTTTACGGGGTCCATCAGCACAACCTCTCCATCTGATCTCGACACAGAAACGAGTGTGGGCGCCAAGGGTTGCCATTCTTGTGAGTGGGCAAGATAGTGATCCACATCACCCTGACCTTTTCTTGCGCTAGCGTAAACTAGTTGTTCATTGTCCCCAGAGTTCAGCCATCTAGCCATTAAGTCACTTTGATTAGTGTTTAAACCACTTAACGCGACCGATTGAGACCATTCTCCATTGACTATTTCGCTGAAATACAAATCTCCCGGTATGCTAAGATTTTCTGGCCTAGAAGAGGCTTCGATGATCATGGCTTTTCCATCTGGCCTCAACCCTAAATTCCATTCTCCGTGTTTCGTATTGATAGCGGGCCCTAAATTAGTTACAACCCAATCACTTTTCTCAGAATTTGTTGTGAGTATAGCTTGGTAAATATCACCCTGACCAAAGCCGCCACTTCTGTCAGAAGCAAAATAAAGCTGCCCTTGTACATCAAAGACAGGACTGTATTCCCTTGCTGAAGAATTTACCGGTTCGGGCAGGCGAAGGGCCTCTCCCCAAGCGTTCGATTCTCTCTCGACACACCAAATGTCACCGTTAGGATTATCCTTCTGTTCTAACCTTACGGGCCGAGTTGATACGAAGCAAAGCTGCTTGTTGGTGTGATGATAGAAAGGATCCGAATCGCTAAATTTTGAGTTAGAAAAACTTGCAGGAGTAATGGCTGATGTTTTTGAATCGATCTCATAAATCGTGGTTTTACCACTTTTCCCCCAGCGCCCTTCCGCACGTGTCACGTATATCCCAAATGGGGTGACAATTGCACCATATTCAACCTTATCGGTATTGATTAATTTGCTAAGAACATTCCAACTTAATTCTGTCTGTTCAGCATTTGCATAAGTTGTTGATAGACATAAGATAAAAGTGAAAATAGTATTGATTTTCATTGGCAACGCTCGAGAAAAATTGCTTTGGTTATCGATTTAGTTTGGATGAACAAGGGCACCCTGTCCATGTGATTAAACTTAGTTCTAAGGTGATACAAAGAATCTAAAGTCTCAATATACTTGAGTGTTACAACACACCTGCAGAACCTGCGATATAGTCAGAAATAAACTCATAAAACAGCAAACCATCCTTTTATTGCAAGTATTTGTCTCTTTTTTAGGTAACTTAAGATTTAACGTTTTAGACTATTCTTGGGCGTTGAATTTAGTTGAGAAAAATACAATGAAAAAAATGATAGCCGCTATTTTAATGTTTCCAATTCTCACTGCATGCCAAACCCAATCGGTTGCTACATTGCAACCCAAATTGACTGAGCATTGGATAGTTTCAGCAGGTTTGGCTTCCCCTGAGTCAGCCGTGTTTGATACACAACGAAAAGAAATTATCGTATCCAACGTTAACGGCTATGTTAAAAACCAACAAGGTTACCTGTCTAAACTTTCCCTATCCGGAAAAATTATCCAGCAAAAATGGATTAAGGGTTTAAACGGCCCAACCGGAATGGCAATTTGGAACGATGTTTTGTATGTCGCCGATATCGATCATTTGGTTGCAATCAACTTAACGACATTACAAATAATTCAGCGCTTTGAAGCTCCTGATCTAAATCCAGGATTAAACGATGTGGCTGTGAGTAACAACGGACAGGTTTTTGTAACAGGCTCGGTTAGTGAGTCTGTGTATACTCTTAAAAACAACAAACTTGTAACTTGGGTGAACAGTAAACAGCTTAAATTTGCCAATGGTATTTATGCTGCAAATAACAAACTATGGGTAGCAGGTTATTATCTTCGTTGGATTGATTATGCCGACAAAACCGTTCATTCCGCAGGTCTTGATAACGAATTGATCGATCTGGAAAGTATTGAACCAAATGGTAATAATGAGTTAATCATTACCAAAATCGGCGCTGGTCCAATATACACTCTAGATTCTGAAATGAAACTCACTGAAATCATCACAAGAGATACTTTTAGTGCAGATGTTGAGTTTATACCAACAGAAAATCTTTTGGTTGTACCAAGTGGCAACAATCGCGTATTTGCATTCAAATTGCGAACTAAACCCGGAAACTAGCCTAAGTATGATAGAGAGTGGATTAGGTGAAATCACCCAGTCCACTCCCTATGTTAGCCATAGAAAATATCAGCAGCCAAAAACGCAAAGAAAAATCCGATCAGGTAGATGACTATTGAAAACGTCAACAGTACCCAACTCACTTTTCTCAGACGTCGACACGCTATCGCTTTATCGGCATCGATCGGGCAAGGTGCATTGCGATTTTGCCATTGCATCCAAGTCGACAATGCGAGTAACACTCCCGCTATGGCGAAAATCCAAACTTTGTGCTCAGACAATGCTGTAATCCATGGCACTGCACTTACAAACCCAGCTAAAACGGCCCCCATTCCAAGAGACACCAATAAAGCGGGGAGCGCACAACAGATCAGTGTCCCCATGCTAGTGAAGAGACTTAACGTTGGTATCATGGTATTTCGCCATGAAGTTGCCTTTGGCTCACTCGACACGATGAATATTTTCCACGTTGTAGCCTGAATCCACTACAAGTTTGGTAATGCGTTCATTCGTAAGTGATTTATTTTCATTGAAGGTAATTAAAATCACTTTAGTATCAAGATTAACATCAATGGAATTGACCGCTTCTTCTTTGCCAAATACCTTTTCCAAAGCGCGGGCACAAAAATCACAAACCAATCCATTTACACTGACTTCGACCACCTTGTTTGAAATTGGTAGGTTTTCTTCTATCGCTTGTGTTTCAGTGGCTAAAACCGACGACGTAAAAACCATTGTAAAAGTACATATTGTTAGAGCCATCAAAAATATTTTCATTAGTAACCTCTCAATATCTTAAAATGTAATTAAAAAGAATTTCACCGCGATTATTCATTCCTGCTTCGAGCATATGAACTCCTTTAAAAAGTCTGACTAACGGGGTGATAGTTAAATTATTTTCAGCTTCAGGCATGTGATCTACCTGCAGCATCAACCAAGTGTGTAAATCGCCATAGTCGCCTACATAAGGTGCCCAACCAACACGAGCTGATTGCTGATAAAAATCAGCTAATTTTCCGGCTTTTGTGTAGCGATTCTGATAAGAAACAAAATAGCGACGATCTTCCCAGTCAGTAGCAATCCCTATGAATCCCGCTGCTTCTGATGAAGAATCAATCGTATCTAATTTAGTTTCAGCCATACCGATACCCGCTTTTAAGTAAAAGTTTGCCTGACTGTGCTTTTTGTTCCAGCGTTTCACAAGGCTATTTACTTGTATAGCGTGGAGGGTGAACTCGCGATCACGCCAGTATTCAAATTTATAACCAATTGAATATTTTACAGACGGTGAAAAATGAACATGAGCAGTATTTTTATCACCGTCGTTCATTAGCATCGTTGTCCAACCACCAGGGTACGAAACCGGCCGTGCATTTGCAGTGGGAATGATTAGCCCCATTCCCAAAAGGGCAAAAAATATATATCGCAAGAGTAATCTCCTGATAACAGAAACCATGATCATTAAGTTAAGATCATCTAGAGACCGCCTAAGTTAGGCAGTTCAGTTTCAAACTAAATCAAGAGTGGGATATAGGAGGTCTATAAGGAGGCGAAATAGAAACAGAGGGAGCTTGTTCATCCAGAGGTTTAAACTTATCCGTTTTAGCCAAAGGAACAATGAGTGAAAAGTGATTTTCAAGAACAGGGCTAGGGTTCAAAGAAGCATGAATACAGGTGCAACTTCCTTCACAATGCGTTGCAGAAACTGACTGTTGTTCCTCATTATTGTGGCACGGCATGTCCGATTCTATCTGTTCTTGCTGAGCAGGAGCATTGCCTCCCATGCTCATGCAAGCGTCTGCCATCGCCGAGGTAGCAATTAGGTTACCCAAAAAGGTAAATAGTAAAACAAAGTGCAATAAAGGCTTCATGGCAGAAGTATATAATAAATGATGTTCGCGTGCATCACTGGATACTTTGACGCACAATTTGAGTTGAAGTGCTGCGGTGTTTGAATTTTAAAAATCAGACTTCGGTAAACTTCACTCGGATCGAACTTTTATCTACGACAGTCTGGTTTAATTGACGAACAGCCGTGTTCGCTTCTTTTTCGTCTGGCATTTCAACAAAAGCGAAGCCTTTTGATTTACCGGTCACTTTATCAAGCACTAAATCGCAACTGTCCACTCGACCATGTTCACTAAATAGTTGACGAATTTGTTCTTCGGTCGTTGTTCGAGCAAGCTTTCTGACTAGTATATTCACGGTTGTCCAATTTATTTAGATAGGGCAAAGAGTATCTCAAGTAACGTGGCAGATACCAAGCTTTGAATAACTAAATTGGCTAACAAATTTTTTATTTCCTTCTTTGCATCAGTAAGATTAATCCCCAAAGAAGCAACAACGTAGTAGCTGGCAAAGGCACATTAACAATACCCGTTGGATCTATACCATTTGGATCGCCTGCTTCATCAAAGAAAAAATCATCTAAACCCAGGCTAACGGCAGAGCTTCCAACATCATTGGTAAACGAAAGCCAAGATATATCATCAAAAAACATATTGCTCGGGTTAATGCTAATTAAAGGGTCTGCGCCTGAGTTCAACCCCCAATCATCTGATCCAAGATTGAATATCGAATTGGCCTTGTTGGTATTAATAGAAACGAGTTCGTTGCCATCAGCAGGACCACCCCCAGTTGCAGTATTAGAGGTTATTTTAAAACCACCCAAATCAAAGGTGCTACCGTCTACTTTTGATACCTTGAGTTCAGATACCTGGCCAAAGATACCCTCATCCCAATGCATGTGGGTTACATCATTCCCAACCGAGTAGTAGTCACCCACGATTGAAGAGAATGAATTAGGAATACTCGCGAAAAAGAATTCGAACTGAAAGCCAGACTCAATATAAGTTGTCACGTTTTGAAATACATCGCTATTATTTGTAGTTTCGATGTTGCCATTAGTTAAGGTAGCAGTGCCTCCGGTAAAATCTATTTGTGTAGACAAAGCAGAATGGCTAATTAGGAGGGAAATAAAAATTAAGCAAAGAACGAAACTTTTGGAAATTCTTTTAATATTTAACATCTTTTTCTTCCTGACCAGTACAAACAACTGGCTTGGTCGTGATAATCATCAAACGTGAATAAAAGACAGCCCCAAAATTGGGTTTATCTTTCAATTTAAGACATTTGATCGTCCAATAGAGGTCCGGCAACACAACTTAAGATGCACTTACTCAATCCTTATAAACTAACCTAATATTTAGGTATATCATATACTTTTCGGTAAATATTTTTTCCATTTAAAATTCAATGAGATACGCAGCAATAGCATCTTAAGTGTATGTAATAAAAGACTTTTTATGGCGCATATTAGCGACAGTTTAACCGATATAATCATGGAGAGGTGATTATTTCATGTCGCAAAGATCAGAGTAATAGTGAGTATAATTTCCAGACAATATTAGCTATGTCCATCGCCTACTTCTTAGTTGTATTCAAACGAATTCATAAGATTAAATTAACACTGCAAAATAGTGATGAAGAATTGAGAATCTGACTAGAATCAGTCAAAACACGCCGAATAAGTAACAATAAACACCGGATTCCTGATATCTGTTGGTCAATTGAACGCCTATGCTAATTGACGTGATTTAACAAATTTTTTACAGCAGGTTGCATCAATGAAGAAACAATTATTATTGGTTTGTAGTTTATTTTGCTTTGCTTTGCCGTCTTATGCACAACCAACTCCAGTTGAAAAACACGGGTCTCTATCCACTGATGGGCCGCGACTGGTCAATAAAAACAATCAACCAGTCTCCCTTGCTGGGCCGAGTCTATTCTGGAGTAACAATGGCTGGGAAGGCGAATCATTTTATAACGCTGGTGTTGTCACCACGGTAGCAAAGGACTGGAAAGCCAGTGTCATTCGGGCAGCAATGGGAGTAGACCATTCGGGCAGTTTTATAGAGTCCCCTGAAAATAACCGTTTAAAAGTTGAATCTGTGGTTGATGCGGCAATTGAAAATGGCATTTACGTAATTATCGATTGGCATTCTCATCATGCAGAAGATGTTGAAGTTCAGGCAATCGAATTCTTCACCTCCATGGCAACTAAATACGGTCACTTACCCAATGTTATCTACGAAATTTATAACGAACCGTTGCAGAAAACAGATTGGCATAAAACCATCAAACCCTATGCAAAAAATGTCATTGACGCTATTCGCAAGATCGATCCTGATAATCTGATCATCATTGGCACTCAAACCTGGTCTCAAGATGTTGATAAAGCGGCAAAATCCCCATTGTCAGGTTACGACAATATTTTATATTCACTTCATTTTTATGCGGGAACTCACAAGCAATCACTAAGAGATCGTGCCCAACAAGCGATTGATTCGGGGCTGCCTATTTTTATATCTGAATGGGGAAGCGTCAACGCTGACGGTGACGGCATGGTTGATCTAGAAGAATCTATGCGCTGGTTGATTTTCGCCAAGCAAAATGGTCTTTCTCAAGTTTCGTGGTCAATATCGAACAAAGTGGAAGGTGCTTCTATGATAAAACCCGGTGCATCAACATGGGGAGGCTGGTCAAAAGATGACTTAACACCCAACGGTATTTTTATTCGAGAAGTATTGCGGGCTTGGGAAGATTAGCTTGTACAAGAGTTTGCTTGGGAAGAGTTCGCCACTCTTCCCCTTCCTTCTCACAATTATTTAAAATTCGTCTTACCTAATTACCCCCGATAACCTATCATTTGAGATCAAAAACATAGCGAAGCAGAAATACCAACGCTAGCGCATATGTAATCACTGTCACTTGTTTAAATTTACGCGTACCCAATTTGATGCCAACGAAAGTAATAAAGCCCAATGCTATTCCTTCACTAATACTGAACATCAGTGGCATCGCCAACATAGCAACAGTAGCAGTTACCAAAGAAGGCATATCGTCAAAGTCTAACTGGCGAAAGGATTCCATCATATAAATGCCAACCATAATTAGAGCCGGAGTCGTTGCCATAAGGGGGATGACTTTCATCACAGGAGTCAGAAATAGTGCCAACAAAAAACACAATGCAACCACGACCGACGTTAGCCCAGTTCGCCCACCGGCAGACACACCTGCGGCAGATTCAACATAGGCGGTTACGGGAGAAGTCCTTAGAGAAGCACCAATGACGCTGGCAGTAGCATCTGCTGTCATAGCCGGACCAATTTTTGGCAGATTACCCTCTTTGTCGAGTAAATTGGCTTTCCGAGATACGCCAATTAGCGTTCCTATGGTATCGAACATATTGACGAACAGAAGAGCAAAAATGAGATCCCAAGTTGTGGCAAAATTTTCCAATGGATTCATGATATCCATCGCAAAGAAGGTGTCGCTGATACCGTCAGGCATACCGAAAAAGCCATCATGCGAAGTTGTTAAGTTACCCTCTCCGGCAGGAATAAATGCTACGACTATGGTAAGAATGATAACTGACAGTAAAATCGCACCTGTCACCTGTTTTACCACCAAAACAATGGTGAGTACAATGCCTATCAAGGCCAACATGGTGGCCGGCTCAGAAAGGTTCCCCAAGGTCACAAAAGTGGCCGAGTTATCTACAACTAAACCCGCATTTTTCAGTCCGATAAAGGCGATAAACAAGGTTCCCAAACATGCCGCCAGAGCCGTAACAGTAATTAGGCCCTCTACAGGCATACCACTCGCAGATAAAATACTAGGATGTGGGACATAGCTGCAAAGGTAGTCAAACCAGCAACACATTCGTTTTTAAAGTTGGAACCTTGTTCGGTCAGTTTAAATAGGCGTTCTAGCAATAGAGTCATTGTTATGTTTCTCTTATTATTCTGTCAATCGGACTAAGCTTGACTCATTGCTCTTGACTCATAGCTGAAATGAGGGCGATGATCGCAATCTAAAGTATGTGTAACTTTAGTCAACCATTAAACAAACAAAAAATGCCCTTTTGTTCAAGTAACGCATTGAGTTGCTTCACGAATTGTATTTTTTAGATTGCTCTCACAGACGCGGTAAATGTTTAAAGCTAGGGTTTGTTGATTCTAGCGAATCGTCTAACCATTTGAGGTACCAATCTGTAAAACTCACCCTCGTATTGCTGTCATGATAGGTTAAAGGGTATATGCCCTTGTCCAATTCCCCCTGCATAGCAATCAAGGAGAATGCAAAATAACTGCAATTCTTTACACACTAAGCCCCATAAGTATAGATAATGGAGTTTTATTTACATATGAGATGTCGAAATGAATAAACCGGAAAAACCTATTCACTTTAAGATTTTGGAATATGCTAGGAAAGAAAATGGACCTTTCAATTTAGCAGATATGATAAACAATCTTAATTTAGATGCACCTACAAAGAAGATGGTCATCGATCAAGTTAGAGACGGTCAAATTTTATTTCACAGTTATCACGCTAACGCATTCTCATACTCTGACTTGGGAAACTTAGAAAATTCGTCAATTAGAGTTTCAATGTCTGCGCTGGATGCATTCAGACTAAACGAATACGAAGAGCTTGAGTTTGCAAAAAAATCAGCTTCTTCAGCCAAGAAAACAGCTATTGTGGCTATTTTGATATCAATATTAACAGCCATTTCGTCTATCGGTTTTTCTTATTATCAAGTTTCAACAGAATCCAAACTTCCGAATAAATTATTTGAAACCATGGATAGACAATTAAAACTGAGTGAAGAAACCAACAACTTACTTAGAGGTGAAAAATGAGCCCTTGCACTATGATTCAATGTGCTTATGAAAACACTTACTAACGCTTGCTTGGTAACTAACACAGATAAATACACTGTCGCTTATACTTGTGATGGTGGCCTTTATATCTCTTCTAGAACAGAAGGGTATTCTAAATAAGGTGACCATTTTAATTATTGAAAGCCGATACCCAAACTGATTAATTGATGTCCGTATTTGTAGCTTTTCTGTCAGGAAAATTTATTTCGTAAGTCTTCCTACACTTCTGATAAGTCAATGCTGGCGTTTTGTCCATGAATACTACTATTGCTAACGCTTGTTTGACTTGTTCCGTTTTATTACTGAGAGCTTTGTCGTTATATTTAGTAGCAAGTAAGTTGGAAATATCCAATAATTCACACGTAACATTTACTTGAGTCCCTGAAAAATATGGAATCTCATTTTTAACCTCAATAATATTTGTAAGGAACTGCTCAGAAATTTTTAAGTTTTTCTCTGAAATAGTATCTTCTCTGGCTTTCCATTTAATCAAATCAATAAAAAAATCATGATCATCTATTACCGGCACTTCTTTCTTGCTACATCCCAAAAGTGTTTGATTTATCAAAACTAAAATCACAATCACTCTCAACATATTTGAATTAAAATTCATGTTAATTTTCTCCAATTAAACGCAAAAGGTTTAACTCATTTCGAGGCTTCTGGTTTGGATCAAGATTAGGGGCATACAGCCGATATTATAACCATTCGACGTATTCTCTAATTAAATTGTACCGTTACAATGCTTTGATAGTCGACTTATATGAAAAGATTTTTGGATTATTTTCGTCAGCCAGTGCGAGAAAAATTGGTAGGAAATTGGTGGGAAACTGATGGGAATATTAAGCCCCAGAAACAAAAAAGGCCTCTAATAATCGAGGCCTTAAATATGGTTACGGTAGCAGGATTTCATTGTAGGCGACCTAGAATATTGTAGATATGAACGGCAATGACTACCAATGTGTATATGCCTTTTCTGAAAAATATTTTACCTAAAATCACATTTAGAACTTATCAAAAGTGTACGTTTGCGCTAATTAGCACCATTAATCGCCGCATTTATTGCAGTGATTAACCTTGACAATGCGGTGATTAAACCGCACAATCACCTCAAAATATGCGGTGATTAAAATGTGGATTCACGAAGATCAAACTTGGCCGAAATTCTCTTGGGACGCAGATGTCCTTACTTCTAAGCTAGCGGATATAAGATATCGACAAGGCCGATTACTTGGAAAAATGGAAAGTTTAGGGTTTGAACTAAAACTAGAAGCAGGCCTCAGTACATTAACCAATGACATCGTAAAATCATCTGCTATCGAGGGAGAGATCCTCAATCCTAATGAAGTACGTTCTTCAATTGCTCGCCGACTCGGAATGGATATAGTTGGCTGGATACCTCCTAGCCGCGATGTTGAAGGTATAGTCGAAATGATGCTGGACGCAACGCAGGAGTTTTTAAAACCTCTTTCTAAAGAACGATTATGCGACTGGCATGCTGCTCTATTTCCAACTGGAAGGAGCGGTATGCACCGCATTACCACCGGTGACTGGCGTACTGACATTGCGGGTCCAATGCAGGTGGTATCAGGCCCTATTGGGCGAGAGAAAGTTCATTTTGAAGCGGTAGATGCAAAAAAAATAGAAATTGAAATGCAGACTTTTCTAAAGTGGTTTGACACTGAACAAACTATCGATCCCGTGTTAAAAGCTGGAATTGCTCACCTCTGGTTTGTCAGCATACATCCATTTGAGGATGGAAATGGCCGTATTGCTAGAGCAATCAGTGATATGGCGCTAGCAATTGCTGATGAAACTTCTACCCGGTTTTACAGTCTGTCTACGCAGATTGAAAAAGAGAGAAAGAAGTATTATCTGGAGCTAGAGCGACAACAAAGAAGTTCAACTAATATCACTAAGTGGTTAAGTTGGTTTTTGGAGTGCCTTGGCCGCGCTATCGCCAATGCGGATACCACAGTCAGTAAGGTATTATTCAAAGCTCGTCTTTGGGAAAAAGTCAACGAACAGCAAGTCAATGAACGTCAACGGTTTATAATCAATAAAATGTTAGAAGATGACTTTCAAGGTCATATCAACACATCCAAATACGCAAAATTAGTAAAATGCTCCAAAGACACTGCTTTGCGGGATATTTTGAATTTAAAGCAGCGACACATTTTAATTCAAAACCCTGGTGGTGGGCGCAGCACTAGCTATCGGCTACCAACTCACAAAGAATGATTGTGGTATAGCGCGGAATGGTCAATTAGTAGAATTGAATCGGAAGTTTAAATCTTTATTGGCTCAAACAAAAAAGGCCTCACAAATGTGAGGCCTTGAATGTGGTTGCGGGAGCAGGATTTGAACCTACGACCTTCGGGTTATGAGCCCGACGAGCTACCAGACTGCTCCATCCCGCGTCTGAAATTGTTGTTGAGTTTGATGAGTGTTTCGACCCGTCCTTCTCAAGTGGTGCGTATTATACATAGCAGACTTGATGGCGCAAGGCGTTATCTGCAATAATTGAAAATAAATGACAAATTTATGACTGTATGGTCAATCCTTGTTCGATACGGTTAGTTATTCGCCCTCGCATCACTTTGTTTTGCAAATTTTCTAACTAAATAAATCCATTTTTGCGGCTAATTTGAAATCGAGCTCACTCAATCCGCCTGCATCATGAGTCGTCAATTCTACATTCACTTTGTTATACACATTGAACCATTCCGGGTGGTGATTTAGTTTTTCTGCCCAAATAGCAATTTGCGACATCCATCCAAAGGCGCGAATAAAACTTTTGAACTTAAACGTCTTTGTTAATTTGCCGTCATCAGAAATTTGCCAACACGCCTCTTGTTCTTTACCCGTATTTAATTCTGCTAACGCATCTGAAATTTGTTGTTCACTAAATTTAGTTGGCATTCGATCTGTCTCCGTTAATATTTATCAGCCCATAATGTTGTATTTTATCGAGGATTGGAACAGGTTGGATTTTTGCCAATTGATGTAGCCGGAAAAGGAAGTTTACACAAAAATCCCCGAGCTAAGCCGGGGATTTTTAAAAAATAATGTTAGGCTACTTATTCAAAGTTCATGGTGAACTCGATACCGTAACGACGCCCTTTCCCTAATGGTGAGAATGTACCTCCCAAAGGCAATGGCCCCAACATTGAAGGCAATTGTGTATCACCTCCATGGGTAACGTCATCGAGCAAGTTTCTGACAAATATGCCCACACTCCAGGTACCAGATTCTGAGTACAAGTCTATGCCTGCGTCCATGATCTCTTGATCGTTAAATACACCTAGATTATTGTCTGTATAAGCAGATTTATCACGATATGCGTAGCTAACCCTTGATACCAGTTCACCGACTCCCGAAATTTCAGCTGCATGGTTCATTCCAAAGCTATATGTCCATTCTGGCGCCCTAGGGATATCAAGAGCATGGTCTAATTGATTAATCAGTCCATCACTATTGAGATCGAATCTAACCGAGTCATATTCGGCTTTGGTGTAGCCAACAGCTCCAATTAATCTCAATGACTCTGTTAACGAATAGGTGCCATCAAATTCAAATCCATAAATGTTGGCATCAGCTGTATTCTTAATAACTTGAACGACACCTGATACAGGGTCCGCTCTATTTAATTCTCTTTGCATATCTTCAATGGTGTTATAGAAGACTGCTGCGCTGAAACGCCCTTTTTCTGAACGTTTTTTCACACCAAACTCAAGGTTATCCACTTGTTCTTCATCAAAAGGTCCCGGGCCATTATTCACCACATCACTCGAGGTGTTTCTCAAGTTGTAGCCCCCTGATCTAAAGCCTCGGCTCCAGTGAGCGTAGAAATTAGTGCGGTTGTCGACCTTATAAGTCACACCTATTTTTGGAGATAAACTAGTCCAAGATTCATCATCAACGAAGTCATAGGGGCAGGTTCCATCTAGCACAAAACAAGGTGCATTCACGTTAGCTATTAAAGACGCGATTTCTACATCTTTATCTTCTTTTGTGTAGCGCAGGCCACCATTTATTGCCCAATGTTCATCAATTTCATGGTCAAAGGCCGCAAAAATACCTGTCGTGGTGACATCATAGTTACCACCGCCATCTTGCGTTAGCGCAGGAGCAACTCCGCCCGTGGCAATCCCAAGTAAGTCTCTGCGTTCATGTAAATTTAAAGAATTCTCAAAGTAGTAGATCCCCGTGGTCACATTGGTGTTATCAAACTGACCGTTGTAACGTAATTCGTTACTGAACTGTTCCGCATTTAGCCAAGCTGGCGCATGGAACAACCATTGAGCAGAAGCATCAATATCACTATTGGATTCCGCTTCGTAATCTCGCCAACCGAATATGTTGGTAATTGTTCCGTCACCGAAGTCGACATCGATGGTGGTTTCAGTAGAGAAAAAGTGAGATTTAGTATTCGAGAAACCTTCTTCGTCTATGGCAAAATCAAACGTATCTCTGTCAAAGTTGCCGTAGACATTGGGTAAACCTGAACCATTGGTATGACTTTGCGATGCCGGACCATCAGACTCATTTTTCTGATATTCGTAACGGAAAATCCACTCTACACTGTCACTAGCCTGCCAAACCACTACCGGTCTGACCATGATGGTATCACTTTTACCAAAGGCTTCATTATTTGCTAAATTTTTATGCCACCCGCCATCGTCATTTTTGTATACGGTCAATTTGGCAGATACGGTATCTGACAATGGTCCGCTTACGCTTCCCATCAAATAAAAATTAGGTTTTTCGCCCCCACCTTCAACGGATGTGCGTACACTGGCTTCAAAAACATCACTGGGTTTTTTGGTGTTTAAAAGAACTGCACCACCGGTAACATTTCGTCCAAATAAGATTCCCTGTGGTCCACGCAAAACCTCTATACTCTCGAGATCAAAAGTATCAAATATGATGCCGCTGTTTATCCCCATGTAAACACCGTCAACAAACACACCAACGGTTGGATCAATTGATGCCACAGAGCTGTTAATACCCAGTCCACGAATCGCGAAATTTGCAGTCCCTTTGGTTGTTCCTAAATCATCAAATGAAACGTTTGGAATTCCCACTGTTAAATCGGTTAGGGCTCTGACTTTTTGTTCTTCTATTTGTTGGGAGCCAAGTGCGGTAATTGCTAAAGGTACATCGTGAATAGATTCTGCTCGTTTTCGAGCCACAACCATAATCGTTTCTAAATTTTCGTCCTCTGCTTCTTCGGTAGTATTGGTGTTCTCTTGCGCTAAAACATTCGGTACAACTAAAAATTGTGACGACACTAACGCCGCAATTACGCTTATGCGAGTTCTTAACTTCATCGTGTTTCCCCTGCCAAAACATTTGGACATCAATTATCCGCTTGGATTGTCATTTAAGTCCGTCGATTTGATTATTTAATCATTATTATATGAGCCAAAATATTTTGGCTCTGAATAAATGGTAGGTTCTAGATGGGCAGATGTAAATATAATGTTATTGATAAGTTAACATTAGTTTGTTGGATGGTCAGATGAGTAGCATGAGGAACCGCCCCACCATCGCGGGTTTATCTCGACCTTGTATTTCGACTTGGCATTCAAACCGATACAAAACCCCGGAACTTTTGTTCTCCGTGCTATGTAGGGAAACATGAAATCGGATACTATCGTTTACTCTCACTGGCTCTAAAAAACGCAATGAATCGATTCCATAGTTTAGGAGTGTTTGTGTGCTGGGATCGAGAGAAACGAGTTCATAGAATGCATTAGGCATTAATGCAGTGGCTAATAACCCATGTGCAATTGTGCATCCAAACGGGCTTTGCTCGGCGCAACGATCTACATCCACATGGATCCATTGGTTATCACCGGTTGCTTGTGCAAAAGCATCAATACTAGTTTGGTCAACTAGGCACCATTGTGTAGAGCCAAGCTTATCTCCGGGCACGAGATTTGTGAGGGTTTTCTCCATTTTTATTCTTCTTTTTCGTTATTTCTCAAAGATATATTGATATTGGTCGTGTGGTTCAAGTTCGAGCGAAAATCGTTCCGCCTATGTGTAAGCGCTCTAAACATTTATTTACACATTAACAGAAGGTTATCAACCGCCACACTATTAATGAAATGAATGTTATGTATAATAATCTATCATGAAATCTAATATCTAAAATTTCCTTTAGTTGTGACTAATTTAACGGTGTTATGCCCCATTTAATACAAGATTAGAGAAGAAAATGAATCTAAATAGAATTGACTTAAATTTGTTTGCGGTGTTTGACGCGATATATACCGCGGGTAGTCTCACTAAGGCTGCTGATGTGCTTTGTATAACCCAGCCTGCCGTTAGTAATTCTTTAGCGAGGTTAAGGGACATGTTAAACGACCCTTTGTTTGTTAGAACGGGCCACAGCATGACGCCAACACCAGTAGCACAGAATATTATCGGCCCAGCGAGAAATGCACTTGCACTGCTAAGAAAAAGTGTTCAGGACAGCCACACTTTTGATCCTGAAACCGCAGACAAATCATTTCATTTCTCAACACGAGATCTCCTTGAAGCTAGCGTAATGCCAAGGTTACTGGCAAGACTGCAAACTAAATCACCTAATATCAGTATTACTAATTATGAAATCACACGAAACAACGTGGTTTCTGCGATGGCGAGTGGTAGTTTAGATTTTTATGCAGATGCTTCGACATTCACAGACCCACATTTGTGTAAACAAAAAATAGCGGAAGATAGGTTTGTGGTAATGGCAAGAAAAAACCATCCTGATTTAAAACAAGGTTTGGATTTAGATACGTTTTTAAGATTAGGTCAAATCAATGTATCCCATCGTAGAAGTGGTTCAGGACCGGTTGATATCGCTCTGGATAAAATCAGCAAAAGACGCAAAATCATCATGCGAGGACAGCACTTTTTGACCGTCCCAAGCACCATAGTAAAAACTGATTTGATTGCGTGTATTCCATATCACTTGGCCAAACATTATGACTTGAGTATTTACGAGTTACCAATCGAGGTTGCTCCGTTAGAATATTTCCTTTACTGGCACGTCAGTGCTGACCATGATCATGCGCATATTTGGATGCGTGAACAAATTTTTGAAGTCTCTAAGGCATTTAATCCTGAATAATGTGGCGTCAAACTGCGTAGCAAAATTTTAGTATGGTCTGACATACCTTTGTATCCAAGGGTAGATTTTTTTCTAAGTAAGATTGAGGTTTAATCACCTCATCGAAACGAAGCGCGTAAATCACGCAAATCGGATTAATACTCAGAACAGGAATTAACCATGTTGAAAATAGTTAAGACATCACTCGCAATCGCAGCAACTTCGTTGTTGTTTTCAGGTACTGCTCAGGCAGATATCAACGTTGCGTTACAGAATATCTGTGCCATCGTGAAAACTGATGACAAAGGGCAGTTGCGTAAGAAAATGAAAAAAGTGCAATCAGACTACAGAATGAAGTTGAAAGATTATTATTCTGGTGTCAGTTGCGGTGGAAAAAGCCTAATACGGTTAGCGGTAGTCAGTGACGCAGTGGAAACAGGTGAGCTGCTGGTTAAAAAAATGCCGAAAAATGATTTGTCTGCTCCAGAAAAAGATGGCAAGACATTGTTGGCTTGGATATCTGAAAATGGACTAGAGAGCTCTCCAATCACTGCCGTAATCAACGATAGAATCTAAGAAAGATAAGTGTGGTAAACCGAACTTTAAAAGTTCAACATGGTAAGTAGGCGGTTGCTGCCTACGTCCTCGGGAAACAGCCTCTTTTGAGGCTGTTTTTCGTTTTAGCATTCTAACTTTAAATGTAGGTTTAACTTTAAATTTAATCTAATTTTAAAAAAACAGCACTGTTAATCTACCAGAAATAATTCTTCCGGCATGTTCATTAAATTATCTGCACCAGATTCCATAGAAGACACTAGTGAGCGAGTGCGAGACAGCAAACGATCAAAGTAAAATGCGGCCGTTTGTATTTTAGCCTGATAAAATTGCGAGTCTGTAGTGCCTTCATCCAATTTTGTCTGCGCAACAACTGCCATTTTTAGCCACATATACCCCACAATGACATAACCCGAATACATCAAGTAATCAACCGAGGCGGCGCCTATTTCGTTTGGATTATTAGCGGCGCGCTTACCGATTTCCTGCGTAATTTGTTGCCATTCATCTAGGTGAGTATCAATAGCATTAGACCAGGCATTGAATTGTGATTTATCTCGTACGCTTAAACAATAATCTCGCACTTCTTGAACAAACACATTCAACAATTCCCCGTTAGAACCCATTATTTTTCGTCCCAACAAGTCAATTGCTTGAATACCCGTTGTTCCTTCATACATGGTACAAATGCGGGTATCACGAGCCAACTGCTCCATGCCCCACTCTTTGACATAGCCGTGACCACCAAAAACTTGCATGCCATAGCTTGTGGTTTCTTGCGCCGTTTCAGTCAAAAAAGCCTTAACTACGGGAGTTAATAACGCCAATTTTGCTTCTGCAATTTGTTTTTCGTCTTCGTTATTGCTGTAAAGCGTCATATCGACCATTTGCATACAATAAATAGCCAGAGCACGATTGCCTTCGCGAAACGCTTTTTGTGTGAGCAACATGCGACGAACATCTGGGTGCACAATAATTGGGTCAGCCGGTCCATCCGGATTTACTGGTCCATTGGAAGCGCGAAATTGTAATCTGTCTTTTGCATATGCTAAAGCGCCTTGAAAAGCGGCTTCAGTTCCGGCCAATCCTTCAAGCCCTGTGCCGATGCGCGCAGCATTCATAAAAGTGAACATACAATTCAAACCACGATTAGCCTGCCCTATTAAATACCCTCTTGCACCATCAAAATTAATCACACAGGTTGGGCTCGCATTTATACCCATCTTATGCTCGATTGATCCACAAGCTACCTTGTTTCGATCTGTGATTTGACCTTGGTCATCAACATTAAATTTAGGGATTATAAACAATGAAATACCGCGTGTACCCGAAGGCGCATCAGGCAATCTCGCCAGCACTACGTGAACTATATTGTCAGAGAAATCATGCTCCCCTGCAGAGATAAATATTTTAGTACCGGTGATGCTATATGAGCCGTCTTCATTTGGGTCGGCTTTGGTTTTAAGCATACCTAAATCTGAACCACAGTGGGATTCGGTGAGACACATGGTGCCGGTCCATGACCCTTCAATCATATTCGGTAAGAATCGTTGTTTTTGCTCATCCGTACCATGTGCCAAAATGGTAGAAATACACCCTTGGCTCAAACCCGGATACATAGCCCATGCATGGTTGGCACCTGAAAACCATTCAGCAATCGCAGAAGACAATGAATAGGGAAGGTTTTGACCGCCAAATTCCTCTGGGTGAGTCATGGATGGCCATCCACCTTCGACATAAGTTTGATACGCTTCTTTAAATCCCTCTGGTGTCGTCACTTCACCGTCTTGCCATTGACAGCCAACTTGGTCACCAATGGCATTGAGTGGGGCCAAAACATTGTCGGTAAATTTGGCCGCTTCTTGACAGATTGCATCAACCATATCGGGAGAAGCATCATCAAAGCCTAAGTCCGCATAGTGTTTTTCAAAGCCCAGCAATTCGTTCATAACAAACAACGTATCACGGACTGGAGATTTAAAATTTTGCATATTACTACTACCTAATATTTAATTCTTAAAAAGCGTTAACTAGTGGATGATTTCCTAGCGTTTGAATACTTAATGGGCGATCAGTAAACTTCAAAAAGTCCTGCTGCACCCATTCCACCGCCGATACACATAGTACAAACAACGTATTTGGCACCTCTGCGTTTACCTTCAATTAACGCGTGCCCTACCATTCTGGCTCCACTCATCCCGTAGGGGTGACCAACCGAAATAGCACCGCCGTTCACATTCATTATTTCGTTTGGAATGCCCAAGGTGTCTTGGCAATAAAGCACTTGTACAGCAAACGCTTCATTCAATTCCCATAAACCGATATCGTCCATTTTTAGACCATGCTGTTTGAGCAATTTGGGTACGGCAAATACTGGCCCTATTCCCATTTCATCCGGTTCACAACCCGCGACCGCTATTCCTCTGTATGCACCTAAAGGCGTTAAATTTTGTTGTTCCGCAAGCTTGCTATCCATTAAGACACTGGCCGAAGCACCATCTGACAACTGACTTGCATTCCCCGCAGTGATGCAACCACCTTCTATAACTGAATTAAGATTTTTTAAGCCGTCCAATGTGGTTTCTGCTCGGTTACCTTCATCTTTCGATAAGGTCACTTCTTGGAAGCTTTGTTCTTTAGTCTCTTTGTCTATAACGACTTTGGTAGCAGAAACAGACACTATTTCGTCATCAAATTTACCTGCAGTTTGCGCAGCTGCAGTACGCATTTGACTTTGATATCCATATTCATCTTGCCTATCACGGCTAATTCCATATCTATTTGCAACAATTTCTGCGGTTTGCAGCATCGGCATGTAGATGTCTTTGTGCTTTTTCACTAACGCAGGATCAACCATGCGGTGCGTATTCATTGATTTGTTTTGGACTAAACTTATTGAGTCCAAACCACCCGCTACCATTACCGGGACATTGTCAGTAATGATATGTTTTGCTGCAGTAGCAATAGCGTACATTCCTGAACTGCACTGTCGATCTAAGGTCATCCCAGAAACTGACGTTGGCAAACCTCCGGCTAATGCACCTAAACGGCCAATATTCATACCGCCTGAACCTTGGGTTAAGGCACTTCCTAAGATCACGTCATCAATTGATTCAGGATCAATTCCAGCCTTAGAAACAGCAGCGTTTATTGCATGCCCTGCCAGACTAGGTGCTTCTAAGTTATTAAATGCCCCCTTGTATGCGCGACCAATTGGTGTACGAGCGGTGGATACTATGACGGCTTCTTTCATTTTTAATTCCTATTATTCAATCTTGTTTTATGCGGGTTTGTAGTCAGCAAATTTTTTGCCTTGTTCAGCTAATTGCTTGAGCAAAGGCGCAGGTTCAAACCACATTTTTCCGTATTCGCCGAGGGAATCTCGATATTGGCACATCGCGTTGTAGACTTTATCCAAACCAATTTCATCGGCATATTGCATTGGACCACCTCGATAAACGGGGAAGCCATAGCCGTAAACATAGATCACATCGATATCACTTGATTTGGCCGCTATTCCTTCTTCAAGAATGTACGCACCTTCATTGATAAGCGGGAAAATGCAACGCTCTAGAATTTCTTCGTCGCTGAGATCTCTTTGAGCAACATTTAGTTTTTCAGCTTCTTGCTTGGCTATTTCAAGGACACTTGGGTCAGGGATAGGTTTGCGGCTACCCGATTCATATAGGTAAATACCTTTTCCTACTTTTAATCCTACTCGTCCATCTTCCACCAACCGGTTTCCGACGACACAGTAGCTGGGATCATGAGAGATAAATTCTTGCCGTGATTGACGGACAAAATAACCGATATCCAAACCAGCCATATCTCCCATAGTATTTGGACCCATTGGCATGCCAAAGTCATAGATAATTTTATCAACCTGTTCTGGCGTAGCACCTTCTAGAATCAATCTGTTTGACTCTCTGCCATAGGGTTCGATCATTCTGTTTCCAACAAAACCGAAACATACCCCAACTAAAACAGCGACCTTACGAATTTTCTTCGCCAATTGCATACAGGTTTTGATCACGTCAGCAGAAGTTTCATCGCCTTTTACTACTTCAAGTAACTTCATGACATTAGCAGGACTGAAAAAATGTAGACCAATGACATCTTGAGGTCTGGATGTGGCTGCGGCAATTTGGTTGAGATCCAACGTCGATGTATTAGAAGCGAGAATAGCGCCTTGTTTGCAAACTTCATCTAGTTTGCTAAAGACCTGCTCTTTTACTTCCATTTTCTCGAAAACCGCTTCGATTACCAAGTCCACATCCGCCAATCCTGCGTAATCCGTTGTTCCATTTAACAAGGCCATTCTGTTTTCGACATCTTGTTCGGTTAACTTGCCTTTCTTGGCGGAATTAGTGTAATTTTTTCGAATGACAGCTAGCCCTTTATCTAAAGCCTCTTGTTTCAGTTCTAGCATGACAACAGGTATGCCGGCATTGGCAAAATTCATTGCAATACCTCCGCCCATAGTACCTGCACCTATAATGCCGACTTTCTTAACTTCGCGAACGGGTGTGGTTTTGTCAAAATCAGAAACGTGTGAAGCCGCTCTTTCAGCGAAGAAAAAATGTTGTTGAGCGCGTGCTTGAGGCGATCTCATGCATTCCATAAACAGCTCGCCTTCTTTCTTGAGTCCTTCTGCAAGAGGCAATTCAACGGATGCTTCTACGGCCTGAATACAGCGCTCAGGAGAGAAAAATCCACGTGCTTGCTTCGCTATACCTTGTCGATACTGTGCAAACAATTCAGCCGGTGCACTAGCGGGATCGATAACGATATCCTTAACTCTTTTCACAATCGCGCCATCTGCTATAACCTGCTGAACAAAACCCATAGCTTCATTGAGTAAATCCAGAGGATCTGACACCAATAAATCAAAGACAGTCGGCAACGCTTTAGCGGAAACAGGTTTGCCCGATACAATCATATCTAGCGCTGTTGCCACACCAGCCAATCGGGGCAAACGTTGTGTTCCCCCTGCTCCCGGTAGAATGCCCAGATTAACTTCTGGCAAACCTACTTTGTTGTCAGAGAACGTGATTCTGTAATGGCAAGATAACGCCACTTCTAGTCCGCCACCAAAAGCTGGGCCATTTAACACCGCAATTACAGGTTTTTGCGCGTTTTCTATAAGGTCCAGCACGGCTGGCAAGTTCGGCTCTAAATTACCACTAGAGAATTCGCTAATGTCAGCGCCCCCAGAAAATAGCTTTTGTTGGGATGAAATCACGATTGCTTTTATTGAGTCATCGTCGAGAGACGCTTGTATTTCTTCAATAAGGCCTACTCTGACAGCCTTAGACAACGCATTTACCGGCGGGTTTTGCATCAGAATCAAGGCTATTTCGCCCTGATTCTGTCTAACTACTGCTGCTTGATTTTCAGCTTCCATGAACACCTCAATAAACGAAAATTGGCTACTTTTCAGAAATGTTAGGGCAACTGGTCTAATCATCCAAGTTTATTGGTTTTATAATTCTGAATAAGTCAAATTGATAAGAGCCATACACCAGAGCATGCTTGATTTTCGTTGCAGGGATTGATTTTAGAGACATCTGCTGTGGTTGACATTGATTCGTCCTTCTGTTTTTCTGACACCGAAACAATAATTAACACCAATAGTGAATTTGGTTAAAAGGTAACCTGAACCATGCACAAACTTCGCACTCCAGACACGCGTTTTAACGATTTGCCAGACTACCCTTTCTCGCCTAATTACATTGAAATTGACGATTTCGAAGGCGGCAAATTGCGTATGCATTATCTTAATGAAGGACCTAAAAATGGTGAAGTTGTATTGATGCTGCATGGCGAGCCATCTTGGTCGTTTTTATATCGCAAGATGATTCCACCGATTGTAAATAGCGGTTGCCGTGTTATTGCACCTGATTTGATCGGCTTTGGGCGTTCTGACAAGCCTTGCAATCAGGATGATTACACGTATCAGCGCCATTTAGATTGGCTTGCGAATATTATCATTCGGTTGGATTTAACCGATATCACACTCGTTTGCCAAGATTGGGGGGGATTATTAGGTCTACGACTAGTTGCGGAGCACCAACACAGGTTCGCCAGAGTCTGTGCGGCAAATACCATGCTGCCTACAGGCGATCATGCGCCCAGCGAGGCTTTTTCAAAATGGAAAGCGTTTTCTCAGGAGGTTCCTGTTTTTCCAGCTTCCGGTATTATTAAGGGGGCTACGACTAATACGTTAAGCCCAGATGTGTTGGCCGCCTATGACGCGCCCTACCCCGATGAATCGTACAAAGCTGGAGCACGAAAATTTCCACTATTAGTGCCAATGACACCGAATGATCCTGCTTCGCAAGCTAATCGAGCTGCTTGGCAGGTACTTAAACAATTCCAGAAACCTTTCTTAACGGCATTTAGCGACTCGGATCCTGTCACCGCAGGTGGCGATAAAATAATGCAATCTTTGATACCCGGATGCGCCGGTCAAGCGCACACAACGATTGAAAATGGTGGGCATTTCTTACAAGAGGATCAAGGCGAAAAGCTCGCTGAAGTGGTACTCGATTTCATGCAAGCCAATCCTATTAGTTAGAACGAATTTATTATATTAAGGAGAAACACCTTGGATTCACTTTTGGATTTTACCGGCCAAGTGGCAATGATAACTGGAGCAGGAAGTGGCTTTGGGCGTCTTCTCACGCAAGGTCTTGCTGCTAGAGGATGTAATTTAGTCATAGGCGATATAAATCAACAGGGACTAGATGAGACCATTGCTTCGCTGGAATTAAACGGTAACAGCGTGCATTCGCTAATTTGTGATGTCAGTAAAGAGTCTGAAGTCAAAGCCATGGTTGATAAAGCCATGTCGGAGTTTGGTCGGTTGGATATTGGTGTCAATAATGCAGGGATTGCGCATTTAATGACGCCGCTACATAAAATTGAACAGGCCACAATAGACCAACAAATGTCTGTGAATGTTAATGGGGTACTGTTTGGTATGAAGTACCAAATAGAAGCCATGTTAGCTAATGGTTCTGGGCATATTTTAAATTTAAGTTCTATGGCTGGGATCGGCGGAGCACCGAAAGGAGCCGCTTATGCTGCTGCAAAACATGCCGTCGTTGGGCTGACCCGAACCTGCGCTGTAGAATATGCACGCAAAGGCATTAGAGCAAATGCAATTTGTCCATTTTACAGCCCAACTAATATCCTCGCCGCTGATGGATTTGATACTCCGGAGGCGCAAGAAAGATTGGCAAGAGGGTGTCCGATGAGAAGACTGGCTGATCCGCAAGAAATCGTTAATACTATGATATTAATTTTGTCACCAGGAAACTCCTACATGAGCGGTCAAACCATTGCAATTGATGGTGCAGTGAGTGCTTGGTAGAGGAGCCTAAATACTAAGAATAATAAGGGAAAGATTGATGCAAGCTTTGATGATGAATACTCAGTTAATGATCTCGTCGATACTAGTTCATGCTGAGAAAAATTACCCAGACCAAGAGATAGTTTCTGTTACCGCTGACAATCCAAGACACAGATACAGTTATCGTGATTTTGCTAAACGTAGTCGCCAACTAGCCAAGGTTTTGGAGAGTTTAGGAGCAAAGTTTGGAGATCGAATAGGCACATTAGCATGGAATGACTATCGGCATTTAGAGATGTATTACGGTATATCTGGTGCTGGGATGGTATGCCACATGATCAATCCCAAATTATTCCCTGAACAAATAAATTACATTGTAAATCATGCCGAAGATAAATTTTTGTTTGTCGATGTGCTCGTCATGCCCTTAATAGAGGCCCTGCATGCAAGTTTTGAATCTGTAGAAGGAATTGTGGTCCTGACAGACGAAGCAAACATGCCACAAACCTCGCTAGATAATGTGTTTTGCTATGAAACCCTGCTGGCGGAACAAGATGATGATTACCAATGGCCAGAGTTCGATGAAAATACAGCCTGCGGCATGTGTTACACATCAGGTACGACGGGCAATCCCAAAGGCGTTGTGTACAGCCATCGTTCGACCCTTCTGCACGCATTGGCGGGCGCCCTACCAGATGCTACCAATGCTTCCAACCTAAAAACCTGCATGCCGATCGTTCCCATGTTTCATGTTAATGCTTGGGGTATCCCCTATGCCTCTATCATGGTTGGATCCAAATTAGTCATGCCTGGGCCAAAAATGGCAGATGGCGAAACGCTTCACGACCTCATCGAAAGTGAGCAAGTCAATTTCTCCTCAGGTGTTCCTACGATTTGGATGGCGCTATTAGATTACTTGGACTCAAGTGGCAAGAAAATCGAATCATTGGAAACCGCTTGTTCCGGCGGTGCAGCCTGTCCCAAAGGCTTAATCACTCGATTAAAAAATGATTATGGTGTTGACCTTATGCAAGGTTGGGGAATGACCGAAATGAGCCCGTTGGGAACTGTTTTTAGTTTTAAAAAGGGAATGGAAAACTTAACAGAAGAAGAACAAATCAATCTACGAGCTAAACAAGGCCGAACCGTATTTGGTGTGGAATTGAAAATTGTAGATGACAATAACAAAGAGTTGCCTTGGGATGGTGTGGCGTTTGGTGCGTTAAAAGTAAGGGGGCCATGGATTGCAACTGGATATTACGGAATGTCACAAGAGCCCGGTGCTGCAGATTGCCCGGTTGATAAAGACGGATGGTTAAATACGGGTGATGTAGCAACTGTTGATGAAAACGGCTTTATGCAAATTACCGATCGTACCAAAGATGTGATTAAGTCTGGGGGCGAATGGGTAAGCTCTATTGACATAGAGAATGCGGCAGCGAGTCACGAGTTGATAGCAGAAGCAGCTGCTATAGGTCGATTTCATCCCAAATGGACAGAGCGCCCTTTGCTCATAGTCGTGTTGAATAAAGACGCGAAAGTAACAAGTGGTGAAATCATTGCGTATTTGAAAGATAAATTACACAAATGGTCTGTGCCAGATGACGTGGTGTTTACCGATGAATTGCCCCACACAGCCACTGGCAAACTAAATAAACTTGCACTCAGAGAAACATACAAGGATTACCAGTTTCCAATCGAGTAAACATTGGTCAATTTCCGTATTTCTCCACATACCTTAGTATTTTAGCCGTTATTTATTTGTGCCTTTTTTACAACTAAAGTTGTAGGCGTAAGATAAATTAACCTAAACAGAAACGGAGGAGTTAACCATGTTGAAGATTGTTAAAACTTCTATGGTGATTGCAGCATTCTCACTATTATATACGGGCAGTGCTCAAGCTGATATTAATGCGGCATTACAAAATATTTGTAACATTGTTAAGACAGATGACAAAGGCCAACTTCGCAAGAAAATGAAGAAGGTTCAATCTGACTATAGAATGAAGCTAAAAGATTATTATTCTGGTGTTAGCTGCGGAGGCAATAGTCTCATTCGCACCGCTATGCTAAATGATGCATTAGAAACCGGAGAGCTTCTGGTAAAGAAAATGCCTAAGTCTGACTTAAAGTCACCTGAAAAGGATGGCAAAACACTGCAGGCTTGGATTGACGAAAACGGATTGTCAGGGTCGCCCATAGCGTCAGTGCTAAACGACCGCATTTAACGGCTGAATTCTCTTTAACAGTTATTTTAACCGGTAACCAATGAAAGGCTCCTTCACACAGGAGTCTTTTTCGTTTTTAACGATTTACTCTGCCTTACCCTTTTAACTTTAGATACTTAAATAAACTCTGCTATGCTAACCGCCGAAATAAAATATCAAGGTTTCTGCTATTCACTATGGATGTATTAAGTCAGCTGTTTTCCACTTTTAAGGTCTCCGCAAACGTTTTTCACAACGGACAATATTGTGGTAATTGGGCTGTGGATACCTCTGGAACACAATATATGAGTTTTCACATTGTTAGTTTTGGTCGCTGTTTCGTGACAGTTGGAGATGGCAAACAAAAAACCGTGTTGGAGCAAGGTGACATTGTTTTGTTTCCCAAAGATGTGACGCATTGCATTACTAACGACGAGACATTTTCTTTGGAAAAGAATCTATCTCAATCGAAGAATTTTGAAGATGGCATTGATGCAGGCGGTACTGGGTTAATTTGTGGTTACTTTGCACACAATCACCCTCTGGTGAACGCGATTACTGAACACCTACCTCAATCAGTTTTTATAAAACGAGGTGACAGTGGCGAACAAAAAACAGCGCTTCATAGTCTAATAGATGCGTTACTGGAAGAATCAACCCATCCCGAAAAAGGCTCGGAATTAATTTTAGGTAAGATAGCCGAAGCACTTCTAGCTATTATTTTTAGGCAAAATCTGCCTTCAAACACAGGGGTTTTGGCGGCCAGTATCCACCCCAAACTAGGTAAAGCAATTCAAGCAATTCATGCTGATGCGGAGAAAAAATGGTCTGTTGAGCAGTTAGCTGAACTTTGTTTTATGTCGCGCTCCGCATTTAGTGAATTGTTTAAGTCAGTACTTTCAGTTACCCCGATGGACTATATTGCCCAATGGCGTCTTAGTTTAGCGTATCGCATGCTGGCAGATGAAAAAGTCTCAACGCTTCAAGCAGCCTTGTCTTGCGGTTATGACAACGAATCATCATTTTCCAAGGCGTTTAAACGCGTGATGGGTGTCAGCCCAGGGGCAGTGAGAGCCGATAAAAAAGCAGTAGCCTAGTTTTTATCGTCTGCACTGATTCGACTGGCAATAGCGCCGTCTTGGCCACGATACTTGGCATCAGCTCGCGAATGGTAGGGTTTTTCAGCAAAATCAGACAGCACTTCAAAGCTGATCGCCCCAATCTTCATTTTAGGTTTCAGTGCTAATGGTAATTTGCCACTGTTAAAAAACTCGAGAACGATATTGCCCGACCAACCTGGATCAATTCTATGTGCCGTCACATGAACCATTAGGCCTAGACGAGCTAATGAAGATCGTCCGTCTAGCCAACCAACAATATTGGCAGGCAAAGTAATAGATTCATGAGTCACCGCTAAAGCAAGTTCACCTGGATGTAAAAAAAACGATTTATCATCAGCGACAATGATTTCGTCGCTCATTACATCATTCATGGCTTCTTGAACCTGGGCTTTAGGTCCACTCAAGTCGATAAATGGTGCAGCATGATCTTCAAAAACCCGAAATTTATTGCCTAAACGAATATCCACGGTCACGCCGCTAATTTCTTCATATTCCGGCTCTGGGGAGATTTGAATCTTCCCTTGTTTAATATATTGGTAGATATCTTTATCGCAAAGGCGCATGTTAAAACCACTCAATCAGGTTATTGATGTCAAATGAAGTGCGCACATTATGGTTGTCAGATAACGCTAATTCAACGTTTTTCGACTACATCAATGCTATCGTCTTTAGGAATATCGGAATTCATTGCCAGACTCACAGACAAAGCGCGAGCAGTTTCCAGATATCCTTGCGTTAAAGGGCCATCGGGCATATCGATAATGATGGGCATACCACCATCGGCATGTTCACGAATATGAATATCCAAAGGCAACTGCCCTAGTAACGAGATATCAAACTGTTCAGCCAATTTACTTCCACCACCATCGGCAAAGATAAAATCTTTCTCTCCGCACGTTCGACATTGGTGAAAGCTCATATTTTCAACCAAACCTAAAACAGGAACAGATACCCTATTAAACATGGCTATGCCTTTTACGGCGTCTGCCAAGGCGAGATCTTGGGGCGTGGTCACAACGATTGCAGCAGTTACCGGAATGTTTTCTGCGAGCGTCAGTTGGATATCACCGGTTCCCGGAGGCAAATCGACAATCAGATAGTCTAACTCTGGCCACAGAGTTTCGTTGGCTAACTGTTGCAATGCTTTACTTGCCATTGGGCCGCGCCATATGGTTGCATTTTCAGGAGGGACCAAATAGCCAATGGAATTCGCGACCACACCATGCACTTCGATAGGAAACATATGTCGATTGTCTTCACTCTCTGGCTGAGCAAGTGGGTTACCTAGCATTATCGGCACCGAAGGGCCATAAATATCGGCGTCCAATATACCGACTTTGGCACCT
Source organism: uncultured Alteromonadaceae bacterium (assembly GCA_947503265.1). GTDB lineage: Bacteria > Pseudomonadota > Gammaproteobacteria > Enterobacterales > Alteromonadaceae > Aliiglaciecola. Next base: position 74,815 of record CANNDC010000012.1, read on the forward strand.
TCTACTTGCAAAGCAAAAGCAAGGTTGACACTGGTTGTAGATTTGCCGACACCACCTTTTCCAGATGCAACCGCAATAATATTTTTAACATTATTCAGTCTTTTTCTTTTGGTCTTCTTAGCGACAACTTTGGTATTAATCTGCACGTTATCAGTGGCAAGATCCGCATTTTTGAAGACTTCTTTGAGTTTAGAATGACGGCTTCCAGCAGCAAAAGGTAAATTGATGGTGGTTGTTCCATTAGCGGATTCAACTACATCTTCGGGCAAATCCTTGAGCTCAAGATGAAAAAACCAAGCGATAAGTTCCTTGTACTTCACCAAATCTGGCAGACTAATTGACTGATTTGTCATCATTGATATTCCTTTACTGCAAGTTTCTGTTATTTGCTAATGCAATAACGACCCATTTTAGATACCATTTGCGTCCTTTTTTAAACTAATCAAGACTCAAATTAAAACATGTCAAACACGCCACGAAAAATACTGGTTACAAGTGCCCTTCCTTATGCCAACGGTTCCATTCATTTAGGACACTTGCTAGAGCATATCCAAACTGATATTTGGACCCGCTTCCAACGTATGCGTGGACATCAGTGTTTCAGCGTCTGTGCCGATGATGCCCACGGCACGCCAGTGATGCTAAAAGCACAAGAGCTTGGTATAACACCAGAACAAATGGTGGAACAAACTCGAGCAGAACATCACCAAGATTTACTCGACTTTCACGTTGTGTATGACAATTACTATGTCACACACTCAGAAGAAAACAAACAATTGTGCGAAGAAATTTACACTCGACTAAATAATGCCGGCTATATCAGTAAACGCACTATCAATCAGCTGTTTGATCCAGAAAAGAATATGTTTTTGCCCGATCGGTTCATTAAAGGAACCTGCCCTTCGTGTGGAGCTGAAGATCAAAACGGAGACAGCTGCGATGTATGTAGCTCTACCTACAGTCCAACAGAGGTTATCAATCCGCGTTCAGTTGTGTCTGGGGCAACGCCGATTTTAAAAGATTCTGAGCACTATTTCTTCGATCTTCCTAAATTCGAAGCCATGCTAAAAGATTGGCTGGTTAGCGGGGCTTTGCAAGAAGAAATTGCCAACAAATTGCAAGAATGGTTCGAAGCAGGATTGCAACAATGGGATATTAGCCGAGACGCACCTTATTTTGGTTTTGAAATACCGGGAGCACCAAATAAATTCTTCTACGTTTGGGTTGATGCGCCTGTTGGCTACATGGCCAGCTTTAAGAACTACTGCAACCAGCACGACATTGATTTTGATTCGTTTTGGAACGCCGATTCCGATGCAGAGTTATACCATTTCATTGGCAAAGACATTACGTATTTCCATTGTTTATTCTGGCCTGCCATATTAGAAGGAGCTGGCTTGCGTAAGCCTACTGGCGTCAATGTACATGGTTTTGTAACTGTGAACGGTGCAAAAATGTCCAAGTCTAGCGGTACATTTATTAAGGGACGAACTTATCTCAATCACCTTAATCCCGAGTACTTGCGTTACTACTTTGCTTCTAAGCTCAGTGATGGCGTAACAGATATTGACTTGAGTTTTGAAGATTTTGCGCAGAAAGTAAATTCTGATTTGGTTGGAAAAGTCGTCAATATTGCGAGTCGTTGCGCCGGTTTTATTACTAAGCGTTTTGACGGAAAATTGTCATCCAATATCATTGACCCTGAGCTAGTTGCAGAATTTCAACAAGCGTCAGAAACCGTAGCCACGCATTTTGAAAAACGCCAATACAACCGAGCAATACGAGAAATCATGGCGCTCGCTGACAAAGCGAATCAATTTATCGATACGCAAGCTCCATGGGTAACCATAAAAGAAGAAAGTAAACAGCAATTAACCCATGATGTCTGCTCGTTAGGAATCAACCTCTTTCGAATTTTGGTAGTGTATTTAAAACCTGTGTTACCTAAACTAGCGGAACAATCAGAAGCATTTCTAAACGATTCATTGGAGTGGCAAAGCGCCCAAAATGTGTTGACTAATCACGAGATCAACAAATTCAAAGCCCTAATGCAACGGGTCGATATGGATAAAATCAACGCGATTATTGAAGACTCAAAAGAGAGCTTAGGCGAACCCAAGAAAGACAAGGCCAAAGAAAAATCCACGAAGAAATCCCCGAAAAAATCAGGTACACCATTAGAGCAGGATCCAATCGGAGAAACCGTCTCATTTGACGATTTTGCTAAAGTCGATTTGCGTATCGCCAAAATTGCCAAAGCAGAACATGTTGAAGGTGCTGACAAGTTACTTAAACTTCAACTTGATTTAGGCGGTGACACCAAGCAAGTATTTGCTGGAATTAAGTCGGCTTATCAACCAGAGCAACTCGAAGGTAAACTCACTGTCATGGTCGCCAATCTAGCGCCGAGGAAAATGCGTTTCGGTCTATCCGAAGGTATGGTACTCGCTGCAGGTCCCGGAGGAGACGAATTGTGGATATTGGAACCCCATGAGGGTGCGCAACCTGGGATGAAAGTGAAGTAAATCCAATACGTAGAAAATAAATTCCGATTGAGAATATCGATTTAGTACAAATTAATTTGCTAAGTTGCTCACCAATTGAGATTTTGGGCGGAATACTCTTATGGCTACTAAGATTTAACTTTCATGCTTGCTCCTACGGGGGAGAATTTAGGTTTTGGTTTCCATTTTGGCTTAATTAAAGACAAGGGAACCACACGCTTTTTAGCCACTATGACGTAGACGCTGGAAAAGATGGGTAAGTATTTCCTACAAATTGCTTCTAGTTTTGTCATCGCCGAGTAAGGCTTTTTTAGCAAAAGACTCGAAAATAGCAATTGATGTTGCTCAATGGTTTCAAATCCCAATAAATTTAACCAGTCGTTGATTCTCATACTGCTAAAGAAGCGCGCGTTTCGAATAACTTTGTTGGATTTAAACGGCAAATAACGGAATATCCCAGCCAAACTAAAGGGGTTAAACCCTACTATGACTACATGCCCGTTAGGCACAAGCGTTCTGTCTACTTCTCGAAGAATTTGATGTGGATCTTTGGAATAATCTAACTCATGAGCCAACAAGAATGCATCAACACTACTTTCTAGGAAAGGCAATTCATGTGCATCACCGACTATAATCCCGTGCTCATTCAACGTTTTATCATGATTGAGTTCGTTGAAGTCAGAGACTAACGTGGCTGTTTGTTTAATTGAGCATTCCTGCATCTGGACTTGATGACTCAAATTGCCTATTTTAACCAAGTGATATCCAAAAAATCGACGGCTACTTGTTGAGAGTATGCGTTCGACACTTTCTTTTAGTTGATCACCCACTGGCAAAATGTCCCATGAATGCGGATGTCGTGGTTTATTCTTGATTAACGCGGGTTTCATCAATATCTGTAATTGCACACTGGGACACAAGTTCATATAGTACAAGATTCAATTGGCTATACAAGTTAAGGGCATCAGTGAACAATTCAGTCAACAGCATTCAAGTCTCCCCTATCGCGGCTTTTAGTGACAATTACATTTGGTGTATTCATGATTCACAACGCTGTTGGGTTGTTGACCCCGGTGATGCCAATGCGGTGATTTCTTACTGCCAGTCCAATCATCTCGAGCTAGTCGGCATATTGGTGACTCACCATCATTGGGATCATACCGGCGGTATTGCGGAATTAGTCGCAATGAACGAAAACTTGCCCGTCTTTGGCCCAAAGCACAGTAAAATTGAAAATCTGACAGAAAAATTTGAGGATGGCGATACCGTCTTTTTGAGACCATTTGGACTTAGCTACTCCGTTCTGGAGGTACCAGGACATACGCTTGATCATATTGCGTATTATGGCAATGGTTGTTTGTTTTGCGGTGATACCTTGTTTTCCGCTGGCTGTGGTAGACTATTCGAAGGGACGCCAGAACAAATGCATCACTCTTTGCAAAAATTGATGCAACTACCAGATGAAACTATTGTCTACTGTACCCATGAATACACGAAAGCAAATGTTACTTTTGCAAAGCAAGTTGAACCTGATAACAAGCAGCTTACGAACTATGCAAATTGGGTTTGTGAGCAACGAAAGGCAGGAAAAATAACGCTGCCAAGCTCGATAAAACAAGAGAAAGCGATTAATCCATTTTTACGCGCACAACAAGACGGAATAAAACGAAATGCTGAGAAGTATGTTGGCAAACCTTTGCCCAACGCAGATGCAGTTTTTGCAACCATCAGGAGCTGGAAAGATAATTTCTAGTTCTTCTAGAAAAAATTTGTTTAACTCAACCCTCGGGCTAACAATGGCCGTATTGCTAGCGGGTTGCCAAACTCATACTGAACAATCAAAACAAGAAATAGAAAATCAGCAAGAACACGAAATTGCCGCGCAAATCTCATTTTCCTGTGAAGAGAAGCATGTTGAAGCGAAGGAGTTGTTTGATTGCACTTCGGCTTCACAAGGCACGATCCCCGTTACCCACCCTGCTGAAATTGTCGTCATTGAAGACTTAGAACCGGACGCAGAAGAAGCAGAATTTGCCGCGCCAGAAGAAGTGGTTGTTAAAGATATATGGCAAAGAGTGAAATCACAGTTTAGTTTCCAAGTTCCTAATAACCCGCGTGTTACTGCACAACGTAATTGGTATCTTAAACATCCTAACTATATGAACAGAGTGGCTGCCAGAGCCAAGCCATTCTTATATTTAATTGTCGAAAAAATAGAGCAAAATAAGCTTCCATTAGAACTCGTTTTACTTCCCATAGTTGAAAGTGCTTTCGACCCATTTGCCTATTCACATGGCCGTGCTGCAGGCATGTGGCAATTTATTCCCAGTACTGGAAAACGTTTTGGAATGAAACAGACTTGGTGGTATGACGGCAGAAGAGATGTCATTGCTTCAACCGATGGCGCAATTGCCTACCTTAAATACCTCAACAAAATGTTCGATGGTGATTGGTTGCATGCACTAGCAGCATACAACAGCGGAGAAGGCAGAGTATTACGGTCAATTAAACGCAATAAGAGAGCAGGAAAGCCGACGGATTTTTGGTCCCTCGATTTACCAAAAGAAACACGTGCTTATGTGCCGAAACTACTCGCGCTAAGCGATATTTTAACCCACGCAGAACAGTATAATTTCGATTGGCCAGAAATTGTCAACACTCGACTCACTCGCGTTGTCGATATTAAAGAACAAATTGACCTCGCACTTGCTGCGGATCTGGCAGGCTTAACGCTCAAAGAATTACATGCACTAAATGCAGGGTTTAATCGCTGGGCGACCGATCCCGAAGGACCTCATCACCTATTAATACCGGTTGAAAAAGCCAATGATTTTGAAATAGCGCTAAACGGTCTTGATGGAAAAGAACGCTTAAATTGGGTTAGACACAAAGTTAAAAGCGGTGACAGTTTATTGAAGCTGGCGCATCAATATCATACGACGGCAGCAATCATTAAGCAGGTCAATGACATGTCTGGCAACATGATCCGAATTGGAGACTATGTTCTGGTTCCTGTGTCTTTAAAATCATTGGATAAATATTCGCTTTCGCAAGAACAACGGCTTGCTACAACACAGTCAAAGCAACGAAAAGGGCATCAACTGCAACATAAAGTCAAAAGCGGAGATACGTTTTGGGATTTAAGCAGAGAATATAAAGTGGATATGCGAAGCCTAGCAAAATGGAATGGTATGGCGCCCACAGACACATTGAGACCAGGAAAAGAATTAGTTATTTGGGTTGATCAAGTGTCAAACAATCAACAGCAAGGTGCAGTAATGCGTTCCTTAACCTATACGGTTCGCAAGGGAGACTCGTTAGCCAGAATCGCCAGCAAATTCAAAGTGAAACTTGCCGATTTGAAGCGTTGGAATCAAGCAAAATTAAGAAAATATCTCCAGCCGGGACAAAAGCTTAAACTCTTTGTCGATGTCACTAGGACTTAAAATAGCTCATGTTTAAGGTTAATCGACGTAACCTGCTGAAAAGTCATGAAGGGCCTTGGATACTGCTCGATTTAGCCATGTTGACCTTGCTTGTGGTCAATTTGATTTGGATTATCTTCGATTCCTTGTATGCCAGCACATTTATACAAGAAAACCTACTTCAAGTAGCACCGGGCTTTGTTGACTCTTACCAGCCCATTCATGAAAATTTTCTGTTGATCGATCTGGGCTTTGTTGCCGTTTTTCTGACTGAGTTTTGTTTTCGCTGGCTTGTGGCAATTAAACGCAAAGAATATGTGCGCTGGTATTTCTTTCCTTTTATTCATTGGTACGATTTAGTTGGCTGTATTCCGTTGGGTGCAGCGCGAATATTCCGTTTTCTTCGCATCATTTCAATACTCCATCGTCTCCACAAATACAAAATCATCGACCTACGAAATACCGCAATATTTCGATTTATCACCTTTTATTACGATGTATTTGTCGAAGAACTGTCTGATCGAATTGTTGTTAAAGTGCTTTCAGACGCACAAAAAGACATCGCCGCCGGCTCCCCCTTGGTTGAAGATATTAGCCGCAATGTCATTGCAACTCGACTCCCGATTTTGTCCAAGTGGGCTGCGTCCGTTATGGCACATATTGGCGAATCCATTGAACACAGCGATCATGGAAAGTCAGTACGTGAGCACGTCAATCAGAGTGTAGGCAAAGCGGTCAGAAACAATTCCCAAATTGCGACCTTACGACTTGTTCCCATGTTGGGAGGCACGATAGAACGCACATTGGAGGACTCAATAACCGATATTGTCACACAATCTATTGTGAACTTATTAAAAGATGTCACGCCAGAAAAAATTGATGATTTCGTTGAACACGGCATTGGACGCTTTTCGTCAGAAGATCATGAGTTGGATCAAGAGGTCTTGATTGTCATCAATGAAGTCATTGAGTTGATAAAAGTCCACGTTTCTGAACAACGTTGGAAATCTGAACTTAATAAGGATGTCGATGAATTCGAAACTAACTAGTGGGCTAGAATTAAAAATACCACCTGTGATTATTGTCGCCTTGTTTGCTGGTTTAACCATTCTGGCAGGCTACAATAGGTGGCTAATGTTTCGCTATCCAAAGGTATTTGATTTTTGGGTCATCGCTCCTACGGTGATTGGTTTTATTGTGGCTTTACTCGGTATCATTGAATTTAAAAAAGCACAAACAACGGTTGACCCTACTCAGCCAGACAAAGCGAGTAAATTGGTAAATTCAGGTGTTTTCAAATTTACTCGAAACCCTATGTACTTGGGAATGATGCTTTGGTCGATTTCTATTGCGTTTTATGCTGGATCTTGGCTTGGATTCCTCAGCGTTGTGCTGTGCGCCTGTTACTTAACCCGATATCAAATACTGCCAGAAGAACGCATCATTGAAGGCTTGTTTAAAAAAGATTATGTTGAATATAAAAATAACGTTAGACGATGGATTTGAAACACTATGAAAGCGATTGTGACATGGAAACAAGATCTGATATTTAAAGGTGAAACTGATTCAGGACACAGTCAGGAATTAGATTGTGATGGCACTATACTAACGCCGATGGAAAGCGTGTTAATTTCGGTAGGTAGTTGTTCTTCTATTGATGTGGTGGAGATCATGAAAAAATCTCGACAAGAAATCACAGATTGCCGCTGTGAATTGACAGCAACTCGCGCAGAAACAGCGCCAAGAGTCTTTAAATCCATTCATGCGCGTTTTGTTGTCAGCGGCAAAAATATTAGCGAGAAACATGTGGCAAGAGCAGTATCTTTATCGTGCGAAAAATACTGCTCTGTCATGCTCATGCTGGCAGGCAATGTGGAAATCACCTCAGACTATAGAATTGAGTGAGTTAGGCTTTTCGCCACGTTGTGCCACCAGCGCCATCTTCTAATACAACCCCTAAATTGGTGAGTGCATCACGGGCATCATCTGCTGCCGCCCAATCTTTGGCAGCTCTAGCATCATTTCGCGCCTTAATTAACGCTTCAATTTGCGCCACTTCATCTTGATCGCCTATTCCACCCTGCAAATAAACAATTGGATCAGACTCTAAAATTCCCAAGACCGCACCCAATTTTTTCAATACACCAGCTAGCTGATTAGCTTGTTCCCCCGTCGCTTTATTGAGATCTTTAGCTAGATCAAACAGAACTGAAAATGCCAGAGGTGTATTAAAATCATCGTCCATTGCTGCGTCGAATCTTGCAAGATATCCACCATATCCAATATCCACCGATTCGTTTGGTGTAGTGTCTCTTAGCGCGGTATATAAACGTTCCAACGAGGCTCTTGCTTGCTTTATATTGTCTTTTGAATAACTTAACTGGCTTCGATAGTGGGCAGACATAAGGAAGTAACGAAGGGTTTCCGCGTCATATTCTTTTAGTACATCTCGTAATGTAAAAAAGTTACCGAGAGATTTAGACATTTTCTCTTCATCTACCTGCACCATACCCGTATGCACCCAATAGTTTACATAAGGGGTATCAAAGGCACAGCAGGATTGAGCGACTTCATTTTCATGATGGGGAAATATCAAATCTGAACCACCACCATGAATGTCAAAATGGGTTCCCAAGTGTTTGCTATTCATTGCTGAGCACTCGATATGCCAACCCGGACGTCCTTGCCCCCAGGGCGATTCCCAATATGGTTCGCCCGGTTTAACCGTTTTCCACAACACGAAATCAAGTGGATCTTGTTTATCAGCAGACACTTCAACGCGTTCGCCCGCATTTAATTGGTCGAGATCTTGTCGACTCAAGTTGCCGTAAGCTTCGTAGGTGCTAACATTAAATAGAACATCACCGCTTTGAGCCTGATAGGCATGACCTTTGTCAACTAAACGTTGGATGACATCAATAATTTCATCCATGTGCGTCGTTACGCGAGGTTCAATATCTGGTTCAAGTAAATTAATCGAAGCAAAGTCTTCGTGCATCATAGCAATGGTGCGAGCCGTTAATTCACTGGCAGTTTCACCATTGTCGTTCGCGCGTTGAATGATTTTGTCATCAACATCAGTAATGTTGCGCACGTAGTTCACATCTAACCCCTTGTGACGCATATAACGCACCATCAAATCAAAACTAAGGTACGTGCGCGCGTGCCCCATATGACACACGTCATAAACGGTAATTCCACAAACATATAACCCCACTTTACCCTTTGTTAAAGGTGTGAACTGCTCTTTTTTTCGAGTCAGGGTGTTATATATTTTTTGCATAGAGTGACGTCCTTAATGGCGATTTTATTTCGACGCGATTCTAGCATTGAAAACTATGCGCATCCATTGAACTTAAACAGATCTGCAATTTTGTTGAGCTTTGCGATAGAATGCGTGACGATTTTTTTATGAGACAATTAGCAGGAGCTCAAATTATGGCCAATCCTTCAGTAAAAATCACGACCAATTATGGTCAATTCACTTTTTTGATGCATGAAGACAAAGCCCCGAACACAGTTGAAAACTTCTTAAACTATGTAAAAGAAGGCTTTTATGACAACACCATTTTTCACCGTGTGATAGATGGATTTATGATTCAAGGTGGCGGATTTGAGCCTGGTATGGAACAAAAAACACCGAGTACTGCAATTGCCAATGAGGCCAACAATGGGCTTAGCAATGATACTGGTACGGTTGCCATGGCACGCACCAATGAACCACATTCCGCAACGTGTCAGTTTTTTATTAATGTAAAAGACAATAGTTTTTTGAATTTCCGCAGCGAATCGCCTGATGGTTGGGGCTATTGTGTTTTTGCTGAAGTTAGCGAAGGTATGGACGTCATTAATAAAATTAAAGACGTCAAAACTAGCCGAGCAGGAATGCATCAAGATGTGCCTGTAGAAGATGTGGTAATTCAAAAAGCCGAGCTTTGCTAATTTTTCTTATTTGTAACGGCAAAGTTAGTGACAGCACACACCTACCTTATTTCTGATCTTCATTTGAGCGCTAGCAGGCCTGATATTACGGCCTGCCTAGCACGATTTTTAGAAGAAAAAGCCCCTTCGGCCGATGCATTATATGTATTGGGGGATTTATTCGAATATTGGATTGGTGATGACGACCGCAGTGAGTTCAATGAGCATGTAGCCAAACTATTCAAATCGTTAGCAGATAAAAAGGTTCCGATTTTCTTTATTCACGGCAATCGTGATTTCCTGATCAGAAAAGCCTTTGCAACACGTGCAGGCATGACACTCTTGCCCGAGCAAAAAGTGATTGACCTTTATGGCACAAAAACCCTTATCTTGCATGGTGATGAGTTGTGCACCCAAGATACTGCATATCAAAAATTCCGCCGCAAAGCGCGTGGTTGGTGGTGGCCAAGGCTGGTTTTAGCCTTACCTCTTTCGACCCGTCGTAAAATTGCCGAAAAAGGCCGTGAAACAAGCGCTAAAAATCAGCAAAGTCTCACCATGGAAATCATGGATGTTACTCATACCGCTGTAATAGAGATGATGCAAAAATTTGGCGTGACAAGAATGATCCATGGGCATACTCATCGACCTGCCGTGCATGAACTCACCGTAGAAGGCAAAAAAGCACAACGTATTGTTCTGGGTGATTGGTATGAACAAGGAAGTATGCTCAAAGTCAGTGCTGATTCATTTGAACTCATATCCCCTCCTTTAAACGAGCCTGAAAAATAACGGTTTGTTTAACCTAAACGCCGCAATCTGTAGACGTCTTGTCTACAATGGCGAGTGACATGAAAACGGATCTCGGTGTGATTGGGGTTGATGGAGATATTCAGTGTCAGGAATGCGTCCCTCTTGAAGGTAATGAGTTGGTGCCAGCATTGGAACTTCTATATTTAGTCGCAGAACTTTTAATCGAAAAGTGCGTTCATGGAGTCAAGTGGCTCTCCCGCTCTGCACTGCTTAATTCGACTATCGAGTCGATTCGCTGCATTTAACATATATCCAGAAAGTCGTTTTTCTGCCGCAAAAGGTAGGAGCAACTTTTCTGCTTGTTCCAATTGCTCGCAGGCTTTGGTTTGCTGTTTATGATCTTTATACATATACGCCAAAATGATTTTGGAAAAAGCCCAAGTTTCATACTGCGACGCTTCGGGTTTTCCCAAAGCTTGACGTTTTTGGTCACTGACTAACTCTTCTTGCAATGCAATAGCTTCGTCAAACTCTCCCATTTCAGCTAATAATTGTGATTTTGCCTCACGCATTTGCATTCCCAAGCGAACAATAGACGCATCTCCCTCCTGCAACTCAGCAAGTCGAGAAGCATAGTTGCTAGCGCGATCTAAAAATGAAATGGATCGTTGTAATTCACCTACTTTGGCAGCAGAGCCATAACCTATGTAATTAGTCCAAGACAGGATATACAGCAGCATAGGGTCATTTTGTTGTTGTCTTTCCAATTCGGACAGAGATAAGTTTGCTTTCTCGAAATTCTCCATGGCGGTTTCATGGAGGTTATCAATGTAATCTGCCAGAGCAATCCAGTAATAATACCACCCTTGGTCTTGCCGTTTTAATGTGCTCTGTGAAAGGTCTGATGGCCAATGGTTTTGATCTTCAATAAATTGAGCTGCTAGATCCCGCATCAAATCAGTCTCTCCAGCCTGATCTGAACGCTCCAACTGCGTATAGCGCACATTGCGCAATGCGAGATACCAATGGCTTGTGCGTTCAGCTTCAGGAACTTGTTCTAGAATAGTCTCAGCTTCATCAAGTACTATTTTAGCTTGCGCGAGATCACTGTCTTCATGCACCAAAATCATCGCCTCTGCTGATGCTAAATCTGCTCTGCTCTCCGCTAAAACAGGCCAACTAGGTACTTCTCTTTTCAATGAATTCAAAATAATTTTGGCTTTCCCTAGCTCCTCTCTGGCTGCATCTGCATCTCCCAAATTGGGTTCCGCAGGCACACCAAAAATACGTGCTAAGCGAATATGACCTTGCGCTGTCTCCAACTTTAACTCGGGTGATGCGTCTGTTCGCAAATTGAGATTGGTTAGATATTCTTGCCCCTTTTTAGCTAGATCAGCTCGAGTACCTGTGTTGCCAGCCACTTTTTTTAGCTCATCATACAAATTAAATAGTTGATACTTAGCTAATTCTCTTACTTGATTAAAACGTTGCTCAGAAGCAAGCAAATGTGATTCTGCACGCTGGTACTGATATATCGAAATGACTAGTGCAATCACGACTGCCAAAGTCGCACCGGCAGTAACTATGCTTGCCGCCATATTGCGTTGAATAAATTTTCTAACCACATAGGATTTTGTATCTGCGAAAGCCTCAACGGGTTTATGTTGCAGATAGCTCACAAGATCAACCATAAGCGCATTGACAGTCTGGTATCTTTTTTCCGCTTTCTCAGCGCTAGACATTGAAATTATTGCTGCCAATTCTTCTGAGTTGGATTGGTCCTCAAATATTGCTGCCAATAGTTTTCCCAAGGAATAGACATCAGCAAGTGTGTTAGCACTTTGACCTTGCGCCCGCTCTGGTGCAGCAAAGCCGGGGGTAAAACTGAGACTGGCTAAGGATTGACTGGTGTTAACGTCATCTGTGTCTTCGATACTAGGCTTAGCGATGCCAAAATCGATGAGTTTGACTTGCCCTTGTTGATTCACTAGGACATTGGAAGGGGTAATATCACGGTGAACTATCAAATTTTGGTGAGCATATCGTACTGCTTCGCATACGCGTAAAAATAGCTGAATTCGTTCTTTTTCAGATAAATCATGCTGTTTAACCCAATGGGTAATCGGCATGCCATCAACATATTCCATGACAAAATAGGGATTTTTTTGTTCGGTTTCCCCACCATCGTAGAGACGCGCTATGTTAGGATGAATAAGCTTAGCAAGTGTTTGTCGTTCTCGATCAAATCGTTGCCGTAACGAATCAGACAGAACACTGGATCGTATCAATTTAATTGCCACTACATGATCAAAGTCTCCACTGTCTCTTTGCCCTTGATAAACCGCACCCATTCCACCTTGACCAATCAATCTGCTAATTCGATAGGTTCCAATTCGATCAGGTATATCCTCTGGCAAATCGCTATCTATAGGCACTTGTCCTGTTACAATCGCTGAAGCTGGCTTGCTATCTATGGCGTTTAACTTGAGCACTTTTTGCAGCAAATCAGTATCTTCTCCTGCTTGCTCTCGTAACCACTCTGGTCGTTTTTCTGCCGGTATATTTAACGAGGCTTCGAAGAGTGCTAGGGCACGTATTTCAACATTGCTATCTGTCATACTGATTAATCTCTATTTTTCTGCAATAGTTATTTTTCTGACTATTTAATGTGTGCAAGATCATGCGCCACAACCAGACTCTGGTGATCTTTGCTGCATACTTTTTGTTCAAATCAAATGCTTTTGAGACCAATTCTTTGCTCAGCGTTTGTGCGGCAAACATTTATCAAAGATCAACAAACCTTCGATTCATCATGAGAACTTAATTTTCCATTAGCCAGTAAAATCATCTGATACATCACCATAATGATGCATTTTTGTACAAGAATCATCGACTTATTGCACCATTTTTATTATTCTCAGATTATGACGTTATCTAGCTGTTCTTCAAATACGCCTACCCAAGATGCAGATTCAGTTGAATCTGATGCAAAATCATTATTGCTCGCATGGCGACAAGGAGATGACTCAGCAAGAGATACACTATTCAATATGCTTCACCATGAACTTACCCGCATTTCCGCCGCCTATTTAAAACGAGAAGGTGGCGTCTCACTGTCAACAGGTGATTTAGTCAACGAAGCCTCAATGCGATTGTTGACTTTGAATCAAATAAATTGGCAAGACAAAGCCCACTTTTTGGCATTAGCCGCACAAACTATGCGCCGAGTATTGATTGAACATGCGCGAAAGAAACACGCAGTCAAACGAGAACACCACCGCGTCACTTTGCTGAGCAATATTGAAGATGATAAGAATGATGAACTTAGCCTGTATCAGTTGGATGAAGCCTTGATTCGATTGCAAGCCCTAGACAAAGAACGCGCAAGTATTGTTGAAATGCGCTATTTCGGAGGCTTGACCTTAGAAGAAATAGCGCAAGTTACTGGTAAATCCGTTTCAACTATTAAACGAAATTGGCGAGCATCCCGTGCTTGGTTAATCAATGAATTAGAGGTGCACTAGCAAAAAGTAAATATCCTGCGTTAGTACACGCTCTTTCATAGCGAGTTCCCTAATCAAATTCTAGCGTTTTTTCTAACCCGGGCAAACAGGGTTAGGCCAAGTCCAAATAACAATAGTGACTCAGGTTCAGGCACATCAACTGTGGGGCCAGGCGGTGGCGAAGCCAGTCCCAGAAACTGACCTGAGCTGGAAAAAGCGTCAACGCCATTGGCAAATGTTTGTTCATAACGCGCAGTATTTAGAAAATTACCAACATATTCTTCAATGCCATCTCCCTCTTCAGTAGAAATAATGACATTGGTATAGGTGAAGATGTCGTACTGTTCAAAGTCAGATTCAATTTCTACCGAGCCAAACACGCTTTCAAAAATGTTGTACTCGCCAAACTCTTCGCTGCCGTCCATATCCATCACATTGAAGTTATAGTCGTACAGCAGCGCATCAAATTCGTTGAACCCAGGTACAAAGTTTTCCCACGTCACCTGGCCAGCTTTGTATACTGCAATGCCGACATCATAAAAAATATTAGGCGTATTGACTGCATTATTTAACGGGCCTCCGCCCAATGTATCAACATATCCATCTAAGGCAAAACCCAAATCCCACATAGTCCCAGCCCCATTTCTGACTGTGATACGCTCACCAAAGGACCCGAAAGTTTGTAATGTATTTTGCCCTGAAAAGTCCTCCAAATACATTTTGACTGTGCCATCTTGAAGATTGACCGTGGACTCTGAATATCCAACCACACCTTGTGCCTGAGTATTATCGGTTGATCCATTAACTTGTATACCATCAATCAATTCTCCATCCACTCTCAGCACTGGTCGAGTAAAATAAGAGGGTTCACTTACGACTAGGGCGGCTTGTGCAAAAGATGCACCTAATAAGCTCAGCGCCAGAGAGCACCACACTGCTTTATTTATTTGTTTAAGTTCCATTTGACGTTCCCGTTTTACTAAAATAGGTCATAACAATTACCTTATATCCCTACAGAACCTGTGTTAGTGATCATTAGAATAGTGCCTGCAGTGAAATCGACAATTTGACTGTCGAACCAAGGTAAAACTTCAAAGGGTTATCCCCTTATTTATTTAGGCGTGAGTTTTATTGAAAACGGGTCAAAGAAAATTAAATTGGTTCAACCAGCACTTTGCGCTATGTTATGTTTTTGTTAACACCTTTTGATTCTAGTAGGACGCAAATTTGTCACTGGTTTTAGAAAATATAGGTCATACGGTAGAAGGTGAAAGCCATCTAACAGATATCAATCTGAATTTTGAATCTGGATCTTTCAATGTGCTTTTAGGCCGCACATTGGCGGGCAAAACTACCTTAATGCGCGTTATTGCTGGACTAGAACGCCCTTCTGAGGGCAAGGTGGTGCTAAACGGCAAAGACATTACTGATGTTGCAGTGCAAAAACGCAATGTGTCGATGGTCTATCAGCAATTTATTAATTACCCGCATTTAACTGTTTGGGAAAATATTGCCTCGCCCCTCAAATTAGCCAAGTTAGCCCCATCAGAAATTAAAAAGCGAGTAGCGCAAACGGCCGAAATGTTGTTGATTACTGACTATTTGCAACGTAAACCCTTAGAGTTATCTGGCGGACAACAACAACGATGCGCAATGGCCCGAGCGCTAGTCAAAGATGCACAAATTATCTTGTTCGATGAACCCCTAGTCAATCTTGACTACAAGTTAAGGGAATCCTTGCGCCATGAATTAAAATCACTATTTAAAAGCAGAGAATCGATTGCCATTTACGCTACAACAGAAAGCGCCGAAGCACTGGCTCTAGGAGGAACGACTTGCTTGCTGCACCAAGGCAAGGTATTGCAAACTGGCCCAGCTCTAGAGCAATTTTATCATCCGAAAAATCTACAGGCAGCTGACTTGTGCAACGAACCCCCATTGAATCGATTCCAAGCTAGTATTCATAAACAGCAATTGTCGTTCATCCAAGACATTTCGTTGGCTAACACGTTACACCTTAAAGAGTTAGTTGATGCTAATTATCATTTTGCTATTCGACCTGACCATTTAACTCTGCAATCCTCAAATCAACCTGAGTTAGTTTTGCAAACCGTGGTTGATTTAGCCGAAATTAGTGCTTCTGAGACCTACCTGCATGTCACTATCAATAACGGCGTTGAAACACTGAGTTGGGTTGCGCATTTAAACGGAATATACCAGTTTCATACTGGTGTCACGTTAACGCTGTTTGCCCCATTAGCATTGCTTTACGTATTTGACCAAAATGACAATGCGCATACTTGGCCAAACTTGCTGGAGGCAAAGCATTAATGGCAAGTATTGAACTACGTAATCTATCGCATAGCTATGATGGCCTGACAAACGCCATAGAATCGCTAAATCACCTTTGGCCACAAGGAGGTGCTTATGCCCTTTTAGGTCCGTCAGGGTGTGGAAAAAGTACCCTGTTGAATATTATATCAGGACTTGTCTCACCGTCTGAGGGACAGGTGTTATTTGAAGACAATGTTGTAAACGGTGATTCGCCACAGCAACGAAATATCGCTCAAGTATTTCAATTTCCAGTGGTGTACGACGCAATGACAGTGCGGGAAAACCTTGCGTTTCCATTGAAAAACATGAAGCTCGATAAGCACCATATTCAACAGAAGGTGATGGAAATTGCCGAGCTGCTCGATCTTCAATCGAGTTTGGACAAGAAAGCCAAGAGTCTGACTGCTGATGAAAAGCAAAAAATATCCATGGGACGCGGGTTAGTCCGTGAAGATGTATCAGCAATACTGTTTGACGAGCCGCTTACGGTAATAGACCCACACTTAAAATGGAAACTACGTCGAAAGCTTAAAGAGATCCATGAAAAATTGAATGTCACCATGATCTACGTGACACATGATCAATTGGAAGCTGCCACATTTGCTGATGAAATTGCCGTTATGTACCAAGGTAAAATTGTCCAATTTGGTACGCCTCAATCGCTTTTTGAACAACCTAATCATACATTTGTCGGCTATTTTATTGGTAGCCCAGGCATGAATTTCGTTCAAGTTAATAAAAACCAAAATGAGGTTGTAGCAAATGATCTAGCGTTCAATTTATCTACAACTCAAAAAAACGCTTTGGCAGCAAGCGACACCAGCAATATTAAATTGGGAATTCGACCTGAATTTATTAAGCTCGCCAATCAAGCAACAGCAAATAGTTATCCGGTGGATATTTTGTCGGTAGAATCTTTTGGTGCCTTCAAAATAGTTGAGGTGCGCTTCGCCGACGAAACTTGGTTTGTTCGTGTCGGGGAGTTTGATCAATTTGATGCGACACCACACTACATGACCTTCGAACCCACACGCCTCAAGTTATATCTTGATGACTATCTAGCTGGGGAGGAAACAGATTTTGAATAAGGTTCAAAATAATAAAGCTTGGTGGCTGATACTGCCTATGTTTGCTTTGGTTGCCTTCTCAGCCATCATTCCTTTAATGACTGTGGTGAATTACTCGGTCCAAGATATTTTTGATCAAAATACCGCTTATTTTGTTGGCGTAGAGTGGTATCAAGAGGTGTTAAGAAATGAACGTCTGCACGATTCCTTATTGCGGCAATTTATCTTTTCATTCTCGATCTTAGCAATTGAAATTCCTCTTGGTATTTTAGTCGCACTCATGATGCCAAAAACCGCAGGTTGGAAAACCTCGTTAACCCTTATTTTACTGGCACTTCCGCTACTCATTCCATGGAACGTTGTGGGCACTATCTGGCAGGTATTTGCAAGGGGTGATATCGGACTATTCGGCTGGGCGATGAATGCTTTGGGTTTTGAATACAACTACACCGCCAATGCTATTGATGCTTGGCTGACAGTGGTGCTAATGGATGTCTGGCACTGGACCCCGTTGGTTGCATTGCTGTGTTATTCGGGTTTAAGGGCGATACCCGATGCATACTATCAAGCAGCAAAGATCGATCGCGCTTCGCGCTGGGCAGTGTTTCGGTATATTCAATTTCCGCGTTTAAAGGCCGTGCTTATTATTGCCGTTTTATTGCGATTCATGGATAGCTTTATGATCTACACCGAGCCGTTTGTTTTGACCGGCGGTGGGCCTGGCAATGCAACCACGTTTTTGAGCCAGACGCTAACGCAAATGGCCATAGGCCAGTTCGACCTTGGCCCTGCGGCAGCATTCTCACTGATCTACTTCTTAATTGTGTTGCTGGTCTCTTGGTTATTTTTCACGTCACTGTCGTTGACGGACAAAGACCAACTTAAGCAAGGATCTGCTTCATCATGATTAAAAAACGATTGGGCTTGTTGGCTTATATTCTGTTCGTGTTGCTGCCAATTTATTGGCTAATTATCATGTCTTTTAAAACGAATGAAGAAATATTAGGTTCCCTGACCCTTTGGCCTGCAAATTTCACTTTTGATAACTACATCACTATCTTTACCGATCCAAGTTGGTACATGGGTTATGTAAATTCAATTACCTATGTCGCACTAAACATGGTGATTACCTTGTTAGTTGCCCTACCTGCGGCCTATGCGTTTAGTAGATACAAGTTTATTGGCGATAAGCACTTATTTTTCTGGCTGTTGAGTAACCGCATGGCGCCTCCGGCTGTTTTTTTATTGCCTTTCTTTCAGTTGTATTCATCAGTAGGTTTGTTTGACACTCATCTAGCTGTGGCTCTCGCCCATTGTCTTTTCAGTATCCCCCTTGCGGTATGGATTCTCGAAGGATTTATGTCTGGTGTTCCCAAAGAAATCGACGAAACCGCTTACATTGATGGTTACAGTTTCGGCCACTTTTTCATTAAAATTTTTATTCCTATGATACGTTCTGGAATCGGTGTCACAGCCTTTTTCAGTTTTATGTTTTCATGGGTCGAATTGCTTTTAGCACGCACCCTAACTTCCGTCGATGCCAAACCGATTTCAGCCATTATGACACGCACTGTGAGTGCTTCTGGAATTGACTGGGGATTGCTTGCAGCTGCAGGTGTATTAACTATTATTCCTGGTGTATTAGTCATATGGTTTGTGCGAAATCATGTTGCCAAAGGCTTTGCACTTGGACGAGTATAACGGAATGAGGATATGACATGTTGAACTGGATGGCATGGACATTACCCACTGCGATATTTTTCGCAGCTATCGCCGGTATTTTACTTACCATGACAATACTTGAGGTCTATCGCCCCTGCCGTGAACGAAAAGGCTTTTTGCCTTTAACTACAACTCGAGGAGATCGACTATTTATCAGTCTCCTTACAAGCGCATTCATCCATTTAACTATGCTCGGGGCAACAGATTTAAGTATTTGGGTAGCGTTTGCTATTTCGATAGTAGCTATGACGATAATTTTACGTTGGGGTTGAGTATGTTTCTCAACTCATTGAAAACAGGACAAACAATGAAACTAACTAAACTGATGATGAGCGTATTTATTGGCGGTGCCATGATGTGCTCTACTGCTGTTTATGCAGATGAAAATGCAGCAAAAAAATGGCTGGATACTGAGTTTAACGATTCAACCCTTACTAAAGAGCAACAGTTGGAAGAGTTGAAGTGGTTTATTCAGGCAGCTAAGTCGTTTAAAGGCATGAAGATAAATGTTGCGTCAGAAACCATCGCCACACATGAATATGAATCAAAAGTGTTAGCCAAAGCCTTCAGTGAAATTACCGGCATTAATGTCACTCACGATTTAATTCAGGAAGGTGATGTGGTCGAAAAACTGCAAACACAAATGCAGTCGGGGCGGAATATATATGATGCTTACATTAACGATTCAGATTTGATTGGGACTCATTTCAGATACGGCAAAGTGGTCCCTATTTCAGATATGATAGAAGGTGACGGAAAAGAATACACACTCCCCACTCTCGATTTGGATGATTTCATAGGATTGAGTTTTACCACAGCACCAGACGGTAAAATATATCAGCTTCCTGACCAGCAATTTGCCAACCTGTATTGGTTTAGAGCAGATTGGTTCGCCAGAGATGATTTGAAATCGCAATTTAAACAAAAATACGGCTATGAATTAGGCGTACCGGTAAATTGGTCCGCCTATGAGGATATCGCTGAGTTTTTTACCAAAGATGTTAAGAACCTAGATGGGCAAAAAGTATATGGGCATATGGACTATGGCAAAAAAGACCCGTCGTTAGGGTGGCGATTCACAGACGCTTGGTTCTCCATGGCGGGTGCGGGTGACGTTGGAATACCAAATGGTGTGCCGGTTGATGAATGGGGCATTCGCGTTGAGGGTTGCAGGCCAGTAGGCTCAAGCGTCACACGAGGCGGAGCCACTAATGGTCCGGCTGCTGTCTATGCAACGCAAAAGTATATTGACTGGTTAAAAGCCTACGCCCCACCAGAAGCACAAGGAATGACGTTTTCTGAAGCAGGCCCAGTGCCTGCGCAAGGCAACATTGCGCAACAAATCTTTTGGTACACCGCGTTTACCGCAAGCATGAACAGCGAAGGCCTTGCCGTTGTTAATGAAGACGGCACCCCTAAATGGCGAATGGCTCCGTCTCCTAAAGGTCCATATTGGCAAGAAGGAATGAAATTGGGCTATCAAGATACAGGCGCTTGGACTTTTCTCAATTCTACCCCTCAAAAACAACGTTTAGCAGCTTGGCTGTATGCCCAATTTACCGTGTCTAAAACCGTATCACTGAAAAAGACCTTAGTCGGTTTAACGCCTATTCGAGAGTCAGATATTAACTCTGAGCAAATGACGGCGGCGGCGCCAAAATTAGGTGGATTAGTCGAATTTTATCGCAGTCCTGCTCGTAAGCAATGGACGCCAACGGGAACAAACGTGCCTGATTATCCTAAACTTGCACAGCTTTGGTGGAAATTCATTGCAGAAGTCGCCAGCGGCGAAAGCAGTGCACAACGAGCTCTTGATGGGCTAGCCAAAGCACAGGACCGGGTGATGACTCGCTTGCAAAGAGCGAATGTGCAAGGCGAATGTGGGCCTAAACTTAATCGGGAACGAGACGCAGAATATTGGCTAAATCAACCCGGCGCACCAAAAGCAAAACTTGCCAACGAGAAGCCTCAAGGCAAAACAGTAGCATATGAAGAGTTGCTAAAAAGTTGGCAAATTAACGAAAATTAACTTCTTTTGTCTCCTTTTTGAAACGTGAAACGTCTTAACATTGAGGGTGCGATTGCACTCTCTTTTTTAGTTAACTCTTTTAAGGAAAAATAATGAAAGACTATATACTTTTTTATAAAGGCGGAGATAAAGATTGGATGACCAACACCACGCCAGAGCAAATGGCAGCCACAATGGAAAAATGGGGTGAATGGATGGGAGCTTTACAAGAAAAGAACCAACTCGCCTCTGGCGGCTCCCCTTTGGATTATTCAGGCAAGCGACTCACTGCCGATGGCGTGGTAACAGACGTGTCACTATCGGAAATAAAGGAGCTAGTGACGGGTTACAGCATAGTACGAGCTAACAATATCGAAGATGCTGTCGAGATAGCCAAGGATTGCCCCATTTTTCAGTATCCTGATATTACAGTGGAAGTGCGCGAAGTGGCCAATCCTCCGGGCTAGTAGGCCTATTCCTCGTTTCTAACATGCTTGCTCTAACTTCTTCATCGAGGTTAGAGCAATTTTTTAAGTAAGCAGTCTGGTTATTTGAGCCAGCATAATTTTGTTTTCGTGCTCAGTACCCCCTATTTGCATCGCTTTTTGCGCATGAGCATACGCCTTACTCTCGACTCCTTTTTTAGCAAATAAATGCGCCAAAACCGCGTCCGGCAAATGACTAGTACTCAGCACAGTCGAACTATCACGCACCGACTCTACCTGATCAATTGCCTTAGATACGTTGCCAGCATATGCAATTGCGACAGCCTGATTAAGAATCGCAATAGGAGAGGATGTAATGCTAATCAACTGTTCGTATAAATCGACTATCAAAGGCCAATTGGTTGATTCAAAACTTTCTGCATTGCTATGTTGTTGAGCAATTCTAGCTTCCAAATAAAAACGCCCAGTACCCAATTTAGGGATTGCACTGGCATACCCTATCAGGCGATTCCCTTTGAAAATGTCATCCTGTTTCCAACCAGCCCTATCCTGCAGATCAATGGGAACATTAGCGCCTTGAGAATCGACTCGGGAATTAACCCTCGAAATTTGAAAAAACATTAAGGCTCGCAATCCGAAGGTATCTTGATTGGCAATAGCGTTTTCTTCAGATAGTAACTTCATCAACCCCAGCGCATCTTTACACAGCATTAGGTTTATTCTGGATTTTCCCTGACTAGCGTGAAAACCTTGATTAAACAACAAATATAAAGCCGTGTGCACGGAATCTAGCGCTCTAGGAAACGCCTTGTCTTCAGGCATGCTCAATTCGAAAGTTTGAAATTTTTGTTTTGTGCGCACTAGTCTTTTTTTAATCGTTGATGGCGATGTCAGTAGCGATTCAGCAATAGCTTGGACACTCAGGCCGCAGAGATGTTTTAACATGAATGGCAGGCGATTCTCCGAGGTTATCTCCTTTTGGCAGCAACAAAATAACATCCGCAATTGATCATCTTGGATCTGATCTTCAGTAAAAGCGCTTTCGAGTGTGGAGCTCGAATGCCATTCGTTCTCAGTTTGGTGTGACAAATATTCTGCGTGTTTGGATGCGGTGCTTTTTCTGCGAATCGCGTCTAATGCTTTATTCCTAGCGGCTGTGATCAACCAAGCCGAAGGGTGTTCAGGTACGCCTTTTTTTCGCCATTCTTGCCAAGCAATGGCAAAAGCGTCTTGCAACACATCTTCCGCCAATTGCAAATTGTGTGCGCCAAAAATATTCACTAAAACAGCTATCAGTCTGGGCCATTGTTGCTGTTGAATATTTGAAATCTGAGATGCCAATAAATCCAATGTGTCTATTCTTCATTTAGGCGGTTATGTAAAAGCGTGGTTTTGAGTTTACAACATGATTTGAACAAATTTACTGCAAAGTTAGAAATATTGACGGTAATCAGCTAAAAAGCGCTTTCTACGGTGAAAAGTTGGGCTAAATTGCCTCTTGCAACGTTTAATACACATACTCAATCTAGATCGTCATTACAGAATACGACACTAAGGTCACGCCGTTGCAAAGCCATTGTGCTGAACCACGATTGAATAGTTAAAAATAGAAATGGGATAAAGAATTATGTTGTACAAAAGAATAGGCTTATTGCTTATTATACCTTCAGTTGTCATGCTGAATGGATGCGAGCAGAAGCAAGAGATTTCTGTCGACAAGCAAACGACTGAAAAATCTGTTGCAGCACAGAATAAACAAGCAGAATTAGGCTCGTTTGGCATTGAATTGGATGCAAGAGATTTATCCGTCAAACCGGGTGATGACTTTTTTAATTACGCAGGGGGCACCTGGTACAAGAACTTTGAAATGCCAGCAGATCGCACTCGATACGGTGCTTTTGATGCTCTGGCGATCAGAAGTGAAAATCAAATTCAAGCCATTATTGAGTCAATCACATCATCGAGTGAGCTTAATGAAGAAGAGCAGATGATAGCGGATTTCTATGCTGCTTATATGGATGTAGAAACATTAAATGCGAAAGGCATTTCCCCCATTTCCGACGTGTTAGAATCTATCTCTTCAATTGAAAATAGAACTGATTTAACCAAAGCATTTGGTAGAGCTTGGTTGGATGGCTCTTCTTCACCGATAACGGGCGGCATGTGGTTCAACCGTTTAAACCCTGACCAATACCAAATGTCCATAGGTGTGTCTGGATTGTCGTTACCAGACCGTTCTTATTATCTAAATGACAGCGAGCGATTCGCAGATATTAGAAATGCATTTGTTGCTCACGTCGAAGAAATGTTGAATTTCGCTGGTATCGAAAATAGCAAAGAAAAAGCGGCGGCTATCTTAGCCCTTGAAACAAAAATTGCAGAAGTACAATGGCCTCGAGAAAAACGCAGAAACCGAGACCTAACCCTCAATCAATTGGAAAGAGACGCATTAAGCACAAGCTACCCTGGGTTCGATTGGGATAGCTACTTTGCACAAACCTTATATACCATTCCTCACCTTAACGTCAGCCACCCAGAACCTATTAAGGGTGCGATTGAAATCGTTAATCAAGAACCCTTATCAGTCTGGAAGGATTATTTGACTTATCACACCATTTCTAACCATGCCGGATTGCTCAGCCAAGAAATATTCGAAGCGAACTATCGATTTTATGGTAAGAAATTAGGTGGACAGCAAGAACCTAAAGCGCGTTGGAAAAGAGCGATCTCCGACATGTCGGGCACCCAAACCCTAGGGTTTGCCATAGGAAAAGTTTATGTCGACAGGCATTTTCCCGCGAGTTCAAAAGAACAAATGTCGGATCTGGTCAAAAATTTACGTACTGCACTTAAACAACGAATCGAAGGTCTCGATTGGATGAGCGAGGAAACCAAAGTAAATGCACTGAAAAAACTTGCTTCATTCCGGCCTAAAATTGGCTACCCAGACAAATGGCAAACTTTCGAAGGTCTAGAAATTAAACCTGATGATTTGCTTGGCAATGTTAAACGTCTAAGAGTGTTTTTCCGTGAACAAAGTGCGGCAAAAGAACTCGGTAAAACGGATCGCGAAAGATGGGCAATGGCACCACAGCGGGTCAATGCATATTACAATAGCTCGTTCAATGAAATCGTATTTCCTGCTGCGATTCTGCAACCCCCCTTCTTCGACCCCAATGCAGATCCAGCCGTTAACTATGGTGCTATTGGCGCTGTTATCGGGCATGAAATGGGCCACGGATTTGATGATCAAGGTTCCAAGTCAGATGCTAATGGTATTCAACAAAACTGGTGGACAGATGAAGACAGAGCGGCATTTGAAACCAAAGCCAGCATGCTAGCGGAGCAATATTCCCAATATGAACCTATTCCGGATAATTTCGTGAACGGTTTAAACAGTTTAGGGGAAAATATTGGTGACGTCGGTGGACTCGCCATGGCCTATCATGCATATAAATTGAGTTTAAACGGCAAAGAAGCCCCCGTTATCGACGGCGTGACAGGCGATCAACGCTTCTTCCTTGCTTGGGCACAAGTTTGGCGTGAAAAACGTACTGAAGAGAGCATGCTGAACCAATTGAGGGGTGGCACGCACGCTCCTGGCCGTTATCGCGCACTGGCTCCTCGAAACCATGATGCTTGGTACGACGCATTTAACGTGCAGCCGGGAGATGCCCTTTACTTGCCTCCCGACCAGCGCGTCCGTATTTGGTAAGGAGCTAATCTTCCGCAGAATCGTGTTGATTCTTCATTGGTGCGTTCTTCGCGAGGGTATTGAGCATTAGGCTCTCTACCCTCTTTTTACTTTGGACTATTAACTGCTTATTGCCACCCAAATCAATCGCGCGATCATAGTGGTAAATCGCTTCAGCAAAGCTATTCCTTTTAGTTAATATCTGTGCAAGGGCAATGTGGGTGGAAGCGTGTTTAGATGAGATATTAAGCGCATAACGAAAATCATTTTCCGCTTTTTCTGTGTGACCTTTATACGCGTTAATGAGACCACGATTATGAAATACACCAGCCTTTAATTTTCTGGGAGCCCAGGGATTAGTAATGACGCGATCACAAGATCGTGTAGATAACGTCTTGGCAGCCACATTTTGATGAATTAATTCAGTTTGTTTGAAACATCGTTGTTGATCAATGTTAATGTCAGCAACGGACAATCCAAAGTTCACTGCATTTGCTGAAGTCGTAAATAATAAGATAGTAGGTAAAATTAATACGCTTGATACTTTCATGTTTTTCTCCAATAGAGGTTCAATTAGATTGCAGAAAAACTATATCCCTCGATAAAAATTGCGCGCGCGAATACGCGCAAAACCATTAACCGAACGTTCGTTCAAAAGAAATGCGTTTAGTCGAACCTTTATTCAATGGCAATAAAACTGAAATCATGACATAAATTGACCATGAAATTTTACCTACTTCTGAATCGCTAACTTAATGAAAAATTTTGCTCGAGAAAACCCGATTTTCGACTACATATTTAACTTTTACGATGTAATGGTAATGATGAGTGCTGTTATGGCAGTGCTGTTAATTATTCCATTGCTATTAAAACGCGAAAAACATGCAAGCGATTATTGGCTTTCGGCATTCTTGTTTAGTCAAGGAGCCACATCTTTGAATATTATTTTTCTCTACAACGAAACCCTCGGTCCACTGACTTTCGAAACATTATTTCCGTTTCACTATACCTTTTTGCGTATTCTATATGGCGTACAGGGCTTTTTACTGCTTTGTTATGTCAAAGCAATGATGGGCGAAAAAAATCGCATAGTCACCAAAATAACTACAGGTGCATGCTTGATTTTCATTGTTTTAATGGTAGTGGAAATTTCGATAACTCTTCGCTTTCCTAAAGTTCCAGTACAAGTTTTATTGGGTTCCATATTTTTCCAGATCTTATCTATTATCTTAGGCATCTATGCGCTTTATCGATTACGCTTGTACGATAAAAAAATCCGGCATAATTATTCGAATATTGAACAAGTCAAGCTCAAGTGGCTTTGGTTCACTGCACTAGGATTTGTTTGTGTCTGGGGCTTGGTATTGAGTAGCTCTGTTATAGGTGCATTTGGTTTCTACAATTTCGCTATTCAACTGGGTACTATTGCAAATTTGCCACCTGTTTTTCTAATGAGTGCAATGGTAATTTACGGCCAAAGCCTTCCTATCAATGCTACCCTATTCGACCCAGATCAGCCTGATCACGCCAATAGCAAGGCGGAAGAATCGATTGTGATAGCAACTAGCGAACAACAAGCACAAATCGAAGATTTAATGTTAAGAGTTAAGATCTATCAAGACCCAGAATTAAGGCTTGAAGGACTCGCAGATAGTTTAGATATCTCTCCAAGAACCGTTTCCTCATTGCTAAACGGTTACTATCAGAAAAATTTCTATGACTTCATTAACTTCTATCGCGTTAAGGATGCTCAGCAACAGTTAGAAGATCCCAACAACAAATCAAAAACTATTCAACGTGTTTTTGAAGATGCCGGTTTCAATAGTAAAACCACGTTTAATACCTTGTTTAAAAAAATTACTGGTAAGACCCCTACTGAATATCGCAGTCAGCCGAGCTAAGCGGTATTGGAATTGACCCACATAAATGGATTTATATATATCTGTGGAAAACCAGCACATCTTAGGAACCAAATACTCGGCGCATTCGATAAAGCAATGTCTAACTTGAGTTGAATCCTTTTCTTTTCGTTTTGGTTTTCTGTTAAGGTTTTAGCTCAAACCACTAACTATAAGATCAAAGTGATGAAATTATCTATCCTGTTTATCTGTATTTCAGTTTTCTCATTCTCGCTTGCCCAAGCAAGAAGCGACATCGATAGTGCCATTCAGAAAGACTATCAACAACATCTCAAACCCTTGTTTGTGCATTTTCATCAAAACCCTGAATTATCAATGGGTGAAGTCAAAACAGCTGCCCGTATTGCAAAGGAATTAAAAGCCCTCGGATTCACTGTTCATGAGGGTATCGGTAAAACGGGAATAGTTGCCCTAATGAAAAATGGTAAAGGACCCACTGTGATGATGAGAGCAGATATGGATGGGCTTCCAGTGAAAGAAGATAGCGGCTTGGTCTATGCTTCCACGGCAGAGCAAGTGGACCCTATTACCAATGAGCTGTTTCCCGTAATGCATGCTTGTGGACATGATGTACACATTACTGGCCTTGTTGGCACAGCCCGCTACATGCAAGCAAACAAGTCAGATTGGTCTGGTACACTTATGTTGATTGCCCAACCCGCTGAAGAGCGCATTATGGGCGCAAGAAAAATGATGCAAGAGAATATTTATGAGCGATTCGGTAAGCCTGATTATGCCTTAGCCTTGCATGTCTCTGCGGGTTTAGAAGTGGGAAAAGTGAACGTGGTTTCTGGCGCGCTAACCGCTGGCTCCAACAGCGTTGATATCATAGTTCATGGAGTTGGCGCTCATGGTGCCTCTCCTCACAAGGGCAAAGATCCAATCGTATTAGGTTCGCAAATAGTGTTGGCGCTGCAAACACTTGTAAGTCGAGAACTGGGCCCAAAAGAGCCAGGGGTGGTAACGGTAGGCGCTTTTAATAGTGGTTTTAAACACAATATCATTTCAGATAAAGCGCATTTGCAACTCACAGTTCGTAACGCCAGTATTGAAACACGCGACAAACTGCTAAATGGCATTAGACGCATAGCAGAAAATATGGGGCGGGTAGCCGGCTTACCGGTAGACAAATTGCCTGAAGTTATTGTCTCGGTAGATGAAGGAACGCCCCCACAAATCAACGATGCAGAGCTAACAGCAAGGCTGGATGCTAACTGGAAAGCTAAACTCGGTGAAGAACAAGTAGTGTCGAAGCGCCCCGATGGAATGGGAGCAGAAGACTTCCCTTATTTCGTCACAGATCAAGGGATCCCGAGTTTGTATTGGTCTATTGGTGGCACGCCGAAAGCAGATATGGAAGCAGAGAAAAATGGTGGCCCAGCTGTGCCCTCACACCACTCACCTTTCTTCAAAGTTGACGCTGATGGGTCTGTTCCTTTTGCAGTTGAAACCACAGTATTGGCATTGCTGGAATTAATGGGAAACAAATAGACGTTTCCCGTTTTCAATCGCTAATCGGCTTCCGATGCAGTATAGCGAATTACAGATTCGCTTTTAAACACATCTAAGGTCTTATTGAATTCTGCTATTTGTTCTAACTCTACCGATTTGGCTGGCATGAGCAAAGTGGAATTGACTTGAATGATGTTGTCTGCAACGACTTTTGTTTCTCTGACTAATGAACCGTACTGGGTTTCCAATTTTAGATCAGCAGGAAGACTCTCAAGCTTCCAACGTTTGGGAATAGTAAATTGATAACTGGAAACAACATGAGCCCCACGAAATAGCTCGCTATAAACACTGTTTTCTAGTTCTAAGCGATTTAACTCATTCTGAATCCACGCATCGTACTCAACCAAAGAGATTTCCGCTTCAGGTTCAAAATAAGGCTCATAGACGGTTTTAGTTGTTATTTCTATATTTTTATCTAGATCCGAAACGCCAGAAATAGACACGTCTGGAACGCTTCCTTCAGAGACAATGTCAGAATATAACTCTTCCACCCATTTTGTTTGATTCATCTCAGATTCGCCCTCTAAAATAGATCTCACGCGACTGGCGTAGGCTCCCACAAAGGAAACTTTTTGATTTTCGATTTGGCCACCCAAGTCATCTACTTCAATTTCGGTATTTTGTTCTAGCTTCCATAGGAAATTAGCCATCGGAAGAATACCAGGCCGCGACTTTGCCAGAATCGGCAAAGAAACTTTTCCTTGAACCCAATCTGAGGTGTAGCGCCAATCTGTCGTCGAGTCGGTTGCATCCATGCATGATTCAGTACCATTAAGATCAAAACACACGACCACGTGATCAAAGTAATTCAATGAAGCTTGATTGACTCTTAGAGCATCCATTCTATTAGTAGCGACCAGAACAGGGTAAGGCTTCAAACCAATTTCTGATAATAACTCAAGCAATACAACCGATTTATCTTTGCAGTCACCATATCTTTTGGTGATGGTTTCATCAGGCGAATGGGGCGTAATCGCGTAACCTGATTCTGACATGGATACGTAGCGAATATCTCTGGCGACAAATTCGTGAATGGCAGTAATCATTTCATCTTCAGACATGTCAGGAGACATAAGGGAATCGACAGTACTTTTCACTAAACTGTTTTTCTTACGAGCTTGATCAAATCGTTGCGCAGTTGACCTTTTCAGCTGCTCCCAATTGTCGACTTCGCTCACAACAATCTGACCTAACACATCACGCCAATAAAAATCTTCATCACTCTCAGCCGGAGGAATGTCTTTAGCTTTGCAAGACACGCTCACTTGGGTGTTTTCACAAACAGCGAACTCGCTACTAGAATGGACGTAGAGAGGCTTGTCTGCTGCACTTGTCACAGTTAACTGAAAAGATTTAGAAAGAGTAGAAGATTGAGGATAATAAATAGCACTCCAAGAGCCCTCTAGTTTTGTTAGGTCTCTTTCAATTTCATATTCGATTGCGGATATGCTTCCCTGCTCCAACCCAACGTAATTAACGATAAGCTTTTTTCCATCAGTAAAGACATTGTAAGTATCGGAATCAATGGTTTTAATATCTTGAGTATCTACCCAAGACTCACCACTTCCATTTGTAGCTACAGCATTAACGTACCTTACTTTGTCGGCTGCCGCATTAAAGTAGATTGAATCATAACCAAGTTCTTGGATATCTGCTTTATTTGGGTAGTACCAAACAAGGGTCTTTCGGGTGGTTACTTTGTTCCCTTCGATATTCGTGTCGATTTGGTGATGTAATTTGGTAAATTCAGAGTAGGACAAGCCACTTTCATCAGCTAAAAAGCTTTTTGCCAATTCGAGCAGTTCAGATTTTCGACTTTTTAACTCAGAAACACCTTGAGCGGCAGTAAGTCCACACATGAAATAGCTAACAAATAGTAGAGGGATGA
Organism: uncultured Alteromonadaceae bacterium; assembly: GCA_947503265.1. Taxonomy (GTDB): domain Bacteria; phylum Pseudomonadota; class Gammaproteobacteria; order Enterobacterales; family Alteromonadaceae; genus Aliiglaciecola. The sequence continues at coordinate 105,511 of CANNDC010000012.1, forward strand.
CAACAAACTTATTTCTCATCAACTATAAGTCCTTTTGACATAGATAAAAATGTATCCTCGTGTTTTTCAAACAAGGGTTCAGTCGTACTGTATTTGCCGTACAATTCCACCAACGAATCACTGGTTTGAACTATATAATGAGTTGAATACTCCTTATCTCCCAGAACATCCTTACCTTGACACAAAATATAACTTGCTACATTTAGCGTTCCCTTCAAAAGCGATCTTGTTTCTTTACAAGATACTTCTGACATCTCGTCATGGGCCTGACCTATTCGCCATTGAGCCAAACCACTGATTGTGTCGCTTCCATTTTTAAACAATATGAAGTGAGTGAAGCCACCTGGCCCTGCCACTTCAAACACAGCTGAGCCGTCTGAAAACCGCCCAATTTCTGATTGAATCCAGCCTTCTCCTTTTATCTCCAATTGATATTTGCCAGTTTCATCCATAACCACATCATTTATATCAAGAGACTGCAACTCATTAAGATAAGGGGAAATACTCAATATCCATACACAAAAAATAATGAATGGTAAAGTCAGCGGTAAAGCTATCCACTCTGGAATTGAAAAACCCCAGTACAATTTATTGTGCGCGAGTTCAGTGTTTTCTTTGAGGGTGTTCATTCGCTGTTGAAGCTTCGCAAGCAACAAAGAAGCAATAAAGAGCACAACAAAAAACAAGCTAAACCCGAGCTCAATATAATCCATTAATACAGCAAAAATATTGGCTGAGATAACGAGCATTATCCATAAATAGTCTGACCAACTTTGCCAACCTTTTACCGATACGCTTAGCTCTGTTTCCCGCAGAATGCGAAAGAAAGCAGGAAATGCAAAAAATTGAGCCAATACGATTAAAGGAGCAAAAAACCACATAAATGGATTGAGGTTTTTATCGGAAATTCGATTTATATCTCTAGTCGTAGAATAAAACCAAAAGGACGTATAGAAGCCAAACGTTGAGAAATTGAGGACTAGGTCTCTCCAAGCCCCTCTGGGTGGTTTAATTTTTAAGCCTTCTTGCTGTACTACTTTATCTTCCTTCACTTCGCTACTACTCAATCCTATTCCTTAACTAGAAAGCTTCAATTTCACAGCTGCATAGTATAACAAGGTAACGCACACAAAAAGAAAAACCATTGCCAATTAATATGGGGCCAATTTTGTTAAGCTGGCGCACCACTATGAAATTTAAAATCAGCGTCTGTATCTAAAATAAGTTGAGCTTCATGCTCGCCGAATAGAGTTATTCGTTGACTAATATCGTCCTTGGAAATTAACTGTGCCAAGCTCAGGTAGTCTTCAAAATGTCTCGCCTCTGAGCGTAATAATGAGATATAAAAATTCTCTAACTCAGAATCAAGATGAGACGAAACCATAGCGAAACGTTCACACGAACGCGCTTCGATATAAGCACCACAAATAAGGGTATCAATTAGTTTAGCGGGTTCGTGGGAACGAACATGCCTCATCATGCCCCTTGCATATCGTGACGCGGGTAGGTTTCCATATTCGATACCGCGAGATTGCATGATCTCCCATACTTGCTGAAAATGATGCAGTTCTTCTTTGATGAGCAGCACCATTTTGGAAATGAGTTCATCGCCATGTTCAAATTCCGACTTACTCATCAGTTTCTTAGATAAACTTTTATACTGAGTGAAATCACCGTTACCAATTTTACGATAAACAAAATCTTCATATGGCTTGAGCCACGCCAGCAATGCTTCACCACTCTCTTTATCAACCGCATATCTGCGCAATAACAACATTGCGGTTTGAGCGGCTTTCAGTTCGCAATTAGCGTGATCTACCAAAAGAGTTGGCAAATTATCGGGCTTGATGGCTTCGTCTATCCAGCTCTGTGGAGTTGGGCATAGAAGGAAGGTGTTGATTGGCGTGAGTAAGGTTTTTATATCTAAACTTTTCATCATGTGTTCAAAAACCATCAATCAATAGATCGATACCGGCTTTTATATTATCTCTAAAGGGTAAAACATCGTATTCCGAGATGGACTTCACTTGACTCTTGGAAATCGTCGCAATGTCTAACAAATCGACGTAACAGTTTTCGTCATTGATGATAACAGGTATTTGCAATCCAGAAATCAACAGCTGATCGTTTTGCAAATGCAGCGGAGCGACTAATATACTGTCAACCTCGTTAAACAGTGTATTAGTCAATATAACCAACCTTTGATCGTAAGCCTTACAAACCGAAAACTGTTCAATCTTCAGAGAGCTTCTCATAGCTGCCCAATTTTCTCAGAAAATGTACCTTGCTTGTTAATTTTACGATTGTGATCAGCTATTGCTTGTTTATTTTCTTGGCACCAACGTTCATATTTAGCAATTTTTACTGCTTTTGTTAACGCTTCTTCCAAAATCGCTGAAGGGCTTAAGTTTAATGCCCTCGCTTCTTTCAAAACAAGTGCGTCAACAGATGTGTTACATGAAACTTTGTTGGACGTCGCCATTTAATAAACACCTAGTCAGTGGAATACATTAATTATGCGCATTATTTATGCGCAATCAAGATTATATTGGTTTTTCCCCTGAACTAAAATACTAAACATTTCCTCACTTGAACTCACCATCACCTTCTATGAAGACCTCTTTGGTATCCAATAGGACGGGCTTCTGCTATTTCGAATTGTGATAATTCTTCACCAGAATGTTGACTTAAAAAAGTCAATAGTTCAAGTTAAGGAGGAGTCTCCATCACATTGGAAACTCTCTTATTTCAAAAATTGAGACGTTTTAGGAAGAATTGATAAGTTTTAGCTATCGGGCTTATTTGTTGTTGCGATGCAATACGAATTCCTGCAACTTGTCACTGAGTAGAAAGCCTTTTTCTGCTAACCATTCTACTGCTTTTTCCGGTGAGTCGAAATTCTTTCGTTGATAGCTTTCTGGAAATCGATTTTTATTCATCATGTTGTCTAATTGGTATTGCTTAACCGCATAGTCGCTGAAGACAACCGCTGTGTATTTAAGATTGTTGTCAAAGCACCAGCGTCCAAGTTCAGTAAATAGAGGTTCAATATCAGGTGTTCCTAGAACCCATCTGTCCAAGAAGAGGATCTGAGCCCAATCACGATTGTTTAATTTTTCAATCGTTCTCTTGAATTCTCCGATATATCTAGCAGTAACAGATTCCCCCCAAATCCCAATGGGTTTAGTAATGACAAGGTTATCGTCAAAATACAATTGATAGGAACCTTTGGCTAACTTAGGATTGGCCGGATTTGACATAGTCTCCACAACCGTAAAAAGTAACCATAATATAATAGCTCAGCTTAACTGAAGCTGCTTAAATGGTAACCAGTGTATTTACATTATTTGGTACGCAATAGTTATTCATTAGGCTCAGTGTACAAATTGGATCTTATTGATTCGTCGACTTCAATCTTCAATTTAATTGCATTTTTATGCTATTCATTTCACAAATCTATCTTAATTTTCCGGGAGTGTTTAGCTGGCCTCGCCAATGCATGAGTTTTTGCTCAACCGCTGTCACGCGTTTTATCACGTCAATCACCCACAGGCATTTATCAGACAGAGCAATACCATTATTTGTAGCAATAAGGGCTTGTCTCGTCATATCTGGGTTAATAATCTTTAGGGATTTTAATAGTGACTTTTCTTCTAGGTGAAAAATCGCGGAGGAAGGCAAAATCATCATCCCTTCCCCTTGCATCACCTGCCGCAATCCTGTCATTAGTTGTCCTGAGTATGCTTTATTGTGTTTTAATGCAACACCAGACTCTTTTTCATATTTGTCAATTAATCTGCCAAGTGCGTCTTTTACTCCCGGAGTCAGGAGCTCATACTGACTGAGCTCCCAAAAACTAATGGAGTCCCGGTTTTTCAATTCTTGATAGTTAGCAGAACTATCATTTACACCGACCACCAAATACATAAACTCTTCAATCAAGGGGTAAGTCTTCATGTACTTTGAATCAATTTCTTGCTCGTAAGTCAACGCAATATCAATACGATTTGTGCGTAACCATTCTTTGACTGAATAAGAAGGTCCTGTGCTGATTTCCAGATCGAGTTGCGGGTGCCAGCGATTAACTTCTGCAATAAGTGACATAGATAATACATTTCCGATAGAGGGCAGCATTCCCAACCTAATTTTGCCTTTTGTAATAGTTGAAAGTTGACTGAGTTCAGCTTTGGCCAAATTGATATCATCAATAAGTTTTTTAGCGTGTCGCGCAAACACTTCACCGGCAACAGTAAGTGAAACACCTTTGAAACTCCTGGCAAGCAACTCTGCGCCCATTTCTCTTTCGAGATTGGCAAGTTGCTGACTAATCGCTGGTTGTGCAATATCCAATTCACGCGCAGCCGAAGCGATACTGCCGTTTTGTGCCGTAACCAAAAAATAGTGAAGTTGCTTTGAATTCAACTGAAAACTTCCCAAAATATATATCTACAACCGATTGCTCTTTTAATCTCCCTTACCTTTGATTTTACAAGTTACATTTCCATTGCACTTTCGTTCTAAGTTGTAATTAATTGTTATATAAGCATTTTATATGCCAGCTACTAGTCCTTAAAGGCCTGTAATTGTAAACATTTTGTGAATCCAAATTTATTACGAAATTATTTTCACTATCGATAAATCCAACAACCATAGAGTTTTCATGCCCTTGCAAACAGGGTCAATATTTTTGTTATAGGCCTCAATATTCTTTTTGCTTCCGTTACCTAGTTAGTTTTTTTTAGTCTTCAGAAGACCCATGCTCGCTGGTCACCCGAAAAAAGAATCGAATTATGTTCTGTTTTAGAGCATTCAACGAACGAATTTGGGTAACCGCAAGCAGGCTCCGAGAATAAAAGTGGAGATTAAACCACTCACCATGATGAATAAAAAACTCACAAAAATTGCAGTTTGGGGAACACTATGAAGTATAAAAAAATAACAACATCAATAATGGTTGCACTAGCTGGCAACGCTTTAAACTTGGCTTCGTTCAATTATTCATTGGCAGAAGAAGCAGATGATGATGTAGAAAAAATTGCTGTGGTCGGTGCACGTGGAGCACCGAGGTCAGTAACCAGCTCCCCCGTGCCTGTTGACGTATTGAGTGCTGATGACATTAGTTCAGTGGCGTTTTCAGACATGAATGATGTAATGAAAACACTGGTTCCATCATACACACTTTCAAGGCAACCAATATCTGACGGTGGAACCTTTATTCGTCCAGCACAGCTTAGGGGATTGCCAACGGATAAAACCCTAGTATTAGTTAACTCTAAGAGACGTCACCGGGCGGCACTAGTTCAAATAGGTGGTTCGGGAACACAAGGGCCCGACTTAGCAACAATACCCACAGCGGCTATTGGTAGCATCGAAGTCTTGCGAGATGGTGCAGCGGCGCAATATGGATCAGACGCAATTGCTGGAGTCATTAACTTTCAGCTTAAAGACAACTCGGAAGGTGGCTCATTTTCCGCAGAATGGGGACAACACTATGAGGGAGACGGTGATCAACTGACCATATCTGGCAATAAGGGATTTGCTATTGGAGATGACGGCTTTTTTAGTATTTCAGCCGAATATTCAGATGCTGATGCAACCTATCGCGGACAACAATATTGCGAATCTTGGTTTTGTGTAGACGACCAATCACCTGAATTTATAGCGGCTGCCACTGAGATGGCTCGTTCAGTTCATGGCTCAGAATTTGTTCAACCTTGGGGGCAACCTCCTACTGAAGGACTTAGAGTCTTTTTCAATACAGGTTATGCAATAAGTAGCGATATTGAACTCTACGCTTATGGTAATTATTCAGAAAGTGAAGGTGATGGCTCATTCTTTTATCGTTATCCCGGAAATGGCACGATTGAAGATATTCGTCTAGAAGACGGCAGTGTATGGAGTCCGTTAGAATTTTTTCCAGGCGGTTTTACCCCGCGTTTTGCTGGTGAAATTGCCGATTATTCCTTTGTTGGCGGCGTCAAAGGCATGACAGATTCGCTTGGATTTGATGTCAGCGCTCGTTACGGGTTTAACGAAATTTCGTATACGATTTTCAATACTATTAACCCATCCATGGGCAATAATTCTCCAACTTCCTTCAATCCGGGGGATCTAAGTAACGAAGAATTCCAAATTCAAGCCGATTTTACCTATGACTTTGAAGAATATGTTCTAGCATTTGGCGCAAGCTACATGGAAGAAACCTACGACATAACGGAAGGCGATTTGAATTCTTTCTTTGCTGGCCCTTATGCTGGAACAGACCCTTGGGGATTTTGTGATGGAAGTGCCACTGATGATGCCGTGGCAAGCGCAATTTCTAATGGCTTAGATTGCGATAACCCTGACGATCCCATATACACTGTAGTGGGTGTCGGCTCCAATGGCTTTCCTGGCTTTTCCCCTGACTTCTCTGACTCATACGAACGAGATTCATTTGCTGTATATGCCGATGTTTCGGGCGATATTACTGACAGTCTATTTGGTCAACTAGCAGTTCGATATGAAGATTATTCGGATTTTGGCTCAGAGCTAGTGTATAAAATTGCGGGGATTTATCAGATTAATGATGAGTTCGCTATACGAAGCTCATTTGGAACCGGTTTCCGCGCTCCGACTCCTGGTCAACAAGGTACAACCAACGTTTCAACGCGTCTGCCTAACGGGTTTCCTGTGGCAACCGGCTTGTTCCCTGCAGGCGGACCTGTTGCTCAAGCCCTCGGAGCAGAGCCGCTTAGACCTGAAAAGTCGACTAACTACACACTTGGTATGACGTATAGCACGGGTAGCTTTAATCTGACTGTTGATTATTACCATATTTTGCTTGAAGACCGCTTGAATGCTATTTCAACACTCGACGTATCCACAGATCCAACGTCGGGAGACGCTTATGAGAACTTCCTCAAGCTAGATGGCGCAGGTGTGCAAGGAGCCAACTCAATTGGTGGCGTGTTCTACTTCCAAAACGTCTTCGATACCATTACCGAAGGGGTAGATATTGTAGCGACTTACCTACTTGAATCTTCGTTTGGCGATACGCTCTTCACCACTTCATTTAACTATGGAACAAACGAAATTGACTCGGATCCCTCTGGTGCATTTAACGCTGAAGATACGTTTGATTTGGAGGAAGGTACTCCCAATACACGTGGTGTAGCTTCGGTCAGACACACGTATGAAGATTGGCAAGTCACAGCAAGATTAAGCTACTACGGCGAATATGAAAATACTCAAAACTCAACCTTGGAAACTATTCAAACTTTCGGTTCAGAGTATATGTTTGATGTTGAAGGGACGTATCACATAAGCGAAGCACTTTCTCTTTCAGTCGGTGTTCGCAACTTGTTTGATAACTACCCAGATCCAGGCTCCATGGGTGAAACATGTTGTGGTCGAATCTACCGCTCTGACTCTATCGTTGACTGGCAAGGTGGTTACTACTACTCAAAATTAAATGCTCGATTCTAGTCATGACGACACACTTTAAATTAGTTGGCAGTGAAGCATTGAATTCGCTGCCTGTTATTTTATTTTTTGAAGCGTTCGTCGAGAGTTTCGTCTCTAGTTTTGGAGTACAGCAGTTGTGGAGATAGAAATAGTTTGGTTTGTGCTAACACTCTGCATAGCCGGAGCAGTGGCAGGTATTACTTCGGGCTTATTTGGCAACGGTGGTGGATTTGTAGTTGTTCCCGCGCTTTTAGCAGTGTTCCCTTTCTTTTCGCCTTCGTCAGACGATTTAGTGAAGGTTGCAATTGGTACTTCTCTAGCTTCCATAGTGGTATCTAGTGTGCGCTCAGTTATGGCACATCGTCGGCGCGGAGCGGTTGATTTTGACGTTCTCAAATCTTGGTCAATTTGGATCATATTAGGCGTAATTGGAGGACTGGCAATCGCAAACAATACCAGTGCGACTGGGCTGACGATGGTGTTTGCAGGAGGTGTATTTCTCTATTCAATTTACTTCTTGTTTCCTAATCAAGTAGTACGTCCAGGAATGTCATTTTCAATGCCGACAGGCATTGGAAAGGCGGCTTTGGCCTTTGTAGTCGGAGGATTTTCGGCCTTGTTAGGGATTGGAGGAGGAACACCCACCGTCATTACCATGGTGATGTGTAAACGCACGATCCAACAAGCCGTCGCCACTGCCGCGGGGGTTGGTTTTTTGATCGGTTTGCCCGGTGCCTTAGGATTTTTATTAATGGAGAACGAAGCTTCTTCTTCCATGCCATTTGGCACTGTTGGTTTTATCAACATACCAGCATTAATCGCAGTCAGTATCGGTTCAATTATGACTGCTCCTATAGGTGCTTCTATGGCACATAAATTTAGCGAAAAGATGCTCAAACGACTTTTCGGTATTTATCTAGTGATCATCTCTGTTTCGATGTTCACAAAAGCAATGTAAACATCGCACACATATAAGAGGAAAAAATAATGAATTATAATCCGTCTAGGCGTTTGTTTTTAGAAGGTACGATAGCAGCGTCAGCTGCAGGTGCTTCAGGTCTCATTCTACCATCGGCAGGGCTCGCGTCTGCTAAATCAGCAAAAGAGCCGTTATTCTATGGTCCAAAACCCGGAATAGCCAAGCTCAATGCCAATGAAAACCCGTTTGGACCAAGTCCAGATGCTTTAAAAGCCATAGTAGAGGCCAGCAGCAAAGGAGGCGCATACTATGCATACAATGCAGGAATGCGCTTGCGCGACATGATTGCCGAACACAACAATTTAAAACCAGCTAATATTGCCATTACTGCAGGTTCAAGTCTCATACTATCTTTCGCTGCGCTAGCTGCAACAAGTAAAGGCGTCATTTTGGGGCCAGATTTATTCTGGGACACAACGTCCAAATCGCCAATCAGACAAGGTGGTCCAGAAATAAAACGAGTTCCCAACACGGCGGATTTAGATATTAATTTGGATGCTCTGTACGAAGCTATTGATGACAATGTTGCCATGGTCCACGTATGTAATCCCAATAATCCTACTGGAAAAATTGTTGATCCGATGAAACTCAAAGAGTTTTGTATTAAAGCGTCAAAGAAAACGCTTGTGTTAGTTGATGAAGCCTATAATGAGCTGATTGAAAACGGCCCTAAGCATTCAATGATTCCATTGATTAATCAAGGTCATAACATTATCGTAGCTCGCACTTTTTCCAAGATTTATGGCTTAGCAGGGATGCGTGTCGGCTACATGTTGGGATCTGAAGAAAACATCAAGTGGATCACTAATTACGGACTTGGCGGTTACTCAATGAACCAAGCTGGACTGGCGGCGGCAATAGCGAGTTACAATGACAAAGCCTTTATGACATTCTCAATGGATAAAGTGATGGAAGCAAAAGACATCATATATAGCGCAGTCAAAGCCAATGGACTGACTGCCCTTCCCTCTAGTACAAATTTTGTGTTTGTGAATTTGGGTAAAGATGGTGATGCCAACACATTTAGAGCGGCCATGGAAAAGCAAAATGTGCATATTCGGGGTCAATATCGCACCTACAAACCTTGGTCACGGGTCAGTACTGGTCGTATTAACGATGTCAAAATGTACGCCAATGCCATGCCAAAGGCACTTGAAGAAATGTATAAAAAAGTTAAGGCGTAAATGCACCAATAAGACCGTTAACTAGCCCCGTTAAACCTAGGCCCGTTAAATCTAGGCCTATTGAACCTAGGCCTATTGAACATAGTTAGCGGTCTTATGACTCAAGTATTCTAATCGATATGGCTGCAGCAGAAGTACGGTTATCAACCCCTAGCTTGCGGTAAATTTGCTCAAGATGTTTGTTTGCGGTACGTGGACTCATAGACAATATCTGCGAAATTTCCCAATTTGTTTTGCCGTAAGAAACCCAATACAACACTTCAGATTCGCGCTTGGTTAAAGGAAGCTCCTGCTGCAAGTCGCTCGGCGATTTAGTTACTTTGGTTTCCAGTATTTTCAATAGGTGTTTATCCCCTTGACGTCTCTCGTACATAATTTCAATGGGCGAACTAAAGCAGTTCAGGTTGAGATTTGACTTGGGTTCAGAAATAAGCCACTGAGACAATTGCTCTGACAATGTTGCCCACGGGCTTTTGTCATTTTGGGCAATCTCATCAATCATTTTGTGCACTTTAGGGGTAGCCCAAGATAGGCGTCCTTGTTGGTTGACACAAAACACATTATTTCCAGCATGATCAAGGGCATCTTGGGCACTTAGGGTCAACTTTGCTGTTTGAATGTGGGTTTTTAACCGAGCAATCACTTCGTCGGGAGAAATAGGTTTGGTGACATAGTCAATTCCTCCGGCTTCTAACCCCTTAACAATATCTTCAACATCAGACAAACCTGTCATAAATATTATCGGCAAATTAGGCCTTGTTTGCTTGAGTCGCCTGCAAGTTTCGAAACCATCCATTTCTGGCATCATGGCATCTAGCAATACCACATCTGGCTCAACTTTTTCCGCTATTGCCAGCGCTTGTATACCATTTAACGCCACTAACGCTGTATACCCTTGGCTATTGAGAGCCACGTTTAACATACCCAAAGATTCTGGAGAATCGTCTACTACTAGAACTACATTATCCATCACACAGCTCCCCTAAGTAGGTGATTATTTTTGGAAAGTTGCATAGCGAAATGTATGCATGCAACTCAGAACTAACTTCGTTTGGAAAAGCATACTGGTCTTCCAATTCCATCAGCTTGTTTTTGAACCCTGACAGGTAACCTATCTCTGCTAATGAGATCAATATCTTATATTGTTCATTGGTGACAGGCTTTTTAGCGATTTGACTTACCGATACCGTATTTTCAGCATCGTAATGGGTGTCTTTCTGTTGATATTGCCACTGAATATCCATCAACTCGCCGATTGAACTCAACAACGCATTTAAGTTAACCGGTTTGGCAATATAGCCATTGTGATATTGGTCTGCGGCAAGGTTCGCATCTGCATCTCGCGCATTTGCAGACACCATAAGTATGGGCATAGTGAAAGATTGTTCACGAATTTGAGCTGACATTTGCCAACCATCAATTTCAGGCATTCTGACGTCCAACAGAATCAAATCGATTTTCTCTTTGCGTAAAAAGTCGAATCCTTTTTTGGCATCTTCAGCTAGGCAAACTGCGAAACCCAAAGGAGAGAGTAAGTCCTGCATGAGTTTACGTTGATTGAAGTCATCATCCACTACCAAAATAGTTTTTCGAGTTCCGTGATAACCAATCGCTTTGCCCTGATTAGTCTCTGGCGCATTAATATTTTTTGTCAGTTGAACCAAGAGTAAACGTAAATGGAAAGTAGAACCTTGGCCTAACGTGCTTTCTAGCGTTATCTCCCCTCCCATCAGCTCAGCCAAAGAACGAGAAATGGTTAATCCCAACCCAGTTCCACCAATGGCTTGAGTGTGGGTGTTCCTAACTTGCTCAAAGGGTTTAAAAATAAGTTCACGATCGCTTTCAGCAATACCAATTCCAGAGTCTTGAATGGTGAAATGGGCAACCTGATTGCGATAACTTATCTTCAGTATCACACTGCCCTTTTCGGTATATTTAATTGCGTTAGAAATGAGATTAATCAATATTTGCCTGAAACGCTGTTTATCGGCTGCCACGTAATCAGGCATGTTTGGGCAAGACTCATAGATAAATTCGAGATTCTTTTGCGCCGCTTTCATTTGAAACATATCGACTAACTGCTGCATCACCACTTTCAGGTTAAATTCATCTCGTTGTAGTGTGAGCCTTCCCGCTTCTATCTTGGAAATCTCCAGCAAGCCTTCAATGAGATCCGTTAGATGTTCGCCGTTACGTTTAACAATGCTCAACGTTTCTCGCTGCTTAGCAGGGAAGCTCTCGTCTTGGCTCATTAACTGTGCGTAGCCTAGCATCACGTTCAGTGGAGTACGTAATTCGTGGCTTAACCCTGCTAGATAGCGACTTTTTGCCTCGTTTGCCGATTCAGCAACCACTTTTGCATCCTTTAAAGCAAGTGAAGTTTTCTCGTGTGCTTTGATTTCTTTGGCGAGCGTTGTAGTGAGAGATCGCAGTTCTTTCAACGCGGATAAACTACCACTTCTAGCGAGAATAAACAGCCAACTTACCACGCCAATAATGATCAATATTAGAAAAAATATTTTAACTAGGGTCACTGCAAAGACCTGTTTTACTCCTTCGTCATCTACTGGAACTTGCAAATAGACAAGGAACAAAATACCTGCAGCAATCAAGCTCATACCTAGAGTGACAGCAACAAACTGGGCTAACGGTGAAGTCATTGATTTAAGTAAATCAATCGTTAAAAAGCGTCGAAAGAATCGATGGGATTGTTTGGAAAGTGTCGCGTCAGTTCGACATTGGTCGCCACAACGAACGTCGAGTGAACAACAAAGAGAGCAAATCGGCTTTTGATAAGCTGGACAATAAGACATGTCTTCGTGATCAAACTCGTTTTCGCAAATATGGCAAAGGGTTGATTCGTTAATTTGCGGCTGTTGATTGTCCGCAAGGTAATATCGCCCTTTCGTGATGTAGCCAATCAGAGGAACAGTAATAAAAGGTAAGCCACATGCAATAAAGGAAGCAAACGCTTTGGCCGTCTCTCCATACCATCCAAAGTGTGCAGTAAAACCAGCGAAGGTAGCGATGAGCATGGAGCCTACGCCTACTGGATTAATGTCGTACAATTTAGACCGTTTGAATTCGATGTGTTTAGGGCTCAAGCCTAAATATTTGTTGATTGTCAGGTCAGCGGCAACAGAACATAGCCACGCGAGCACGACAACAGAATACACCGATAACATCTTTTCTATTGTCTGATAAATACCGAGTTCCATTAACAACAGTGCGATAGCGACATTAAATATCATCCACACAACTCTTCCCGGATGGTTATGGGTGACGCGTGAAAAAAAGTTTGACCATGCTAAGGATCCTGCATAAGCATTGGCTACATTGATTTTCAATTGCGATATAACCACGAAAAGGCAAGCGACCACTAAGGTGACGCTTGGATTGTCAAAAACCAGACTAAAAGCGAGTTGATACATATGTGCCGGATCATCGGCCAAATCGAATGGCACACCTTGCTGTAAGGCGAAAAATGCGAGAAACGAACCAAGAAAAAGCTTTAACCCGCCAAAAATGATCCAACCTGGACCGGCTGAAACCAGCGCAAGCCACCAGCGCCATTGACGCTTTTTGGGTTTTTCAGGCAAAAATCGTAGGAAATCAACTTGCTCTCCAATTTGTGCCACCAGCGAGAGTAATACAGCAGAGGCCGCACCAAAAAGCAGTACATTGAAAGCGCCATCAGACTCACCTGTAGCACCTGAAAAATTAATCCATTGATCGAAGTCACTATCTGGATGAGTAAACACGAAATACAAAGGAGTAAGTTGTAAAATTATCCAGACAGGCTGGCTCCAGACCTGAAATCGACTAATGTAAGCAATTCCGTGAGTTACCAAAGGCAACACTGCTAACGCACTAATAATGTAGGCAACGGCCAGAGGCATTCCAAACAACAGTTGCAACGCCATAGACATGATCGCCGCCTCGAGGGCGAAGAAAATAAACGTAAAGGACGCGTAGATCAGCGAGGCAATGGTTGAGCCTATGTATCCAAAGCCTGCCCCCCGACTGAGCAAATCAATATCTACCCCAAACTTCGCTGCATAGTAGCTAATAGGCAAGCCCGTCAGAAAAATCACCAATACGACGGATAAAATAGCCCAGGCTGCATTTGAAAAGCCGAAGTTAAGAGTCAAAGCCCCGCCAATGGCCTCTAACACTAAAAATGAAACCGTACCCAAGGCGGTACCAGCAATACGATTCAAAGACCAAATTCTAGAGCGTCGAGCAGTAAAGCGGAGGGCAAAATCTTCCATCATCTCGTTCGCAACAAGCTTGTTGTATTTTCTGCGTGTCGGAAGAATTTTGTCGTGTGAGTGCATTAAAAGCCGTGTAGTAAATATGTAGTAAGTTAAGCGCTGAGACGGAAACTCGCTAAGTATAAACAATATTCTACTCAGCGAATATGCGTAGATCTACGTAGTCCATTACGCACATCAACTAATATTCGATATTGACGAAAATCGCCATACTCAATTCAGTTCCAAATAGCATTGCGTTACCGAGTTACCGCACAGAAAGGTAACCCAAACACAATCATTAACTTTAAACTGATAGATGAGTAGACACATGAAATTACGCACAAAGATTACACCAATAGCAGCAACGCTTCTAATGCTAAGTACAAGCCACTCTGTTTTTGCAGAAGACGATTTCAAATTGTCTGACAAACTTAGCGTAACCGGATTTATCGATATGTCATGGACATATGCCGACTCCGACGGTTCGAGTTCTGAGCAGTCAGCGGGTGTGGACCAGTTCGAAATCGATTTCCTTTATGATTTTGACGATAAATTAACAGCACAAGTTGACCTTGAATACCAAGACAACGGCACGGGTGAAGAAGTTGACATCGAACAAGCATTCATCAACTACGCAGTAGGTGACGGTTTCAATCTAAAAGCTGGTCGCTTTTTAAGTTATTCAGGCTGGGAAACTGAAGAACCAACTGGATTGTTCCAATTTTCTGGAACTGGTTATGCCAAATTTTTCTACGGTGGATATCAACAAGGTATCTCTGGAAACTACTCTGGCGATGGATTTGGCGTTGCGCTATCTATCGTTAACAGCTTAGGCGACCTTGAGGGTGAAGCTCGCGATTCAGAATCACCTGCCATCGAAACTATGGTTGCTTTCATGCCAACTGAGTCAATTACTGTTAAAGGCTTTTACAGCATTGACAAACTAGACGGCACAGACGAAGACATCGAATTAATTAATATCTGGGCAAGCTACGGTGAAGGTCCACTTACACTTGCTGTTGAATATAACACTGCCGAAAACAGTGCATTCCTAGGCAGTGAAGCAGACGGTTATTTGGTCATGGGCAACTACGCATTTGATAGTTTTGGACTGACTTTACGATATCACGCATACGAAGTTGAAGATGCGACAGGTATGACAGTTGAAGATATGAGCGGAATCACAATTTCTCCAAGCGTTACGATTAGTGACAACTTGTTAATGGTATTCGAATATCGCATGGATACCGATGACGTGAGTGACATTGACTCAGATTTCATTGCTGTTGAAGCACTAGTGACTTTCTAATCTAACTATATAAATCAAGGAATTATCATGAAACTTAAAAAGCTGTTAGCAGCAAGTTCTATTATTGTGAGTAGTTTAGTTACTCAATTTTCTTACGCTGACGAAGACACGATCAAAGTTGGTGTACTTCATTCTCTATCGGGCACCATGGCAATCAGTGAAACCACACTGAAAGACACGGTTCTGATGATGATTGAAGAGCAAAACAAAAAAGGCGGCTTGTTAGGTAAAAAGCTTGAGCCTGTGGTTGTTGACCCTGCTTCTAACTGGCCACTTTTTGCGGAAAAAACCCGTGAGTTATTAGCCAAAGAAAAAGTAGACGTCATTTTCGGTTGCTGGACATCAGTATCACGTAAATCTGTATTGCCAGTTATCGAAGAATTAAACGGTTTGATGTTTTATCCGGTTCAATACGAAGGTGAAGAATCATCTAAGAACGTTTTCTACACAGGTGCTGCGCCTAACCAACAAGCTATTCCAGCTGTTGATTACTTGATGAATGACATAGGTGCAGAACGTTGGGTATTGCTTGGAACTGACTATGTATATCCGCGTACTACTAACAAAATTCTAGAAGCCTATTTGAAAGCGAAAGGCGTGAAAGAAGAAGACATCATGATCAACTACACACCTTTTGGTCATTCTGACTGGCAAGGTATTGTTTCTGACGTGAAGAAATTTGGTTCTACCGGCAAGAAAACGGCTGTTGTTTCAACGGTAAATGGTGATGCAAATATTCCGTTCTACAAAGAATTGGGTAACCAGGGTATTTCTGCTGAAGATATCCCAGTGGTTGCATTCTCTGTTGGTGAAGAAGAACTTTCAGGATTCGACACGGCTCCATTGGTTGGACACCTTGCTGCTTGGAATTACTTCCAAAGTGTTGAGTCTGAGGAAAACGAAGCCTTTATCGCCAGTTGGAAAGAGTACATTGGTGATGACAAGCGCGTAACTAATGACCCAATGGAAGCCACTTATATTGGTTTCAAAATGTGGGCAAAGGCTGTAGAAAAAGTTCAAACCACTGACGTTGATGCGGTAGAGCAAGCGCTTATCGGTGTTGCTGTACCTAATCTAACAGGCGGTATTGCAGTAATGAACGCAAACCATCACTTATCTAAGCCTGTTTTGATCGGTGAAATCCAAGAAGATGGTCAGTTTGAAGTGGTTTGGGAAACGCCAGATACCGTAATCGGTGACGCTTGGTCTGATTTCTTACCTAGTTCTAAAAACCTGATTTCTGATTGGACTGCACCAGTTAGCTGCGGAAACTTTGATGTGACCACAGCCAAATGTTCGGGCCAAAACTTCTAATATGCATATAGAAGTCGCAATACAAAACTAGACAATGCGGGCATGAATTTTTCTTGCCCGCGTTTGTTTGATTATCAGGATAAGGATTAAGCAATGAATCGAATAATAACGCTGCTCTTGCTGTTGGTGTTGAGTTGGCAAAGCCATGCAAACGCCGCAGATACAGATGCTGGCGTCTCCCCCAATGAACAGCTTGCAACATTAATCGCAAAGCTTCCCAAAACAAAACTACGAAGTATGGCGTCTGTTATCGATGAAATTGCTGCAGTAAAAAATCCTCAAACAAAATTTGTACTTCAGTCGATGCTTGATGGTGATTTGTATTACATCAAATCAAATCGAACGATAGTACAAGCGATAAAAAATGACAGTAAGCTATATCAACTGACTGATGTTATGACGAATGAATCGTTAGACCCAGTTAAGAAGAGTGTGATTTCTAAAATCCGCACAAATAATAGTTTGCGCAGTAAATTACGATCTTTATTGGCGCGAATTGATTTAACAGATCCGAATAAAGCGGTTCGTTTGCAAGCAGTACAACAATTGTTAAGTTCTCCCAACAAAGGTTCTGTAGGGATAATCGAAGAGCTTGTTGAAGCGGAACAAGCGAACGAAGTGAAACAGGTCATGACAACGATACTCGCATTGGACAAGTTGAAGTCCGGTGATCACAGTGAAAAAATGCAAGCATTAACCTTGCTTGAAAGCACCTTAGAACCTGTAGCTAACAATGTAATAAGCAATTTACTCGCTTCTTTACCTGAGAAAGAGCGTACCGCAGAGCAGCAAGAGTTAGCCGCTGCATTAAATGATGTGTTAGGCACAATAGAGAGTAAACGTAGTTTTTATTCTGTTGTAGAAAACGTATTTTTCGGCCTGAGTCTGGGCTCTGTGCTATTACTTGCAGCCATCGGCCTGGCTATAACGTTTGGTGTTATGGGTGTAATTAACATGGCCCATGGTGAGCTCATCATGTTGGGCGCCTACACCACCTATGTAATTCAATTGGCTTTCCCAGAACTAATAGAATACTCACTCCTAATTGCATTACCCGCCGCTTTTATTGTTTCGGGTAGTGTTGGAATTTTGATAGAACGTGGCGTTATCCGTTTTTTGAAAGGTAGGCCGCTTGAGACGCTACTGGCTACGTTTGGAATTAGCCTTATCTTACAACAACTGGTCAGAACCGTTTTCTCTCCTCTCAATCGTCAGGTTATTTCGCCTGAATGGATGAGTGGTTCATGGCAAATAAATCCTATTTTTTCTCTTACTTTTAACCGTCTCTACATCATATTGTTTGCCATTGTGGTCTTTGTAAGTTTGGTGATGATTCTCAAAAAATCATCATTGGGCTTGCATGTTAGAGCCGTGTCTCAAAATCGAGATATGGCCAGAGCGCTCAGTATCAAAAGTGACTGGGTAGATGCCATTACTTTCGGTCTAGGTTCGGGTATCGCGGGCATCGCTGGCGTGGTGCTGAGCCAACTGACTAACGTAGGTCCTAACTTAGGTCAGGCCTATATCATAGATTCCTTTTTAGTGGTTGTTTTTGGTGGTGTCGGAAATCTTTGGGGAACACTTGTAGCCGCGATGACACTAGGGCTTACCAACAAGTTTCTTGAACCCATTACCGGCTCAGTATTGGCTAGCATAATCGTGTTAGTAGGGTTAGTTCTGTTTATCCAAAAACGTCCGAAAGGGTTGTTTCCACAAAAAGGCAGGGCGGCAGACTAATGAATACACAATCTACCAACTTATTTTCATTATCTTCTTTGCTAGGTCAGAGAAACCCTCTGCACCTAACACTTTTAGTTCTATTAGTTGCCACTGTGGTGGTTTCTCTTGGAAATATATTATTTCCCGAAGATTCCATTCTGCATGTAAGTGATTATACCGTTAGCTTGTTGGGCAAATACTTATGTTATGCCCTACTCGCTCTAGCTGTCGATCTTGTCTGGGGCTATTGCGGCATACTCAGTCTTGGTCATGGTGCATTCTTTACATTAGGTGGCTATGCCATGGGCATGTATTTGATGCGTCAAATTGGTGATCGAGGCGTATACGGAAATGCCGAACTACCTGACTTCATGGTTTTTCTAAACTGGACCGAGTTACCTTGGTATTGGACTTTCTCTGACAGCCCAATTTGGATGGTCATCATGGTATTTCTTGGGCCTGGTTTACTTGCTTTCGTGTTTGGTAGCTTAGCTTTCCGCTCACGAGTGAGTGGAGTCTATCTATCTATCATGACTCAGGCTATGACATATGCCTTGATGCTTGCCTTCTTTCGCAACGAAATGGGTTTCGGTGGCAATAATGGCTTAACCGACTTTAAAGAAATTTTTGGTTTCTCATTGCAATCACCTAGCACTAAATTGGGATTATTTATCGCAACAGCAGTGATATTGGCGCTGGCTTATTGTCTGTGTCATTTTATTGTGAATTCGAAAATGGGAAGGGTTGTCACCGCCATCAGAGACTCTGAAAGTCGAGTGCGTTTTATAGGTTACAAACCTGAACACTATAAAGTGTGGATTTTCGTCGTATCGGCCATGTTAGCGGGCTTAGCAGGTGCCTTGTATGTCCCTCAGGTTGGTATTATTAATCCTGGAGAATTTTCACCTCTTAACTCAATCGAAATGGTAATTTGGGTAGCTGTCGGCGGCAGAAATTCATTATATGGCGCTATTATTGGGGCCATGATAGTCAGTTACGCTAAAACGCGTTTTACTGCCATCATGCCAGAAGCTTGGTTGTTTGCTTTAGGTGGTTTGTTTGTCTTGGTCACACTGCTGCTTCCTAAAGGGCTAGCAGGACTAATGACCAAGCTAAAAAGTAAAAAATCTGAGAGTAATTCAGTAGAAAAAGACCCAGCAGCATTGAGGGCAGAATCATGATAGAAGCTAAAGCAGGTAGTCCTCTTACCGAAACTGAAAATATCGTACCCGATACACGTCATGGGGTGATCTTGTATGTTGAAGATGTCAATTTAAGTTTTGATGGATTCAAAGCCCTAAATAATCTTAACTTGTATATAAATGATGGCGAATTACGGTGTTTGATTGGCGCAAATGGCGCCGGGAAAACCACCTTAATGGACGTGATAACGGGTAAAATTCGTCCAGATACAGGCAAGGTTAATTTTGGCCAGCAAGTGGATTTATTAAAGCTTGATGAAACCGAAATTGCTCGAGCTGGGATCGGTAGAAAATTTCAGAAACCAACGGTTTTTGAAGAACTCAATGTATTTGAAAATATTGAACTGAGTTTAAAAGGTCAAAAAGGGATTTGGCAAAACCTGTTCCACAAACTCTCTGGCGAACAACTGGATAGAATTGAAGCCATTCTATACACAATTGGATTGATCAATGAACGCTTTTATCCCGCTGGACGCTTGTCTCATGGTCAAAAACAGTGGCTGGAAATAGGTATGTTATTGGCTGCCGATCCCCGTGTTTTGTTAGTGGATGAGCCAGTGGCAGGTATGACGGGACAAGAAACCGAGCGAACCGCAGAACTACTCACTTCTTTAGCAGGACAACATTCTGTCATTGTTGTTGAGCATGACATGGCCTTCGTACGCTCCATCGCCCGCAAAGTCTCGGTATTGCACCAAGGTACGGTGTTGGCAGAAGGATCTATGTCGGAAATTCAATCGAATCCTGACGTAATTAAGGTGTATTTGGGTGAGGAGCAAGGCTAATATGATTCAATTGGATTCAGTCAACCAAAAATATGGCGGAACTCAAATTCTCTGGGATTTAAGTTTAAGTATCAAAGCCGGATCGCGCACTTGCATCATGGGGCGCAACGGTGTGGGGAAAACTACCCTACTGAAAACAATAATGGGTTTACTGCCCATTAGTTCTGGAAAACTGCATATTAATGGCCAGGATGTCAGTTCAAGTTCTGTTGAGCTAAGGCCAGAAATTGGTATAGGATATGTGCCTCAAGGTAGACATATATTTCCGCAACTCACGGTTGAGGAAAATTTAACCGTTAGTTTGAACTGTAAGCGTCAAACAAGCAAAACGATACCCGAGCACATATACGAACTGTTCCCAGTTTTGAAAGAGATGTTGCACCGGCGTGGTGGCGATTTGTCCGGTGGGCAACAACAACAATTGGCCATTGCTCGCGCCTTGGTGCTCAATCCTGATGTGTTGATATTGGATGAGCCCAATGAAGGTATTCAACCTAATATTGTGCAATTGATCAGAGATGTGTTGATTAAGCTCAACAAAGAACAGGGTATGACGATTATATTGGTTGAACAAAAGTTACCTTTTGCTCGTGCGGTCGGTGAAGAATTTGTCTTGATGGAAAAAGGCCAAGTTATCTCGTCTGGCGAAATGAAAGAATTAACGGATGATTTAGTAGCTAAATATTTGGCAGTTTAGTAACGCGTTTCGGCCAAAAACCGTGTTTATTGGTCCCATGGGTTGCTCCCTTAAACGCAATGCATTAGTTATGTCGTAAGGTTGATTTTATTCTTGCGTTGTTTAGAGGTTGATAAATGAGTTTAGCCGCAGTCGGCACTAACAAAAGTCACTGGTATGCCAAGTTGGCTTTAGAGCTTGGTCATTCCGCACATGGTACACAGCTATTAAGAACTCGACGCACAGGCCCTTTGAGTGTGCAAAAAGCGTTTTATCCTGAAGGTAACGACTGTGCACACCTTTATCTTTTGCATCCACCGGCAGGCATAGTTTCAGGTGATGAATTACATATAGAAATTGACCTGCAACAAAATGCTCACGGATTTGTCACCACACCGGGGGCTAACCGATTTTATCGTGCTCGTACAGATCATAGCATTGGCGATCCTAAGCAAGTTCAATTCACACATCTCAATTTGGCTGCTAACAGTGTTTGCGAACACTTTCCGTTAGAAACTCTGGTCTATGATCAAGCTCAAGCCGAGAACAGGGTAGAAATCAGATTGCAACCGAATAGTGTCTATTGTGGGTGGGATATTTCATGCTTAGGCTTACCCAGCTCGGCACAACCTTTCGTCAGTGGCAGCTTCAATCAGTTAACTAAATTATATTGTGCAGACGTTTTGCTATACCACGACAGAATTTTAGTCAAACCAGAAAATAGGTTACAACATCATGTATCTGGGCTTGCAAGTGCACCTGTATTTGGCACTATGTTGGCCTATGCTCCTGAAACCAAAATAAGTTATGCTCAGTTGAACGATCTGATATCCAAACTGAGAGAAAAGATAAATGAACTGAATGCTGATTCACTGATAAGTATTACCCTCATCAACCAGGTGCTGATCGTGCGGTATTTAGGAGAACAAGCTAACCAATGCAAAGACTTATTCATTGCACTTTGGCAGATTTTACGACCTGAACTGATTGGCAAACCTGCAAGACAACCCAGAATTTGGTACACCTAACCGGTAGAGAACAAGATGGACTTATTACCTAGAGAAAAAGACAAACTGCTGATATTTACCGCCGCATTGTTGGCAGAGAGACGTTTAGGCAGAGGGTTAAAGCTTAATTACCCAGAAGCCATGGCATACATTTCAATGGAGATCATGGAAGGGGCGCGCGATGGTAAAACTGTCGCAGAAATGATGGATTATGGCAGAACCCTATTGTCGCGTGACCAAGTGATGGATGGCGTTGCAGAATTAATACCAGAAGTTCAAGTCGAAGCCACCTTCCCTGACGGCACTAAGCTGGTCACGGTTCACAATCCAATAGTATAGGTAGGTATCTATGATTCCAGGTGAAATTAAAACAGATTCCGGTGACCGCGAATTGAACAAAGGTTGTCCGTCAATAAAAGTAACGGTTGCCAACTCCGGAGACAGACCAATTCAGGTGGGTTCGCACTATCATTTTTATGAAGTGAATGCGGCATTGAGTTTTGATCGAGAAAAATGCAGAGGCTATCGCCTAGATATTACCTCCGGCACAGCGGTTCGCTTCGAACCCGGTCAGGAGCGCGAAGTAACCTTGGTTGCCTATGCGGGTAAACGCAAAGTTTATGGTTTTAGAGCGTTAGTACAGGGAGAATTGTAGTCATGGCAAAGATTGATAAACATGCATATGCGCATATGTTCGGGCCAACTGTAGGAGACAAAGTTCGACTTGCAGATACTGATTTATGGTTAGAAGTGGAACAAGATGCCACTGTTTACGGGGAAGAAGTCAAATTTGGTGGTGGTAAAGTCATTCGTGATGGAATGGGCCAAAGCCAAGCCTCTTGTTACGACACACCAGATGTAGTCATAACCAACGCATTGATTGTTGACCACTGGGGCATAGTGAAAGCGGATATCGGTATTAATGATGGTCGAATTAGTCAAATTGGCAAAGCCGGCAATCCAGATATCCAAGACAATATCGATATTGAAATTGGCGCAGGTACAGAGGTGATCGCTGGAGAAGGACAGATTCTCACCGCCGGTGGCATTGATGCGCATATCCACTTTATCTGTCCACAACAGATTGATGAAGCATTGATGTCGGGCGTCACTACCATGATAGGTGGAGGAACCGGGCCTGCCACGGGAACAAATGCCACAACCTGCACGCCGGGCCCATGGAATATCCATAAAATGCTTCAAGCCACAAATGACTTTCCCATGAACTTTGGTTTTTTGGGCAAGGGTAACGCTAGCTTGCCGCTTGCCTTGGAGGAACAAATTGAGGCGGGTGTATGTGGTCTTAAACTACATGAAGATTGGGGAACCACTCCCGCAGCTATAGATAATTGCCTTTCCGTTGCTGAAAAATATGACGTACAAATAGCCATTCATACAGATACGCTAAACGAATCGGGGTTTGTTGAAGACACCATTGGTGCGTTTAAAGGAAGAACCATACACACCTACCATACTGAAGGTGCTGGAGGCGGCCACTCACCTGACATCATCAAAGCATGCGGTGAATCAAACGTGCTGCCATCTTCAACCAACCCAACTCGTCCATACACCGTCAATACAGTGGATGAACACTTAGACATGTTGATGGTATGTCATCATCTTGATAGTTCGATTCCCGAAGATATTGCCTTTGCCGATTCACGGATCCGCAAGGAAAGTATCGCTGCAGAAGATATCATGCATGATCTTGGCGCTATCAGTATGATAGCATCAGATTCTCAAGCCATGGGCAGAGTTGGTGAGATGATCACCCGCACTTGGCAAACCGCTCACAAAATGAAACAACAACGCGGCCCCCTCGCCCCTGATACTGAACAGAACGACAATTTTAGAATTAAACGTTATATTGCTAAATACACGATCAACCCTGCCATTAGTCATGGAATCAGTCACGAAGTGGGTTCCGTAGAAGTGGGTAAATTGGCCGATTTAGTATTGTGGAAGCCTGCCTTTTTTGGCATCAAACCAGCTATGATCATCAAGTCTGGCTTTATAGCTGCTGCGCCCATGGGTGATGCCAATGCATCGATTCCTACTCCTCAACCCGTCTATTATCGACCTATGTTTGGTTCTTTCGGATCGGCATCTGCCAAAACGTCCATGACATTTATGTCAAAAGCATCTATCGACAAAGGCGTACCTGCATTAGCCGGAATGACAAGAATGGTCGGTGAATGCAAGAATACTCGTAACATTGGCAAAAAAGACATGATTCACAATCATTGGCAACCAGAAATCTCGGTGGACGCGCAGACGTATGAAGTTAGAGCAAATGGTGAACTGCTGACTTGTGAACCTGCTGAAGAATTGCCTTTGGCTCAACGATACTGCTTGTTCTAAGGAAAACGCGATACATGTTAAAAGCTTTTGAACGATTCTCCCACACTCACGATCCCATTGATGATGCTGTGGTGCTTGATCACGATACGCGTAAAAAAGCACGTATCAAGACCATCACTGAAAAGGGTAAAGATATCGGTATTTTTGTTGAACGCGGTCACCCACTATTGGTCGGTGAAATTGTAAAAACAGAGTGTGGTGTTGTTATTGAAGTGAAAGGGAAAGAGGAAGACGTGTCTACCGCTATCGCCAAAGATTGGCTAAGTTTCAGTAAAATTTGTTATCACCTTGGTAACAGACATACCTCACTGCAAATTGGCGAATTGTGGGTACGCTTTAAGCCGGATCACGTATTGGAAGAATTAACCGAAAAATTCGGGTTAACAGTCGATAGATCTCCCGCTATTTTCGAACCTGAAAATGGAGCTTATGGTGGCCACAGTCATTCCCATGCCGATCACTAACAATGGCGCTTTAAAGCTTAATAGAATGCTGCAACTATGCAGTGCAAATTTACCTGTCGGTGGCTTCTCATTTTCCCAAGGCTTAGAGCATGCGGTGGAAAAAGATTGGGTTAATACACCTGAAAAAACCTTCGATTGGATTGACTTCAACTTGCAACATTCTCTGGCATACACTGACATTGCGATAATCAAGCGATTATTTAGTGCTTTGATGGAAAATGATAAAAATAGCTTTATTCGATGGAATCAACATTTAATTGCGTGCAGAGAAAGCAGTGAATTTCACCTTGCAGATGTCGCAATGGGTAAAGCGTTAGTGCGATTGCTTAAGCAATTACACAAAATAGATTCCAGTGCTTATCAGGAGTATTACTCACTTTCCGAAGTAAGTTTTGCCAGTGCCTTCACCATAGCGGCGACACTGTTTGAGCTCGATCTGTTGACGACTCAAAGTGGTTATTGCTGGGCATTTATCGACAATCAAGTGGCCGCTGCCACTAAGTTAGTTCCCCTTGGACAAACGCAAGCGCAAAACCTGTTATTTGAATTGAGTAGCGGTGTAGAGCAGGCAATTGACACAGCGAACAGCCTAGAAGATGATGAAATAGGTGCGAGTTTACCAAGATTGGCTATGGCAAGTGCCTGGCATGAAACCCAATATACGAGACTATTTAGGTCTTGATTATAAATTTTAATTGAAGAGTAAATGTAAAACATGGCAAAAAATAAACAAGTTCTGCGTATCGGCGTTGGTGGTCCAGTTGGCTCTGGTAAAACAGCATTACTGCGTGCCTTGTGTATCGCACTGCGTGGCAAATACGATATGGCGGTGGTGACTAATGATATCTATACCTATGAAGACGCAGAATTTCTAACTAAAAACGATGCGCTATCACCTGATCGTATCCTTGGTGTAGAAACTGGCGGCTGCCCACATACAGCGATTCGCGAAGATGCGTCCATGAATCTGGCCGCTATCGACGAACTTCATGAAAGACACCCCGATTTAGACTTTGTATTGGTAGAAAGCGGCGGCGACAACTTGAGTGCGACCTTTAGCCCCGAATTGTCAGACTTAACCTTATACGTAATTGATGTTTCAGCAGGAGATAAGATCCCGCGCAAAGGTGGACCAGGAATTACTAAATCTGATTTGCTTATCATCAATAAAATCGACGTGGCCGACCTCGTTGGTGCATCACTTGAGGTAATGGACAGGGATGCAAAAAAAATGCGTGGTGAAAAGCCCTTTGTTTTTAGTAATATGAAGACAAAACAAGGCTTAGAAGACATTATTCAGTTTATTGAAACTGAAGGCATGTTAAACGTTTAATCAATTTAATCACTTTTATATTTAGGACAAACTATGAAATTCCTCTATCTTTTTCTAGGTCTAATACTTAGCAACGCAGGATTCGCTCACCAAGACCATATGCTTGGAGAAGGCGCTTTACACTTTACTTATCACGTGGTTTTCTGGACATTATTTGTTTGCGTTGTGTACAAAGCCCTAACGGTCTTTATTAATGCTAGGAAAAACCGCAAAAGCTAGGTTTTTATGAATCGACAACTGAAACTGTGTTCTACCCTTGCAACATTATGTGCCGCTTTGCTTTTTACAGTGGCGGTAAATGCGACTGGCAATAACAACACAGAATCCCTTGCGGGAACCCTGATCGTCGTTAACAAATTAGGCGACGACGTCAGTTTCATCGATATAAGCACAAAAGAGATTGTAAAATCATTACCCACGGGTAAAGGTCCACACGAGCTTGCCATAACCAAAGACGGAAAATGGGCCGTTAGCACAGATTATGTAGGAGGCAATAGTCTAACCGTATTTGATGTTGTCAACGCAGAAAAGGTCCGTACTATTTCCTTGGCTAACTACCCTCGCCCCCATGGTATTTTGTTTATGCAAGATCAAACTCGGGTTGCTGTGTCTTCTGAAGGTTCTGATACAGCAGTCGTGGTCAATATTCATACAGGCGAAATTGTCAGCGCAATTGATACCACTCAAAAAGGCTCGCACATGGTAGCTATGCCTGAAAATTCCAAATTTATTTATACAACCAATATGGGTGACAATTCCGTCTCTCAGCTCAGCGTAACCAAAGAAAAACTGGTAAAGACGATGAAAATGCCAGACACACCAGAGGCGGTTACTGTCAATCGTTCAGGAAGCGAGTTATGGGTGGGCAGTAACAAAGATGGTTTAATCAGCATTTTTGATACGTCTTCAGATAAAATGTTAAAACAGTGGTCTGGTTTCCGATTTCCCTACCGTATTTTACTTACTCAAGATGAAAAATATGCAGTGGTGCCTGACTATCGTCAAAATACACTCGATGTATTTGAGGTAAAGACCAAACAAAAATTAAAACGAATTCAGCTTGGTGATGGATTTGGTCCAAAAGGGGTCACTTTTCATCCCAATGACAGAACGCTTTTCCTCTCGTCTTACTCCCAAGACAAAGTAGCTGTCATCCAAATACCCAGCGGCGAATTACTTTTCACACTTCCAACAGGAAATGGCCCGGATGGGATAGGATTCTCACCCTTCAGGCTAAAATAACGTCATTTAATAACAACTAATTAACGTTTAACCCTACAAAGTTGTTGACCTACCTGCTCTGCTCTTAGACAATTGTTAGCAAGATGTAACCACCTCGTTACCAACCTTTTAATTCCGCTTAAAATACCGTCAAAGGAGTTGTATTTTGTTACTGAATCACCTGTGGGGAATATATACACACCCAAAAGAAGAGTGGCAGTCGATAGACAGAAAACATGAAAGCTATGCTTACAGCTTAAGCCACATCATGATCATTGCATTAATACCTTCTTTAGTAAGTTACTATGCTTCGGCACATTTAGGTTGGAGTATTGGCGCTGGCGACCTGATTAAACTAGGTAATCAATCAGCAATTTCGCTCGGAGTAGGCATGTATATGGGCTTAATGGTAGGAGTGTTTGCTCTAGCTTTTATCATTCATGAGTTAGCCAAAGTATTTGATTCCAATCCAACGTACACTCAGTCTTTAGAAATAGCTGCATACACCGCAACACCGCTTTATATGTGTGGGTTTGCCGCTTTCTACCCTGCCCTGTGGTTTGTGATGATGGTTGGATTTGTTGGTGTTAGCTACTCGATCTACTTACTCTACTCAGGTGTGCCAATTATGTTGCATATTCCTGAAGATAAAGGCTTCATCTACTCCAGTGCGGTTGTCACCGCTGGGTTGATATTATTGGTGGTACTAATGGTGAGCTCGATTTTACTGTGGAGCGTAATTGGTGACCCCGTTTTTATTTCTTAAATAGGCAATGAATAGCATTTAAAAAGCCGCGACTGATTGCTCAGTCGCGGCTTTTTGTTTGCACATTCAAATTAAAGGTCGTCAGCATTCTCGGAAAGATACTTAGCTACACCATCGGGGCTAGCGTCCATACCTTTACTACCTTCTTGCCATCCAGCAGGACAAACTTCGCCATGCTCTTCATGGAAATTCAATGCATCTACCATACGCAGCATTTCGTCAACGTTGCGGCCTAGTGGAAGATCATTTACGACTTGATGACGCACATTTCCTTCAGCATCAATTAAGAAAGAGCCGCGGAAAGCAACGCCGTCTGCAGGATGTTCAACATCATATGCTTGGCATATTTCATGTTTAGTATCTGCTACCAATGTATATTTTACTGGACCAATACCGCCTTGATTTACAGGCGTGTTACGCCATGCGTTGTGGCTGAACTGAGAGTCAATAGATACGCCGATAACTTCCACACCGCGCTTTTTGAATTCGTCATAGCGCTTATCAAAAGCGATCAATTCTGAAGGACATACAAAAGTGAAATCTAGAGGGTAGAAAAACAGTACTGCTTTTTTACCTTTGATATTTTCAGACAAAGTAAAGCTATCAACGATTTCACCACTTCCAAGCACAGCTGCTGCAGTAAAATCTGGTGCTGGACGACCTACAAGTACACTCATTTAACTCTCCGTAATAATTATGATGTTAGTAATTGAATATCAAATACTAAGGGTTATAAAAGAACTTTTACTGTCAGAGATATAGGGGTGGATCACACAATTCCAAGCAGAATTTTTGACTTTTTAAAATAAAAATATAAAACCCCTAAATCGATTAAAAAAAGAGCTTGCCAAAGATGGTAATAACAACTATTATCATTTGCAGTATCTATTAAGGAGATCGAATGTACGTTTGTTTGTGTAACGGCATAACTGATAAAGCGATTAAGCAAGCCGTCAGAGAAGAAGGTATTGGTACCACACGAGAATTGCGTGATTCTCTAGGTGTGGGTAATCAATGCGGCCGATGCATTCAAATGGCACAACAGATTATCGACTCAACAATCATCGACGAATCACTCTTTAAAGAAGTTTCTTAACGCGGTTTGTCTTTACTGACGACTTCCCCTATCTCCATGTTTTCTGCTGAACAACCAAACCATTAAAACGCACATCATTAGCGAGAGAGTTGTAGGAGAATTAATTGTCGTCACTTGTTCTGCAGTGACTCGCGACAGCCTGAAATTTATTGTTGAGTCTATATTTTTATTCCTCTGCCCCGTAAGGTTTTCATAAAAATACTCCGTAATGTTAAAAGAGCCACCAGAACTTTTTCCATTATTTGCTTGTCCGTCATCCTCCCATTCGAAAGTCTGAGTCCAATCAGGTTGAGGTTCGCTCTCTCCTGGAATATATCTAAAGTCAGTTAGAAAATCGTTAATGCTATCAAAAAAACCAAAGGACAGTTCTTTATCAAAGTCTATGACGCCATTAGCCACTTGCGTTTCAGTCTTTTCTTGGTCTCGCAATGTGATACCGTCTGCAACTTTTTCGGGTACAGGTAGGCTTAAATCTATTCCACTAAAATATTCAATAAACTCATCCGTACCCCAAGCCCCATACATAGGCAAGAAGTCAAAGTCAGAGGTAAGTTGATACTCGAAACCTGCAAACCGAACGGCAGAAGTGAGTGCTCCTGGACCGTCATCAATGTTATGCCACCAATAATACGATGTTTCTTCTCGCCCTCCTTTTACAATTTCCGTATCTAACAGAAAATATCCACTGACATCTTGTCCAATAGTTGTACTTGTGGCCCAAACGATATCAGCTTCATTTTCCACTTCCGTAATTTTGCCAGTGAATGAATACTTCATTAGCACTGCATGGCTAGAAAATGAAAAAACTTGAAGGGATAGCATTAACAATAAAAAGATTCTATTCATCATTAGGTCCATTTTTCCTTGTTGTTTTCCCACTTTACGCCGAAAAAAAACCTTGGCAAGTACCAAGGTTTATTAAATTTTTATGACGACCAAGAAGTATAGTTACTCTTCTGTTTCGCCTTCGCTATCTGCATACTTTTCTGCGGTTTCTTTAATTAAAGGTTGTAACTCACCTTGCTGAAACATCTCGATAATAATATCACAACCACCTACCAGCTCACCGTCAACCCAAAGTTGTGGGAAGGTTGGCCAATCTGCGTATTTAGGCAGCTCAGCACGAATATCTGGGTTTTGTAGGATATCAACATAAGCAAACTGTTCTCCACAAGACATAAGAGCCTGCGACGCCTGTGATGAAAATCCGCAACTCGGCAATTTAGGCGATCCTTTCATATATAGCAGTATGGGGTTCTCAGAAATTTGCTGCTTGATTTTTTCTACCGTTTCCATAAATCTCTCTCATAATAAGTTTAGTCAGGATATGGGACCAAGTTTACCTGTTTCAAGCCATAGTTTCCAAAGACATGATCCTAAAACCAATAATTTAGTAAAAACTATAACTTTACCTGTATTCTAACTTGATTTGTGTCTGACTGAACCCATATACATTAATCGCAGGACATCAAATTTGAATATATAACAATGAAAAAGCATTTAAGATGCCTTTACATTCGTTAGATAAGCGCTAGCATTTAAAACCTAAGATTTAAAACAGTTATTGCTCAACCAATGGAGACCTAACATGGCTTTTGAACTACCCGCTCTACCCTATGCAAAAGATGCACTAGAACCACATATTTCTGCAGAAACTCTGGAATTTCACTATGGTAAGCATCACGCGACTTATGTGACTAAACTAAATGGTTTAGTCGAAGGTACAGCTATGGCCGACATGAGCCTTGAAGACATAGTTAAGCAATCTGACGGCGGTGTTTTTAACAATGCTGCACAAATTTGGAACCATACTTTCTACTGGAATAGCCTAAGCCCTAATGGTGGTGGCGAGCCCAGTGGCGCACTTGCTGAAGCTATCAATGCCAAGTGGGGTTCATTTGAAGACTTTAAAGCGGCATTTAACGATAAGGCAGTTAACAACTTTGGTTCTAGCTGGACTTGGTTAGTTAAAACAGCCGATGGTAGTTTAGATATTGTCAACACTAGCAACGCGGGCACGCCTATCACTGAAGAAGGTTTAACACCACTTATGACCGTTGATTTGTGGGAACATGCTTATTACATTGATTACCGCAACGTTCGTCCAAACTACCTTGGCGGATTCTGGTCTTTGGTCAACTGGGAATTTGCTTCAGCAAACTTTGCTTAAAGAATACTTAAAAAGCTAAATTAAAAAGCCGATGTTGGTTAAACAACATCGGCTTTTTTGTATCTACGCAACACCAACAAGATCAATGACTAAATTCGAACTAGTTGTTAAACACACTATGACAATTCCTTCATTACAATAATTTATTATGTCACGCACTAGTACTTAAAAGGTGTCGGCTTTCTTTACTGTTTTCTCAATTCAAAATTTTCTTCAAAACTAACCTATTGAAAAGCTGCATGTATTTTTTGTGGTGTAGATTATGCTTATTTTTTAAACACCTTAGTTATACTTGAAACGTTGAAATTAAAGGAATGAATTTAACGAACATGGGAGAGTAGTCATGAGAAACGTAAAGGCTTTTATTGTTCTATCGATCCTGTTCAACTTTACTTGTGTGGCAAACGCCACGTTGATTTATGATGCCAACGCCAGTTCATCCTTCACTCTGATAGACAGTGGAGGTTTAATTGTTAGCGCGTTAGCTGAACCGGAATTACCAAGCAGCATGTCATCTGGGACGGCAACAGCAAGCATTGATGCTGACTTTCAAAGCGATGCGACAACGTTTCCTACTAGTGGTTTGATGCAGAGCTCTGACGTATCAGGCTCTGCTGGTGCACCTTCTGGAAGTAGCACAGCTACTGTCTTGAATGGATTTTTAGTAATACTAGAAAACGAGGACGATTTCGCAAAAACAGCAGTATTTGAATTTACTTATGATTGGGACGTAAGTTTAATACAGGGCCCAGTTTCAGACGCCTCCAGAGAAGCTGGTATTGCCTCTGCTTTCTTTCACTTAAGTGGATTTGCTCCATCCGGTTCAGAAACATTGGCAATAGATGAAGGGTTAGGCGCAGGTATCGTCAGTGTCGCAGATTGGCTATTCAATCCATTTATTTCGTTTGAATTCGACGATTTAGTAACACCCGGCGCATTGAGTGGTTCTACGTCTGTAACAGCTTACGTTACGGTGCCAGAGTTTGGTTTGGACAGTTTCTCGGTTATCACAGATGCTACTGGTTCAGCAATACACGTAAACGAACCAATACCAGTAACCATTTTACTATTCGGGTTCTTATTCGTTCTTTGGCGAAAGATTCAGTATTGATCTGTGCAAACATGGTTACTGCAATGACGAACAAATCATGCGTCCCAAGTACGTAGGAGGCTTCTGTTTTTTGGTTAACTGGTAGTTTGCTTCAGCTAACTTTGCTTAGTTACCGCGCAATATATGAATAAGCCGGCAAAATTGCCGGCTTTTTTGTAGTCAAAATACACCGTAACACTAGATGTACTCAACTTCAGCAATTTCGAATTCTACCGTGCCCGAAGGTGTCTTTATATTAACAACATCGTCCAACTCTTTACCAATAAGGCCGCGTGCAATGGGTGAACTGACTGAAATTAGATTGTTTTTAATATCAGCTTCATCATCCCCAACAATTTTATACGTGGTTTCTTCTTCATTTTCGACATTTAGAATTGTCACTGTTGCACCAAATATCACTTTGCCGTTATTTGTCATTTTGGTGACGTCGATAATTTGTGCGTTAGATAATTTTCCTTCGATATCCTGAATTCTACCTTCACAAAAGCTCTGTTGTTCTCTAGCTGCATGATATTCAGCGTTCTCTTTGAGATCACCATGCTCTCTTGCTTCAGCAATCGATTGGATAATTTTTGGTCGCTTTACAGATTTCAATTCGTTTAGTTCGACACGCAGCATTTCTGCGCCTTTTGCCGTCATTGGATATTGGTTCATTAATCAAAACTCACTTGTTTGAATTTGTTATGTAGAAACATTTTGATAGTTTAGAAAACTGCAAAGTGCGCATAAGCGCACTTTGGTTTTATTACATTTGATTGCTAGTTTAACACAAACCTATTGAAGATTAACACGTCGATGCAAATCTTGAACCGAGGAAACTCGGGCTCTGTCTTCTGCATTTTGTGCATGAACAGTTGCAAATGCCGCATTCATGGTCGTAGTGTAAGCCACTTTATTTAGCAAGGCTTCTCTGCGAATATAAACGGAGTCATTAATTGCCGTACGACCTTCTGTTGTGTTGACAATATAGCTGTATTCGCCATTTTTTATAGCATCAACAATGTTAGGACGACCTTCAGTCAATTTGTTCACTACTGAACATGCTATTCCAGCGTCATTTAGTTTTTGCGCTGTCCCTGACGTCGCTTCTAAACTAAAGCCACTATCTACCATCAATTGAGCTAACTCTAGCACTCGGGTTTTATCGTTTTGACGAACCGACAAAAGTGCCTTTCCACCCGATGGGATAGCTGCTCCAGCTCCCAAATTCGCTTTCGCATAAGCTTCTTCAAAGTTATCAGCAACACCCATAACCTCGCCCGTCGACCGCATTTCTGGTCCAAGCAAAGGATCCACACCTTGAAACTTAGCAAATGGCAATACCACTTCTTTAACCGAGTAAAAAGGTGGAATAATTTCTTCGGTAACACCTTGGGAAACTAAACTTTGCCCAACCATGGCTCTTGCGCCTACTTTAGCAACCGCTAGACCTGTCGCTTTGGACACGAAAGGCACGGTTCTGGCTGCACGAGGATTCACTTCAATCAAATAAACTTCGCCATCCTTTACTGCAAATTGCGTGTTCATCAAGCCAACCACACCTAACTCAATTGCCATGTCTTTGACTTGTTTGCGCATCACCTGTTGGATTTCAGGGCTAAGAGAATAAGGTGGTAATGAACATGCTGAATCACCAGAGTGAACACCAGCCTGCTCGATGTGTTCCATGATGCCTCCGATGACGACATTTTCACCGTCACACATAGCGTCAATATCCACTTCGATAGCATCGTCGAGGAATCGGTCTAGTAACACCGGAGAATCGTTAGAAACCTTAACAGCCTCATTTAGATAGCGTCTCAAATCTTTAAGATCATAGACAATCTCCATTGCTCGTCCACCCAGAACATAAGAAGGGCGAACTACTAGTGGAAATCCTATGATTTCTGCTTGCTCAAGTGCTTCTTCCATATTGTTAACGGTGGCATTGGCTGGCTGCTTTAAATCTAATTTATTAACTAAGTGCTGGAATCGTTCGCGATCTTCAGCACGGTCAATAGCATCTGGTGATGTACCAATAATAGGAACACCCGCGGCTTCAAGTTCTCGTGCCAATTTAAGTGGCGTTTGACCACCGTATTGAACGATAACGCCTTTAGGCTTCTCAATGCGGACGATTTCTAACACATCTTCTAGGGTAACAGGGTCAAAGTATAAGCGATCTGAAGTGTCATAATCTGTGGATACAGTTTCAGGATTACAATTCACCATTATGGTTTCGTAACCATCTTCGCGCATTGCCAATGCGGCATGAACACAGCAGTAATCAAATTCAATGCCTTGCCCGATTCGATTTGGCCCACCGCCGAGTACCATGATCTTGTCACGGTCACTTGGGTTAGCTTCACATTCTTCATCGTAGGTTGAATACATGTATGCCGTACTGGTAGAAAATTCTGCAGCACAGGTATCAACTCGCTTATAAACTGGCGAAATTGACATGCTGTGGCGAGCTTCGCGAACATCGCTTTCCGCTACATTTATTAGTTCAGCAAGTCGTGCATCAGCAAACCCTTTTTGCTTCAATGATTTCATCAAATCTGCATCAATGTTTGAAAGACCAAGTTCAGCGACTTGTTTTTCCAGCTTGATCAAGTCTTCAATTTGCACCAGATACCAAGGGTCGATATTAGTTAGCTTAAACACTTGATCGACCGTCATACCCATGCGCATTGCATCCCCAATGTACCAAATTCGTTCGGCACCAGGTTCTCTCAACTCACGGATAATTTTCTTTTCACTTTCGGGATCATCGATGTCGATTATGGGATCGAGTCCATTGACGCCGACTTCAAGTCCACGTAAGGCTTTTTGTAACGACTCTTGCTGATTCCGTCCGATCGCCATGACTTCGCCCACAGACTTCATCTGTGTGGTAAGCCTGTCGTTAGCGCCGGCAAATTTTTCGAAGTTAAAACGCGGTATTTTGGTCACAACATAGTCGATTGCTGGCTCAAACGAGGCAGGTGTTAAGCCACCTGTAATATCATTTGCCAGTTCATCAAGTGTGTAACCTATGGCTAATTTAGCTGCGACTTTCGCAATTGGGAAGCCAGTAGCTTTGGAAGCCAATGCGGAAGAACGCGATACCCTAGGGTTCATCTCAATGATGACCATACGTCCTGTTTTTGGGTCGATACCGAATTGGACGTTTGAACCGCCTGTTTCTACGCCAATCTCACGTAACACTGCCATGGCAGCATTTCGCATAATTTGAAATTCTTTATCCGTTAACGTTTGAGCAGGTGCGACTGTAATGGAATCACCTGTGTGAACGCCCATAGGATCGAAGTTTTCAATAGTACAAACGATAATACAGTTATCGTTTTTGTCACGTACTACTTCCATTTCGTATTCTTTCCAACCAATTAACGATTCATCGATGAGTAGTTCGCTAGTTGGCGAAAGATCGAGTCCACGTCGACAAATTTCATCGAATTCATCGACGTTGTAAGCGATACCGCCGCCGGTGCCACCCATGGTAAACGAAGGTCGGATAATACATGGAAAGCCAATTCGGCTCAGTACGTCATGCGCTTGTTCGATGGTGTGAGCGATTTCAGCACGTGGGCAGGCAAGACCAATAGATTTCATCGCCTTGTCAAAACGCTCTCGGTCTTCCGCTTTATCAATGGCATCCGCTGTTGCACCTATCATCTGCACATTGTACTTATCTAGAACGCCTTTTTTATTAAGCGTCAATGCACAGTTCAATGCGGTTTGACCGCCCATAGTTGGCAAGACCGCGTCAGGACGTTCTTTCTCGATTATTTTCTCTACGACTTCCCAATGAATAGGCTCGATATATGTCGCATCGGCCATTTCTGGATCAGTCATAATAGTGGCTGGATTTGAGTTAACCAGAATCACTCGATAACCTTCTTCTCGAAGGGCTTTACAAGCTTGCGCGCCTGAGTAGTCAAACTCACACGCCTGGCCAATCACAATTGGGCCCGCGCCCAGTATCAGTATGCTTTTTAAGTCGGTACGTTTTGGCATCGTAATTGTTACTCTATATTCAGGCGTTAATTTAGCTGGCTTTCACGAATCAGGTGGATAAAGTGATCGAACAATGGCGCTGCATCGTGGGGACCGGGACTAGCTTCTGGGTGCCCTTGGAAACTGAATGCTGGCTTATCCGTCAGATGAATTCCTTGCAAAGATTTATCAAATAAAGAAACGTGAGTAACCTTGATATTGTCAGGTAAATTATCTTCAGAAACTGCAAACCCGTGGTTTTGACTGGTGATCATTACCACTTCGCGGTTTAAATCTTTTACTGGATGGTTAGCACCATGATGACCAAACTTCATCTTCATTGTGCTAGCACCGCTGGCAAGAGCAAGTAACTG
Organism: uncultured Alteromonadaceae bacterium; assembly: GCA_947503265.1. Taxonomy (GTDB): domain Bacteria; phylum Pseudomonadota; class Gammaproteobacteria; order Enterobacterales; family Alteromonadaceae; genus Aliiglaciecola. Next base: position 142,262 of record CANNDC010000012.1, read on the forward strand.
GTGCCCTAGGCATATTCCAAAAATAGGGATGTCTGTTTTTAGGAAAGCTTGAATAGCGTTAATAGCATAATCACACGGTTCTGGGTCACCCGGTCCGTTAGATAAAAAGATACCATCCGGATTCATTGCCAATACTTCATCAGCAGGAGTCGTTGCGGGCACAACTGTGAGTTTACAACCGCGCTCTACTAACATTCGTAAAATATTGTGTTTCGCCCCAAAATCGTACGCAACGACATGAAAAGGTAGATCTTTCACATCATTCTGGTAACCCGTTTCTAATTGCCAAACACTATTCGACCACTCGTACTTTTCTTTAGTGGTTACAACTTTGGCTAAATCCATTCCTTTTAATCCTGGAAAACCTTTCGCTATGTCTAATCCTTTAGCAATAGCCGATTCGATGTCTGATTCTGTGGTTAAGCCATTTTCAAAGGTTTGAATACAGCCTCGTTGCGCACCCTTGTCTCGTAAAATACGGGTTAGACGACGAGTATCTATATCAGCGATGCCAAGAATATTGTTTTCTTTAAGGTAGTCTGAGAGTGAGGATTGATTTCTGTAATTGCTAGCGATTAGCGGAAGATCACGAATGATAAGGCCTTTAGCCCATATATTGTCAGATTCGACGTCTTCTTCGTTTGTTCCTGTATTCCCAATATGAGGATACGTTAAGGTAATAATTTGTTCTGCGTATGAAGGATCTGTCAGAATCTCCTGATAACCTGTCATGGATGTATTAAATACCACCTCACCAACAGAAACACCAGAAGCACCAATTGATGTGCCTTTGAAAACTGAACCGTCTTCTAGCACCAAAAGGGCGGAAATAGCCAAGTCAACCTCCCAAATAAGGATAACCCAAGGAATTAACACTACGAAAGCGCCAAAACCCTACAAAAAACGGTGTAAACATTTGATTTACTTCCCGTTTGCGATCTTTGCAGCTAGCATTTTTGCTACTTTTCACGAATTTCATGACCAGTATTTACAAAAATTTGGCAAATTCCCGAGATCATACACGGATTCACTATTCACGTCCAACCCGATCTAGAATATTTACGAAAATAAGCAGTTGGCCGAATATTGCACCAATAAGGCACAAAACAATCAGTTAAAGCCTAATACGTCTTCCATCGAATACAAACCTGCTGGTTTAGATTTCAGCCATTTGGCCGCTTTTACCGCGCCTTTTGCAAAAGTAAGCCTGCTAGACGCTTTATGGGTAATTTCAACACGTTCGCCTATATCAGCGAATAACGCAGTATGATCTCCCACTACATCACCACCTCTAACTGTGGCAAATCCAATCGTGCTCTGCTGCCGTTCTCCAGTATCGCCTTCGCGTCCGTAGACTGCGCATGCGTTTAAATCTCTGCCTAATTCATCAGCTATTGCTTCACCAATAGCAACGGCTGTTCCTGAAGGGGCATCCTTTTTAAACCTATGATGAGCCTCAATAATTTCTATGTCTGCGCTTTCCCCCATCACTTTCGCCGTTTGTCTTACTAGACTCAACATAAGGTTGACTCCAACACTGTAGTTCGCTGCAAATACTATGGGAATATGCTGCGCTGCATTGTTAAGAAGCTGTTTTTCGGAGTCGTTTAAACCGGTGGTTCCAATGACGACTGGCTTCTCATGTTCAATACACCAGTTTAAATTCGCTTCAAGGGCTGCGGGTAACGTGAAATCAATAATGACGTCTATATTGTCGACCGTCGCATCTAGACTCGCTGCTACTTTAATCCCTCTGGCACCGATGCCTGCTAACTCGCCAACATCAAAACCTACCCATTTTGAATCTGCTCTGACAGAAGCGCCACTCAACGTCACTTCTTCGTCCAATTCGGTGGCTTCAATCAGCACGCGACCCATTCGGCCATTTGCACCAAATATCGCAATTTTTGTCATATCAATTCGCCCTAATATTATTTTGCAGCGAATTGTGCCTTATCTCGCGGTAAGAATCAGTAACAATAAGAACCTTTATTGAATCTAAAAGTTATGAGAAATTAACTAAAACTTTGATAAAAGATAAAATATGAGTGAAATAATCCCCTTTTCGAATAAAGCTATCAATACCGACTCATTGCCAAGTGTTGCTGAATTAGTCACAGAACCCATGAACGAGAAATACCGACCAGTGAACTTGGGTACCATTGTTGTCTTTAGTGCTATCTTCATCACAATCATGTCGTTGACGCGTTTTCAGATGCTTTTTGAGTTACCCAAAGAGTTAATCAATGCTTATCCATACGCCTTGGCTATTGTGCTAACGATTACAACTTTGCTCCTGGCCTATACATTTTTTGCCGACCCAAAAAAGCGCTTTGCTTTGCGAGAAAATGATATTCACTACGAATCAGGCTTGTTCTTTCGAAAGATTGTCAGCCAACCTATTCTGCGTATCCAACATGTCGAACTCAAACGCGGTCCCATTGAACGATTATTCGATTTAGCTTCGTTACAAGTATTCAGTGCAGGTGGTTCAATGCACACCTTTGAAATTCCGGGACTTGCCCATGAACAAGCCGTTGCGATGCGCAAATTTATATTGGCTCACAAGGATACCTTGAGTCATGGATGAGTCAGCCATTATTGAGCCTGCCGATAAATGGCAACGACTAGCACCAATATCAATTTTGTACTTTGTCGCCAGCGGAATAAAACACGCTGCAAACAACTTAATTTATACCCTGCCCGCATTTGCGGTTAGTTATTCATCGATAAAAAATAATCCAGAAATATGGCTACCTGCGGTATTGGGAACAATAGGTCTGATTGCTCTTGTCTCCTTTCTACATTACTTCTTTTATACTTTTCGACTAGCTAATGACACGGTTGAAATTCGTTCCGGCGTATTCTCCAAAAAGCATATTGATTTGCCCTTTACTCGAATTCAAAATGTGACCTTAGAGCAACCCATTTATTATCGCCCATTTGGTTACACCTGCATGCAACTTGATACCGCAGGTTCTGCTAAACAAGAAGCAAAAATAGTCGCCCTTCCCCTAGCAGTAGCAGAGGAGCTCAAAACCTTTATTCTTGAAAAAGTAGAATCAAGCATTGATGAAAGTACTAGCGAGCAAATCTCATCTGATAAAAAAGAAGTGATAATAAATACCCGTTCGATTGGCGATCTGATTATCCATGGCATCACCAATAATCGAGTGTGGATTATTTTGGGCGTACTGGCCCCTTTGTATGACGAAGTAATAGAGTTTGCTATGCCTGTCTTAGAAAGTGTCGGAATTGATTTCAAAGCCTGGTTTGACGCCGATACGCACACCATATGGATGCTTGGATTAACTGCCCTCGCATTGACGTTTTTTGCAATGATGTGCATCGCATTACTATCCATATTTGGTTCGATTTTGATTTTTTACGACTTCACTCTGAGTAAATCTGAAGGCAAGTATATCCGTCGTAGCGGTTTGCTAACAAAACAAGAAATCAATATGCGATTAACTCGATTGCAAATGGTTGTAAGCAAACAAGATTGGTTAGACGTGCTTTTGAAGCGCATTAATTTAGAACTCAGACAAAATTCGTCCGGTGTTCGCAGTGCCAATGACCTGTCAATGATGAGCAATAAAATTATAGTGCCCAGCGTAAAACCACACGAGTGCCAAGAAATTATCGAAGATGCTTTTCCGACTAGTAATTTAAGCCAAATTGAGTACCAAGCGATAAGTAAGCGCTTTATTTGGCGTCAAATAATTTTGTGGTTGATGCCTCTAACTTTGCTATTCACAGGAATACACTTTGCCAATGGTCAAGCAACGTCAGTTAGCATGCTGGGGTTATTGGCAGTGCCACTAGTATTAGGTTTAATCTATTGTCGCTGGAAACGCTGGGGATTTGCTAAAGATCAACACTATTTCTATGTAAGAAAAGGATTATTAGGGGTAGATTACTATTGTTTTCCTATTCACAAAGTTCAACAAACTGCGTTTAAACAGAGTTTAATGATGAAACGCAACCACTTAGGCAGTGTACAATTTATTTTGGCTTCTGGCGGCGTTGAAGTACCCTTTATGCCCGAAGTAAGTGCAATGAATATGATAGATTCAGCATTATTCGAAGTTGAATCAAAGAAAAAATCTTGGATGTAGTCACTTAATGGGATTGTAGCAATGCGATTGAAAAAACAGTTAGTTTGGGATTTGCCCGTCAGGTTGTTCCATTGGTTACTCGTGCTGGCGCTAATTGGCCAGTATGTAACGGCAGAAATACTCGATGGCTACATGGAAATTCACTTCTACCTAGGTTACTTCACTTTGGGTCTAATCTTGTTTCGTTTAATTTGGGGCTTCGTAGGGCCTAGACACTCTAGATTTAGCAATTTTATTCGCTCTCCGATGGCAGCATTTCATTATTTTACGTTACTCATTCGGCGTAAGAACCCTAAGTATACTGGTCACAACCCGCTCGGCGGATGGATAGTGCCTGTGGTACTGTTGTTGGTTGGCTTGCAGGCTGTTAGTGGTTTGTTTGTGAATGATGATGTTTTGTATCAGGGGCCGTACTACTCAGCAGTGGATAGCGAATTACAAGGTACTTTCCAATGGCTCCATCACAATCTGTTTGACATTATCATTGCAGTCATTGTGTTACATCTATTGGCCATTGCTTGGTATCAATTAGTATTAAAATACCCGCTTATTGGCGCAATGATTAACGGTAAAAAAGTAGCAAAGACGGGTATAACCAGCTCGAAAATTGTATTGGCGCTATTTTTGGTCATTGTTATTTCCCTGTTTATATATTGGTTAGTTGTGCTGAATGTCCCTGTTGTTGAAGAAGAGTTTTACTTTTAAAACACCATGCAGAACTTTTTAATCAGCTTATTGACGGGCTTAACTACCGTTTTTGCATGGACTCCGGCTACTATTCTGTTGGTCATGTCGTTTATTGGTATTTACACTGGACTTGTGTATTTCGAAGAAATGGATGTGTTTCGGCTGATACTTTTATGTTTGCTGACTGTTTTAGGAATAGCCGGCTACTTAGGATTAACCTCTATTTGCTGGGGGTTAAAATTGACAACGAGAACCAAATTAGTGTGTCTAATCTGCGGAATTATGGCGCTCTCAAGTGTTATCTTAATAGGTTATATGTCTGAAAACGAGCTACTTCACATAAGCTTCAATATTGAAGAAATATATTTGTTTATATGCCCACTAGTATTTCTACTTTTGCACACCCTACTGGTATACCGTAACAGCAAAACCCATTAGAGGTATAAGTGAGTCTTGCAAAGGAGAATGGCGCGCCCGGCAGGATTCGAACTATTTTTCATAGCTATATTTATCCAATTAAAACAAATAGTTATAAAGCAACAAACTATCACTTCTTTAATGTTTTGTAACCTCTTTTGTAACCTAAATTTGAATAAATTCAATTTATTAGAAGCGCACCGTTCCTTGTAATTGGATTATTTAATTGAAATGTAATTGAAGAGAAAATGTAATAGAGTTAAACCACAGTGTAAGGTTAATTAGCGAATGAGATATGGAAATTTTGAAAAAGTGGTCTGAGAGTCTAGAGGGTTTCTCAAATGCCTTAACCGAACGAATCAATAATAGGTTGATTTGGTCCTTTCTTTTCTCTTGGACCATTTTCAATTGGCATATCCTTTACTTTTTATTAAGGTCAGAAAAAGAACCAATAGACAAAATTAGTCTTGTTGAAAAAATTTACTTTTCTTGGGGCACGAACTTTATTTATCCGTTACTAATTGCTGTGGCATATTCAACTTTATTTCCACTAATCCGCAATACAGTGGACGCTGCGTGGTTATCCTGTGACCGCTTTAGTAAAATCTACTTTGAAGGAAAAAGCTTACTCACTACTGAGGATAGAGACAGGCTAATAAAAGAAATTAGGGGTATAAGGTCACAATATACTCGCGAGATTGATGATTTAAAGGAAACAATCGATACATATCGTGAAACTATCGGAGAAGATAGAAATGAGAAAGTAAAGAAAAATCCTGAATTAGGCTCCTCAGAAAATAGATACCAATCCTCAAATCACGAATTAGCAGATGCTATCGAAGACTTTACACAAAAATCTAAACAACAATATTCAAAAAATAGTAGTCACCAATCTTCAATCGATTTACTTACCGGCTTAATATCAATGAGCTTATTCTCAGATTATTTCGAAGAAAAAATACGAAAGTCATATTCTACATATGATTGTTGGGCGTTGGTTATTTCAGATGTAGACAAATTTAGAAATGTAAATGATCAACATGGACATGAAATTGGTGATCAATTAATAAAGCAAGTAGCAAAAAGGTTTGAAGGTGTGTTCACATCTGAGGCGATAGTTTCTCGGTCTGGAGGAGAATCATTTGTGGCTTTAGTAAAGTGTATTGACAATGGCGACTTAGAGGAACTCTTAGGTGAATTGCAACATTCCCTTAGTCGTCCATACAGAATTGGTGATTTGAGGATTAGTATTACAGCGACAACGGGCGTGTGTATGCTTAATGGAAAGAGTCCTGATCTTTCAGCTTCAACAGAGTTGGCAGATAAAGCACTATATGAAGCTAAAGAAACAAAAAGAGGAAGCTATATTATTAAATCCATGTGACCGAAGTCAAAAACTGAAATTCGGCCTCAAGTTTTGAGTTGGCCATATAAGCTGTAGTAGCTCAGACTTGATCTGACAGTTACCCGTTTTTCAAATGGTGACTGTCAGTTTAGATTTGAGCTAAATTCT
>CANNDC010000013.1 GCA_947503265.1 uncultured Alteromonadaceae bacterium
GAATTTAGCTCAAATCTAAACTGACAGTCACCATTTGAAAAACGGGTAACTGTCAGATCAAGTCTGAGCTACTACAGAATAAGGGTGCTTTTTAGATATCAAACATCTTTAATTTGATTAACGAAGCACACAGATCCCAATTTCTAGATTTCAAAAAGTTGCCAAATCGAAAAACGCAGATAGGTTAAGCTTTCCAATGTGATAAATGCTATCTGCGTTTGAAGATTTTACTTACGATCTGTTAACGTCATTCCAACTTCAATAACTCGCTACTCATTTCACGACCGTTAACATCTTTTGTTTTGACCCTAAATTTTAGTCCTGCTTCGCCATTAGGTACTTTTATCGACATTTCGAATGGAAATTCGTTATCTGTTTTCTCTATAAACGTATTATTAGTATTTAGGTATGACACAGTAAGCGACGCCAGCTTCGTATCATCGTCTCTAGTATGAATAAATGCATGTGTACCTGCGCTTCCAAAATCCAATAAGAAAGCTCGACTATCCCCCTCATCAATTTCTAAAAACGGCGTTTTGAAATTCATTGCCTGGGATTGGTCAGAGGGTATTTTCACATTTACCACATCCATTTGTATTTTTAGAGCGAGAAATCCTTTTTCCGGTAAAGTAACACTAAGTTTACCATCGTCGGAAAGGGTAAAAGAACCGTTTGGTGAAAGCCGTTTAATTTTCGGTGTCTCGCCGAGCTTAAGGTGCTTCGAATTTATAATTACGTTAGAGGTAACCGCTTGGTTGTCTTGGTTACTAATCGCTAAATAAAGCGTGTTAGATTTATAACCGGAAACATAATTTAACTCTACTGAATCAAAATCAATCAAATCTTTGGGCATCCAAAGTTTGACATCGTCATCTTGATAAAAAACGCCTGATTTATGTCCATAAAATTTGTTCTGCAAGTAAGCATATCCTTCGATAAATTGACTGGGGAAAGTCACTTGGCCATTAGACCGTGTATACGCTTCACTCACCAACCAATCTAAAAGCATTGATGCTTTAGGTAGAATATGATTGTAATGAAACGAATTGACACTCAATGCTTTATGCTCATTAAGTGGGTAGTCTTCCTTTTCATAAATAGTCGTACGAGCAGTATTGATATGGTAACCAGGGAAGTTACGATATCTGCCAATTATTGCTGAACGAGCAATATCTTCTAAGAATTGATCTTCAGATGCGTGACCTATCTTTAACATCCATGGTGCAAAATTCGCCATAAAAATTGCGCGATGCCCAGAACTGGTTCCCGAACTTTCTGGAGTCAGACCGATCTCTGATAGTCTCCAGGCAGGCACAGTCTCCTCGGCGGCATTCATTGGCGTGTGACCTTTTGATTTTAGATACCAATAAACAGGGGCTTTACCACCAGTGTTCACTGTAATTTTTTTATCAGGAATCTTTGGAGACATCCATATATGCAAAGCAAAAAGACGAGCCGATTTACGTGCAGCGTCTAAAAATACCTTGTCTTTCGTTGTTTCCCATAGTTGATATAAGTTTACGAAATCAGGCGCAAACGCAGTCCAGAAAAATAATCCCTTTTGTGAAAAGTCGCTGTGTGGGTTTGAGAATCGCTTATTTATATAGTTTAGAGCACCTTTCTTAGCCAGCGCTAGATGTTGAGGATCTTTAGTTACCCGATAAAAGGCAAGCGCATTCTGCCACGTACTGCCTGTCTCCATAACATCCAAATTTCGTTCTCTAGTCCCATTAAATTCCCTTTCTGCTAGGAGCATAAAAGCCTCTTTACTCGCCGGTAAGATATCTGCAAGCGCTGTCAACTCTGATACTGGCGCAACTGGACCAAGTAATGCGCGTGAGGGATGTTGTATTTTCTGTTCCGGATCTAGACTGAATAAAAATTTTTCTCTCGAGAGCATGTACTCTACCAATGGAATGGCGCGATCAGACAACATTTCAGGTTCGTCTTTAACCAGCGCCAAAGAAAGCGCATTTAAGCTACTCACATTTTTTACTGCTCCGGGTACATCAGTTGAATACGAAAAACCCCTTAGCGATTCTACCCAACGACCATATTCAGACATTGAGTAATCGACGATGTTATCAAGAGCCGTGTTTATGGACGCAATTGAGTTAGTTCGATAATCAGAGAAACCATAGATAGATCTAGATAAAGACTCAAAACTTTGAGTTAAATCATCTGAATCTTGAGAAATGAGATAAGCAGACATTGAACTCACTTCGCCCTTCGTTAACTTTGAGCCAAATCCTCCTAATACAGGTGCGACGATACTAGGGCTCAACAATCCTTTTTCAGACAACAATGCTACTCCGAATAAGCTGTTATCGGCGCGCGGAAGAGGCGTGAATGGCAACATATCGGGATGTGCCAAAACCCCTAGAACCTTGCCCTCAGTTCGAACCATTGTAGTAGGTAAGGGGGTGCGGAAAGCCATGGTTAAATAAGGTCGGTCTGGTATTCGATTTTCTGTCCATATAAGCGGTTGCCATACTTCATCTGATTGATCAAGCTGCACTTCTGCTGAGCCTGTATACACAACTGAATAATAGGCTTCTTTCTTGGCACTAAGTTTCCACTTGAGTAAAGGATACTTAGCGTTCCTATCTACGGTAGCACTAAGTTCAAACGCTTCGTTATAGGGATATTCAATTTTTGTGATCCCATTTTCATATTTTATTGTGCTTGGTACTAACTTAACTTTTTCACCTGCGTTAAAAATGTTCGCAGTACGTCCTGTGCTAGTGCGCGTTAAAATACGATCATCAAAACCATCTCCACCCTGAGAATCTGTCCGTCTTTTACCGATAAATTCAGATTTTTCCGGTGATTTTCCCAGCCAGGTAGGAACATTATAATCTACCCCTTGAATTCCTGATTTTCGCAGCGCTAGCTTTGGGTCTGTATCAGACATCAGTACGGTAAAAGTGAACGAAAAGTCTTCAAGCGCTGATTCTTCTGGGTGATGCTTTTTATTGACACATCCTATTGTCATTGTGAGTAAGATGGCAAAAGCAATGTAATTACGGTACATATCATTTTCCTAAGTTATTTAATAACTGCAAAAAGAGTACCCCAATCATTTGAGTGGGGCCCCATTTAGTAAATTGCTTAAAGCCTGCCGCGAATTCCAACCAAGAATCTTCGCCCTGTTCCTGTGTAGAACATCGGACGATCCTCGTTCAAGTTAAATATTCTGTTTTGCTCATCCGTGACGTTAATTACCGATGCAGTCAAGCTCAGGTTTTCACTTAAATCGTAACTACCAGATATAACTAACTGCCCCAGCGCTTCTTGGCTAAGTGAATTATTCGCAGTAAAATTAACGTTTCTTAGATATTCATCACGCCAATTATAAGCGGCTCTTACGCCTATTGGACCAGATTCATAAAACACAGTTAGGTTTAAACTGTTTTTAGATAGGTTAGGTAATCCAACCTCAACTTCTGTCGCCGGATCGACGAAAGGTGAGCGGCTGTCAATGTAGGTATAGTTAAACCTTGCCCCTAATCCGTTTTCAAGAACATAGGTACTGGCAAGCTCCGCGCCACGTATTATCCCATCAGCGTTATTGTTTCTGCGTATTTCAAAAAAGTCCTCTCCCAAGCCAGCACAAGTCCTTTGAATATCATCGGAGGGATCATCGTTTCCGCCGTCATCAATATTCGTTAATCCAGGAACTTGTTCACAATTCGTTAAGTCAACAGGAAACGCAGAAACGTCTTTATGAAAGAGACCAAGCGTAACCGACGAATTGTCGTCAATATACCATTCCAAAGAAACATCAATGGAATCAGCGATGAGAGGTTGTCTGTCAGCTTCGACAATAGAGCCAGTGCCATTTGTTTCATTAATACTAGTCGAGAACGATAAATCTAGGGTTGAAGGGCGACTCATTACTCTTGATAGAGCAAATCGAAACAACACATCCTCGTGCATTTCAAATGTAATATTGGCGCTTGGTAAAATGTTTGAATAGGTTCGATCAAATGTCACTGGAGCATTGAAGCCAAGTGTGGGATCAAAAGCGAAGCCATCAGAACTCTGTGAAGTGCTCAATGCTCTAATACCAAAATTACCATAATAACCATTGCCTTCGAAGTTTAACTTTCCGTATACGGCAATGATATCTTCATCTGTTGCGTAACTAGTGAATGGATCTCTGGCCAGCAAACCGTTTTCTCTTCCACCAAGCTCTAAAAGGCGAGCTGCGCCTAAGGCAGAAGGGTCAGGGGCAATAAAACCACTTATGGTAGCGTTGCCGCCAAACGTATCAGTTAGATCTCTAAAGCGAGTTCCCTGATCGCCAAAATTTTCGATGAAATTGGCTTTTGAGATACTATATATACTGCTTCCCCCAGTGCTTACAGCAGGGTCAAACCCACGTCTACGAGATCGAAAACTCTCACGTTCTGAAGTTTGAGTTGTATAGCGAATACCAGTTTCAACACTGGTGAAGAAAGAACCTTCTAATATTCTTGTCGCATCGAACTCGATAGCTGTTTCGTCACTTTCATACGTGAACTCCTGCACAAAACCTATCACTGAGCCGGTATACTGGTCCAAGTCACTTGGATCAAAACCGCCTGTTAAAAATAATGTAGGGATATCCGCCGAATAATCTTTAACAAAATCGACACCATTTTGACGAAAACGTACGAAGTTTTGGAATGTTTGTCTATCCGCAAAACCATGTGTTAGAGCGCCGCTATATGTCCATAAAAGGTCTGAATGCTCGAACCCAATACCCATATTATAGGAACGACTTTCGTCTGTGTAGTCTTCTGCATTATTCTGCGCTTGAGCAGGAAATGCTCCACCAATTATGTTGAGTACTTCAGGTCGAGAAGTATCTTGCTGCGTAACCAGAGTGCCATCCTCATAGTAGCTAGGAGCAGAACTCCCCGATGCTGAATAGGCGAACCAGTCGCGTTCCCTCTCAGCCGAAAAATCAGCGTATAGACCAGTAAAATAGTATTCAGTATCCATGTTGGGTTTATACTGCACTATAGCTGAGACTCCGCGCTGCTCTCTTGATTCTTCTCTCTCTTGATAGCGCATTTCGATGTTTGACGAGTAGACTTGTCCATCTACGGTTCTATCCCTCCATCCCGAGCGGTTGTTAAACTCTTCTTGTTGGAGAGAGCGATCTTGAAATGTCAAAGCGATCAATCCACCCCAGGTATCATCATCTGATTTTTTGGAGAATGTAAAATCTCCATTAGGGGTCCATTCGCCTGTTCGCTCGTCACTTCTCATCCCTAAGCCATAAACAATCTTGTTACCAAGTTCGAGTGGTTTTCGAAGTTCTAACGAAACCGTACCACCAAGAGAACCTTCAACCATGTCGGCAGTTGGTGATTTCGCTACTTCTATGCGTGATAGCAAAGCAGAAGGCACGGCCTGCAAAATTGAAACTTCTTCAGGATTACCCGTTTCTTGCCTTCCAATTGGCGACACTAACCTTATTCCGCCTATTTCTACTCTATTTTGTGGTAATCCACGAATGGCAATAGACGTGCCCTCCCCTGCGTCTCTTTCTATCTGAACACCAGGAACCCGCTGAACGGCCTCAGTGACATTTTCATCGGGAAGCTTTCCTATATCCTCGGCAGATATACCATCGATAATTTTCTCGGCATCTCTCTTTCTACTTTGTTCATCATAGATAGCGCCACGAATTCCTCTTATCTCAATTATCTCTTGTTCTGATTCATTTTCAGTCACCGTTTGCTCAGCATTATTGCCATCAGTCTCTTGAGCAATTGAACTGTTATAACATGCAGAAGCAATTAAAATTGCTAAGGTAGAAAGTTTCCAAATTTTAGTTGTTTGAGCCATTGTTAATTTCCTGTTCATATTTCATTCGAGATTACTTCTTTAGTCTTGAATCTAGTTATTTAGCTTGTTTTCATATATTACGTTGCTAATATAGCAATGTTTAAATATGGATATCAACAATTTTTTTACAAAAAGTACTAATTAATTTAATTTTAAGATACGCAACCACAATTATCAGACGGATTTAGTTTTACTAACAATACATTTTCCCATAAATTCAAAACGAATATACTTCATATTTATCATACACTTAATTAATTATCGGTGAATTAAAACATCTCAAACTTCAGTGATTGTCTAATTGCATGTACTTATTTATTTTTAAACATATATGTATAAATTTTGTTATCACTATTGAAAATTAATTTTTATGTGTCTATTATAGCCACAATATTTGGTGTAACTCTTATTTGCACTCCATAAAAGTGAGGAAATTTTGAATTCGTTGGATTACGCAATAGCGCTAGTATTCTCTTTACTTATAGTTGGGCTAGGAATGTTGTTTTCTAGAAACGCTAAAAGCATGTCTTCATTTTTTGCCGGCGGTGGCAGCGTGCCATGGTGGGTAAGTGGGCTGTCTTTATTTATGAGCTTCTTCTCGGTTGGAACTTTTGTGGTATGGGGCGCAATTGCCTACACAGACGGATTCGTTTCAATTGCAATTCAAACTACCATGGCTATTTCGGGAATCATTATTGGTTTAATCATTGCTCCAGCTTGGAATAAAACCAAAGTAATGACTGTTGCCGAATTTATCTCTGATCGCTTGGGAGTCAACTTTCAAAAGCTGTACTCATCGTTATTTTTGTTTATTAATTTATTCACCGCAGGGGCCTTTTTGTATCCTGTTGGAAAAATAATTGAAGTTTCTACAGGAATTCCCCTCAATATTTCGATTCTGATTTTGGGTATTTGCATTATCGCATACACTTCTGTTGGTGGACTGTGGGCGGTACTAGTGACTGATGTACTTCAATTTGTCGTCCTTAGCGCAGCTGTGATAATTATTATTCCTCTGTCACTTGCTGAAGTGGGAGGTCTGAACGGATTCTTAACCAATATACCCGAAGGTTTCACCGCAATTCAAAATGACAAGTATACCTGGGTTTTCCTTTTTGCTTTTCTTATTTACAACACAGTATTCATTGGTGGAAATTGGGCTTATGTTCAACGATATACCAGCGTTAGTTCGCCATCAAATGCAAAAAAAGTAGGATGGCTGTTCGCTTCCTTGTACATGATTGCTCCCCTTATTTGGATGATACCTCCTATGGTTTATCGGATTATCAACCCAGATCTAACCGGTAATGAATCTGAAGAAGCATACCTGCTTATCAGTAAAGAAGTGGCCCCAGCTGGCCTTCTCGGGTTAATTTTAGCATCAATGGTTTTTGCAACCGCTAGTTCTGTAAATACAACACTAAATATCGCCGCGGGTGTTTTCACTAATGACTTATTAAAATCTCTCACATCCTACGTAACGCCCCAGCGGTCAATGAAAATCGCCCGTTTGTCAACATTGTTGTTTGGTATTATCGCCTTACTAATTGCGATGTCTGTACAGAATATGGGAGGTATCGTTGCCGTTGTGCTCAGTATGGCAGCCGTGACAGGTGCACCACTTTATTTGCCGCCAATATGGGCGTTATTTTCTAAACGTCAAACAGGCTGGTCTATTTTACTTACAACTTTAATTTGCCTCTGTGTCAATCTATTCTTCAAGTTTTTAGCCCCTTCGATGCTTGGCGTATCATTAAGCCAAGCACACGAGATGCTACTCGGAGCATTTCTACCTATTGTTATGCTCTGCGTATTTGAAGTTTATTTTTATTTATTCAGAAACCAAATTAAGCACTCAAAAATACTCACTATATCCAGTCAGAATGAGCCAATTTGTGAGAATATCGAGCCGTCAAATGAAAGTAGCCTATACGGCGTTAAGATAATTATGTACGGGATATTTATCATCGGCGGAATTCTGGTTGGTCTGGGCTTAAGTTCAGAAAAAGCAGTGCAGGAAACCGTAATAGTAGGTTTATTAATATCTGTTCCCTCGTCTATTTACTTACTCAAGCTGTCTTTCTTCGCTGAAAAATCATTTAACAATTCCTAAAGGAAACCAAGATGCTAACTCAAAATTTCGCGCCGTCAGGACGAATTACAAAACCCACTAGTATTACTACCGAACTCGTCGTTATTGGCGGGGGGGTTGCTGGAGTATGCGCTGCAATAAGCGCTGCAAGATCTGGAACCAAGGTTTTCTTGATCCAAGATAGGCCTGTTCTAGGAGGAAATGCATCAAGCGAAGTAAGACTGTGGATATTAGGTGCAACCTCACACATGGGAAATAATAATAGGTGGTCACGAGAAGGCGGCATTATGGATGAAATCCTTCTCGAAAATCTTTATCGCAATAAGGACGGCAACTCGGTCATTTTTGACACTGTATTACTGGAAAAAGTATACGATGAACCAAACATTACATTACTTTTAAACACCTGTGTTTATAACACCAATAAAATCGATGACCGTCAAATTGGAAGCATAGATGCTTTTTGCTCGCAAAACTCAACTCACTATAACATTAAAAGTAAACTGTTTTGCGATGCATCAGGCGACGGTATAGTGGCGTTTCAATCAGGTTGTTCTTTCCGCATGGGAGCTGAATCTCAATCTGAATTTGGAGAGGGAATGGCACCAAAATATCAAGAGACAGAATTACTTGGGCATTCAATTTATTTTTACAGCAAAGATGCTGGTAAGCCAGTTTCTTTTGTTAAACCTAAATTTGCTGATATTGGTCGAATGACTCTAGATCGAATTCAACGGATCAATCCAGATGATATCGGGCCTCGCCTTTGGTGGATAGAGTTTGGCGGTAATTTAAACACTATTGATCAATCGGAAGAAATAAAGTTTGAGTTGTGGAAAGTAGTTTATGGAATTTGGGACCATATAAAGAATAGTGGTCATTTTGAAGGTGTTGAAAACTTAACTCTTGAATGGGTTGGCACTATTCCCGGGAAGAGAGAAAGCCGTCGATTTAATGGCTTATATATGCTCAAACAACAAGACGTGGTGCAGCAATTAAAACATTATGACGCCATATCATATGGTGGTTGGGCGATCGATCACCATCCCGGAGATGGAATATATAGCGAGCGACCACCTTGTACTCAATACCATACAAAGGGTGTTTATCAAATTCCTTTACGTTGTTTCCTAAGCCAAGACATTGACAATCTATTTCTCGCTGGACGCATTATAAGCGCCACACATATTGCATTTGGGTCTTCAAGAGTCATGGCGACATGTGGTCATGGCGGTCAAGCCGTTGGCGAAGCTGTGGGTATGTGCATAAAAGATAATATCTTACCTAAAGAGCTGCTAGATTCAGAAAACATCAAAAAACTACAAGGTGTTCTTAATAAACAAGGGCATTTTATACCTGATGTAGAAACTGACTGCGAGGGCAATCTTGCAAATGCTGCGAATCTATCAGTTAGTAGTAATCTACAGCTTTCAAGCTTAAAAAACAATTACCAATGGAGAGCCTTAGATATTTCGGTAGCTCAGTTACTGCCCTTAGAACAAGGAGAAAAATACGATTTTGCTGTCAATGTAAAAGCAGATAATGACACCAAACTCATTTGCCGTCTGGTGGTGGCTGAAATGGCTTCAAATTATACACCTGAACGCATCATTGAAGAAAAATCAATATCGATTCAAAAAGGTGAATCGAAAATCAACCTAAGTTTTGAGCAAACTTTGCAAGAGTCGCAATATGCCTTTCTGACTTTTATGCAAAATGAATCCGTTTCAATTGCACTTAGTGATGAAAGAGTGAGTGGTTTACTTTTTGTAGGAAATGGTAAAAATAAAGCTGTATCCAATAATGGAAAGCAAGAGGCTCCTAATGAAGTTGGGATAGATAGTTTTGAGTTTTGGATCCCAGAGCGGCGTCCGGCGGGCAAAAATTTAGCAATAGAAATATCCCCACCTATCAATTTTAGCGAAGAGAATTTGATCTCTCCTTACTCGAGACCTTTCATAAAATCGAACGCTTGGGTGGCTGACTTTGCAGATAAAAAGCCTGAATTGAAAATGTCATGGAATGAAGTCATGGATATTTCTGAAATAGTTATCCATTTTGATACAGATTTCGACCATGCACTTGAATCTAGCCACTATGGACACCCGGAAAGTCGAATTCCTTTTTGTGTACAGCGATTTAAAATTTATGATCAGTCAGGTGTATGTATTTTTGACGAAAAGAACAATTATCAGTCAGTGTGCAAAATTAGCTTTGATAAACCAATTTCAAATCGAGAACTTAAGTTTGTATTCGAGCAAAATGACGCAAACATTCCGGTAAGTTTGTTTCAAATATTAGTATTTTAATCGTAGCTAAATATTGGTTTATCTGGTAAAAAGTCTTGAGATGAATAAGCATGAATATATTTGAAATGAGCAAGGACAATAGGGTTCAATTGAACCAGAGTCTTATTGACGGTATTGCAACTTTGCAAGAACTCGCACTATCTGGAAAACCTGTCGGTTGCCGAGAACTCGCACGTAGGCTAGATATGGAGCCTACACGCGTAAACAGACTACTACAAACACTTGACCATATTGGGATAGCTCGCAAAACACCTAAGCGAAAGTATACATCTGGCCCTGGTATGCATGTGCTTTCAGCTCAATCTTTGTTTGCATCTGGCCTAATCAACAAGGTTGTTCAGCCATTGGAAACTCTGCGCAAGTATAACCTACTTGTGGCTTTGGGGATGCTTTGGCGAGATCATGTTAGCTATCTCTATCACGCCGCACCAGGTACCGATACCGTAAATGCACTAGGTCAACATGGTTTTTACCCTGCTAGTAAAGGGGGGGTAGGAATGGCGCTATTGGCTGAGCGACCAGAATCTGAGATTGAAGCTTTATATGAAAATAAAGAAATTGATGGCTACCCTGGTCCGGATGGGATTATAATACTTAAGCATGACTTGCAAGCTATTAAACAGCAAGGGTATGCATTTGTACAAACAGGTGAAGACACACATACACTTGCAATTGCGGTGGGTAAACCTGCCTTTTGTGCTATCGCTCTGTCAGGCTGGATATCCAAAAACTCTTTAAATGAATTAATCGATGCCTTGCGGGATGTAGCCAATATCATTAATGAGATCCCCCATTAGCAAATAAGTGCGTCTACTCATTAACTAATGTGTTTGACTCCTATGAAAGATAAGAACATCAACAATCACAACTTTAAAACACTTAAAGTGTATTAGAAACAATGTTTTAACGCGTCACACCGTTTCGATACTAACAACGCCTGAGTATAATTGGCATTTTAAGCTGCTTAGAAAAGTGATCTATCGTCAAGATAGAGCCTAACTCAAAGAAAATTAAGTCAGCCAATGTCTTATTCTTGGCACATTAAGCGGTATAACACTGATGTCTAGCGCTCAGATTTATTGCTGTCATTCGAATCGAGAGACGCAGGACTTATTTTAACTATATGTCCTGCATCTACCCCAATGTACAAATTTCCTTTTGGTCCTTGCTCTACAAAACGTATGCGCCAGCCCTTTTCTTTTAACAGAGCTTCTTCATGGAGCACCCTGTCGTTTTCGATAACTAGCCGTGAAAGTTGCTTGCCAGCCAATGCGCCAACAAATAAATTACCATTCCAACGAGGGAAAAGAGTTCCATCGTAAAAAGTTGCACCACTAGGAGCGATAGAGGGTGTCCAATAGTATAAAGGCTGCTCCATGCCCTCAAAATGAGTGATGCCGTCTCCAATGGGGCCGCCACCGTACTCTTCACCGTAAGTAATCACAGGCCAGCCATAATTTTTGCCCGCTTCAGCAAGGTTAATCTCGTCCCCGCCTTGTGGACCATGCTCAATTTGCCAAACTTGTCCGGTTTTAGGATGTTTTGTCATCGCTTGTGGATTACGCACGCCCAACGACCAAATTTCAGCAAGCGCCTCATTATGATTCACAAATGGGTTATCTTTTGGAACCGAACCATCAAGGTTCAGGCGGATAATCTTACCTGCATGAGCAGTCAACTCTTGGGACAACGCAGAGTGATTATAACCATCACCCGTTGACAAAAATAAGTGACTATCCGTTACCACCAGTCGCCCTCCAAAATGCCACTTACCCGAAATTCTTGGTGTAGTTTCAAATAATATTTTACTTTCTTGAAGTTGATTATCGATTAACTTGGCTTGTGTTATAGCAAGGCCATTGGCATCTTCAACACCTACCGCATGCACGATGTACAGCGTGTAATTTTTTGAAAAATCAGGGTGCAATCGAATATCAAAAACGCCAGCACTAATTTTTTTACTACGCAAAACATCTGTTAGTCCATCAATTATTATTCTCTCACCAGTTGCAAGGTTTAGCCGACTGATTTGACCCATTTCTCGTTCTCCAACGAGTGCGTATCCATCGGGAAGAAAGGTAAATGCCCAAGGCACTTGCAAGCCAGAGACAATAATATCCAGACTAAAATCTGCGACTTCCGACTTAATTAAATCCTCACTTTCGGTATTCTGTTCGGCGAAAACAACACCACTAGTTACTGCTACCATTGAAAGAAATAAAATAGGCTTTAGAAATTTCATGAAAATGCCTTTTGGTTACTTGGTCATTCAACTCTTTCGGTTAAGTTAGCCTAGGTTGGTGCATTTGAGATAACCTTATACGATGAAAACAAACAATATTGCGGTTAATAGCTTAGAAACGGAAAAGCGTTTGCAATAGGCCAGCTATTGACGCACAAATTTGCCTTGTACTAGGAAAAATTCGCCAGCTAAATACTAACATAAATTAAACTATGTAATTCAATGTATTAGCTAACTTTTCATCCAGAGTTCGAGTAAATCCAGAGTTTAGATGAAGTAGCTAAATTCATTCAAATAATGATGAGAAAATGGAATGACAACAATACTGATATGCCTGCTAATTGCCACTATAATGCCAATAGTCGCTAAAGCGCCTCTTGCTTTTGCCATGAACAAACTTGGCGGATACGACAATCGTCACCCAAGGGCACAACAAGCCAGTTTGACGGGATTTGGCGCTAGGGCAAAAGCCGCACACGAAAACAGTTTCGAAGCGCTTATGATGTTTATTCCGGGAGCATTGACTGCGATAGCAACCCACAATACCGGCTTATTGGCTCAGTATCTTAGCATAGGCTTCGTTATTGCAAGGGTGCTGTACATCTTTTGTTATCTTTACGACCAGCACCTACTTCGTAGCACATTCTGGACTGTTGGATTTGCGTGTTCAGTGGCCCTTTTGAGTAGTGCCATTTTACGATAGAAGAGACACTGAGTAGGCTAGGCAGTGTCATTGTAGGGTCAAGCGCAACTTATTGCTTTCGTCTTCTAGCCTTATTCAAATTGTGTTTTTTCACCGAACGCCGCATGCGGCTGATACGCACATGGTCAAGCTTGTTTCGTCTTTCATTAATCATTGACTCAGTCTCAGCCCCCAATTGCACAGATTTACGCAACGCATTTAATTCGGGAAGCTCAAGCTCGATCCACCCACCTTGGGGAAGACGTTTCTGCAACTCCAACTCGCCATATTTGACCCGAATCAGTCTGCTTACTTGTAAACCTTGTGATTCCCAAAGACGTCTCACTTCTCTATTTCTGCCTTCAGAGAGAGTGACATTGAACCAATTATTCAAACTTTCTTCTTCACCTTTACGCTGTTGAATCGTGGTGAACTTTGCCATCCCATCTTCTAATTCAACGCCTTTTTTCAGGGTGCTGATAATCTTGTTGTCCACTTCTCCGAATACTCGGACTGCGTACTCTCGCACAATCTCATGTTTAGGGTGCATGAGACGATTCGCCAGCTCGCCATCATTGGTAAACAGTAACAGCCCACTGGTATTAATATCTAGCCTACCTACGGCTATCCATCGGCCATTGAGTATTTTTGGCAACCGGTCGAAAACCGTTGAACGCCCTTCAGGATCTTTTCGACTGCAAAGCTCGCCTTCAGGTTTGTTGTACATCAACACGCGACAAATAGTCTTATCCGGCTGTTGAACCAGAGCGACACCGTCAACTTTGATTTGATCCGACGGTTCAACTCGATCGCCTAGTGTGGCAATTGAACCATTTACAGATATTCGTCCTTGTTCTATCCATTTTTCCATCTCACGACGGGATCCTTTGCCAGCGTTAGCTAGCACTTTTTGCAGTTTATCGCTCATTAATGTAATTGCTCTCTTGTTCTATTCTCGTCGAGATTAGTATCGATATCGGGTTCAGATTGTGTTTGCAACTCTTCACCTAAATCTCCCACCTGTTCGGTGAAAGTCTCTATGGGTGGCAAATCGGATAAACTTGCTAGTGAGAAGTAATCTAAGAAGGTTTTTGTGGTGGCAAATAAAGCGGGTCTTCCAGGTACTTCTTTGTGACCTATCACTTTTATCCAGTCGCGTTCTGTTAAGGTTTTGATAATGTGACTGCTGACTGCTACGCCACGAATATCCTCTATTTCGCCACGCGTAATCGGTTGTCTATAGGCAATCAAAGACAGGGTTTCAAGCATCGCTCTAGAGTACCTAGGCGCGGTTTCGTGCCAAAGTTTACTTAGCCAAGGACTAAGACTGTCCATGGATTGAAACCGGTAACCTGAAGCGACTTTGATCAGTTGTATTCCTTTCGGGTTGTAATCCAATGTTAGCTCTTCAATGGTTGCTTTTAACCTTTTAGCCGACACCCCCAGCCCTTCCAACACGGTTGCTTGAAGTTGTTCAGTCGATATAGCATGATCTGACACGAATATTGCAGCTTCAACTAACTGTTTCAATTGTTGGTCACTTATCTTTGCCATGTCGCTTCCGAAGACTTAAATCGCTTGATGTGAATGTTACTAAATGGCTGTGCCTGAACCAAGTCAACCATTTGTTCTTTAACCAATTCCAAAACAGCCAAAAATGTCACTACTACTCCGGCTTTACCCTCTTCAACCGTAAATAGCTGGTCAAAGCCGATAAACTCATCATGACTAAGACGTTCAATGATCATACTCATGCGTTCCCGCGTAGACAGCGACTCCCGTTCTATTTGGTGATGTTCATAAGCTTGGGCTTTTTTCAAAGCGGATTGAAAGCCAATGACAAGCTCTTGAAGTGTGACATCAGGTAAAATTCGTATGGGTTCTACACTTTCGTCTGGAACCGCTTGCCCGATGAAAATATCGCGTTCCTCTCGGGGTAACGCATCCAACTCTTGAGCTGCAATTTTAATCGCTTCGTATTCACGCAGGCGACGAATTAATTCCGCTCTGGGGTCATCTTCATCGTCATCAGATTCCACTCTTTTGGGTAACAGTAATCTAGATTTAACTTCTGCCAATATGGCTGCCATCAATAAATATTCTGCCGCCAATTCCAACTTGAGGTCCTTCATCAAATCCACGTATTCCATGTATTGTTGGGTTATCTGCAGAATTGGTAAATTAACGATATCGAACTTTTGTTTACGAATTAAGTAGAGCAGCAAATCTAAGGGACCTTCAAAGGCTTCAAGAATCACTTCCAGAGCATCTGGCGGAATATATAAGTCTTCAGGTTTTTCTATCAGTGCTTCGCCATTGACGAATGCCAGCGGCAATGGCTGCTGTTGTGGTTGAGAATCGCTAGGTGTGGTTTTATCCGAACACACTGGTATCACCACTTCCTTCTCTAAGGATTTTGCAATCCCCTTCAGACATATCAATGACGCTAGTCGGTTGTTCGCCCAGATAGCCTCCGTGAATAATCAAACCAACTTGTTTTTCTAGTTTTTCACGAATTTCATCCGGATCATATTCTGCTTGAGATTCGCCCGGCAAAATAAGCGTGGTAGACATCAAGGGTTCACCAAGTTCTTCAAGTAATTGCAAAGCAATATGATTGTCTGGAACACGAATACCAATGGTTTTTCGTTTCGGATTTTGCAATCGTTTAGGCACTTCCTTAGTTGCTTTAAGAATAAAAGTATACGGGCCTGGGGTGTTGTTTTTAATCATACGAAATGCCGTATTGTCCACTCTGGCATAATTCGATAGTTCAGACATATCGCGGCACATCAGGGTAAAGTTGTGATCTTTGTCGATATTTCTAATTCTACAAATTTGTTCTAAGGCGTTTTTGTCTTCCATTTGACAACCAATGGCATACCCTGAATCAGTGGGATATACAATCACTTCACCTTTGCGTATAAATTCGCAAGCTTGCCTAAGCAACCTTTGTTGAGGGTTGTCAGGGTGTACATAAAAAAACTGACTCATAGTGCCCTATGCTCCTCAATATTTTTCCAATCGTGCCAAATGGGCGTTAAATTTTCAGCAATCGCAGCAACTCGCCCTAATTCTGTCCAACGATTGGGAAAATGAAAGTCTGAACCCGCAGATGCAAGTAATTTGTGTTCACAGGCCAATTCGTTTAGCAGTTGCTTCTTTTGCCCTGACAAGTGTGAATGATTTACTTCCATTGCATCGCCACCCGCTTCGCTAAATTCTGCAACCAGACGGCGTAACCACTTGGCCGTCATATCATAATGCCCAGGGTGCGCCAATGCTGCTCGTCCACCAGCTTGGTGAATCCAATCAATGGCTTCAGGAAACGCTATCCATTCCGCTTTGACATGTGCCCGTTTGCCTTTACCAAGGTACTTTTTAAACGCATCATCTATATCTCTGCTGACACCTTTTTTGACTAAGGCTCGAGCAAAATGAGCTCGGGTAATTTGGCCCTGTCCAGCCAAAGACTTTGCCATAGTGTAAATGCCCTCGATCCCGGCTTTCACCAGTTTACTATTAATTTTTTGAGCTCTTTCTTCTCTGCGTTGTTGCTGTTCTTGCAAACGCTGCAAAAACGCCACATTGTCTGGATCAAAATTCAATCCCAGAATATGAATATCAAAACCATGCCAAGCAGTAGAAATTTCAACGCCAGAAATCAATTTCAAGGCTCTTTTCTGACTGGATTGGTATTGTTGGAGTTCTTTTAGCCCTTGCACAGTGTCATGATCCGTTAGGGCTAATACGTCAACTTGCATGTTATGAGCGCGGTCAATAAGCTCTTTAGGCGACAAATGGCCGTCAGAATAAGTGCTGTGGCTATGCAGATCT
Organism: uncultured Alteromonadaceae bacterium; assembly: GCA_947503265.1. Classification (GTDB taxonomy): domain Bacteria; phylum Pseudomonadota; class Gammaproteobacteria; order Enterobacterales; family Alteromonadaceae; genus Aliiglaciecola. The sequence continues at coordinate 17,004 of CANNDC010000013.1, forward strand.
ATTTTCATTATTATTGTTCTAAGTCACACTAATAAAATGTTTTTTTATTCGAATGTGTCGTTAAATCGTACTTTTATCAAATCTTTTTTAAATAATTAACGATAACGTATTGACACAAACAGCAATTTGTTTTCTTCTATAAAGGATGATTGATAGTATATGTCAATTGTCAGCAAATAAGCAGTTTAATCGCGTTTTTAGGGCGATTAACCGGTAAATAAACACGAGAAATCGAGCAAAATGAACACTTTTCACACAGACAGCACAATTAATAACAAAATCTGGTGGTGGCACATCCCAAACTAACGGGCTGTGAGTGTTTGTATTTATGCAAATGGAATTCAGGAAGGCCCGTCAATACGGGCCTTTTTCATGTCTGCCCTATTTTGAAAACTTCCGGTAAACCAAGTTAATAAACCTAACTATCGAGACAGTAAAATGAGTTTAACTCAACTAAGTGAACAACCTGGTGTGGCAGAAACACTGATTAAATCGGGACCCTACATTGCAGATCCGCTCAGTGCGTATCAACAACTTTGTACGAAACGCAAAAATACCTTATTACTTGAATCTGCCGAAATTGACAGCAAGGACAACTTAAAAAGTCTTATTCTGTTAGACACTGCGGTAAAGCTAGTATGCAATGGACATCAAGTTACCGTTCAAGCATTAACCTTGAACGGCCAATCAGTGCTGCCCTTGTACAAGCAACACTTACCTGATGAAGTGATTTGTGTTGAAGAGCCTGATGGTAAGCAACTCAGTTTAGAATTTCGTGTTCCAGATGCGGATTTGGACGAGGATAGCCGTTTAAAAGCCCCAGCCGTATTTGACGCTTTGCGGCTCATAGTGGCAAATATCACTTGTTTGCGTGACCATCCGCAAAACATATTTATAGGCGGCGCATTTGCATACGACTTACTGGCTAGTTTCGAATCTTTACCTGAGGTTTCAGACAGCGAAAATACTTGTCCTGATTTTGTTTTCTATCTAGCCGAATCCTTACTGGTTATTGATCATCAACTACAAACGACTGAAATTGTTAGTACTGTGTTTAGCGGGGAAAATGTGGGCAACAGTTATTTTGCAGTCAGTCAGCAGCATGAAACCATTTTGTCGCAGCTAGGCGAATTATCTGACATTCCAATGCCATCCATCGACAAAGAATACGATACCGAACTCAAAACCGACAAAGATGACAATGCGTTTAAACAAGATGTGTTGAACTTGAAAGAACATATACTCGCAGGAGACATTTTTCAAGTCGTGCCCTCGCGTACTTTCAGCCTTTCCTGCCCTGCTCCATATGAAGCTTACCGGGAACTTAAAAAGCAGAATCCCAGCCCTTACATGTTCTTTCTGCAAGATGATGATTTTTGTATGTTTGGTGCGTCTCCTGAATCAGCCATCAAGTATGAAAAGGATTCCAATCAAGTGGAAATATACCCTATAGCAGGCACACGACCTCGGGGTAAACATCTAGATGGATCAATTAATGTCGATTTGGACAGCAGAATAGAGCTGAACTTACGTGAAGATCAAAAAGAAAAAGCCGAACATTTGATGCTAGTAGATTTAGCTAGAAATGACGTTGCAAAAGTATCTAAACCTGGCACACGATATCTAAAAGACTTGCTTAAAGTTGATCGGTACTCTCATGTCATGCATTTGGTCTCGCGCGTTGTTGGGCAATTGAGAGACGATTTGGATGCCCTGCATGCCTATGCCGCTTGTATGAATATGGGAACTTTGGTGGGTGCGCCAAAAGTGAGTGCGGCTACCTTGATTCGAGAAGTGGAACGTAAACGTCGGGGAAGTTATGGCGGCGCGGTAGGATATATCAATGGCAATGGTGATATGGATACCTGTATTGTCATTCGTTCTGCCTTTGTCAAAAATGAAGTTGCTTACATACAGGCTGGCGCTGGCGTAGTTTACGATTCTGATCCTCAGTCTGAAGCAGATGAGACGCGCGGTAAAGCACAAGCCGTCATTAGCGCTATCCAGACTGCGCATGTCAATATAACAAGCAACTATCAGGAGCAAGGAAAGTGAGTATTAAAAACCAGCCTATCAGTGTATTCCTGTTAGATAATTTCGATTCCTTTACGTATAACTTAGTCGATGAATTGAGAGTGCTAGGGCTAGAACTGACGATTTATCGAAATTCCGTTTCCGCTGAGAATATTTATCAACAGATGCAATTAAAAGCCAAGTCTGCTCGGGTGATTTTATTACTTTCTCCCGGACCGGGGACGCCAAAAGATGCGGGTTGTATGCTAGAATTAATCGGCTTAGTGCGAGGACAATTTCCTGTGTTGGGAATTTGTTTAGGGCATCAAGCAATCGTGGAATACTACGGCGGTAAAATAATACGGTCCAAAGAAGTGATGCATGGCAAATCCTCATCAATCGAGCACGACAATAGTGCGCTTTTTAATAACTTACCGAATCCGTTGCCAGTGGCGAGATATCACTCTCTAATGGCCAGCGAAACACCAGATGAGTTGAGAATTATTGCCAAATACAATGATATTCCGATGTCGGCATGCCATTACGAAGACAGAATGCTAGGGTTTCAATTTCACCCAGAATCGATACTGACTTCTCAAGGCAGCCAGTTACTCGACCAAAGCATAGAATTCCTCACATCCGAACACATAAAAGGTGCAGCATGAGCCAATCTGATTTATTACAACATCTTGAATCATTGTACTTAGGTCAAGACCTAACACAGTCTGAATGCACTCAGGTATTCTCTGAGGTGGTTAAAGGCAACCTTGATGATATCGTGATTTCTAGTTTGCTTACTGCACTGAAAATCAAAGGTGAAACTCCCAATGAGATAGCTGGTGCCGCAACAGCGTTAGTAGAGAATGCGGCTCCTTTCCCGCGTCCTGACTATGAGTTTGCAGATATAGTTGGCACCGGTGGTGATGGACACAACACGATCAATATTTCTTCTGCTTCTGCGATTGTCGCGGCTAGCTGCGGGGTTAAAGTTGCCAAACATGGTAACCGCAGTGTATCGAGCAAATCGGGGTCAGCAGATTTATTCAGAACCTTTGGAATGGATCTCACCATGTCAGCACGGACCGCAAGAGCCTGTCTTGACCAATCCAATTTGTGTTTTTTGTTCGCGCCTAATTATCATGCGGGTATCAAACACGCCATGCCTGTGCGCACCACGCTAAAAACCAGAACCCTGTTTAATTTGCTTGGCCCCCTTGCAAACCCGGCCAAACCCACACACATGCTAATCGGTGTTTATGACCCCTCCCTTGTTTTACCATTTGCGAAAACACTTAGCTTAATGGGTTATGCAAAAGCACTGGTTGTGCATGGAAGTGGGTTGGATGAATTGGCATTGCACGGCCCTACTCAAGTTGCTGAACTGAACAATGGTGAAATAACCGAATACCAGTTATCACCCGAAGATTTCGGATTAACTTCAGCACCATTAGAGAGCATTAAAGGCGGTGAGCCCGAAGAGAATAAACAACTGATAGAAGCCGTTTTATCAGGAAAAGGTGAACCAGCACACGAATCCGCCGTAGCTATTAATGCTGGGGCATTATTAACCTTATGTGGAAAAGCCGAAAGTTACCAGCAAGGTGCAGCAATGGCAATTGCTTCAATGCACTCAGGCAAACCTCTTGAGGTCATTCTTCAAGCCGCAAAAATAAGTACAGAGCAAGTAGGATCTTAAGCAAGATGGCAAATGTGTTAGAAAAAATAGTCGCTGACAAGAGAATTGAAATTGAATTGCGCAAGCAGGATCTCCCTTTAGCTCAATTTAAAGATAACTTGCAGCCCTCAACGCGAAGTTTTTACGACGCGCTAGCAAAGCCAAACGCGGGTTTTGTGTTTGAATGTAAAAAGGCATCACCGTCAAAAGGGCTAATTAGAGCCAAATTTGACTTGGATGAAATCATCGCAGCTTACAGCCCATATGCTGCGTGTATTTCGGTGTTAACCGATGAAAAGTACTTCCAAGGGAAATTCGAATACCTTGAGTACGTCCGCAAAAATTTAACTCAGCCGGTACTGAACAAAGACTTTTTTGTAGACCCTTATCAGATTTACCTTGCTCGCCATCACAATGCTGATGCTGTTTTGTTGATGTTGTCAGTGCTAGATGACGCGGAATATAGAGAGCTGTCAGCCCTTGCCGAACAATTAGGTTTAGATGTATTAACTGAAGTCAGTAACGAAATAGAAGCCGAACGTTCCGTCGCTTTAGGCGCCAAAATAATCGGCATTAACAACCGTGACTTGCGCGATTTGAGCACAAACTTAGCCACTACCGAGCATTTAGTACCTATGTTGAAAGAGCTTGGGCATAAGGGGCTAATCATCTCTGAATCTGGGATTTATACCCATTCCGATGTTTTGAGACTGGCTCATTTAGTGGATGGATTTCTAGTCGGAAGCTCTGTAATGGCTGAAGAAGACTTGCAAAGCGCGGTCAAGAAGCTAATTTATGGTGAAGCCAAAGTGTGTGGTATTACTCGTTCAAACGATGCACGTGTCGTGGCCAATTCCGGTGCACAATTTGCTGGTCTTATTTTCGCTGAAAAATCCAAACGACGTGTTTCCCTCGCACTAGCTGAAAATATAGTGTCGGAAGTCCCTTTTAATTATGTTGGTGTTTTTGTCAACGAAAGTACTGATTTGATAGCTGAGTATGCATCAAAATTGAATTTGGCAGCCGTGCAGTTGCACGGTGACGAAGACCAAGGCTTTATTGACGAACTCAGATCAAAGCTACCTAGCCATTGCCAAATATGGAAGGCCTTGGGTGTGACAGCCCAAATCCCTTCTCTTGACTACCAAAATGTCGACAGAATATTGCTGGATTGCAAAATTGGCAACCAGTCAGGCGGCACGGGACAATCGTTTGATTGGCGATTGTTACACCAAGGTGGCAAGTCAATTTTATCAAGTGAAATTGACGTCATTCTTGCTGGAGGCTTGAATCCAGAAAACGTCAAACAAGCAATTGCCACAGGCGTTTCGGGACTCGACCTTAACTCTGGTGTAGAATCCGCACCCGGTATCAAAGATCACGAAAAAATTACTCAAGCGTTCACACAATTGCGCGCTTATTAACTCAAGAATTAAGAGAAAATAATGAATAACCTCGATAGTAAATTTGGCCAATACGGTGGCATGTACGTTCCCGAGTTGCTGATCCCTGCGCTAGATCAGTTAGAGCAAGCGTTCATTGATGCCCAAAATGATCCTGATTTCCAAGCTGAGTTCATGGGCTTGTTAAAAGACTATGCTGGTCGCCCCACGGCAATGACGTTAAGTCGCAATCTAGTTAACAATCCTAAGGTGAAGCTTTACCTTAAACGTGAAGATTTACTCCATGGTGGTGCCCACAAAACCAACCAAGTACTAGGACAAGCACTGCTGACGAAACGTATGGGTAAAACCGAAGTTATCGCAGAAACGGGGGCTGGCCAACACGGTGTGGCAACGGCCCTGGCCTGTGCGCTCATGGGATTAAAAGCCCGCATTTACATGGGTGCAAAAGATGTTGAACGTCAGGCGCCGAATGTTTTTAGAATGCGTCTAATGGGGGCAGAAGTCATTCCAGTCAATGCAGGCTCAGGAACCCTTAAAGATGCGGTGAATGAAGCCATGCGTGATTGGTCGGCTAACTATGACAAAGCACATTATTTGCTAGGTACAGCTGCAGGCCCTCACCCATTCCCTACCATAGTCAGAGAATTTCATCGCATGATAGGTGAAGAAACGCGTGCACAAATAATGGAAAAAGAGGGCCGATTGCCTGACGCCGTAGTAGCGTGCGTCGGTGGTGGTTCTAATGCCATAGGCATGTTTGCAGATTTTATTGATGAACCTAGCGTTAAGTTAGTCGGCGTGGAGCCTGCGGGTAAAGGCCTGCATACCGCCGATCACGGTGCGGCAATTTGTAGCGGTAGTAAAGGTATCCTGCACGGAGCATTTAGTTACATCATGCAAGATAAAGACGGCCAGATTGAAGAATCCTACTCGGTTTCTGCCGGATTAGACTATCCGGCAGTAGGACCACAGCATGCGTATTTGCATGATATCGGTCGCGCTGAGTACGCTGCGGTAACCGATGAAGAAGCGTTAAATGCGTTTCAAATATTGGCCAAAAAAGAAGGTATCATCCCTGCATTAGAATCTGCCCACGCTCTTGCTCATGCCCTTAACATGGCGGATGAAGCAGAGGATGGCACAATTATTGTTCTAAATTTATCCGGTCGTGGCGATAAAGACTTAGCGCACGTTCACAGTATTTTAGGAGAAAAGCTATGAGCGCATCAAAACAACGCTATGCTGCCATGTTTGAAAAACTAGATGCAGCCAATCAAGGCGCCTTTGTTCCCTTCGTCATGTTGGGTGACCCCGATAAGAAAACGTCTTTTGATATTATCAAAACCTTGGTTGATAGCGGCGCAGACGCACTAGAGTTAGGCATCCCATATTCGGATCCAATCGCTGATGGCCCTACTATTCAAAATGCCAGTATTCGTGCGCTGAGCAATCACATCACGCCTCAAGATTGTTTTGATGTAGTTGCTCAAGTACGCGAAGCGTATCCTGATATCCCAATGGGTCTTCTACTATACAGTAATCTTGTATTGGCCAGAGGACTCGACAATTTTTACGCTCTAGCTGCTCATTCTGGAGTCGACTCTATCCTGATTGCAGACGTACCTTTGCGTGAAGCTGCGCGTTTTATTGATGTGGCAGAGCATCATGGCATTGATCAAATTTTGATTGCTCCACCTAATGCTAGTGACGAGACCCTTGCAGAAATCGGCCAAAAATCCACAGGTTACACCTATTTACTAGGCAGAGCTGGTGTGACTGGCGCTGAGACAGCTGCGACCATTCCAGCCAGTGAGCTCATAGCAAAGCTAACTCAATATCAAGTTGCTCCCCCTTTGCTTGGTTTCGGCATTTCAAAACCAGAGCAAGTGAAAGAAGCCATTAATGCCGGAGCTGCAGGTGCCATATCAGGTTCGGCAACGGTGAATATCATTGCTGAAAACTTATCTCAGCCTGATGTGATGCTGGTAAAACTTGGGCAATTCGTGAAAGACATGAAAGCCGCTACTGCGAAATGAGAACCCAATAGGAAACTGTATGTTATATGCCATATACTCTGAAGACGTCGAAAATAGTTTGCCGCTTCGAAAACAAGCTCGACCAGCTCATGTCGAACGACTAAAAGCTTTATTGGAACAAGGTCGACTGATCATTGCCGGACCCTGCCCTGCAATTGACAACGAAGATCCTGGCGAGGCTGGATTTACCGGTTCAATAGTCATTGCCGAGTTTAGCGATATACATGCAGCTCAATCATGGGCCGATTCGGATCCCTATGTCGCAGCCGGCGTATACAGCAAAGTCACAGTTAAGCCCTACAAGCAAGTGTTGCCCTAGGTTTTGGTATAATATGCTAGAAATTAGTTCAACTATTTCGTTGTCAGACAATGAATACGATATGTCTGCCATCCGTGCGCAAGGTGCGGGTGGTCAAAACGTTAATAAGGTTTCTAGCGCTATACATTTGCGCTTTGATATTAAAGCCTCTTCTTTGCCTGAGTTCTATAAAGAAAGCTTATTAAACAGCAGAGATTCGCGCATCACACAAGACGGGATTCTGATTATCAAAGCTCAAAATTTTCGGACTCAAGAACAAAATCGCGCAGATGCACAACAGAGATTGGTCGAAATTATTCAAAAAGCGGGAGACAAACCCAAACCACGCAGAGCAACCAAACCCACTCGAGCTTCTCAAAAAAGACGAGTTGACGGGAAGAAGAAGCAAGGGCAACAAAAAACCCTCAGAAAACGCGTTGATTTCGATTAAGCTTTAATTTTCTCGGCCGATAAATTCTTAGCATAGGCGGAGAATTTGAATGCTGACCAAAACACTTAGACTAGAAAACTTGGTTATTTTTTTGATTGCCATCGCTTGTGTTATCGCAAGCACACAGCTTTTATCCGTAGATGTAACCCGGTACGCTAAGAAATCAGAGTACTTCCCTTCAAAATCTGCAGTTTCCAGTGTTAATCGTTCCTTTTATCAAGCATTCAGTCTTGGTAGCTGGCGCTATCAAGGTGCTCAGGCGAAATCTGGCGGCGTGAATGCCTACATTCAAATCCCAGAAAAGCTCGACATGGAATTGGATATTCAACACCAATATTTACGGCGCGTAATTTGCCCAAACTCCAATAATCTGGACCTTTGGCACGAATTAAGAAATACCAAACTTTTGGTACATATTTACACGACAAACAAGCAAAAAACCGTATCTGCCATGTGCGAAAACCCACTATCAGCCTAGTTGATACAACAAGCAGCAATTTTTAACCGCTTATATTGCTATACACTATTGCAGTTGGAGCGTGCCTTTCCTATATCACTACTCGCGCATTCCTTTATTGCACTTCCTTTATCGGGTTTTCTTTGATTGGGTTTTCTTTTATTGGCCTATACTCTACTTCCAAGTTTAATAAAGGTTGCGTGTTCTAGACTAAGCGTTGGTTTTAATTCAGTTAAAATTCAGACTTGGTTACCTATTATGGCTGCAAGTTTTAGAAGGAGTCATAAAATGCGTAGATTGAAAACCTTAGCGATAACATCGATGTTATTTGGACTATCGGTAGGCACAGTTCAAGCGAAGTCCTACTACGATTATGCGCGTGTAATGCACGTCCAGCCTGTGTATCACTATGTGAAGGTGTCTCAACCTGTAGAGCAATGTTATCCTGTTGAGTATCGTAGCAAAGTGAGAAAACATCACCGTGTGGCGCATGAACATGCACATCGCAAAGGATCAACCGTAGTCGGTGCAGTTATTGGTGGTGTCATCGGCAATGCGATTGGTAAAGCGACTGGCAAAAATCGAAAAGTCAGTACGATCGCCGGAGCGATAATCGGTGGCTCGGTCGGACATAGATCACATCAAGATAGATACGATCGCTATTATCACACCAGAGTACGGACTGAAGAACGTTGCGAAGTCGTGTATGAGAAGACTAAAAAAGTCAGAGAAATTAAAGGCTACAACGTGAAATATCGATATCAAGGTGAAGCGTATAAAACATTTATGCACAATCATCCGGGTGATAAGATAAAAGTGCGTGTTAGAGTTTCTCCAGCAGGTTATTATTAAACTTAAGACATTACACTGGGGCATGCCCCAGATAATCAGGAATTTAATTTGTTTAAGCAGCCATGTAAAACCTTTGTTTTGATTTTGCTCACGCTTGTCTTGTTACTTGCAGTACAAGTGAGCGCGCAAGATGGTGGAGACAGAAAACTAAACCAAGCACAAGCTGTGCAAAAAGCACAACAGCAAGTGAAAGGTCGAGTATTAAAAGTTCGCCAAAGCAAAAACAAATATCAAATTAAAGTTTTACAGAAATCAGGACGAGTTGTGACTGTCGACGTTGATAAAAACTCGGGTCGAGTCAGTAAATCGCGCTAGAGGTATGAAGTAATGCGAATTTTAATAGTAGAAGATGACAGTAGACTGCTCACCCAACTTGACCAATTGCTGCAACAAAATGGTTACAGTGTAGATTTGGCAGATGATGGCGCAAAAGCCTCGTTTTTATTGTCTGAACACCCTTATGATTTAGCTATTATAGATATCGGTCTTCCGGTTATGGATGGGTTTGAGGTTATTCAAACGGCTCGCAAAAACAATGTAACCTGCCCTATTTTAATTCTAACGGCCAGAGATCGTTGGCAGGAAAAAGTTGAAGGATTGGATGCTGGTGCAGATGACTACCTGACTAAACCATTTCACAATGAAGAATTGCTTGCCCGTACTAAGGCACTGATCAGACGATCAGCAGGTCAAGCCAACCCCACTATTGAACGCGGCCCCATTTCGTTAGATACCCTTTCAGAAGAAGTCAAAGTTGATGGCAATTCACTTGAGTTAACTGCTTATGAATACAAGGTGTTAGAGTACCTTTTGTTAAATCCGCAAAAAATAGTCTCTAAAACGGAATTGACTGAACATATCTATGATCAAGACTTCGATCTAGACAGCAATGTTATTGAAGTCTTCGTCGGCAGACTTCGTAAAAAGCTAGACCCACAAGGACAATACAAGCCTATAGAGACCCTCAGAGGACGTGGATACCGAATTAACAAGGATCTCTCCTAGCATTCATGATTAGACTGTCACTCAGGTTAAGGAGCTTTGCGGCGGCAGTATTGGCCTTGTTGTTTTTTATCCCATTAACCGCGATTACGCTTGAAAAAGCCTTCACTAACAGTCTAACCCAGTCCATGCTCGAGCAATTGCGTGTGCAAAATCTGACTTTAATTTCAGAGTTCGATATGCGCAACGGCAAGCATGACATGCCAAATCAACTGTTTAATGACCGTCTGAACATTCCAGGTTCTGGTCTCTATGCGTTTATTAAAGTGAACGACCAACTAGTTTGGCAATCGCTATCAACCTTGAATTGGTTACAACAACCCGATCTGCAAGCTCCACAAATTGGTGAAGAGATATTCATTCCAGAATTTATGTTGTTATCAGATTACTTCCTTTTCGCCTACACCGCTGAATTCGATGATTCCGACCAATTTGTTCCTGTCAGTTTCTTTGTGATCCAAGACAAGCGTGTGTTCAACCAGGAACGTGAAGCCTTCGCGACTACCCTCTGGTATTGGCTCGGATTAGTTGCCTTGTTGCTGTTGGTTTTATTACTGCTAAGTTTGAACACAGCTCTCAAGCCTATCACTAAGCTCATTGAACAAATAAAACAGGCAGAAGCAGGTGAAATTGAACGTATATCTCAACCCTATCCTCCAGAGTTGGAGAAACTCAAAAATAGTATTAACCATTTACTAGATACAGAACAACAACAACGAAGCCGCTACAAGAATAGTTTAAGTGACTTGGCGCATAGCTTAAAAACACCTCTGGCTGTGCTTTCCGGGGTCAAATCGTTGCCAACGACAGCAAACGAGCCATTGCAACAAATCGACAATATCATTCAGCGTCAATTGAAACGAGCTGTAGCAGGAGCTGGCTCAGGGTGGGAACAAGCCGAACCAGTATCACCTGTGGCAGAAAAGCTCGTCAACGCCATGAAAAAGGTGCATTCAGAAAAGCAACTGCAATATTCAGTCAATGTTGGCGACGATTGCCTATTTAAAGGCGATAAAACCGATTTGATGGAAATTCTCGGCAATTTGCTAGATAACGCATGCAAGGCAGCTAACTCTCGTGTGGCCATTCAAGCTAGTCTCACGGAGACAACACTCTCTTTATCTGTTGAAGATGATGGACCGGGTATAGCGTCTGAATTTAGAGAGGAATTGTTGCATAGAGGAAAGCGTCTCGACAGCTATCAAGAAGGTCAAGGTATCGGTATGGCAGTTGTGTCTGACCTTGTGTCTGCTTACCAAGGCCAATTGCATATTTCTGACTCTAACTTGGGCGGAGCAAAAATCGAAATCAACTTTCCGGTTCAGTTTCCTTCAGCTCACTAGCTTCGTCGTTAACCGCATCCTCACTGTCTAATAAAAGTGCTATCCATTTGGTGTCAGGGTTAGACTCCAGGGCAATTTTCACAATCATGGTCAAGGGCACTGAAAGCAACATTCCCACCGTGCCAAGTAGCCAACCCCAAAAGATCAATGAAAGAAACACTACTAAGGTAGAAAGCCCCAATCCACGCCCCATAAATTTCGGTTCAACCACGTTACCCATAATGGTATTGCTGGCAATATAACCTAAAGCGGCTAAGCCAGCGGTAGCAGGACCTAACTGCACAAATGCGAGGAGCACCGCAGGTATTGCAGCAATGATTGAACCAATATTAGGTATGTAATTCAGCAAAAATGCCAGCACTGCCCACAACATAAAGTGGTCGACACCCAAAACAAATAACCACAATCCAATAATGCCGCCAGTAGCAATACTTACTAAGGTTTTAATGACTAAATAATTTTTTACCGACGTTAAAAACTTATCGATTTGTTGAATCCGCATAGAGGGATCGTCTAATGCAATATGCACTTTCTTTGGAACAGATTCGGCTTCAAACAGCATAAATACTACGGTCAATAATATCAGTAGGAAGTTGGTAAGAACCCCACCAAGGCTTGATAACAAGTTGGTTGCCATATTCATGGCGATGCCAGGATCCAAATAAGAAAGAAAAAGTGAGCTATTGAGTTGTATGTCGAACAGTGCTTCTAGCTGATTGGAAATCCACAAGGTTTCACTATTCAATTGCTCTTTATAGATAGGCATATTTTGACGAAACTCGGTCATTGAATTGCCAACTAATCCCGCCAGCATAAATCCAAAAATCACTATTAAGAGTATTACTGATATGACTGATAACCAACGTGGTATTTTAAATTTGCTTGACCAGACAATGACTGGATTGCATGCCATGGCAATAAAAACAGATAAGAGGAAAGGCACGACAATGGTGGTAGCCGCTTTAATTCCGGCAAGCACAACCACTAATGATGCCATTACCAGCAAGGCTTTGACGGCTTTTGGTGACTTAATTTCCATATATACTCTGATGTAGTGAACAAATAACTAGATAATCACCACAAACTATCAGATATAGTGAGTATTGGAAACACACCAGATACAAACTTTAAAATTGACCCAATTCGCAATCGAATTAAGGTAAATTTTTAAACTAATATTTAACAGGTATAGGAACCTCAATTTAATGAATTTGAACCCCGCTACAATTCGTATTAAAAATCTTCGTTTACGCACCTACATAGGGATAAATGAAGATGAAATTCTTAATCAGCAAGACGTAGTTATCAATGTAAAGATTCACTACGACGCTGAGAAAGCGACAGATTCGGATCAAATGGATGATGCACTTAACTATAAAACCATTACCAAGCGCATCATCAAACTGGTTGAGGATAATCGCTTTTCGTTGCTTGAAAAGCTGACTTACGACGTCCTTGAGATAGCGGCTGAACATCCTTGGGTTTCTTATGCGGAAGCGGAAGTGGATAAACCTCATGCCCTTAGATTCTCAGATTCTGTTTCTCTTTGTTTGTCGTGTAACAAAGGCTAGCAATTTATGAATTTTCTCATTACCGGTGGTAGCGGTTTAATTGGATCTCGGTTAGTAGCCAAATTAATTGCAGAACACCAAGTATCTGTTCTCACTCGCAATGTCGCTGGTACTGAGAAGATGTTAGGAACTGAACCTAATTACATTTCTGACCTAGACCAATTAACTGATCTCAACGCCTTTGATGTTGTTATCAATTTAGCTGGCGAACCTATCGTGAGTAAGAGGTGGACTGATAAACAGAAATCTATTATCGAAAAAAGTCGTTGGGGCACAACTAGTAAGCTTGCTGAGTTATTCACAAAAAGCACATCTCTACCCTCGCTATTGATCAGTGGCTCTGCCATCGGTTTTTATGGTCGTCAGGATGAAACCGAGATAAATGAAACATTCGATAATCCCAGCGATGAATATAGCCATATGTTGTGTAAAATTTGGGAAAAACTTGCTTTGGATATCGCGACTGAGAAAACCCGCGTGTGCATCTTACGCACAGGAATAGTTTTAGCGAAAGGAGAAGGTGCATTAAAGAAAATGCTCTTACCTTTTAAACTCGGACTGGGTGGGCCAATTGGTTCAGGTGATCATTTCATGTCATGGATCCACATTGAAGACATGGTCAATGGCATATTGCACCTAATAAACAATGCGGATTGCCAAGGTGTCTATAACTTCACGGCTCCTGAGCCGGTTACTAATGCTCATTTTTCTGAAAGTTTAGCGAAATCATTACATCGTCCTTGCCTATTTACCACACCAAAGTTTGTTTTAAAATTCGCCATGGGAGAAATGGCAGATTTACTTATCCACGGCCAACGGGTAGTGCCGATGAAGCTAGAACAAAGCAAATTTTCGTTTAAATTTCCCACCATTGACGAAGCATTTGAAAATTTGTTTGGTTAACAAAGCGGATTAAATACAATCGCACTCGTAGGTTTTGAGACATTTATAATAGTATTTATCATCAGCTTGATTGATAAAGCACGTATTACCCACTGAAGCCGTCGAAGCTCCACCAGATTTACCTATGCAGCCGAGTTTGGTAGTGCAATGTGCGTCGCAAGAAGCGGGTTTACTGGTGTAAGAAGAGCAATTTGTACTAGCTAAACGGTCGACTTCACAAGCAGCGTGAGTTGCATAACCGTTGCCGCTGTTACCGACGGTCGAGATTGCATTGAGCTTTTTGGTGTCCGGACATACGCAGGAAGTTAACAGCATCACAGTTGTGAATAACATCATCAGATTCGGAATATTTGAGTGCTTAATTTGCATTTTAAGCGTCCTTTTCTGTGGTTATTACACTAAAAGTGTAGTTTTAAACGGCAAAAAAGTACAAGTTATTGACTCACTAACACCTGAAGATTTGTTTAATCATAAGCACTAGGGGCTGTTGACCTTAATATATTTACTTTGCTTCTTTTACTTGCATTGATTTTATATTGGTTAGAAATTTCATTTGATTCTTCCTGTTGCTTGCTTCTGCGGTTTTAATCTCCATTTCCAATTCTAAAATTGCGTTGGAATTCTTTTGGCTAGACGAGTACGGAGGATCATAAGGTATTTCTATTTTGTCAAACGCCATCTCAAGATGCAGGTTAGTATCGGAATATGCTTTAGCTGAGGGTAACAAGCTTGCGGAAGAGTTACTTTTTCTCATAAATGCGCTTTGCCCACCACATTTTTCTGGTAAATCAAGTCGCTCCACGTGCATATGAGAAGCTATCTCGATTTCACCTAATACTTTACAATTCATTGGTTCAGGCGCGGCTATGTGATTGTCACAACGATAAGACTTCATGCTTGATTTGGTATTGCGAATGTCATTTCTGTGTGGCTTGCAGTTGTCCAAACTATTATTTTTGGTTTTGGACTTGTTGAGATTAACTTGACCACCACTCAAAGCTGCTTGCAATTGCGTTTGCACCTCTGTGGTTACTGATTGTGCGCATTGTTGATAACTAGTCATCTCTGCCATCGTTTTCGGGGTAGCGCCACAACGCTCTGCTATACAAGACATCGCGGCATGTTGCAGTTGAGTTAGCTCCAAGTTATTGAAATTACAACTGCTGTTTTCATTAATTGATTCAGAATCGCTATTCGTATTTTGCGTATTAGCTGCTTCGTTGGCTTGCTTACAGCCCTCTTTTTCAGCATCAGACAATCTAACTTCTGCGCTTGCTAAGTTAGCTCTCAATTGTTCGCACCGGTTAAATTGACTCAGGGCTTGTCTCTCAGCGGTTTCACATTGCCTCACTTTGCTATCGGCGATAATTTGCGCTGAGCCGCTGTTACGCAAGGGGCTTTTGGGCGTCATCCTTAACTTTGCACATTGGGTTGTAGTAACAGTATTGTTAGCGTATCTCATGGGCATAAGTATTTTTATATTGTTTGGCAAACTAGTGGCTCGGACAGTTAACCACGTCTTAAAATCAGGCAAGGCCCGCTGTAAATCTTGCCAGGTAGGTGTTCTTGCTTGTTGATTGAAAAAACGTCCACCTACAGGTTCATCCGTCGAATTTTCGTAAATCCATCGAGAACTAAACATAGCCTCTAAAAACCGCTTATCTAAAGAGTTGGGGTAGTACTTGGCAAACATAAAATCATATAGCGCTTTATTTGCCTGACCATCACTAAATAACGTCACTGGTGACTGCCAGCTAAAATCGGGTTCTTTGTCAGTCAATAATTTAGAACCATCTACCGGTTCATTTAAGTCTTCAGCAGAAGCTCGCCAAATCACCTCGCCATTGGGTGCTACTATGAATGCGTTTTTTACCGAAGCAAAAATAGTTTGGGCCTCAGCTTTTATAGGCTGCGCCTTGTTTCTACTTTTGTATTCAAATTTGGAAACTTCCATGTCAATATTTTGAAGTTCAACCACCAATCTCCATCCCGAATGTTCTCTGCTTCGCGAATTCAACAGCTTGGCACTTTGCTGTGCATCCATTTGCACTTTAGGAATTGCCAATTCACGGTCAAGAGCAAACGAAGCTGAAGGCCATTGGGCTTGAAGAAACGTTTGATAGCGTATAGCACAATCTTCCGACTGGGTTTTGTTGTTTCGTTTGCACTGCGGCAATTTGGGATCGGGAATCAGCGAACCCAATTGAGCGGTGGAAGTGGTAAATGGATATATGGCTTTAGATTTCGCCTTAGCACTCACCAAAGGAGCTAGTTGGCTAGATATTTTGTGGCTCTCATCATCATCAAACATTATGTTGGGACGAAGTCGAAATGGCCATCGCCGTGAAAAATCTAGTTGTTTGGTTTGAGGGTCATAGCTTATATCAGACAATCCATAAACCAACGTCATATTCTTAGTTTGATATCGATTGGCAAATTCATTGAGAAACTTTTTGAGTATTGATTTGTCTTGTTCATTGGCAGGTAAATGAGCCAGATTGGGATCACTCGAAAAGTGGCCTTTAGGAAAAATAGTGGCAATATTTAGTCCCCAATTAACTGCATCAAATGAGTCTGGCCAAGATTTATTGGGATCACTCTCGGCCATCATAAAATCAAACAGAGTTTGTTTCTTATTCGCATCTATTTGCTGCCAATTTACATGGGCTAGTTTAGCGCGATCTTGTAATGCGCGACGGGTATTTTCAATTTGTTGCTGTTGAGCCTGGGTTTTTCCCTCATGAAGTGGCTTTTTCAATTGCGCTAATGCTGATTGGTGTTTAGCCCACAAACGACGTTCATTTTGCGCCACGCTGTTGGCTATAGTTTGCAAACTCTCTTCGCTAATTGGGCCGTGTTGCAATCTAAGCAGTGCATACGCTCTTGCATCAAATACCCTAGCCTCTTGAGACCAAGGCCGCTCTTTATCCTCTGCTGCTTTAACTGGGCTTTCTATTACCGCATCATTAATAGGTATTTCTACAACTTTATTTTCTAACCCAGAATCTTGATAGAGAGACACCTTATTTTCAGCAAAGTGATAAGAAACCTTTGAAGCAGATGAAACAGGTTTCCACGCATCTTGAAGTGTGCGAGGTAAAAAGCGAATTTTGGTTACAGCAAAGAAGATACGTTGCTTATTTAATTGCCCTATTTCACGCGCTTTACTCGGTTCAACAGGCAAAGCAACCTTGATTGAGTTTGCATTTGCAAATGCGCGGCCTTGTTCAAAATCTAACTTGGCCTGATAACTTGGTGATATTGAAAAAACGCGAGATTGAATTGCGTTTTTAACGTGCTTCTTTCCGGGTTGTTGTACCACTGGAAATTGACGGTTAGTAAAACCCACAGTAGGACTTAAATC
This sequence comes from uncultured Alteromonadaceae bacterium, assembly GCA_947503265.1. Taxonomy (GTDB): domain Bacteria; phylum Pseudomonadota; class Gammaproteobacteria; order Enterobacterales; family Alteromonadaceae; genus Aliiglaciecola. The sequence goes on from CANNDC010000013.1 coordinate 34,375, forward strand.
AAAAAGATATTGTTGTTTGTTGAAATCATATTCGCTAAGCCTAATGGTTTGTACCAACCAAGCTTCTTTTGGAAAAACAGCCTTCTGCCAGAACCGTTCAAAATCCCCTTGATAGTTCTTCATCAATTGAGCGAAAAAATCACGTCGTTGAAATTCATCTAGACGTTTTACCCGCCCGTTCGGTTCTTTTAAGGTAATTTGCTCAAGATTGGTTGCACCGCAGGCGTTATTTTCATCGCTACTTTGGCAAAATAGCTTGCTATGCACATTGGCTTTTAAGGCCAATGCTAGATGTCGAATATTGGCTTTCCAAGGAGCGAGTTGCGAATTGTGCTGTATCAATACCCCTGAACACTGTTCTTTTCTCGCTTCATAGGAATCCAGCGCTGTAAAGCAATCTTGATTTGCTCGCATGTAATCCAATATCGCAAGAAGCCCTAGCGAATAGTTGTGCAGTTCGAGAGAATCGCCAAGCTGTTTAGCAAGCTCAGGTTTATTTTTTAAATCCTGAGACAAATTGTAGTTTTGCGTTTGTAAAATTGGCAAACCCTTGCTGTCAGGAATGCCCAATCGTGCTAGGCCTTGCCAAGTGTGTAAACTGATATCTCTAAAATTTTCTGGGCTTTCTACTAGTTTTTGGTGATCGCTAGAAGCAAACGCCAATTCCATGCAAAGTCCACAAATTATTAAGATTTTGAAAATCAAGCGAAACGTTTCAGCCATATTGAGTGGTACAGGGGATTTTAAATGTTGAATCCGTTTCATCTAGATCCTTTTACACTTATTCAAGTTTCGTTGGAATTTTTAAACATTAAGAATAGACGTGTTTACCGAAATGCACCAGCACAGCAACAATAGAACGATTTGTGCCTATAGGATCGGCAAGAGGTAAAAAGCCATCTGATGTAAAACATCAAATGGCCAATTAATTCATTTGGATTTTGAGATAAACCTAGGGTCTGTTGACCCTAGGGGATTCGAAAAAAATTTAGACCATTTTTCTCAACAATTGACTGGTGTTTAACGTCAATAGTCGCCAACATCCAGCTGCGCCAAGTAAACCTACAACAACAGCGCCAACGGTAGGAGCCAACAACCAATATTCCCAATGCATTTTTCCTTCCATTTGGAACACTTGAGATTGCAACAAATAGAGGGTTAATTCATTGGCGACTGCCGCCATTCCACCCGCTACCACACCTATAATTAGAAACTCGAAAACCACACTAGCGCGTATTAACCCACCTTTAGCTCCTAGCGTTCTTAAGATGGCAAGTTCTTGTTGTCGTTCGTCCATACTTGCCTGTACTTGCGCAATTAACACGAGTGAACCGGCGACTAACACTAGGATCAAGATAAATTCGACAGCTAGAGAAACTTGATCAACAACGTCTCGAACCTGATTAATTCTGGCATCAACATCTATCAGGGTCACGCTAGCAAACGGTCGCATTAGTTCTGTGACCTGCGATTTCTGTTCTGTGGGCAGATGGAAACTTGTTATATAAGTTGGCGTAAACTCCTTCATCGCTTGAGGTTGTAAAACAAAGAAGAAGTTAGGCTGCATCGTTTGCCAGTTCACTTCTCGCACACTGGTGACTTCAACGTCTACCACCTCACTTCCGATATTGAAGGTTAACGTATCGCCCATTTTGATATCTAATCTTTCGGCTATTCGTTCTTCAATGGAGACACCATAGGGGTCCCCTGGTTGCCACTTATCAAGCCACTGACCTTCGACTATTTTGTTGCCTTTTGCCAATACATCTGTCCAAGTTAAATTGGCTTCTCTACCAAGACCATTGCGTCCACGATTTTGCGCATTCTCGTCTTCTTTACTCACGGCAGTACGAATTTTTTCATCATTGATTGCCTCGAATCTAGCTCTAACCACTGGATAAAATCCATCGGGCTGAACATCAGAAGCGCTAAAATGCTCAACTAAATTGTCTTTTTTGTCTTGCGTGATATTGGTCAGAAAATAGTTTGGCGTGCCTTGTGGCAGTTGATCTCGCCATTGCGACACCATGTCATTTCTCATCACTAAAACAACAAGCAATAACATGATGGTGATAGAGAAACTAATAAGCTGTACGCTGTTGTCCATTGCCCGTCGTTTTATGCGAGCCCAAGCGAGTTGCCAGGCGCCCATCTTCCCTTGTCCAAGTTTCCTACCAACCCAAATCAATGCAAAGGTCACTACTAAGAGCGCACAGACTAAAGCAATACCAGAGACGAACAAAATTAAGCTGATTTTTATGTTTTGGCTATACGCCCACATCAATAACAAGATAGCTGAACCCATGGCACCAAATTGAATGATGCGAGAACTCATGCCAGCGCCAAGATCTCTTCTTAGAACGCGCAAAGGTGGTACAGAAAATAGTTTTAATAGTGGGTAAAGGGAAAACAGCACAGCACAAGTGACACCTGTAAACACAGCAATAATCAGCGGACGCCAGTGCCACACATCTAGAGATACATCAACCGTGTCTGCAATTGCACTCACTACCACTTGCTGTATGGCTAGACCGGCGGCTGTTCCCAACACAATTCCAAAAAAAGTGATAAAACTAATTTGATATAAATAAACGCGTTGCACTAACTTTCTGCTAGCCCCAAGGGTTTTCATGATGGCCACAGGGTCATAGTGACGTTGACTGTATCGCTGCGCGGCAACTGCAATTGATACTGCGGCCAACACAATTGCAAGTAAACTGGCTAATAAGAAATATTGCTCTGCTCTGCCCACCGAGCGACCGATCGGTGAACTGTCATCTTCAACGGAATCCCAATCGTGAATTTCGCGGTCCAACTGGGGTTTTAGCCAATCATAATAGTCCTCCAAATCAGACTTATCACCAGCAAAAAAGTAAGTGTAGGTGATGCGACTACCTGGTCCGGTGATGTTGGTAGACTCTAACTCAGAGTAGTTAATCAAAACCTTGGGATTTCCGCCAAATACACTAAAACCAGCGTCGGGAACTTCAGTGATAACGCGAGTTAAAATAAACTCAGCGTCTCCCACTTCAATTTTGTCACCAATTTTTATGCCAAGAGTCTGAAATAATCTCGATTCTGCCCAAGCTTCTCCCTTGTTCGGCAGATAATTGGTCTCCTCGCCTAATCCAAATGGCGTTTCAGATGTTTTTAATGTGCCTTTTAGTGGGTATCCTTGATCGGCGGCTCGAAGGCTAGTTAGCGTCATATCTTCATTACCGAAGACCATTGACCGAGCATAAACCTGTCGAGTGGTTTCTAACCCCTCCTCTATGGCTCTATCAATCCAAGCTTGGTCTACGGGTTTGTTTGAATCTAATAGTCGGTCAGCTGCAATAAAATCCGCACTTTTCGCTGTTAACGCGCTTTGCAATCGCTCACTGAAAAGTGACAAAGATAATACCGAGGCAACCGACAACACGATGGCAAACAAAATTATAGTTAGTTCACCTCGCTTGGCTTCATGTTTAAACAGCCGCCAAGCTAAACTCAGTGCATTATTCATTTTTAACCAACCTGTTTTTGAGATTCAGAAACATCATCACTTTCGGTAAACACTTCCGTCAGTTCACCTGCATGCATGTGCAATTGTCTTTGGCATTGAGACGCTAATTCAGGATCATGAGTCACCAAAACCAAGGTCGTGTCAGAATCACGGTTTAGATCAAATAGTAGCTTTTCCACTTTTTCACTGTTTGCAGAATCTAGGTTACCGGTTGGTTCATCGGCGAACAATATTTTAGGCTTAGTGATAAAAGCGCGGGCTATAGCAACACGCTGCTGCTCTCCACCAGATAACTGGTTAGGATAATGATTTCCTCTATGACCGAGACCAACTTGTTCAAGGATCTCCTGTCCAAGTTGCTTTGCGTTTTCTAGCCCGGCTATCTCTGCTGGCAACATGATATTTTCAATGGCTGTTAAGCTTTGCACCAGCATAAAACTCTGGAAGATAAAACCGACTTTTTCCCCTCGCAGCCTAGCTCGTTGCTCTTCGTCCATGCTGTGAAGGCCCGCTCCATCGAGTAAAATCTCGCCTTCACTGACTTGGTCTAATCCTGCTAAAAGGCTTAAAAGCGTCGATTTACCGGAGCCGGACGCACCGACTATAGCAACCGACTCACCCGCCTTGACATTGAAGCTAATTGGTTGAAGGATCTGAAGTTCACCTTCACTCGTACTAACTATTTTGGTGATATCTTTTGTTTCTATCATTACTTTTGGAGTCGTTGTCATAGTGCACTTTTGGTCAAAAAAAGACGTTTCACGTCTGTTAAAAATCGGATTAGTATTTATACCCTTTTTGATCTTTTCAGATCACATTTTCGCTTCATCAAAACCGGTGGAAATGCCTCAAAATAAGCAAACACTGGTTGTTTTAGGTGATAGCCTAAGCGCTGCATATGGACTAACACAAGAGCAAGGCTGGGTTAGTTTGTTACAAAATGCGTGGCAAGAACAAGGGATTTACGTTATTAACGCAGCAATAAGCGGTGAAACAACGGACGGAGGCTTGTCTAGGCTTCCTCGATTGTTAGACCAACACAACCCAACACATCTATACATAGAATTGGGAGGAAACGACGGTTTACAAGGTCACTCAATCAAAAAAATGCAACGCAACATTGAAAGTATGATTGAACTTGCCCATGAAAGAGGTGTAGCGGTAATTTTGCAAGAAATGTTGGTACCAACCAATTATGGGCGTAGATATAATGAGATGTTTGTGAACATGTTTGTAGAAGTTTCTGAAAAACATGACGTGCCTCTGATACCCTTCTTCTTAAGAGATATTGGGCTAGATAAGTCACTAATGCAAAAAGACCAAATTCATCCAAACCTTGAAGCTCAACCATTGATTGCTGAATTGATGCAAGCGCAGTTAGAACCTCTGCTATTAAACTAAACTCCACAAAAAAGCCGATCACGAATGATCGGCTTTAAATTTAACAATTTCTACGTTTTAAATGTCAAATTAGAAACTGTATACACCTTTCAGGTAGTAGTAACCGCCGTTGATGCCGATAGGTGAAGTGGTTGGATAAAGAGAACCCGCAACTTCTGTATCGTAAAGTGTATTTTCATCTGGTGTGTTGTCGAATGCGTTCTTAGCACCCAATGTCACGATGAAATCTTCTGCCAAGTAGTAAGCAACTTCAACATCTACTGTCACTTCTGCACTCACTTCTTCGATAGGCAGGCCTGCATCGATGTGATCTTCAAATATTTCGCTGAAGTAGTTCAATCGAGTTAGGAATCTCCAATCGCCATTAGTGTGATTTGCCGTCAAGCTAAAGCGATACTCAGGCAAGTTATCTTCAATCATGCGAATACGTGTATCAGAAATGTTCTGAACTTCGTTTCCATCAATCATAAAGGTTTTCACTGAGTCCACTTGAGTATCAGTCCAGTTAGCAGCTAACGAGAAAACAGTATCGCCACCGAACATACCCGCTGTGTAATTAGCAACGACATCAACACCTTGAGTTGTGGTTGAGAAATCGTTTGTAAAGAAACTAACTTCACTGAAGCTTGAAGCATCGGTTACACCTTGAGTCAACAATGCTGCAATATCGGTATCACTAAGTTGAAGGCCGGAAGTCGTACTGATTCTGTCTTCCAATTCGATATTAAAGTAATCAATCGTAAGGAATACGCCATTATCGAACTCACCCACGAAGCCGAAGCTGTAACTTGTAGACTCTTCAGGTTGAAGTGGTGTAGCACCTTTTTGGATCGCTATCGGATCGGAAGGAGGCAAAGTTGCACGGTCAACCAATCCAGCTGGCGAAAAAGCAGTCGTTACGTTACGAACGTTTGATTGTCCGATTGTCGGTGCTTTAAAACCTGTTGCAATTGCGCCACGCAAAGCCATCGTATCATTCAACTGGTAACGTGCTGAGATTTTACCTTTGGTGGTGTTACCAAAATCAGTAAAGTCTTCAAAACGTATTGCTCCGCCTACCATTAGGTCTTCAGTCAAGTAGATTTCAGAATCAAGATAGAGTGCAACGCTGTTACGACTATTTTTACCTTGGAAGCGCGCTGCTAGGCCAGGGAATCCGTTTGAACCGATACCGAACCCTTGTGCTGCTAATGGGCCGACTTCATAAGATTTAGGATCACCAGCAATGGCTTCAAATGACTCATAACGGTATTCCATACCACCGGCAAGGAATAGAGGTTCTTCCATACCCACATCAAAAGACTTATTAACATCTACGTTAAAACTTGCTTCAGTTTGGATATAACGACCGGGTTTGAATGAACGAGGCGTATCAGGACCAAGAGAAGGGTTAATAGTGCCGTTGATAGCATATTCAATTTCGTTGCTACCGTAAGAACCACTCACGTCATAGTTAACTTCGCTTTCCAATGAACCTTTGGTACCGACAACAAGAGAGGAGTCAGTGACTATGCCACCAAATTTAGGCGTAAAACCACCCGGAAGCATTTCATTGAAGGCAAAACAATCTGGGTTGTTTGCTACGTCTGAAATATAAGTTGGGTTTTCCAAAACATTAGAACCCACTACGATATCAGTGGGACAGTTTCCTGACATATCACCAGTTAAATCACCCACTAATAGAAGTTGTTCACCTGCTTCATTTGTTCCACCATCATTAACACCACCACGGTTATGTGGGTTACGGAAATAGAAACCACCTTCTACTTCACGTCTGGCATAATTACCGAACAAATAGGCTTCTTTATTGTTGCCCAAATCCAAGCCCATGTTGGCAAAGAATTTCAAATCATCTTTAATTTCTGGGCTACCCCATACTTGTGCAGGGTCAGCAACACTGCTGTTTCCACCCGCGATCAAAGCAGCGGCATCATCACGCTGCACACTACGAGAAGTAGGGTCTGATTGACGGTATTCTAACGAAAAGTTAGCAAAACCATCATCTGTCAATGCAACGCCAACGTTACCGGCAAGCATGAAAGCATCGCCATCACCTTCGTAGTATCGACCGGTATTAAATTCGACTGCACCGCCTTCTGAGTCATCTTTTAATGCAAAGTTAATGACACCGGCGATGGCATCTGAACCATATTGTGCTGCAGCGCCATCTCTTAAAACTTCAACTTGCTTCAATGCAATTGAGGGGATAGTTGAAATATCAGGGCCTTGTGCGCCATCCGAAATTTGACCACCCAAGAAAGTGATTACCGCTGAGCGATGACGACGTTTTCCATTGACCAAAATCAACGTATGATCCGGAGCAAGTCCTCGCAGGTTTGCTGGACGTACTAGTGTTGAAGCATCGTTAATAGGTTGGTCGTTAACGTTAAACGATGGAATTGCAGACTGCATCATGGTAGTAATGTCAGTGGAACCTTGTGCTTTGAACTCATCAGCACTAATGATGTCAATAGGAACAGCCGAGTCACCGACAGATCTCGGCGCTGCACGAGAGCCCACGATTGCGATTTTTTCGACGGATTCTTCAGCGCCCGCTTCCTGTGCGCTGACTGAAGATACTGAAACGACACTTGCTGCAGCAGATGCACAGGCAATAAATCGGATACTCTTCGCCAACTTACTTATTGAAGTTTTCATAGTAGTTTTCCATTAATCTTGGTTGTAGTTTTTATTTGTGTTGTCTAGCCATAAAACTGTTTAGATTTTAACTATCTAATTACTCGTTTCTTTGACTTCGAAACCGCGATGACAAAACTCAATATAGCGGTTAGGTCTATGTTATATACAGCTAGCATGCAAAACACAAATATTCCGGTCGAATTTGAACAAGAAAAAATGTAATAAATTTATTCTTGCTCATTCCTTCGACGATTTGTGTTCAGCAATTCAGCGAATACTAGACTTAGCGAACATAGTGAACAGATTTCTGTTCGTGTTTTTTCAAATATCGGTCTCTTAATTTCGTTTGTCGAGAAACCATTTCAATACGCTCACCATTGATTAGAACTTGTTCTGCCGTTTCAGTTACCTCCAAAGGATCACCGGACCATATAACTAAATCAGCTTGCTTACCTGTCTCAATACTGCCATGGGTATCACTAATACCGTAGATTTTTGCAGGATTGATAGTCAGCGAGGCCAGACCGGCTTGCCAGGGCAAACCATTTGCTACCGCATTACCAGCATGCTGTTTGGCTAATCGAATATTGTGCGTATTCATTCCTATTGCCACAGTGACACCGGCTTTTTGCAATCTGCCTGCATTTTCCAAGGTCGCAGAAAGTTGATCAAATTCGTAAGGCAGGTTTGATTCTGGGTTGAGTATAACCGCTATATTGGCGTCAGCTAATTGTTCCGCTACTTGCCACCCTTCAGTTGCATTCAATATGACTAGATTCATTTTGGGGTAACGCTTACCTAACTCAATTACTTGCAATATGTCAGCAGCTCGATGAGCTTCAATTAATATGGGTTGCTCTCCCATCAAGAAGGAATTCAGTGCTTTCGCATCAGCAATGGTAGAAATACCATGCCAAGATGAAAGCGGATCCAGCTTTTTACCTTGAGTAAACGCTGCCTCAGACAATACATGTTCTAAGGTCGTCCAAAGTGCAGCCCTTGAACCCCCGGTATTATCAGCTCCACCGTTGTCTACTGCGACAGACAAAAAGGCCTTTGGTTTGATAACCGGAGTAATGGTATCTCCTAATGAAATTATCGCTCCCTGCCCGTTAAACAGTTGTCCGGTCCTGGTCATTGTGGTCGCGGCAGACGTCACACCTTCAATTCTAGAAATAGCAATGAGAGTAGATTTTGGATTTACCGCATAGGATACATCAAGTGCCGCACCCGTTTTTGATATCGCACTAGCAGACGAGTTACTGTCAACCGTGCCTGCAGAAAAGCCTACTTCGACTAAGCCGAGGGACGTATATGCTCCAATTAGCCCGGGTGTAACGACTTTTCCTTTGGCATTTATGACTTCGTAGCCAGAAATAGCGGGTCGCTCAGAAAGCACTGTCTGAATTTTACCGTTGCGGATCAAAACGGTGGCATTTTCCAACGTTCCTTTGTCAGACATGGTGTGCACAGTCGCATCAACAATCGCGATATTCTTCGCTTGTGCATACAAAGACAAAGTGGATGCACCGATTATCAGTATTGATATAGCAAGTGATTTAACGTTTCTCATTTGCGATCTCCTTCTCCGGGTTGTCCTAATTCAAAGTCACTAACTGGCCAAGAACTTGGGTCATTTCGGTCAAATGCTAACGCACCATCTATGTACACATGTTCCGCTTGAGAATACGTTGAGAAAGGGTTATCACTCCAAAGCACTAAATCAGCCTGTTTACCTACTTCGATTGAACCTGTTTGCTCGAAAATGCCTAATGATTTAGCCGGATTGGCTGAAACCCACTGCCACGCATCAGCTTGAGAAATATCGAGCCCTACGCGCTTTCCATCTGCCCAAGCCTTTGCAGCCTCTTGATTAAGACGCTGAATACCTTGATCACTATCGGAATGAACTATGGCGCAAGCACCAGCAGAATGAACCATAGGTATATTTTCTTGAATTCCATCATAGGCTTCCATTTTGAAACCCCACCAATCTGCCCACATGGATGAACAAACCTTATTTTCGGCTAAGCGATCTGCGATTTTGTAGGACTCAACCGCATGGTGGAATGATCCGATTTGATAATTAAACTCCTTCATTACATCGAGCATAGTGCCCATATCATCAGCACGATAGCAATGCATATGTACAATAATCTCGCCATCTAAAACACCACGAAGTGTTTCTAATTTAAGATCCCGTTTAGGAATTTTTGGATCTTTGCCAGCATCGTGTTCTCTGTAATATCTGTCCCATTTCGCTGCGTAGTCTTGAGCATCAGCCCAAGCCTGACGATAGCCGGCGACATTACCCATTCGCGTGCCAGGTCCTCCTTTCTGCCCGTAAACTCGTTTAGGGTTCTCCCCACACGCCATTTTCATTCCGTATGGTGCACCGGGGAATTTCATATCCTGTACGGTTCTATTTGGTACGTTTTTAACCGTAACTGCCCGACCGCCTACTAGATTTGCCGATCCAGGTAAGATTTGCATACTGGTAACACCGCCAGCCAATGCTCGGCTAAAGCCCGGATCTTGTGGCCATATTGAATGCTCAGCCCAAACTTGTGCGGTGACAGGATTGGTCATTTCGTTGCCATCAGAATGAGAAGCGGTATCCGGTGTTGCGTATACACCTAAGTGACTATGCACATCAATTATACCCGGAGTCAGCCACTTGCCTTTACCATCGACTTTCACCGAATTATCAGGCGCTTCTACTGATTCACCTATGGCTTCTATCTTACCGTCCACAAAAAGCACTGCGCCGGATTCTATTTTTCCGCCTACCCCATCTAAAATGGTGACATTGGTGATTAAAGTGGGCTCGCTTGCCATAGGAACATACGTGCTAGGGAAAGGTTTTTTATTCAGAGTAACTGGTGGTTCTTTTTCTGGTTTTGATTCGCTACAGCCAATAAGCAAAGAACCTCCAACGACGGCGATTGCCAGCGTCTTGAGGGATAGTTTTGGGATCATGGTTTCCTGCCAATTTATAATTATTTGTGTTTTTTTATTTAGATATCGTAAAGCGGGCGAGTTTGGCACCCACAGATTTATCATAACAGGTAAATACAAGACTGCAATTGAAGACGAATTCTTGGAAATTATGAGGCGCCGCGCAAGTCTAGAGCCTTGAGAACATTAACAATCTCATCAGAATTCCTAAATGCGCGAATACTCATAAAAAGTTCTTCTGCTTGGGGATACAGAATTTTTAAATACCCTAACCATTGCTTGATTCGATTAGGAAAGTATCGACCTTTATCACCGAAGATTTCGTAACCCGAATATTCAAGCAACAAACCGACAACTTGCTCCCATTCCATCGGCTCATCAACGCCTCTCACCACATTTGCCAAGTTAGGCATCGCCAAAGCACCACGCCCAAGCATAATGTTTTCACAATTAGACTCAATTTGGCATTGATAAGCTTGTTCTTTCGACCAGATTTCACCATTTGCAATTATCGGGATACTTGTATGCTGTTTTATCTTCGCTATTTGCGACCAATATGCAGGAGGTTTGTAGCCATCGACCTTGGTTCGAGCGTGAATAACCAAACTATCTGCGCCAGCTTCTTGAATTGCCAATGCATTTTCAATCGCCAAGGCGTCATTCTCAAAACCTAATCGCATTTTAGCCGTCAATATTTGCGGCTTGGGCATCGCCTTCCTAACCGTGCTAACAATGTCATACAAGGTTTGAGGTTCCTTGAGCAACACTGCCCCACCTTTACTCTTATTGACGGTTTTCGCAGGACAACCAAAATTTAAGTCAATACCGTGAGATCCTAACGCCATGGCTTGATGTGCATTTTCTGCCAACCAATTCGGCTCCTGCCCCAGCAACTGCACCCTGACAGGAGTGCCAGATGGAGTAACGCACTGATTTTTCAGTTCTGGGCAAATTCGATAAAAAACTTTGTTGGGTAACAGTTGATTAACGACTCGGACAAACTCAGTTACGCAAAGATCATAGCCTCCAATGCGAGTTAACATATCTCTCATTAGATGGTCGACGACACCCTCCATTGGGGCCAGTATAATTTTCATCAGAAAACTTTCACTTATTGAAATTTTGTTGCAAAAGATGTTGCTTTTGTTTTCGTATTTTCACTTGTTCTAAAATCGCTAACTTTTTGGTGTCCGAAGCACTCCCCCAACATAAGATATCTTCTAAGCTTCGTAGACAGCCTACGCAAATATCATTTTGGTCTAGACAACAATTACGAATACAAGGGGAATCGATATTCATAGGTACTTTAGGATTTATTCCTTAAAAATGTGCTAAACATGCAGTAGCTTCTACACCCATATTGCAGAATGTGCATTTGCAATTGTAAATTTGGACATCTCCATTTTGCCTAAAAGAGATAAGTCGATATCGAAAACCTCTCAAGTTGCCCAATCAGCAACCTATCTAGGTCAGTTAATTTTAGTGTTTTCTATTATGACAGATCAGAGGGTTTATCATCTAGCCATTTGATTGCATGAGGATCAAATTTCTTGTTCAAACTCGGCTTGATGATATTGAAATAAGGTGAAATGTCGAAATCTCTCGGCACAAACAAGGTGTGATGTCGCACTCGAAAGAACCCTTCTAACTTCAAATTAACGCCTGCAGGAAGCGTCACCTTTTCAGGCATTATTGGGTATTTTACAGATTGGAAAGCTTGTGCAATCAAGGTAGAACATATGGCTTGAGTGGGATCACCACTTCCCAGTTTTAACATGCTGCGCCTCCAACCCACAGGGACAGGTGGAGTTTGGATAAGGTAACGCATGAGATCGATAACATTTTTTCGATCATATTGATGGCCAATTCTGCTTTTGCCAAAACTCACCATATGATTAATTTCTTCATCAGACAAACCAACTGGACGACAAATACGAGTATGTTGATTTGCATATTTCTCAAGTGAAATAATTCGCACCCCCTCAATTACGTCAGCTTCTAGAAGCAAAATATTGCTCACTGAGGCATTTTCTTGGTGATTATTGTCTTGAATGCATAAGGCAGCATGAGACCAGGTTGATTGGGTGAGATATTTAATGGCTTTGCTGACTCGACTCGCGCCATCAACAAGTAACACATCGCCTACTATCAAGGTTGCCGCCAAAGCTTCTGCGGTGCAGGTTGCAGGTTGTTGAGCACCTGAACTGGGCTTTTGCAAGTAGGTGGCAATTTTTTTACCTAGCCATTCAAACAACATTCGTATCCTGATAATTTAATAGTGGATACTGTAATCGACATTTAACTTTTTCGCACCCATAAAAAAACCGCACTAATCAGTGCGGTTTTCAAACTCTATCGAAATAAAGTGGCGTCCCCTAGGGGATTCGAACCCCTGTTACCGCCGTGAAAGGGCGGTGTCCTAGGCCTCTAGACGAAGGGGACAGAAATTTTGCTCATCGAAGCAAGCTTCGATAAATTTCTGTAAGGCAAGATGAGCCAGCGAATCGCGCGACACTATCTGTCTTACATATCCTTCTATTTTCAGTTAGGCGAGTCGAGCCTGCGAGAGGAGCGACATTATCCTAACTGTCCTTCTATTTTTTGTAAGGAGAACCGAGCCTGCGAGGTGAGCGACATTATTTAGCCATCTCAAAACAACAATTTCTAGTTACCTTACATATCCTTCTATTTTTACTTTTTACTCACCGGCCTAGGAGCGTGATGAGCAATCCTTGTAATAAGAAAACAAATCCTATGCTTTCTGTGTAAATGGCGTCCCCTAGGGGATTCGAACCCCTGTTACCGCCGTGAAAGGGCGGTGTCCTAGGCCTCTAGACGAAGGGGACTGAAAATCTTCTTTCGGAAGCACGCTTCCGAGATTTTCAGTTAGGCGAGTCGAGCCTGCGAGAGGAGCGACATTATCCTAACTGTCCTTCTATTTTTTGTAAGGCGAGTCGAGCCTGCGAGAGGAGCGACATTATTAGTCGTAGACTAAAAAGGTTTCGCATTACAAAACGAGAATTTGTCTTTTCTTTATATTTACTGGCCTAGGAGCGTAGTAAATAATCCTTGAAATTTGGTGGAGCTAGGCGGGATCGAACCGCCGACCTCTTGCATGCCATGCAAGCGCTCTCCCAGCTGAGCTATAGCCCCGTCGTGCTTATGTCACTAGTTGCTAAGCTTGTCGCTAGCCACCATTCCTTGACAGCGGGGCGCATTCTAGGCATCTGGCCTTTTTATGTCAACGATTTTTTTACGAATTTTCCCTGTTTGCTATATAAATAAGCGCTTTGTCGATTCGTTGCGCAACTTGCTGTTGATTTAATAAATTTAGTGTCACATCTAAAGACGGAGAATTACCTGACCCAGTGACCGCCACACGCAAAGGCATCCCTACTTTCCCCATACCAACGTCTAATTCTTCAGCGGTTGAATTTATTGCTTCTTGAATAGACTCAGGATCCCATGTAGACAGACCGCTTAGTTTTTCTTTCACTAGTAATAAAGCGTCTTTAGCAACAGGACGTAAATGCTTTTTAGCAGCTTTAGCATCAAATTCATCATATTCTTGATAGAAATAGACACTAATTTCAGCCAATTCCTTCAAGGTTTTCACCCGGTCAGCTTGAATTTCAATCACGCTAGCTAACGATGGGCCATTGTTAATATCTATGTCTAACTGATCAAAATGCCATTTTGCATGCTCAGCGACGTCTGAAGAAGGTAGCGACTTGATATAATGTTGATTCAACCAAATCAACTTATCTGTATTAAAAGCAGATGCTGATTGACCAATTGCATCCAAATCAAACAATTCAATCATTTCGTCTACAGAGAAAATTTCTTGGTCACCATGAGACCAACCTAGTCTAACCAAATAATTGAGCAGCGCTTGAGGCAAATAACCGTCATCACGATATTGCATTACGCTAACCGCACCATGACGTTTTGATAATTTCTTGCCATCATCGCCCAATATCATAGAAACATGGGCATATTCTGGAATGGGAGCGCCCAATGCTTGAAGAATATTTATCTGTCTCGGTGTGTTATTGATATGGTCTTCACCACGTACGACATGAGTGATACCCATATCCCAGTCATCAACGACAACACAAAAATTATAGGTTGGAGTACCGTCGCTACGCTGAATAATAAGGTCATCAAGTTCTTGGTTACTAATAACGATATCGCCACGAATATGATCTTTGATGGTAACACTACCCGCTAACGGGTTTTTGAAACGAATAGCAAAGGGTTGATCGGCTGGATGATCCGTTCTGTCTCGCCAAGTACCCGGATATCTTGGCTTTTCACCCGCAGCCATTTGTTTTTCACGAATGGCATCTAACTCTGCTGATGACATAAAACATTTATACGCTTTACCTTCATCAAGTAACTGTTGAATAAGCTCTTTGTATCGATCAAATCGTTTGGTCTGATAATACGGGCCTTTGTCATGCGACAAGCCAAGCCAGGCCATCCCTTCTAAAATCGCATCAATTGCCGATTGTGTAGAACGCTCAATGTCTGTGTCTTCGATTCTTAAAACAAAATCACCTCCTTTACTTTTAGCATATAACCAAGAGTACAAGGCCGTTCGAGCACCACCTACATGGAGGTAACCGGTTGGGCTGGGAGCGAATCGAGTTGTAATTGACATTGATGTTTTCCTGTAAAATCCTGAGCGCGAAGTTTACCAGTCATATAAGCGGAATCAAAAGCCAAAGCGCTTGAAATACGAATAAACTGTGTAAAAGGTTAGTTTTTATCCATTCGACCAAATTTTTGTATTTTTCGGTTGACAGTCAAAGCCCCATATCTATAATAGCGCTCCACTTGCCAAGCACGGCAAGTAAGCAAGAAAGTGTAACAATATGGACGCTTAGCTCAGTTGGGAGAGCATCGCCCTTACAAGGCGAGGGTCACTGGTTCAAGCCCAGTAGCGTCCACCATTACTGTAATGTATTGGTACACTGGCAATCTGATTTTTTGGACGCTTAGCTCAGTTGGGAGAGCATCGCCCTTACAAGGCGAGGGTCACTGGTTCAAGCCCAGTAGCGTCCACCATTTCCCCCACGTTTTTATTTCATTGCGAGTGTCACTGGTCAAGTCTTTCAGACCGAGCCAACAGTAGCGGCCACCAACTGCCCCCGCATGTTAACTGACTTTTACTAGATATCTTCCTACAACTTGTTTTTTAAAAAAGCGGTCAAGGTATTCGGGAGTTTGTTCCAAACTGATTTCTTCACAATAACTATCTAGATTGGTTAATTTCATATCAGTTGCGACTCGTTGCCAAATGGCTTTTTTCTCTTTTAAGGGAATGTAGACTGAATCGATACCTAGTAGCGAGACACCGCGCGTAATGAAGGGCAGAACTGTCATAGAAAACACTGGAGACGAGGCTAGCCCACAAGAAGTGACTGCCCCACCCGATTTGACCTGTTTTAATAAATTAGCTAAATAATCACCACCTAGGGTATCGATAGCATTTGCCCAAATTTCCTTACCAGCTGGTTTGTCTTGGACTTTGTTTATGTCATCTCGATGCAGAACTTCACTCGCTCCTAGTCTACGCAAATAATCACTTTGTTCTGGCTTTCCGGAAAAAGCGACCACCTCGTATCCAAGCTGCTTTAATAGTGCAATACTGATGCTCCCTACTCCGCCCGTAGCGCCCGTGACGGCCACTTTACCATCACTC
The DNA here is from genome assembly GCA_947503265.1 of uncultured Alteromonadaceae bacterium. Classification (GTDB taxonomy): domain Bacteria; phylum Pseudomonadota; class Gammaproteobacteria; order Enterobacterales; family Alteromonadaceae; genus Aliiglaciecola. The sequence goes on from CANNDC010000013.1 coordinate 50,586, forward strand.
GGCTTCATACCCATTTTCTCGAGCTTTTGAATACACAATGCGGCTGTGATACCGCCTGTTCCATATATCATACTTTTTCGTAAACTAAGGTTTTCTGGGCATTCGACCGCCCAATCAGCTGGAATTGCAATTTTCTGCCCTAGGCCACCAGCGGTATTCATTCCCAAATCGTAGCCGAATACCAAGACTTCCTGTCCATGGGAAAACGTACCAGTTCTATCGCTAACAACCACGCCAGCGGCGTCTATTCCGGGTGTATGAGGATATTGTTGAGTAATGCGTTTATTGCCATTTGCTGACATAGCATCTTTGAAATTCAAGGAAGAGTATTTGACATCAATTATTAGATCGTTATCTGCCAAGTCACTGGTGCTACGCTGGACAATTTGTTTGCTAAACGTTTGATCGTTGTTCTCTTCGACCACTAATGCTTTAAAAGTAGAGGTAATTGACATGATTTCTCCGTTGATAATGACTTTATCTAGCTTTTCTAAAAATGTGTCGACAGTTCAATGGTCCAAAATGACAGATTAAACTAAACATGCTTTGAAACAAGGTAGCTGGCTCTAACAACTAAATTGGTTCTAATGGTTCTGATGATTCAATTGGCTCCAATAATTAAATTAGACCTAGGGATTCTATGGGCTTTAGCGAGTAAATTGATTTACTATTTTTATCGCTGCATTTGCAGCACCAAAGCCATTATCAATGTTAACGGTCATGATCCCGGGTGCGCAGGATGACAGTGCACTTTGCAACGCGACATTACCTCCCGAAGACACGCCGTATCCTACAGATGTGGGAACCGCAATGACGGGAGATTCGATTAATCCAGACAAAACACTGAATAGCGCCCCTTCCATACCGGCCATGGCAATCACAATCTTATACTGGCGAATATCTTCTATTTTATTCATCAGTCGCCACAAACCTGCTACACCAAGATCAGTAAAAAGTGGTGCATCTATGCCATTGAATTTAAGGGTTCGCTGAGCTTCTTTTGCCACTTTTACATCGGAGGTACCTGCCGTAACTATACATATTGAGAAAGCTTCGCTTCTAGGTCCATGTGGATTGCGCATAGCGGTAGAAGATTGTTCATCATAGTCTAATTCTTTATGTATATTTTCGGGTAAAGCCGACCATTGTGAACGAGTCATTCTGGTCAATAGCAAAGGAGTATTTTTGTCTAGATTAAATTGTATTATCTCGAGTAAATCTGCATCAGACTTATTACCACAATACACGGCTTCCGAGATACCTGTTCTCGTTTCGCGCTCACTATCCCATGTAAAATTACTAATGACTTGCTCCATGAATAAATGCAGAACCTTTTGAATAAGGTCTGACGCCAGAAAAAATCTTGCCGTTTTCTGAACAGATAACCGCTGCATTATGTGATAGTTTGGCAAGCAGGTTATTTTCAGGTATCTCGTCTAACTCCAAATAGGCCCCCTGATGCGTGATTCTGCAACGCACATTATCTAGGTTTGGATACATATACCGAGTGCTTTCTTCGACACGATTAATCAAATAAAGGTCAGATGGGGTGATTTTGATTCCTGTCTCGACGCGACTCGATAGGCAAGGTTGAGCTGGTAGGCAGCTGAGTTTTGTCAACTCATAGTGCTTAGCCAAAGTGTAAATCATCTCTTTATCGATTCCGGCTTCAACATAAGGGTGCCTGACCATTTTTTCTTTAGCAGCTTTGAGGCCAGGGCGGAAATCGTCTAGGTCATCGAGGTTTGTACCAGAAAAAATGATACCTTTACTAACTTTGCGGATATTCTCATACAAATTAGATTTACAGAAATAACATCGGTTCACCGGATTGTCTATGTAGTTTGGGTCGTTGAATTCATTGGCGTTGATAATGAGTAAATCCCAATCATACTGGGAAGCATGTTCTTGAATTCGTACTAGTGCTTGTTGAGGAACTGCTGGCGAGTGTGCATGTACGACTTTAACACGGGTAGTTGAGAAACGAGTGGCGATAAACGCCAACAACATACTATCCACTCCGCCACTTACCGCTATTGAGCATGATTCAAACGAATTTAAATAATTGACGAGTTCCTTCACTTTTGTGTGTACCATTTATTTTTCCTCGTTAGAATTAACGCTTAAACTCTATGTGAGATTTCAGTTTACGCCTTTGTTCTAGTGTAGACCCTTTTTTCAAAGCATCATGCTCGACTTTAGTCGTATCTGTATTGTTTGGTCGAGTCACTTTCTTACAGGCCAAGCCATCTAATTCTTGCAGTGTTCTGGGTAAGACAATTCTATTATCGATGCGATATCTCAACCCAATAGTGGAAGTTTGGAGAAAACAATAATCGACCACTTGCTGAAATTGCTCAGGTTCAGCCAGAATTCTGAAAGATTCTACTTTGCGATTCTTTTTGCCAGAGGCAGTATAGGTAACCAGGTCAATTACCCCTTGGAATTGGCGAATTAGATCACCAGAATAAGCCAACTCTTCGCCTGTCATATCATCAATATCAAACTCAATGATACAAATAGACTCATGTTTTTGTTTAATTTTACTCATTCCTTGAAAAGACATAGCCCGCAAAATATTCGGTAAGTCAGGAAATACTTTGCTACCAAGGCCATAACCGGTTCCCATTAGCTTGGCGTCTGGACGTTTTTCAACCAGCCGCCCGCTATCCAATAAGTAACGTAAAATAGCAGCACCAGTAGGAGTGATTCGTTCCCCCTCGATTCCATCATCAAAAAATTCAAACCCAGTAAGAATATCCGCTGTGGCTGGAGCTGGTATAGGAATAAGTCCGTGCTGACAACGAATTTTTCCGCCGCCTAGAGGGAGTTTTGAAAGACTCCAAGTGCTTTTTGACAATTCATCTATAATAACTGCACTTGCTATCATATCCATTAGCGAATCCCAGTCCGCTAACTCATGAAAATGTACTTCATCTAGCGTCTTATTATGTATTTTAGCTTCCGCTTTGGCTACGATACTCAGCAGCGCGATGGCAACGCATTTCCTATTGGTAGTAAGAGGACTTTGTTCAATTAAATGACATAAATATTTATACGTTGTGTGATGTGCTTGATGATGGTCATGTAGGTGATTGAGTTGATGGTTATTTTGATGGTCGCCTAAATCACCGTTGTGTGAGCTAGAAAGGTCTTGGTCGGTCAAATTAAGACCAAAATGAAGACCACTTATGTTGTTGTTTATCCCTTTAGTAAGTTCGGGTTTCCCCACATCTGTTGGTATTACACTGGCAATAGCTGCGAATACTTCATCGGTTAAGTTGCCATGCAAATCCAACATAGCTGCAATAAACATATCACCAGCAATACCACCCACTAGATCAAGATGTATATGGTAATCATTTGAATCAATTGTCATTTACAACACACCTTAATTGTTTCAGCTGATTATTTATCAAATGTCGTTTTGGTTGCCCATAATCCTAAAGCAGGGTTGCTGACGTAAAATACTCTTTCACCACTTGCTAAATCATTCCAGCCATTGTTTAGTTGTTCAATGGGGTACCGCTTAATCATATCTTTATAATGACAGTATTGATAATTAACTGATTCAATTTCTTCCTTCGACATACCGTCGTCAGGGCAGTAAGTTACGCTAAAACGATTGTCTGTCGTACCGTGAATCAAATGTGCAGCTGCAGACAAATTATTGCTTAACTCTTTATGCATATTGACTTTTTTTAGCGTTTCCTCAGTGGAGTAATAGCCGAAGTTACGAATCAAATTGTCAATTTCCAAATCTTCTCCGAATCGATGTAAACCCGGTGCTAGAACGATCAATTCACCTTCATCTGCCATTGCCATTCTAGTTCTATATATGGCTTTGTTACCTAGCCAGGTTGTCTTAAATTCATGGGGTTCTAAATACACTATTGCTTTTTTAATTGGCTCATTTAGGATATTTAAATTCAAATCCTGGCTTAGTTCACAGGCAGCTTCATAAGTCTCATCTTGATTCCCACAAAAGACCCCCTGTAGAGCGAGAGCTCCGTCCTTTTTACCTAGAACAGTCAAAATAAATTCAATTGGTAAGTGACGTAAATATTTATCAAAACCTTCGTTTAAGGCTTTGCGGACTGGTGTGTACGTGCGTCCCATAATCCGTTCCATACCATAGACTGCTCCAAGAAAATGAGATTTATGAATAGTATCTTCGCCACCTACTCCAATTAAAATATTCTTTGTGTAGTTAGCCATGCCAATGACTTCGTGTGGCACAATTTGACCAACCGAAATAATCAAATCCCATTTTTTATCAAGTAACAACTTATTTACCGCGACTTCCATCGTACAATTTAATTTTCCTTCAGAAAGTTCCGATATTCTTTGTTCGCTTATCTTTCCTAGCACCTCAACATCCGTTCGCCAAAAATGAGGTAAAAACAACTCTTTGGGGATATCAGTGCCAAACATGCCTTCAATTTCGGCATCAGACATGGGCTCATGAGTTCCTAACGCGGGTAAAAAGTAGATTTCAGCTCTTTCCCTCAATTGCTCATATAAATACTGCGAGATAAAGCCGGCTTTAGAATGAAAACGGGTAATATCAGGCGGTAAGATAAGAATATTTTTCGCGTTGCTGGCCTTCTGTTCAATGAAGTTATCAATAATTAATTTTAAATCTTTGTCTGAAATTGTTTTGGTCGTATCAACATGATGGATAGGGTAGCTCATTGACGAATTTCCTTGATAATTGCGTCGATCATCGTTTCTAAAGGTTGTTCAATGGAAACAGTAATGGCCTTTGTGGGTGGCTCCAGAGCACTTAATTGGCTATCTAAAAGAGAACTGGGCATAAAGTGATCTGCTCGAGCATTAATGCGTGATAACAGTACTTTTTTTTCACCGCGTAAATAAATAAACTCAACAGCGTCTTGAGTGCTAGAAGACAGTATATCTCGATACGCCTGCTTCAAGGCAGAACACGCTAAGACGGCGCCACCACTTTGTTGCCATTGACAAATATTACTCGCTAACGTGACTAACCAAGGATGACGATCATCATCGTTTAACGGTATACCTAATTTCATCTTATTCACATTTGATTCTGGATGAAAATCATCTGCATCAAAAAATGGCAGTGATAATTTCTCACTTAGCAAAGAGCCAACACTAGATTTTCCGCAGCCACTTACTCCCATTACCACATATATCATTCAGCTCCCCACAATTTGCTAGCTTAACAAGGTTAATCGCCGCGTTTAGCGTCTATTCTAAACTCACCTCAGGAGTTAATATAAACCGAATAGTTGAGGCAAAAACTCGCTAAGACTTGGCACATAAGTTACTAACATTAATACCAAGAACATGGCAATGTACAAAGGCATTAAAGGGCGAATTATTTGACCTATTGTGGTTTTGGCTACAGCACAGCTTACGAATAACACAGAGCCTACGGGCGGAGAGCATAAACCGATCGATAAATTAAGAACAATCATTATCCCAAAATGCAATGGTGACATGCCTAACTCAACCGCTACTGGCAAAAAGATAGGGGTGAAAATCAAAACGGCAGGTGTCATATCCATAAACGCACCAACAACTAATAATGTTAGGTTAATGATGAGTAAAATGAGTAGAGGATTGTCACTCAGCAGCAATAAAAAATCAGTGATTGCTTGGGGTATGTTTTCATATGACAATATCCAAGACATTGCCGACGAAGCTCCGATTAACAGCATAACAATGGCTGTTGTTTCCCCGGCTTTTAAGAGAACTTCAGGCAACTGTTTAACCTTGACTTCTTTATATACAACAACCGACAACAACAGTGAATATAGTACCGCTACAGCTCCCGCTTCCGTTGGTGTAAATATCCCGCCAATAATCCCACCAATGATAATAAAAATAAGAAACAAACTCGGAACGGCAGCTAAAACTTTCGTCAGTACAATCTTAATGGGCAAACGATCTTGAGTCGGATACCCTTTCATTTTTGCGTAACCTGCACAAACGATCATTAATGCTAATGCAACCAAAATACCCGGTAGATATCCCGCCACGAAAAGCGCAGCAATTGAAACACCACCACTTGCTATAGCATAAATAATGAGAATATTACTTGGAGGGATCAGCATTCCAGTGGTTGCTGCCGCTCCTGTCACAGCGGCACTAAAATTTCGGTCGTAACCCTTTTTTTCCATCTCTGGGATCATAAAACTACCAATAGCACTGGTTGCTGCCACCGCAGAACCGGAAATTGAGCCGAATAGAGTACAAGACAACACGTTTACTAGGGCTAAACCTCCTGGCAACATGCCTATCAGTGCCATGGCGCATTCTATCAACCTTCGGGCTATTCCCCCCTGCCCCATAATTAGCCCAGATAGAACAAAAAATGGTATAGCCAATAAAGCAAAACTATTGATGCCACCAGCTAGCCTCTGTGCAATCGTAGTGGCTGCTGGCATAACGTCGATGGTGTAAAGCATGGTAACCAATGTTGCGATACCAATACTGAATGAAATTGGAATGTTTATTACTAGTAATAAGCAAAAAACAGCTAATAGAATGATTCCTGAAAGTTCCATGATTAAGCTCCCTTCCCTACAAGACGTATTTGAGAAACTATTTCACTTAATTTCATCAAAGAGAAAAACACAATTAAACCACCTGAAATAGGCACCGCTGAATAGATATATGCCATTTTAATTTGTAATGCCGCTGAAATTTGTACTGGCTCAAGAGTAAGTGAAACCAAAGAAATCCCTCCAGAAAGCATGACAACAATAGCAAACATCATAATCAGAATGTGCCCAAGGACACTGACCATGAGTTGAGGCACAGGATTCAGCTTATTAGTGACAATATCTAGTCCTAAGTGAGCATTCGTTTGATAACCGTATGCCCCGCCAAACAAACCAATCCAAATCAGTAAAAATCTAGCTAATTCTTCGGTTATTGAACTCGGAGATTGCAAGATGAACCGTGAAAAAACTTGGATTGTCACAACCAGTACGATTGCAGCGAGCAACGCAATTACGACATTCTTTAACAGTTTTACCACTAAATTATGAATAAACGCCATCTATTTTTCCCCCTCATCCAAGTCTCTGATTCTTTTAATATATTCCCCAATCTGTGTCCCTTCATAAGCTTCATAGACAGGCTTCAACGAATCTACAAAGGGTTGTTTATCTGGATATATAACTTCTACACCGTGGGCCTTAACTTCTCTGAGTGATCTTTCCTCTAGTTCTTTCCACAGCTTTTTTTGCAATTGAATTGAATCTTCGACCGCCATTTGCAACCACTCTTGTTGTTGAGGAGTTAAATTATCGAATACATGCTTACTCGCAATGACAACATCTGGCACCGACGTATGCTCATCTAAAACGTAATATTTAGAGATTTCATAGTGTCTGGATAAATAGAATGAAGGAGGATTATTTTCTGCACCATCCACAACACCTTGTTGCAATGCTGCATAAAGTTCACCGAAAGAGATTGGTGTCGCTGAGCCGCCCATGGTATTCACCATTTTGACTGCGCTAGGGCTTTGCATAACGCGTATCTTCAGACCTGGCAAATCATCTGGGGAATTCACTTTTTTCTCTGTAGTATAAAAACTTCTACTCCCTGCATCGTAATATCCCATACCGATTAAATGCGCGTTTTCGGTATAGCTCAATATCTCTTTTCCGATATCGCTTTCTAACACCTGCCAGCGATGATCGTTATCGCGAAAGAGATACGGAACGCCATATAACTTCATTTCTGGAACAAATCCCTCAATCGCTGCCGCAGATACCTTGGTCATGGCTAGGCTACCGATTTGTAGTAGCTCAATCATCTCTCGTTCACCGCCTAGCTGTGCACTGGGGTAAATCTTGATTTGCATCGAATTGTCAGAATATATAGCGAGTTGCTTAGCCATATGCTCCATTGCTTTATGTACGCTATGTTCGACATCCAAAGAATGGCCGATGCGCAAGGTCACCGTATCGTCTTTCTTAGAGCAACCGCTTAAGCCTATCAACAGGCAAGCAAGAACTAACCTAATTTTTATCATGTACATGTTTCCTTCTTTGCGCCATCAATTGACGTCTTTCAGACTCTAGTACCTGTTTATCTGATACAGAGCTGAGTGTTTCTTTGTCAGGCTTGCGCAGTAACGGGAGTCTGCCGTAACCTGATGATTGTAAATATGTTTCCAAAAATAACGATAGTTTCCAGTAATACACCGCCAATAGAGTAAATGAAGGCATTGTGTGTTAACCAACATAGAGCGCCTAGAACAAATGCAAGCCGCATGCGAATCCCTGTCATAAAGAAAAGGCTGTAGGTGCCAATGCATGAACCTATAATAGGCAATATGCTGATAGGAGACTGATACAAATACGCCCCCCAAACTATGTTTATCAGCAAAAAAACAACGCCTATCCAAGCCCGATTAAACTTCAACGAAATAAACGTTCTCAAGGCGTTGAGCAAATTTGCTGCAGTAGCCGTTGCGGCCCCCATCAAATAAAAGTGGACGACCTGACATAAGAATAGACATAACATGTAAATCTTCAGCCTCTGATCGCTTTTTTGTAAAAAGGTAATTAAACCGAATAAAAAAGCGGCAATGCCAAATGTCTGGGCAACGATGAGCTCCATTAACTAACCTAAAGGTCTATTTAAGGAAGCTCTGTGCAAGAATGCGCTAATCATTTTTGTGCAATTCTAGCTTGCGAATATTCGCTTCGACAAAATAGAAATCTGCATAAACTATAGATGTATTAATTTCTGAGGCTGCAGGCATATTCCCAGTTGCTTGGGTTAGCGCAAAGCCTAAATCAAAGCTTTGATTTTTATCAGATACATCTTTATCACTGCGATATTTCTTTGTTAACTCAAGCATGATTTTGTCTGCCAACGTCGTCATGTTTTGTTTGATTGTTTTGTCCTGAGTAAATTGCGCATATCTGTACATTGCTGCTGCAAATATAGCAGCCGCAGACGTATCCTTTGGAATTTGACGACCAGACAAGGTGTATTCTTCACTTCCACAGGGGGATATTTTGTCACCATTTATAAAACTTCCACCATTGATAGGTGTTGCCGATGAAATCATCGCCAAGGCTTCTTCCGTTACCATGGTTTTTTCAATTGAAATTGGGCTGTAGCCATTATAAGGCAGTATTGAGGGATCTATTCGAGATGGACATAGATCTAGAATTCGAGAATAAGCTGTGGTGGCCGGATCCATGTTATTCGCTATTTTCGGTGCATTTTCTTTGTCGGCAAAGAAGTCCCACATCGGCACCACGTCATCCTCAAGTAAATAGTCAATGCTATTGAACAAACGCGCAAGATGGTGTTCGAAATCGGGTAATTCGCTGTCTTTTAGGTTAGCGTTTTGCAATTGTTCCAATACGGTAACAAATCCATAAAACGACCAAGCTTGTCCTCTAGCCCATGCTGAAATGGAGCCCATTCCCTGCCAATTTCCTGGACGCATAGTATCGTAATCAATCAAATGATATGAAATTGGACGCTGTTTATCACTATCACTTTCTTCATAAAAATAGTGATTTTCCATTGTGGTAATCGCATGATCATATGCAATGCTATGATGGTCTTTGCTATTTCCCGCTAGTAGAAATTCTAAGTTCATCATATTGTCAACAATAACCGGATAAGACCAAGGGGCAGAGATAGGCAAGCTTGTATCTATTACCTCACCATTTTCTTTGTGTAACAATCGAAAAGTAGCGATAAAATCCCAAGATTTTATAACCTTGTGCTCAGGCGAGTATCGAGTGGTTAGGGTGTCTCTGCCTTGATCTAAAATTTCGTTAAAATTCTTGCGATCAGATTCACTTAAACCGTGATATTCAAGGGCCTCACCATAAGAATCGTATAATATGAAACCTAAATCATGTGTTGAGTTTCTGAGTGCTTCAGAGGCCAACGGATATTGATATGCTAGCGCAGTGGCAAATAGCGTTTGTTCTTCTTCATCAGTCAAAATATCAAAGTCTTTGTCACTAGCAAGCAACTTCCAAAACAATCCGGGGTAAAACCCATTGGTCCATTGCTTAGGTTGTTCCATGAAGATATTTCCGTGCTCTCTAGCCCGAGGATAACAAACAGTTGCGTCGTCCGAGTGACAATTCTTTGCAAAATGCAAATGCTTGGAATCATTCACATTGCCTATCATTTTCAAGTACTGCTGTTTGGTAAAATCTAAATTATCTTTTGCATTTTCAGTGGTAAACACAAGTTCTGTCCCACTCAATTCTGCCTTTTCAATCTTTTCGCTTTTACACCCGCTCAAGATTGATAGAAATATCAAACAGATCACTATATTTTTCATTGCACTCTCACTATTTGGGATAAGTGGCCTTACCAATTTTATCGAACATAACGTCTTTACTTGTCAATTTCAAGCATTTCGCATCAGCATAAGCCAAGGCAAATTACCAAAATGTCTGTCATTGAACTTCGTGCAGCAACAACACGCTTGGTTGTGAAATAAAGGCATGAGCCCTATCCCTGTTCCCTGGTTGGGTAAACCATGAAAGATAGTACTTACCTCCTTGAGGGCTTTTGCTACCTTTACCAACGAATACTCTATGCTCAAAATTGAGCTCACTACTGTTAAAAATATTTTTATTTGATGCAGCGGTTATAGGTTCTAGTTGTGGGGGATATAAATGTGCATCTTCCACTTTTATAGTGGATAAAGTCTCTGAATCTAAAACAAAACGCATAATTCGGTCATCACGACGGACAACCACTCCGATACGATTGTCATCAATCACTTCTGGCGCGTATGGCTTGACGGGAAACCTACCTAGTGAGCCACCGCCTCCAAAATCCCATCGAAATCCAATCCAATCACTGATCTTAACGCTATTCCAACCCTTCGCTTCACGGCGAGCCACATACATTTGCGTATCACCATTCTTATCATATTTATGATATGCAATGACAGGACGACTCTTTTGATCAAAACCTAGTTTGACATTCCCATTTATCATGCCACCTTTGGCAGGAACTGGGTCAACAACTTCAGTGTGCTTGAGTGTCAATGGAAGTTGAATTTTTTCGCCGCTTGAATTTTGCCAATTAACTAGGTCACTACTTCGTGCATAAGACAAACTATGATTGGTTGACGCATCGGGGGTGTCACGCCAAACCCAGATAAGATGAAAATTTTCATCAGGTCCTTTGGTTGGACCCTCAAAATATCCACTCATTAAGCCTTCACCATCTAAGAACTGATTGGCATGCAATCGCGACCATGATTCGCTTTTGGTATCGTAAATATTGTAAATTTCGTTACCATTACCACTGCCGCCATCCCGATACTTAACTAATAACTCATTGTTCTTGTTTAGCATAAAAATTGGGTAAGTCATGCGTTGTTCGACAGCTTTGTCGACCATTACATTAATTCGTTTTAGAGAACGGACCTTGTATGGCTCACTTGTTCTAAAGTATTCAATTGAATCGGCATGCATATTTCCCATTACATGTAAGTTACCTGCACTGTCTAATTCCATGGTCACATAGTTGTGACTGTCCCAACCAAGCCAACTGTCAACTTTATAATAACGCCAAGTTCTTCCTATCTCTCGATGTGCAACAGTCATTTGGCGATTGCTGTCAAAATACGCGACGAACTGATTTTTCCCTCTTGTTAAAAGGGAGGGATTGATGCGGTGACCAGACCAAACATTGTCAATCGCAATGCTACTGACAACTGTATTTGATTCACTCTCTGCATTTGCGTTGAAAGAATAGAGAAAAGCAGCAATTAAAATAGCAAAGCCCAATAATTGATTGGAATAGTTAGTTTTAATCTGCGATAGACTTTTATTATTACTGTAGAAGAAAAACATTCGTCTTCACCTCGTGTTTACAAGTTTAATTTGGCTTGTTCAGTGAGCTTTTGGAAGTAAGGATTGCCCGAGTATTCTGACACTGGAGACCAGTTAGCGTTTTCAACTGGCAAATGAGCACGCATACGGTCTTTGACCTCAGAATATGCTTCGTCATTTGCTACGTTATGCCACTCATTACTGTCATTACTATGATCATATAATTCTTCGCTACCATCCTCGTATCTAATATAGCGGTAGCGTTCTGTTTTAATTGCATGGTTGTTTGGACCGTAAGTGGTAACTGCTGCATGGGTCCACAAGCTATTTGGGTTAGTTATTAAAGGCGTTACATCGTTACCTTGGTTTTGTGGATTACTTGGCAACCCACACATTTTAATTAAGGTCGGGTATAGGTCTAATAAGCTAACAGGTTTGTTCGTTACCCTATTATCAGTACCCTTTCTTTGATTTTTTGGTGGCATAATAATCAACGGGGTACGAGTAGCGCGCTCCCAAAGTGCCATTTTGGCAAACTTACTCTTTTCGCCAATTTGATATCCATGATCACCCCAGAGCACCACTGCGGTATTATTTGCGTATTGGCTGGCCTCCAATGCATCGAGTACGATACCAATGCAAGAATCGACAAACGAAACGCTCGCAAGATAAGCCTGCACCATGTTTTTCCATTCACCGTTCTCGATCGCCCATTCAGTGGTAGGCATCATAGGCAATTCGGTTATTGCTTTGGCAATATTAGGTACGTCATTTAAATCATCTTTAAAATACGGGGGTAATTTGATATCCGCGATTGGGTGCATGTCGAACCACTTCTGCGGTACATACCAAGGTACATGTGGCCTAAGAAAACCGCCAGCCATAAAGAAGGGCTTATTGTGTTGAGTATTTAACTGCTCGGCTAGCCAATGCGCAGATTCAAAATCCGGCATCTGTTCGTCTTTTTCAGGAAATGCTCCCCAATCCGTATTTGTGCGCTTGTCATGCCACTTCATCCTCTTCTCAGGATAGGGTCCAAAGCCTTTGACTCGCCCTCCGTATAAGTCAAAACTGTTGTTGGCGACTTGTTGATGGAAGATTTTCCCTACGGCTGCCGTGTAGTATCCATGCTGTTTAAAGTACTCACTAATAAAAGTTGACTGAGCGGCTTTTTCATTCGCGGATTTAATATCGTTATCTTTTACATGACCGTAGATCCCAGTCGTAGAGGGTGCTAGCCCGGTCATGATGCTGGCTCTAGAAGGGCCGCACAATGGAGCTGGTGCATGAGCGTTAGTAAAAACAGTTCCGTGTTTTGCTAGCTTATCTATATTAGGAGTTTTTGTATTTGGATGACCTCCCAATGGTCCGACCCAATCGTTCAGGTCATCTACAATCAACATCAGGACATTTGGGTATTCCGCTTTCAACAGAGTTAACCAGTCATGGTTGCAAGCAGTAAGCGCTGTAGCTGTAGCTACCCCTGCCCCGCCCAGTATAAAGTTGCGTCTGTTCATTGTTTTTTACCTAACATTGAAATTTGTTTTCCCGTTTTGCTCGCAAAAAACCAATTTAAACAACTGCAGATAGTTTGCATTAACAATCATTATAGTGCAATATCAATCATTAATTTACAATAAAAATATTAGTTTCTTAGGGCTTTGGAATATGAACTTGATTGATAAAAAATCTACGAAAATTCCTATTACACTGAATTTCATACATTTTTTTCCATCATCATTATTAATATTAAGTTTAATTACTGTTACTTTTTCATTCCTGAGCGCTTGTTCAAGTTCAACACCCAATTCAACCCTTGCTGGCGCTAAAGTTGATCACGCAGCCGCACTTCCCAGCAGCAACAAGCTACTAGAGCAAATGGAAAAAGTCGCCAACTGGCAGATCCCTAGAATAGATTCTTTGGCCTACCTGGACTTTAAGCGAGAAGAGTCACTAGAACCAGCTAGATGGGTGCAAGGGGCTTTTTACATAGGGTTGACAGAAATTGCAGAACGGTCTCAGAACCCTTTTTATACAAAATGGATCGCATACAAAACTAACGAATTAAATTGGCAGTTGGGTAAAATACCCTATTTTGGTGACGACCAACTCATCGCACAAACTTATATTTGGTATTACTTGAATCATCATAAAAGCGACCGTTTCTTGGAACCAACTAAAAGTGCCTTCGATAAAATATTAAATGGTAACCCAACAAATTCGTTAGAATTTTCGACGCAGAGAAATGAGGATGGTTTGAACGTATGTCAAAAACGATGGTGTTGGGCTGACGCGCTGTTTATGGCTCCTGCATCATGGTTTGGCTTGTCTATAGCTACTGGCGATGAACGCTATGCAAACTATGCACATAAAGAGGTAAAAGCGACAGTAAACTACTTATTCGACCCCGAACATGATCTACTCTACAGAGATAGTCGTTTTAAAACCCAAACTGATGATTTTGGTAATCAACTTTTTTGGTCACGAGGCAGTGGTTGGGTGTTTGCCGGCTTGGCAAGAATGATGGAGTTTATTCCTCAAAACGATCCAAACCGTTCATTTTACGAAAACTTGTTTAAAAAAATGGCTGCAAAACTAAAAGAACTACAGAAGCAAGATGGATCGTGGTCAATGTCGTTGCTAGCGAAAGAAAAAATGCCCCAACCAGAAACAAGTGGCACTGGCTTTTTCACCTACGGCTTAGCTTGGGGTATCAACAACAAACTTTTATCTGAAGATGAATACTTACCAAGTGTCACGAGGGGCTGGTCCGCATTGAATGCTGCCGTGCAACCTGACGGAAAACTAGGTTGGGTCCAACAAATTGGAGCTGCGCCCGGTAAAGTAAACGAAAACGATTCGCAAATTTATGCCGTTGGAGCCTATTTATTAGCGGGTTCCGAACTATATGATTTTCAAAAAGCGAATTCAAAATAATGGTTAACAACACTAACATTGGTTTTGTTAGTTATTTACAATTTCAAATCTAAAACAGGAACGCGATTTATGACCAAGAATCACTCTATTTCGATCAAATCTACATTGGTACTATTAGCTAGTTGTTTGTTTTTTACAGGTTGTGTTGGCACTAAAACCAAAAATGAACCCGCAGCGAAAGCTGAACTTGCTTCGGCAAATAAAGTGATGGCGTACGGTCGCTTTGTACCGGAACGTAGGGACGATTTTGCTTGGGAAAACGACAAAGTTGCTTTTCGAGTTTACGGACCTGCAGCGCCTCTTAAAGGCCATTCAAGTGGAGTCGATGCTTGGCTAAAGCGAGTCGACTATTCAATCATTGATAAGTGGTATCAAGGCCATGTAAATGGCATTTCTTATCATGTAGATCATGGTGAAGGTTATGATCCTTACCACACAGGTATAAGCCGTGGTGTTGGCGCTACCGCTATTTGGTTAGATGGCAAAGCATACGCTGCGCACAGTTATAAGAGTTACAAAATACATGAAAGTGGCGCTAACCTAGTTTCGTTTACCCTAGAATACGAATGGTACACGCCACTAGGTATTGTTAAAGAAATGAAAACCATTTCTTTGCCATTGGGTACTCACTTGTTCAAAGTTGACTCTGTATTCACTTTAGATGGAAAACCGAGTTCTCTTCCGATTGCGATTGGTGTTGCAACTCATGACGAAAAAGCAGATGTATTTTTTAACAAAGAAACAGGACGCATTTCAGCATGGGAAGTTATAGATGATTTTGGCATCGGCACAGGGGCCATTGTTGACCCCGAGTTGGTAACTGACATCAAACATATTCCAAGTGACGTAAAAGACGAGAGCCATATCTGGATGTTCACATCGTCAGATAAATTCGGAAAGTTATCTTACAAAGCGGGTTTTGCATGGGAAGGTGCAGGCGAGATAACCACTAACCAGCAATGGCAAACTTATTTAGACAAGGTTCACCCCTAGTCATAAAGAGATCAGCAAATAAACAAATAAGAGTACTAGTATGGAAAAAATTGCTTTTGTTATGACCTTATTGCCGGGTTATGAGGCTGAATATAAAAAGCGCCACGATGAAATTTGGCCTGAATTAGTCACGGCTTTAAAAAATGCGGGAGTTTCAGATTATTCCATTTTCTTCGAAGAAGAATCGAATAAACTGTTTGCTGTGCTGAAACGCACAGACGATCATACGATGGATCAACTTCCACTCGATCCCATTGTCAAAAAATGGTGGGCATTTATGGCTGATATCATGGAGTCCAATCCGGACAATTCTCCGGTGGTGAATCCGATAAATAACGTTTTCCATTTAGATTGAATACCAGTCCCGGCTAATAAATTACAACAAAACGTTTTATAACGCTTGTTTGTAGTTTATTAGCTGAATTTTTATGGTTTTAGTACGATTTCTAACTTTGTTTAGATATTGAACACACTAATTTAATAGTAAGTATTATGAAAAAAATATTGTTGTCATTGCTAATTGTTATTTCGCCGATGAGTTGTGCAAATGAGCCGGCGCATGACGCTAAAACTATAGACTCCCTATCGAAGTCGATAGTTTATCGCGCGAACTATGATTTCCCCATCACCAATGATGGCGATGTTCCCTACTACAAAGATAATCGAAATGATGCCTTGGGCATTGATGCTCGCAGGTTGGAATATCGCAATTTGTTCGCCAGAGCTACCACTACATTCGATGGCCAGACAGATCACTACGATATTACGATTACGCCAGTTACAGAAGAAGATGGAGAACCGTTATACCGTCTTATCATTAATGGCACTATTGTTGGTACTTACCGGGCTTCATATGTTGGAGAAGGATCACCTAAGGATCTTAAACCTGAAATGCATACATGGAAAAACATCTATGTAGCTACTGGTGATAAAATAGGCATTGAATCTTCCGCTCACACAAACGGTGAAATCCCAGAAAATGGCGGCACGGCATGGGCACGCGGACGTTGGCAGAGCTTAACATTTCACCCTACTGGTTCGGTCGCAGAGAAACGAACGCACTTCAGTAAACACAAAGATATATTCGTTTCCCAATTCGATTTTAAACCCGATGCAGATGATGTACATGCAGTGGCAGCTCTAGGTTCCATGCTTGTTCACCCAGATATGCAAGGTGTGAATCGAATCGCTGTCGCGGGTACCGTTGGACACCAAGGAGGGAAATACATCAATGCACGATCCTTGATGGAACTGGCATTTGGCCGCGAAGATTTTCATTGGACTGACGCTCATCAGGATTGGCAGAGATCAGTCGATTTAGTCCGTGACAGAGTGAGAGCAGTGCTTGCGCAAGGTGGAAAAGCCTGGGTCCAAGAGGCAGGACAGTCAGACTTTACCCGCGATTGGATTACTGCTTTAATCGAGTCCGGTGTGCACGAATCCATTATAAAAAATAATGTGGTGGTAGTGCAGCATAGCGAATGGAATGAAAAGAAAACGACCCCACAAGCTTTATCTTTCGTAAAGCAAAAAGCCACCTACCAAGCCATTTCGGATGGCAACAAACCCAAACGTGTTTTTATACGCAAAAATAGACGTGGTCCTTTCACTCCTATGTACGTTGATAAAGACACTAGATGGCTTAACAGCGCGACTTCGAAAGAGAACACTAGAGTTCACGCTCGCGCTCTTTGGCAGGAGGCAGTGAGAATCATAGAAGAAAATAACTTCGATGCGAAATACTCAGTGATACCTAATGGAGGCGTTGACTTCTCTGACAATGTTGAAACTTGGTGGATATTCGATCTTGGTCAAAATACTGTGTCTGTTCATGCGTTTTGGCAACGCTATGTCACAGATGTCCGATTGGATACCATTAAACCGCCTGCTGGTCGCTTAGCGGTGGTGATAGACGGCAACTCACCTGATCCCGATGATATAGGGGCAACTCCTGTAATGTTCGGTTTACTTAAACAAACTGGGTTATCAGACCGTTTGGTGCACATTTCGCATTCCTGTGATCTGGATCCTACTCGCAATAAAGGTTATCAAATTGACGCTGAGAATGAAGCACGCCGACAAAAATTCTTACACCACTTAAGTGGTAATAGCGTCGAATTGTTTGGTCCGTTTAAAAACTTACGAGACTATTACAACTGTCGAACGGAGCAAGATGCAGCAAGAGACGATCTCGTCGATGCGATAAATGCGTCAAGTGCAGATAACCCACTTTGGATTATTGAAGCAGGCGAACCTGATCTTATTGGTTACGCACTAGAAAAGGCTAACCCAGAAGTCATTAAATACGTTCATGTGGTTTCTCACCACCCTGCAAACGATGACAGTGGGGATTATTTCCAGTGGCAACAAATTTTAGACTTTGGCGTGACAGAACATCAAATTGGCGATCAAAACGTTGCCTTACAAACCCCCATTCCAAAATGGGATTGGGCGAAAGATCACCCAAACCCAGGATTCAAGTTTATTTGGGAAATGCTTGCTTATGCAGAACAAGACGGTGTAGTGCCGTTTCAGGCGAACAAATTCGACTGCTCTGATGCCGGCATGATTTATTGGTGGATTACGGGCGCTAACCAAGGTGGTAATAACTTTGCGACACCGGCAGACATCAAAGATATGTTGCTAAAGTCGCTTTGAACAGGCAGTCGCTAGTGGACGCCTTTGCTTTTAGATGCAGTTCTTTTCGAACCTCTGTTAGCCAAGGCTAAGCTTGACTTCTAATTTGTATATCGGCTAATTCGATTCCTATGTACTTAAACCCAGGCTCGCTTAACACCACGTCTGCTTTATCAGTACCAATTTATAATCTGAAGTATATTTGACTTCATTTGAGCTATAATGATTTAATATGAAATAATTTAACTTATTTAAATCAACCTCAATTTAGTTACGATTTGCGCTGTAGATAAATACAACTAAATTCAGCGTGATCGAATTACTTCAAATAATTGGTGGAAAGATGAAAACTATTTTGGCCTTAAGCGGACTTTCATTCCTGCTTGCTCTAGTAATAACAGGCTGCACAAGCAAGTCTGATTCACATCTCCAAATTAAATCGCAAAACGAAGTTATTCATGCTTCTACGCTAGACGTTGGTAAACGCGTCGCACAATGGCAAATTGATCACCTAGATAATTTCGACTATTTAGCAAAACGCTACAGGAAAGGGACAGCCGACCCTAAAAACTGGATCCAAGCAGCATTTTACATTGGCTTGACCCGCTGGACAGAAACGGTCAATGACCAAAAACTGCTAGAACATATTGAGGAAATGGCAAAGCAACAAAACTATGGCCTGCGTTTAAAGCGCCCCATGCATGCCGATGATCATGCGATTGGGCAAACCTATTTATGGTTGACAGAACAAACCGACAACCATCAAGCCTATCAGCCAATTAAAGAGTTATTTGACGGCATTTTAGAGAATCCTTCTAGTGTTAGCCTCGAAATGATTGAAGTTGAGCCTAAACGTTGGGGATTCGAAGGCCCATGCCAAGATCGATGGTGCTGGGCAGACGCGTTATTCATGGCGCCGCGTACATGGTTAAAACTCAGTAATATCACTGGTGATAAAACCTACTTCGACTTTGCCGATAAAGAATTTTGGGCAACAGTTGACTACTTGTTTTCTGAAAAATATGGGTTGTTTTTCCGTGATAGTCGTTACTTTACTATGACTAGCGACAATGGCGAACCGGTATTTTGGAGCAGAGGAAATGGATGGGTATTTGCGGCCTTACCACTAATCATTGACGATTTACCTCTCGACCATCCATCACGAGATAAATACATTGAATTGTATAAGAAAAATGCAGAAGGTCTGCAAAGAGTTCAGAATCCTAACGGTTATTGGCCAGCTTCTCTGCTTGATCCAGGTAAAGTAAAAACTCCCGAAGTTAGCGGTACCGGTTTTATTACATTTGGTTTAGCTTGGGGGGTAAACAAGGGTATATTGACGGATCCAAAATACAAATCGAGTGTGTTACAGGGTTGGAAAGCCCTTGAACAAGCAGTAGAACCAAATGGTCGTGTAAACTGGGTTCAACAAGTCGGTAAAGCACCTGACCCAGTAAAAAAAGAAGACACACAATTATATGGTGTAGGTGCAGTATTGTTGGCAGCATCCGAAATGATGAATTGGGCACAATAACATGCCATCAATGAAGAATGTCATCTTGAGCTTAGCAATGACCTTCTCTACTGCTGTGATGTTTGTGCACGCAGCCAACCATCAAGAAAAAAATGGCCTGCTTGTCATAGAAGCAGAACATTTCGCGACTCAACATAAAGACGATATTCGTAGGTGGATCATATTTTCTGAAGATTCGCCGCAACAACACCGCTTAGCCGATAACGACCTTCCTCATTTTACAGATGCCAGCGGAGGTCAGTATATTGAAATACTGCCTGACACCCGTACAAACCATCATGAAACACTAGTAAAAGGCGAAAACTTCACTAACCTTGGTGGAGAAATTGCTGTGCTATCCTACCCTGCCTATTTTGAAACAACCGGCACTTATTACGTTTGGGCCAGATCATTTAGTACGGGAAGTGAAGACAACGGTATCCACATTGGTCTAAACAATACATGGCCAGAGAGCAGCCAAAGACTTCAACTATGTGAAGGGAAGCATAAATGGACATGGTCGTCTGCTCAGCGCATTAAAACCAATCACTGTGGCACACCCAACACCATTACCTTGAACATCCCTAGTCCAGGTGTTCATAACATAATGATTTCCATGCGTGAAGATGGCTTTGAATTAGATAAACTGGTTTTAACGACTGATAAAGACTTTAATCCGGCTAACTTTAATGCAAAAAACGGTGAGCTAGCAGAGACGGTATCAGCCCCCCCAGCACTAGCTCATAAAAAGATGTTTTTGGACGTGCACGAGTATACTCGAATTTATTACGCTACAACTGATTTTACAGCAGCCGACAGCACTGAAATCCCACTTTTCCGTAGCGATAAACACCACGCTTTGGCCATTGATTCTGCGCTGCCAGCAAATCAAAACAAATACGCCTTTGCTCAAGTCAAGATAGATAAAAAAGACGCCGGAACCCGCAAACTGACTTTAGTTACATTGGCTGAAACTGGTGCGAGATCCAACTACAAGGTATTCCTCAACGATAAAGAAATCGGGCAATTCACTAATCCAGTTACCACCATAGCCTTTCAGGAAAGCTATTTTCATCTGAACAACATAAACTTAAAAGAAGGCGACATCATTAAAGTCGCTAACATGGCCGTCAGTGATGACGTTATGCGAGAAAGTAATCCCAAATCATCTAGCAACGGATTATGGCGCGCTTTAATACTAGCGAGGGAAAAATAATCATGGTTACCATACTGAGTCATCACCTGAATAAGGTACTCCAATTTAAGCGCAGCATTTTTATTGTCGTTTACATCGTGTTGAGTTCGCTTCTTCTTGCGGCATGCAGCCACCAACCAAACGAACCCTCTAAACAAGCTCAGGCACCATCCGAAAAGCCAAATATTTTGTTTATATTGGCAGACGATCATCGGTGGGACATGTTAGGAAAGTATCATCCAATCATTAAGACTCCCAATTTAGACAAACTAGCCAATAAGGGCACCGTATTTAAAAACGCTTTTGTCACCACACCTATCTGTGCGACAAGCCGAGTAAGTATCCTGTCGGGTTTGACCGAGCGCACTCACGATTTTACGTTTGGTCGTCCCAAGACGGGGGCAATTGAATCTTCGAACATGTACCCTAATGTTGTAAAAAATAGTGGATATAGCACGGCTTTTGTTGGTAAATACGAAATTGGTATTTCCGGTGACAACGCGGAACGTTTTGACTTTTTCAAACCTTTGCTACAAGCGAAAACTGTCGAATATAAGGGACAAACACTACCCCAGACTTACTATATCGCTGAATTGGCAAAAGAGTTTATTGATCAGTCGAAGGATTCAGGTGCGCCATGGACAATGGCAGTAAACTTTTGGGACCCTCATGCCCATGATAAAGACCAAGTTGATCAGTACCATTACCCTCAAGAATTTTCTGACATGTATGAAGATGTCACCATTCCACCAGCTAAATTTTCTGATGATGCGACTTTCAATGCACTACCAGAATTTTTGCAAGAATCCATAGGCCGAGTGCGTTGGCAATACCGATATTCGACACCTGAAATGTATCAAAAAATGGTGAAACGCTACTATCGTGCTATCTCCGGCGTAGATAAAGCGGTAGGCATGATTTATGAAAAGCTTGAACAATCTGGTATGGCTGACAATACAGTAATTATCTACATGGGTGACAATGGCTACAACTTGAATGAACGTCAGCTTGCGGGAAAGTGGTTTGGATGGGAAGAAGACTTACGAGTGCCGCTAATTGTTTATGACCCTAGAAATGCAAAATCTCATGGTAAAGAGATATTCGAAATGGCGCTGAATATCGATATTCCTTCAACAATTGTGGATTTGGCGGGAGCGGCAGAGCCTTCGACTTATCAGGGGGAAAGTTTAACGCCTTTGCTAAACGATCAAGCAAACATTGATTGGCGTGATGAGTTTTTCTTCGAACACATGTACCAACCAAAACGTGTCTCAATTCCCCCTACTGTAGGCTTGCGAACCAAAGAATGGAAATACGTAGATTTTTATAAAAACGATTTTCAGCAATTGTTTGATCTTAAGAATGATCCTGAAGAAAAAATCAATTTAATTGACTCTCCCGATCACCAAGAGCTGGTAAAAAAACTGAGCGATAGAGTTGATTACTACATTGAAAAGTATGAACAACAAAGAACCGATGAAATAAAGCAACGTCCGTCGTTTATCAACGTCAGACACGAATAACGTTTTAAAAATTTAAAGGTAAAACGATGGAAAGACGTGACATATTAAAATATGCAGCATCGATCACTGGCGTTGCTATATGTGCTCCTCTTACAACTTCACTTTTAGTGGGGTGTAGTAGCGAAAAGCCAATCTCTATGGCAGTAGCCGTGCCACTTGCAGATAAAAAGCCTGCGTTCTTTGACCAAGAAGCATTCAAGCTTTTAACGCAGTTAATGGATGTTATTTTACCGAGAACCGACACCCCTTCTGCTTCTGATGTAGAAGTGAGTTTGATTATGGACAATATGTTCAACAAGGTTTTCGAAGATGATTATCGACAAGATTTTTTAAAGAGGTTTGTTCAGTTAAAAGACTATTTGGAAACCCAAAATTTTGCAATCTCTGGACCAAAAGAGCAGTTGGCTGTTGTGAAAACGATAGAAGCGACTCCTGATAACGAGAAAAACTCAGTATTCCGCTCGTATATAGATATCAAACAACAAACAATTTCTTATTATTTAGCGACGGAAGAAGTTGCTGAGAAACATTTGAATTACCTTCCAATTCCAGGTGGATACACGCCGTGTATTTCTTTGGAAGAAGCAGGTGGAAAGGCGTGGGCGGAATAATTATGACAACTAAATTTGATGCGATTGTAATCGGCTCTGGTATTTCTGGTGGCTATAGCGCAATGGAACTATGCAAAAAGGGCTACAAAACGCTCATGCTAGAACGAGGGCGAATGGTAGAGCATGGTGATTACCCCACGGCCCACATGGACAAATGGGACTTGCCAAACTTAGGCCAAGTCAGCTTGGAAGAAAAGAATAAGCATTATTTCAAGCAAGATAAACTTCACTGGTGGGTGAAAGAAGATGTTAAACATTTCATCAATAAAGATGACGAATACCCATACGATGAAGATGAAGACTTTGCATGGATCCGTGGACACCATGTTGGAGGACGCTCGGTAATGTGGGGAAGACATTGTCCCCGCTTGAGCGATATCGACTTTGAAGCCAATAAGAAGGAAGGTATCGCAGTAGATTGGCCTATTAGATATGCCGATATCGAACCTTGGTATGACTATGTTGAACCATTCATTGGAATTGCCGGTCAAGCTGAAGGGCTAAAACAAGCACCCGATGGCAAATTTATAGCCCCCTTCCCGCTCAACTGTGTAGAGCAGAAAATGCGAGAAGCGGTAAAAGCCAAATATCCTGAACGAATCATCACGCCATGTCGAACCGCGAATTTGAGCGAATATAATCCTGAAGTACATAAGGGAACTCGTGGCCCCTGTATGGCAAGGAACCGCTGCAAACGAGGCTGTCCATTCGGTGCCTATTTCAGTACACAGTCTGCGACTTTGCCAGTCGCCCGAGAAACCGGCTTACTCACATTGCAATCCGACGCTATCGTAATGGAAATAATCTATGATGCCGAACAAAGGAAAGCCACAGGTGTAAAAGTTAAAGACGCTAATACGGGTGAAATTACCCTGTACCAAGCGCGTATTATTTTCTGTAATGCGAGTACTGTAGGTACTGCTGCTATTTTACTAAATAGCCGCTCTGAAACCTTTCCAAATGGTTTGGGTAATACCAGTGGTGAGCTAGGACACAATTTGATGGACCATCATTATGGAATGGGCGCTTCTGGCACCATAGAAGGTCATGAGGATGAATATTACAGGGGTCGAAAACCAAAGGGCTTTTATATTCCTCCCTTCACCAATATTGACGAAAAAACCAGACAAAAAAATTATATTCGTAATTTTGGTTATCAAGGTGGCGCCTCACGCAGCACCAACTCACCAGAGGGTGTTGTGGGTACTGAATTAAAAGATGCTATTTTAAAACCCGGGAAATGGCGAGTTAGCATGGAGTGTTTTGGCGAAATATTGCCCTACCATGAAAATCGAATGTATCTGAACTTTGACAAACGTGACAAACATGGCTTACCAATCATAACGTTCGACGCCAAGTTACGTGAAAACGAAATAAAAATGCGTGAACACGGCGTTGAATGTGCGATAGAAATGCTAAAAGCTGCTGGTTGTAAAGATATTCGAGGTCGAAACAATGTCACTGCTATTGGCGCGTGTATCCATGAAATGGGAACCGCCAGAATGGGACATGACCCTAAAACATCTGTACTGAATAAATGGAACCAAATGCACGATGTTCCAAATGTATTTGTAACGGATGGTGCTTGTATGACAAGCGCTGGTACGCAAAACCCATCTCTAACTTATATGGCTCTCTCTGCCCGAGCAGTAGATTATGCTGACAAGCAAATCAAAGCAAACAAGTTATGATTATTACGCGTAAATTGCCTAGGTTGAAGTTAGTATGATTCGCAAATATAAATTGGTTTTATCATCTGCATTTTTTTACTTAGCAGTAGCATGTTCGAATTCTACAGTATCCCATCCCGAAGAAGGGGCTGGTACTTCCGCAAATAAACTACTAGTCAGTGGTAATGCCTTGCCACTCAATATCCATACACAAACGCCAGGTTTGTCGTGGCAAGCCAATGTGAAACAACAGTTTGCATATCAAATTCAAGTGGCTTCTTCTAAGGAAAACTTGTCCAGCGAGTATGCTGATTTGTGGGACAGTGGCAAAACTATCAGTAAAGCGTCCCGCAACATCCCATATTCAGGCAAAGCGCTTAGTGCCAGAGATAAAGCTTTCTGGCGAGTAAGAGTCTGGCAACCCAATAAAGCAGATCCAGAAAACTGGAGTGAAATTTCACAGTGGGAGATGGGATTACTCCAGCCTTCGGATTGGCAAGCGAAATGGTTACAAGTTAAGTTACCTTATGTCACTGAAACTGACGTGAATGTAGAACAGTGGATTAATTTAGTCGGTACCGTTGAAAATGAAGATGGCTCAATGGATACGCCGGCAATCGAAAAGCTCGTTGCCATGCCCAGTGCAAGTTTGTTTAGGCATGAATTTGAGGTAGTTAAAAAGCTAACACGCGCGACGCTATTCAGCACTGCAGGTGGCTACTATGAAATATTTGTCAACGGGGAAAAAGTAAAAGACCGCCTAATGGATCCGGGTCAAACAGACTTTGATAAACGCATTTTGTACAACGCCGACAATGTCACTCATCTTGTTAAAAATGGCCAGAACGCTATTGGTGTGCATCTGGGCAGCGGTTGGTACGATGAAGACATTGCATTTAGCCGTTGGAAAAACCCGGATGGCGAATATGCCAATAGATCGAATGGCTCATATACTTTCGGGCAACCAACCTTTATTGCTCAATTAGAATTAACCTTTAGTGATGGTAGCACTCAAATCGTTAGTTCAAATGAAAAGTGGATGAGTCACTCATCGGCCGTTATAAAAGAAGGTATCTTTTCGGGTGAATTGTACGACGCCAATAAAGCGATCAACCTCTGGCACAATGTTGGAGCTGACCTCCATGATTGGCAACCGGTTCGCGTCTTGGAAAACTGGCCTACATTGCGTTTAGAACCGCAACTTTTGCCGCCTATTCGCCCAGTCAAAAAAATGCAGCCTGTGAAAATACTGCAACCTAGAGAAGGAGTTTGGGTGTATGATTTTGGCCAAAACTTTACCGGAATACCAACCCTTCATTTAAATAAACTCACACTAACATCTGGGCAAGCTATATTCTTGCGTTTCGCCGAATGGGCAGATGACAAAGGTAACATCAGTCAACTCAGTGGTGGTAGTTGGGCAACTCATTTAAATGCAGTAGACGGATTTATCGCTTCTAAAAATAATCCTGCTACTTGGACACCAAGTTTTACCTGGCACGGATTTCGATATATCGAAGTTACTGGCATCAATGAACAACCACAGTTAGATGTGTTAACTGCACAGTTAATTCGAAGTGATGTTGAACGCGTCGGCTACTTTGAGAGTTCTGATCCACTAATAAATAGAATACATGATACTGCACTGTGGAGTTATGAAAGCAACTTGATGAGTGTTCCCTTAGATTGCCCTATCCGTGAAAAAGCAGGATGGACAGGTGATGCTCATGCTGCTTTGATCACCGGCAACTACAACTTCAACATGCAAACTTTCTGGCCTAAGTATTTGGGTGATTTCAAAACGGCAATTAACATCGCTCCGACTGTGGTACCTGGAAAACGCACCGGAGGAAAAAAGATTGATTGGGCAGTAGCCGAGGTGTTCATTGCTTGGGAACATTATCGACATCACGGCGATATTCAAGTACTCAAAAACCAATACCATAGCTTGATTGAGTACATGGATTTTGGCCAGAGCCAAATGTCAAATTTCTTAATCGAGAATGGCTATGGAGACTGGTGTGACCCAGTTCCCTCTCCCGGTACACCCAGAATTGGAGGACGAGGAACGCCCCAATGGACAAGTACCACAGTCACTAGTACCGCATTGTTTGCTCAAGCTGCGAATTACATGAGCAAAATTGCAAAGGTGTTAGATAAACCCAATGACCAGAATAAATTCAGCACCTTATACAAAAACTTAAGTCATGGATTTCACCAAGCACTTTATAACTCAGATACCGGGCATTATGGTAGCCAAACAGCCGATGCGATGGCTTTACGATTTGGCATCACGCCCCCCGAACTTAGACAAAGTGTTGCCGATGCTCTTCATCGTGACGTAACCGAAAAATGGAAAGGTCATTCGTCAGTCGGTGCATTAGGTCAAACATGGTTGTACTTAGCATTAAGTGATTATGGATACACTGATACCGCGTTTGAGATATTCAAAGCTGAAGGCTATCCGGGATATACCTACCTTTATGACGAGTTGGATGGCACGACACTTTGGGAACGAAAAGGTGCATTTGATCCAACGAAAGGAAAAGGGCCATTGCGTTCTTTGAACCACCCTTTTCACAGTGGCTACGACGGTTGGTTCTATCAAGGTTTGGGGGGAATAAGACCTTTGGAGAATAGTGTCGGATTCCAAGAATTCATGCTGAAACCAGTTTTTCCAAAGGCGTTGAATAAAGTAGCTGTTAGATATGACAGCGGGTATGGAGAAATTAAAAGCCGCTGGGAACGAATCAGTGATCAAATTCACTGGCACGTATCTATTCCCAACAATACCAGTGCATGGGTGCATCTCCCTGACAAACCTAAGCAGTTAGTTCAAGCAGGCGAGCATATATTTACGATTAAACGATAAAATCGAAAGGTGACTTTATAATCATTTGTTAATGAAATGAGTAAATAATTTCACCTTTTCCTTAAACAAAAACGCCGCACATGGCGCACCTTCCCACTTTTTCATCCTGTTATTCAAAGAGTTAAAAAAACCCAAGCAAAGATAGTTATAAAATTGTTAACTTCTATGTTAACCTTCATTTACGGTCATATAGTTTCATTTACGATCTTTTAACACCACTTTGAATCAAAAATAGTTATAAAACACTTTGGGAGTAACCAGTGGAAACGAAATTTTCAACTTTCTTAACCAGTATGAACAAACTAAGCAAAACAATTTGTTTGGGAGCTTTGTTGGTTGCAAGTAGCCAAGCCATTGCTAAAGTTACATTAGAAGCACAAGTAAAAATTACCGATGATGGTTTGCACTTCAACGGTAAGGATTTAAATCACGGCAATTTAGGTACTGCTAGCACAGATCCTGATACCTACGACTATTTTTTCGGACGTAATATTTCAGCTCATGGCGATGCAGTGAAAACATATAAAAACTATGTGTTTTTGACTTGGTACCGTGGCGGCAAAGAAGATCGACATGTCATGCTATCTCGGTACAACACCACCACTGGTTCGATTGCTACTATCGAATTTCCACACCGACACACGGGTTTTAGAGGCGATCCAAATATTGGAGAATCACACAACACTATCGGTTTAGCGGTAAGTCCAAAAAATGGCACCATTCATATGGTCTACGATATGCACGCTTACGATAATAATAACCATGATGGTAAGTTTAAAAACGATTACTTCCGTTATTCTTACAGTATTGAAGGTGCTGCTGATGTCCCTGATGAAGAATTCACCTTAGACAAATTTGTAAAGGATACAAGCACAGTAAGTCAAGGGGATGATGATTATAAACATCTTACTATGACAGGTGATTTGGCCGACACATCCAATTTCGCGCGATTAACCTATCCTAAATTTTTCACTAATAAAGATGGCGTACTCCTTCTTTATATGCGCTTAGGTGGCAATAATAATGGCGCATATGTGTTCAATAGTTATGATCACGAAACCAAAAAATGGTCTCGATTTACGAAGTTTAATGAGAACAATCAAAAATCAAAAGGTAATGCATATAATTGGGGTCTTTACGGCAACATGAAGTATGTTAACGGTCGGCTTAGCGTTGGCTTCCAACAACGTTCGAGTGACAATGACGACAGATATACTTACCAAAATGGCGTTTATTACGCTTACTCAGAACATCCCGAAGGTTTTGGTGATTGGAAAAACCACAAAGGCGAAGATATGACTTGGCCTCTGATCAATTCAGATGAAATTAAAGTATTTGAACCAGGAGACTACATTTCACATCAAGAAGCCAATTCGGTTTATATTGTCCCAGACTTTGATTGGACAGTGACCAGCAAAGGTGACATCCACATCATCAGCAAGGTACGTTCCACTGATAGAAATCGCACAGATTTTGAAGAAGTGTATATTCATTCTTACAAGCCCGCTGACGCAGACCCAAATGATGAATTTACTATCACCACTGACTTTGCTGGCGCAACTTCAATTTATACGGCGGGTGACAATATATATATCATTGGCCTAAATAATGGCTATCCATACGTTGAGAAGGCAAAAGGCGGCACAAACGATTTCGTTCGTGTTTATGAAGCGACTGAAGGTACAAGATTTGATCACGGAACTATCTACATTGTAGATGGCAAAGTCTATTACTATTTGATGGAACGCGCCTCAGGCGATCTCCAAACTACACAGCCACTGTATTTGCAAATTATTGATTTGGATATCGAAAGTGACGCTAATGCTCCTGTCGTTAGTTTTCCACAATCTTCGATTACAGTAGATGAAGGCTATGAGCAACTGTCGTTTACGGTCCAAGCAAATAGTCCTGTTGAAGGTCGGACTATCACGCAAGTTGACCTTTATGTTGATGATGTTTTTATTCGTACTGATAACGCTGCACCCTACGTGTGGGGACATAAAAATAAACCTGTTGAATTGGTAGGCTTGCCTGCAGGCACACATACTTTCAGAGCCATTGCGACCGACAGTGAAGGTGATGTCGGAGTTGCTACCATGCAACTTATTGTTAAATCTGAAGCGCCAATTGTTAGCTTTCCGAATGAATCCATGACCGTTGACCTAGGTTACGAAAAATTAACCTTTACGATTCAAGCTGAATCGCCTTCAGAGGATCGCGAAATTGAGTCCGTGACTCTTTTTATCAATGGCATCAAAGTCCGTACTGACGACAAAGCTCCTTTCAACTTTGGACACAGGTTCAAGCCACATGAAACAGGTGCTATGGGTTGGGAAGACGAACATGAGCCCAATCCTAATCCGTTAGGAGTTGGCGAACACATCTTTACAGCGGTTGCAATTGATAGTGAAGGAGTGGAAAGCGAAGCAAGTATGACGCTCATCGTCAAAGCGCCGGTTCAGCCCCCAACAATAGCCTTTCCAAATGAGGTAGTAACCGTATATGAAGGGTACGAGAAATTATCCATTACGTTGCAAGCAGACTCTCCTGTTGAAGGGCGCTCAGTAACGTCTGTAACCCTTTATAGAAATGGTGAACTTGTGCGTAAAGACACCAGACCTGTGTGGAATTTTGGTCACTCTTTTGCTCCGTATGAGTTTGGAGCAATGGGATGGTTAGATAGACATGAACCTAATCCCAACCCGCTGGGTGTAGGTACCCATACGTTTACCGCTATCGCAGAAGACAATACTGGCCTCAAAGGTGAAGCCACTATGACGCTAATCGTTAAAGAACTTCCTCCGCCAAGCGTTGATTTCGTTGAATCTGATATTGAAGTAAACCCAGGTTATCAGAATCTTTCCGTATCTGTTGACGTGGAAACGGCGAACAGCACTGTCGATATCGTGAGTGTTGCTTTATATCTCAACGATTCTTTGGTTCGTGAAATGTATGAAGCTCCATTTACATGGGGTGACGAAGCCTACCTCGATGAATTGATGGGGTTACCACTAGGAAACCATGTTCTTAAAGCGGTCGCTACCGATAGCAATAATCGTATGAGTGAAGCGACAGTTAACCTCAATGTCGTTGTTTTACCCGGCGATTTAGATATAGATGCAGACGTAGACTTCAGCGATGTTGTGATCTTGTCCCGAATGATTAGAGCCGGTGATGTGAACGACATGGCTTATGACTATAACAAAGATGGTAATGTGGATACGTTAGACGTCAGAATGTTGAGAACTCTTTGCACAAGAAATCGTTGCGCAACTCGATAATTTTCAGCTTGAATTAACTTTCACATTTAATGAATAGCGGCAGGAGTTTCTCGAACCCCTGCCGTTTTTTTAAGGTAAATTGTGACCCTATACATTAATGTTCAACCACAATATTAGTGACAGCACTCTCCTCGTAACCAATCCGATGTGCAACTGCTTTATATTTTGATCCCTTGTTAGCTTGAAATGGACCGAGATAAAGTTGCCAAGTATCAGCATCCAAATCCGTCGACACCTCTCTGTAAGAAATAGTAGCACCATAGGTTTCACTGCTAAGCTCAACAAGGCCATTCTTGAACTTAATTTTGGGCGGTGCAGTCTCGGGTTTCACTTTTTCACCCTGCCACAACATTTCAATAAGCTGGCGCTCCGGTAAGTTAGGGGTATCTTTGATTTCCAGCAGCCAACGTTCGTTCTCTGCCCGTAATTTAGCCACAACGTGGGCATAGCTAGGGTCTGCAGCTAAATTTTTAAGCTCGTGAGGATCATTTATCGTATCAAATAGCTCCTCAAGCGGTTTTGATTTTCTGAACCATTGAGCTTGATATTCATTTAGCATATTGGCATCTCGCAATCGCAATAATTCCTGCATTGTTGGTATTTTTTCTCGATACTCAACAGGAAGATAATAACCTTGCTGAGGCCGATAATTACGAATGTATTTAAAACGTTCATCTTTTACCGCACGAATTGCATCTGTAAAACCATCAAAACGGTCGGCTGCTGCATGGATGTATTGACGTTTATTGTCAACTTTCTGGTTGTTTATATTTCCAAATAAGTTACGACCATGCATGTTGACAGGAATATCGAGGTTGGCCATGGCCAATGTCGAAGGTGCAAAATCGACAAAACTAATTAGCTGGTTATCCAACTCCCCTGCTCTTTCAGCATTTGGATAACGAATAATCATGGGAACTTTTAAGCCGCTATCATAAATAAGGCGTTTTTGTCTTGGCAACGGACCGCCATGATCTGAGTAAAAAACGATGATAGTGCTATTGTACAATCCATCATCTTTAAGTTGCTGAATGACAGCAGCGATTTGCCTATCCGTTTCAGCCAGGTTGTTGTACATTTTCCACATATCACGGCGCACCAAAGGCGTATCGGGCAGATAAGGAGGAATTTTAAATTCTGTATCCATACTTATATGGACAGGTGTATCCGTTTTGCTAGTTTTTACTGAGTGATGCTGAGGTAAAGACCTAATCCTTTCTTCATCATCTGAAAAGTAATGTCTGGACTCTATTTGCCGAATACCATACGGCTCAAAAAGCCCTGATTCATGTGTTGTTGTAAAATTAACCACGGCATAGAACGGTTTGCCTGTTGGACGCTTGCGCCAATGGGCATAGGGGCCAGATTCATCCCACGCCGCTTTTGGCGGTTTAAATTGGTAGTCCGTTTTTAAGTTATTGGTCGTATAATATCCGTTTTCACGCATTAGTTGGCTCAGCATTCTCGCGTCAGCAGGCGGCACAGCTTCGTACTTAGGTAAGCCGGTAACCTCCGTGTAAGAAGTCGTGCGCATATGATTCGCTCCAATTGCGGAAGGATACATTCCTAAAGCCAGAGCTGCCCTGCTAGGGGAACAAACACCCGATGTCGAATAGACATTCGTGTAAGTGACTCCCTCACGCGCCAACTGGCTTATTGCGGGTGTCTCTATCGTCTGATCTCCATAGACCGAAAGGATCGGACTCATATCTTCAACCACCAACCACAATATATTTGGTTGACTCATTGGATCTGTACCCAGTGAACGAGTCTCACTAATTTCACGATTGTTAGTGCACCCTGTAATTGTTAATGCAAAAAACAATAAAAAGCTTACTTGCACAAACCAACTTTTATGATATTTCATAATCACATTATTTCCTTTCACTTTTCTTAAATGATAAAACGATGTTAATCACTGTCAATCAGCAGAGTAACACAAGGCACACTAGTAATCATATTCACTTACATTTAGTCAACAATTATCAAAAACAGCAAACTACGTTTTTAGGACTCCTGTCATCCCCAGCAACACAAAAAATAATAAACAATTGTTTTACATCACATTTATACGATTTCACATTATGAAAATGCAGTACTATTAACATAATTTCCGATAAAAAATTGCCTATAAAAACTCAGATTAAATTGGGGCATTCCTATGATATTGGTTGCAAAATCAGCCCCTTTTATCCCATATATACTACTTATTATATCCAAAACACTCTTTTTTGCGCACTTATGTATGCAATTGAGCGTATTTGAATATTTGTTAACTGAACGTTACTATTTAGTTGAGACTAAAGCTAAATTTTAGTTGAGACCAAAGCTAAAATGGAACAAATGGAACACACAATGAAAACACTATTTAGTAAAAGATCTACATTAGCGTTCGCCGTTGCAACCGCTCTTTGCGGAGCATCTAGTTCAGCAATAGCACAATCAAATGAAACTGAAGAAGATGCGGAAGTCATTACGGTGACCGGTATTCGTACTGCACTTGCTAGTGCTTTGTTAGAAAAAAGAAATGCAGCTAATATAAAAGAAGTCATTAAGGCTGAAGACATAGGTAAGCTTCCAGACAACAACCTTGCAGAGGTATTAGAAAACATAACCGGTGTACAAATCAATCGAACCAATGGCGTTGGTACTGGCGTTCAGATTCGAGGGACTGGGGCAAACCGCGTTGAAATTAATGGCGTTTCAACTGTTAGTGCGGGTAGCGGACGCACGGGGATTAGTTTTGAAGATTTACCTGCAGCGCTCATCGCTTCAT
The DNA here is from genome assembly GCA_947503265.1 of uncultured Alteromonadaceae bacterium. Lineage (GTDB taxonomy): Bacteria > Pseudomonadota > Gammaproteobacteria > Enterobacterales > Alteromonadaceae > Aliiglaciecola. The sequence goes on from CANNDC010000013.1 coordinate 84,428, forward strand.
TGGAAGTCACCAAAGCTTCTACTGCGAAAACCGTGGAAGGTTCCGTTGGTGGTACAATCAACCTTCGAACCTTAAGAGGTAATAGTCTAAAAAAACGTTTAACTCAATTTAGAATTCAAGCAGAGAATAGCGACTTAGCCGACTCCACCAGTCCGCGCGTTTCAGGGACGTATGGTGATAATTGGGAAACTGACCTAGGTAAAGTAGGTGTCGTGCTAACCGCGAGTTATGCCCAGCAAGATGTAGCCTCAGCTAATCCGCGTTTTGACCGAGACCGTGTCGTCATGCCAGATTCTGGTCGTGCCAGTGCTGAATCATTTCCATTTTTAAGAACTCAATTTTTAGATCAGCCACTTAACGCGGAAAACTATGAAACTAAAAATATAACTGCATCAATCGAATTACAAAAAACTGACAATCTTAAGTTCTATTTTGATGCAACCATTAATGATCAAGAAAGAGCACAAACTAATTCTCGAGCGTTCTTTTCTGGAACCGGTGGTAACCCAGTTATAGATGCAACGACAAACACGGGTTTCGAGTTAATTGACTTAGGTTCGGTAGATGGAAGGTATGGCACATTAGATCTTGGTCAAGTTCAAGTCGTGACCAGTGGTATTCTTGGTGTGGGTTCTGAGCTCGTTAATGGGCTGGAACGAATCGATCCTAACCTCCGTACCGGCAACAGTAACTCTTCGCGTTTAACTAAAAGTCGTGTGTTTGCTTTTGGTAGTGAATACAGCACTGATAATTACCAACTGAATACAGAAATTTCCTATTCTGATTCAGAGTCTGATAATCCTTCTCTGAATTCTTCTCTCGATTTTATTAACCCAAATGGCCCACAAGTAGGACCTGATACCTTAAATGACAATGGTACGCCGGCAATTTTTAACATTGCAAACAATACCTTTGAATTTGGTATCGCTCAAGGGTTACCAGAAAGTCCAACTACAGCTCAATTGCTTGATCCAAGTAATTATGCATTGAGAAGCATAGGTCAAGGGCTAAGAGTTAATGAAGGAACTGAAGCCGCTGCTAGAGTCGATTTCACCTATGACATTTCAGAGATGAATTCATTTTTTACTGACGCAAATGCAGGGGTACGTTGGAATCGAACAACTAATACCACCAATAACACGACGTCAAGTAACAATTTCGGCAACTGGAACCGTCCAAGAGCGAATTTGTTCCAAGATATTGTTGTACCTGGTGCAAATAACTTTAATGGCGCTGATAGCCGCGAGCTCTTTATTGCCGACTACTTAATCATTGATAACGGTGTATCATTTAGCAATCCACAATTTGTCCTTGATACCATTAATGGTGCAATCCGCGATAACAATACACTGCAAGGAGAAGACGTTAACTCTGAGCTCGCGACTCCAACAACGCAAGTGTCCTCGTTCTTCGATATTGAAGAAGAAACGACTGCACTTTATGTACAGGGTGATTACGAGCTCGATTTAGAATCTGTTTTTATCAGCGGTAACATTGGTGTACGTTATGTCACTACTGATATCACCTCGAATGGTACCAGCGAAGTAAACGGCGTTATTACGCCAAGTACTGAAACCACGAGTTACGATTTCGCGCTTCCCAGAATAAATATCGCAGCAGAAATGGCTGATGATCTCATTTTGCGAGCAGGTGTAGGTAAAGATATTCGTCGACCTGATTTTAACTCACTTTCAACGTCGGCCACATTTGGCAGCAGTGCATCTGGCACAGTTAACGTAGGTAACCCTGCCCTAGAGCCGGAACAGATTTGGTCTTATGACTTGTCATTAGAGTATTACCTATCACAATCAAGCTTTGTTAGTGTTGGTCTGTTTCGTAAAGAAAGAACCGATTTAATCACTTCTATTCAAGATGAACCTGATGAGCCAATTGGACCAACCGGACAAATTGAGCGTGATGTAACTGATCCGTGTGAAGGTGGCGGTATATTCAACCCCAATGTACCTGCTGAAAACTACAACGTATTTTCAAGCCGTACTGACACCACTGGTATTTGTGTGGCAAAACGTAGTCAAATCAATGCGAGTGGAACAGAAACACAAACCGGTATTGAATTGGCTGCACAATATGACTTGGCAGAGTTTGAAGATGAACTCGGTTGGGCGTCTGGTTTTGGTATCATTGCAAACTATACGTATCAAGAATCTGGTGCTGCATTGGATGAGTTCCGCAATGCTTCAGCGGCAATCAACCAAATTTTAGGTAGAACGGACACTGATAACAGTACTCCAACCTTAGATGATGATGTAGTAACAGAAAGAATTACACTAGACAATTTGTCAGAAAATTCATACAACATCACTTTGTTCTATGACAAACACGGTTTAAGTGCTCGTGTACGTTATACATGGCGTGATGCATTTACTGAAACTTTAAATCGCATGAGATTTAACATTCCGCCAGTAGTTGGAGCTCGTGGTCAACTTAATATGAGTGTTAGCTATGATGTCAGCGAAAATTTCACGGTGGGTGTTGAAGGGGTTAACTTAACTCAAGAAGATCGCACTAGATGGTGCTTCAATGAAGACACTTTATTGTGTGAACAAAGTCTGACAGACCGCAGAATAACTGTGGGTCTTACAGGTAAGTTCTAGATTCTAAAAAGCTATAGAGATCATTAGCGGTCTCTATCATAAAAGAGTCGCGTAAAACTCCGCCCCTATGGCGGAGTTTTTTAATACTTCAAAGCAAGTACTCGTGTTTGATTTACACTTCCTAATTTAGTTACATGATATTTACATAACTTTACACAAAAGCAGCATTAAACACCTTACAAAGTGAACGGATATGACTTAATATGACAGCATATTATCGAAATCGTTAGGTGCATAGTCAATGTACAAAAAGCTACTCACGATCGCGTTGTTTTCAATATCTTCAACGATATTCGCAGCAGACATTTTTAAAGCGGATCGTCACTTCACAGAAAAAAACTATTCTCTAGCCAAACAAGAATATTTAAAGGCAGCAAAAGTCGGCAATCCACATGCTTATTATCAATTGGCCAACATGTATTACAAAGGCTTAGGAGGAGAACAAGACATTATCAATGCACTGATCTACTTTGATTTGGCTGCAGAGCATGATTTTCATAATACCAAATCTATTCTAGATTCCATTCTTAACAGTATTCCTGCTGAGAGCCGGGATACTGTGTTGAAAATTCTTGACGACAACAAGCAATCCCATGGCAAGCAAAAAATACTAGATAAATATTTTCCAATTATTGATGAAAAAACACTCTCTATGAAAGTCACTTTTGATGGTGAAGCGACAATAGAAACGGTTTACCATCAAGACGATATAGATCTAGAAAGCCTAAATCCCGAATTAGATGGTAACGATTTTTATGATGAAAATGGCGACTTAGATAGCGTGGACGACTCCCTTGCCTTATTAATATCAACACCGAAAACACCTTTTTTGGTCGTTGACCACGACATTAATCCAGACGGCTCTGTTCGATACGTTAGCGAAGTCCAAAAATTTGGTTTATATAAAGATCTATTGGAGGAATTTAAACTATTTCCCCTCGCCAAGCCTGAATTTGATGGAAAACCTATCGACTTTATCAGTCGCACTTATCTTGGCGCAGCAGCGTATAGTAAATTTACATTGGCGCGAGAGAACGAAAGGAAGTATCAAGACATTATTAGACAAGTTAGACGTTTCCGAAATAGCGAGGCGATTAACGATCAATTTAATTTGGCTATGATAATGCTAAATTTTCCTTGGGTCGAACAGGAAGAAAATGAGCCTGAATCAATATTATTGTCTTTGGCAAAGAAAGGCCATTCTCCAGCGATGTACGAGTATGGTCTAAAGCTTTATCGCGAACAAAGAGATATTAAACAAGCAATTCATTGGATTTCTGAAGCGAGTAAATACGGTTTGATTAGGGCTGAGTATCGATTAGGAAAAATACTGCAAACTAGCCCTTGGGTATTGAATGATGAAAGAAAAGCATTGTTTTGGTATCAGTCCGCAATGGAAAAAGGCGATGTATCTGCAAGAATTCGAGCTATCGATATCCTATTAACGACCAAGGACGAATCTCTCAAAGATGTAAAATTGGCAACCGAGTATTTAGCACCTCTAGCAGAATCACAATCTAGAAATCCTGAATATTTTTACCTTACCGCCCTTAGCTATAGATATGCAGAACAACGCCAATTCAAGCTTACTGTAGACAACTTAGAGCGCGCTATACTGACTGGTCAGATGGCGAACTGGGATGTTTCTGAATGGCAAGATTTATTGGCGCGTATAACCACAGGCAGCGTCTATATAAGTGATGAGCCAGAATAATCTAGGGTCTTTTTTTTCAGCATATTTAAGACTAGTGTCATAACGTTAAAACGTTAAGGTTGCTCAATTTATGATTTCGCTACACTGTCCAACTAGGGTTGGGAAATAGTTGATTTTCTAGATTTACTGGTTTTATTGGATTTATCAGATTTACTAGATTTACTAGATTTACTAGATTTACTAGATTTACTAGATTTATCTAGGATGGGTCACAGAGATTAAAAAAGGTCATCAATTGATGACCTTTTTACATTTTCTAAGCCAATATAAGCTAGGTTTTAAATATTTAGTGAAGCCGCAATCCGATACTTACCTGGTTTCATGTTTGTAAGTTCATTATTGGATGATTTGATTCCATTCACAGACAAGGTATTCTCGTCGATGGATAACACAACGTCCGCCGCTGCATTCTTAGGAATAGTAACATCCATAACCAATTGTCCTTCGTGCAATTGCCAGTCCACCACAACCTTGCCATTAGGAGTATCATACCCTCCACTGGCCTGAGTCAACTGATTACCAAATTGCGGCTCAATGCGAATGTGTTTGAAACCCGGCTCTGCAGCATTTATTCCCAATATCCCCTCATAAAACCAACGAGAAACCGTTCCATATGCATAGTGATTTAATGAGTTCATTCCCTGAGGATTAAAACCTTCTTCTAACGAATAGCTATTCCAACGTTCCCATGTGGTTGTAGCACCGTTATTAATCGAGTAGAACCAAGAGGGATAGGTTTCTTTAAATAATAACTCGTAAACGAGGTCACTACGGCCAGCTTCCTGCAGGACCTGTGTGAGTAGCGGTGTGCCTAGAAAACCAGTACGCAAGTGCGAGTCTGCATCTGCAATCAAGGCAACCAATTTTTCAACTGCGATGGGACGCTTTTCTTCAGGAAACAAATTATAAGCCAATCCTAACAAATAGGTAGTTTGAGTTGGGATAGCATTAATTAAGTTCAATTCTTCATCAAAGAAATGCTGCATAAATGCTTGTTTAATTTCTTTATGCAATTCAGTAAGTATTTGAATATCGCTTTCTTTTTTTAATACTATTGCTGAATTAAGAGTTAATTCTACCGAACGGGCAAAAAAAGCAGTGCCAATTAAGCTGAAGTCAGTATTACCTTTATTACCATTTTCACCATCTTTCAAATTGGTAGGAAAAGGCTGTAACCAATCACCAAAGGTAGTCATATTGGAGATATAGCCTTTACTCTTTTTCTTATGAAAATTTATCCAACCATTCATCATTTCATAGTTGTCAGCAAGAATGGTTTCATCACCGGTTACCATATAGAGTTCCCAAGGGATAATAGTGACCGCATCGCCCCAGCCTGACGAAGCAAAATTAATCCACTCAACAAATGGGATATAAAGAGGAATCTTCCCATCAGGCCCCTGTTCTTCTCTAACACTTTGTAGCCAAGCTGACCAAAACCCGTAGACATCAGCCATGTACATAGACGGTGTAACAAAAACTTGCGCATCACCAGTCCAACCGAGTCGTTCGTCACGCTGAGGGCAATCGAGGGGGATATCGTAAAAGTTACTCCTCATTCCCCATATGATATTCTGTGTTAGCTGGTTTAATTTCTCATGCGAGCTTTGAAAATTTGCATGAATTTCAACATCTGAGTGCTGTATAAGCGCTGTCGCCCAATCTTTACTTGGCGATTTACTGTCATCAAAACCTGAGACTTCAATATAGCGATATCCATGATAAGTAAATGTTGGCTGATATTCGATCATCCCCGTTTCGCTCGGTAAGTAAGAATTAGTCGACTTAGCACTGCGATAATTCTCAGTATAAAATTCGCCTTTATGTAAAGCTTCAGCATAACGCACTGTTACTTCTTGCCCGGCAATCACTGGAAGCTCTAATTTAGGCACGCCTACCATGTTCTGACCAAAATCAAATATCACAACATTTTCGTTTACACTGACGATTTCCTTCACTGGCATCTGTTCGGTAACGCGGATTGGCGCATGACGTTTAGGCGCTATAACGACATTTTCATCCAAGTCTTCAACAATCACTTGTGACCAGTTTTTGGCTTCAAAACTTGTTGACGTCCAACCAGGCATTTCCATGCTTTGATCGTAGTTTTCACCATCATAAATACTTGCAAAACGAATTGGCCCTTGCTGTGTTGCCAACCAAGTATCATCTGTAACTACGACTTGTTTCTCACCATTGGTGTAAATAATTTCAAGCTGAGCTAGCAGGCGTGCTGGCGAACTATGTTCTTGGTGGAATAGGTCAGCCATGCGTCCAGCATACCACCCACCAGCGAGGCTAGTAGCTAATGCATTTTCTCCTTGAACCAAACTGTCAGTTAAATCGTAAGTAAGAGATTCAATACGTTTGGCATAAGGAGTCCAACCGGGTGTCATGACATCTGTAGTCGATACATCTTTACCATTTATAAAGGGTTTAAATAGTCCTTTAGCGCTAATATACAGTCTAGCTTGCTGTACTTCGCTTTTTACCATGAAGGTTTTTCGCAAATATTGAGGTGTCGCAAGCACCTCTTGAGTCGGATTCTTTTCTAGTTGAGTATCTGGGTGCCCTATCCATTGTGCTTGCCAGTCATCATTCGTTAACAAGCCCAACTCAACGGATTGAATATCGCTCCACTTTGATACGCTATCTTGTTCATCCCACAAGCGAACTCGCCAGAAAATTTCTTGGCGGGATGTGAGGGCGGTACCTTGGTAACTAATCCAAGACGTTTCATTTGAAGAAATTTTTTGGCTATCCCAAAGATCGGCATTTTTCTCTAATGTATCCGGGGTAGTCGCAACTTGTATCTGGTAAGCCGTCTGCATTATCGAATTTGATACTTCAGACATTTTCCAAGAAAAGCGAGGAACGGACTCATAATAGCCGATAGGATTTTCAAACCCTTCTCCCACGCTAAGTTGAACTGGTGGTGCAGTTAGTGTCGCTTTTTCAACTAATTGAACGCCTTTTTCGCACCCTAAAAGCCCAATGAATAATGCACTGACAACACTAAACTTTAATATATTTATCATACCCGTTGGCATAGTTATCTCACTTTATTTATAGTTAATACTGGCTAAAGACTCGCAGAATAATCATTTATGTTAATCGTGATTATCGGCCATTTGTTGAGCTTGCATGCTTAGTTCAGCTGCTTTGAAAATGTGTTCTTGGGACAAGGAATGTTCCGTTCGATTGATACAATCCAAAATTAATTGACCAAAGAATGGAAAACTTGATTGTCCTAAACAATCAACCTCATGTTCACCATTTTCATCGGTTAAAAATAATTTAGACGCAGGTGCCTGACGTGCTAAATCGTTATATTTTCGACACTCAATTGTTCCTTTAGTACCGACAATAAATGTGCGGCCATCTCCCCATGTTGCTTGTCCTTTCGGTGTAAACCAATCAACTCGGGTGTAAAACGAGGCTCCATTACTTGCAGTCATTGAGATTTCACCAAAGTCTTCTAATTCTGGTTTATCTGCATTGTCCAAATTGCTTACACGAGCAAAATTAATTTTTGCGTCTTCAACACCCGCATAGGTAAGAAATTGCTCCACCTGATGGGAACCGATATCTGTTAAAATTCCGCCATACTGAACTTTGTCAAAAAACCAAGCAGGGCGAGACTCCTTGGCTAAACGATGGGGCGCAAGATTGATCACTTGTATGACTCTGCCTATTACGCCTTGTTCGACTAGTTCTCCTGCTCGCCATGCTGCTTCGTTGTGCAAACGCTCAGCGTAATACACCGCATATTTTTGCTGAGTAGTTTCAACAATTTCCCTAATTTCAGACAATTGCTCTAATGAGGTAAACGGTGACTTATCGGTAAAATAGTCTTTACCTGCAAGGAGTACTCGCTTGCCAATACCAGCACGACGATTAGGTATAGCAGCTGATGCGATTAGCTGTGTTTCTTCGTCTGACAATATTTGCTCAAAGCTTTCCGCCACCAAAGCTTGCGGATACGCTTTACAAAACTCACTCAGGCGCTTTGCATCCGGATCAAATACATATTTCAAAGTGGCACCGGCTTGCAACAAGCCGTTTGTTTGACCATTGATGTGACCATGATCTAGAAAAGCCACAGAAAAATAAAATTCGTTTGGCGCTACCACTTCATTAGATTTTCCAAGAGGTGCATAATTGGCACCATCCTTTATGTTGGTTTCTTCCACTTCTACACTCTCATTAAATTACGATAGGTTTACCCAAACTGAGTAAGAAACACTCGCCAATACCGTGACGATACAAAGTGCCATAGCCAAATTAAATAAATGCTTTTTTACTCCTGTAGGTGTCGCTTCACCCAGATAATCGGGTTTGTTGTGCAAAACTGCCCAACCTATATAGGCTATTGGCAATAAAAAGCCGCATATGGCAGACGTGGGCAAGACGACATAAGCCCCCATCGTAGACCAGACGAAGACGCCAAGCACAGCCGGAGTAGGCGCAAGTAAAGCGAGTTTATACTTCAGACTCCCTTCTTCCCACTTAAACATGGCGGCTGCAGCCGAACCACAACACAACATGTGCATGACTAGCGACCCTAAAGCCATACCAAGAATTCCAAAAGCAAACACGAGTCTGCTGGTTACTTCATCTAACCCGGCTGACATAAACATTTTACCTGCTTGAGTGGGACTCAATTTACCTTGAATGTCGATGCCCCCATCATAAAAAGCCCCTGCGGCAGCGATGGAAATTAGACTTGTCACTAGTACATAAGGGACAACTAAACCTAAACCGATATCAAAACGCGATAGCTCTACGTGCTCTGGAGTCCATTTTTTGTGCAGAAGAGTAAAGCCATATATAAAGGTCATGTTAATACCAACGGCACTACCAAGCGCCGCCATTAGCACGGTGACCCCTTGTGTATCTTGTGGCAAAGACGAAGGAATATACCCAGAAAATACCGCACTCCAATCAATTTTTCCGTTCAAACTTGCGCTTATCACTACCCATGAAAATGCAAGAATCACCAAACCGCTTAGTAACTTAATACCGGTTTCAAATACCACTATGGCATTGGCTTTATTCTGAATTCCAGTTTGATTTTTCCCCGTTCTGTTTCCATAATTCCAAGCTGTAAAAGCACACAAACACCAAACTAAGATAGCTAAAATTAGCAAGTAGGTATCGCGTAACCCCGTGTTGCTTTCATCTATAGAAAAACCAGTAGAAACGGTAATGATTTCCTCAAGCATAGCGGCACTTAACGGATAGTGCGCAAACCCCCAAATGATACTGGAAGCAAATGCCGCTATTGCCCAACTGTATGCGATTGGTTTATTAACATGTTTTTTCATTGATTCGAATGGGGAAGCTTGGGTATGCAGAGTTTGATAGGATAAAGCAAACAACATAATACACCCGATAACCATAGCCACGGGCTGTACCCATAAAAACTCGTAACCAAAAAGTGCTCCTATGGTTAACGAAGTCACAGCGCTACCTCCGCCAAGTGTCATGGCTCCTTGCAGCCAGCCTGGACCGCTTAGCGCGGCATACTTGGGTATACGCGCATACCAAGGTCGTTTTGAGAGCAATTTCAGTGCATCTATTTCAGTTTTCGTACTTAATGTCATAAGAGATCCATAGGTGTTGTCTTATCGGTAAGAAGCTGACATGTCGACGTTGGCTTGTCGGGACGACTTACGACGCAAAGATGACTGTTTAATTCTTTCGTCCAAGTAGGTTTGATATTCTCTTCGAGCTAAAGGAAAGTTTACAGATTGATTTTTCCAACTAGACAACAACATTGCATTGGCTATATCCAGTGAAGCTAAACCATCAATTGCTGGGGCAAGCAAGGGCTCGCCATCCAGAATTGCATTAACAAAGTTGGTCATCACTAGCGCATGCTGATTCACGCTTTTATTAATCTCGATTTGAGTTTGAATTGAACTCGGCATTCCAAACATATCGTTTGTTTGTTGATTAAACGCTGATGTACTTTGGCTATTGGTAATCAAGGTTAATTTCCCTGAATCAAATAGCAGCGAGCCAAGGTCGCCGATAATATCGAAACGATTTACGCCAGGAGACTCACCTGTTGAACCGACGAACATACCAGTAGCTCCATTTTGATATCTCAAAAATGCAGTTACTTCGTCTTCTACCTCAATGTCATGATATTTACCAAATTCGCAAAACGAGTGTAATTCGGATGGCATACCGCAAATCCATTGAAACACATCAAGGTTGTGAATAGCTTGATTTACCAGCAGCCCGCCCCCCTCACCTTTCCACGTAGCGCGCCAGTCACTGACTTGAAAGTAGATTTCAGGTCTAAACCAGTTAGTCATGGTCCAATGGGTTCGTTGAATTTCTCCTAAAACGCCGCTTTCTACTATCTCTTTCATTTTTATAAAAAGTGGGTCTGTACGCTGGTTTAACATGAGAGCGAATTTGCTATTTTCAGTTTGATAATCTATTAATAACTCACCCTCATAGGAAGATAGCCCCATAGGTTTTTCTAACATTACATGAAGATTGTTTTGCAAGGCATACTTTGCTATTTCAAAATGAGACATGGTCGGAGTTGCAATGATGACGGCGTCCAACTCTGCTGAATCAATTAACGATTTATAATCAGTAAAGTGTGTTAAGTCGTATTTAGAACATAAGTCAGTCTTGGTTCTAGAGCAAATAGCAACAATTTCTGCACTTAAAACATGCATATTTACAATATTTTCAATATGCTGTTTGGCAATATTTCCTGCACCAACAACACCGATTTTCACATTATTTGTCATCAATTATTTCTCAGTTAGCCAACTCAATTAATGTTGAACACTATTATTAGCAACTTAACTAAGAAGCAGCTAGCAACATTTTTAACCATTACTTTAACCATAATTTTACCCAAGGCTAATTTAGCTCTGTGATATACACGTTTCTAAATCTTATCAAGTTATCTGTTTTGCCAGTTTCAATAAGCTTTTTACTACCATGATGCTGCAAACCAATCACGCCTTGGCTGTCTGTGCTATCAAGCACATGAGTGGTTAAGACATCGTTAACAAAAATTTTGATTTCGTTCCCTCTGCACTCAATTCGATAGCGGTTCCATTCAAGATGTTTATAGGCATTTGCCATTTCGTCTGTCCATTTGGGAATAAAGTTTTTAATGAACTTTTCGTCTGGATTAGAGCGAGTTTTATGCAAAGGGTGTAACCATTTTCTTCGCCCTTGATCATAGAATCCGCCGCTCCATTTTCTATCACTAGGATCCACTTCCGCTTGATATCCTATCGCCACAGTCCCTTTTGGCCCTTGCTGCAATTGTCCTCTAAATAGAATTCCAGAATTACTATACTCTTTGACATCAGGAAGCATAACCTCAGCAGTTAACACAAAATCTTTGTACGACTTTTTGGTGACAAAAAACCAATTTTTAGTTGACTCTAATACCAATTCTCCATCTACATATTTCGCTGAACCATATTCATAGACGTTGCTAAATTGACTGAGATTTTCGTTAAGTAGGTTTTTAGGTTTAAGTTTAGTGCTTGCACAAGAGGTTATTATTGTTAAGGCAATGATTAATAGAAAGTAATTCAGAATAGAATTCAAAATGTGCTCCAATCAATTAGGAAATACAAAGTTAAATAAATCAACCAAACGTGAGCAATTATGACCGATAAAGACACCTAATACCAATTATTAGTCATTCCGGCACAATTACATTTAATTTAGTTGCCATTTATAGATAGAAATAGTGCAAACTAACGTTAAAAAAGACCAGTTTGACCAGTTATGCGCACAAAATAAATACACATAAAGCTTAAATAAATTAGTGGGTTAAAAACTTATTTAATTGCCACTTCGAATCAAACAAAAAATTATATTTAACAAAACGTTGCCTTACCCCTCCAACTTATGTGCATTTTTGACTTATTTCGATTAATCGTGATTATTTGTCTACTTTGCTAGTAAAGTGAGAAGACAGCTTAAACCCTCCAAACATAGACAATACCTATATCAATAAATTTATGGAGGTAATTGGGGTGAAGTTCCACTAAAGCGTTTTGATACTCGTTTAGACAAAACGGTCAATGGTGGAAGTGATGCTCGTTACCAGGCATCTGGTGGACGCTTGGATTTATCTGCTTCTTATGCCTTGAGCAAATCGATTAAGTTTACATTCCGCGGATATAGCCTAAATAATCGTCAGGAATATGACTATATCGGTAGTAACGAAGCCGCGATACTTCGCGTAAGATATGCAGGCCGTCAATATCAATTTAGTGTGAGCTAAACTTCTAAGGTTTTTACCTTAGCGAGAAAAAGAAAAGCTAACTTTAAAAAAGGACGTAGATATGAAGTGGAATATCTCATATATTTTTTCCAATGTACTCATTTTTCCATTGTTTACCTCATTCGCTTTCGCAACGTCAAAGTCTGACGCTCATGTGAAGCCTGAGCCGGATTATCAAAACGTCATTATTATTGTTGCCGATCAGATGCGACGAGCTTCCATGAATTTTTGGAAAGATGACAAATATCGAGCAGCGTTAAATGGCACAAGTGACTATGTCATCACACCAAATTTGGATTTGTTGGCAGACAAAGGCGTTGTTTTTACGCAAGCCATTGCGAACTACCCGTTGTGTAGCCCTTTTCGAGGAATGCTGCTTTCAGGCCTTTACCCTAACAATAATGGTGTGACTAATAATACGCGTACCGACAGACCCAATATCGGACTAAGGACAGACATCACAACACTAACAGAAGCATTTTTAAATGCTGGATATAACACCGCACTAGTGGGAAAAGGCCACTGGCATAACAATCTACCCTTATTGGATGAAAACGGCAGTTATGTTGGAAAAACAACCTCGCCTGGGGGGCATTTTTTCAAAGGAACGCGTTATGACACCTATATTCCACCGGGCCCTGCACGACATGGCATAGAATACTGGTATCAATCTTTAGGGCATAATCACGATAACCCAGTTGTTTACACAAATGATGAAGCAATAAGCGGTAAAAAAGACGGGCAAGCGTTCTATCCGAAGCGTTATTCCGCGGTAGATCAAGCAGATGTCATTATCGACTATATTAAAAACACCAGGCAACAAAGGGATAAAAATAAGGCGTTTAGTCTACTGTGGACAACGGACCCCCCTCATAGTCCGTACAAAGAGCTTGAAGACACAGACGAACAAATATTTAATCAATACTATAAGAATGTAAAAATTGAAACATTGCTCAATCGACCAAACGCTGATCTAAGTAAGGCAGCTCAGTTTGCTCGCTATCATTTTTCCATGGTCACGTTAATAGACAGAGAAATTGGCCGAGTGATATCTACGTTAAAGCAACAAGGCTTATTTGAAAACACCCTTATTGTATTTACTTCTGACCACGGTGAAATGATGGGTAGTCACAGTATGATGGCCAAAAACGTGATTTATGAAGAGTCTTTGGGTATACCACTAATTATGCATTTACCTGGAAAAATAAAGCACCACATCAACGATACATTAATGAGTGTGCCCGATTTAATGCCTACGATATTAGGGTTAGTGGGGTTAGACGAGTATATCCCCCTCACGTTAGACGGCACTGACTTTAGCAAACAGCTATTGGGTGTACTTCCCTTTGATCAAGCCAATCGAATTTCTAGCCTATACTATGGGAAAAATTCTGAAATGGGGTTAAGAACACACAAATATTCCTTTGCAATAGATGCTCAAGGTAACTTGATTGCTCTTTTCAATAATAAAGTGGACCCATATCAACTTCATCAATTGCGATTTGAAAATATACCATCTTCAGACAGGCTAATTCTGAAAAAAGAACTAGGGGCATGGCTAAAGCACATTGATCACGACTGGTATCAAAGACGAAAATTTCCTGAGATGATCATTTACCCTTAAGGCAGTAGCTGCTGTTACCAGTGACAGCGGCTACATTTTCAGAACTTTGCGGGAGTTGACCGGATACCATTGATTCAATTTGCCAGACAGTCGCTTAACAATATCAGGATGTCTTTCTGCCAAATTGTTTACCTCATGTTCGTCTTCAACTAGGTTGTACAGTCTAGGCCCACTAAGAACATCTTTATGGTAATCTTGATAGCTTACGTTTTTGCCATCGTAGCTAAGAATCAATTTCCACTCATTCTCAATCACCCAACGATACATTAAAGTCGATTCCGGATCGTTCAAATCTGCCATATCATGAGCAAACCCCTCTCCGAAAATAGTATCGCGTTGGATAGGACGTTGTTCTTTCATATTTTCATATAGATTTTCACCGGGCAATTCGGTAGGTACGTTAATACCGGCAGCCCCTAAAATTGTCGGTACTATATCAATACTGCTAACCAACTCTGGCCTCATTTGCGCTTTAAATTGGTTGGGTAAGGAAAATATGATCGGAGTCCTTACGCCACTCTCTCCAGGGCTCTGTTTTGATCGCGGAAGAAAGCGTCCCGTCATTGTTGGATTAGATACCCAACCGTTATCAGAGACATAAACAATTAGGGTATTTTCTTTCAGTCCCTTTTGCTCCAGATGATCAATCAATTGTCCGTTTGTTTCATCAAACCATTCGATCATTGCGTAATATTTGGCAATCGAAATAGGCAAATCTTTGTCTTTATATTTTTCCAACAGGCGCTCAGGTGGATTATGGGGAGCATGCGGCAAATAGGGTGCATACCACACAAAAAACGGCTTCTCAGCTTCGCTTGTCTCATCAATGAAGTCAGTAATCGTACTTAGACCTTCTCGCCCAATCTTCAGTCCGTCATCGCCGTGTCGTCCACCTTTTTCTGGAAAGCCTCGTGTCATTCCGTGATCAAAACCGCCTCGACTAAAGTTGCCTTCCCACCATTTCCCAGTTTGCAAAGAAACATAACCTTTTGATTTTAATAATTGCGGCAAGGTCGTTAGTTGATCGATTTTGGCAATAATTTCAGCCCGTTGTTGTTGATACTCTTTACCCGTTTTGCCGCCTGGCAATTCGCGGGATGGATCATTGCCTGTAATGCCATGTTGTGAAGCATATAAGCCGGTTGCAATAGTCGCCAAAGAAGGACGGCACAATGAAGTCGGAACATAGCCACGTTTATATGTAACACCTTCGGCAGCTAATTTGTCTAATGAAGGCGTTTTTACAATTTCATGCCCCATAAAGCCATAGTCATTCCAAGCATGATCATCAGACAATATTAGTAATATATTGGGAGGCTTTTTGGTTTCAGCTTGAGCAACCTTGCTATCACGCTCAAGATCTTTGAACGGGCGTTTAGATGATTTATTTTTTGTCGGAAAATCGCTAGGAACAGTCTGAGTAACTTTACCAGTCGCAGCCCATTCTGTGCCTCTTAAGAAGGTCGTAATAAATCCGACACTTTCATAAGATTCTTGCTGATGTCCCAATGTTGTATGGAAAATTCTCCCCTTCCCATAGTTAATTGTCATTAACATAGGTTCATGAAGGCCAGTGCCCTTTTCCTCTTTTGGACAAAGCGCTGAGGCCAAAACAGTCATATTCACTGCGAGCCCTCTTAATCTTCCATAGCACTCGTCTTTTGCGTGCATCCAAACATCAGGTAAACCGTCCATAATGGGATGTTGGTTTCGTTTGGTAATTTGAAACTCATGCTTATTACCGTGCGCCCCGGCGTCTCCAGGAGTCGTGTCCTTGATCAATTTACCCTGCTCGTCAAAGTAGACATACGGGCCGTGTTTTTCGGTTCTCCCTCCCCACCCTCCCAGGCCAGTCATTTGATTGTAAGCGTTCCAGTCTGCAAATGTATTATTGGCAGCGTGCACAGAGACAAATGCGCCGCCATTTTTCATATAGTCCTCAAACGCTTTTTGAGTAGCAACAGGCCAAGAAGCAGCCTTATATCCAAAGTTCGATACAACAACATCATAATTTTGGAATTTTGGTAAGAAAGAATCATCTGTCGCGGGCTCATCAACCAATCGAGATGTTGGCGTATTGTGAATCTTCAGATAATTAATTTCTGGCTCGCCTCGCCAAATTAGCTCAGTGCGATATACCTCGACGTCGAACAAACCGCTTTCTTCTAAGTAACTTTTCATCATCACAGTGGCTTTAGGCCAAACTGTATGATTGTTTTGTCCATCTACAATAAGAACTTTGAGTCGCTGACTCTCTTCATTATCAGTTGCAACTGTGCATGACAAAGATAAAAAAGTGAGGGTGAAAATTAAGAGTAATTTCATTAGGAGGTCCTACAAATAGGAAAGCTGAAAAGCCCAGTTGAATAGGCCTTTCAGCTCCATAAACACGTTGTTACTTCCAGTTAACCATTTCAGATGCTGCCAACAGTACAGCCCCTACTCCGTATAACTGTGAATCCGTTTTCTTCACTGGATCTGGAGATTTACCCACATGTTGAACCCAATTGACGCGGCCACTTGGTTCAACAGCTTTAGCAATCGCTGCCCACCCTTTTTCAACTACCTCTTTGGATTTAGCATCTGTCAAAATACCATTATTTACCCCCCAAGCTAGACCATAAGTGATAAAACCCGTTCCACTTACTTCTGGTGTTTTTACTTTTTCAGGATCCATTAATGAGGCGGGCCAATATCCATCTTCAGTTTGTAACTTAAGCAGACCCGCAGCGTTCTTCTTATACAACTCAATATAACGCTCTTTTGATGGATGACCTTCAGGTAAATCGTCAATGATGAGAGGAATAGCAGCAAATACCCAACCGTTTCCACGTCCCCAGAATACCGGTTCACCGTTATCACTTTTCATATCAAAGTAGCGACTATCGCGGAAAAACAAACCGTATTTGTCAGAAAATAGGTAGTCAGCAGCTGCCCAGAACTCACTATCAGCGTATTCGAAGTATTTAGGATCGCCCGTTATATTAGATAATTTTAGCCAAGTGCGCGGCGCCATATACAATGCATCTGCCCAACACCAACGTAACTGACAGTTTCCTTCGTGGTGAACTTTACCAGACCCGCTAGCCGTGCTATCGAGCATTTCCAAACCAACATCTGGCTTATTTGCTAATATCCAATCAAAATGTTCTTGAGTGGGTTTGTAGGCCTCTTGATTACCGGTTTGTTCAGTTAACCACAAATAAGTTTGACCAATAGTATGATCATCAGCGTGATAGGGACGCTCAGTTAGTAATCCATACTCTTCTTCTTTCGCCATGTTTTCTATGAACTTCAAGAAGGTTTCGTCGTTTACCGTTTCAGTCCACTTGGTCAAGCCAATATAAAATGCCGCTTGGATCCAAAACTTAGCGTTTTCCGACTTCGCTCTATGAGACTCAGGGATATACTCTAAATTCCCCAACTGCTCAAGCTGCCAAGTAGCGCTGCGAGTCGCTATATCACGTGCAGACTTTCTTATTTCCGCTGCTTTGTCGACGGAAACATCTGCACTCTCTATCGATGATGTATTTGCTTGATCATTTTTACCACCACATCCTGTAAGCAAAATGCTTACAGTAAAAGCGGATACCGCAAATTTCGAAATCGTTCTGTACATAATAAAACACCTTTAACTATGATAATTTTTGAGGGTTTCTAAATTACTTCTTGGCAAATCTTGACGCATCTTTTACTAACGTTGCTTCGGATAGTGGGCGTTTAATTGGACCATTATCACCGACAAGATAAATTTTATGATGGGGCGTCTTTGTTGATTTTTCTGCAACCAAAACACGCGCATCTGGATGTGCATCATTAATTAACGTTGTAATCGAAAAGCTTGCATTTTTGCGTCGTAACAACTCTTTTCCTTTGGAAAAGGTTTGCCCACCATCTTTACTATTCCAAGCAGTAACAGTGCCATCACTGCCGTCTTGATCGACCAAAATATACTGGATATCTGATGAAGATGTGACGTTGAAGTCTCCACGGGTAAGACCGGAATCTTGACCATTGATTGCCGTAGCATCTGACCATTTAGTTCCGTCCCAGCGAATATGATGTGTTAGTTTAGGTCCTCCGGTTATATGACCTAAATCCTTTCCAAAGTTAGTTGCAATATGCGGATACCCTTTATCATCGAGCTTAACCGTCCCATTAAATGTCCACAAATCGCCTGTGCTATATGCCAAGGTCTTTTGTTCAGCATCTTCTCGAATAAGCGGCATATCAAGTTGTTCACCTTCAACATTTCTCCAAATACCGGTTTTGGTATTGAATACCATGTAGTGAGCATCATGTCGTTCGGTTGTGTGACCCCGTCCGTTTATTCCAGCGCCGCGATCCCAGCAAAGGTGATAATCAAACCCAACTATGATGTCATCACCTTGACCTCGGCTGGCCCATGCATACCAACTGTCCATTGCTTTCAAGTCGGTACGTCGTTTGTGTTTTAAAAATGAGACAGGCTCTGCGAACGTCCTTCCGTTATCTGTGGATTTTTGATATACCCAATCGCTACGATGTGCACCGTGTCGGTAAAACAGATAAATGTCACCATTGTCCATTTTGACAGCCTGGTTATATGTGCCAAACACAGATATATTGTCGACCTCTTCCCATGCAGTAATGTCTAATGGTTTTTTAGAAACAGAATTTTTATTTGCACCGTGATGAACGTTGCCAAGCGGATTTTTACCATGATGCTTATCTCCACCGTGACCACCGTAAAAAACGTGAATAAAGCCTGCATCATCAATTAGTAATGTAGGCTTCCCATGATTATCGAATTTGGTCCGCCCTTCGCGACGACCTAACTCACTTGTTCCTGCGCGAAATGGGCCAAGCCAATCTTGAGTTTTATGGTTATATGAAGCAACGTATGGATCTTCAAACGGTCCCTGATAAGACACATAAGTAATGCCCTTGTGATAAATTGCCGCCGGATGTTGCACAACTGCCAACGGGTTACCTGTTCCGTTATCTGCGAAGTAGTCGACTGTCGTTTTTTGAGCTGGGGTTTCAATACTTTCACCATTTGAAGTGCAGCCTGACATTCCCATAGAAACAGCAATTAGTAAGGGGAAAAATAATAAGGTACGTCTCAGTAACCTCGACTTTGACGGTAAGCCAATATATTTATTTATCATAATGTTCACTTTCGTTAATGATTAACTCCAACATTGGACGAGTTGATACATCGCTTATCCAATGTTGAAGAAATGAAAAGATCTAGCCTAGTTTTTGTACTCTTCAAACATATCGAAGAATTCCTTGGCAATTTTTTTGTGGCTAGAGACTAAATTATTGGATTCACCGGGATCTTTTAAAATATTGTATAATTCAAGTGGTGCATCGAAACCGTATCTAACTGCTTTCCACTCTCCACGACGAGCAGCTTGATAGGTATCTCCAATGATTCCTGAATTAGGATCTCCTACTTGTTTAGAGAATTCCCAATATAATGTACGCTCTTCCATTTTCTCTGGTGAGTCCTTAAGCAAACCTTTGATGGACACTCCGTTTGTGCGCACGCGGGGAACCAAATCTAAGTTCACACCTGCAATATCAGCTACCGTAGGTAAAACATCGGCAAATAACCAAGGGGTGTCATCTACACGTCCCTTCTTAATCTTAGCTGGCCATTGCACAATCATCGGCACATGGATGCCGCCGTCATATAAATCTCTTTTTTGACCTTTGTAAGGAGCTGCTGCTTTGAAAAATTCTGGATCTGCACCGCCTTCGTCGTGTGGACCATTGTCAGAGGTAAAGACAATTAACGTATTATCAAGCTCACCTCTTTTTTCTAACACGTCTAAAATTTGTCCGATATATTCATCCAATGCTGTAACCATACCCGCTAGTACTGCGTTCGGTCGCTCAACAGGCTCCGGGTAATACCATGCATACTTGTCAGTTGGCTTGCCGTCTTTAACACCATGGTAAGGGGTTTCTTGGAGTTCGTATTGATTGCTGAATCTTTCTGGAACGGCTAATTCTGCATGAGGAGACGAATAAGTTAGCATTATGAAAAACGGGTTTTCACGAGACTGCTGAATATAGTTTATCGTTTCTTTGGTGATTAGTTCTTGTGCATAAGCACCTATTCTACCGCCTTCGTTTGCCTCAACGCGTTCTTTAATTCCATCACGCCACATAATATGTGGATATTGCCTATGACCTTCAAGGATAGAATACATCCCATACCATGTGTCAAACCCCATGGCTAAAGGATCAGTCACCCCCATTTTTGAACCAATAGAATATTTACCGAACAATGCGGTGTCATAATCTGCATGCTTCAACACGTGAGCAAGTGTGATGTCTATTTCTTCTAGCTGAACCGTGTTCGAATTGTTGCTCATGTATCGACCATCACGACCAGTAAACAACGACACTCTTGATGGTGAACAAACGGTATTTCCCGCATAGGCTTGATCGAAGCGAATACCATTTGATGCCATTTTGTCTAAATTCGGTGTTTTAATTAGGGTATCGCCGTACGCTCCAACCTGATTAAAACCAAGATCATCAGTCAATATAAAGATGATATTGGGTTTATCTGATGCCATCGCGGATAACGAGACCCCGGACAATAGAACAACACTTAATAGCGTGCGAACCAACCTACAATTTTTGAAATTCATATCTACTCTAACCTTAATTATTGGCAATAATTTATGTCTCCAGCTCAGTTAGCTAGAGAAGCTGGTTGCGACTAATTGTGCAAAACCTGCTTGTTAATAAATTAAAGCTTCATTGTTAATAAACCTATATTACCTGAATAAAGTTAACACAAAAAGACTTATTTTGGAATATTATGACTTATTATGACCGTTTTGAGTGTGAGTATGATTAAAACCTTAATATTAATAAGGTTTTAGAAGAAAAAAATATGATTTTACTGAGGCCTATTGAAATTCAGAATAAGCGATATACGGGCAAGTTTAACTTCTTTGTGGCAAAGGCATCTGAACGATAAACCAATTCAAAGCCAATAAAACGAGGCTTCGTAAAGTTGAACGCCATAATAACTTGCTGATAACACGCATAATTTCAGGTAACCAGATAAAAAGACGTGTGAGATTTGCATTAGATTTGATGAAAAATAGTAGTGTTTATAAAGTCAAAACTTCCAAGAGTTAAGGTTCAAATATTAAGATATTTACACGCAAATTCTCGGAAGTCTTGACCCTATTTTCAATATTTCAGTTACACACTATCCGCAACGCAATATTGAATGATATTCCGTTTGATTACTGGTAACGACCAACGCAATTCAACTCTTGGAAGGCCAAAACTAGCCTTTTCGTCATAGATTGCTCAGCTTTTCTTAGCCACACTCTTGGATCGTAATATTTTTTATTTGGTCCATCAGGATCATTCGGATTTCCAATTTGGCTTTGCAAGAACCCTTCATTTTCTTGATAATACGAATGTACACCTTTCCAACTCGCCCATTGTGTATCAGTATCAATATTCATTTTAATGACACCATAGCTAATTGCTTCTTTAATCTCATCTGGACTAGAACCAGAACCACCGTGAAACACGAAGTTTAGGGAGTTGTGCTCTAGACCATATTTTTCTGATACATAAGACTGTGAATTTTTTAATATTTCAGGAGTAAGTTTGACGTTTCCTGGTTTATAGACACCGTGGACATTGCCAAATGATGCCGCAATAGTAAACGCATTATCTACTTGGGATAACTGTTCGTACGAATATGCGACATCTTCGGGTTGGGTATAAAGTAAGGAGTTATCCATATCGGTATTATCGACTCCATCTTCTTCACCACCTGTGCAACCGAGTTCAATCTCAATTGACATATCTATTTTACTCATGCGAGCTAAATATTGTTTACACGTCTCGATATTTTCTTCTAGACTTTCTTCAGAAAGGTCAAGCATGTGTGAGCTAAATAGGGGTTTTCCTGTGCTTTTAAAATGCGCTTCCCCTGCATCTAATAAGCCATCTATCCAAGGAAGTAATTTTTTGGCTGCATGATCAGTATGCAAAATGACCGGAATGCCATAATGTTTAGCAACATTGTGAATATAATGAGCCGCAGCAATAGCGCCAGCAATAGCAGCATCATGGCCAGACAAATTCGCGCCTTTGCCAGCAAAAAACGCGGCACCGCCGTTTGAAAGCTGGATGATTATTGGAGATTGCACTTCTTTAGCGGCCTCTAAGGCAGCATTTACCGAATTAGTACCAACAACATTCACAGCTGGGTAAGCAAAATCATTCTCTCTAGCCACACTATATAAAATGTCAACATCTTTGCCGCTAACCACTCCAGCAGGAACCATTTCCAATAAGCTCATACATATCTCCAAAAAGGTTTTTAAAAATTTCTACAATAAAACACGATGGTAAGAATACCATCGTGTTTTATTCGCATTAAAAAGTAAAGTTAGATTTTCACGACAAAAATTATTTAGTTATATTAAACAATTCCAGAACCACTGCCACCACTGTTCGGACGCACTTTCGCTACCGCTTGACGATATCCTGATGCACGATAAGTGGCGATGGGGTCAATCGCCCC
>CANNDC010000014.1 GCA_947503265.1 uncultured Alteromonadaceae bacterium
AACTGTCCGAGCCATGGATGGCGAGATCAAGCCAGCATGGATGCTTTCACGGCGGGTTAAAATCTTTTAAGCCTTGCAACGCTTTATACACAGATGTTCAAACATGCTGTTTAGCATTAAAAATTTCAACTGTACGAAGACATGGATGTCGTAGTCCAAGCGCACAGGGAGGTCTTGCAGCGCGTTGGAATTTTTAGACTTATCAAGCTTTATACATTGAAGCTAAAACAAAAAAACACGGCGGGTTAAAATATTTTAAACCTTCCTTGGTTTTCAAAGTCGAAAAATGGATCAGCAAGCAGCATCCAAAGCTTGTGAAACATCGGCGATAATGTCGTCAATGTGCTCGATCCCAACGGATATGCGTACCAAATCCGCTGATACTCCTGCCGCTTTCAATTCTTCTTCATTCAACTGACGATGAGTAGTAGAGGCGGGATGACAAGCAAGAGACTTGGCATCACCAATGTTAACCAAACGCAGAATCATTTGTAATGCATCTATAAATTTGCCGCCTGCCGCAACACTGTCCTCGGCTTTGATCCCGAAGCTGATGATTCCTGATGCTTTGCCACCAGAAATCTTATGGCAAGTGGCATTGTATGGGCTGTCATCGAGTCCTGCGTAGTTTACCCAACTAATGTTGTGATGACTCTGCAAATATTTGGCGAGCGTTAACGCGTTATCACAATGGCGTTCCATTCTTAATGCTAGGGTTTCTAAGCCTTGCATCAATAAGAATGAACTGTGAGGAGACAGCGCTGCACCGGTATTTCTCAAAGGTACAACACGACATCTTCCAATGAAGGCTGCTGGCCCCAAAGCTTCGGTATAAACCACACCGTGATAGGAAGGGTCGGGTTGATTTAACAATGGAAAGCGTTCGGCTTCTGCGGCCCAATCGAATTTGCCTGAGTCGATAATAATACCACCGACCGTTGTACCATGTCCGCCAACATATTTGGTCAAGGAGTGAATTACGATATCGGCACCGTGTTCAATAGGACGACACAAGATAGGAGTTGCAACTGTGTTGTCAACCATCAAGGGAACACCATTTTTATGGGCGATCTCTGCTAATCGAGCAATATCGACGATGTTACCAGCAGGATTGCCGATAGATTCGCAAAACAGTGCTTTGGTGTTTTTATCTATTAAAGCTTCTAAGCGATCATAGTCATCAAACGCTGCCATTCTGACTTCAACGCCTTGACGTGGCAAAGTATGAGCAAATAAGTTGTAGGTTCCACCGTACAATTGACTCGTACTAACAATATTATCACCAACTTGAGTGATGGCTTGAATGGCGTATGTGATAGCAGCCATACCTGATGACAAAGCCAGTGAACCGATACCGCCTTCCATTGCAGCCATGCGGTGTTCAAGGACATCTGTCGTAGGGTTCATAATTCGCGTATAAATATTCCCCGGAACTTTCAAGTCAAACAGATCCGCACCATGCTGGGTATCATCAAAGGTATAAGAAGTAGTTTGATAAATTGGTACGGCAGCGGCCTTTGTCGTTGCTTCAGATTGATAACCATGGTGTAGAGCAATAGATTCTAGCTTCATATTTTTCAATTCCTAAACTTAAAAGGCCGAGTCGCCTAATTTAATAAACTATGTAATTTTGACTATTCAGCGCCGCGAAGCAGGGCATTTATACCTACTTTTGCGCGTGTTTTAGCATCCACTTTCTTCACGATAACCGCAGCATACAGACTGTATTTTCCACATTTGCTAGGCAAGCTCCCTGATACGACGACAGAACCCGCAGGTACACGACCGTAATGCACTTCACCGGTTTCACGGTCGTAAATACGTGTGCTTTGGCCAATGTAAACACCCATTGAGATAACAGCACCTTCTTCGACAACAACGCCTTCAACGATTTCAGAGCGTGCACCGATAAAACAATTGTCTTCAATGATGGTTGGGTTAGCTTGTAAAGGTTCTAAAACGCCGCCAATTCCAACGCCACCAGATAAGTGTACGTTTTTACCAATTTGCGCACACGAGCCGACAGTTGCCCATGTATCGACCATGCTTCCTTCGTCTACAAAAGCTCCGATATTTACATACGACGGCATTAGCACGACATTTTTAGCCACAAAAACGCCGGTACGAACGGTTGCAGGAGGCACAACTCGAACACCATCATTTTCGAAATCCTGCTGTGAATATTCTGAATATTTAAGCGGAACTTTATCGAAGAAACGGCTCTCAGCGCCTTCGATAACGGCATTGTCATTGATACGAAAATATAATAGCACGGCTTTCTTAAGCCATTGATGTACAACCCATTCGCCAGCAATTTTCTCTGCTACTCTGGCTTCACCGGAATTAAGTTGCGCGATAGCGGATTCGACCGCTGCTTTAGTTTCAGCATCTACTGTAGATGCAGTTATTGACGCTCTGTTTTCAAATGCGCTTTCAATTAGGTTTTTTAAGTCCGACATGTTTCACCGATGTGTTGAGGTTGATCTAAAAGTTCTGTTAATTGATTTTTAAGTTCGACTTGCTGCGCGGTAGTTAGCGCTAAGTCGTCTTGGTTACTGATAATAAATAAATCTTCTGCTCGCTCTCCAATAGTGCTGATTTTAGCCATATGCAAAGTCAGGTTTAAGCGCACAAAAAGGTGCCCAATTTTAGCAAGCAGGCCGGGCGCATCAAGTGCTTCCATTTCCAGCATGGTGACGCTTTTGTTGCTTTGGTAAAAACGCACTTTAGTTTTAACGTCCAATTGCTTCATTTGTCTGGACATTTTTCGTTCGTTATTGTGCTCTCTGCCAGGCTTGTCTAACTGGGTTTGTATTGCCTCTTTCAGACTCTTTAACCGGCTTGGCGACGAAATACGACTGCCATCTTGTTCCAACAGAATGAAGCTATCGAACACATAACCATCATTGGTAATGGTGATCTGCGCATCGTGGATTGAGCAGTTACGACTATCTAATACTGATGCTATTTGAGCGAATAAGGCGGGTCGGTTCTTACCGTAAACCATTAATTCGGTACCCGATTTAGCCGTTTCGTCATTCAACGCAACGGTTAGGCCTGCATCCGTCATACCCCTAGCTTTGGTGACTTCTTTGGTATGCCATGCGAGTTGAGCGGGACTGAATCGAGCAAAATAATCATTGTTAAGTCGGCGCCAAAACTGATCTATATCGTCAGCATTAACGCCTTGTCTGCTGAGTAAATATCGTGCTTCAACTTGGTGTTCGTTTACACGTTCAATGAGTGTTGATGCGCATTCTAACCCATTATCAAAGGCTTTTTGCGTTAACAGGTATAGTTCTCTGAGTAAGGATTCTTTCCAGTCGTTCCATAAGTTGTTGTTGGTCGCCCTAATATCAGCTAACGTCAGCGCATATAGATGATCGAGATGGTTGTGACTTTTTACCGTAGTGGCGAAATCATTGACGATAGCGGGATCATAAATGTCTCTGCGCTGGGCTACCACTGACATTAACAAGTGATTTTCTACCATCCAACTGATCAGGTCTGTATCGTTCGATGAGATATCATGCAACTCGCAAAAACTACGCACATCAACAGCACCTAATTTCGAGTGGTCTCCGCCGCGTCCTTTGCCTATGTCGTGAAAAATAGCTGCAATGTAGAGTAGCTCTGGCTTTTCAGCATTCTTAACGATGCGCTTACATCTTGGGAATTCGTCATTATTTTCATCATGATATTGATAAACGTGCTTCACCAATCTATGAGTGTGCTCGTCAACTGTGTAAGCATGGAATAAGTCGAATTGCATCATGCCCACTATCTGATCCCATTCGGGAAGATAGGATTGTAAAATACCGTGCTTATACATGATGTCCCATCCCAACCCAAAAAAGTTGTTATGTCGCATCAGTTGCATAAATAAGTGTCTGCAGGCCGATCTCTCAACAAAAAATTGCTCGTTGAAGGCTCGTCGAGCGTTTCTCAGTTGGCGCAGCGCACTGGAATGCAAACCGAGACATTCTTCGGTGTTAGCCACGAGTAATAAAAATTGCAATATTGCTTCAGGAGAATCAAATACTTGTTCATTTCGAGCGGCAATTAAGCCATCTAACAACTCAAAATTTTCATCGATAATACAAGTGTTTTTGACCTTTAAATCGAGGATGTCCTGAGTAAAGTATTGCAACAGCATATTGTTAAGCTCGCTAACGCGACGGACGACTCGAAAGAACTCTTTCATCATTTTTTCTACAGACGCTTTCCCCGAGCCATAGCCGAGTTTTTCTGCTACATCTGCTTGATAATCAAAGAGTAAGCGGTTTTCACTGCGGCCAGATACAAGGTGGAGTGCAAACCGTATTCGCCACAAATGAGAACGACATTCAATCAATTCGGCCCATTCTTGCTCAGTAAAATAGCCGTGCTCGACTAATTCTCGTCCGTCCCAAACGTTAAAATGTTGCTTCGCGACCCAGCCAATTGACTGAATATCTCTTAGACAACCAGGGTTTTCCTTTACATTCGGCTCGAGGTTATACGATGTGTCATTAAATTTGGCGTGGCGATCTTTCTGTTCTTGATACTTGGCAGTGAAGAAATCTTTGCTTGTCCAATATCCACGGCCATTAATTTTCTTTTGTAGATCGTTAAAGATTCGCTCATTGCCAATCAATAAGCGTGACTCAACTAGATTTGTCGCAATCGTAATATCGTCTTTGGCAAGTTTGAAACTTTCTTTTACTGTCCTGACTGACTGACCGATATCCAGCTTAATATCCCAGAGTAGGGTAATAAAACGACCGACACACTCTTGGGAAGCTTTGTTTAAGGATTTATTACTCAGAATGAGAAGATCAACGTCTGAATGCGGTTGTAATTGACCTCGTCCATATCCCCCAACTGCTACCAGACTGATATTGCTATCTTTGTCTAGCTCGAGCAATTGCCACGCCTTACAAAGCAATGTATCCACAAACCAGGCCCTGTCATGAACCAGTTTGTCTACTTCAGTATCCGCAAACTCCTTCTCCATTATTTCGTAGCTTGCTTTGACGCAATCTTTAAACGAGCGAATGTCATCAACACTTGAGATAGCATCAATTTGACTGGCAAGATTAGCTAATGGCAAAAGTTAAACCTCTTTTTGAAAGCGTGAATATTGGAATATTTCGGGATAAACCATGTTGTTTTGTTAATGCGAAATAATGCGATCGATTTCTTCGTCGTCTCTTAACGTAAGTATTTCGACACCATTTTTTGTAACCAACAAAGTATGTTCCCATTGTGCGCTTAAGCTGCGATCTTTGGTAACGACAGTCCATTTGTCTGGGAGTACTTTGGAGTAGCGCTTTCCGGCATTTATCATAGGCTCTATGGTAAAGCACATGCCTTCTTGAAGAACCTCACCGGTATTTGGACGCCCATAATGCACAACTTGTGGTTCTTCGTGGAAGTTTGCACCAATACCATGTCCACAATATTCACGAACAATAGAGTAATTATGTTTCTCTGCGTATTGTTGAATGACATGACCAATATCACCTAACCTTACTCCAGGTTTCACAATTTTAATCGCTTTGTACAAGCTTTCTTGAGTTACTCGAATCAATCGTTCGGCCAAAATGCTGGGTTTGCCTACAACAAACATTTTTGAGGTATCGCCGTGATATCCATCTTTAATAACAGTGACATCAATATTGACCGAATCGCCATCTTTTAGCTTTTTATCTGCAGGAATCCCGTGGCAAATTACATGATTTACCGATGTACAGATAGATTTCGGAAAAGGCGGATGACCATAATTCAACGGCGCAGGAATGGCTTGTTGTTCGTTAACGATATAGTCGTGGCAAATCTGATTTAACTCGTCAGTTGTGACCCCTTTTTTTACATGGGGACCGATCATTTGAAGCACTTCAGAAGCCAGTTTTCCGGCTACGCGCATTTTTTCGATTTCTTCGGGAGTCTTGATGGTCGCTGACAAGGCTTAATCCTGTGAATTTAATGCTGAAAAACAAATTGACAGGATTGTATCTTTTCAGGAAGGAATTGTATAGGAGATCAATGGCTCCGTGTGATAGGAGCCATTGAGGAGAGCTATTAAATGAGTGTAAGTTAAGGTTGACCAATCGTATTTTGATCAGAATTAGCCCAAACCTCTTCGTAATCTTGTAAATCCACTTTGATAAATGAAGTTAATCTAGGTTGAATTATCAGGCTAAATCTATCAAAGACACCATTTTCGTTTTCGTCTCTGGTGAAGAAAAATGACTCAATTGCCCAAATTCGTCCCGCTTCATCGGTTTTCACTATTCGCCATGTTCGTTGTCTTATCGAGAATCCGCCATCATAAGAAAAGGTGAAAGTATCACCTGATTGAGTCACATCCCTTTTAATCCAAGCTGAATGCACTTGAAAAAATGGTTTTTGGTTAGAATCGTAGCTTTCGTAAGAAGTTTCAACACGATCTACCTTACGAGACTCATAGAATTGGTAGGCAAAAACATAATCAATATCGAGCATTCCAGATTCCCACGCTCTGGGCTGAGTGGCGCTGATCAAAGAAATATAAGCTTGGGTACCAGAAGTGATAAGCGAAGAATAATCTGAATTCACGGGGTCATCTAGTTTGAAGAATTCTCTAACGTATTCTCTAATTATCTTACCGTTAGACATCTCAACGAAAGTGGCCAGAAAGCCATCATCAACTTCTAAGATGGGGGTGATTTCTATTGAATGTTGATCGTTGGTAATTTTTATCGTGCCGTTTTCCATTGACTGCCAGGTATAAGCTGCTTTTGAATACTGAGTCAACGCCGTGTTGTTTTCCATTAACGCAATCGTATCTGCATTTAACCTATGGTTAGAACCTACAAAACTATATTCTTCTTCTGTTTGGATATCAGGGATATGTTCATAATAGGAGTGTATTAGCCATTGACCTACTAGTACCTCTTGAGAAAGTAAGGGATCTATACCTGTTGCTAACATCATCGTATTTGGACTAAGAAGGGGTTCCCTTTCATAAGTGAATTCAAATATTTCTATATCATCATTTAGAAACAAAACCTCTTCATCTGCTCTGCTTCTGAGAATTTGATATTCGTTGTCATTACTAGCAATCAAAGTCAAGACTTCAGAACTTGGTCGTTCTCCTATGCGAACTTGCCCAGAAGGAAAACCGACCCCAGCTTCGATTTCTGTAGCTTTGGCAACGGCTTCTTCGCCAAATCGAGAAACTAAAACTTGATTGTAATCAGGAAAGCTTTCGTTTCTTACACGCCCGTCAAGATCAAATTCTATTTGAATTCTTCCTTGTTCCAACGACCAACTAAACTCATATTCAATTGAGTCGAACTGGTTTCCACGCCAGTGAATGCCTCGAGTGGCTGTAGTAAATTCGTAGATATCAGATTCTCTTGGAATAAAACCCTCTTGTAAATCGCCGACGTATACGACAAATTTTCGGCCGACAAGATAACTGGCCTCTAATGGTTGAGCGAATTCCACTGCGGTTGCACTTACAGCAAGATTTAGCGCTTGACTAAATTCTTGGTCATAGTCACCCGACGCGTTGATCAATTCGTTTTGTAACAAATATTCGCGTACAACAACATTGGGTTTATTATTATCGGTTGAGATAAAAAAGCTTTCCAAAGTTTGATTTTCGGTTAACGAATAATTGTCATTGTCTATTATTAATTTGATAAACCCAGCTAATTCAAGCATATCGGTTGAATTGGCGGAATCAATTGAAGAAGCAAATGTTGCGCTATCCAAAGAGTCATCTGGCTCTTTGTTTGCTAATGCAAGAAGAAATTTTGCTGTTGTGAGTTGATTTAATTTTAACGACACTAACTCTTCCTCATCAAGTTGTCTGTTTTCAGCAGCCGCTGAAATGACGTCTTCCACACTGCCAACTAAGCTGAACAAGCTTGCTTGACTTTGAGTAGAGTTTTCTGCTCCTTGAGCTTTGATTAAAATATTACCTTCAAATGAATGTAATGCAATCTCGATTGAATATTCACCATCTTGATTGGTCGTTGTTTCAAATTCGTCACCATTAATGGTTACAACGACATTCGCATTTGCTAACGGAGAATCGGTTGCAGTTCCAGACAAGCTTAAGGTTTGCGTATTCTCAATAGTCACAGAAGCCGTGGCTAAATTTTCGCCATCACTTATTTGATAGGAGAGGGAGTCGCTGCCGAATTGATTTAAGTTTGGGGTATAAATTATCTGGTTCCCACTAATTTCTGCGTTTCCATTAACTGGTTGAACAGTTATTGCAGAAAGCGATATTGAGTCGCCATCTTTGTCAGTGTCATTTTGCAACACTGAAATCGTTACCGGTTGATTATTTAAAGAAGTGGCATTGTCATTTTGGGCAACAGGGGTTGTTTTTGCTTCGTCAGATCCTCCACATGCTGCTAGCATTGTGGCTAGAAACAATGAAAGAATTCTAAATTTACTACTCATTTAGTGCATTCCTTGGATTAGTGTTTATTGGTTAACACAAGGAATACTTAAGACGTTCTTGTCTTATGCTTCCCTGCGATATTTTCAATGTTAGCACTTATTAATCAGCTGTTCATTTCTAAAGGCTATTTTTGTTACCTGCGCATCGTTTCGAGCAATACCTGACATTTTCCCAGTTTTTTTGCCATTTTTTGCGCCAGACGAATGGACGGTTACAAACAGGGCAGGTTTTACTCGGTAATTCAGACTTCTTCATTTGCGTCCAAGGCGGTGAAAAAGATGTCGCTATCTCGTTTAATATGACGCACTTTTTCGTCCGTCATATTATTCAAAGTGCGATAGGGCATACCTAGGCGAGGATTATTACCGAGTTTTTCCTTATTTCTATCCAGAAAGTCCCAATACAAATAATTAAACGGGCAAGCCTGAGCCCCATTTTTTTCTTTTACGCTGTAGTGGCAGTGTTGGCAATAATCAGACATTTTGTTGATATATGAACCGCTTGCTGCATAGGGCTTGCTCGCCAATAAACCGCCATCAGCGAACAATATCATGCCTGTGACATTGGGCATTTCTACCCACTCGTATGCATCAGCATAAACAATCAAATACCATTCATTGACTTCATCGGGATGTACGCCCGCAAGTAGCATAAAATTACCCAATACCATTAAGCGCTGAATGTGATGAGCATAGGCATTGTCAGAAGTTTCAGAAATGCATTGATGCAAGCAATTCATCTTGGTTTGTTTCGTCCAGAAAAAATCCGGTAACTTACGCTTGGCATCAAGGAAGTTTTTATCTTTGTAGTCGGGCATCTTGTACCAATACAATCCGCGCACGTATTCACGCCAACCTAGCACCTGTCGAATAAAGCCTTCGACTGAGTTTAACGGTGCTTTATCATTGAGATAGGCATTTTCAGCAAGCTGAATGACCTCCTTTGGCAGTATCAAACCGCAATTCAAGTAAAAACTAATGTGCGAATGGAACATCCAAGGTTCACCCTGAGCCATAGCATCTTGATAGTCACCAAAGTTTTCCAATCGTTCTTGCACAAAGCATTCAGCAATTTCTAACGCCTGTTCTCGAGTGACTGCCATATCGAAATTATCTGCAGAACCAAAATGGTCATCAAACTCTCGTTTGACCAATTGAATAACGTCTTTAGTGATTTTATCCGGCGGGAAAGCTTTGGGTTCAGGAATACTGGTGTCCTTGGGTAACGACTTCCTATTCGCGCTGTCGTAATTCCATTTCCCTCCTATGGGTTCCTTACCCTCCATCAGAACATGCATAGACTTGCGCATTTCTCGATAGAAATATTCCATCCGCAATTGCTTTCTTCCCTCGGCCCATTGTGCAAAGTTATTGATTGAGCTGAGAAATCGATCGTCTTCAACAATGATAACTGGTGTATCCAAGGAATCTTGCCAAGACTTCATGTCTTCTAGCACGCGATACTCCCCCGGATGCGTTAGCACCACTTGATCAAGCTCAATTTCACTGAGTGCCAAGGACACTTCTTGTTTAAATGAACCTGCGTTGGCGTCATCATCATATTTGATATATCTAACCTGATAACCATCATCTTTAAGTTCGTTTGCAAAATGGCGCATGGCAGAAAACAGCAAGATAATTTTCTTTTTATGGTGTTTAACGTAGGTAGCTTCAGATCTTACTTCAGCAAATAAAATAATATCTTGCTGCTTGTCACACTCCCGTAAACTCGCCAGAGAGCGACTTAGTTGGTCTGCTAGCACCAGGCGAAGCGATCTAGGCATTCTTGACTGCCTCATACGCTTCCAGTGCTTGCTTGCGCGACTCTTTGAGATCTACCAATGGTGCTGGATAGTCTTTGCCCAAGACGATACCGGCTTCTTCCAGCACTTCTTGGGGTGCGTCCCATGGTTTGTGGATATATTTATTGGGCAGAGCACTGAGTTCAGGACAGTAAGTCTTCACGTATTCCCCTTCCTTATCGAATTTTTCACCTTGAAGAACTGGGTTGAAAATTCGGAAAAAAGGCGAAGCGTCAGCACCAGAACCTGCTACCCATTGCCAACTGGCGCTGTTTGCGGCTAGGTCGGCATCCAATAAGCAATCCCAAAACCAAGCCTCTCCCTGATGCCAATGGGTACGTAAATTCTTAACCAGATATGAGCCCACGACCATGCGCACTCGATTGTGCATGTATCCGGTTTGCCAAAGTTCACGCATGCCAGCATCGACTATGGGCACTCCGGTTTGACCTTTTTGCCACGCAGTAAGATCCGCACTTTGGTTGCGCCAATTGTATTGGTTGAATTTACTGTTGAAATTCTCTTTAGGAAGCGTGGGGAAGTGATACAGTAAATAGTGACTAAACTCCCTCCACCCCAGCTCACTTAAAAAGCAATCTAAGTCGGCGTTGTCCATACTGCCATTAAACTTTTCGAGTGCGGCGTACCACACCTGATTAGGTGAAATTTCTCCAAAGTGTAAATGCGGGGATAGGTTTGATGTAGCACTCATACTCGGCACGTCTCGTGCTTTTTTGTAATAACCAACAGGCTCGTCTAAAAAGTGACTGAGTTTGTTTGCTGCACCTTGTTCGCCGGGATGCCAGCGATTTTCCATGCTGCTATACCAGTCTATTTCAGGCAATAAATTGAGACTAATAACTGACTCGTCAATGGAAGCTATGTAGTGATATTCATAGTGTCTCGGCGCTTGTTCTGGTCCGCGAGGTGAAGGCGCCTTTAAGCAGCCTTTTCGGTAGTAAGGGGTGAAGACTTTGTAAGCTAGACCTGCACCGTTTTTTATTTTCCACGGTTCCCACAACAGGCTGGCATTGAAGCTTGAAGCTGTAATGTTTTGTTCTTTTAATTGCGTCTTAAGTTTCGAATCTCTGTCTATTTGCCAAGGTTCATAGCAGCGATTCCAAAATACGTGCTGAGCTTGTGTCTTTTTAACAAGTTCAGGAATAAGCACAAGCGGGTCGCCACTAAGCACATGTAAATTTCCATCGAGTGAATCATTGAGTGAATGCAAAGAGTGATGAAGCCACCACTTGCTTGCTGCACCCATTTCCGCTTCTTTGGCATTTTTATTGTCGTAAATATAAACGGGTACTACTTTTCCTGCTTTGCATGCTTCTATCAAGGCAGGGTTGTCTCGCAGTCTCAAATCTTGCCGAAACCACATTATGCAAGTTTGCTTGCTCAAACTAATTGTCCTATGCAGTGAGTTGTTTATTTTAATCATTGGTACTCGTCACAAGGTTAAAAAGATCCCTCGTACAATGCATTACTTTGAAAAACCGTATAATCTATTTTAAAAAATCACAGTTGAGTCTATTAATTCTTTTATGAATCACTTTTCCAAACAATACCTCGTTGTTGCACAAAATGCGTCTGGACGAAATATGAATGTGCCGCTTTATCGGTTTAAAGGCGTTAAGCCAGGACCCAAGGTATACATTCAAAGCTCCATTCATGGCGCGGAGGTGCAAGGGAATGTGGTGATTTATCATTTGATTCAAACGCTTAAGAAACTAGATATTTGTGGAGAAATAATTCTGGTTCCCAATTGTAATCCTGTGGGAACTAATATAAAAGCTGGTGAATATACCTTGGGCCGATTTGACCCAATAAATGGTACCAATTGGAATCGCGGTTATTACTTTGATGAAGCCTTGGTAAACCGATTTGCCGACACAGTTCAACAAACTGAATCACTAGCCTCCGTTAAAAGTCGATTTCGAGATGCGATCAAAAACGAAATAGACAACAAGTTGAGTGATACATGGGGGTTGGGGTTAGCTCAACAGCTTAATCTGAAGCTTCAACAATTGGCATTTGATGCGGATATTGTTATCGATTTGCACAATGGTCCGGTTTCAACCAGACACATTTACGTACCTGAATATGCCGCTGAATCTGCTAAATACTTTAATATTCCCCATGTAATTTATATTCCTAACAAGTTTGCAGGGGCGCTTGATGAAGCCACGTTTTGTCATTGGTGGACATTGCAGGATTTGCTTTCAAGCAAGTTTCAGCAGGATGTTTGTTTTGGTGTTGAAGCCTTTACCCTAGAAATGGGGAGTCAAGAAGTGATCAGTTTCAAAGACGGTAGTTATGACGCCAAAAGTATATTGTCGTACCTGAATAGTCAGTCTTGTTTAACACAAGAAAGCAAGCAAGATTACCAGCCTGATGATATTGAGCGTGTCGCAGTTAAATTGAGTG
Source organism: uncultured Alteromonadaceae bacterium (assembly GCA_947503265.1). Classification (GTDB taxonomy): domain Bacteria; phylum Pseudomonadota; class Gammaproteobacteria; order Enterobacterales; family Alteromonadaceae; genus Aliiglaciecola. The sequence goes on from CANNDC010000014.1 coordinate 12,675, forward strand.
ATTATAAAATTTTGTACACACACCAAGGCGGAATCGTTGAGTATTTAGCCCAGCCAGGCAGCAAAATCAATCAAGGGGATGCACTTGCTAGGGTATTGAATGTCGATGAGCTTGAAAACGATAAAGCGGAAGAGACCATTTACGCCCCTTGTGATTTGATCCCAATATTGCATTTTCCATCTGCATCCGTGTTGAGTGGAACACAATTATATAAATGTTTTACAAATTACCGACTCATCACTTAGCGCTCGGTTTGAGGTTTCTTTCCTATGTTGTTATGTCATACTTGCATGCCATTTAGCAAACACCTGAATAGAAAATCTCTCCATAGTGCGACAAGGAAGTAAGCAAAATTGAAACTAGATAGTCAGATTTATTTGGAAACCGCAGAAGGAATTGATATTCAGATTACGCCCGCTGGATTAGGCGTCAGAACCCTTGCTTTTTTCTATGATTTTCTGATTCGTGCTGCAATTTATGTCTGCGCTGCAATTGTTTTACAATTCGCCGGAGCGTTCGGCATGGGACTCTTTTTCATCATCACGTTTTTAATCGAGTGGTTTTACCCCGTGGTGTTTGAAGCGATACAAGGGGCAACTCCCGGAAAGAAAAGCTATGGCTTGGTGGTAGTGTACGACAATGGCTTACCTGTTAGCTTTTCAGGCTCAATGACCCGAAACCTGTTTAGAGCAATCGACTTTTTACCCGCCTTTTATACTATAGGTGGTATATGTATCTTGCTGTCTGATAAGTCTAAACGGGTAGGAGACTTGCTTGGCGGCACCATGGTGGTCTATAAAGATAAACCGGTAGTGCTCAGAGGGTTTCACGCTGACAAATCAAAAGTGACAGACATTTCCTTAAATGCCGAGCAGCAAAAAGCCATCATTGAGTTTGCCGAAAGAAGTAAATCATTAAGCAATCATCGACAACAAGAACTTGCCAATATATTAGTTCCGTTAACCGGTTGTGAAGGTGATATTGCGGTACAAAAGCTCAAATCGATAGCTGCTAACTTGGTGGGAAATTATGAAGCAAAATGAATTCGTTTCTGCCAAAAAAGCGCATTGGGACTTATTCTCAGAGGTGCTCAAAGATAAAGAGTTAGCCAAGCAACACGATCTGCCAAAAATGTTCCGTCAACTATCTCATGATTTAGCCGTTGCAAAAAGTCGTCAGTACAGTCCTGCAATCGTTGCGCAGCTGAATGATTTATTGCTCCAAGGGCAGCAAAACCTGTATAAACCAAGCAATAGAATGCTGCTTTCGCTATGGCAATTTTGGCGGGTAACCTTTCCTGTGCATTTAAGAGAGTTAAGGCCTTATGTTATATGGGCTCACATTCTGTTTTATGGTTTTAGCTTATTGGCATTTGTTGCAGTGACTGCAGAACCCGAATTTGTGCGAAACGTCATGCCTAACTCACAGGTCGTTAGTCTAGAGAGAATGTATGACCCAACATCGGAGCATTTTGCCAAAGAAAGGGAATCTGACGGCGATTTTTATATGTTTGGACATTATATTTTAAACAATATAACCATTGCATTTCAGTGTTTTGTTGGCGGTTTGTTATTGGGGTTCGGGGCGTTATTTTTCTTACTATTCAACGCTATCTTTTTTGGGGCTGTGAGCGCACATATCGTCAATATCGGTTATTCGACCACCTTTTTCTCGTTTGTCGTTACGCATGGAGCATTCGAATTGACTGCGATTGTGTTGTCGGCAGCAGCAGGTGGTGTGGTTGGCATGCACTTGCTTCGACCCGGTAATATTTCGCGTACAGCTGCATTAAAAAAGTCTGCCAAGCTGGCATTTCCCATTATTTTCGGTTCGTTTCTAATGCTAGTTGTCGCCGCTTTCATCGAAGCGTTCTGGTCTAGCAGTCAAATGATTCCTTCAATCGTTAAATTTGTGGTTGGCGGTGTATGTTGGGTTTGGATTTTAGCGTTCATTTTCCCTAGAGGTAAAAATGAACCTAGATAAAATTTCTATCGATATTCGACCCCGAAACAGTTGGCGAGCTTTCGACCTTGGCTGTGTTATGGCAATGAAGTGGTGGAAACCACTGATGGGTTTTTGGTTGATAGCAACTGCTCCATTGTTTCTATTGGCGTGTTTTATCAGCCCAGAATTTGGACCACTGTTGATCTGGCTATGTAAACCTTTGTTTGAGCGTGGTTTGCTGTATATCTACAGTCGACGAGTGTTTGGTGAGGAAGTCAGTGCAAAGCAAGCATTGATAAATTGGCCTAAACAGCTTAAAAAAATGTGGTTTTCGAGTATTACTTGGCGTCGTTTATCACCATCTAGAGGCTTCGATCTTGCGGTAGTGCAACTAGAAGGGCTAACCGGAGAAGCACGTAGCAAGAGATTGACGGTTTTGCATAAAACCACGGATGACAATTCTGGCTGGTGGCTATTTATCTGTTTGCATTGGGAGGTGTTTTTTCTTATCGGCCTGTTGACGACGATCAATCTGATTATCCCTCAAGGAATTGATATCAATGTGATGACAGTTTTCAGACAACCAGAACCTTGGATGCTGTGGTTGTACAATGCATGTTTGTTTACTGTTTGGTTAATAGTCGCCCCTATTTTTATTGGAGGAAGTTTTGCCTCTTATCTCAATCGCAGAATTATTTTGGAAGGTTGGGATATTGAGCTCAATTTCAAAAAAATCATTATACCGAAATCGGGTAATGAAGAACGCAGTAACAAAGCATCTGTTCTAAGTTTAAGTGTTATTTTTATCAGTATTTTGTTACTGAATGCACCATCAAATAGCGCATACGCTAATGAAACACAGTTAGTCCCCGAGGTTAACCAATCCGAGATTGTGGCAGACGCCAAACTGGAAATTGAAACGGAATCTGAACAACCTGAGTTCGAGAGTAAAAAGCGTATCAGGGATATTTTGGATGTACCGCCGTTTAATGAGAATCAAACCGTTAAAAAATACCGTTGGAAAGGTTGGAACTGGGAAGCCGAAACATCTGAAGAGCAAAGCACGATACCTGAGTGGGTTGAGGTTTTGGTGAGGTTTATTGCCACTTTTGGAGAGATTTTACTTTGGCTCGTATTCGCCGCCATCCTATTTTTACTGGTTTACCTTACCAAAGACCATATCCTTTATTTTCTTCGTTCAGCCAGCGAAAAAGTCGATAACCCAACAATCGACCTTCCATCCTTCAGTAAAGTATACGAAGAAGAGGGCCTTCCTTCAGATCTTGGCGCAGAAGTAGAGCAGTTGCTTGCTTCAGAATCATATCGGAAATTGTTATCGCTATTGCTGGTGACGAGCCTGATTGAGATAAGCAAAGAACAACGATTACCTTTGACCAACAGCATGACAGAACAAGAGTGTTTGCGCGTGATCAAAGCGTCGATTGTTGATCACAGAAAAGAGTTTATGCAAACCTTGATTGATACTTGGATAAAACTGGCTTGGGCGCATATCTGGCCTTCAAATTCGAAAATGAAACTTTTGAGTGAGGAATGGAAAGACCTGTTTGAATTGCATTTATCTGAGACGGGGGAAGCTTAACAATATGCCTTTAGATCTCAAAAATCCGTCTAGTAAAAATGTTTTGATCAAAGCCTTACTGGCCATTTTAATTGGCTTGTTGGGTTGGTATATCTATATCAGTGTTGAAGTTTATGAGGAGTCGTCTCCCACCGGGTTTTCTCAAGAAGCGCGCAGTGAACCCTATCTGGCCGCTCAGATGTTGTTAGAAACCTATCAAATTAACGCCAAATTGTATGACGACTTCCGGTTATTGTATTCATCGAAATCAGATAGTATTACGCCGAGTTTTGATGATGCCATTATCCTGTCAGATGCACAGATTGCACTTCCTAAAAGCATGGCAAAGCAACTCCTGTCCTGGGTGGAAGGTGGAGGACATTTGATTGTTGCGTTGAATAGCAACTCAGTTGATGAAGACTTCAGGGCGAATTCGCTTATCAGTGAACTTGATGTCGGTACCTATTGGTTGGAAGATGAGATTGATGCCTCTGAAGGTGAGATAGAAACTATCATAACCAATGCGGATGATCTTGATATGCGCGTCAATTTGGAGTCGAGTTATCGACTCGATTTGTCGAATAACGAATCCGTTTTTTACAGTGCTGGTGATGAAGTTGGGGCAACTTTTGCCCAAATGGAAAGAGGCGATGGGCTTATTTCTTTGCTAACTGAAGTTAACATTTGGAATAATTATCAGATTGATGATTTTGACAACGTAGAATTGCTTTTAGCATTAACATCCACCTCAGAAAATGTATTGTTCTTTTCATCTAAAGAGCTCCCTCATTGGTTTAGCATTTTGTATGACTTTTCTCCCTATTTCATTTGGCTAGGTATTGCCCTTATTTTGCTGGCGATGTGGCGTGCGGCAGTCAGATTTGGCCCTGTACTCAAGGAAGACAAACAAAGTTTTTCACCCTTCTCTGATCATATTAATGCAGCGGGTGAATACTACTGGCGCAATCAACAAAGTGAACAATTACTGCAAGGGCTAAGAGACTCGGTTTTGTTAGCATTTTATAAAAAACGCCCACAGCTGAAGGGAGCTGAACAAGCTGAAGTTCTACATGCGTTGAGTGAACTTAGCGGTTGGCAAGAAAGTACCTTACAAGAAATTTTATATAATAATCATACGCTTAACGAATCGCAATTTACTCGGTTAGTTGAGGCGTTGCAATCACTCAGGAACACACTATGAATGAATCCCTATTGGATGAAACCAAATTGCAAGAAGCTCGTGAAAAAATTGACGCGTTGAAAAACAATGTGCGCCAAGTTTTAATCGGCCAAGATGAGGTGGTTGAGCAAGTTGTGATTGCCTTTCTAGCTGGTGGACATGTGTTGCTTGAAGGTGTGCCAGGGTTAGGTAAAACACTGTTAATTCGAGCGTTAGCAAAAAGTATTTCACTGGATTACAAACGGGTTCAATTTACCCCTGATCTCATGCCAGCGGATGTCACAGGTCATTCCATGTTGGATATGGCGTCTGGTAAGTTCTCTATACGCAAAGGCCCTGCATTCACTAACTTATTGTTAGCTGATGAAATCAACCGAGCTCCAGCGAAAACGCAAGCTGCCTTACTAGAAGTCATGCAAGAGTATCAAATCACTATAGATGGGCAAAGTATGCCGTTAGAAAGCCCTTTTATGGTGCTAGCGACACAAAACCCTATCGACAATGAAGGCACTTATCCTCTTCCAGAAGCTGAACTTGACCGCTTTATGCTCAAAGTTTTAGTGAGTTATCCAAGTGATGTTGACGAGGTGAACTTAACTAAATTAAACACCCAAAATCAAACCGGCGTGGTTAACTCTCAATTGAACAGTGTGCTTTCTAAAGAGGATGCTTTGCAGCTAAGAGAACTGGTCAATAATATATTGATAGACGATAAATTGGTTGAATATGCCGTTGGTTTAGTAAGAAGCACCAGAGAATGGGATGGAATTGTTCATGGGGCTGGGATCAGAGCGAGTATCGCTCTAGTACAAACAGCGAAGGTCAAAGCATTGTGTGAAGGCCAAGGCTTCGTTACTCCCGATCATATTAAAGCCATGTTATTTCCAGTTCTGCGGCATCGAATCATTTTGTCGGCTGAAAGAGAGATTTCTGGAACCAGTCCCGAGCAAATATTGTTGGAAATTTCAGAGCAGGCTGTCGCACCCAGACAATGAAACGACTAAGTGTTCGACCGTCTAAAAAACTGATTAAATATATTGGCACTTTGTGTTTGCTTGGATTGTTGATCCCGATTGTTACATATGGTTCCAACTTCCAAGAATTGACTCACGTTCCCCTTATTCTGTTTTGCGCTGTTGTGCTCCTCTCCATATTCGACTTAGTGGATAGTCGTCATTATCCCATGGTCGCCGTTAAACGCGAGGTACCGCTCAACTTATCCGTTCATGTAGATCAAAAAGTCAGTGTCGCACTCGCTAATCGCGGGAATACGACCCTAGATTTAGAATGTATTGAACATATACCCGAATTCTGGCTGAGCAATGCTAAAGGGCACAGATGTGTACTAGAGGCAAACGAAATAGCAGAGTTTGAATACAGTGTTCATCCTACTAAACGAGGCCCCGCCGAAATTCTAGCTACCGAGATCAAGGTGATTTCTCGACTGGGGTTTTGGCAAAGCAATTGGTGGGTAGATCATAAAACTGAGCATAAGGTTTATCCTAATTTTACCGCTATCACTGACTTGGCTGGGTTGCACGGCAGCGTTAATTTAACGCAAGCAGGTATGAAAAAATTCAATCGTCGTGGCAGTGGAATGGATTTTTTGCAGTTACGAGATTACCGCGAGGGTGAAAGTATCAAACAAATCGATTGGCGTGCGAGCAGTCGATTTAACAAATTAATCTCTCGAGAGTTTCAAGAAGAAAAGAATCAACACGTGATCATCATGTTGGATTCTGGCCGACGAATGCGAGTACAAGATGATCAGTTAAGTTACTTCGATCATGCGCTAAATTCCTTGATCATGCTGTCTTATACCGCATTAAAAAATGGTGACAATTTGAGTCTGCAAAGCTTCGGTAGCGAATCCCGTTGGCTAAGTCAGGTAAAAGGTGCGCAAAACGTCAGTAAGGTTATGAATCATTTCTATGATTTGTATCCCCAGAAGATTGCAAGTGATTACCTAGCGGCAGCACAAGAACTTTTGCAAAAGCAGCCAAAGAGAGCACTGATATTATTGGTAAGTTGTCTGCGGGACGAGGATTTTGAAGATTTGTTAGTCGCTACTCAGTTGCTAAAGACCAAACACTTGGTTGCCGTCATCAGTATCGATGAGCCAATTTACAAAGACATCGAAGAGACCCCAGTGGATAATTTTGAGCAGGCCCTTAGCTACACTTCAGCTCATCGTTTAAGCAAGTCTATTGACGTCAATATTCAGCGGCTCAAACAAAAAGGGGTGTTGTGTATCAATGCGCCAGCAAACCATTTGACCCCAAGTGTGCTAAATACGTATTTAAGTGTGAAGAAAGCAGGATTGTTATAGCTCAATACTCTTTTTCCAATGAATTTGAAGTGTGGAAGAAGTGTCAGCTCGTTAAAAAGTGATTCTATATTTCAATATGTTATGTGGATGCGATTCGGGATTGCCTATCATACTAGGGAGAATTTTGGGATTTGTGCCCCTGTCAAGACGTTTACATCCTCGTCTGATCACTCTAACGCTCTGTGGACCGCACAGAAAAGGACACATATTACGCTGTTGTAGGTCACGGCTTAAACAAACCTCAACCAATCTTATTGGGAAGATGTCTCAAGCATCGAAAATTCAACTTTAGTTTCAGCGTTAGTAAGCGTTTTTGTCTACAAACCCTTTAAACACTGTCTTGAAAATAATCTTAAGATCAAACCAAACTGACCAGCGATGAATATAATCTAAATCGTACTCAACGCGTTTGACCATTTTATTCACAGTCTCAGTTTCGCCTCTAAACCCATTGATTTGCGCCCAGCCGGTAATGCCAGGTTTTACCTTATGCCGCAGCATGTAGCCCTCAATCAATGCTCGGTATTCTTCATTGTGAGCCACGGCATGGGGCCTGGGTCCGACGATAGACATACGACCTTGTAAAACATTGATGAACTGCGGTAACTCATCGAGAGAGGTTTTACGTAAAAATGCGCCTAAAGGAGTAATTCTTGAGTCATTTTTGGTCGCCTGTTTAACCGCCTCACCATTATCCTGAGTAGTCATTGAACGAAACTTGTAGACCTTAATTTCCTTACCATCTAACCCATAGCGATTTTGTTTAAATATAGCCGGGCCTTTGGAGGTCATTTTTACAGCCAGTGCAATAAATAGCATCGGGATAGCAATAATAGACAGAATCATAATTGATACGACGATATCTTCTATGCGCTTTAATACGTCATTAGCCCCCTGAAACGGTGTGTCGAATACACTCAGGGTTTGCACCGAGCCGACGGTTTGCCAACGGGCGTTTAACAGGTTGTATATAAAGAAGTTTGGAATGATATAAACGTTACATGTTGTATCGCTACATTGATTAAGAATATCTGTGATACGTTTTTCTGCGCTCATTGGCATTGCTACATATATGTAGTCAATTTGATTTTCCTTAGCCAACTTGAGTGCATCTTTCACCGTACCCAAAACCTGATTTTGAAATTCATGAGGAAGTCTTTCAGGCGCTCGGTCATCGAAAATACCCTTAAATCGAATACCAAGTTGATCATTTTCGATAATTTGCATCGCTAGGTTATAGCCGGAAGAAGTAGCACCTATAACTATTGCTGAGCGAGAGTTATGGCCTTGTCGTCTCTGGAAGAACAGGATTTCTCTGAATATGATGCGCCATGACATGAGTGATAAGCCTGTCACTGCGAACCAAGCAAACATAGCTGTCTTTCTGCCATAAGGAGCAAGAGAAGGGAAGAAATAAGAAACAGCAACTACTAACAAGCAAGCAAACAACCAAGCCATAGCTGCATGTTTAATGAGTAACGTTGTTGATTCAGTGCGCCAAGAGCGATAAAGGTCTAATGCTTCGGCCAATAACATGAAGAAAATGTTGCTTATTAAAACTATAAGCATTCCTGTACTATCTATTTTCATGCCCAGCATCCAAAATATCGAAAAATAGATAACTGTAATCGTTATCATATCTACTAATCGATACAGAGTAGAAAAACTACTCTGGTTGGATTGAATTATGCCTCCTTGGCGATCTTTATTTACTTTTGCCTTCACACTTTATTCCTTAATGATACCGACGGTACTCTACAACAAAACTTTCTGAGTCGACGCTGAAAGGATCCCATACATTCAGTGTACTCACGGATTCTATCACTAATATTATATTTCAAATAAATCTTTTAACCATTGGGGCAGCGCTTGCACTATTTTAGTGCGGGTTTACAGATAAATTCGGTCCATTGTCTAGTTTATGCAACAAGCTATGCTCCAATGTCAATTATAAGCAGTAATCAGGCCAGTAATAAAAAAGGGAGCATGATTAATGTGCCCACTGTCTACTTAAACCTCTTGTTTCCTATAGTTATTTTTAAGTTACTGGAAAAGGGGATCAATTCTTACCGATAGTCTCTAATAAGAGACTATTTTTATGGTTTTACGCAAGTATTGGGAAGTTTTGTAGAAAAATTATCGCGTTTGATATAGACTCCGCGCAAATTTAGCGAGCTAACTTTAGCTTGGCATGAAAATAGCATAAATGATGTTATCAATGACATTGGGAATCGTTTAGAAGTGTATACATTTCTCTGTAATATTCCGATCGTATCATCAATCGTTTATCACGTGTCGAATTAAAGTGTAAACACATTATTTTTAGTTATCTGGTCAATAAGGGCTATGGAATGCATTTAAGAAAACTTAGCACAAGCATTGTTTGTATTTTGGTATGTACGTCGGCGACGGCGCAAGACTCTCAAGCAGGAAGTATAGATCTTGGCGGGTTTGAGCTGATTCCAGCATTAACGGCGACTTTATCTCACAATGATAATGTCACACGCTCTAGTACAGATGAACAGAGCAGTTATACCTCTGTTATATCGCCTGAAGTGATTCTGTTGAACAACTTCGGAACCAATACGCTGCAGTTTGGTTACCGGTTAAGTAGAGGTGATTACTTTTCAAGTGACGCTGATGATTACACAGATCATTTCCTATCAGCCTCTCTTGAGTATGAAATTAATAGTAAAAATCGGTTTGAAACCGGTTTCTATTTCGAAGACGGCCACGATGAGCGTGGTACAGTATTTTCGATCGGTCGAGGAGAATCTTTGAGTTCGCCAGACCAATTTAAACAAAACGAATTCGATTTTGTTTATACATATGGCTCTTTAAATGCCACAGCGCGTTTTGACGTCAGTTTGAACAGGCTGGCTCTCGACTATGATATCAATACACCAGAATATCTGGTACGTGATAGAGTGTTGGTTGATTTTGGTGGGGCTTTTTATTATCGAATAGGTTCTGCTACCGACTTGGTAATCAATTTAAATCATACTGATATTAATTATGACTTTGATGCTGACCCAGCTGTGCCTTTGGATAGCCGTTCAAAGACAATTCTAATCGGTGCAGAATGGGAAGCCACCGCGGCCACTTCCGGTTACGCAAAAATTGGTTATCAACGAAAAGAATTTGATGCCCCAGATCGCAGTGATTTTTCTGGAGCGCGTTGGGCAGTTGGAGTTGAATGGCAACCAATTGAACGAGCTGTTATTGGGGTGTCTTCAAATGCAGACACTAGAGAAACAAACGGTGAAGGTAACTTTATTCGCAGTAAAGATGCCACTCTTAGTTGGGATCATCAATGGTTAGAACGTATCTCAACCCGAGCATCTGTCTCTGTTGGATCAGATACTTACGAGGGTGAGGTTGATCCGCGTAAGGATGACATTCAAAGATTGAAATTCTCAGCTACTTACCAATTTAGACGATGGTTGAGTTTCCAAGCTGCGTATCAGTTTGATGAAAGAGACAGTAATCGTGAAATAATTGATTATAATCGAAATCTATTTAGTATATCTACACGAGTGACCCTCTAACTTTTGGAGTAGCTATGAAGTTCAAACAATTACTATGCTGGGCATTTATCATGCTCAGCTCGTTTGTATTAGCAGTAGAATCAGATTTAAATCAGTACCGTCTCGGTTCAGGTGATGTGATAAAAATATCCGTATTTGGACAAGAAGACTTATCTCTTGAAACTCGTTTGTCTCACATGGGAGTAATAAATTATCCGTTTTTAGGTGATCTAACGGCGGTTGGTTTGACCGCTTCAGAACTTGAGTCCCTTATATACTCTGGCTTGAAAGGTGATTATCTAGTCGAACCCTCTGTTTCCGTCTCTATTCTCGAATACAGACCATTTTTTATTGATGGAGAGGTAAAAAAGCCAGGTGGTTACCCCTACCAACCTAGTTTAACTATCAACAAAGCAGCTGCTCTAGCAGGAGGCTACACTGAAAGAGCGTCTCGCAACAAGATAGTCGTAGTTCGAGATATTGCGGGTGAGCAAACCACGTTTAATGCCACTGTCACTGATATTGTACAACCTGGCGATATCATTACTGTTCAGCAAAGCTTCTTTTAGCATCACATTACGGAATTACTATGGCTTCAATGCAAAAGGAAACTTTTGACACCAAATTGTTGGATACAGAAAAGCTAGACTTTTCACAATATATTCAGACCATTCGCCAATATATGTGGCGGGTGATTAGTCTTGCCATTCTCATATCAATTTTAGTTACTCTGATCGTTCTCTCGGTCACTCCAATGTATAAATCTTCAGCGTCTTTGTTAATTGAAGCAGAGCAAGCTAATGTACTTTCGATTGAAGAAATTTATGGAATGGATTCAAGTCGTAAAGAATATTTTCAAACGCAATATGAAATATTAAGATCTCGCCAAGTAGCAGAAAAAGTCGTGAATAAGCTGAGACTTTATGATCATCCTTTATTTGATCCTAATGCTAAGATCCATTCTCCCAGTGCATTTAGGATAGCTTTAGAATCCACTAAATCCTTTTTTCGAGAAGCTCTGCCATTCTTGCCGCAAAAAGAAGTTGTTGAAAAGACAGAAGCTGAAATGGCGGAATTGAAATTCGCTTTTGCTACTAAGAAAGTGATGGCAAGTCTTTCCATCACACCAGTAAGAAACACACAAGTTGTCGTAATTTCATATGAAAGTGAGGATCGCGAACTAGCAGCTTTAATCGCCAACACGTTTGGTGATGTCTATATAGAAAACTATTTAGAAGCTAAGCTGAATATGACGACAAAGGCCACTACATGGTTGAACGAGAGTCTACAAGGTTTGCGGACTAAGTTGGATATAGCGGAAACTAACTTGTCAAATTTTTACGAACAAGAACAATTGGTTGATTTGGATGGCGTAGTAGGTTTGACTGGAGATAAGCTACAGTTACAAAGTGAACAACTGTTGGCGGCTCAAAATGTGTTGGCACAGAGCGAAGCCATATTTACTAGAGTGAATAACAATAGTACTTCTCAAGAGGAATTGGCTGACTTGCCAGAAGTGTTGAATCACCCTTCGATTCAGAGTGTTAAAAAATCTGAAGTTGAAGCTCAAAGCAGAGTCTCTGAACTAAGTAAGACATATGGTCCTAAGCATCCGAGAATGATAACAGCAACCGCTGAATTAGAGTCCTTACAACTAAGTTTAAGCAATCAAATCCGTTCTTTGGTTTCGGGTATTAACTCTGAGTACAGATCAGCGAAAAGCAAAGTGGAAACGCTTTCTAAAGAAGTAGAGTCTACTAAGCAAGAGTTTAGAAAATTATCTAACCTTGAAAATAGACGAAAAGCTCTGCAAAGAGAAGTTGATATTAATCAACAACTTTATAATTCCTTTTTCACCCGTTTGAAAGAAACCAGTGAAATCGGTGGATTTGAATCAGCCAATGCGCGCATTCTAGATATGGCGGTGCCAGCGAAACTTCCATTTAAACCAAAGAAGGCGATGATAATAGCTGCCGCGTTTGCGATAAGTTTGGTTGTCGGGGTTATGTTAGCTCTTTCTCTAGAAGCACTTAACAGTGGAATTCGTTCTGTAGACGATGTTGAAAGGCGTTTAGGGCAACGCTTGTTAGGTATCATCCCGTGGCAACCACATAGCAAGATGAAAAATTTACCTTTGCGCCACTTCTTCGATACTAAGCACCATATGTTCGGCGAGTCAGTGCGGACGTTACGAACTAGTTTACAACTATTAAATATAGATAAACCCAATAAAACTATTTTGGTCACGTCCAGTGTACCCAAAGAAGGAAAAAGCACAGTTTCTATCAATTTGGCGTTTGCCTTGGGGCAATTGAATAAGGTCCTGCTAATTGATACCGATTTAAGAAGGCCAACTCTTGGAAAACAGTTTGGGTTTCCCGGGTTCCAACCCGGAGTTGCTAACTTAATAGCCGGAACACATGAATTGGAAGAATGTATAGTCACTGATGAATATTCTGGAATCGATTTAATCTGTGCAGGAACTACACCTCCGAACCCACAAGAACTTCTTGCGTCACAAGCTTTTAAAGATCTTATTGCTGGACTTAAGGATTCATATGACCATATTATTGTGGACAGTGCTCCCACTCAGGCAGTGAGTGATGCAATTGTTGTTTCAAAAGAGTGTGAGTCGGTTGTTTACGTGGTGAGAGCAGATAGTACGAGTCATAAAGTGATTAACAATGGTTTAAGTCGATTCTTGGAGATAGGTCACCGAGTAGACGGCGTGGTTTTAAATCAAGTTGATATCAAAAAGGCTCAAAAAACAGGTGAATACTCAGGATTTTATGATCAATATGGATACCAAAGTTATAGTGCGGAAGCGAAATCGTCTTGATCGACCTGCATAGCCATATTTTACCCGGAATTGATGATGGTGCAGATGACTTAAACGCCTCCCTTGAAATGGCTAAACAAGCCGTTGATTCAGGGGTCGTTAACATAGTATGTACTCCTCATATTCATACTGGGTATTTCGATAATGATAAGGAAATTATTGCCACTGCTTTTGAAAAACTGGTAGAAGCCAAAAATAGTGCAAACTTGCCATTGAAGCTAGCATATTCTGCGGAAGTGAGAATTTGTCCTGAAATAATGCATTGGATTGCCAACGAACAGATTCCTTATCTTGGTAGCTACGAAGATAGAAAAGTTATGTTAATCGAACTCCCCCACAGCCATATCCCTCCTGGTACCGAAAATTTGCTTAGGTGGCTCGTTAAAAATGGCATTCAACCTGTTATTGCTCATCCAGAAAGAAATCGAGATATTATTGCTAACTACAATAAAATTAGTCCGTTAAAGCACTGCGGATGTTTATTTCAGGTGACAGCGGGTTCTTTAATTGGACGTTTTTCTGATCCTATCAAAGACATCTCATCACAAATGTTAAAAGACGGTATAATAACCTACATTGCGTCGGATACCCACGATACAGATCGACGACCAAACGATATGAAAGCTGCATATGAGCTACTAGAGTCAGTTGTTGATACCGAAACAGCAAAGCGCCTGTGTCGCGAAGTACCTGAGCAAATCTCTAGAGAATTGGAATGGCACTAGACTCGCCAAAAAGACGCCTGATATTAAGTGTAGGCATTATTCTTATCTGCTTGTGGGGTATTTCTAACGCGCTAAAAATGACATCCGCTAGTTTGGATTTTTATTTAGTGAAAAACATACTCGCACTTTGGCAAGATAAAGGCGAACAACAAAGTGTTCAACAATATCAAACTGCAAAAACTGCAATAGAAGAAGCACTGTCGTCTCATAGCGATCACCCACTGTACGTAGATTTAATGGCTCAGATTAAAGAGTGGGGCGCTATCGCGCAATATGAAAATAAGGCAGAGTCTTTGGCTTCTGCCAAACAATATTATCTTCAGGCAACAACCATTAGACCTTCTTGGCCAGTAACTTGGGCTTCTCTAGTTATGATTAAGTGGCGTCAACAGGAGTTTGACCAAGAGATGTTGTTTTATTTGCAAATGGCAAATGAAATGGGACCGAAAAAACCGGAAGTACACATTCTCTACACGCAGTTGGGTTTAGCCTTGTATCAAGGTAACAACCTTTTGTTTTTGGAGATAAAGAATGATGTTTATAAACGCATTGCATTGGGGCTAAGAAATAGTCAAAGCCGTGAGAGGGTCATCAGCATAATTGAACGATTTGAAGCTGAGAAAGTTACTTGTCGTTGGTTGCGTTACGAAAAGGCTTGGATACAGAAACTCATTCCTAACTGTGAGCCGAGCTAGAAATTCTACTGCGTCTAGTTTTTAAAGTAGATAGTTTCCAACTTATCGCGACCAAAACAACAAAATAGGCCGCATTTGCAGGTGCCTGAAGTGGGAAATCGACAGTCATATGTATCAGCATGCCTAGAATCGCCATGCTACACCCAAAAGCTGCCCCCCGAAATAAACTGTTCCGTCTTTTGTGCATGGCCTTTAACGCTTGAAAGAGACTTAAAGATATCAGACTGGCTAGTAGTAAAAAACCAAGTAAGCCATATTCAATTGCTGTCTGTAAGTAATCGTTGTGTGCGTGATCATAGAAAGAATCGACTTCGGATTGCTTGTATTTCGGAAATATACTGTAGAAGCTGCCAGCACCTGATCCTGTTAAAATAAAATCTTTCGCTATTGGAATAGCATCCTTAACGACTTCATCTCGGCTTTCTTGGGACAAACTTGTCTCGGTCAATCTTTGTTGCACTTTATCAAGGCCGAACCAAGCACTAACGATAAACAGATCAATCACAAACATACTAATGATGAGAATACTAAGCCCTCGGGTTCTGTTTTTGATTAAAAATAATGACAAAAGGCCAACAAGTGTCATGGCTGCGAAAAAAGCAGTATTTCCCATGCGCGATTTAGACATCACCAACGCGATGACCATGACGGCCAGGCTAATTCTGATTAGAGACTTGCTCCCTAATAAAGTGCTCACAATAGACCTAAGCCAGTCTCTATTGTTGGTTGGCTTTTCACGTTGTAAACTTGCCACTATCAATCCAATTCCGGCAGACAGGCAAATCATAAGAAAGTTTGCATAGTGATTTTTATAGACAAAACTGCCTGTCGCACTTTCAGAAATCGAAAGGCTAAAAATCAAACTATGTTTAGCCCCGCTCAAAACTTCAATAGTGCCGTACAAAGCTTGGACTGAGCCACATACCAACATGGCAATCAACAAGGTTCGAAGTCTTTCTTCTGAATTAATTAAAATAAGGCAGCTTACAAATAACATGAAGTAAGCCAAGCTTTTGAAAAACATGATTCGACTTTGCCCAGAATCGACAGATAAAAAGAAATCACTTGCCATAGACTGAGAATAGAGATGATAACTTTGTGGCGAGAGTAGGCTGACGATATTGGCAGGCATTGGAATGAACTGCAAAATACAAATCAGCAAAAACAGAGTCCACAGCAGGATTGGGATTTTGTAAGGGGAGAGACTAAGCTTTTCCGTTCTCAAGTACGTGACAACGGCTCCAATGGTAATGATAAAAACCACTAACTCCATGATCCCCCAAGCCCATGGCCTATTCGAACCAAGAGGAAGTGGCAGCCAAACAAGTAGAACCAATAAACCATAGAACAGACCAATGTCTAGTCTAGATTGAGTGTTTGAGCCTACAGTAAACGATTTCATTAGTGGCCGGTGTTTCCGATAGCTATAAAAAAAGCCAGGATAACACCTGGCTCATTCGAATTGATTTCTTATTTTAGTTAACAGATGTTGTGGTATCTCCACCGCCTGTTCCGCCAGCACCTATACCAGCTCCAATTGGGGTGACACCCGCATTAGCGATTGCTCCCGCTCCTGGTCCAGCAGCTGTCGCTGAAGACACTGTAGTTGGGTCAGCTCCCGCCGATAATGCAGCTATCAACGCTTCGTTAGATTCGATTTCGCCCGTTAAAGCAGCCGCTTCAATGATTTCTTGTGCGAAATCCGGATACAAAGCCACACCTAACACAACGACTTCTCTGGCGTTGTCGGGATAACTCTCAATTGTTGACTTGGTAGTGTCAAACAAGTTGTTATATTCAACCATTTGCTTAACGAATTCTAGTGAAACATCACTGTTTGCTAAGATTGCTCTACGTGCTGTCGGGCTAAGCATAGTCGCATTTTCACCCAATGCTCTGTCTAAAACCGACGCACTTGCAGCATCAACAAGTTCACCATCTGCTATGAGATTGACAATAGCAGTATGAAGTTTAAATCCAGGTTGCTGAGTATTTCCAAACAATACCCCCTGATTCGCCCCTGTAACTTGAGCAGATACGGTTGTCGAAAACGACAAAACTGCTACTAACAAAATAATAATACTGCGCATAATCTTCCCTCTAAGAGTGACAACAAAACCTACACTAGGTTACAGGTCAGAATAATACGCAGATTCGCTCAATTAATCAACACAAAAAGTTAATTTGTGGATGCCGTTGTATCGCCCCCACCCGTGCCCCCAGCACCTATTCCAGACCCTAAGGGAGTAACAGAGAATAATGGAATAGTTGTCCCTTCAATTCCGCCAGCTGCCGTACTCGATGCTATCAAGGTTGGGTCTAGACCTGCACCGATAGCGATTAAAAATGCATCGTTAATCGAGATTTCTCCGGTCATAGTTGCCGCATTTAGAATGTCCCGCGCATTTTGTGGGTAAAGCGTAATACCCAATGTAATTATATCTTCAAGCTGCTGTGGATTATTTTGGATAGCTTCTTTGGTTGCATCCAGCGGAGAAGTGAGCTGTGCAATAAAATGTACAAAATCTATTGTTAGTTGTTTGCGTTCGCTTATAGCGGCAAAAGCTAATGGGTCAGAAATAATCGCCCCACCAGTAAGTATTTCCTCTATCGTTTCTGCGGAGGCTGATTTTAAAGAGAAACCTTGATTTACCAAGTTAAATATTGCAACCTGAATTTTGAATCCTGGCTGGTCAGCAGAGCCGTAAAAAGCAATGTCTATTTCTTGTGATATTCCTGATTGCTCATTAGTCAAAGATTCAACTTCTGAAGCAACGACAGCGCTCGTCGAGCTCATTGCTAAGGTTATAGCAAATGCCACCCTTGTATAACGAAAGTAGTTCAAATTGAGACGCCTCTTAAAACTTTATGTTCGTCAAGTTTATCCAAACTACTATGTAACAGGCGAGCAAATAGAGGTATGTATGGACATACCTCAGTATTTCTATTGGTTTAACAAAGGTGATGGGCCTCCAACGAAATAGCCTTGAAAATTATCTACATATAGATTTCTAAGACAGTTCGCTTCGTCTTCAGATTCAATCATTTCAGCGATAACCTTTATCTTTAATCCATGAGCAATATTTACAAGCGATTGAACAAACAATTGATTATCGATCTCGACGTGAATATTTTTTGTAAATCTACCATCAATTTTTAAATAGTCCGGACTGATTGCTCGAAGATGTGTGATCGCAGCCAACTGTGCGCCAAAATGTTCAACACAAATTCTTACTCCTAACAATTTTAATTGCTTAATAAATTCAGCAAGGTTTTCTAGTTTATTAACCAGAGCTCTCTCTGGTAATTCAAGCACTAATTTAGAACAGTGTGCACCTTTTTGGTGCAGAGTGGTCAGCATCCATTCTCGAAAAGTATTACTCGCTAAGGATAACCTTGAAATATTTAACCCAATACACTGCTCCGACATTTCGATCTTTTTGAGCGCTTGATTAACAACTAACATATCAAGTTTTTCAGAGAAATCGAGGCGAACGCTAGCAGGAATTAATTGTCCCATAGGAAGAAAATCATTATTTTCTGGATTTTTAAACCTTGCCAGCCATTCATTGTAAAGTAATTCTCCTTTTGCACTCTTGATCGGTTGATATACAAATTCTGTCTCGTTAGCATCAATCAGATTCTGTAACTGCTTCCTCCAAACCGTATTCCCCTGACTAAAATCGAGTTCGCTAGCTATCTGGAATTTTTTCTCCGTTTCACTTGCATTTGCTAGAGCACTATCAGCCTCTTCCATTACTTTGGGACGATCCAAACCAAAATAAAAGTTACTCACCCCAATGTGAGCGGTACCTAGTGAATATTCAGATTTTTCGATACTTAAAAAAGCACCTACTAAGTCGTTTACTAGAGATAGACTCTGTGAGTTATCTTCTTCTACAATCAGCACAAAATCAGCACCGTTCAGTCTGTAAAGACTATTTTCCACTCCAGCTTTAGCCGTTTGTTGTCTAATTGTTTTACAAACATTTTTGATGTATTGATCGCCTGTCGCATATCCAGATTGCGTATTTACATGTGACAAACTAGTCAATCTTATTAATACGATGCTGCCTCTTGGTTGTTGCTCTTCGTCTGATAGAATCTGATCAAATGCAAGCTCAAAAGCACGTCTGTTCCCTACTTCAGTCAACTTGTCGCTATAGGCAAACTTTTTGTACCTTTCGGCTTGATTAGTGATTTGTGAAAACATTTTGGCGAGTTGTAAACTCATACTGTTAATTGCATCAACAATCACTTTCAATTCAGGAATTTTAGGCGTCTCGGTTACTGTATCAAATTGCCTTTTGCTAATAGCTTTTGCTTGCAAGACCACTGAAATTAGTGGTTTTGTGATGAGTTTAACCAACAACCATATCAATAATAGTGCTAAAACGAATACTCCTGTAATCATCCAAAATGATTGCTTGGTATTTCTCCATAGTTGTTGATAACCAATGCCGGGATCGCTAACGATCGTCATTACACCCGCGATATTCCAACCATTGTTAATTTCGGTCACGCTAGATGGAGGATTTAGCGGGAAAAGTTTCGAAAACCAGTCTGGAGCTTGTTTTATTTTCCTCCCGCTGTGTTTTTCTACCAACACGTTACCCTCTAAGTCTTTCAGTACAATTGAACGATAGTAGCCACGGTCAAAAATAGCGTTCATCATAGTTTCGACTATGGGGAGATCCGATTGATCACCCACATAGGGTGAAATTGATAACCCAAGAGATGTAGCCGTATCTTGAGCATGAGATTCGAGCTGTAAGTTAATGAAATCTCTTGTGTTATTTACGTTTATCCAGAGCGTTCCGATAAATACGAGTGCTAGTAAAAATAGTAAACTGAGCCCCAGTCTTCTAGAAAGTGTCATGTAAAATTTCTCCGATCAATTTACTGTCCTTGCTCAATGCGTTTGTTTAAATCTTCCCATAGATTATTGTTCCCACCAGATTGAACTTGTTGTCCTCGACCAGCTGACTTTGCTAGCCAAAGACCATCACCATTAAAGCTATAGATGGGTAATAAATCGCGACGCTTACTGGCAGGTAAAATTCTTCGTTCAATGTTGTCTAAAACTAACGGGATGGCGTTGGGGGTTTCATAGTATGCTAACACCATATGCGCTTGATTCAGCCTAAGTGCTTTAACGTACATTAAACGCAGTTTTTCTTTGGGGACGCCCATAGCAGTGAGGCTAAAGTATTTGGCAATGCTAAAGTCTTCACAATCACCAGCATTTGTAGCCAAAAATTCCACGGGTGTAGCCCAATAATCAGCTTTTTCCCAATGTTTTATGTCGTCAACAAATTCTAATTGATTAAAAAAGTTGTTTATCTCATATAGTTTTTCGTCGACATCAGCATTCATGTTTTGATTAACGACTTCTTCCCACTCTCGGACAGATTCAACCGCATCAGAACCATACTTTGCTTCAACATTTTCGTATAGCTTAGCACTAAAAAGTGCTGACTCTTGCGCATACAAAGACAGCACCGCGTATATCGCTAGCGTAAAAAACACCAGCAACCTTCGGCTTTGTAAGCAACCAAGCATCAAATATATCCTACTGTCATGCAGTTTTAATAATCCAACTGTATTTTCTTTAGTGATTTAGCCTAATGGAAAGCAATGATGGCAGTTTGCTTCTCTTGAATTGATATTATCAGCTAGTTTTAGTGTGTACAGTCATAATTCCATATGAATCCATCGTTTAGAAGAACAGATGTTTCTGATAAACTAGCGCGCTTTAGTTTATGAATAACCAATAGTTGGCCAAATTATTGCTTTCTAGCGCTTCACAAGAAGCACTTATTCATAGTGTGATATAGAAAAAAGATAGTCGAAGTATAAAGAAAGGATAGAGTGGTTGAAAAAAACAAATGTAACAGTGTTAGCCATGCCGGCATTCAAGAATGAGCACTCTAACCCTTATAATTATTTATTGTACCGTTCTGTTGAAGATGCCAATGTTGAAGTGAAAGAGTTCTCATTCTCCAACGCAATAAAATTAGACTATGACCTCATACATATTCACTGGCCCGAATTCTTTCTTAATAGTAACTATGTACTTAAGGCGCTTGTCTACTCTTCGTTCATGCTACTTTGTTTGGTGTGGGCTAAACTGTTTGGTAAAAAAATAGTTTGGACAGTACATAATTTAAAGCCCCACAGCGTAATTTATCCAAAAATAAGTAAAATGTATTGGGCGATATTCCTAAGATTAGTTGACGGTGTTGTTTCGCTTTCCAAGGCAAATGAGCTTGAGTTAATAAAGAAGTTTCCAGCCACAGCTAACTTGCAAAAAGTGGTAACGTATCATGGTCTTTACCATGAATACTATGTCAACAATGTTAAGCCCTCAGAAGCTAGAGCAGTACTGAATATTCCAAATGGTAAGAAAGTATTTTTGGTTCTTGGTCAAGTAAAACCTTATAAAAATGTCGAAGAATTGATCGATATATTCAAACAAAAATCTTATGAAAATTGCATTTTGTTGATTGCGGGTAAAGCATACAATCAACAGTATTACAAAACGATAGTTGATAGAATTGATGGAAGATCCAACATTTTATTCCATGAAGGTTTTGTACAAGATGCTAATTTACAGGCTTACTTCTCAGTAGCAGATTATTCTGTCATTCCCTTTAACGCTATTTTTAATTCTGGCAGTGCACTGTTAAGTGTATCTTTCAAAACACCGGTATTGTTACCCTACTCAAAGAATTTTGAAGAATACAACGCTCTGATAGGTAACCAATTCACCATGTTCAGCAATAATTTGTCTGAGGCAATGGAAAAACTTGCTTTTACAAAATTAGTCGAAACACATGCTCAAGATACCGAAGTTAGCCGAAAAATAAGCTGGATGCATATCGGGCAGAAAACGGCAGAATTTTACGAAACCCTTGTATTGGGGAAGCAATAAATGTTGATTAGCGTGTGTATGTGTACTTATAAAAGGGCTCACTTAGAAAAGACACTCAGTAGTATATATAACCTTAAATTGGGAAGCGATCTCGAACTAGAAGTTATTGTTGTAGACAACGATGCAGCCTTGTCCGGAAAGCCATTCTGTCAGCCATATTTGGATAAATTTCCCGGTAGGTTTAAGTATATATCGGAAACAAGAAAAAATATTTCAGCGGCCAGAAATGCTGGCTTAAATGAAGCCAAAGGAGATTGGGTAGCCTTTATCGATGACGACGAGGTGGCGGATGAGGATTGGCTCGTTGAATTATTAAAGTGCGCGTCTACCTACCAAGCTCATGCTGTTTTTGGACAAGTAATTACAATTTATCCTTCAAGTACTCCGCATTGGATTATTAAAGGTAAATTATTTGATGAAATACAAAAAAATACTGGCACTAAGGTCAGCAGTGGCGCAAGCAACTGCACATTATTAAATCGCAATTTTATTGAGAAACATCAAATTCGTTTCAATTTGGATTACGGTACGACTGGTGGAGAAGATGCCGAGTTCTTTAATCGTGTGCATTCAAAAGGTGGCATCTTGGTAACATGCAAAGAAGCTATCGTGCGTGAAGAAGTTGAGGAAAATAGATTAAATGGCACTTATCTTAAGAAAAAAGCAACGAGAATAGGACAGTGTTTTAGTAAATATCGAATGCAAAATGCTTCATTCTTACAAAAGTTATCTTTAATCTTACGAAGTTCACTAAAGTTAATTTTGAGCAGCATGCTGATTTTGCTGAACCTCCCAAGAGGTAAATCCAAATATTATCCACACATTCTAAACTACTGTGATGCATATGGGAAAATTCACTATTTTTTCAGCTCCAGTCAGATTGAATTGTATAAGTGATGTGATAGCTGTGAATAAGTATCAAATATCACCAGAGCTGAATTTCTGATGCATATAAACTCGATTTTGATAAATATTCAAAAATACGGTTTTTTCGTTATTTTATTATATTGCTTCGAAATTTCTTCTCCGAATTTTGATCCCAAAATGATGTTAATGGAATTGGATCTTGATGCCGTATTAGACAAAACATCAGGTAGTAGCCAATTTAAGCAAGTTTTTTGGATTTTAGGCTTCTTTGTATACGCTTTCATGTATGTAACTAAGGACTTTACAAAATTAGAAAATCTCAGTTTTAACAAAGTGTTGGCAGCGCTAACTATGCTTGCTGGAGTTTGCTTTATTTCGGCTTTATGGTCTCAATATCCATCGTTCACTATTAAGAGATCTATTTTCCAAATATTGTTTATAACGACAATTTCTTTGTCGATTTATTATGCTTGTAAAACCAACATGTTTTACAAGAGTATTCAATACTCCACATATGTCATATTTACCATGATAGTTATTTCTATCATTTTGGGAGTTGCATTCAATGACCAAGGGTCCTTGGCTGGGTTTTACAACAATAAAAATGCGTTGGGTGCTTCTGTCCTAATTATCACGGCTTTATATTATTTATCTCAAGAGTTTTCTGGAGAGAAATCAAAGTTTGCTCTACCCGTTTATTTTCTGGCTTGCGTTTTTATATTGCTTTCGGGAAGCAAGACAAATATCGCATTGATTGTCATAGCTTCTTGTCTAATCTATTTGCCTGCCTATTTTTCTAGATACCTTTTATATGCAAGTTTGTCAGTTATTCTATTTGCTTTTTTACTTATGCCTTTAGCCACATTTTATTCTAGCGAACTAATAGTGATTTCGGATTTTGTTACGGATGATTTTATCACTGGTAGAGGTGAAATTTGGGCAACAATTTACTACGACCTAGTTCATTTTAACAAATTGATGTTTGGGTATGGATATGGAAGCTATTTTGGGGTCGCAGAGATTCCATATTTCTTCGATCAAGAATTTAGTTTTATTCGATTCATCTCTTCAGCCCACAATGGTTATATTGAAATAACAACTCAATTGGGATTGTTAGCTAGTATTCCCGTTTATATCATTTTTTCTTACTTGATATTTCTGTCTAAATACAAGTTTCAATACATTTTATTTTTGTTTCCTATCATTCACAACATTACAGAATCTTCATTGCTAAGAAACGATTCTATCTATTGGTTACTTTTCATTTTGGTCGTTGTATATCCTTTCGTTGGACTTAGGCATATTAATTGCAGGTAATTAAGTAGAATACAACACTAGTATAAGGAGATCTGAGTTTTGTTGAGTATCGTTATCCCTTCGTATAATCGAAGAAAGACTATTATCGATTTGCTGAGTAATATATTTTCGCAAAGTCATGATGATTTTGAAGTTATTGTTGTAGATGACTGTTCGCCAGACGATACAAACCAATATATTGAAAATGAATACCCACAAGTAATTCTAATTAAGAATGCAGTAAATTCTGGGCCTGCTGTGTCTAGAAATAAAGGTTTTAAAGTTGCTAAAGGTGAAATAGTGATAGGTTTTGATTCCGATGTTTCGCTTACAGACATGTCTCTGTTGAACAAAGTTGAGTCCATATTTTCAGAGAACCAAGATTTTACAGGTCTAGCTTTTCGAGTTCTCAATCCCAATACACTTAACGATGATATTCCCAGATGGTGGCATTCTAAACCCGTCTCAAGTCATTCCAAACTGAGCTTCGAAACTTCTTATTTCAGCGGAACTGCTTATGCATTTAGGAAGACTGATTTTTTTGCTGCAGGTGGCTATCCAGAAATATTATATATGCATTATGAAGAGGTTTTGCTTTCCTGGAGGATAATAGATAATGGAGGCCGCATAGTGTATTGCCCCGAGCTAGAAGTATTGCACCATGCAAGCCCAACTCCAAGACGCACGTTAATTAAATCGTATTATAAACCCAGAAATCAATTGCTATTAGCCGCACTTAGTATGTCTGCATTTAAAGCCGTTAAGTATATTGTTCCTCGCCTCACAAAGAATTTTTACAAGGCTTTGGTCAATAGGCAATTCACAGAATTCTTCAAAGCAATTAGGTCATTCTTTTCTCTTTGGAATGACAGTATGGCATTGAGGCAAATAATTAAACCTACAACATGGGAAAAAATAGAGAAGATGGAAAGTAAATGAACGATTATGTAGCGGCGTTTTGGGGTTAACTGTCCATGATTTTTAGTTCAGCTCAATTTATATTCCTTTTTCTACCTTTGGTTATTTTAGGTTACTACGGATTAGTCTTATCTGAACGAAAAGTATTGGCCAAAGTATGGCTGGTTGTAGCTTCATTATTCTTTTATGGATATTGGAAGATTGATTACCTAGCAATCATTCTCGTATCAATAGTGTTTAATTTTCTACTAGTAAATCAATTTGCTAAACACAGGGGTAGGCTACGAAAGCTTTGTCTGCAATTTGGTATTGCAGTGAATATTGGGTTGCTATTTTATTTCAAATATATGGTGTTTTTTGCCAATGATGTCGTGGGCTTATTTGTAGCTGATATTTCAATGGAACAAATATTGTTGCCGTTGGCTATTAGTTTCTTCACTTTCCAACAAGTCGCTTATTTAGTCGATAAATATAAATTTAATGCGGGTGAGGATACTTTTTTAGACTACTGTTTATTTGTTACTTTCTTTCCGCAACTAATAGCAGGGCCAATTGTACATCACAATGAAATGATGCCTCAGTTTGCCGACTCCAAAAATTTGAGGGTGAATTGGGACAATATCCTTAGAGGTTTGTTCGTTTTCTCCATTGGACTTTTTAAGAAAGTTGTTATTGCCGATACGCTGGCAGATTGGGTAGACACTGGTTACGCCAATTACTTAGATCTTAGTACCCTAGATGCTTGGTTACTAAGTTTCTCATATTCATTTCAATTGTATTATGACTTTTCTGGTTATGCAGACATGGCAATTGGAATTGGCCTTATGTTCAACATTAGATTGCCATTAAATTTCTTATCTCCCTATCGTTCAACCAACATACAAGATTTTTGGCGACGTTGGCATATGACTCTTTCTCGTTGGCTGCGTGATTACGTTTATATACCCTTGGGTGGTAATAAATTGAGTAAAATATTAACGTTGAGAAACGTTTTCATGACCGCATTTGTGAGCGGTATTTGGCACGGTGCTGGTTGGACCTTTTTAATATGGGGAACACTTCACGGAGTTGCAATGATAACGCATCGTTTGTGGAAGGAAGCGGGCTTTGTTATGCAAAAGCAACTAGCTTGGTTTTTAACTTTTCTCTTTGTAAATGTTACTTGGGTCTTTTTTAGGAGTGAAAATTTGAACCAAGCTGGCTTCGTTTTGCATCAGATGTTCGCTTTTACTAGCTTCACAATTGAATTTAATTATTCTTCGCTAATAGAGATAATTAAGAGTAATGCCATTTGGCTGATTGAGTTACCTGTAAAAAACAATTTTGCGAGTTTCTCTACTCTGTTGTCATGTATTTCACTTTTGTTTCTTTTGGAGTTTTACAAAAAAGATGAGAAAACTTTGTTCGTCAACAATGTGATAGCAAATAAACTCTACTTAACCCCGTTTCTTTTAGTTATTTCAATCTGGTTTATGTCTGTCGAAACCGTTGAAAAATTTATTTATTTTAATTTTTAACATGAATGCGAAAAAGCAATTCCTTAAATACCTTGCATCAGTCATATTGGCTTTTGTCTCAATGCTATTACTTTTTTGGTGGTCAGGAGCTTCTGTGTTGCCTTTTGGGGAAAGGGATTTTGTAGGTAATGCAAGAATGATAAAACCTTGGATTATATACGATGAAACCCCAAGTGAATTGCTAATAACGAATTCCAGAGGTTTATACGGTTATGATCTCTCTAGTTTCGTTAATAGTGATCCGTATAATTTTTCTTTGACTGGTGTCGGTGCATACGAAATCTCTAGAATGGTTAAACATGCCTATTTCGCGGGAGGGGAAAATTCAACGTTTTACGTAGGGATAGATACAATTTGCGGTGAGGTTAAACCTAGTCTCGATGGGACCTTCTACAATGATGACTATCTGTTAACTCAACCAAATTGGCTTTTCAATGGAAAACGGATCAAATCTCTCGTTTCTTCACCTGCAGACATAATACGAAGAAAAATAATTAACAAACCCGGCGTAGATAAGTACGGCTTTCAAGCCAGTTTTCCAGATGAAAATTATGTGAATGGTGGAATATTCCAGAGTCTCCAAGCAAGAGAGAAAATGGATTATAAAGAATTTGAATTTGAATCTGACTGCGACACTAGTGCATTTAAGGACTTGCTCAATTTTCTTTATCTGCGTGAAGTGAAGTTTATTTTGTTCCTCAACCCTAAACACGTGAGGACATATATCGCTTATCAAACAAAAGATCAGTTAGACCAATATTTTGTAATGCTAAAAGAGTATGTTGAAATTAACAACCAAGTAGCTAAAAAATATGATGCTGATGCGTCGCAGGTCAAATTCTTTGCAGAAGTAAATGAATTTACCTCTGAAAAATTTCCCACAAATGGTGACGTATTTGATCCAATGAAATATTGGTACGAAAATAGCCACTTTAAATCGTCTTTGGGTAAAATTGTGCTAAAAAGTTTACTTTCAGATGAAAGTGATAAGCTTTTAACAAGTAAAAATGTTGAGTCCAAGATAAACGAATTGAGACAAAATATTAAAGAATATATTTTGAACAACCAAGATGTAAAATATAGCGTCGAGAATGCAGTAAGGAAGGCAAGTAGTGATGAATAAGCCGAGAATAGCAATAGTACACGATTGGTTGGTTGTAAATGGTGGTGCAGAGAAAGTGTTGGAAAACATCCTCGAGATTTTTCCGGAAGCAGATATATTTTCACTAGTTGATTATTTGGAAGAAAAAGACAGAGGGTGGTTAAATGGCAAAAAGGTAACAACTTCTTTTATCCAGAAACTGCCATTTTCTAAGAAGCATTATCGTAATTATTTCCCTTTATTTCCAATAGCGATAGAGCAGCTCGATGTCACAAAATATGACATTGTTGTATCTTCAAGTTATTCGGTAGCTAAAGGAGTGATTACTAGCCCTGAGCAAGTTCATATTAGCTATTGCCACTCCCCAGCGAGATATGCTTGGGATCTGCAATTCCAGTACCTCAAAGAAAGCAAGATGGAGCGAGGTCTTAAATCAATTATAGCTAGGTATTTTTTACACAAGTTTAGAATTTGGGATACGCGTACAGCAAATGGCGTGGATCAATTCGTAGCCAATTCTGACTTTATCAGGAAACGTATTTTTAAGTGTTATCGGCGTGATGCAAAAGTTATTTTCCCGCCAGTTGATGTGTCTAAGTTTGCTGTCTGTACAAATAAGGAAGAATTTTATTTGACTGCGTCAAGGATGGTTCCATACAAACGAATCGACCTTGTTGTCGAAGCATTCACTAAAATGCCAGATAGACGACTGAAGGTAATTGGTGATGGCCCTGAGATGTCAAAGATACAAGAGATTGCCAAAGGTTTTGATAATATCGAAATTATGGGATTCCAATCGAACGAGGTGCTAGTCGATTGTATGCAAAAAGCCAAAGCCTTTGTGTTTGCTGCAGAAGAAGATTTCGGCATTATTCCCGTAGAAGCTCAAGCTTGTGGTACGCCAGTAATTGCGTATGGCAAGGGAGGATGCCTAGAAACCGTCAAACATGGGGTCACAGGTATTCATTTTGCGGAACAAACACTTGATTGTGTAGTTGAAGCGGTGAACGAATTTGACAATGTAAGTGGAAATCTAGAAATCGAAAATATCAGAAAACATGCGGAATTGTTTTCTAGAGAAGCATTTAAAAAGAACCTTTCGGATTTGGTTCATGAAACTAAAGGTTGCTAGTTTTGGAAGTGCTCCATATACATCAAGATTTCCCTGATGGTCGACCTTACCCAAGTACTGATGCGGTGCTAAACCTATTAGATGCTTCTGTGAAAGTAGACAGAGATGTTTCTCATCACGTTTTGTCTATTAACCGAACTTCAAGCCCATTTAGTATTTCGTTTGATAACTTTGAAAAAGGAATTTCAATAGTTTACTGGGCTTTACCCGTAAACTTTATCTATTCAATAACAATGTGGTTTTGGGCTTGGTTCTTAGTCCACAAATACAAGTTTACTCAAATCAGTATAGTTCATGGTCATAAGTTGACAACAGAAGGTTTATTAGCTCGCTACATAGCCAAACGACTGAAAGTGCCCTTTATTTTATCGGTGAGGGGAGGTAGTGACGCACATAATTTGAATCGAATGAAAACAATGCATTCTTCATTTCGAAAAAATCTAGAAGTTGCATCCACTATATTTTGGGTTAGCCCTTGGTTCAAAGGTAACGTGTCTTCGATCCTGAAAATAAATGTTGAAGAAAAAAGCTTGAATTTACCGAATATCTGCAAAATAAACGACTTGAATTTTGATGATATTCCTAGGGATAACAATCCCTACTTTACAGTATTGAGTTTTCATCAATACAAAAGAAAAGGAATATTACCTTTGCTAGAAGCGATTATGAAATTGAAGGAAATTGGGGAAGTTATTTATCTAGATATCTATGGTGGAGGACCATCAGAGATTGAACAAGAGATAAAAGACCGAATAGCTGAATTAGGATTAAATTCTCAAGCAACAATGAAGGGCAAGGTAAAACACGAATTCTTGTTAGACAAAATGGTCGGTTACAAAGGGTTATTACTTCCTTCAAAAAATGAGACTTTTGGTATGGCATATATAGAAGCCTTGGCGACTGGTAACGTTATTATGATGCACAAAGATACTGGAATAGATGGATTCTTTAGAGATGGAACGGTGGGAGTGGCCGTAAAGAATCAAGACTCATCCACTATCTCGGATGGCATTAAGCAGTTAGAATCTTGTTATCAAGAGTATTTTGACAATGTTAAAGAAATGAAAGACTCAAACTCGCTAGATAGTTTTACAGCAGAGACGGTTGGTGGTTCCTACATAGAGAATATTTATAGAGTCACTAGTAAAAGTTCGTCTGACTTAAGCAATGAAGAGGTTAAAACTAAATGAAGAAATTATCTGTTTTTGTCACTGTCGGCACTAACCATTACAACTTTGACAGAATGCTGAAGCAAGTAGACGAGTGTTTAGCTCTCTTGCCACAAGACTATGAGGCGATAGTTCAGTATGGATTTTCCACGCCATATGAAAACGAAAAAGCACAGAAAAGTGTCCATATGCTCAGCAGAGATGATGCAGAGCAAGCGTATGCGAATGCAGATTTGGTTTTCAGCCACTGCGGGATAGGTAGCATATACAATTCATTATTATATAACAGGCCTACTGTAATCGTACCAAGACTTGAGAAGCATGGAGAGTTCTCAGATGATCATCAGTTGCAAATAGCAAGAGAAATTGCAACTAATCCACTGGTATTTATGCTTGAGGAAACGTTTGAGAATTCTAAATTCATAGAATTTATCAACACCACTGTACCTCAGGAAAAAGTAAAAGTTGATTTGACGAATAGGAAACTTGCTGAATTTATAAAATCACGACTATTCCTTTCAGATATTGAGAAACCTGAACTTCTTACAGTGGTAAATGCAGGCGGGCATCTGACTCAATCTCTTTGCGTAATGCAAGCAATAAAATCGTTTCATTTAGTGACCTCAATTGACCTCAAATCTGGCTTAGGAGCTAAGTCTATTACGGTTGTTAAGGGCACTCAATTTAACCCGCTAATTCATATTTGGAATGTTTTGGTGGCATTCAACACAATCCGGAAAGTTAAACCCGATGCGATTTTTAGTACTGGTGGACCCATATGTTTACCTTACGCTGTTGTAGCGAAGCTAATGGGTAAACGTTTCGTTTATCTGGATACATTATCGCGTGTTCAAGATCTCTCTAATACAGCCAAATTTCTTTACAAACACAAATTAGCAAATGAGATATTTGCGCAATGGCAAAGTGTGGCTAACAAGTACGATGGGATTGATTGTCATGGCAAAACCTTTGATATTTGCGGTGAAAATAAGCGATGAAGAAGATAACGATTTGTGGTGTCCCCGGGTCTGATAATCTTGGAGACGCAGTCATAGCAGACTGTTTAGTGGCTTATTTCGAGAGAAATAGTAATGTTCAAGCTGTCAAATGTGATATCAGTTATCGGGAAGACGTTATTTATGACAGTGTAAAAGGCAGAAGCTTAAACGTATTTAATCGTTTGCCTCGTTTTTTAAGACAGTTGGCTGTTCTTTTTATTTTTGGTCTAAAATACTTGCGTGTAGGTAAGTCATTTTTACGTGAAAAAATGTCTTCAGCGGATCTCGTCGTAGTCGGTGGTGGACAATTAATAAGTGATGTAGATTGGAACTTTCCATTTAAGCTATATCTTGTTGCGAAAATGGCAGAACGGTTAGATTTACCAATTCAAGTTGCTGCAGTTGGTGTTGCAGGGAAATGGAGTTGGGGCGGTAAATGGTTTATGTCTAAACTCTTAAAGTCGCCAAAGATTCAGTCAATCGGTGTAAGAGACGAAAAGTCCCGGCTGAACCTTGTTCGATACTTTGATATCGATAACGCTGAAGTTATTCCAGACCCTGCTGTAATGTGTTCTTTGCTTATTCCTGTTCCAGAACTACCAGATAAAAAACAAATTGGAATTGGGGTAGCAGATTTAGCCGGTTTGAATTACTCATCTGATATTGTTAATGATTCAGCAGAAAATGGGTTGGAAAATTGGGATCAATTAATTCATCAATTATCGGATTCTGACAGCACTTTGATATTATTTACCAATGGAGCTCAAGAAGATGAGCAATTTTTACATGAAGAACTAGCCCCTTATCTACGTAAAATGAACCGTCAATTCGAAATAAGAGAACGATTTCAATCAAGTAAAGAAATGATAGATTTTATAGCAAGTTTGAGCAGCTTGTTTGCGTTTCGATTGCACGCCAATATTATCGCAGCTAGCTATGGCGTTCCCCATTTTGCTATAGGCTGGGACAACAAAGTGATATCTTTTTTTAAGATGCAGAATCGGCAAAATTGCGTTTTCTCTTCCATTAATGACTTGGTTATGACGGTTCAAAATCAATTAGATACTTTGACATTTGAATCATCGCTGACTCCTGAAAGTGTTATGTCTTTGTATACGGACTATTTCGAGAATAAAGCTTGAAAATTAAATCTGAATTACGCAAGGCAATACTCAATAGTTTGCTAGGGAAGTACTCTCTTTACATCTTACAACTTGCCTCAATAGCAATATTGGCGAGAATGTTTACCCCTGATGTATTTGGTATTGTTGCGGCGGCTCAAGTGTTTGTCATGTTTTTCCAGATGTTAGCTACTTCTGGGCTGGCGCCTGCGATTGTGTTTCAAGAAAAAGTATCTGCAGCAATGCGCGATGGAGTATTTTCATTTAGCTTGATCGTCGGGATCGTATTAGCGCTAGTTTTTGTGCTTATTGCTCAACCTCTTTTTGAGTGGTTTGAATTCAAAGAGGGGCAGGTGGTATTTTACGTTTTGGCACCTTGTGTTTTGTTTTCTTCACTAGCCATGGTGCCGATGGCATCGCTACAAAAAGATGCCAAATTTCTCATAATCGCTAGAGCAGAAATTTTTGCAGAGGTTCTTTCTTTAGGCGCTTGTATTGCTGCTAGCTTTTATTGGAGCGATATTTCAGCGTTGGCGCTGAAATTTTTGTTAGTACCAATCCTTCGATTTATATTTTATTACTTTTCAAGTGCAAAGACGACAATTGGAATTCCTTCTTTTGGTAAAGAGATCGCTCAAGTCAAGAAACTGTATGCATACGCCAAATACCAAATATCTTTCAATATTTTAAATTTTCTAGCGAGTAATTTGGATAATATCCTTATCGCGAAATATTTTGGACCCGCGAGTCTGGGAGTATATGAAAAAACCTATCAAGTCATGCGTTACCCACTGCAACTATTTACTTTTGCTATTACTCCCGCTTTGCAGCCGATTCTAACTAAATATAAACACGAACCAAAAATAGTATTTGATGAATATTTTAGCGTGACCTACAAACTGGCGCTAGTTGGTGTGTTTTCTTCAAGTGTTATGTATTGGAATTCACGAGATATAATCTTCTTTTTATTTGGGGAACAATGGTTCGATGCGGTGCCCTATCTACAAATCTTAGCTATTTCTATTCCGATACAAATGGTTCTTAGCTCTACCGGTGGTATATATCAGGCTTTTGGTCAAACAAAAGCGATGTTTTATTGCGGTGCTTTTAGTTCTGTAGTTACATTGATTGCTATTTTTTATGGAGTCTATGATGAAAGCATAATTAGCCTTTGCAGAGCCCTAGTAATTGCCTATTGTATTAACTTTATGCAGTGTTTTTATGTTCTCTATAAAACAGTTTTTAAAGGGCAACGAAAAGTAAACTTTATTAAGCTTTGCGCTCTGTTAAGCTTAGGGGCGATCAATCTATTTTTCGAACCAATCACCGGAGTTAGTATTCCTACATATCTCGATTCGTTCTTGAATATCACCATAACCAGCATCTGCGTGATAATTCCGTTATCAGTCATATTTTTAGCTATGCGAAAAACTAAGTTTTAGAGTGCGATTTTTACTAGCCATTGCGGTTATATCCTTACAAAGTTGTGTTTCAATATCTGCTCTAAATGACGGCTGCACCGTTTATGTGGAACAAAATCTACACGAAACAAAAGCCAATCACTTTTCAAATTTTCCAGATGCATTAAGAAGCGTTGAGACAGGCGCTACGGTTTGTTTTAAACAAGGAATATACGAGACAATAAACATTCAGAATATTGACGGCGGAAACGATAAAATAACTATCACAGCAATCCCTGGTGACATCGTGACCATTAAAGGTAAAAACTTTCGTGGTAGCGGAGTGAAAATTTCGAAAAGCAAAAATATTATTATTAGAAACATGGCAATTACTGGTGGTCTATACGGGATTTACGTTAAAAGCTCTTCAAATATTGAGTTAATTGAAAATCGTATTTCGAACGTTGGCCAAGAGGGAATAATAATCAAAGCGGGGCCATTTTCAAAAACATATAGAGAGTTTACGATCAAAAACAATAAGATTTCTGACACTGGCATTACTAACGGTCAGTATGGCGAAGGAATCTATATTGGAGATGGAAAGGGAGAACAAAATGGAACGATTAGTAATGTACGGATTTTTCAAAATACGATAGACAACGCCTCAAATGAAGCTATTGATATTAAAGTAAATAGCACTAACATTGAGATTGTCGAAAATATTTTAATCAATACCAATTTGCTGTTTAACGGTGCTATCACTATCGGAACGGCAAACAGAAAAGGAGTCGACTCCCATATAATTGTCTCGAAGAACTTAATCTATAATGTTAGTAATCGATCAGGTTATAGACCAATTGGAATTGCTATAGGTCACGGTAATGTAGAAGTTTCAGAAAACTACATAGTAGATCAGAGCGGCAACTTTGTTGGAATATGTCTATATACAACATTCGCCAATGAAAGTGCGAATAGAGTTGTGGTAAAAGGAAACAATGTGTTGACACAAGGAAGTAATTTGGTCAAGAATTGCGGCGATGGAGGGACGGGTGTGAACAAAACTGCCAACCTCCACGTCTTGGATTAGTGATTAAATTAGTGATTAAATTAGTATTGGGATGAAGTGTCTAATAATTTTACAATTTAAGTTCTTTAATGAATAATAATTGGAAAATAATCATATATTTCAAGTATATATAAATGTGGCATAGTGTGTGCATTATCTTTAGTGGAACAATTTTTTATGCCAAAACGGTTAGAAAAAGCAGAGTTCTGATGTTTATAAGGAATAAGTAATGAAGAAAATAGCTTCAATTTTTGCAGTATTGACTACGTTGTGTACATTTTCTGCATCAGCTGCGTATATAGATTTTGATAGTGTTACTGTCGATTCATATGGTGGTGGCCAAGACAAAATCGGAACGGCGACAGCTTCAGGTACAACTTTAAGCCTAACAGGTAATGTATGGAAAAGTGTTTCTGGAACTTTTGATGTTACGTCCGACACTCTACTTAAATTCGAGTTCTTCTCGGATGTAGAAGGTGAAATTAGTGGTATCGGTTTCAACGATAATGCTGGTATCACAGGGACTAGAACATTCCAAATCGCTGGAACTCAGAATTATGGGAACAATACTTTCGATACGTATAATGTAGGTGACGGTTGGTCAGCATTTACGATTGATGTTGGTAATTTCTATACTGGTTCATTTGACCGTATATTTTTCGTAATGGATGACGATTCTGGCAATCTCGCTAGTAATGGCGCGTTCAGAAACGTAGAAGTATGTTCAGCGAATGACTGTATGACTACTTCAGCAATTCCAGAGCCTGCAATGGCCGGTTTAATTGCGCTAGGGTTGTTAGGTTTGCGTCGCAGACTTAAGTAATTCCTAAGATACTATTTAAAAAGCCAGCTATATGCTGGCTTTTTTGTGTTTGTCATTTGTATATTTTGTTATCCCCATATCAATAATCTTATACCTAATCTTCCTCTTTCTACTATTTACAATTCTTGTGTATATATTACATTCGCAAATCAATAATTTTCTAAAATAGCTAAGCAACCCCAGTGTTAGCGCAAGAAATTAGCGGCACAATTTATGCAATCAAAATGTTATGTCTAAATAATAGACAGTTTTTTGACAATGACATTCAAAGAGCATTTGTTTCTTTAATCACAAGGTAAGAAAATGAAGAGTATTGCTTTAGTTATTTTATTCGGGTTGATGTCTAGCCTCTCACCAGCAAAGGCTGCATTTATAAATTTTGAGAACGAATCAATCGTTTCCCACGGTGAAAGGCAAGATAAAATTGGCTCTCTCAATGCCGACAGCACAATGTTGATGTTGACGGGCAATGTCTGGAAAAGCATTTTTGGGCCATACACGGTCACTTCAAACACATATTTAAATTTTGACTTTGCCTCAAGCGTTGAAGGTGAGATTCACGGTATCGGATTTAGCAGAGACAATAATATAGATGGTTACAGAAACTTTGTATTAGCTGGCTCTCAAGATTTCGGAAGGAATGATTTTGATACCTATAATGCAGGGGATGGTTGGGTTACGTTTGAAATCAATGTTGGTAGTTTTTACAGAGGCAATTACGACTATCTATTTTTTATAAACGACAACGATCTGGAAGGTACACCGATTTCAAACTCGAGTTTCAGAGATGTAGAAATATGTGAGCTAGGTGAATGCAGTTTGAGAGTAAACAATAACGGAAGGTCCACTGTAATAAACGAACCTTCTACTTTCGCTCTACTAGCGGCCTTGCCTATACTTCTTTTTGCAAGACGCTCTAAAAAGCACCGTTTAACTAACTAATACAGCTAGTTATAATATCGAGAGGTTTGGATTCTTATCCGGCCTCTTGGTTGTTAATCTTCTTTTCCAACCAAACCCTAGCTTCATTTTCTGAATCGAAAAAGCCATAAATGACGCCGGTTTCTTCGTATATTTCTGTCCAGAACTTCTTTACGATCAAAGCATATTCAACGTCTACTAGCACAACGGCGGTTGCTGCAAGGTGCATTAGCTTAGCCTGACGTATGGTCTCTGCTAGTAAACTTTTAGCTTCTGGCGGTACTAGAGGCGTTCCAGACAACAACACCAAGCTAGCCCATGGTTTATGCATTATTTTATCTCGGTAGGCTTGTACACTTCGTTGATATTGCAACACCATTTCTAGATTGGCTGGGCCTTCTCCTTCTATGACTAAAAGTTGGCCATCTATCGATAAATGGAGTTGCCCATGAACAGGGAAATGTCGATTGTTCAATTCTAATCCTTATTTGTAATGGCGGCTCCTTGGCCTTAGTTCAGTCTAGCAATTTTTTGCAGACCTTCAACTTTTCGTTTTGCAATTTATTCAGCACAAAACTGTTCAATAGATTAAAGTGAATATGTAAGTAGATTTCTGAGGAAAACAACACTAATGGAATCATCAATAATTCATACCATCGGTAGCGTGCTTATTTTTGCCGCTATCGGGTCTATTGGTTTGCTTGTTCATCGGCGAGTGAGGTTACCGTTTTCCCTCATCCTGGTTGTGCTCGGCTTTTTATTGTCTTTGCTTGTTGTTCCTTTAGGTTGGCAAACAGGTATTGAGGCTAGTAATTTTCAAGATGTGATTCTATTTGTTTTATTACCGGTTCTCATATTTGAGTCTGCATTCAGTCTGCACGTAAAAATCCTGATGAAGTACTTACCTAACGTGTTAACTCTTGCGACATTGGGGATAGTGCTATCCGCTTCGATCATAGCAGTTATCTTATATTACGGAATCGATCATGCTGGGTTTCCATTTATCGCGGCCTTGTTAACCGGTGTGGTGATTTCTGCCACCGATCCTGTTGCGGTTGTTGCCCAGCTTAAGCAACTCAAAGCACCAGCAGAATTGAATATATTGATTGAGGGCGAGAGCCTGTTCAATGACGCAACTGCCATTGTGCTATTTGGCATTGTATTGAGTATCGCTACTGGGTCTGAGTACGCTGGGTTTGGTGCAGCATTCTTAACTTTTTTGAAAGTATTTGTCGGGGGAATCGTGTTAGGGGCAATTTTAGGTGGTTTTGCTGCTTTAATCGTCAAATGGATTGAACCTAGCATCCCACATTTGATTTTTATTACCCTAGTCCTTGCTTATGGCAGTCTTTATGTTGGAGAGCATGTATTACACGTCTCCGGTATTGTAGCTGTATTGGTTGCTGCTTTAATTTTTAAACGGTTTGCGTTTAAGCGTATCGAGCATCACATTTTAGAACTTCATCATGTTTGGGAAACCCTCGCGTTTGTGGCGAATGTATTTGTTTTTATTTTGCTTGGTTTAGTGGTATCAATAAACATGTTCACTGATATGTATATTGCCATTGGGTTAGCTATAGCCGGTGCTTTTGTTGCAAGGATTGTAGCAGTTTATGTGTCTGTGTTAGTGAACAAATACACCATTGGACAAAGTACACCATCAAATTATCCACCGATTATGATTTGGGGTGGGTTACGCGGAGCGGTAACGATCGCCCTCGTGTTATCTTTGCCCACCAGCATTCCTTACTGGTGGACAATTCAATCAATCGGATTCGGCGTAGTGATATTCTCTTTGGTAGTTCAGGCAACAACGAATCCGCTATTAATGAAAAAAATGCGAATTAATTGAACCCAAATCAGATTACTTTCGTTCTCTGTAGCCAAAGAATTTATTTTCGACAATTTGTTCAACAACACCTTCGGGCAGTGAGTTTTCCCATTCTCCGCGCCCGTTAGGAAGTTGTTTTAATACTTCTCTTGAATAGATTGAGAACAACCCGCTATCGCTACATTCTATGCCTGCCAAGAAGCCATTTTCTATTAAGTGGCGGTATAAAAATCTAAGGTGGTCTTGTACTTTAACAGACGTGAAATCGTTCAAGTTGCCATGTTCGTCCAGTTCTGGATAGATAAACATATTGGTATTGTCTGGGAATAACTTGCCAAACCCTTCCAATATGCCGCCTTCGACACCTCTGTAGCTACTTTCATCAAAAATTTGTTTGATGTTTATCATGCCTACAACGATACCGATATGTAGTTTTGTATATTGACGGAAATAGGCGCGTAACGAGAAGTAACGTGTGTAATCCGATACCATCACACTGTAACCAAGTGCATTTAGCAACTGCACGCGAGCAACAATGTCTTGTTCCGGCACTCGATTATCATTTCCCTGAGCATCGTTCAACGATATCTCTGCAATAACAGCGGTATTTTCCTTACTGACACTATGTATGTCATAAAAAGACTTCTGACCTTGTTCGATCATATCGACATTCAGTTTGGTGACTGGTCTAAATGATCCCCGAATAGTGAGCACATTTTTCTTGTAAAGCATCTCTGCTGGGACGGCGACTGAGCCATCAGGATAAAACATGATGGCGCGTGTTTTCCAACTGCGAATCAAATGTAAGTTAATTGCGCGGTTGTCGACGTCTTCGAAATATGGACCTTGAAAATCGATAGAGTCGATTTCAATTCGATTCTTTTTCATATTGTCCGTGAGTGAATCAATGACTTTTTTGGGATCTTCAAAGTAGTAGTATGCGGCGTAAATCAGGTTAACACCGACAACACCAAGTGCTTGTTGTTGTGCTTCAGCATTGTCATCACGCATTCTCACATGAACAGTGATATTAGACGGTGGAGCACCAGGATACATTTGAATACGGACGCCGCACCATGCGTGGCATTCATTGTCTCTGTTGAAACTTTTTGCTGCAACGGTCGCAGCATAGGCAAAGTATCGTGATGATTTAGATCGAATACTACCAACCCGATCTACAACCAAATCAAATTCTTGTTCCATCATTGCTGTAACACGGGCGCGGCTGACATATCGCCCATCTTCTTGCACACCATAGATGGCATCAGAAAATTTCATGTCGTAAGCAGACATGGTTTTAGCAATGGTTCCAGCTGCTGCTCCTGCGATGAAAAATTGTCGCGCAGTTTCTTGTCCAGCACCGATTTCTACAATAGTACCGTATTTCTTTTCATCTAGATTAAGCCGTAAAGCTTTTTGCGAAGTCGTTCGCTCACTAACTTGCTTGTCCATTTAAATTCCTGATAGAAATGAAAGGGTACATATACCCGTAATAGAGAGTTATGGAT
This sequence comes from uncultured Alteromonadaceae bacterium, assembly GCA_947503265.1. Classification (GTDB taxonomy): domain Bacteria; phylum Pseudomonadota; class Gammaproteobacteria; order Enterobacterales; family Alteromonadaceae; genus Aliiglaciecola. The sequence continues at coordinate 52,096 of CANNDC010000014.1, forward strand.
GAATATTAGTGGAAACACAGGAGAGCATAAAGAAAAAAATACGATTTCATTAGGGGAAATTGGCTCGAATTACGCTATTAATAATAAGTAGGCTTGAATAAGCTTGATATTTGCGCAATAACTGAATGGCAAATGGAGAATTTTGTCCCTTTTTGGGTGAACTTGCCTCATAAATGCAGATTAGAATGTCTTATCAAACACAAATGAATTAAATGGAAATATGACGCACTCCAATGAGTTAACGCAATTGCTAATTAAAATGGGGCAGGGGGACAGTCTAGCCTCCCCCCAGCTTAGCTCGGCAATATTATCTGAGCTGCATCGATTGGCACAAATCTACATGAGCAGCGAAGCGACTGGACACACGTTGCAAGCCACGGCGCTGGTCAATGAGGCCTATCTGCGTTTGGTCGATACCAAAATTAGTTGGCAAGATAGGGCGCATTTTTTCGCGGTAGCAGCAAAACAAATGCGTCGTATTTTGGTCGATCATGCCAGAAGTAAAACCGCAGCAAAACGTGGCGGCAAGTCTATTCCTGAATCCTTTGAGGATGCTGTCGTTTATAGTCAAGACAACGTAGAAGAGCTTGTTTATCTAGATGAATTACTTAAACAACTTGCAGAGTTTGATGAACGTGCAGCAAGAATGTTTGAAATGCGCTTGTTTGCCGGGCTGTCAAATAATGAAATCGCAGGTTTAGAGAAACTTTCTGTTGCTACAGTGGAACGTGAAATGAAAACTGCCAAATCATGGATTCAACACCAGCTTAAAGAGAATAATTGATGGATAAGAATCGCTGGCAATCAGTTAAAGAGATTTTTAATCAAGCATTAGAATTGCCTGCGGATAAACGGCATGCGTATGTGATTGCAAAGTCTGAAGGAGACATTGAACTTCAGGAATCTGTACTGGGTATGCTCAAAGCAGAAGAAGAAAACCGAGAAGACACTCACAGTGTTACTCATTTAATTTCATCCAACGCACAAACTCTGTTGGACAATCGCTTTGAACTAAAGCCCGGAGACAAGATTGACGCCTATGTCATTGATGGTGTGATTGGTGAAGGGGGTATGGGAAGCGTTTATTTGGCTAGCAGAGCGGATAAAACGTTTGAGCAGCAAGTTGCCATTAAGCTAGTCCACAGCAGAAATGTTACTCGAGAAAGTATCGAACGATTTCGTTTAGAACGACAAATACTCGCCTCTTTTAGTCATCCAAATATCGCTTCATTAATAGGAGGAGGAGAAACCGAAGATCAAATGCCTTACATCGTATTGGAGTACGTCAAAGGCATCAACATCATTGACTATTGCAAACAACAAAAGCTCGGTCTAAAGGAAAGGCTAGCGCTGTTTCGCAAAGTCCTATCTGCTATTAGCTACGCCCATCAAAACTTAGTGGTGCATCGTGATATCAAACCTAGCAATGTGCTAATTAATGAACATGGAGGCGTTAAATTACTCGATTTTGGTATCGCCAAGTTACTGGACACCGAGAAAAATCAGTCCGATTTGGAACTGACCCGTGAAGAAATGAGAATTTTGACACCCGGTAGCGCGTCTCCTGAGCAAGTTTTGGGCGGCACCATTACCACGCGTTCAGACATCTATGGTTTAGGGACACTTTTATACCAGATGCTAACTGAACAGCCGGTATTTGAAACTCAAGGTGTTACCCAAAGACAGGTGGAAGATCTGATTTTAACTGCCAACCCAGCGAAGCCAAGCAAAGTTTGTGCTGAGAGTGAATTTAGATATTTACGACAGCGCTCAAATGGTATTAAAGGAGACTTAGACACCATAGTATTGACCGCACTGCAAAAAGATCCTGATAGGCGTTACGACACCAGCCAGTTGTTTGAGCAAGATATAGAACGTTACCTAACGCATTATCCCATCTTGGCTAAACCCGACAGCTTGGCCTATGTGTTTGGCAAATTTATCAGAAGAAACGCAATAATTACTTCAGTTGGAAGCGTTTTTGTCGTTGCATTGATGATTTTCTCCATTGTGTTGAGTCAGCAATCTAACGTGATCCAAATGGAACGGGATAAAGCTCTTAGCGAGGCCATTGTCTCAAAACAAGTTTCAGATTTTATGGTGGAGATGTTCGAAGCAGCTGATCCGAATTCGGTCAATGGCGACAAGTTGACCGCAAACGAATTAGTGGTGGCTGCTGCTGATAGGCTGAAAAAATTGGAAATGGCACCGGCCATTAGAGCTCGTTTGACCCTAACTCTGGGGAGTGTTTACCGAAGTATTGGAGATCTTGCCGATGCTAAGGCATTACTAGATGAAGCGAGTCAATTTTATGTGAGCAACGCCGAAGCATCAGACAAAGATCTAGGTGAAGTCAATATTCAGTTTGGGCACTACTATTATGCGATGGGTGATTATCTGGCCTGTGAAAAGTATTTTAGGTCAGCACTAATGCACTTCTCTGCAGCGATGGAAGCGACGAGTTCAAATACCGACAGGAATTTAAAGAGTTCACTCTATGAATCTAGATACGGTATCGCCGTTTCCTTGGGGGAACAGGGTAAAAACTTAGAGGCGCTTGCCTTATTTGAGAAGCAACAAAACATCTTCGAAACTGATGATTCAGTCGATCACCACTCTTTGGCCGATTTTTATTTGGCTTATGGTCACACTCTGCGTTCTTTAAGTCGGTTCGAAGATTCGGCAACTATGTTAGAAAAAGGGGTCGAGTTCGCTCGCAAAAACTTTGGAAATAACCATTTATTTACCGGCTATGCACTCAATCAACTTGCGAGTACTTACCATTCCATAGGTAAATTTTCCCAAGCCTTACCATTGGCTTATGAAGGGTTAGAGATTCGAAAAAAACAGCATAAAGATAACAATCCCGAAATCGCTGCTAGTCTCGGTATTGTTTCTCGACTCCATGCTGCGTTGGGAGACTTGCCAAAAGCCATTGAAGCGAAAGAATCCGCTATGCAAGTGCTCGCTGATTCGGTGGGGAAAGAACACACCTATTATGGCGGCAGTATGTCTAGCTTGGCATCACTTTATTTCGATCATGGCAAGCTGGATGTCGCCAACGAATATTTTCAGTCAGCCGAAGGTATTCTAAGTAAAGCCTTGCCTCCAGGACATATTTATTTGTCATTACCCTTGATAGGACAGGGTAGGGTTGCATTGGAAAGGCAAAATTATAGCGACGCAGTGGCGTTTCTCGAACAGGCACATACGCTACTAAAACCGAATGAAGAACAAGCAAAAAAACGCTATGCGGATGCGTCGGCCTATTATTCGGTTGCGCTTTACAGTGTTGGTGAACTAAATAAAGCTAGCTCGATTGCAAATGAATCCTTAGCCATTTATGGTGATTTGTTTGGAGAAGATAGCGACCAATACATGAAAATTAAAAAATTGGTGGAAAACAGCCTTTGATTCAATATATGAGTTACGGAAATACGCATATTGGAATGCGCAGAAAGGTAAATGAAGATAGTTTTCTGGTGGATGAATCTCAAGAACTTTGGATAGTTGCAGACGGTATGGGAGGGCACGCTGCAGGGGATGTCGCGTCAAAGTTAGCCTGCCAAAACGTATCTGAGCTGATTAAAAGTGGATGCCAAGCAGAAGATGCTATTGGCAGAGTCCACCAACAGATTCGTAAAGCTGGTGAAGAGGACATAGGGCAATACCAAATGGGAACCACATTGGTATTGGCAAAACCGACACAGTCACATTTGGACATTTTCTGGGTCGGAGATAGTCGTGCCTATTTAATGCGTGAAAATCGTTTCGAACAAGTCACTAAAGATCATTCACTCGTTCAAAAAATGATTGATAACCATTTAATCAATGAACAAGAAGCAAAGAAACATCCTAAACGTAACGTCATTAGTCAGTGTCTAGGTGCCGCCAATATTGATGCTCTCGATGTGGGTAACACTCAAATTTTGATGCGTGCAGGCGACAGGGTGATACTTTGTTCAGACGGTTTACATGGCGAATTGGAAGCTGAACATATTGAATCTATATTGTCCGACGCCGAAGCGCCAAAAGACGCCGTAGAGCAGCTTATTCTGTCGGCAAATCAAAGTGGTGGCGCAGATAATGTCACCGTCATTGCCATTTTTACTGACGAAGTTTAATCGTAGAGATCATGCATAAAATTCGACTAAATGATCGATAAGTGCACGAATTCGTTTGGTTAAGTGTCGATTGGTAGGGTAGACAGCATGAAGTGGGATAACACGGGCTTCATTTTCTTCAAATAACAATTCTAGGCTGCCATCTAATAAATACGGTTCCACAACATAGGCAGGGCCCAGACCTATACCTAATCCTTCAGATGCCATATGGGCAACCGCCCTTGGCGAATTTGCACTGAAGGTTCCGCGGACGGTGTAGGAATTTAGTACACCATCAATTTTGAAATGCCACTGGTTAGGTTCGGCAGTTAATCGCTGTAACAGACAATTGTGCGTGGACAGGGCACTAGGATGTATTGGGCGACCATTGTTTTCCAAATAGTGACGAGAAGCAAAGACAACAATACGCATGTCCATGAGTTTTCTTGCAATGAGCGTAGAGTCTTCTAACTTTCCAAAACGAATGGCCAGATCTATGCCTTCTTCTACGATACTGACATAGTGATCTGAAAGATGCATATCAATATTCACTTTAGGATGTGCCCGTTGAAAAGGTTCCAATGCTTCTACTAATTTGGTGCTGCCAAAGCCTGTTGGCGCAGTAATGCGAATTGTGCCCGCCAGTTCAGATTGACGTTCATGCACAACGTTTTCAAGCTCTTCAAATTGTTCCAACATGGGAACACATTTCTCTAGATAAGCCTGCCCAGTTTCGGTCAAGGTTACGCTGCGGGTAGTGCGATTGAATAACTGTGCATTTAACCTTTCTTCCAACTGACCTATGTATTTGCTGGCAAGCTTGGTACTAATGCCCAGCAATTTTGCTCCACTTGTAAAAGATTGCCGCTTAGCGACGGCAACAAAAGTGCGCATGCCATCAAGAGTATCCATTCTAGAGTCCACCTTAATCTTTTGTCTTTAAATTTTATTGAGAACATTTTGTACATAGTAATTGTATAAATCAAGTTATTGTCTATGTATCGTTCTGTGACTATATTCTACTCAAGCAAGCAAATACCAAAATACAGTTCTTCAAACAACTTAGTAAAAAGGAAAATAGTATGTCTACACCGATTAAAGTTTATAGCTTTCCCCTTTCTGGTCATGCGCACAGGGTGGAGCTTTTCGCTTCTATTGCTGGCATCAATCATCAAGTGATTAATGTCGATTTACCCAACGGCGAACACAAACAGCCAGCATTCTTAAAACTTAATCCAGCGGGTCAGGTCCCAGTGATTGAGGATGGTGAGGTGATCATTTCTGATTCAAATGCCATTTTGGTGTATTTAGCAAAGAAATACGCACCCAATTTTTACTCAGAAGATGCGCAAACTGTCGCTGAAATTCAAAGGTTTCTCACTCTAGCAGCAGGTGAATTGGCGTTTGGGCCAGCTGCTGCGCGTTTGATAACAGTTTTTGGCGCTCCTTTTGATCCTGAATTTACCCAAATGATTTCTGACAGAGTACTCGGCAAACTTGAAAGTCACCTTGCCGACAAAGACTGGCTGGTGGGTGATAAGCCAAGCATCGCAGATATTGCTATCTACAGCTACACAGCGCATGCGCCAGAAGGAAATGTTTCTTTGGACCCTTATCCGAATGTTCGCAGATTGCTTAGCAATATTGAGTCTTTGCAAGGGGTTGTCGCTATGCCGACGACCAAAGCCGGGTTATTAGCTTAGTCTACCGTTAGCAGTGTGAGGTCAATATGACGATTCAGATGCACAACTCTCCTTTTCATGAAGGGGAAAAAACTATTCAAGAACGCATCGGAAAGGCGGACAAAATGGAAGAGATTGGCCGCAGAATTATTCGGCCTTACATGCCTGATCAGCACCGTGAGTTTTTCGAAAAATTGCCATTTATGGTGGTGGGTAGTGTTGATAGTGAGGGTCGCCCTTGGGCCAGCATTTTGCCGGGGAATCCGGGCTTTATGCGCTCACCGACACCAACTGAACTAGAGGTTAATGCAAAACCGCTAACCGGTGATCCTCTGGGGAGCAATATTGATGTAGGCCGACCGCTAGGTATGCTCGGAATTGAAATACCGACAAGGCGACGGAACCGATTGAATGTCAGAGTTAAGTCTATTAACGAAACAGGTTTTAACGTTAAGGTAGATCAATCGTTTGGCAATTGCCCTCAATACATTCAAACGCGAGATTTTTCCAAAGCTTCCCGTTATGGTGATTCGTCCGCGGTGAGTTTTTCTGCACTTGATGAAGAATGCGTCAAGGCGATTTCTACAGCAGATACCTTTTTTGTTGCTAGCTATGTGCAATCTGATGATAACCCTGAAGTGGAAGGTGTCGATGTGTCTCATCGGGGGGGGCGGCCGGGTTTTGTCGCTGTAAATGGTAATACTCTGACGATTCCAGATTATGCGGGTAACAACGCCTTCAACACTTTAGGAAACTTTGTGGTTAATCCCAAAGCAGGTTTGTTGTTTCCAAATTTCGAAACTGGAGAATTGATATTTCTTTCAGGAAGCGTGGAAATTATTTGGGAAGATGACCCTGTCATTAAGACGTTCAAAGGGGCAGAGAGAGGGTGGCGTTTTGTTTTAGAGAAAGGCATCAGAATAGAAAATGCTTTGCCGTTCCGTGCCAATCTCATTGATTATTCTCCTAACTCAATGATGACAGGCGATTGGCAGCAAGCAAAACGATTACAACAAGCTGAACAGCTTCGAAATAAATGGCTGACATTTCGCGTAGTCAAGGTCGTCGATGAAACGCCGAAAATACGTTCGTTTTATTTGCAACGAGAAGACAAAGGTGAACTTCTGCCATTCCATGCAGGACAGTATTTAACAATTCGGATTAGTGATAAGCGATCGAAAACTGAATCTGGTTCTGCGATAACTAATCCAATGATTCGGACCTATACCGTGTCGTCTGCTCCAACGGATCCTTACTATCGCATTTCGGTCAAAAAAGAAGAATCTGGACAAATATCGAAGTTGTTGCACCAACAGATTGCCGAAGGTGCACGAATAGAAGCCAAATCACCTGAGGGAGCGTTTTGGATTGACACAGCAGCAAGGCGACCGGCTATTTTACTAGCTGGTGGTGTGGGTATTACACCTATGATTTCTATGGCGTTACATACCCAATATGAGGGTGTCCGAATGCGCTACACAAGGCCTATGGAGATATTTCATTCTGTAAAATCGACCGGGCAACTCGCTTTCCATTCCAGTTTTCGCCAGTTAGAGGTGGCATCTGGCAAAACAATTGCTTATCACCCCATAGTGGGCAAAAGAATTTCGAAATCGATTTTGTTGCAAGGGGTATCGACACGACTAAAAAAGGATCCTGAGTATATACAAAGTAGTGACTACTATTTATGCGGACCTGAATCATTTATGCAAGCAATGTACGACTTACTCATTGACCTAGGCGTTCCAGACGAACACATCTTTGCCGAAGCATTTGGTCCGGCATCTTTGCGACGAAATGCAGTGAAACCATCGTTGGAAAAATTTGAGGAAGCCGAGTTGGCAACGGTGGAGTTTCGTCAATCTAACGTTTCTCAACAATGGAGTAAAGGAGGCGGAACGCTACTCGAACTCGCAGAGTTTACAGGATTATCACCTGCTCATAGTTGCCGCAGTGGCAATTGCGGATCTTGTGCGGTGACCTTGCGCGAAGGGAAAGTTACATACCGCTCACTCCCCACTGCAGAAATCACCAATGAGCAAGTACTTATTTGCTGTGCGGTGCCGGCAAAGGGAACAGAAAAGATCGTTCTAGAGATTTAGGTGCTTTCGAACAAATTCCCTCGCTCATGCAGTTAAAATGGGCAAGGAATTATAAGATTTGCTGATTAGTCAATAAACACAAAATAGGAAATTTAATGTCTACCAGACCACCATTCACACGTGAAACGGCCATTCAAAAAGTGCGCTTAGCCGAGGACGGTTGGAACGGCCGAAACCCAGAAAAAGTGTCTTTAGCTTATACATTGGATACAAAGTGGCGAAATAGGGCGACTTTTGTTCATAATCGAGAAGAAGCAAAGGCGTTTTTAACCGCTAAGTGGGAACAGGAGTTGGAATATCGTTTGATCAAAGAACTCTGGGCTTTTACCGAAAATCGAATAGCCGTTCGATATGCGTATGAGTGGCATGATAGCAGTGGAAACTGGTTTCGTTCCTATGGAAACGAAAATTGGGAGTTTGATGAAAATGGCCTGATGAAAAATCGACATGCCAGCATTAATGATCTTGCTATAAAAGAATCAGAACGTAAATTCCTCTGGCCACAAGGAAGACGCCCAGATGATCATCCGGGCTTGTCAGAGCTGGGGCTATAGTTCAAAAATATGGTTAGAAATATAGTTTAAAAGACAATGGACTTACCCCTACCATTGGCTTCAGACGCGGCGTCGAGTTTGCCGTCGCGCTGAATAATGACATGTAAATCACCAAATCGTCTTTCACGCATTTGATAACCCATGTTTTCAAGCTCTTTGATCACATCAGGAGCGATACCCACGTGATAACGGATCTGATCTTTGGGTAATAGTTGATGATGAAAACGCGGCACGTTGACGGTATCGTCAGCAGACATATCAAATTCTAATGCGTTCAATATAGATAAATAAACCGAACTGATAATAGTGGTGCCCCCAGGGGAGCCTGTGACCATTTTTACCTTGCCCTTGTCCAACATAATTGATGGTGTCATGGATGACAGCATACGTTTTTTCGGCTGAATTTCATTGGCGGTGCCTCCCACAGCACCGAATGCGTTGGCCTCACCCGGTTTAGCACTGAAGTCATCCATTTCATCATTGAGTAAAAAACCGGCTCCTTCGACCACCACAGCGCTGCCAAAGCTAAGATTAATGGTGGTGGTGTTAGAGACTGCATTGCCCCATTTATCCACTATTGAAAAGTGTGTGGTTTGTTCACTTTCGGCTAAACCTGGCTTAATTTTTTCCGTCTTAGAAATGGCATCTAGACGAATGCTTTTACTGCGTTTGGCAATATAGTCGTCGGCAATTAACTCTGCTACCGGAACCGACACAAAATCAGGATCACCTAAATACTCAGCTCTGTCAGCGAAAACCCGCTTACCAATTTCTGCTAACAAATGCATGTATTGAACACTATTGTGCTCAGGTTTGGTTTGTTTATGAGTCAAGAGATCATACATTTTTAACCACTGAGTAATGGCTATTCCGCCAGAGCTAGGGGGTGGTGAGGTTAGTATTTGATAACCACGCCAATTACTTACCAAAGGCTTTCTAGCAATAGCTTGATAAGACAGTAAGTCTTGCTCTGTTATCAGCCCTTTTTCTTTGCGCATAAAATCACTGATAATCTTTGCAGTTTCGCCTTTGTAGAAGCCTGCTCTGCCTTGATCTCTGATCCTTTCTAGAGTTTTAGCAAGTTCAGGCTGAACAAAAACTTCGTTCGCTTTTGCGTGTCCAAAATACGTCTTGAAATTAACCTCAAAGCCACGCTTTTCCAATCTACCGATATGCCTTTGAATCGACCGCGCTAGTTTGGGGTGCACTATAAATCCCTGTTCAGCAAGGGTGACTGAAGGCTGGACAAGGTCTTTCCAAGCCAAACTGCCATATTTTTGATGAGCCAGCCACATTCCAGCGACGGTTCCTGGCACGCCTGAAGACAGAATACCAATCATTGATTGGTACGGAATGACATCACCATTTTCATCTAGGTACATGTCTCTGTGCGCGTTTAGCGGTGCTTGTTCTCGATAATCAATAAAATCGTTGTAGTTTTCTCCGTGCACAAGCATAAAGCCGCCGCCACCAATATTTCCCGCTTCCGGTAAAGTAACTGCGAGCACAAACTGCGCTGCAATAGCTGCATCAATAGCATTTCCGCCAGCCAGTAAAATGTCTCTTGCAACATCTGCACTGTAACTGTCAGGCATAGCCACTGCTGCTTTTTGCGGCGTTTCAAAGCCCTCGTTCTTGCTGTTACTTGCCGTACACGCGGCTAAACAAAAGCACACTAGCACAAACGAAATTCTGATCATTATTGCTCCTAAAGTCTTGCTAAATTAGTTAGTTATCATTTTACCGCAGACTTCTTTATATAACTTCATGGCAACCATAGCAGTCATATTGTTGATATCGCGAAGGGGATTATATTCCACTATATCTGCACCTATGATAGGCGCTTCAATACTATGAATAACATCCAAAATTTGCCGCACACTTAGCCCGCCTGGCTCAATGTGGGACACACCTGGCGCATAGGCTGGGTCAAGGGCGTCAATGTCGATAGAAATGTATAGCGGGCCTGTCAAATTTAACGATTCAGGGCCTCTCCACAACCTCATTTCATGTATTTCCACATCAAACCGACTCGCTTGCTGTCGTTGATGTTCGTTTAAGGTCCGAATACCTACCTGCACCAGTCTTTTTGCCAAGTCATTCTCCATAATTCTGGCGAATGGACATGCGTGTGACAATGGATTTCCGGCAAAACTGTCATATAAGTCGGGATGCGCATCAAAGTGTAAAATGGTGATATCTTGATGGTATTTGGCCAAGGACTTCAAAATGGGGAAAGTGATGGAATGGTCGCCTCCAAAACTCAATGGTTTCGCCCCTTTTGATGCCACTTGAGCAATTTTGGCTTCTATCTCGTCAAATGCTTGGCTGGTGTCTTGCCAACTGACATCACCTATGTGTTTGAGACGCTTATGATCTTTAAGCTCGATTCCCAACTCTGTACTGGCATTGGCAAATCCACCAAAAATCGTCTTCCAAATAATGTCAGGCGCTTCTGCAGCACCCTTCAATTGTGAAGAGTAGGCATCAAAAGGTATTCCCAATATGGCTATATCTTTGTTGGCTATTTTTTGAGTCTTAGTGGGCATTGCTTCAGGTTTGGATGTTCAATTTCCACTATAGTTGCAAGGAAATTGCTGAAATTAAAGTAGAAACTCTATTAGATTGGACAAATCTCATCATGTTTTGTTTTTAAACAGCTAGAATACTGAGCAAATTCGAATTGTTCGGTAAATGATTTATCTAAACCTTCATACCATTTCACGTTTTTTGGGATTTCATCAGTATCGGACTCTGCCAACTGTTTTAACTTCAATGCCAAAGGTAGCATGCCATGCTGTGATACCCCAGAACCGCTTGAAAAACCAAATCTGACTTCTTGGATATGTCGCGTGATTGGGTTGACTACTTTTACTGGAAATCTAAGATAAGCGAGAACTTCTGAAGACTCATAAATGCGGTAAATACGTGCTTCAAAAGGCTTGTCCATATTACATTGGCATCTTTCAATAAGATGTTTTTCTGACACGATTTCTGAGTTTTTTAATGCAAGAAAACCGGTAATTGGGCTGGGATCAAACGCAAATACTTGCTCTACATCATCTCTTAAATAATAAATGTGCTGTGCCAATCCGCCACCCAAAGAATGTCCGGTTGTAAATAGTCTGTATTGTTCCAGCGGATATCTCATTTGTAGAAAAGTGATGGCAGATTCTACTTGTTCACGCGCTACGCGATATTGATTGTCGGCGTCGTACCAGAGCGCACTTTTTAGGTTTCCATACCACCAATCTGTTGTTCCTTGTGTGCCCCTAAATGCAATGACCGCTTGTTGCTCAGACTTGTTGATCCACACATGAAAAGCTAACCCTTGCGCAAACTGGCATCCGTTGCTTTGGCTATCAAACACTTTTAGCCAACCCTTTATTTTTAATTCAGAGGCGAGTAATTCTCGGTCTGCTTGACTTTCTGGCTCGTCAATTTCGCAGCTCTCATGTTCTTGATAAGCCAACGCAGACATATAGGCATAGTGGCCAAATTTCTTAGCCGCAAGAGTGGGGTATTGAAGCAACATTCTGTGTTTAGAGCTTCGAATTCGATGATGATCAGTACCTAATACTTGGCTCCCTTCAATGTTATCTGATTGCAGACTCGTCGGGTATCTCAAAAGATTGCAGGCAGCAAAAAAATTCAGAAGGAGAAGTATTAGGACAATCCGGCTTACGATTTTCATAGTCAGCTAGCGCTTTTGTTTACTCATTTAACTATAAGGCAGATTTTCCGATTTCGATAGTTTCCGATTGGCAACTGTTTAAGCTTCAAAGAATCGTGCAATTTCACTCTAACAGGTCAGATTGCAAAGTAACCATTGGAGTCGATTTGAATGCTACTTTGTCTTTGTAGGTTTTTACGCGCTGTACATGCAAAGTAGGATAGAGCTTGGGTTCAAACAAAACCTGATCAATTTGTGGATGGCGAGCTATTGATTTGTCTAGCCAAAGTTTGAGGAAGTCAGCTTGCATAGGCAGGAAACCCGGAAATGCTTTGTCGTGATATGGCTCCATTTTGGCATGGGCATCCCGCGTTATGACAGCACAACTGTATTGGTCGTTATCAAATTTTTGGTACAAAGCACCTAAGGCAAATATCGAATCACTCTGCATATAATATTGGTGTTTGGTTTTTCCGACTAATTTAGACTCGCCTAATCCTGTCGCAAAAACGATACCTCTATTGTTACGCAAAGCGTGTTTCCAAAATGGACTAGCAAGGTTTCTGGCGTTAAAGGTCGTTCTGTTGCCAACCATTAACCCCTCCGAGGTATCAAAACAGTCGAACCACCAAGTCGCTTTAACACGCTTAATCTTGCCGTCTTCTTGGATCACCATATCGATTTTTCGATTTGGATTTTGACCGAACGCAGGGTAGTACTGGTTAAATTCGTTGACAGGCAGATGTTGCCAGAATTCCTCAAAAGAAGGCTGAGTCATAATAGGGTCGGGGCGCTCGCCATTGATTTCGATGTAACCGCACATAGTCTTCCAAGCAACAAATTCCAATCACATTTTTAGTGTAATCAGAGCAAACACAATATGCGAGGAGATATTTTCTTAAATCAATCACAAAACATTAATATGAATAGAACTGTAAACTCTTTACATGCTTGCAGGCTAGGCATATTCTTTGCAGCGATAAATGACATATAATAGTCATGTAAGGAATTGCACGTTTGGATTGTATTGTTGCCATGCGATATTGGATTAAATCGATTGCGATTTGCTGTCTAATTTTATGCTGCCCCCTTGCTGCTATCGCTCAGAACACAGAGGATGCTGTCAAGCTTGAACGCTCGTTCGACCTGCGTAGCGCATCTCCAAAAGAATCGATTGCCCTGCTAAACGAAATTGATGTCAATAATTTGTCTAAAAAAGAGCGGGATCTTTATCAATACCTGCTCAATTATTCCTTGTTCATTAGCGGAAAATACGAAGAAGCCTTACTGGGATTGAACAACCTAACTGGAAATGAAGTTTCTGCAGACGTGAGGCATTTAGCCATGTCTTCTTTAGTGGGAATGTATGCTGCCGCCAGAAATTGGACACTCGGATTTAAGAGTTTAGAGTCGTTGCTGAATGAAATAAACAGTATTGTCGATTTGCGGGTGCTTGAGCAAGCGCACTTAAGCATCATGGTTTTCTACAACCAAAGTGGTGAACATGAGTTGGCTGCACAATATGCCTATCCTCAGTTAAATGATTCTAAATATAGCCTTAGGTTTACCTGTGCAGCGTCAATGCATTGGTTGACAGCCCAAGTGAAGGTGGATATTTCAAAACTCTCCGAGCAGACTTTTTCAGATATTATTGAAAAGTGTTCCAATAGCGGCGAACCAGTGTTAGTCACTGGAATAGATGCTTTTTATGCCGAGTACAATTTGCAGTCTGGTAATCCCGATAAAGCATTGGCAATCCTTGAATCTAATATTGAGTTGGTTGAGCAAATTGCTTACCCACCCATTTCGGCGGAATATTATCAACTCTTAGCACAGAGTCATTTTGCTGCAGGCAATTTTGATGAAGCGAACCGGTATGCTGAACGCCTAGTAGATGGCGATTTTAGGAATGCTAATCCGGCCGCGCTAGTAACGGCTTATCGTGTGCTTTCCACTAATGCAGAGCAACAAAATGCGCTAGGACAAGCACTAGAATATTTGAAAAAATATGAAAAAATTAAGCAACTGAATATTGACCAAGAAAAAGCTAAATCCTTGAATATTCAACGGGCCAAGCTTGACGCAGTCGAGAAAAGTAACCAAATCGCGTTGCTAGACAAGGAAAATGCCTTGTTAAGAGCTGAAGCTCAGCTGCATGAAGAAACAGAATTTAGTCGTTTGCTAATGATAATTCTGCTGACTCTATTACTTACGGGCGTCATTTTTTGGATATATCGAAAAAGACGGACATACGCTAAGTTTCGTAAAATGGCACAAACTGACGATTTGACTGGTATTGCTAATCGCAGACATTTTACCGAACAAGCCAATTCGGTGATTAAATATTGTCAAAATACCTCCCAGCCCATTAGTTTTATTTTATTTGATTTAGATTTCTTCAAAAGTATCAACGATAGCTATGGTCACCAAGTCGGCGATGATGCTTTGAAAATTGCTGTAGATGCTGCTCACAAGTGTTGTCGCCAAAATGACTTAATAGGTAGGTTAGGGGGCGAAGAGTTTGGAATTCTATTACCTAGTTGTACTAGCGCTATGGCAATCAAGCTTGCCGAGCAATGTCGCGAAGCAATTGAGTCTGCTGGCTTGAACGAATCGAAATATGATTTTGTATTAACAGCGAGCTTCGGAATCGCTGACTCCAATCAATCAGAATACAATTGGGAAAAGTTATTTGCTTGTGCAGATACTGCTTTGTACGAATCTAAAAATATGGGCAGAAATCGCGTAGTTTGCTACGAAAACGAACCTATCCTTGAAAGGCTATAAAAACCTAACGTAAGAATAAACCCTTCCTACTCTATGAGAGCCATTCTGTGATTGATGTCGCAGTCTAATTTAGTCAAATAGTGCACGACTTGCACAGAGATCAACTCATCAGCAAATTAGATCTAATTTAGAAAAGTATCCCTTACAGCTATTGCATCGTAGATTGAAACCGTTTATTCTGTGTTAATTGTTAACAATATGTTGGTTGCTTGTATATTTTTTACTTGTGGTTATTCAAGCGTGTATACCATTTACAAAGGGTGTTTCGATGAACAATACTAAGCGATACGGATTAGCGACAACCGTTACAATTTCTGCTGCTATTTTTCTGGCAGGTTGCGATGTTAGTGACGTTAGCAAAGAAAAACAACAAGTAGAAGAACAGAAATACAAAGAACATGAAGTGTTAGAAATGCTTTATACATTTGATGGCGACTCTGTACCTGCAGATATCAAGTACGTAGGTGCTAAAGGGATGTTAGTTGACGATGGTAGTGGCAAGTCTAACGCGCTTCGCATAAAGATGGATTCAATCGAAAAGCAATTTACCAATGTGTCAGTACAACCGAGCGAACCTTGGGATTGGAGCGCATATGAAGACTTTAGCATTGCTTTCGATATAAGTAATCAAGGTAACGTATCAACTCAAATCTATTTTGATATTACCGACGCTAATGGAGGAAACTACACTCGCTCTATTGCGATTCCTGTTAGCGAAATCTCGGAAGCTAAAACCTACTATGGAAAAATGCGAGGTCATGACCTAGGTACACCTGAGGGAGATGTTAATGTCGAACTCAATTTTGAATCTGGATTACGTTCTAACCCACCAACTTGGCAAGGCTACGACGACAAAATATTTGTTTCTTTGTGGGGTCTAAAGAATCTTGATACAACAGCGATAACGCAATTTGCCTTTAGTGTAAGAAACGCTGTTCGCGACAAAGAAATCACCATCGATAATATTCGCTTAATTAAAAACCCGCCGATGGACCCTAACTTTCTTGTAGGTATTGTGGATAAGTTTGGTCAAAACGCTAAGTTAGATTTCACAGACAAAGTGAACAGTGAAGCGGAATTGCTGGCTGAGCGAGATGCTGAGTTAAAAGCGCTACAAAACGGGAAAAAATTGAGTGATCGCTCAAAGTATAGTGGTTGGGCAGATGGTCCAAAACTCGAAGCGACTGGTTATTTCAGAACCGAGAAAATTGATGGTAAGTGGTCGTTAGTGACACCAGACGGATATTTGTTTTGGTCTAGTGGTATCGCGAATATTCGTTTAGCTAACTCAACGACGCTCACAGGCTATGATTTCGACCAGAATTACATTGTTCAGCGTGAACCCGGTGATCTTACCCCTGAAGATTCAGTTGGAATGAACAAAGCGAGTGATGAGGCGGTTAAAACGCGCTTTGTGCAATCAAAAATGCGTGCAGACATGTTCACAGACTTACCTTCCTATGATGAACCTATGGGGGAACACTATGGTTACCGCCGAGAAGCACACTCAGGACCTCTGGAGCGTGGTGAAGTTTACAGTTTCTATCGAGCAAACATCGATAGAAAGTATGGCGAGATGGGTGATTTTCTAGACGTATGGCGCAAAGTCACTGTCGATCGTATGTTGAATTGGGGCTTTACGTCTTTTGGAAACTGGGTTGATCATGAGTTTTACGATGATAATCGTATCCCTTACTTTGCCAATGGCTGGATTATTGGTCACTTTAAAACAGTTTCAAGCGGAAACGATTTCTGGCGAGCACTCCCAGATGTCTTTGATCCTGAATTTAAAGAACGGGCTGAAATCACTGTAAAGCAGGTTTCTGAAGAAGTGCAAAACAACCCATGGTGCGTCGGTGTATTCATAGATAACGAAATGAGTTTTGGACGTTCAGAAAGCGTCAATACTCGTTTGGGAATTGTGTTTCATACATTGCGTCGTGACGGTGCCGATGTGCCGACCAAAACACATTTCACTAGTTTGATGAAAGAGAAGTACGGCTCTATCGATGCGCTGAATACCGCTTGGGATAAATCAATTGAAAGCTGGGAGGCGTTTGACAAAGGAATTGATTCAACTCTCAACACGGACGCGCAACAAGCAGATTATTCAGACATGCTGCATTCATTTGCAAGCCAATACTTTAAAGTTGTTAGCTCAGCTGTGAAGAAATTCATGCCAAATCACATGTATTTGGGATCGCGTTTCCCTGACTGGGGTATGCCTATTGAAGTAGTGCGTGCTGCTGCGAAATACGCTGATGTAGTGAGCTACAACTCGTATAAAGAAGGTTTAAGCCAGAACAAATGGAAATTCCTAGAAGATATAGACATGCCGAGTATTATTGGTGAATATCATATAGGCGCTTCAGACGCTGGTCTATATCACCCAGGGCTGATTCACAGTGCTGATCAATATGATCGGGGACGTATGTTTAAAGACTATATCCACAGTGCAATAGATAATCCTTATTTTATTGGTGTGCATTGGTTCCAGTATCTAGATTCTCCTCTTACTGGACGCGCTTATGACGGTGAAAACTACAACGTAGGCTTTGTAAGAACCACTGATATTCCATATAAGCCTCTTGTTAAAGCCGCACAAGAAGTGCATACCGAGCTTTACAAAAGACGTTTTGGAGATTTGGAAAAGTAACGTTTTCAGTAAAACTGAGTTTAAAGATGGCCAGCATATTGCTGGTCGTTTTGTTTTCGCAGTTCCCAGTGAAAGTGACTAAATATATACTTCCCTTGTTAAGATAATCTGCTGCTTTGGGGGAGAATTTCTTATACCCAGCAGCTTAAGAATTTTTAGTGCGGGTGAGTTATCTTGCTAAGCATAATTTGAATTTCTTAACGAAGAAGGCTTTAACTAATTATGAGTAACTGCCTATTCTCTATTCTTAATTTGTCCGTAACTTAATCCAAATTTTTGCAAATAAACTCTTAGTCTGTGTGAATCATTGGTTGATTGTTTTTTGAGTCGACTTTTATCGTAGAGTTTTCGACTTGCGTCTGCTAGAGACTGACTTTGTTGGCAGACTTTAATCACAGTCGAGAGTTGCAATTGATCAAACATGTCAATTTGCTCTATTTTTTCACTATCTAGAAACAAGGTTAACTCTAAGTCTTTAGGTGTTGAACGGCTCTGCCAGCGATTCTTAAGTCGGTCAATCTCACGTTCAACAGTGGGGAGTTCGATTCTGCCAGAAGGGCTCAATGTTGCCATGCGCGTCACACTGGCATTGAGATCTCTAAAGTTTGCGGCCCAACTTGCCTCTTCACTGTGCGCGTAAGTAAGATAAGCATCCTTAGCGCGTTGACTAAATCTGATTTGGCGGTCTAGCACACGTGCATTTTGCTTTAGTTCGAAGTCTAAGTTGACTTCAAAATCATCCATTCTTTCTTTTAGAGAAGGCAAGCGCCAATTCCAAATATCAATTCTTGCTAATAAGTCTTCTCGGAACTTTCCCTGTTCTATTGCTTTGTGTAGATCCTGATTGGTGCCTGCAATCAGCTGAAAATCACTAAAAATTAATTTATCTGCCCCAACAGGGTAAAATTCTTTAGATTCAATGGCATGTAGTAGCATTGCCTGTTCATCTAGGCCCAATTCTCCTATTTCATCCAAGAATAAAACACCTCCATCTGCTTGCTTTAAGTATCCATCGCGAGCGTGTTGTGCACCTGTAAATGCACCTTTCAAATGACCAAACAATGCTGACATGGCGCCATCACCCACCAGTGTCGCACAATTGACGGAGACGAAGCTTTGGGTTACTTCACCACGAGTTGTTTTGAGTTCATATATGCGTCTCGCAAGCTGAGATTTCCCCGCTCCCGTTGGCCCTTGTAACAGGATGGTATCTCTGGAATGAATGGCCACTTGTTCAATTTCTTCAATGATGCGGTTAAAACCGTGATCGCGTGTTTGAATGCCGGCTTTTAAGAATTCCGTACCAGATTGCGACTGCTCAAAAAATCGTTGAGAAAGGGCATCATATTTCGACAGGTCAAGATCGATGATCCGCAAGATCCCTTTAGACTTGTGCTCTTGATCAGCTTCAAAGTCGGGAGATACTTGCACTAGCTTGGCAGGAAAGAGTTGCGCCTCACTTAATAGGAACATGCAAATTTGGTTAACATGGGTGCCCGTAGTGATATTGAGATAATAATCTTCGTTATCTGTATCAAAGGTGTAGTGTTTGGCGAATTCATGCAACCAAGCGTACACATCAGCGAAATCCCAAGGATCTCGCCAAGCGGTTTCTACTAAATTGACATCGGTCGCAGGTGATACCTGATTCACATCTTCCATTATTCGCTTTGAAAGTCTCAGATATTCAGGTTCGTACAACAGCTCCATTCGATCCACAGGAAAATCTGGATGAGAAACCAAGCTAATGGTTGGACGCCAAGAATGCCAACGTTTATGTCCCCTGCCTTTGGCATCCTTAATCACACCAAGAATATTAATTACCACATTTCGCTTCATAGGTTTTATTATAGATATCTAAAAAAATATAAATATATCGTATTAGATAGTAATGGTTAACTTATTTATTAACTTAAAAAACTTCCAAAATACTCTAAACATTAATTAAATTCATATAAATCAATATCATAAGATTTATTTCTGCTCACTTTCACAAACTTGGCATCTTGCTTGATATAGCAATGGTCGTTAATCGCTATTGATGTGTTTGTTAAGCACACAGGTGCGTTAGGTTTTACCAATCGTATACCGAGGTGACAAATCGACGGATTATCCGTCTCCATACTCAAACTATGGACGATGTATGTAGCTCAGTTGGTAGAGCACGAAATTTGATTTTCGATGTGGTGGGTTCGAATCCCATCGTACATTCCAACTCTTAATTGGATAAGACTAACAGTCTGGTGGGTTCAAATCCCACCTGTTAAACAAACTGTAAATTTGTTTAAACACCGACAGATGGCTGTGTTGACCGCTGTTGGCCAAGCGTTCGATCAACATTAGCAATCACCGCCAGCAGCATGGAAGTTGCGTTAAATAAAAGGCATCGATTGTTAACCTTGATTGAACCCTTGGCTTTCACGTTAATTACCCCTGATGTCACTCCTTAGCGGGAGATATTAAAAAAGGAAATGAAAATGTCACAATTACAACAAGGAACATTATTCGACAAAGTTGTCGTAGCCCAAAACGAATTAGCGCTGATGTTTCGAAATGAACAATTTGAATCGGTTTTGAACCCAGGTAAATACCGGTTTGCAAATTTCAGTAAAGAACTAACCTGGAAGTTCTTTGATATGAAAGGACTGTATTTTAGCGATGCTAATGCAGACCAATTAATTAAAGAGCATCGTGAATTGGATGAATATGTTCAGTTCTGGAAACTAGACAGCAAAGAAGCTGGATTATTGTATGTAGATAATCAACTGAGAGGGGTTGTAGCCCCGGGTGATAAGCTTTTCTTGTGGAAAGCTGCCGGTGAGTTAAAGCTCGACCGCATTGATTTAAGCAATCAATTGACTGTGCAGAAAGACGTGCTGGATGAGATGAGAAACAGAGGTTTGAATCTATCATCTAAATTAATTGCCAGCCCAAGTGTGGTAAGACGGGTTCCTGTATTGGAAACCCAAATCCCAGCCAACCATATTGGTTTGATGTTTGTTGATGGTGCGCTTGAGAAAACACTGCAAGCGGGAGTCTATGGTTTCTGGCAGTTGTATCAGAAAGTTGAGGTCAAGGTGTTTGATTTAAGAAAACAAACTCTTGAAGTAGCTGGTCAGGAAATTCTTACTAAAGACAGAGTGTCCGTGAGAGTGAATTTGACCGCTTCGGTTAAAGTAGAAGATGCCACTACCGCAGCAGAGCAAGTAGATAATCTAAACGAGTTTATCTACAAAGCAATGCAGCTCGCACTGCGCGAGGCCGTGGGTACCAAAACACTGGATGAGTTGTTGACTGACAAGCTCTACATCAATGAAACCGTGTCGGGGCTAGTGAAAGACGAGTTACAAAGCGTAGGCGTTTCACTTAATCGGGTCGGGGTAAAAGACATTATTTTGCCCGGCGATATTAAGTCGATTTTGAATCAGGTTGTGGAAGCGCAAAAAAGTGCAGAAGCTAACGTGATCAAAAGACGGGAAGAAACCGCCGCGACCAGAAGCTTGTACAACACTGCAAAAATGATGGAAGGAAACCCAACGTTGTTGCGGCTCAAGGAATTGGAAGCCCTTGAGAAAGTTACCGAGCGAGTCGGAAGTTTGAACGTTTATGGCGGATTAGAAAATCTGTTAACCGAAACGGTGAAACTGACATAGTCAAAACCTGATTGCCAAGGACGGCGATTGGGTATTTTAAGCCGGTTATCAAAGTGAAAAATCGGCTGGAGGAAAAGGACATGAAAAATGAAATGGAAAAACGAATACACGAGAAATTAACTAAGATAGAGAGCGATCGTAATGTCAGCATATTGCTTGAGGCATATTATTCACCAAAATCTGGGTTTTACCATTATCTGCACATGGCTAAGGGTAACTTTCGTGAATATTTGAAGCGTGAGTATGTAAAAACAAAAAAATATTTTTATGTGTTACGCCCGGTATTGTGTATGCGTTGGATAGAAATCCATAACAGCATACCGCCAATAGGGTTTGAAACATTGGTAGATGAGACTTTGACAGACGAGAGATTAAAAGACGCTATAGCAGAATTGTTAGCGCGCAAAAAGGCGGGTTTTGAGACAGACTATGATAAGCCAATAAGGCGTATAAGTGATTTTCTTGAAACCGAGCTTGCAAGACTCAGCGACAGTGTTGAATCAGTAGCGAGTCGTCGAAAGACCAGTGAAGAAGCCGATGAGTGCTTCAGAAAATATGTGAACTTTGCATAAATCAGAAAATTACAAAGAGGATTTGCCATGCCTGTGGTAACGCTGTTGCAAGCGAAAGAGCAACAAAAAACAGTCAAAATTTGGACTGATGAAGTAGAGCATGAGGCTCTGGCGCAAATGCGCCGCGTAGCAAGTTTACCGTTTATTTATAAACATGTAGCCGGTATGCCTGACATTCACCTGGGCAAAGGAGCCACAGTTGGGTCAGTTATTGCTACGACAGATGCGGTCATTCCTGCAGCCGTTGGCGTTGATATCGGTTGTGGAATGAACGCCGTACGATTGTCACTAAAAGCCAAAGATTTGCCAGATAACCTTGCAAGGATTCGAGCGGATATCGAGCAAGCAGTGCCTTTAGGTGCAGGCGGTTTCCATCGTAAAGAACAAATTCGCGGTGGAGACCAGTTAGCAATGGGGTTAGACAAAATATTGTTGAAGCACAAAGATATAGTGAAATTTGGGAATACACGTAAATATGCCCATCAGCTTGGTACGTTGGGATCAGGTAATCACTTTATCGAACTTTGCTTAGATGAAAACGATGACCTTTGGGTAATGTTGCACTCTGGTAGTCGTGGCATAGGCAACATGATTGGACAATATTTTATTCGTTTAGCCAAAGAAGATATGCGCGTGCATCAGATTAATGTGCCAGACAAGGAGTTGGCGTATTTAAAAGAAGGTACTGAGCATTTCGATGATTATGTTGAAGCTGTCGATTGGGCGCAAAACTATGCCATGCAAAACAGAGAGCACATGATGAACTCTGTTTTACAGGTATTGGTTAAGCACCTAAAGCGTTTTACGGTGACCAAAGAGGCAATCAATTGTCACCACAACTTTGTCGATCGCGAAGTGCATGATGGTAATCGGGTTTGGGTAACGCGCAAAGGTGCAATCCGTGCAAGAGAAGATGAATTGGGGATCATACCCGGTTCAATGGGAGCTAAATCTTTCATCATAAAAGGGAAAGGTAACCCTGAGTCTTTTTGCAGTTGCGCACACGGAGCAGGACGCAAAATGTCTCGGACAGCAGCTAAACAGCGCTTCCGAGTCAGTGACCTAGTAGCGCAAACCAACGGCATTGAATGTCGAAAAGATAAAGGTGTACTGGACGAAATTCCTGCCGCGTACAAGTCCATCGATAAAGTGATGGACATGCAAAGTGACTTGGTGGAAGTTGTGCATCAGTTAAGACAAATCGTAAATGTTAAAGGATAAATAGATTGAAAAATCAACAAAATTTCGGAGGGCAATGCTAATTCTCATCTGACACCGACAAGGTGACGGCTGAGAGTTAGCTATCACCTGAATGGAATCAAAAGGTATCAAGATGAAAAAATCAAAAAGAAATGACGTTAGAAAAAACGCCGAAAAACTCGATTGTTATCGTAAAAACTTACGAGAGATCATCAAGCGAGAAAAACAAAAAAGCGACCGCATTATTGCTAGACGGCTGGCGCACAAAAAAACTAATCCTTTCTCTGAAGACGATACATTTAATCGAGTGGTTTGGCAAAAAGCACCAAAGCTATTGAAAGATGGAACATGTTTTCGGGCCGTACAAAATATGGGCAATATTTCCTCAATTAGACAGGTCGAAGATTGGAATCCGCAGCAGAAAAGTTACCGTGCTTTGCTTGTTTCTTTAGCTAATCATTTATTCGCTTCCTATCCCATGCCGCCTTATATCTGGAGTGTGTTTTGGAGTACTCCCGACCTTTCGTTGGCTAAACTTGTTACTCGGATTGCTTACGGAGTCAGTGTCTATAGCTTAAGTAAAAATAAAGAGTTGGGGGTGGTATTGAGTAAAAAGCAATGCCATCAATTGATGTCACTGCCAGCTAAATTCAGCTTTATAGATTCTATTCGATTTATTCAATTGCAAGGATGCGGTGGAAGCCGTGCACTGTTCAATGAATGGCGACGATCTAGGTACGTTAGTTCTCTCCAATCTTTTGAAATGGAGCAGTTTGGAACAGAAGTACTAGGCTGGCTTTGCAAGCAAGACGATATTAGACCAAAAAGTGTGGTTCCTCTTATGGAATATCTTTACGATCGCAAGTCGAAATCAACGACTTTTTCGATAAAGGGACGGTCTTTGGGAAAGACAATTGCCGCAATGGAAGAATGGCAGCATCAAGAAAGGCTTCGCAAATTATTGATGGGAATCGATTTACCCGAGTCAGGTTTAGTTGGCGCAGCCTGGTCTGCGTCGCGAAACAAAGTACCCAACGACAAACCGCAAAACTACCAATGGTCGGTAACCGAAATTCTCTCTATGGAGCGGCTGTTAGCAGAAGGCAAGGAAATGAATCACTGCGTTTATAGCTATAGAAACGACATTAAAAAAGGTAGATGTTCCATCTGGTCTGTTTCTCAGGGAATTCACAAAAAGCTGACTATTGAAGTAAACAATCGCAATAAGCAAATTGTGCAGGTAAAAGGCAAATACAATCGCGAACCACATCAAGCAGAATGGCAAGCGGTGCGCAAATGGGCTAGCTTAAATGGGGTTAGGTGTTGATTGTTTGCGTGCTTTTACGCGCGCATTTTCCTTTTGTCCGCAAGTTTGACTTGTCTAACATAGATGGGCTTGCAATGAGCATTTCAGCCACTAATCAACCAGAGTTTTCGTTTTCCAATGCTTAATAAATTGGGTATAAATTTCGGGCTCTGGCTGTATCAAATTTTGCGAATTGTCGAATTCAACCCATCCGTTTTTAAGGCCGGTGAGTATGTTGGCAGATACTTTCGCGTTTTCAAAAACGACTTCAGATACATCAGAACAAATCTTTTTTATTTTTTCTGAGCATATTACTGGACCAAATGGGATGACAGCGGATCGCCATATCTCTTTCAGTTTTTGTTTGTCTTGTACCTGAAGCAAAACTTTGGTGGCCAAGACACCTAGGTCAATTTCTCCTTGCTGAATTGCCTTCAATACAGCTTCATGACTTCCCAAATACGCGACATCTTCTTTTTGAAAATTTAGCTTGAGTTCATCACTGAGAAAAGCACTGCCTAAAATGGCACCTGATGTTGAATCTTGCCAAACCATACCAATGCGGTAGTCTGCGGAATTATCAATTTTAGTTGCTGCGCAATTAGAGGCTTGAGTAGCCACACTGCTGGTGTAAGTTGAGCCTAATGCATCTGGCGCAAAAAGCAGTAGGTATTTATCGGTTAACGCTGCGATATTGGCGAAAGAAGCTAGATTAGGCACAGCAACGTGTATCTGCAGTGATATAAACGCATCCGCGAGTTCTGAAGGAGAAGAAAATACTTTTATGCTAGTCGGCTTACCACTGACAGAATTGACCAGATTTGCAAGCGGTAAAACAGCCTCATATCTATCAATTTCACCGTATGCATAGGTTCCAACGATAAGAGATTTTTTTACATCAGCCAATGCTTTGGACTGTAAAAGCAGAAACAATATCAATCCAAATTTTATAGCCGTAAACATAAACACACTCTTCATCTTCACCCCGTTTGTAGCAATTGAATATTTAAAAACAGATGCTGCAAAATGTAGCATATAAATGCGATCTGTATTTTGCGCTCTGTGAATTTGGTTTGAGAGTGTTGAGCGGCTTAGACTTTGCTTCTAAAGGTTTTGTGCGTGGTATGTAACGACTTCAAAGACAGATTATTTGAAAATGTTTATTTTTTAGCCAATAATTTGCTTGTTAATAGTTGTTTCAGGTTTCAACAAATAGTTTTATTGCACGGAGGCGATATTGATTTCACAAGAAACGTATAATGCAATTATAACGCAAGTCTATGAAGCTCCCTTGTCTGGTGAGTGGGCGGGCGTGCTCAACAATGTAATCGATGTGCTTGATGCTAATAAGGCGTTTTTCTTCCTGCAAGATCTAGCTCAAGACGCCCCAATTTTAGTAAATATGCAGTGCGCATTTGATTTTCCAGAAAGTGCGCTAGTGGAATATCAGTCACGTCCTTTGGAAGATCCCCTTTACCACGTCACTAAAACGATTTGCCAAGGCGATGCGTTAAATATAAATAATTTTATTAGTATCGAGCAGCATGAGGACAGTGAATATTTTAACAGCGTTTTGAGGCCTATGCGCAGCTACTATGCGATGGCCGGAATACTTCGGCGAGATGGGATATATGAATCCCCCTTCGCTGTGGCACGATGGAAAGATCAACAACCATTTAACGACGAAGAGCTAAGACTAATGAAGAGACTCACAACCCACTTGAGCAGGGCGATGGGTATATACATTGACCTTCAAATGTATCGAAAGCAAAACTTCACACTATCTGGATTGCTAAATGGTCAAGATTCAGCCCAATTCGTTTGCAGTGAATCGGGAACTATCGTTTTTTCGAATTCATATGCGGCTGACTATTTAGCCGAATACGACGATATCTTTTCATTGGATGATGTGTTGACTCTCAAAGACTATGGTCTCAATGAAACACTCAAAAAACTCATGAAGCATTGCGCTAATCTATCCGTGAAAGAAATAGAAACTCAAGAGTCGATTACGCTTAATGATAGAAGTCATAAGACTGCACTGATAGCCGTTTCGCCTTTTACTGCGAGAACGCAGCATTTGAAGGAGGCAAAGAGACTATGCCTTGTCACAGTGAAATTGAAAAAAACGTATGATTTGGATTGTTTTCAACAATCATTTGGATTGACGGAAGCAGAGATAGCATTAGTAGGGGAGATATCTAAGAGTCGCAAAATGTCGACATTGGCCAAGCAGATGGGTAAATCTCATCAAACCCTTAGAAATCAAATGCAGAGTATCTACAAAAAATGCGATGTGGATTCGCAAATCGGCTTTATGATGAAACTCAATTTGTTTTAGGAGCGCACATGGCCTTGACAGCTTTGATGTCTGATGAAGATTTTGATGAATTGTTGAATGATATATATGGCGCGGTAACAAGCGGAGATTGGCAAAAAAGTTTACGTAAAATTGTCGCTATAACGAAGTCAAATAAAGGCTTCTTCAACATAGTTGATGTCGAACAGCAGAAATTGTTAAAAGCTGAGTTTGATTTTCAGTTCAATTATGATCCAAACGTTCTGATGTATTATCTCGACAACCCGCATAAAGATCCTTTTTATCACGCCATAAAGCATGTCCCTGAAGGCACCGTTTACGATTTTACTGAGTACATCGATATAGCCAACCATGAAGATACGGATTTCTATCAAATCGTTCTCGAGCCAATGAAAAGTCATCGAGTGTTGGGAACAACCTTTATACGAGACGGTAAGTATGATTCTACGTTTGCTATTAACCGTGGCCGAGAAGACCTGCCCTATTCTCCAGTTGATCTACAATTTATCGAATTAATTTCTCCTCATTTTCAAAGAGCTGTAAAACTTTTTAATGCTTTAGAAGCTGAGAAATCTACGCTCCTATTGAGTGAGGCCATGCTCTATAAACTAAATCAGCCCATTCTGATGCTCGATAAACAACACAAAATATTGTTGCAAAGCCCACAGTCAAAAAAAATAATAAGAGAATCATCAATATTCGCTGAAAACAAAGGACATTTTGTCATTGTCGATGGAGAATCGAGTGAAATTTTTAGCAAATTGATACTTGAATGCTTCGAAAAAGGTTTTTCCCTAGCTGATCAATCTATGCTGATAGAAGATAAAACCTCCAAGGAGGTATATAGGTTGATATTTAGTTCATTGCCAAACTCTTTAGCTGTCAATAATTTAAATGTTGACGCGGTAATGCTCACCATAAAAAGCAACCAATGTTTGGATGTTGAATCATTGAAGAGTGAATATTCTCTCACCGCAAAAGAGCTTGAAGTGATTAAAATGTATTTCGAATTACGTTCAATTGAAGATGTTTCAAAGTTTCTAGGGTGCACAAAATTGACGGTGCGAAATCACCTACAATCGCTGTACAGTAAGCTTCGTGTTACCTCTCAAACAGAGCTGATGGGAGTTTTAAGGTTGTATTTAAACTAGCATCACTTCATTTAACAATTACTAAACTTGAGTTGTTCGTTCAATTTTCATAGTACATTTTCACTATACGTCAGTATTTACAACCATATCAGAACGAGAAAATAAAGTCTTTGTTTTTCAATGCCTTGCAATGTGGAATAAAGGTTGCTAATCATCAAATTGAGACTATTTTTAATCAACTTAGTAATTTGAGGGACGTTAAATGAGAATATTAGCCAATTCACTTGCTCTTTTTGCTGTTCTTTCAATCAGCAATGTTTATGCCGCGGTTATTACCGGTGGAGTCAACAATGATTGTTACGTAAGAAACGATACAGGACCGACTTATTTTTGTGCAGATGAAAGCAATCCATCTTCCTTCGCATCTGCGAATATTGAAACAGGTGAGTTAAAGTTAAATCAGAAACTCTACACTTCTTCTGGTATCAGTATTTTTGAGTTGTTTCAATTTGAATTGGATGACGGGTTTGACTTTGGCTACGTGACTTTCAACATGCTAGTGAGTGGGCAAGCATTGGGAGGTAGTAAAGCTACTGCAGAAATTACTGGTTCTAGAGGTGCGAAAAGTGCTGATCCGATAAATGCAATTTCAAATGGCGGTCGCAGTCTAGTATTCGGCTCTAGAGTGGAAGACGGCGAATCTGCCTATGTATCCTTTCGCTCTGATACTTCGATTGACAACTTTTTGCTAACATACGAATTGAGATTTTCTCGCCGACATTCTGAGATATTTCAATACGGGGTAGACTTTTCACTAGTTTGTGCGGTTAGCATAGGAGAAGGTTGCCTGCTCGGCAATAGTGCGTACTTCGATATTGAATTGGGACAAGGTGTAAATTGGACGAATCGTGACAACCAATTTTTAAGTAATCCCTTATTTGACTCCAAGCTTAATCCAACGACCCCTAATCCAATTAACGAACCGAACGGGCTTATTCTTATTAGTTTAGGACTGTTCGGATTGCTGTTTAGAAGGGTGGTTTTTGGTAAGTAGGCCGTTTGCGATTTGTATGGAAATATAGGGAGTAGCAGTTCTCTATTTTTGAACCACATGTAGCTGACTAATAACACTATCATCGTCTATTTTATAATCACATAGGCATAATGAATTAATTATATTAATGGGTAAATGTATGAGATTATCAATGCTGATAGTAACTCCAATAAATAGTAACTCCAATAATATGTATTACTATTTCTGGATGTGCTTTTATGAGTGCAATGGGAAGTACTGCTCTGGATATGTTAGAGTGTGTAGCTGGAGTAGATTGTGAAGCTGATAATCTGAATGATACACGTAACGAGCAAGTAAAAAATAAAAGGATAGAACAAGCTTATAAAAGGAACCAACGATCGACCGTCAACAATGCTGGCGCGCCTGCTAACACCGAATTTGATACATTTGTGTCTTCTGACAAATCTACTCCACACCCGTGTAATGCCCTTTCTCACACTAAAGGTAAAAATTGGTTAAGCTATATTTGCCGTAAGCCTGGTAGTAATAATTTCAAAGGCGCTGCATGTGTCCGCTCGTATGATGAACAGAAACATTTAAGAGAAGCTGCTCAAAGGATGAGTGGAGACTGGGTCTGTCGTAAAGATAATTTAAATTCAAGGCCATGGAACAATAGTCTATAAGAAATCAAATGTAGCTATTTTTAATATAAATCCCAATAAAGTGAAAATAATAATAGTAAATTAACTTTAATTGGTCATTGGTTCATAGAATCCGCTCAACTACAAATGTTAGATAACCTCTACATGAAAAACGAATTGGGAGAAGAGTTTTCGTTACGGGATTTACATGATAAAAATGTGTCCAATCCGGTAAATCGACGAAATGAGTTTATGACCCGAATGGCAGGGTTTGAAAAACTCGCTAAGCAACTCGGGCATGATGCTACTTTTGTGACTTTTACTTGTCCATCAAAATACCACAATACATACTCTACTTCCGGTCAAAGAAATTCAAAATGGGATGGCTCGACACCATATACAGGGCAACAATATCTAAACCTTGTTTGGCAGAGAATTAGAGCCGAGTTAGCAAGGCAAGATGTTAAAATATATGGCTTCCGTATTTCTGAACCTCAACACGATGGGACGCCGCATTGGCATTTAATACTGTTTGTCGAATCTGAAAACATGGCAACGTTAAAAGAAATAAGTAGTAGATATTCTTTGGAAGAAGATGGCAACGAAGAAGGGGCGCAAGAACATCGAGTAAAATTTAAAGATATCGACCCAAGTAAAGGCTCTGCTACAGGTTACGTGGCTAAATATATCAGCAAAAATATAGATGGTAGTAATCTGGATACTGACATTGATGATGGTTGCGCCAGTGAAGCTGCTAAAAGAGTTGAAGCTTGGGCTAGGTGTTGGGGAATACGTCAGTTTCAACAGATTGGCGGTACTTCCGTAACGGTATGGCGAGAAATGCGACGAGCAAACCCAGAGGTGGATAGTGATGAACAACTCACCGAAATGCACAAAGCCGCTGATGAGGGTAACTGGGCGGAATTTGTAGAGCTAATGGGGGGAGTATTTAGCAATCGTGATGAACAGCCAATTCGGCCATTCTACGCAGAGGAATTTACCAAATCTACCGGCCTAATAAAGCAAAGTTGGTTTGATGGGTTAATTGTCAAAAAGTTGAAGGGGGTAGTTCACAAAGGAAAAGAAATTATTACACGTATTCATGAATGGCGTTTGACCCTTCGCACTGAGAAAGTTTAGCGGCTTTCTTGCCTATACTTGGAGTTCTGTAAATAACTGTACGAATTAAACATTTCTACATAGTAATTAGGAAATAAATAGAAAATTGGATTAATTTATTTATGAGAGTTGTAGAAATATAAATATGTATAGAGTCTAATGAGAGTGTTCATGATTAAAATTTAAAGGGATGTTGTGTGGATTACTCAGTAACGTACGAAGAAAACTTTTTAATCAGAGAGATAGGAACAATTGCCTCTAAGGCCGATATTGCTTTAACAGAGCTCATAGCAAATGCCCATGATGCTGGCGCATCAGAAGTAAGGATCAAGCTCCCGTCAGATTTAAAGGGTCTTCTGACTGTTGAAGACAATGGTGTTGGATTAACAAATAAAGAATTTGAAAACCGTTGGTTAAGGCTTAGATATGATAGAAGAAAGCACCAAGGTATATTTGTTGACACTCCTAAAGATAGCACTTTAGTAAGGAGAAGACTCGCTTTCGGGCGCAATGGAGTTGGACGTCACGCCGGTCTCTGTTTTAATGATTCATATACTGTAGAAACATGGACCAAAGGTGAAGTAAATACTTACGATTTAGCGTTGTCTGTTGGAAGACAACCAATCGATGTAATTAATCACATAAAAAATCAGAAAT
This sequence comes from uncultured Alteromonadaceae bacterium, assembly GCA_947503265.1. GTDB lineage: Bacteria > Pseudomonadota > Gammaproteobacteria > Enterobacterales > Alteromonadaceae > Aliiglaciecola. The sequence goes on from CANNDC010000014.1 coordinate 83,227, forward strand.
CAGGACATGGTACGATTATTAGAGTACATGTCGAAAGAAATTTAATTCCTGAAAACATACTCTCGGAAATAATATCAGCTAGATTCTTATTTAATCCTGAATTTAAAGTATATATTAACGGTAAATTAATTTCCCTCTCAAAACATCCAGGTATAGTGAAGGAAAAGGAGATACACCCCGTTGGTAATATCAAAATAAAACTTACACTTATTGATTCTGCTGGTATAGCTAGAACAACCGGACAACATGGGGTTGCGTTTTGGCTTGGAGGCAGATTGCTTGGTACTCCGTCATGGTCAATTCAAGGGGAGCAAGTCCTAGATGGTCGCCGTACTTTTGCGAGAAGGTATACATTAATAGCTCAATCAGATGATTTGTTTGATTATGTAGAAGCAGATTGGTCTGGTTTTAAATCAGATTTTAAATCAATAGCTTTGATCAGCTCGGAAATTTCTGATTTTGTAAAGGTTTGTTATTTAGAGCTTTCGAAAAATGAATTGGCACAGACTAGAAAGTTTGTAATAGATAGCCAAAAAGAAGCGATCAATGAATTACCAGTTTTGGCTAGAAAAGAACTGTATGAATTTATTGACAATATATTGGCTGAGAACCCAGATATTAAGATTGAACTTTTAGAGTTAGCATTTAAGGCAGCAATTAACCTAGAAAAATCTCGTTCAGGGGTTTTACTACTTCACAAGTTGACAAACATTTCGAGCAATGACATTGAAGCATTGGACCAGTTTCTTAATGAATGGTGCGCGGTAGATGCAATGGAAATTCTAGCTGAAATTGACTCGAGAATTAAAGTAATTGAAGCTATTTCTCGGCTAAGTAGTGATCATTCAGTTGATGAATTACATACATTGCATCCAATTATTGAAAAAGCGCGTTGGGTATTTGGTCCAGAGTTTGATACTCCTGAGTACTCAAGTAATAAAGGCTTGCGAAAAACTATGGAATTGATTTTTAAGAAAAAGTATAAAAAAGAATGTTTCAATAATTCAGCTAAACGGCCTGATATTGTAATTGGTGAAAACTCGTCAGTTAGTGCATTGGGTTTAGAAGAGTTTGAAAACAATATAAAGAAGACTAAGAGAGTTTTGTTAATCGAGCTTAAAAAAGGCGGTTTCACCATTGGACGCCAAGAAATGGATCAGGCTAAGCATTATGTTCAAGATATTTGGCATGCAGGTGTTGACTCAACTCAACCAATTATCAGAGCTTTCGTAGTTGGGGATACAGTAGACAACCGAACTGGTACTTTTGAATCAGTTGGAGTAAATAGAGAACAGAATTTTGGTGAGGTGAATGCCATTACATACAACGAGCTAGTAAGAACGGCAGAAGCACGACTGTTTTTATTAAAAGAAAAAATCAGTGGTAGATATGAAAACCTTGAGCAAGATTCGTTATTGGAAGAACTTCTTTCAACTCCAACTCAAGGAAAATTTAAAAAGGTAATAGGATATTAATCAATGTCTAGTGAACGGAAGTTATATATTACTAAAAATTGGGTTATATCTTTGTTTATTTATTATTCGATTTTATTTTTTGTTGGTGGGGTTGGGGCTTTCGAAGTTTTACTGAATCGTATGCATGATCTAAGTATTCTTGAAGCTGCTATCTTGGGGTCCACGTCAATTTCTCTATGTGCTTCTGCAATTGCTTATATTAGAAAACTTTACAAATTATGCTTCAGTTATTCTTCAGAACAAGAAAATGCAGACCAATTGAGTTTAAAACAACTGGGGACTCTATTCTATTTCTTCACTAGGCCTTTTTTCGGATTGTTATTTTCGCTTTTAATTGTAATTGGGTTTAATGCCGGAATGATATTGTCAACAAGAAATATAGAGCTAGATAGTGGCTTTGTTTATGTAACTATGTTTTTTTCTTTTTATGCTGGATTTTTATCCGGTGACTTTATTAAAAAACTAGAAGAGAAGGGTAAAACTCAAATTCAAAAAGTAATGGGATAAAACTAAATGAAGCATTCAGAAGATAAAAACAAAATTATTGAGGAACTCGAGGGTTTAGCAAAGGAAGTGCTGAAATTAAAAAACGAATCAGTTGCAGCTAGAAGACCAATAGTTATTGAATTTTGTGGTTCTCCCAAAGCTGGCAAATCAAGCTGTATAAGTTCTCTAGAACTTTTTTTGAGAAGGAATGGATTTAGAACGAGATTGTTAACGGAACGAGCAAGTGTTTGCCCAATTGTAGATAAATATAATCCTCTTTTTAATATTTGGACTGTAAGTTCGGCATTAGCTGAATTAGTAGAAATATTATCTCACCATCCCCCTTTGTACGATGTGGTTATAATGGATCGTGGAATTTTTGATGGTTTATGTTGGTTTCAGTTTTTAAGGGATAAAGAAAAGCTAGATGATGAAAATCACGCTAGCTTGGAAGCTTTTTTACTTATGAATAAATTAAAAGCTGTTATCGACCTAATCTATATATTTACAGTTTCACCAGAGGTTTCGCTTGAAAGAGAATATGCAAATTTATTAACTACAAAAACTGGGAGTATCATGAAACCTTCAATTCTTAGTGATTTTAAAGAAAGTATTCTTAAAACCACAGATAAATACAAAAGTGTCTATCAGCGAATTGAAATTTATGACACAAGTATTAAAAATCAAAATACAGTGAGTTACGAAGTAACTAAAAACATATTAGAGATTCTGAGAGAGAATATAGAAGAAAAAGTAGGGTACTTCGACGTTACTCATATGAATAGGGATTTAGGTGAGAGTTTTTATTTCGAGCAAGCAAACATTGCAGATATAGAATTAAAATATAAACCAAGACATTTAGTCGAAACAAACAATAATTATATTCAGCCGTTACCTATTTTAGTAATTCGAGATAGCAAACGTAAGCGAGTGCTAGTTGTTAGAAAAAACAAAAGAAACACATCTGCAACCTCACCAGAATTAGGAAAGAATTTGATATATTTGGGAGGGCATATTCGTCGAGAAGATATGTACCATTCAACTAAGAAAGATCTTTTATCTATTGCAAAATACACTCTTTCAAGAGAAATAAGTGAAGAGATCGGAGTTTCGTTCCATCCATCTAAGACAATATTAAATCCACTATGCATATGGATGAGAGACAATGACAGGAGTGCAAAACATCTAGCTATATGTTTTGTTCTAGATACAGACTTTGACACTTTAAGAATCAAATTAGATAAGAGTGAATTTATCACTTCAGGTAATACGAAAAGTGGTAAAGTTTTACCTATTGAAGACCTCTTAAAAGATAAAGATAATTTAGAGAGTTGGAGTAAATTGTTACTCGATGAATACTTTGATTATGAGCTCCATGAATCACAGATTCAATTAGTCTAGAGTTTTAATTCTATCGATTTCCCTTCAAGGAAGAAATATTGTCTTTTGCATGAGCGAAGGGGTAATAAATTAGCAATTAAGTGTAGTAGTGTGATTACCAAGGGAAACTGTCGGTCTTTTTTTTACATGTTTGTTAGTGTTCTTTTTTTGAATACTAGAGGCATGTTGAGGATGATTGTGATGGATTCTAAAGCTCAACTCACCGTTGATATAATTGCTAAAGTCGTTGAAGGCAGAATAACAATTGCCAATGCAACTAAATTACTCAGTAAGTCTCGACGCACCATTGAACGTTATGTGAAGCGATATCAACAAGTAGGTATTCAGTTTGCAGTACATGGTAACAGAGGTAAGTCACCGCCAAATAAAATTGCCACTTCAGTTAAAAAAGCAGTACAGGCATTAATCAAAGACAAGTATTTTGATTTGAATTTGCTGCACCTTGCTGAAAAGCTAGAGACCGATGAACACATTATTGTGAAGCGCGAAACGCTGCGAGGTTGGGCACATGATATTCATCATGTTAAGCGAGCCAAACGTAGACGAGGTACAGCCCGTAAACGCAGAGAGCGTATGGAAGCCCCTGGCTTAATGATGCAAATGGATGGCAGCCCGCACCGCTGGTTTGGTAATAAAAAACACTGCCTTATCGCTATGATTGATGATGCTACCAGTGAAGTTTACGCTGAGTTCTTCCCATCAGAGACTACGGTTGGGTGCTTGAAAGTCATGCGCGATTGTATTGAAATGAAAGGACTATTTAAAACTCTTTATGTCGACAGAGCGGGTATATTCGGCGGCCCTAAGCGTTGTAACTTCTCACAAATGCAGCGGGCCTGTGAGGAGCTAGGTATTGAAATTATCTTCGCTAATTCCCCGCAAGGAAAAGGCCGTATTGAACGTGCCTTCGATACCTTCCAAGACCGGCTTGTGCCAGAGTTAAGACTGAATAACATCAATGACATTGCTGCCGCCAATGCGTATCTCAAGCATGTGTTTATTCCGCAGTTCTGGCAGTCAAAAATTCAAGTGAAATCCAAGCCAGAATCTGAATTTACACCACTATCAAAACATACAAACCTTAATGATATCTGTGTCATTAAGGACCATCGTAAAATCCGCAACGACCATACCTTTAGCTACGGTAACAAATTCTATCTCATTGATTCACCACTCAAACACTCAATTGCGAATCAGAAAATCGAAATCAGAAACACCAGCAAGAAAGGCTTCACGGCGCACTTCGCCGGCAGACAGCTCTCAGTATCTGAGGTCATTGAGCCAAATAAAATCACAATCGAAGAGTTGGAAATTCAAAAGAAACTAGAGGTACTGGCCTTGGTCGATAAACTCGGAAATGTAAGTGCAGCATCACGCCAGAGCGGTGTATCTCGCGATACCATTTACCGTCACTTGAAGTTGGTTAAGCAAGGCGGTCCTGATGCTCTAAAACGCCAAGATACACCCAACCTGCGGCATAAGAATCGCTCAGATGTTGAAATAGAGCAAGTTGTCATCGACTTCTCACTGGAAAATCCGCACCTTGGTCAACAGCAAGTATCACTGCAACTGAAAGCTAAGCAAATTGCTACCGTCAGCCCAGCTGGGATTCGCTACATCTGGTTAAGGGAAAATATGAATACCATGGCGCTACGGGTTCAACGAGCAAGAAACGCTGAAATAGTTTAAACGGGAGAGTAGCCAGTTTAGCAACTGGCTGATATGCTGTTTACGACAAAGTCGCTCGGTAATTAGACCGACATAATCCCTTGGTAATCACACTAATACAAATTAAGGTTACACCCTCGAATATTGAGATGAAGAAATCCCGTAGGTCTTCGATAAACGATTTTCTTTAAATGAATTCTCTTACTGGTTCGGTGTTTAATTTTATTTTCACGTGTTTGATAATTATATATTTTGGCCAACAAGTATAAGATGTTAGCTAGTAGTCCGGAAAACTACATTGCCTAGTTTTAAAAAATAGTTATAAAGCCAAGATGTCCAATCCGGTTAATGCAACGACCTATTTCTAGGTTTATTGTCCCAAACTCCATACACGAAATTAACTTTCTGATTTGTTTGCTAATAATAGTTACCGCTCTATTAACTTATAATTATGCTATATATTAGCTATAAAGACATGAAGTTAAATTTTTTGTTAGCGATAACTATCTCTTGAAGCCTTTAAAAATGGTGGCCCGACCCTGACTTGAACAGGGGACCTGCCGATTATGAGTCGGATGCTCTAACCAACTGAGCTATCGGGCCATTTTGAAACATCACTTAGAGTTAGGCGAGAAATGCCTTGGTGACTAAGCGGTGCGCAGTATAAGCAGTTTTATTCTTGTTGTCATCAGTTTGTGCGAGTAATCAGTTTATTTGACGAAAAATCAATCAAAAGGGCGTGCTCATCTTGCCCGCCCTGTCGTTAATTATCGAATTGCAACCTGTTAAGGCAACGGCATTGGCTTTCCGTTTAAAATCACTTCTTTGTCTTTTAAACTAATGGAAGACTTATAAACTTCACCTTCTTCGACAAGGAACCCTTGCTTGATCATGGCATCGATCATGGCTGGAGATTGTTGAATCGCTATCTGACTGATTTGCTCGGCAGACATTTCTGCCGTTTGCGGATTGGCTTGCAATTGCGAAACCATATAGTTAGTTGCAAAAGCTCTCGCAACTGCCTTATCAGCCTGAACGTTTGCAGACGCCAGCAGGTGAGTTAACCAAAATTCTCGGTCTTGGAGGTTTTCTGGTAATGATTGAACATTTAGCGTTTGCGCTTTTGCATCTACGTTAAATTTACCTTCGGGGAGCGTTGCAGACACATTTTTCAGATCTATTTCAGGGTCATGCTTCAACAATTCCAGCAAGTTGTTCTGGGCAAAATTAAGCATTTGTTGTTGAGCTACATTGGGATCTTTGCCGGTCAATTCGTTTGCTAATGCTTGGTATTTTTCCATAAAAGCAACACTCAGTTGGTTGACGGCTAAATTCATATTTAGGTCTTGAACTAAATAGCCACTAAATGAAGCGGAATTTACATCGATGATCTGTGTCACATTTGCGGTATTATTTTGTTCATCAACATCGGCAACGAATTCAGCGTTTACCGAAGATAATTCCATGACTTTTTGCCCTGACTGCAAATCATCAAACTTGAACTCATCCAATGTTAAGGCTAGTTTTGTATCGATAAACGCGCCTCCAATTGCTTCCATGTAGCTGCCGTCTAACTGCATGGTGAGGTTTAGACCCGAAAAGGAAACCGCATTCTTATCATTTTGAACTTTTAACGATGCGCTATTAGCCCCGTAATCGAAATGGCTACTCGAAAAAGTGCCTTTGCCTTGATAGCCCGAAAATGCTGCCTGCACATTTTGCAATTCACTGTCTATGGTGAATGCTTGTATTTGGTCTTGGAAATCAGTGTCATTCCAAAGTTGTTGAACACCCGTAATCTTATACAAAGGTTGGCTGTCATCCCATTGCATAATGGGCTTAAGTTTCTTGCCATCTTGAGTTGCTTGCCACTTAACCCAAGCCAGGCTAAAGCCGTCGACAAAAATTACCGGGCCATGACTAGCATGAAAATCTACTAGAAACTGCGCTTTTCCAGTAGGCATGTTTGGCATTTGTTCCGCTGAAATTTTATCGAAGTTGAGGCCGATTTTGATGATGGCCGTGGAGGTAAACCATCCTTCAACAACTTCAATCACTTGTGCTGAGTAAACTGGGTTCTTATCAATACCGGCAACAATATTGTCGAGTGTGTTAGAAACTTGAGTGGCGATGTACTTTGGTAACACCAATATGGTAGTGATAACAACAATGCAGGCTGCCAAATAGCGTTTTTTCAATTTATTCATCCTTGTGAATTCGAGATTGCGAATAAAAACGGGTTAATCGGCGATTATCCCATAGCTTTCAATCTGTTCAACCTATTTACTAAGACTTTAATTTTACTGCTACTTTTGAGATGCAAGGGTTAAAAATCTTTGCTATCTTCATTTAACTACAAACTTCAATACTAGAAAGTGTTGTTTTTTTGAATTAAAAAATTCAACCTTGCATGAATTATCGGAGATCTGCATGACTGAAAAACCTTTTTTGGTAAGTGGCCGGAATACGCTTATTCATAAAGTTAGAAAATATGACTTATTGATATTGAACGGAGAAGATTATCCGCCAGTATTGGTCACGCATAAATCGCTTAAACCTTACACTGGAAAAGTACCCGATAATAAGCGCGAAGCAAAAATGATGGACATGGAATTGGTTGATGTGACCTTAGCTGATGTTTTCGGAGACGAAAAAACCTTGTTGTTTGTGCAAACAATTAATGGCAAGGAATACAAAATTGATTACAGCAAGATAAATACCGAGCTCTTTATTCGCGTACATCAAGATAACGCCTTCTAAAAACCTGCTAATTCAACGATATTTTTCAAAAGCGACTGATCTTTGGATAGTCGCTTTTTTTGTGAATGTTACAAATCATGTGCCAGTTGCGATGAAACTCACGTGTTTTAAGACTGCTCATCGCACTATTTTGTAATCTTATCGATCCGTCTCAAGGCGACGCTATTCAACGCTTTCTGCTGCAAATTTTAAATTCTTTCTTCTAATGTTTAATCGTGCTCAGCGCTAATACAAACAATATGTTTACCGGCGATGAACCCTTTGACCATTAACTAGATTGGAAATTAAAATGAATATATTAAACCGTAAATCAACAGTCCTAGCCGGTCTTTTTATCGCCGCGCTAACCGCAACTCAAACTCAAGCAGCTACAAGTATTACTGCTGCATCAGTCAGTTCAAATGAAGCGAATTTAGTGAGAGTTTGCAAAGCACTAAAAAGCAACAGCAGAATTCAGTTGCATAAAGCCGTTAAACGTACTCACGTTAGCTATCGTGAAATCGCTAAAGGTTTGGTATGCAACGGTAAAAGCGCCATAGACTTTGCAGAAATGCATAATGCAAATAAAACAGCTGCCATCTTGGCAAAACGCGCCAGAGTAGCTGATACCGCGATGTTGGCGAAGAGATAAAGCCTGAAATCTTGATTTTTCCGGCATTTATCCCAGCAGATGGAGGTTTCGTCACAATTGACTGTATTTTTATACTCGACCTTCTAGAATCAAAAGCGTCGGAGTAGTGACCCGATGAATACATATTTCACGTAAATGTGTATTGTTTCCTGGATTAAATGAGGCTGCTTGTTGCAAAACACAGCCTCTTTTTTTATGCCTTGAGATTGAATTGGCGTTAGCTGTTTTACTATTCCGCTCCCTGCGTTTATTTTAGGTTCAATTCTATTGTTTTGTTCTTGGTTCAACTCAAAGGCGTTCCTAAGAGTCTTGAGTGGACTAAGCAATTATTACTGCTATCGCCTTGCCAATTTTCTATTTGTTTATCAACTAGCGATTCAGATTCTTATTTCCAAGCCGATGTTAAAGAGGTGTATTAACTCTTAATTTCACGGGATTAAATCCGTTAATACATCTACTATTTGAGTGACAGTCGTTTTCTAGAAGAAAAAAGTTTGGGGAGTAAAGTTTTGAGGGAAAAGTCTTTTTAGTATGTTTTCAGTATTGATATGTGACGACTCTATGGTTGCAAGGAAGCAAGTAGCGAAGAGTTTACCGCAAGACTGGGATGTCGCGATTCATTTTGCTAAACACGGCGAGGAGGCTGTGCGAGCTATTGAAAGTGGCAAAGGGCAGCTTTTGTTTCTCGATTTGAATATGCCTGTGATGGATGGCTACGAAACCCTTAAAGCGGTGCAAAGCAAGCAACTGGAAACTAAAGTAATTGTTATATCCGGTGATATTCAGCCCACTGCAAGAGAGCGGGTTTTTGCCCTTGGTGCCCTCGATTTTATTGAAAAGCCGGTCAGTCCAAAAGATATGTTCTCCATGCTGGTTAAACACCATTTTATCGAAGATGAGGCCAAATCTAGCCAAATGGACGCTTCTTCCTTAGATCCTGCTATTCGAGATTGCTATCAAGAAGTCACGAACATTGCCATGGGGCAAGCGGGGGACCATCTAGCTCGCCTTATGAATGTGTTCGTAAAACTCCCCATTCCTAACGTCAACCTCATTGAAGTGTCGGAGCTTCATATGATGCTTAGTGATATCGAACAGAAAGACTCTGTCTCTGGTATTTGTCAGGGCTTTCTTGGCGCAGGAGTATCAGGAGAAGCGCTATTTATACTGAGTGATTCCAGTTTTGGGGACGTCGCCAAAATTCTCAATATTGATGAAGATATGGACGACCATGTTCAACTAGAAATGCTCATGGATGCGGCAAATATTTTGATTGGCACTTGTTTGCGAGGGCTAGCCATTCAGCTAGATCTGAATTTCAGTCAGGGTCACCCTATAGTGTTAGGGCAGCACTTGAATGTGACAGACTTGATCAGTAACAACAAAGCAAAATGGCGACGAACTCTAGCAATTGAATTGAGTTACGGGCTTGAAGGCTACGATGTGCAATGTGATTTAGTTTTACTCTTTACCGAAGAATCCATGAAAGTGATGAATTATAAATTATCACACATGCTTGAGGACTAACTTATGAGTGCAAATAATGCTGATGAAATGGCTGAATTTCACTGGATGATGGATATGGTGCAAACCGTTGATGTTGGTATCGTGGTGCTAGACAAAGATTATCGAATTAAAGTTTGGAATGGATTCATGGAAAGCCACAGCGGGTTATTGCCGAGCAAAGTGCAAGATAAAACCTTATTTGAATTGTATCCACATATAAAAGTGGATTGGTTTAAACGAAAAGCCAGACCCGTGTTTGAGCTTAGAACTCGTGCGTTTATGACTTGGGAGCAACGCCCTTATTTGTTTCGTTTTCCGAACTACCGACCTATCACGGGTAGCGAAGAGTTTATGTATCAGAATATCACCTTGTCTGCCTTAGCCAGTGCGACAGGTAAAGTCGACAATATTTGCATGATGATTTACGACGTAACCGATGTTGCAGTGCATAAAAAAGAGCTTGAATCTTTGCAAGTCCGATTAACCGAAGATCTAGGTACATTGGAATTTGAAGATTAGTTTGGGCGTGCTGATTAGTTAGGATTTCATCGATTGGCACGGCCTTTGCTCAGTTAACGTCATACTAGATATCTAATTTAATCTTGGACGTTATGTTGTTGCATTGTAAAAAGCAATTCATTCAAATTTTCCTATTGTGGATATTATTGCTCGGACTTTTTTCGTGTTCCGGCGGCTCCCTTGACAGTGATACGAATCAAACGGTCCCTGATATTTTAGTCAATGCAGGGCCAAACCAATCGGTAAATGAGCAAACCTCAGTGGCGTTGAATGGCGCTGCCAGTGGCGCAAATGGTGGCCTCACCTTTCAGTGGAGTGTTTCCCCAAATCTAACCATTACACAAAATAGCGCTGATTCTGTCGCTGCGAGTTTCCAAACGCCAAGTGTAACTGAAATTGAAACTTACACCTTTACATTGTCTGTCACAGATGCCCTTGGCAATCAAGCGAGCGACACCGTCCAGTATCAAATAACACCGGTGAATGAGCTTCCTACTGCCGCAATAACTGTGATGAGCGACACTCAACTAATAGATGGTCGTTATCCTGCGGGAACCGCAATTGTTTTAGATGCAAGTGCGAGTAGCGATATTGATCCTCAGGATACCCTTGACCCAATTGCCGCCTATAGATGGCAACAATCTGCCGGAATTGATGTGCTAACGAACGTGAGTCAAGACGGAGATAGCATCGCTTTTATCTCGCCTATCGCAGATGAGAGAAACGAAATCGAGCTAGAATTAACGGTGACTGATCAAGAGGGAGGGGAAGATTCTGAAACCATTCGATTGCAAATTCTTAGCGCTAGCGAAACCTTGCCCTCAGTTAATGCGGGGAAAGATCATCAAGTCTTTTCAGGTGAAATTATTCTTTTGACCGGAGCCGCTTCAACTAGTATACCCGCGGGCAGGCCTTTGTTGTTCAATTGGCTGAACGATTCTGAGTTAGTGCCTACCATCACCAATAGTAGCGCAGAAGTGACCTACGCAATCGCTCCTAAGGTGACACAAGCTCAATTGGTCACTTTTACCTTTGAGGTCACCGATACGTTTGGAAACAAGGTGGACGATAGTGTATCAGTCAGGATCAAGCCGCTGCCATTGGTGCCCATCAATGATACCGGCGTCATTTTGCAAGCTGACCTCACCAGTATAGGTACTCAACATCAAGCCGATTTCCCAGCACAGGATGGCCAAAGAGGTAAAGATATTATTAGTGAAAATAACCTGTTGGAAAAGGCCGGTCGCGGAGAACAAGGTTTTGATTTTACGCGATTAGACAGCGTAGGCGATCAACAAGACGATATTAGCCAGCCTTGGGCGTGTGTAAGAGACAATGTGACAGGCTTGGTGTGGGAAGTGAAAACTGCGGACACTAATTTGCATGGCAGTGAGCACAGCTATTCGTGGTTAGCAGAGGAAAATAATGGAGGTTTTGTCGGTCAGGTGGGTACTTCAGGTGATACTTGTGCCTCAGCACAATGTGATACTCAGACCTATGTTTCAGAAGTTAATGCGGCTGGTCTATGTAACTTCTTTGATTGGCGTTTACCGACACATTCTGAGTTACTTTCGCTTATGCATTTCGGCAATGTCACGGGTACTAAAATAGATTTGCAGTATTTTCCTAATACCGATGATTTCGTTTCATCACCCTTATGGTACTGGACAAGTTTACCCAGTGCAGATGGGGTGTCTGATGTGGCTCGAACTGCTTGGGCCCTAGACTTTGCATCTGGAAACGACAATTTCTTAAATAAGTCGTCAACAGCCAAAATAAGATTAGTACGAGGAGGGCGTTAACATGCGGTTAGCCATCATTTTATTGCTGACATTAACGAGTTTTGCACAAGCACAAACTTGTCTTTCAGATGCCGTTGAAACTAGTCCGATTGTGAATTTCACCAACAATGGCGATGGTACGATTACTGATAACACCACCGGCTTAATGTGGATGCAGTGCAGCCTTGGTCAAACCTGGTCTGCAGGTCAATGCGTTGGCGATCCGGATGCGTTGGACTGGCAGCAGGCTTTGCAACAAGCCCACGGATTTACTTTCGCTAGCCATGACGGTTGGCGTTTGCCGAATATAAAAGAGTTGGCTAGCATTTCTGAGCGTCAATGCGTACGACCTTCCGTTAACGAAACACTGTTCCCCAACACGCCGTCAGATGATTTTTGGTCTTCAACACCATCCATGTCAGATCCGCAAAGAGCTTGGGTATTGGCGTTTTTCAATAGCAGTAATTCCGTCAAACAAAAGAGTCTATTTGTCTTTGCCAGACTGGTTCGCACCGCTGATTAACCTGATTTTTATTTCACTGGTCTGATCCGGACTTTTAACTTCAACGAATAAGGTACACAATAGACTTAATTTAGTAGTGGTGACCTGTTCATGCGTTGTGCTTTTGTTTTGATGTTTTTTTTATTGTCTTTTGAGGCCTTAGCTGATCTCAAATGCAATGTAGACCTCAAATATGGCATTGTGGTGAACGATCGCCATATCCGCGTTATCAATAAGAGTGGCACTGTTTATCAGATCAATGGTACGGATCAGCTAATTGTCAAAGGCAACGTCATTGAATTAGAGCCTGAGCAACTAAAAGACCTCAAAGACATTTCTTCTGGCATTCACTATGTAGTGCCTAAAATCATTGTATTGGCCACCGAAGGTGTGGAACTCGCTGTAGAAACTGTAGAGCACGTTTATGTAGGCTTGGTCGGAAATGATCACAAGAGCTACGATAAACTTCAGTCATCCCTCAAACGTGTACAAATGCGTGTCAAAGAGAAGTTTATTCATGCCAGCGAAAATTACTTTATCGGCCCAGGGCGATTAGAGAACCTTGATGATTTAGTCGACCGTGAAATTGAAGAACAATTAGGGCGCGCCATTGATACCTCTGTTGGCGGAATTCTCTCTGCAATCAGCGGTCTGGAAAACAATAAGGGGGATCAAGCCAACATGAGCCCTGAAGAAATAGCACGCAGAGTGGAACAAATCGGCGAAGAAATAGAGAAGTCGGTTGAATCCAGAGCAGAAACCTTGCGCGTTAAAGCACAATGGTTCTGCAATAAAATGCATCATTTAGACAAAATTGAAGAACGTCTCCGACAGTCTGTGGTTGAGCTAGAGCCATTTGATGTCATACTCACCAAGAAACAAAGCAAATCATAGTTTTACTAGGCAACTCTCACGTTGCACCTCAAATAATTTATCAAGGTTATTCTGAAGCATGTTGAGCGTGAACCAGATTAAGCCTCCTATTTTTGCCAATATCACTTATTTTGTGTTTTAAACGGTAATACTTGCGATGCATTTCGTTTGTATTGAAGAATACCTGGCGTTTCTTGATCGATAAATCGCTCTACAGCTGCATGAAAAGCCGGTTCAGCCAGATGGTGATTTGAGTAACACGTTGTTGGCTTAAATCCGCGGAGAATTTTATGCTCACCTTGAGTACCAGGGTTAAAGGTCTGAATATTGTTTTCGATGCAAAATTCGATTCCTTGATAATAACAACACTCAAAATGTAGTGCGTCTAGGTCTTTTAAACTTCCCCAGTAGCGACCATTAAGTTGGTTGTCGTCAAAAATATATAGCGCGCTAGCAACTGGGCCGGAATCATCACTGGCGATGACTAGTAGCAAATTTTCCGGCATGTTTTGTAGAATGAGTTTGAAAAAGTCGGAGGTTAAGTAGCCCGAATGACCGCTGCGCTTTAAGTAGGTTTGGCAATAGCACTGGTAAAAAAAGTCCATATCTTTTGATGCTATTTCGGTTCCTTTCAGACGTTTAATTTGAACGCCTTGAGCCTGCACCTTTAGGCGCTCTTTTTTAACTGTTTTTCGTCTTCGGGCGGTAAATGTGCTTAAAAAGTCATTAAAATCGACATAGTTTTGATTAAACCACTGGAATTGAACACTCACTCTTTGTACGCATGTTAGTTTTTTAAGCTGACTAGACTCTTCTTGCTGCGGAAACAAAAAGTGGAAAGAGGAAATATTATGCTGAGCTATATAAGTGCGCAAAAATTGCACTAGCTTATCCAAAAGTTGAATGGAATTGATATTATCAGTTGTTAATATTCTGTTACCAGTGACAGGTGTAAAAGGAATGGCACTGACCAATTTAGGGTAATACAGCATCTGATGCTGGTGGTAAGCATCGGCCCAAGCAAAATCGAATACATATTCGCCATAGCTATGGGTTTTTTCGTACATGGGCATGATGGCAACAATCTCATTGTCTTCATAACCAATGAGGTGACGGGGTTGCCAACCTGTGTCTCCACCAACAGATTTAGAGTCTTCCAAAGCAGATAGAAAGGCATGCTGTAAAAAAGGGCTTTGGTCTTTGCTAATTGAATCCCATTTGTCCGGTGATATAGTATTAATAGACTCAACAATTTCGAAATTCAAAAGTTAGGTTCCGTTGTAATCGTTATGGTGCAGATACGCTTAATATGACAAACAATGCGGTGAAGATCATCAACCATACCATAACAAGATTGCTTTCAATGCGAGAGCACAGTGTTAAGGAACTGACCGATAAGCTTATCGCCCGCAATCTGGATGCTGAATTAGTTGCACAACAGGTTCAAAAATTCGTTGAAAAAGATATTCAAAGTGATTTTAGATTTGCGGAAAGCTATATTCGCTCGAAGGCTATGAAAGGGCAGGGTGAACAACGCATTCGATTACAGTTGAATGAACATCAGGTTGACGATTCGGTCATCACCAAGGCGTTTTTAGAGGCCGAGGTAGATTTCGATGATATCGCTGCTCAAGTCTATCGAAAAAAGTATACGGGTAAAGAGATAAAAGATTGGCAAGAAAAACAAAAAAGGATGCGCTTTTTGCAATATCGAGGATTCACATCCGCGCAAATTCAAACGCTTATTAGAAATGTAGAGAAAAACCTCTAGTTTGGCGGCTTACATAGCGTATTGAGTTGTGATATTGTTCCGCGCCAACTTTTCTAAATGCAGACTATTTTTATCAGGAAATTGAATGACACGATCTACCGCTGAAATCCGACAAGCTTTTCTCGATTTCTTTGCGAACAATGGACACCAGAAAGTATCCAGTTCTTCACTGGTCCCTTCTGACGACCCGACACTGCTATTTACCAACGCCGGAATGAATCAATTTAAAGATGTTTTCCTTGGTTCAGAATCTCGCAGCTATCAGCGCGCAGTCTCTTCCCAGCGCTGCGTCAGAGCAGGCGGCAAGCACAATGATTTGGAAAACGTAGGATACACAGCCCGTCATCATACTTTCTTCGAAATGCTCGGTAATTTCAGTTTCGGCGACTATTTCAAGCAAGATGCGATTAAATTTGCATGGATATTTCTGACCGAAGAGCTAGGTTTAGCTGCAGATAAGTTACTGGTTACCATTTATCACGATGATGAAGAAGCCTATGATATTTGGCACAAGGAAATTGGTTTAACAGCAGATCGAATCATTCGAATCGCCACATCCGACAATTTTTGGTCCATGGGTGATACTGGTCCTTGTGGTCCTTGCTCTGAAATTTTTTACGACCACGGCGAACATATTTGGGGTGGTCCTCCTGGTTCTCCAGAAGAAGACGGAGATCGATTTATCGAGATCTGGAATCTGGTCTTCATGCAGTTCAATCGAACTGCCGACGGTGTGATGCATCCTTTACCAAAACCCTCTATTGATACCGGGATGGGGTTAGAAAGGATTTCAGCCATTATTCAAGATGTGCACAGTAACTATGAAATCGATATTTTTACAAATCTAATAAGTGCTGCAGCCTCGATTACTGGTGCTCAAGATTTGAGTGACAAATCACTACGTGTTATTGCCGACCATATTCGTTCTTGTGCTTTCTTAATTTGCGATGGAGTTATGCCGTCCAATGAAGGACGTGGTTACGTGCTTCGTCGAATAATTCGTCGCGCTGTGCGTCATGGTTATCAGTTAGGTGCCAAGGATATCTTTTTCTACCGACTTGTTGATGCCCTTTGCGAGCAAATGGCCGATGCTTACCCTGAGCTGAAGGCTCAGAAGCCAGTAGTGGAAAAAGTACTCAGAGTTGAAGAAGAGCAATTTTCTCGTACCTTAGATAGAGGTATGGCGATTCTGAATGAAGCACTTGCTGATTTAGAGGGTGAAGTTATTCCCGGTGAGCTGGTATTTAAATTGTATGATACCTATGGCTTTCCAACCGATTTAACCAACGATGTAGCGCGAGAAAAAGGCTTCAGCATTGATGAAAAAGGCTTTGATATGGCCATGGCGGCACAGCGTAAACGTGCTCAACAGGCAAGTAGCTTCGGTAAAGACTATAACGATGACATCAAATCGGCCGTATCAAGTGAATTTACTGGCTATGATCATGAAGACGGCATCAGCAAAGTGGTTGAATTGTTTGACGCAAATGGCGCAACCAATCGCCTAGAGGCGGGTTCAAACGGAGTTGTGGTGTTAGACCAAACTCCTTTTTATGCTGAATCAGGTGGTCAAGTTGGCGATACTGGCACACTTGAGCTTGATAACGGCTTTTTCCGTGTTACAGACACGGTGAAATTGGGTGGAGCGGTTGCTCATCGCGGTGTTGCCGAAGCCAGCTTGGAAGTGGGTGATTCTGTAAACGCGATAATTGATAGCAAACGCCGTGGTGCAATTAAGCTTAATCACAGTGCCACACACTTATTACACGCAGCGTTAAAATCAGTATTGGGTGATCATGTTAGCCAAAAAGGCTCGTTAGTTGATCCAGAGCGCCTGAGATTCGATTTTTCTCATTTCGAAGGTGTGAAGCTTGAACAACTAGTCGAAATCGAAAATATCGTCAATCAACAGATTCGTGAAAATCATCCATTAACAACACAGCTGATGGAATTGGAGCAAGCCAAAGCGTCTGGTGCAATGGCTTTGTTTGGCGAAAAATATGACGAACAAGTAAGAGTGGTGTCTATGGGCCCCTTCTCAATTGAACTTTGTGGCGGAACTCATGTTCAAAGGACTGGAGATATAGGTTTGTTTAAAATCACCAGTGAAGGCGGGATAGCGTCAGGAGTAAGACGCATTGAGGCCATTACTGGCGAACATGCTTTGCAATACAGTCAAAGTCAGGCTCAGATGATTTCGCGCCTCTCAGGAATGCTCAAGACTGACTCACTGAAGCTCGAAGAGCGAGTGTCTTCGGTTGTTGACCATAGTAAAGAATTAGAAAAAGAGATTGCGAAACTCAAACAGCAGTTGGCTGGCCAAGCCGGATCAGATTTGCTTTCCAAGGTGGTTGAAATAAAGGGTATAAAAACACTGTCTACTAAAATAGAAGGTGTTGAATCTAAAGACCTGAGAAATATGGTCGATGACCTCAAAAATAAAATGGGTGAGGGCATTGTGGTGCTCGGCTTAGGGCAGCAAAACAAAGTGAGCTTGATTGTTGGGGTGACTAAGAGCCTAACTGGCCAAATAAAAGCGGGAGAGTTAGTGAATTTTATTGCTGCTCAAGTTGGCGGTAAAGGCGGAGGAAGGCCTGATATGGCGCAAGCTGGTGGAACTCAACCGCAGAATTTGGATGCTGCCTTGCAATCAGTCGCTGCTTGGATTGAAGAGAAAGTATCATAAGAATTGTCGGTGCGTTTTTGAAAGTGACATCAAAAACAGGGAAAACCGATGGCGGATTGTTTGGTGATAATCAAATAATGCGCTAATTTTAAGTAAGGATAAGTGTGGAATAACGGAAAAGGAAAAAATAATGTTAATTTTGACCCGTCGTGTTGGCGAAACTCTGATGGTCGGTGACGAAGTCACTGTGACTGTTTTGGGTGTAAAAGGAAATCAGGTAAGAATAGGCGTGAATGCGCCGAAGGAAGTATCTGTTCACCGCGAAGAAATATATATGCGAATTCAAGCGGAAAAAAATGTTCAGGGAGGCGCTGGAAGCCAAGCTAAACATAACGAGGAAGACGCATAAAAATCGGCTGGTTTACCAGCCTTTTTTATTTCTGCCTAAGAACACAAGCGTTGAAACATCCCCTATGCTTGTACCCGTTTTTAGCCAGATCGATTAAAATAACGGCGAGCGAGATTGAACTGCTAAAAAAGGTTTGACTTCCTTTATTGAATCAGTAAACTTCGCTCCCACATTTGGAGAGGTGGCCGAGTGGCTGAAGGCGCTCCCCTGCTAAGGGAGTATAGGGTTTGTAGCCCTATCGAGGGTTCGAATCCCTCTCTCTCCGCCATTATTTTGTGGTATTGTTATTCTCGAACCATATTAATAAGGTTAGTTTAAGTAATACGCGTGTGTAGCTCAGCTGGATAGAGTACCTGGCTACGAACCAGGCGGTCGGAGGTTCGAATCCTTCCACACGCGCCATTTCTTAAATCATTTGTAAAGAGTTTACGCGTGTGTAGCTCAGCTGGATAGAGTACCTGGCTACGAACCAGGCGGTCGGAGGTTCGAATCCTTCCACACGCG